>CANFJX010000021.1 GCA_947447665.1 Bacteriovoracaceae bacterium | reverse complement strand
TTGAGCTCTGAAAAAAGCAAAAAAGCTCAAGAACTAGACTTTAAAATCAATGAACTCAAAGACGTCCAAGGTAAAAAACTCCAGGAAGTGAAAAAGCTCTTGGAGAAAGGCAAGCGACCCGACCCGAGTTTGTGGCCTGAATCCGGTAGATGAAGAGTCGGGAACGTTCTGCGAACCACCCTTCGAGAATCACTGTCCTAAGGCTGCAGCTGTGGATTTCATGGCATTACCGCTCACGATAAAAAATGTTCCGATGGATTCGCAGGTATTTAATGATCCTTTTAGCTTAATCACTTGGGATGCTTCCAAGTGTGAACTTATAGTGTCAGTGACTGGGTGCGTTAATGTCAATATTATTTATGTATTTAATCAAATCTTCATTAGTCATGTTCAGTCATGCTCTTTACGTAGAGTGTTCGTTAAGATTCGTACTGAATTTAGATAAATGAAAGCAGTTGTGTTCTGTGAAGGTGGGAGTAATTTCGGGTTCGTTAATTTAAAATCAGCTTCGAGAAGAAGATATCCTCGATATGTCCCTTGGGTAGCCACTCGTTCAGTTTTTTAGTGATGTGGATTTTGAGCTTTTTCTTACCAAGTGGGGACATGAGTTCTTCGCGTTCAGTAGTGAGAAAAATATTAATGAGGATATTGCGGACCTTGGGGAGAGCCTGCTTCATCCACTCCCCTGTCTCTGAGCTGTCACAGAGAAGGACCACGTCGATCGTGGCGAGGTCTTGAACTTCTCCTGTGGGTGGGGCGCCTGCCGAGGGGGTGAGTTGAATTTGGAACGAGCCCGCCTCGATTAAGCTTTTCTTGTAGAGGTTTTTATCGATGGGTGTTTCTTGTCCGGTACCCCTTGAGTGCTCGTTGCTTGCGACGTGTTCTCCGGCCTGCGAGTCGGACCCCTTGGGAGGGACGTGGGGGGGGTGATGGGGGCGAAGAGCCATCACGATCACAGCGAAGAAACCGCAAAGACTGAGGAGAAAGACAAATGCCATCCGTCTGCTCGGCTGGTCGGGAGACTTGAGGGCTTTTAAGACCTCTGAAATACCCTTAAAAATCCCGAAACGAGGCGCTCTGTTTTGGGATGGAGAGCTAGGAGAGGGGGGGGGTTGATCAGCGGCCATGCTTAATAGAATAACTGGGTCACTCTGCCAGCTCAAGTCATTCCGTCTATTGCCGACAAAACAAATAGAAGGATAAAAAAGTGAGACTGAATCGATCCCTAATCGTCATTTTTATGACTCTGACCTCAGCCTGTAGCACGATCGCCAAGTGGGGGGCTGAGCCGACCGATCCTGTCACTCAAGCCGCTTTGGATTCTCGTCGGCACCCCTCCTCGATTTCAAAGTCCGATTTTGCTGGTTCAGAGATGGGCGAAGAAATGGATGCCCAAATCCATCAGGCTCTCCGTCTCGGGGAGCTGACTTTAGGAATGGAGAAGGACGACGTGTTGAGCGTTTGGGGCCAGCCCCGCGCAGTCGAATCGGCAGGTGATCCCCAGGTGGGAAACCAACGCTGGATCTACCTTAATGGCCTCTCTGAGAACTGGAGCATCGGACCTAAGCGGATTGTTTATTTCGAAGCCGGGCGCGTTTCGGGGTGGGAGATTCGCTAGCGCAAATTTCTCCTCCAGAATCCAGCAACTCGTGCTAGGTTCTAGGCATGATAGAAGCCTTTTTCGACTTTGAAAAACCCATCGTCAATCTTGAAAAAAAACTTCAGGACCTCAGGGAAATCTCGACCCAAGAAGGTGTTGATTTTACGAATGAAATTAATATCTTAGAGAAAAAAGTAGCAACCTTGATTGATGATACTTATGCCAAGTTGAGCTCTTGGCAAAAAGTTCAGCTGTCTCGGCACCCGAGTCGACCTTATACCCGTGATTACGTCGATCTTTTGTTCCCTGATTTTATGGAGCTGCATGGCGATCGAACTTTTAGTGATGATCAGGCGCTGCTCGGTGGGGTGGCCACTTGGCCGCCTCAGGGTCTTCATTCTAACGGGACTGGAGCCCAAGCCGGTGCCAATCTTGATTCCGAAAAAGATCAGTTTTCTGTTCTAATTCTGGGCCACCAAAAAGGTCGCACCACCAAGCAAAAAATGGAGCGGAATTTTGGAATGGCCAAGCCGGATGGCTATCGTAAGGCGATGCGCCTGATGGAGTTGGCGAATCGAACTCAAATGCCCGTGATCACTTTTATTGATACCCCCGGAGCTTATCCAGGACTTGAGGCTGAAGAGCGCGGACAATCGCAGGCGATTGCTGAAAGTATCCTTTTGATGTTCAAACTCAAGGTTCCTGTGATCTCTGTAGTGATTGGTGAGGGGGGATCGGGAGGTGCATTGGCTGTAGGTGTGGCCAACCGAGTTCTCATGCAAGAGTTCAGCACTTATTCGGTGATTTCACCGGAAAGTTGCGCATCGATTCTTTGGAGTGATTCTAGCCTCGCGGAGAGAGCGAGTGAGAAACTCAAAATGAGCCCGCGCGAGCTTCTCAAGCTCGGAATTATTGATCAGATTATTCCTGAACCGAAAGCAGGAGCCCATCGAAATTGGGCCGAGTCAGCCAGGCTCCTGGGGCTAGCCCTTTCTAAGAATCTCAACGAGTTGATGCCTCTGTGGAAGAATCATCCTGAAAAACTCGTGGAAGATCGAATCGCAAAATTTAGAAAAATGGGCCTCGAGTCCTTGGCTCATGCACCGGTTTCGGCCGCTAATTAGTTAGGTGTTTTGTAATGGAGAATCCATCAAAGACGTTTTTGTTTGTACTCTCTGCCCCGTCTGGAGCGGGTAAAACAACGCTTTGTAAAAGGCTTCTTAATGACTTTCCCTCCATGCGCCTCTCTATTTCGAGCACGACTCGAAAGCCGAGGGGCGCTGAAAAAGAAGGGGTCGATTATTTCTTCTTGTCTCAAGAAGACTTTAAAAAAAAGATTGAAGCTAATCGTTTTGCAGAGTGGGCGCATGTGCACGGAAATTATTATGGAACCTCAAAAGAGGTGATCGAACGAGCATTTGCCAGTGGATTTTCTGTTCTTCTCGATATTGATGTTCAGGGAGCCGAGCAGTTTCGTCTTGCTTATCCACGAGAGTGTTACCGGATCTTTATTTCTCCTCCGAGTCTAGCTGAGCTAGAGGCTCGTTTGCGTAAAAGAGGAACCGACTCTGAAGAAGTCATTCAGAAGAGGTTAAAAAATGCAGAAGCTGAAATACTCGAAGGGCAAAAGTTTGATGTGATGATTATCAATGACTCGCTAGAGCGCGCCTATTCTGAACTAAAGACGGTCGTGGAAAAACGATTGGGGCTTTCGTCCCTCGGGAGGCAAAGTGGCTAAGCGACCTCCGGCGAGCTTAGAAACTATCTGCAGTAAAGTAGCGAGTTATTACCCAGAGTCTAAGCCGGACATTATTGAGAAGGCCTATCGCTTTGCCGAAGAAGCTCATCGCGGCCAAGTTCGCTCCAGTGGTGAGCCCTACATGATTCATCCAATCGAGGTCGCTCAGACTTTGGCTGATTTGAGGCTGGATATTGCCAGCATCGTGACTGGCTTGCTTCATGATACCGTTGAAGACACTCATGCCACTCTGGAGCAGATTGAAGTCGAATTTGGAAAAGAAGTTGCGGAGCTCGTCGACGGTGTCACGAAGCTTTCGAAAATAACCTTTAAGACCACGGAAGAAAAGCAGGCTGAGAACTTCAGGAAAATGGTTCTGGCCATGGCTAAGGACATCCGGGTGATTATTGTCAAGCTCTCGGATCGACTCAATAATATGAGAACCCTGGAGCACTTGAATCCGATCAAGCAAAAAATCATCGCCCAAGAGACTCTGGATATTTATGCCCCGATCGCTAACCGGCTTGGGATTAGCTGGATCAAGATGGAGCTCGAGGATCTTTGCCTCAGGTATCTGCACTCGGAGTTCTATTATAAGTTGGCTCATCGGATTTCGAAGACCAAAAAAGAGCGAGAAAAGTATCTGGAAGATTTGGGAGCAGTCTTAGATGAGAAGCTCTCTGAATACGATATTCAGGCTACGGTGACAGGACGAGCGAAGAATTTTTATTCCATTTTTAAAAAGATGGAACGTCGCAGAGTTGATTTTGATCAGGTTTACGATACCATCGCCTTTCGAATCATCGTCGACAATATTACGGAGTGTTATAAGTCGCTGGGCGTGATTCATGCTGCCTACAAGCCAGTGCCGGGTCGATTTAAAGACTATATTGCAATGCCGAAGGCCAATGCCTATCAGTCCCTGCACACGACAGTCATCGGGCCGACCGGAGAGCGGGTGGAGATCCAGATTCGTACCCAGGATATGCATATGGTTGCCGATCGGGGAATCGCTGCTCACTGGCGATACAAAGAGGGTAAGTTCGATACTCGCTCCCGAGAGAACTTGGATTGGGTGAATCGCTTACTTGAGTGGCACAAGGATTTGTCGGATCCTAATGAGTTCCTTGAGACGGTCAAGATCGACCTTTTTGCTGAGGATGTTTTTGTGTTTACTCCTAAGGGAGAGGTGAAGCAGCTTTCTCACGGAGCAACCCCGCTAGATTTTGCTTACGCCGTGCACACGGGAGTAGGTAATAAGTGCGTGGGCGCGAAGGTGAATGGAAAAATCGTCCCGCTCAGGAATCGGCTTAAATCCGGGGATACAGTCGAAATCATCACGGCTCCGCAGCAAACACCTTCGAAGGACTGGCTCAAAATTGTTAAAAGCTCCAAGGCTAAGGCCAAAATTCGAAGCTTCATTAAGGAGCAGGAGCGAGATCGAGCTTCCGAGTTGGGCCGTGAGATTCTGGAAACGACCCTGCGACCCTATGGTTTGAGTCTTTCAAAGTTGGAGAAGTCGGGAGAGATTGAAAAAACTTTTGCTGCAGCTAATGCCAGAACTAAAGAAGAGTTGTACGTCGCTGTAGGGTATGGTCGATTAGGCACCGAGCATGTGGTTCGGGCGCTAGTGCCGGAGGAGGCGCGAGAGAAAAAACTCGAGGACGCTAAAGCCGAGGATCAAAGTTTTTTGAAGCGAGTCTTTAGTGCCGCTAAAAAACGAAGCGAATCACGAAACGCGATTACGGTTGCCCATTTAGATGATGTTCTGATCCGCTTCGGAAAGTGTTGTAATCCTCTACCTGGGGACGGGATTATTGGTTTTATTACGCGGGGGCGTGGGGTATCGATTCACACTGCTACCTGTACCAAAGCAATTGATAATGATGAGGAACGTCGAGTAGATGTTCAATGGAATCTCCACTCCCAGGAGGCGATCAAGAGGCATGTAAGAATTCGGGTGCTCTCTTTGGATGAGCCCGGCCTACTTGCGCTCATGTCCCAGACGATTACATCTTGTGGGATTAATATTGCCTCGGCCAATATTCGCACCACGAAGGACAAAAAAGCCAT
>CANFJX010000020.1 GCA_947447665.1 Bacteriovoracaceae bacterium | reverse complement strand
TACCCCCACTTTCTCTTTCAAAAAATTCATCCTAATTTTCAAAGAACTATCACGATTACCGCTGTTTGCGGCGTTCGCTTATTCGTCAGTGCCGAAGTGAAAGTGGTTCTAACTGCGTTCCTATTTTTGCGCAATACCTTTTTTTAAAATTGTGATTTTTTTTTAAAACTGAATTTACAAAACTTCTGAATGGAGCTGAATCGAGCCTGTTTCGCTCAAGACACGAAGAAGCTTGCCTCCCTCGCGCACTCGTCCCATCATCCGTCCCGTTGGCAGGGGTCCCGACATGGGCAAGTCAGCTTCCTGGACTAATGGTAATCGAATCTCTGAGGAGCCTTGCTTACTCCAGACATCAACACTTGCTGAGAACAGCCGCGGAAAAGTGAGATCAACATCTGCCGCTAACGTCTCGATCATTGCCTGATCTGTCGGCTTCCAGCTTTTGACTTGAGCCTGAAGCGATCCCTTTTCCAAGTAGCCGCTCAGGAAGCCATCAAGCTCACTCAAGGAAACCTTTGAGTCTTCAGCGTGAAATTCGACCTTTCCTTTCAAAAATCGCCCCTGAATCGAACCTTGCCTTGAAGTGTAGAGCTGATCTCCCACCACCTCAAACAGTTGGATCGCCCCATCCAATGTCTCAACATAGATATTTCGACCCTCAACCTGACTCAGCTCCACAGCCCCTTTTCCGGTGCTACTTCGGATTGAGCCGCGAACTGTTTTGTACTGAGCGGAACAAGACTCACAAGTAACCGAAACGGCTTCGCCCTTAAAATTCTCCACTCGCACCAATCCGGAATGCGATCGCAACTCGGCTAGCCCCCCCCAGTTCTTTAAAATCAACGACCCATCCACTCCCCAGACGTTCAATTTCAGGTGGGACGGCGCATAGACAACGATTTCTAAGCGAACTTTGGGATTTTCCTTTTCTTTGATTCGCTCCGCAATAGAGAGGTCCTTACCGTACTGGCTGGAAATTTCTAAACTGCTTTCGTTTGGGCTGTAGCGATAGTCCATAGTGCTCAGGAGCTGAGTAGCTTGAATAGGGCTCGAGCTCACGACTCTTTTCCTAAATTTTATTCTTAGCTTGTCGAGGGACCAACCCTGGACAGAAATATCACCCCGCACGTTTGTAATCCGAAGTGGCTTAAACTGCCTGAGGGCGTAATCTTTTTCCACTTCTTCAATATATTCGTGTTCCCTGGTTGCCTCAGCTGCATGGGAGTTTTGAGACATTCCAAAGAATAGTAACCATACCAGGCTAATTCCCAAACCTAGGCTCAACTTTCCGAGCTGCGTTTCCATTTAATCGATCTTAACCTGAATTTGCGGATAATAGGGAGGGTCTAAATTTTCGGATCAATACCAAGCAGTTATAGAATCCACTTGAATTCAACAACGCCCAGCGTTACACTCTCTTTATTGAGATCGAGAGCGGACAAAAACTAGACTCAACTTGATCAGCATCCCTCAGATTGTCCGTCCCTGAAAAAAGATTACGACCTGAAGGATCGGGTCGCTAGAAGAGGTGGGTTTACCCATAACCCCCTTTGAAAAGGGCAAACTGGCCGAAAGACCAGGACGCAAAGCCACGGGGCTACGAACTGTCTCACCCCAGCAGTTCTTGCCAGCCGGGCTGCCAAAGGAGGAAAACAAGGACCAAGGTGGTCCTAAAAGTAAGTTTTCAAAGGGGGTCCCTTTCGGACCTCCTCTTCATCCTAAGAGGCTTCAGTCGCACGCAAGAGACTGGAGCCTCTCCTGTTTTATGGGTCGACTCGGGAGAGTTCGAATGGTAAAAAATGGCGCCTATGCACTTTGATGGTCTTTTAGTTACGGAAATCTTTCACAGCCTACAGGGAGAAACCTCTCGATCGGGCATGCCCTTCGTTTTTATCCGGCTCACTGGATGTAATCTCAGGTGCACCTATTGCGACTCCGCCTATTCATTTAAAGGCGGAACTCGGATGAGGATATCCGAAATAATTGAAACAATCGAAGGGTTCGGGACACGACAGGTGCTGATCACTGGGGGCGAACCCTTGCTCCAACGCCAGACTCCGCTCCTGGTTCAAGCCCTGAGCGAAAGCGGTTATGAAGTGAGTATCGAAACCCATGGTGAGATCTCAATTGAACCGGTCGTCCGCTCCGCACGAATCGTTCTCGACATCAAAACGCCCTCGAGCGGTATGTGCCGCGGAGGATTTAGTAAAAACCTGCCTCTCCTTAAAGCCTCCGATGAGATCAAGTTTGTGATTGCCTCTCAGGAGGATTACGCTTGGGCCAAATCGGTGGTCACGTCGGGGGTACTCCCTTGCCAGGAAATTCTTTTTTCGCCTGCGCTCCCGGCTAAAAATTCGCCCGGCTCTTTCCCAGGCGTTGCCCCCCAGTGGCTTGCTGAACAAGTTCTTGCAGATCGATTGCCGGTCCGGTTCCAACTCCAGATCCATAAATACATTTGGGGAGCTGACCGAACAGGCGTGTGACCGTTATCCGGCTTAGAAAATTCCTCCGCACCTCAAGAGAAAGTGAAGATATCGCTGTCTGAGGCCTTCTGAGGGAAATTCCTTAGTAACGAAAAAGGAACTAAAAACTTGGATAAATCCACTTCTGGCTTCGGCGTGCAGATGATCGAACTTGAGCGCAAGCGAGAGAAGGGACTCATAAGCTAAGTCTTCTTGGTTATTTTGAACGGCATCCAAAAATATCTCAAACTGCTGCAGATCCTGATCAAAATCATTCACGTGAAGGCTTCCGACACTTCCGGGACTCATATACCACCGAACCTGAGCCCCTCCATCACTTTGCACTTCGTGGCCTCTTTCTCGGGTCAGCTCTTGAATCCTTTGTTCGATTCGATGCCGAAAGTGATCGATCCGATTTTGCTCTGCTTGACTCACTACTCGCAAGTTAAAGCTTGGATTCAATGCTTCACGCTCGAAAACCACTTCTCCGCTAGTCAACCGGTCCAGAAGAAGGTCTTGATGCGGAGACGCCTCTACCTGTTCTTGGGTCAGCGAATCACCTGCAGAAAAACCAGCGGCACGGAGCTCAGCATCAGGAGTGCGAACCACATATTGCGGGAGCTGCGCTTCTTCCCAATGAATAATCGGAATTCTTCGGCCTCTCCAGGCAAACTCATCTAGCCAATGAGGACCACCTTGACCACTGCCTCCGTTTGAGAAAAAAAACGCCCGATGCTCTCTGAGAGCCTGAGCCTCCGACCCTTGATAAGACCGGAGCCCAGGAGCGGGGCGGGCCTCCTGCACTTGTGGGTGAGCTCGAGGCGGTATTATTACTGGTACGCCTCTCGGCACTGGTACGCCTCTCGGCGCCGGCGCGCCATTCAGCACTGGATGCCCATCCGGTAACCAATGAAGCAGATGGAAAGGCGGAGGCATGACCTCATCGAACTGACCCCAAGGCCAACGCTGGCCACCCGTGGGATTTAGCGGAAGAGCTTCAGTAGACGATGGTTGAACTCGAGTAGCCTCAGGCAAAGGAGCTGCCTGAGCTCGAGCGGCTGCGGCTGGCAATGCCGGCCGGACGTAGGTAAACGCGCCCCACAAAGAGCCCCGACCTAACGATCGCTCCAAGGGATTTTGAACAGTCACAGTCACCGACGCCCCTGCTTGCCCAGGGGGAGTGACACAACTCAAACGAGTGGAGGACACAAAGACGAGTGAAGTACATCGGTTGGATCCAACTTCAACGATGACGCCCGGAGAGAAGGATCTGCCGATGATTTCAACCTGCGTCCCCCCTTGGGCAGTACCTGAGATGGGCGAGATCGAATCTACTTGAATACTCCTGAAGACTTGAACCTCCCGCCTGAATACAGTAGGCGAATAGGAGGACTCGGGATAGGAGGACTCGGGATAGGAGGACTCGGGATAGTACCACTCCCAGCGTTTAGGCTTGCAGGCAACTATTCCACAGGAAAGGAAAATGGAGAGAACCGAGAGCGGAAAGCGTTGATGCACTTGAAACATTTAAGTACTGCCTTTCGGAATTAAACCCCAGGCCGTGGAGTTCCTTAAAACCAGGAAGGATAATACCGAACTAATTAGGTAAAGTAAAGACCTCTGGATCGAGATTTTAGAATGGGGGGTCCTTGCCAATGACCCCTTTAATTCCAGGAAGGGGCCCCAGATCACCAGAGTCATAGCCCGTAGCGAGGAAAATCTCAGTAAAACCAAGACTGGAAAGCTCGAGAGCAAACTCTTCTCCTCTCACCCCTTCCCCTAGGTTGGAATCGAGATAAATCGGGGTAGAGCGATCTAAGGCTTCTATTTTTTCACGAAATTCAACTACAGACGAGCAGAGCAGAATCGATTTACCCTTCTGCTTGGCCACCATTTTCCAGGACATCCGGACTAATGGATCATCATCTACTAAGACGGCATCGAATCGACTCATACCCTCTCTCATACAGCAAATAAATCGCTAACTAAACCATTTCTTTGCTGCTACTGAAGTCGATAGTTTTATAAACTAATTATAGATAAACTACCCATTCAAGGCTCAAGTCACTCAGTAATAGCTCACCACGTCAAACACACACTGCCAACGAAGAAGATCCTTGCCTGATTTCCAATGAAAGCACTAAAATAGAAGGATGATAGGTAGCTCAATCTCAATGACATTTCCGGAGGTTCTTCAATTTTTCTTGCCGAAAATCGCATTTGCCATACTTTGTGGAGGCATCGTTGGATTGGAGCGAGAACTAAAAAATAAGCCTGCGGGCATTAAGACCAATATGATGATCTGCCTGGGATCGACCCTCTATACAGCTACATCAGTCTTAATCTCTACTACGATTGCAAATCAGGGCTCGTTTGGAGATCCCGGGAGAGTCGCAGCTCAGATTGTCTCTGGCATTGGCTTCCTAGGGGGCGGGACAATTATCCAATCCCGAGGCACTATTTCTGGCCTCACCTCCGCGGCAACAATTTTTGTAGTCGCAGCCCTGGGTATTTGCATCGGCATTGGGCACGGAGACATGGCGCTGCTATGCGCTCTGATCGTCATCGCTGTCATGGTAGGTATGACTTTCTTTGAGGACCGCGTTTTAGGAAGGTCGATCACATTCTCCTGCGAGCTCGTGGTCGAAGAGCTAACCAAGACGGTAAAAGCTGGACTCGACCACTCCTTGAATCAAAATGACTTAATGATCCAAGATTTTCAAATTTCACCCAAAGGAAGACAAACAGCGATCGCAGTTATTTATCGAGGAAATCGGAATAATCATAAAAAATTCATACTAGAATTATGGAATTTGCCAGGCATTAAGGAAGTGCGACAAACATGAATCCTACCCCAACCAGTCAATCAAAACTTCTTAAAATCAAGGCGATTCACATTGCTGAAAAACTGCGCCTAAAAGACCTGAGAGAGAAATTTACCCAGCCGGCCCTCGAGTTCTCGAATTACGAGATGATCGTAAAATACTCCCCTGATTCGTACCTTTTTGTTTACAATTACGGGGCTGTTGTTTTCTTCAACGTCCCTGAGGATCTGCAAGAAAAGGAACTCGGCTCGATTCAAGAATATCGAGTTCCATCGGACCAAGGAAGAGCTACAGACGTTTTCCTGCTCGAGGTCCAGGATACGCTCATCGCCCCCGGGGCTCCGCCGCCCACGGGTAGCAAGGTTTACTTTGATCGAGTCGTGGTCCCTACCTTGACGTTCCCGGTAGTCAAAATCACCTGTATGCTTTTGGCAGAGAGCACAGCGCTAGAATACTACGAAATTTTGATCGAAAATCTTTTGCTCAAGATCAATTCATTCTCAAAAACTCTCCGCCGCCAGGGAAGAATGCTCGAGAGCACAGAAGATCTGATCAAGTTCATCGGTCTTTGCATGGACACGAAACAGGAAATCATCTCCAATCTCTATATTGTGGATTCACCGGATGAAACTTGGGAAAACGTCGAACTCGACAAAATGCACCAAGAACTCAAGGCGATGATGGAAATAGACATCCGATACCGTGGCCTCGAGTACAAGATCAAGATTATCCAGGAAAGTATCGAGGTGATTGTCGATCTTTCGAAGTCTAAACGTGAAACCTTATTGGAAATGGTCATCATTCTCCTCATCACGTTTGAAATTATCATCTCGATCGTCAAGTGGCATTAGAGACGGGCTAAAATCAAAAAATTCTTGCAAAATCGATGGCCTATCTTTAGCCTTAGAACTATAGTGATAAGATAAAAATTTTAAATTCTCAAAACTGGACCCTCGATCCGGGAAAATTTTAATTGAGAGACATGATTTAAAGGAGCCTCAACTCTTATGACAAAAGCTGATTTGATCCATGTGATTGCAGAAAAAGGAAACCTACAGCACAAACAATCAGAAACAGTCGTCAGCATGATTTTTGATATGATGTCGGAGGCTCTCCGAAACGACCAAAGAATTGAAATCCGAGGGTTTGGATCTTTCGTAAATCGAAATTATGGCAGCTACCAGGGCCGGAACCCAAAAACCGGACAGATTGTGCAAGTCTCTCCTAAAAAAGTTCCATTTTTCAAAGTGGGCAAGGAACTTAAAGAAATGGTAGACGCTGCAAATCCAAAAGCCGAGACCTAAGCGGCTCCTCGGAACCAGAGAAAACCACTCACCACTAGAACTAAGGCAAACCGATAAAACATCAACTGCCCGACGCCCTTTTGCTGGATTTGGCGCGTTGCTCCTCCGATGGCCAATAAACTCACCAAACAGCTGACGACCACAGCCGCAGAAAAAGATAGCCAACTCAGGTCCGGCATCGGCATAGCAGCGTGAAAATCCAACTCATGAAGGCCGAGCCCTGCTTTGGCCAATAGAATTGGAAAAAGGCAGAAATACGCATATTTCAGCGCAGATTCTCGTTTGTAATTCAACAGAAAAGCCCCAAGCAAGAGCCCGCTCAGGCGGTCCCAACCGGGAAATAAGGCTGTCGCCTGGGTGAGCCCAACGACCAAAGCATCCAATAAATTCCAATCATACATCCCCTTGATCTTGCGGCCCCAATAATCAAAGAACCAAAGCGGGATCGCTGTACCCCCCAGTACAGCGCAAACTTTCCATGGCGACCACTCCATGGCATGAATCGCCGGACCAAAGTAAAAGGATACAATTAGAACTGGGAGCGTGGTCAACCCGACAAAAAGCGGAATTCTCTCGTCCAGAGTCATCGGCTTTTTCCTGTAGATAATCACCTGCAAAACAGAGGAAATCATACTCGCCCAGTCATGGCGAAAAAAACCCAGCAAAGCCAGCGTTGAACCCAGCAAAAGAGCGGTCATGAGAGCTCCCGAAGGCGGCTGCCAGCCTGCCAAATAAGCCAACAAGGACTGGTGGGCTTGTGAGCTCACTGGAAAAAACTCGCTCCACCCATGCACAGCAGCATAAACGACGGCTTGAAAAGTAGTCATAAACGAAATTTTAATTCACCTCACCCAGAAAAGTCTATCTCTCAATGACGAAGCTTGCACGAAGATGGGGAAGATGGGGACGGAGTACCGTCTTGGGCCCAGTTCTTTCATCTCGTCTTTATCTATGCGAGCCTCTCGATTTTCCGTACTTTCACAGCCATCTGGAATCGTTCACCTTTTTTGGAGGTGCCACAACCGCGAGTACCTGCTGGAACGTCCCAATGCTAAAGGACTTTTCTTTCAGAGTCTGATTTTCGGTTTGAAGCACCGAGGATCGTCCGGTTCAGTCAAACTTCATGCCTTCTGCCTG
>CANFJX010000019.1 GCA_947447665.1 Bacteriovoracaceae bacterium | reverse complement strand
ATGCCGAGCCAGATGCCGAGCCAGATGCCGAGCCAGATGCCGAGCCAGATGCCGAGCCAGATGCCGAGCCAGATGCCGAGCCAGATGCCGAGCCAGATGCCGAGCCAGATGCCGAGCCAGATGCCGAGCCAGATGCCGAGCCAGATGCGGCCGCCCTTGGTCGGTAAGGCGAAGGAATCTCCGATTCAATTCACGGTCGAATAGGTCGGGCAGCTTAAAGGATTACCTGCGAAGAAAGGTGTTGGTATCCGCCTAGGGAAGCGCTATGATCCATGCCTTATGGCACAGAAATTTGCGTTTTCGATGCAAGGCGTGGGCAAGATTTATCCCCCCAATAAGCAGGTTCTTCGAGATATTTATTTGTCCTTTTATTATGGGGCAAAAATTGGGGTCTTGGGCTTGAACGGATCTGGAAAGTCGACCTTACTCAAAATCATGGCTGGCGTTGAAAAGAATTTTAATGGGGATGCCCGTCCGGGTGATGGAATTTCCGTAGGCTACCTGCCGCAAGAGCCTCAGTTAGATGATTCCAAGACGGTCCGAGAGAACGTCCAGGAAGCTATGGGCGATTTGATGAAGTGGCTCAAGCGGTTCGAGGAAATTAATCTGGCTTTTGCTGATCCTGAAATGGATCCCGATCAGATGGAAAAGCTTCTATCTGAACAGGCTGATGTTCAAGAAAAAATTGAGCACGCTAATGGGTGGGATCTTGACCGGACACTGGATATTGCGATGGATGCCCTAAGGCTTCCCCCTCCCGAAGCGAACGTCAAGCACCTCTCTGGGGGAGAGAAGCGCCGAGTCGCGCTGTGTCGATTACTTTTACAAAAACCTGATATTTTGCTTTTAGATGAGCCGACCAATCATCTCGATGCAGAATCCGTAGGGTGGCTAGAGCAATTTTTAAAGAGTTACCAAGGCACGGTCGTTGCTGTCACTCACGATCGGTATTTTCTTGATAATATCGCCGGCTGGATTCTGGAGCTGGATCGGGGCCATGGAATTCCTTGGGAAGGAAATTACTCTTCTTGGTTGGATCAAAAGCACAAGCGACTCGCACTCGAAGAGAAGCAAGAAACCAAGCGGCAAAAAACCTTAGAGCGTGAACTCGAATGGATTCGAATGAGTCCGCGTGCTCGCCAGGCCAAGAGTAAAGCCCGCGTCAGTGCTTATGATAAACTCGTAGCTGAGGATCGTCCAGAGAAGGTCGATGAGATGGAAATTTACATACCATCGGGACCTCGTCTGGGTAATTTAGTAATCGAAGCGAATCAAGTCACCAAGTCCTTTGGTGAAAAAGTTCTTTTTGATGATTTTACATTCAACCTACCTCCCGGAAGTCTCGTGGGAATTATCGGAGGTAATGGGGCGGGCAAGACAACGCTCTTTAGAATGCTTACCGGGCAAGAGAAACCCGATCGAGGAACGATTCGGATCGGCGAAACTGTGAAAATGGCCTATGTGGATCAATCCAGGGATGCTCTCGATGCGGATAAAACCGTTTGGGAAGAGATCTCGGACGGAAAGAATGAGACTATTCTTCTCGGCAACCGAGAAGTTCAGTCCCGGGCTTACTGTGCTCGGTTTAACTTTACGGGTGGAGACCAGCAGAAAAAAGTGAGCATGCTTTCAGGTGGGGAGCGCAATCGCGTGCATTTAGCCAAGGTGCTTAAGTCGGGTGGTAATCTCTTGCTTTTGGACGAGCCAACCAACGATCTAGACGTCAACACGCTGCGAGCCCTGGAGGAAGCCCTGCTGAACTTCGCTGGCTGCGCGATGGTCATTAGCCATGATCGCTGGTTCTTAGATCGAATTTGCACTCATATTATGGCCTTCGAGGGCGACAGCCGGGTCGTTCTTTTTGAGGGGAACTACCAAGAGTATGAAGAGGACAAGAAGAAGCGCCTCGGAGCCGAGGCGGTTCAGCCCCATCGGGTCAAGTTTAAAAAACTCACTCACTAGTTTTTGATTGAGTCCGCTCGATTATTCTTGATGGATACTCGGCTAAGGTTTCAATCAGAGTCTTGAATTCTTCTGTTCCAAGATACGATTCTCCTAGGATCGTACGAGCTCGATCGGTCACGAAGACTTGATAGTCTTGGACCAGTTGGACGGGGTTCGGACTCATGTTTGCGCCACTTTGTACCCATTCGCTGATCAGAGCGTCGAAAACGGAGTTGTTAAATTGGGCTCGCTTTGTTGCTTCGCCCGCGGCTTTTGCGCGCTCCCAAACTCTGAGGTTGTGCTCTTCGTGGTCTCCTCCTTCGTGGATAGCTACGTCCGGATGGAGCCCACTGAGTCCGTGGATGATTCTGTGGTCGACCCCTGGAATGCAAGAGCTCACGCTGGGGATCCTTGAAAGATCGAGTTGCCTGCCAGCGTCCACTGCATAGGCTAGGCTTCCATCGACGAGAACGTTTTTTATCCAACTAGACCAATTGTCATCGTTGTCTTGATCAGTCATGGTTCTACCATTTTGCCGCTCGAAAGCTTTGCGGTCTTCGAGTGCTAGGTAGGCGATTTGGAGGAGTTCTCGGGTTTTTTCCTTTTTAGCTTCAGTATTCCAAATGTAGATATTATCGGGATCATAGTTCTGGGAGTTTTCGTTGAAAGGAGCTTCGATCCGATCCAGAAGTGCCTTGGCTGCAGCTGCCTCAAATGGGGTCAGACGGTTGGCTTTCGTAAGTAGTTCAAGTCTGAGCTCAATTTGACGGTGGATTGAAACGGCGCTTTCAGGGTGATAAAAAATCCGCTCCTGTGCGGCTTGGTATCGCTGCTTGAGTTGGAGAATGGTGACGAGCAGGGTTCTTTGAGTGCTTCGGTCGTGTCCCGCAGTCTGTCTTATCGTTGAGGAGGTCTCTGGCTCCGGTGCTGGCGCAGGCTCTGGATGGTTGAGTCGGTCGAGTTGCTCCAGGACGGCCGTAAATCCGGCGCGAGTTGCAATTCGACGGGCTTGCTCCAATGTGGGGCGATGGAGCAGGATAGTCATGAAAGTACGAGGACCCCTAGCTCGGGGCGCTGCAAGTAAACTGAGGAGCTGAGGGTGATTCTTTCGGGCTGCCAAGAGAACCGCCTGGTTCAGGGGGGACACAAAAAGTGGGTAGAGAACTGGCATCATGATCCCAATTCTAGATTTCAGGAGGATGAACAAAGCCTCGGGGTCTTGGCGCTTGAGAGTTAGGAACAAGAGCCTGCGCGAGACGAGATGGCTCCATTGGGCATGTGGCTGTTTTTTCATTTCCTCTGACATGAGATGTACTGCGGTCTGGTAATTTTCGGGACTCAAGGATTTGAGTTGGGTATCCGAAAGTGTTTGATTGAAAAATCCTAGGAGAATATCGTTGACGGCGTTCAGGTTTGGAGCGACTGGCACGATGATCTGATTCACGTTCTGGGCTAGATTGGCTGGGACTTGGTACTCTCCATGGACAGCCCCGTCTAAAAAATTGAGGGGTCCTAGAGCCACCTGCGAGGAGGCCCAATCCAGAAGGATTCGGTAATGGGGAATTTGTGGAAAAATCTCTTCATCGAGTACGAACTCATCATTGAATAATTCGTTATGGATTCGAGTTTTGATGAGTGGGTCAAGTTTTGCGCCAAACTCAGTCAGTTGCTGGGACCATGGGCGTGAGTCGGTGTGTTTTTCTGGAGTCCAATTCGTCATTTGATAAGAGTGATAGGTGAGTCCCGTGATGCCTGTTCCGACAAGGCCTGCGAAAGTGGGCCAGGTCCATGCCCGGTCTGCTTCGGTCGCAGGTGGATGCAGCGCCTCAATCAGAGATGCTGCAGCCACTAGACCGATTGAGGCGAGTCGACCGATAAAGTGCTTTCGTCGATTTCTCTTTTGATCTTCTTGGTCGAGTTGGTTTTGGATGAGTTGGTCGAGGGTTTCGAGTTCGAAAAGAAGAGAATACTTTTCCCTGCTCCCAAGGGCTTCGCCCAATCGTATCTGCTCTAAAAGGCCGATTCGACTCACTGTGAGCGGCATATTTCGATTGGATAATAAACGATGAACGCTTCGGGTGGCCTGTTCAATTTGAGCGAGGGTGAGAGTTTCACGCTCCGTAAAGAGGGACTGAGTTGGACTTCTTGGCGATGAACCAGCGACCACTAGAAGATTCCTGTAAGTCGCGACCACCTCCCTGAGTTGGTCGGGGGTGAGTCGAGCAGCAGAGGCGGGAGAATTTGGCACAATCAACGCCAGGATTAAACCAATGAGACCCAACCGACGGAATAATAAGTGAGGCATAGATTGCCAGTTTTTAATGAATTATTCTATTAAATGCAAATATTATTTTTTATTAGTTTAATTAATTGGTATTCTGTCGGATCGCTTCATACAAGACGATCGAGATGGAGTTTGCTAGGTTGAGGCTTCTTATGTGCCTTGAAAACATAGGGATTTTTAGAAGTTGATCCTGGTATTTTTCTTGGATTTCGACCGAAATTCCAGTGGTTTCCTTCCCGAAAATAAAGGCTGCGCGCGAGGGAATTTTAGCACCGTAAATCAATCGGGAAGAGCGCGGGCTATCTTCAATGAGATAGAATGGGCTCTCTGGTTCATTTTTATGGAACCATTTCAACCAAGAACTAAAATCAGAATGGACGTGTAGATCAACAAATTTCCAATAATCTAGTCCTGCCCTCCTGACTGCCTTGTCGTCGATCGAAAATCCTAGGGGCTCGATCAGGTGGAGGGTACTTCCGGTTGCAACACTGAGACGCCCTGCATTCCCTGTATTGGGGGGAATCAGGGGTTCCAGCAAAACGATATGATAATGAAATGGAGGGGTCACTTATTATTCCTGGACGATCAGCTCTCCACCTACATGACCTGGGTGCAACTGGCAGTCAAACTTAAAGGTGCCAGCCTGGTCTGCGGTGAACTCAATGCTTTTGCCCTGGTTGTCGACGAGTTCCTCAATGTGAAAGGCTGGCAATCTAAAACCATGAATTGAGTTAGGCCCAGGGATGTGGTTTTCGAGTCGGAGGTGGATTTTTTCGCCTTTTTTTGCTCTCAGTTTTTCTGGTAGCCAGTACTTTTTGCCATCTTTTATGACTGCCTCAAGACGGAGCGAGTGCACGGGAACTAAAGATGCGCGCGGGCTGGGAGTCGGGGGCCCGGCAAACGTCGCTTGGGTTAGCTGGATTAAATTTATCGCTGCCAAAACTGATAAGAGGGCAAATGAGGGTCTTCGCATGGTGGGGTATCCTTTTCTTGAAACCACCCTACCAATCCTGGAGTGTTGGATCAAGAGCTTTGGAGTTTTTCAAGTGGTGACTAGCGTGTTGAGATATTTTGTTCAAAAATGAAGATCTGCAGGGTTTGTTGGTCGACCTTAGAAAGATTTCTAAATTGAAATCCAGCCTTGACATAGTCACCGTGGCTAGAGACTGGTTTCCTAGACCATCGTAGATCGAGTTCACAGTCGATATTTTGGTGCTCGAATTTCAACGTGGCCTTCTTTATCTCAAGTAGTTTTAGTTGTTCAAAATCTGGTTCCTTAAATTTAAGGCAGACTCCATCCTGACTGACGTCGACGATTTCTGCTGAAATATGAGGGATGACGATTTTTATTGGAGTTTTGGATTTGATTTTTATTCTCAGTGCCCTTCGGCGTTGCACATGAAAAAAGACCTTTTCTGGATATACTGTGAGCAGTTTTTGCTGGCGATCGACAAAAATACTAGGGCTTGCGAAAAAGACGCAACCGAGATCAATGTTGAAATTACCAAGGAAGTTTTTCCCTTCATCTAAGTCTTCTCTTCGTTCACAGTAGCTCACGCTTTCTGGTGAGAGCAGTATAGAGAATTTTGATAAGTCGCGCTCTATCGAGTGAATTGTGCCCTGAATCCGAATTTTATTGTTCTTTTGCCAAATAAGAAAGAGAGATTTTTGATCCAGAGCAAGGTGCAAGAATTTACGAGCCAGTAGCATGTTGTCGACCGGTCGAAAGAAAAGATTATTTTTATTTAGGCTGGAGTGTAGTTCTGGAAAAGTGTCTTGGCTTCGAATTAATTGGCGGAGCTTGTTGATTGAGTAAGATGAGTTGGGAGCTACCTCCAAAATGCTCTTACCGTTGCATGAAAATTTGGTTGATAGGATGTTCTTCTTATTTCGGAAATAGAGTCGTGGAGAAGAGCCTGAGAATTGCCACCGGTTTTCATAATGGCACGGCTTCAATCCTTGAAAGTACCAACCTTGGGTGAGTTGCTTTCGGTTCGAGGGTCGGACAGACTGCTCGATCCATTTCCAGGTTTTGTCATCCTCTCGGATCCAGTCCCCCAGCGTAGGGCTCGGGCCGAGCATTTCCACGGTCCAGTATTTCAAATTCTGATAGGCAAACTTCTCTAGTGGGACGAACCAAGGGTCGTCGTCGATCAATAGTGGTTCAGTCCAGTGAATCGAAAAAGGCAGATCGGGCTGCTGGCGATATCCAGTTTCAGGGGATGTAGTCGAGGCTGTTTGAGTTTGCGTGAGCTGCAAAAGGTCAATTTGTCGATCGACTCGATCTTTGAGACCTCTGGCTGTGGTGAGGCGTTTTGCAATGACGATGCAGTTTCTCTGCAATAGAAAGGCACAAAGTTTGGGGTGATTAATTGCCGAGACCACCATGAGTTGAGATTGCCAGTGCCAATTTCTTTTGTGGAGTTCGGCAATGAGCTGAGCAATGGCGAGGATGTCCTCTCTGCTTTCTAGCGAGAGTAAAAAAAGAGTCGGAACGACTTCATTTCTGCCTTCAAAAAAGGCTTCAGGGCGAGTGAATGTTTGAACCTCTATGTGCTCATTTTTAATTCTTTTCATTGCTTCTGAGCAAGTAACGCTTGGGTTACTGCCAGGAAAGTAGCAAATCAAGGGTGGTTTTGTTTCTGCTGTCGTTTCGGGAGTTTTAGAAACGGATAAGCTAAGCCCCATTCGTCGATCCCTCAAAATAATATCGGTGAATCGCTCGAAGGCCTTGAACTGAAAATTTGAAGTTACTGATTAGGTTGAGATTGCTTCTTTTTCTCTGCAAAAAGACAGAGCTGGCTGACATTTTCCCTTAAACTGTCAATTTGCCCAGGCTGCCGAAGGTCACCAAGACCTAGTTCGTAGAGCGCTGTGCCAGAGATGGGTGCTCCATATCGACGAAGAAAATAGTGGCTCGCTAAAACGGCTGTCCTTCGGTTGGCATCTTTAAAAACGTGGGCTAAGACTAATCCAGCATAAATATTAACGGCGGCATCGACGGGGTTTCCTGATTCTGCAGTTTCAGTTGCGCGATGAAGCAGCTCTCGAGCGGTCAGGACTGGGTCAATGACGAGTTCAAGACTTTTGGTTTGTCCCGATGGGAGTTCAATGGTGACGGATTCGTGACGCCACGGGTCATGAGCCTGATCGGAGGATTTGTCCGATTTTCCAGTGAGAATTCCGTTGAGTCGCGCTAATTCTGTGGTCGTTAATAAGGCGCGATGATTGGCGAGACTCTCAGAGACCTCGAGTGCTCTCTCTAAGCGGGCTAATTCCAATTGGCGTTTCAAGGTGTCTACACTCATTTGCATGACGTATCTGCTTTTTGCTGCAGAACAGCAAGTCTTTTTTTCGTGAGGCAACACAGACTGGATTGAGTCATGATATTCTTAACTTTATCTATGACTAATCCAACGGAAGAACAGGAACAAGACCAGGGCGGGGGAATTGCAGTTCAGGAGGGACGCCCCAGACTTCAAGAGCCACCTCGCTATGCTGTTTTGCTGGCCAACGATGACTACACGACGATGGAGTTTGTAGTTGAGATTCTTCAGCGGTTTTTTCAAAGGTCGGAGGAAGAAGCGGTACAAATTATGCTCCAGATTCACCAGAAAGGGAGGGGAGTAGCTGGTATTTACCACCTTGAAATTGCAGAAACCAAGGTCATGCAGGTGGTCGAGTATGCTCGCTCTAGGGGATTCCCTTTGAGTTCGTACGTCGAACCTGTTTTATGACGATTCGCTCTGTACAGTGAGAGAGAAAAGAGGGTATAGATGCTGCGAGAGAAAATTGAATGATTGGTCGAAAAGCTGAAGCTATCCTCAACCGAGCCGTTCGTTATGCAGTCGAGCAAGAGCATGAATATTTTACTCTTGAGCACGTCTTCTGGAGTCTTTTGAAAGACTCCTCGGTTCACGAAACAGTCATTGCCTGCGGAGGAAGTCCGGAGGAGATTCAAAAGCAATTAGAATCTTATCTGCAGACTGAAATCCCCAAAGCTACTCGTCCCGCCTCTCCTGCGGGGGGGGCCGGCGGATCCCAAGGTGCAGAGTCTGCCTCTGAAGAGAACTCGATCGAGCACCCAGTTGCAACCCTGAGTATTCAGCGACTTATACAGCGGGCGCTTTTTCATGTTCAGTCAGCAGGGAAAGATGAAATTCAGCCCGAGGATTTATTAGTTGCGCTGTTTCAAGCGAAAGATTCTAAGGCGCTGCTCCTTCTTCTTCAGCAGGGAGTCGAGCGACTGGATGTTTTAAATTATATTAGTCACGGTATCAGGAAAGAAAAGGATTCGGAGCCTGATGGGCGATTGAATCCCATTGAGAATGATGACGTTGGGGAAAATTCTTCATCTGAAGATGGGGATGAAAAAGTTCAGGCCAAGACTACGGCTCCCAGAAGTTCAGACGACCCTCTCTCGGTTTATGCGATTAATCTCAATCATCGAGCTAGGGTGGGCGAGATTGATCCGCTCATTGGACGACAAAACGAATTGGATCGAGTCCTTCAAGTCTTGTGTCGGAGAAGAAAGAATAATCCCCTTTTAGTCGGGGAGGCAGGTGTAGGTAAGACGGCCCTTGCGGAAGGACTTGCGCTCCGGATTGTAGAAAAAAATGTACCCGATCTTCTTCTTAATGCCGTGGTCTATTCTCTTGATTTGGGCTCTCTTTTGGCCGGAGCTAAGTTTAGAGGAGATTTTGAACAGCGCTTTAAACGTGTGATCTCGGCCTTGGAGAGTCACCGTGAGAAAGGGCAAGACCCGATCCTTTTTATCGATGAAATCCACACCATCGTTGGTGCGGGTGCGGTTAGTGGGGGTGCGCTCGATGCAGCTAATCTGCTCAAACCATTGCTTTCACGCGGTTCAGTTCGGTGTATGGGGTCGACGACTTACTCGGAGTTTAGGACTATTTTTGAAAAGGATCATGCCTTGGCCCGAAGGTTTCAAAAAATTGATGTCTTAGAACCATCAGTCGAAGAGGCCATTCAGGTTCTTCAGGGATTGAAGTCTCGATTTGAGGAGCATCATGGGGTCCATTATACCCCCGAGGCCCTCCGTGCAGCCGTTGAGCTCTCGGCCAAACATTTATCCGAACGATTTCTCCCAGACAAGGCGATTGATGTCATGGATGAGGCCGGGTCGAGGGCGAGACTAAAGCGGCCGAGAGGTGTCGGTACGTTGGGGTATATGGCTCGATCGGGTCTATCGGGAGCTCAATCTCAGGCCGGCGACCCTCATGTTTTAGATGTAGTCGCGATCGAGGAAGTCATTGCTCAAATGGCTCGAATTCCTGCGCGCTCGATGAACTCGAGCCAGAAGACTCGACTTAAGAATATTAAAGAAGATCTTAAATTGAGTATTTTTGGACAAGATCATGCCGTCGATGCTTTGGTAACGGCGATTCGCTTGGCCCGATCAGGTCTTCGGACTGGAGACCGACCGGTAGGGGCCTTTCTTTTTTGTGGACCGACCGGTGTCGGAAAGACTGAGCTGAGTAAGCAACTTGCTCATTGTTTGGGGGTTCCATTTCAGCGGTTTGACATGAGTGAGTACAGCGAGAAGCATACGCTCTCACGGCTGATCGGAGCTCCCCCTGGATATGTGGGCTTTGAACAGGCGGGTCTTCTGACGGATGCAGTTTTAAAAAATCCTCATTCAGTGGTTTTGCTCGATGAGATTGAGAAGGCTCACCCTGATGTATGGAATATTCTACTGCAAGTCATGGATCACGGTGTCCTGACGGATAATAATGGTCGAAAAGCTGACTTTAAAAATGCGATTTTGATTATGACCTCTAATGTCGGCTCGAGGGAAATGGAACGACGACCTTTAGGAATGAATTCTAGCCAGTCCTTTCTGGGTAACTCCGCAGCAGTTAAGGCGGTAGAGCAGACGTTCTCGCCAGAGTTTAGAAATCGCCTCGACTCCGTTGTTTATTTTAACGCCCTGGATCCGGCCACGGTGATCCAAGTGGTCGCGAAGCATTTGATGGAACTTGAGTCGCAGCTTTTAAATAAAAAAGTGGACGTTGAATTTGCCCCCAATCTTAAAGATTGGTTGGCTGAGAGAGGTTATGATCGGCAGATGGGCGCCAGACCTCTGGCACGACTCCTTCAAGATCGGATCAAAAGGCCGCTTTCAGAAGAGATCCTTTTTGGAAGGCTAGAGAGCGGCGGAAAAGTCAGAATTGGGTTGTCCAACGGTGAAATTGTTTTTGAAATTCTGGGCGGTGCGGTAGAAACTCCGAAGGAGTCGGCTTCAATTTATAGCGAAGATTGCCTTGAGTGATGATTTTTACTCTCACTCCAAATCCAGCCCTCGATCTGGGCGGGGTCGTCGATCAACTGATTCCTAATGAAAAGTCTTATGTTTATGACGAAACTCGGTTCCCCGGTGGAAATGCGATTAATGCAGCTCGAGTAGTTAAGAAAATGGGGCTGCCTGTCATCGCAGGGGGGTTTCTCGGTGGGGGCATTGGCTTGGAGGTTCAGGAGCTCCTGAGGCAAGAGGGGGTCCGCTCTCAATTCGTCAAAATATCAGCAAGCACCCGAATTTCAGTGACCGTTTCCAACCGAAAAACCCATCTCCAGACGCGGCTGAGTTTTCCAGGGCCGCTGGTTGGATTGGAAGAGATTCGGAGACTTTCCCAATGGCTGAGTAAAATTCAACCTCCCTCGGTTCTGGTTGTGGGGGGGAGTTTGCCGCGCGGGTTTTCCTCCGCAAGTTTAAAGGAAATGGTTCGATCTCTGCGCAAAAAAGGAGTGGCAGTCATCATGGATATGCCAGCAAGAGATTTGCGTCCCCTGCTTTCTTGTCATCCATTGCTGATTAAGCCGAATCAAATCGAGTTTCAGGAGCTGATAGGTGAAAAGGTCCAATCGATTTCTTCTGTGTTGAGGGCGGCTAGGAAACTCAGCCGTCGGGTTTCTTGGATATGTGTATCTTCCGTAGAAGGTGGGGCACTTTTGGTCAGCCGCAAAAGGGCGTGGTTTGGCCAGATTCCAAAAGTCCGAGTCAAAACCACAGTCGGGGCAGGCGACTCGATGGTCGGAGCTATGACGTCGGTTTTTGCCCAATGTGACCCATCGCTCTGGGATTCAGATCATCTAGGAGAACCGCTCCTTCGTTGGGGCTTATCGGCTGCCGCTGCTACTCTCATGACTCCCGGCACACGATTGGGAGAGTTTAAAAATATGCAAAAATTCCTCCCCAAGATTCGAATTCACGAGATCCCTCTCAGTGGCTGATTGCACTGGGCCTTAAGATCCAGACTGGACAGGGAGCATTTCGCACAACATGTCGAGTAATACTACCAATCGCCCAAGCTTTTACGGGGCCGCTTTCAGCCGCCATCGCAATCCAGTCGGATTGAACGGCTGATGCTTTTTGAAGAATGAGCTCACCAATATTGGCTCGCTTAAATTCAAGTTCGTAATCCACTTGGATGCCACGCTCAGTACCGCGTGTTGCCCACTGTCGTAGCAGTTCTTGAGTCGCGGTATCTTCAGATGTGATTGTTTCTGGGGCCCCTACCCATCCTCCCCCGAGTAGGTAAGACCCTGATTGAAGTACAGGTACGACTCGATGAGGTGCAACGTGAAAGAGAGTTACCTTAGCTCCGATTTTTTCAGCAAAATTAAGGACTCCCGGATAAATTCGCTCTGAATCTTGAGTTAAGTCAGTTGAAAAGACTATTTTCATCTCTCGCTGCGATTCGTCCGGATGTGTTTGGCACTGCGGACCAATGGTGATCACGGGAGTTTGGCTGTGGAGTAAGAGACTTTCCGTGAAGCTACCTAACAGCAGCCGGGGGAGACCGGTTCTCGCATGAGTTCCAACAATGATTGCTTCAGCCCCAGAGTGATTTGCGTATTCTGTAAGTTTTCTGACGAGCATTGAAAATGATGAATCTGGCTGGAATAATACTTTTGGATTTAAGAACCTTACGCCTTGGATCGGCTCAATGTTCTTCTTAATCGCCTTCATTGCCGCTTGTTGGTAGTGCTTACTGTGAGCGATGTGGGTGGCCTCAAGCTCGTTTTCTTTCGCCAGGTTTAAGACATAAGTTGGCTCAACGGAGAGTGAGAGCCTTTTGGAAAGTGTTTTTAAAGTCTGGGTCAATCGGACTCGGAACGTGACATCTTCCTCAAACGGGTCAATGGCCCAAATAAGCTTCCTTTGGGGTAAATCCATAAATATTCCAGTCCTTTCTGAAAGTGATCAATGAAAAATATTGCAATAGGGAGGCCAGAGTTAGGGGGAAGGGAGTCACAAAGTTATTCATTTTTTTGGCTTCGTACCGATCAGAAGGAGGGAGAGATTAGCGTGCGGGCATGGCTACGAGCGAAAATGACCTTTGCTCACAAAAAAACCTTATTTTTTAGTACTCCGGCTTTAGTCTGGATAGGGGTTACTTTGTGCCTATCCCAGGTTGTTTGGGGGGCGAGGCTATCTGCCCCAGTCCTGCGGCAGAAGCAGGCACCCCTCGTGAGAGGAGTGCCTAGAGGATCAAAAAATCCGACAAACCCAGCCCGACGCCCTGTCGCGCGGTTGCAGCCATCTCAGAAAAAGCCAGGGATCTCAGCCCAACAAGCAGCTGCAGCTAAAGCGGCGGCTCTGGAGATCATCAAGGGGCGGCTCAGCCGAGGGGGTTCAGCGGCTTTGGGCCCATCCAGGAGGGGCGCACTTACCAACGCAGAAGAACAAACGGCACTTGAATTTTTGCGAAGGAATAACTCAGTTGATCCTCGAACAGGGCGAAATCCAGCAATGCCGAGCAGGGACGGAGGTCAGGCTCCAAGCTTCGATTCGAACAGGGCAACGCCGGAAACAACGGCTCAAACCCCTGTGGAAACTTTGATGCCGAAACCTACTTCAGACCTGAGCGCGGAGGAAGCAGACAGGGCCGCGGCCCTCAGGGGAGTACTGAAAGCTCTAGAGAAGAAATTTCCTCAATAACCCTCAAATACCTCCAGAGTGATTCGACGCTTGCTAAAACGACCGGGAGGGGGTAGAAATAGCCGTCTTTTGTGGTCGGTTTAATTGGGTAGGAGGATTGAATCTTGAGTTTAGTGGCCGAAACTGCTGCGCTGGCAGCAGGAATAGCTTTATTTTCAGGGTTGCCGCTTTTTTTCTACCCTCAGGTCAAACGGCATTCACGATTTTTGTTCCTCGTCGGAACTGGGGCCATGTTTGGGCTTTGCTTCTTTGATCTCCTGCCTGATGTTCTTGAAATCGGCGGCAAATCGAGCCTGTATATTATTGGGGTGGTCTGGCTAATTTACTCCCTCATCCACCTTTTCCATTTAGTTCATCACGAAACTGACCATGATCATGACTGTGGCGATCCTACCTCCCACGACGGTGGGCACTCGCATTCTTTTGCAATGTTTTGTGGCTCATTAGTGACCCATTGCTTTGCGAGCGGGATGCTTCTCTCGCTCTCCCATGATCTTTCTGCGCAGGTTGCGAACACTGTTTTTCTCGCTCTCGTTGCACACAAGGGATACGAGGCACTGATGTTTTCCTCCATTTTAGTAAAGCAGCAGTTTTCTTGGCTTTCCCAGTGTGGTCTGCTTGGGCTTTACTCTTTATCGCTTCCTCTGGGTGTGGGTCTGGCTTACTTTCTCAAGGGGTCGCTCAGTCAAGAAGTGGCGATGATGATGAGCAGTGTTGCTGTAGGAACTCTCCTTGGTTGCCTAATTTTTGATTTCATGATCCCCACAGTAAGGCAGCTTCGCAAAAGGCGAATTGAGCTGATTTGGATTGCTCTGGGCCTGCTTTTGACTCAGCTGGTGATGAAGGGTCTGTAGAGTTGCGCTAGGAGAGCGTCTCCCGCTTAGGTGAGAGTGCTCAAGAGTAGTGTCAATGGGTTTGAGTATTTTCTAAAGCTTTCTTTATGTATAAAATAAAACTAAATCTCCTGATCTTCGTGATTGGCGTCCTAATCGGTAACTCTCTCGTTTTTGCGGGTAAATACGGGGACGGTGACAGAGGGAACTCTACCCCTCCGAGAGGGAATGTCGAAAAAGTCGGATCTGCTTTTGTGTACAATGAAATCGTTGAAGGGTTTCAGTCAGGGGACTTATTGTACGGTATACAAAATTTCAGAAGGGAAACTCTGAATCAATTAAAAAATAGCTATCCCTCGAGGGCCTGGACAGTTGATATCTTTAACAAGTTGATTTGGAGTAAGCTCGTTGAAGGCGAATTGTTCAAGTCTGTTTTAGATCGAAAAGAAACCCTGAATCAATGGCTAGCCAAAAATGAGCTCTGTTTAGATAATAATTCTGAAGATCAAGATGAGCAGCGCTTATGCCAGAATGACGAAGAAAAAGCTCGGTTCGCAGCCTATTACGAATATCTTGTCAAAAAGATCGAATCAGAAGCTACGAGCATGGGGTTTGCTGTCGACACGCAGTTTTATCGATTTGCCTGCATCCAAGCCATTTCATTCAATCATCAGAATCATAGAAAGATTCATTTTATTTTAGATGGGTTAGAATTAGATCAGGTCTATACGAACGGCAGTAAAAATTTCGACTCTTTTACCAGTCATGAGCTGCGCTCAATCGTCAGAGAGGCCAATGATCCAACCTCTGATGTTGCTGTATCAGTTGAATTTTACCAGACCGGCAAACAAATCTCTGATGACGAGAAGCATAGATTACTCGCCTATCTGGGAGGGAAAATGGGGAGCCATCCAGTCGTAGGTAAACGGCCCAGGTCCCCCATGATCGAAGCGCCTCAAGTCACTCACGATAGAGACGCTCCCGCCCTCAGTTTTGGTTTGTAGAGTTACGCTAGTCGAGTCTCTCCCGCTCAGGTGAGAGAAATTTCCTAAGTTGAAGTTCTGTTTGTATTCTCTTGAGCATCTCTTCAAAAAGAAGAGATTTTGTTTTCCCATCGATTTCGTCTGAAATCGATACGTGGATCGGTCCACTGGGCCCGGTTAGCGTCAGTCGAGTGAGGTTGTCTTCCTGCTTCACGATCGTCACTAAAGACTCATAGAACCGAAATATACGGCTGACCTGCTGAGTTTCTAAATACTTGAAATTTGGATCAAAGAAATCGCGAGTTTTCGCCGTCAGCGCCTGGTTGAACTTATTTCTTTTGAGTGGGCCCTCGCGCTGCAATTCTACGAGATCTGGAAAATCAGGGGAGTCAGGGAAGAATCTGATCTTCTTGAGATAGAGATCGAGGACGAGTACACAGGCACTCGGAAGCTGCGAAGGGTTGAGTGAAGCGAGGGAAGACCCCGAGTAAGAGGGATGACTCGCCTCCGAGAGATAAACGAGAAGGCTGCCTCTCCTTTGGATAAACTCATCCAGGAATGTGAGCATCCGGGAGAAAATTTTTAGCCGGGTCGAAAAAAAGTAGAAATCATTGGGATAATTTCCGTATTGCACCCGGAACCCTCGGGTGTTCCGAGTTTTGATTTTCAAACTTCTGCCCATGATTTGAGATGGCTTGATGAGGAGTTGATTGGCATTGAGGGGATTAAAAAATACCAGTTCACGGTCGGCTTTTAAGTCACTCAGAGCATCCGCCAATTGCATGATCAAGAAAAAAAGAGTCTCTCTTCGGAGTTCACGAGGGTCAGCGTTCCATATTTCTTCATCGGGCAGAGGAAGATTCAATCCCCATTTTGTCTCCCTAGATTGATCCAGAGTGAATGACTGGGATCCTCTGGAGACATGGGACGAATGATTGCCAGCATCGCTCCATTTTGGAATGGCTAGAGAGGTAAGAAAAATAAAAATGACTAATTTTCGCATATCATCCCCCATGGATCGATCCATCTGCCCGAATGCAGAGCTATGATATACGTAATTCGTCCCTGATGTTCCAGGACTAAATCGGCACTGCAAGCCTCAGATAAATCATCCGTCCGGCCGCATAGTGAGAGCCATTAAAACCGTTGGCGATGGTAACTGGGTAGCGGTTGTCCAAGACATTCAGTAGATCGACGGATAGTTTACTTCCAGGGATCCAAGGAATTTCTTTCTTAAATTGATATCCGACCGTGGCATCGAAGCTGAAATGAGAGGGGAGCCCGATACTATTATTGGGACCTGTTCGGAGGCCACTTCCATAAAGTCCCATCAAGCTTCCCCAAAACTGGTCCTTCGTATAAGAGAGGCCCGCGTTTGCAGTGTGAAGTTGGACATGGTCGAGAAATTGGTATCCATCCGTTGTCTCGACCCCGTTCAGGATGCCCCCGGTTCGATTCATCCCTCGGGCAATGCCGTATGAGTAATTGATGAAGTGGCTCCAGTCCCGATTGATTTGGCCTTTCAGACTGAGTTCCGCCCCGTAGGCATAGCCTTTTTGGTAGTTATAGGGTTGGGCGATCGAGGTGTTCAGGAGCTGATCGTCATCGAGGATGTTAATGCCGTTTCGGTAATAGATATTGAAACTCGCTAATTGATTCCCGAGAAACTGTTGACTCACTCCGGCCTCGTAATAATCGTCTTTCTCGGCTTTGATGTCATAGGCTTGAGGTGCGGTAAAGGAACTGCTCGTGTTGTTGAACTCAATTCGGAGGCTCTCGATCGGCGCGGATTGGAAGAGTTTACCGTAAAAGAGGTGGAGTTTGGTTTCATCGGTAGGGAGATAGCTCAGTCCAATTCTGGGCTGAAGGAGGGAGTCTTGTGAGTTCACTCCGCCGAAAGAAAGTTGAGTGGCGTCCAATCTCATTCCTGCATTGAGTACCAGTGATTTCAAAATAGAGTATTCATCTTGAAAGTAAAGGCTGCTGTAATAACCCAAGTTCGGAGACGAATCAGTGTAGGGGGGGCGATTGATCGCAGTTTGGAACGAAACGGCTCCAGCTGCTCTGGATGATTGAAACTGAAATCCAGTTTTGATGTGATTGTTTTCTGAGGTTCGAAGTGAGTAGTCAGTTCTTATTCCAAGACTATGGGTGTAGCGATTCATCTGAAATGATGTCAGATCCAGATTGGGGTAGTTCTGTTTGGAAAAGAGATCGTTCGCCGGATCGTTGCCCACGAGGATCAGTGAGTATCGATAGAAGGGGGTAATTTTTAGGATCGATTTTTCATTGAAGTAGTGCTTCCAAACGGCCTGAAAATAAACTTGAGTCTCAGTCTGGGTGTCATTCGTATTAGATGGGACGTAGTTATAAGTGGGTAAGCTAGGGTCAGCGTTGGCGTTCCCAAAGAAGTCCTGAAACCCGGGTTGGAAAAGTCGACTGTTTGTCCCAAATGACGACGGGTAATTGGGGATTTGGAAAAAAGTTTGGGAATGAAAAGCCGTGAACGTCCAGTGATTGCGAGCATCCGGCAACCAATCTATTTTTGCGAATTCGTGATTACCATAAGAAACGTTGTGGACTGACTCCGTCCCTCCCTGGGTTTGGTTTGTTTCAGACTCGGGCTGAGGAGTATCTAGACCTCGACTGGTCTGTTGGTAGTTTAGCGAAAAAAAGTAGTGAAGCGAGCCTGACTCGTTTGATCCGCCGTAGACCAGGTGAGGCGTGAGGGTCTGGTAAGACCCGTAATTGAGTTCGATTTCCCCTGATGGTTTTTCAGGTCCTGTTTTGGTGACCAAGTTCACTACCGCTGAAAGTCTCTGGCCATATTCAGCTGGCATGCCTCCTGTAATGACGTCGAGTCGTTCGAGGTTTCGCGGACTCATGGCTTGCCCAAACGAGCCGCTGGGAGACTCAGGCATTGGCACTCCATCTAGCTGATAGAGGACGTTGGCGTGGTTTCCCCGGAAGAACATTTGACCAAACGGCCCAGAGACCACCCCTGGAGTCGTTTGCGTAATGAGTTTGGGGAGAGAGATCTCTTGTCCCTGGGGTAACTTAGCGATTTGCTCTCGTGTGATGCTTGAACTGCTGGTGGCTGCCTTCCCAGAAATCAGGCGTTTTTTGGCATGGACTTGGAGGATGAGTTCAGCGCTTTTGGTTGCTTCTCCCATTTCATCGGTGTCTTCTACGGTCTCTGGTATGGTCTCCGGTATGGTCTCCGGTAAAGTTCCTGGTAGGTTTTCTGGCGGGCTTGCCCAGGTCAGGGTGCTGAGTAGGGCTAGTGCGATGGGTGAAGCTAGGCGGGGCGGCTGCATGACGTGGGTTTCCTTGAGTTGGGGCATTTTGAAAATGATACTCAATATTCAAAAGCCATTTGCATTCAGGTCATAATCCGACTAGAAACGATGTGTCAACACAAGGAGTTCTATGTCGTCGATTATTTCTAGTTTCGAGTTCATGATGAAGGGCGGATTCATGATGGTCCCGATGCTGATCTCCGCATTGATCGCTCTGACGGTGATCCTGGAGCGCATGTATGTGCTCCAGCGTATTTATTGGACCTCTCCGAAGTGGATTTCTAAATTATTTCAAACCCTTAAATCTGAGGACCTGAAAAAAGCCGCGGAGTCTTGCCGTAAGCTCAATACGCCCATCTCGGCCGTGTTGCTGGCCGGGATTGAGCATTTTGATAATCCTATCGACGAGATGGAGCTTTCGATGAAGAATCGGGCCGAGTCTTGGGTCCCTCTTTTGGAGCAAAGAATTGAGTGGATTGATACGGTCATTACGGCCGCACCTCTGATGGGTCTTCTGGGAACGATCACGGGAATGATGTCTTCTTTTGAAGTTCTCTCTCAGAAGGGGGTCAACGACCCTAATGCTATTACGGGAGGCGTTGCAGAAGCTCTGATTGCAACTGCCACGGGATTGGTGATCGCCCTCGTTTGCTTGGTGGCTTATAATTTTTTGACCACCAAAGTTAAGTTCATGATCTATGAAATCGAATCCGCTGCCTCGCACCTCGTGGAGGCTCGCCTCTCGGCTCATCGGCGGCAGGGTAAAAAAAGAGAAAATCAGTGAGCGTCTGACATGAAAATCAGGCAAAGACCTACAAAACGAGCCCGAATTGAGATCATTCCGATGATCGATGTGATTTTTTTTCTGCTCGTCTTTTTTATGGTCTCCTCGCTCGCTATGACCCGCCTTAATGGCATTTCCGTCGCTCTCCCTAAGACGTCTACTTCGCCCAGCGCCGTGAAGCAGAAGGTGGTTCTGACCGTAAAGAAGGATGGCTCCCTGTTTGTGAATCAATCTTCGGCGACCTTGGATACGCTCGGAGCATTGTTGACTTATGAAATGAGCGAGAATCCTCAGGAAGTTGTAGTCGTCAATGCCGACGTTGGGGCGTTGTATGGGCTCGTGGTTCAGGCCATGGATCGCGCTAAACGGGTGGGAGTGCGAAAGTTTGCCTTAGCGACCGAGGCTGAGGGGAATCAGGTTCGAAAATGAGGTCCGTCCAATGGGGGGAGACGGGGCACTCCGAGTTTCGAGTGTTAAAGCTCAGCTTCCCGATCGCGATTTTGATCGAGGTTTTTGTACTCGCAGTTCTCGGTTCACTTCAGAGGAAGAGTCTTTCAGTCCCCGCTGCTCCTAAGGTGAGTGAAAATGCTTGGGTCGAAGCTCAAATCTACGAAATGCCAGAGAGGGCTCACTTGGTTGAGAGCCGAAAAACTCCCGTTTCAGTGACCCAGCAGGAGGTGGCAATTCATCCGCGTGCCACGCAAGCTCAAGCAGCCACGACCTCTCGGCTCTCATTGGATCAGGAAAATCAGACGGAGCAGGGACCCGCCATTCCGCGAGATCATGGACCTATTCCGATTTTTCACCCCAAGCCTGTGCTCCCCGCTTACTTGGAGTATCAGGACACTGCTCAAAGCGTGGTGGTGATTTTTGAAGTCTCGGCTGATGGTTTGGTCAATCCAAGACTCGTGATTTCTAGCGGTCATGAGGAAATCGATGCCGTAATTCTGGAGACACTCAGGAAGTGGAAGTTTCAACCCGAGGTCCGGGATGGCAAACCCGTGAATTCTCGTTTTAGAACCCGAATCGAGGTCATCCCGTCTTAAGATGGGGGGAAGGATGGGGGGAAGGGACGTGGGGGGAAGGGACGGGGCACTAACTCCCGTAATTTCGCCTGTGTGGGACGAGCAGCCCCATGCATAACCAGCCTCGGCTTGCCCTTTTCTCGCGTGGGTAACCCTCAGTCGCTTTTCTTGATTTTCTTTTAATTAATTTCGGGCTCGTAAGCCGCCTGTTGCGTCATGACTCAATAAAATACGCATAGCTAGTGACCCTGTGAGCGCAACTCCCCCCTCTCCATTGCGAAGATCGGGTATTTTTAATT
>CANFJX010000018.1 GCA_947447665.1 Bacteriovoracaceae bacterium | reverse complement strand
AGCTGCTGGGAGGTATTATCAGCGGCGACGCTGAAGATAAACTGGGTGCTGAGGCTGGTTCCATCGACTGAGGCCTTCACGCAATCGGATGCACCGCTTGAGTTGGGTGCGATGATCTGCGTGGAGGCTGTTCCATCTGCACCGGTGGTAACGCTTGGATTGATAATCCTAAAGAGAGAAGATCCCTTCGAAGAGGCAGAGCAGCGAGAAAAGCTGATCGTTTGGCCAGACACGGGGGGGGATCCATTCGTTGGAGATCCTTTGAGGAGGACGGAGATGGAGGGGCAGGCTGAGTTTTTTTGGCAGCTCAATCTTTGATCCGAGTTCGTCAAAAGCTGATACCCAAAGGTGGCTTCGCTTCCTAGTTGGACACAACCCGCGAGGAGAAGCGGGCTGAGGAGGACAAAAATGGCCAGAATCTCCCTGCGACCCGGCTGAGTCATCGAGGCTGGGTGCCCCGGCTCTTGGTTGCAGAATAGAAGTCTTTGGCTCTGTTTCATACTTTACTAGAATGCTTGATCTTAATGGCTGAGTCAATGTGTCAGGAATTACTGGGGCAACCTTGCCACTCCTTGACTTCGGTAAGTTGGGCCGCCCCTTTTCTAAATTTCTCGAGGTTTTTTGCGCTCTGAATTTGTGTTAGAACGGCCCAGCTATGAAATTTTTCAGACCCGTTGTGTTGGTTCCCTCACTCGTTTCATCGTTTCATTGGAGCTCCTTAAGCTTGGTAGGCCCAGATGCTCGGGATTTTCTTCATCGCCTAAGCACCCTGGATGTGAAGAGTCTCAAAGTGGGCGAAGGAGCTCCTGGGTGTTTTCTGACACCCCAAGGTAAGTTGCGGGCGAGTTTTCAGTTATGGCGCGACGCAGCAGAGAGTTATTTCTTTGAGTTCGATGCGGGCCAAAATCAAGACTGGAAAAATCAACTGCTCGCATTTTTGGACCAATATACGTTTGGCGAGAAAATGACTGTGGTGGATCAAAGCGGGGATCTAGAATGTCTTTGGCTTTTTCCTTCGCGTGAGGAGGATGCCAGGACGACCTGGATCGAGTCCGGTTCGAAAGTTTATGCGCAAACAGACTCTGAGTTTGGGAGGCCCTGGTTGACCTTGTGGGGACCTAAAAACTTAGTTCTTGAAACGTTGAAAGAAAAATTTCCAGCTGCATCCGAGCTTTCTATTGAAGAGGTCGATCGGTGGCGGATTCAGCAAATGCGCCCACGAGTCGGCTTTGAACTCACGGAGGGAGCGTCGCCCCTAGAGGTGGGGCTTCGAAAATTCATCGCTGATCAGAAGGGGTGTTATCCCGGCCAGGAGGTGATTGAGAAGGTCCTCTCCATTGGCTCTCCGGCTCGGCGTCTCGTTCGGATTGAGGCTGAAGGATCTGCTCCTCAAAAGGGAGATCGAGTATTAGGGCAGGACTTAAAGACTGAACTGGGGACGATCACCAGCGTCGCCTTGGAGTCGGGCAGCTCTGTGCCGTCTAGGTTCCAAATTTTGGCGCTGGTCAAAAAAACCTTTGCAAAAGTAGACGAGTCGGTCCGATTTTCTTCGTCCCAAGAAACAACAGGAGCTATCATGCAAATAGCTCCTTATGAATAAAATAAGCACCCTGAAATTATCTCGACTAGTTCAAAGACTTTCTAAAATTACTTACAACAAAGTGATTCTGAGCCTGATGCTCCTCGCATCACAGCCCGCTTGGGCGACTGCCCTTCAGGTAGGTAATCCGTTTTCAAGTGCCGACCCTTATGGGATTTCTCCTTTTTTTAATTGGAAAACGATCGAGTCGGAACATTTTAGGATTACATTCCCGGAGGAGTATTCTCCCGTCGCTCAGCGAGTGGCGAATATTTATGAGGAGGCTCATCAGACCTATATTCCACTCTTTCGGTGGGAGCCCAATCAAAAAACTCAGGTCGTTCTCTTAGATAATCAGGACTCAGCCAATGGTATTACGAGTGCATTGGGGCGATTTGGGATGATCCTCTGGATGACGCTACCGGAGTCCTCGGATAATATTAATTACTATGATGAGTGGCTGCGGCTTCTCATTTTCCATGAGTATACCCATTTCGTGAACATGGATACGACGTATGGATTTTACCAATTGATTAGGCCGGTTTTTCTCGATTTGTTTTTGCCTAACACACTTTGGCCGCCTTGGATGCTCGAGGGACTGGCAGTATACATGGAAACTCAATTTACTTCGGCTGGAAGAGGTCGAAGCACTGATTATGAAATGTTGCTGCGGGCAGCTGTGCAGGAGAAGGTACTCGCAGGTCGTGATTTTATCACCCTCGATCAAGTCAATGGGACCAATCCCTATTATCCTATGGGCGATACTCGGTATCAGTTTGGGTATCAGCTAATGAACCAGGTTGCGAAACAAACCCAAGTGGATTCTCCATCTAGTAATGGACCTGCGGGCGGTAAAAATACTTTGGGATTGCTCTCCTATGAATCGGGTTCACAAATTCCGTTTTTTATTAACGATAGCCTTCATGGGTTGATTGGCAAAGATTGGTACTCGATTTGGTCAGAATGGACTGCCCAGACGCGAGTGAGAGTGCAGAAGGAAATCGATCAAATTCAGGCTCAGCCCGTCACTCACTTGAGATTTTTGACGAAAAACTCGCACCAGCGGGGCAATCAGGTCTCCGGCGTAGGAATTTCTCCGGACGGAAAGTGGTTAGCCTACACGCTCCTCTCCTCGGATCAGAGATCAGGATTATACCTGCGTGATCTTCAGACTCAAAAAACGCGGCGATTGAGTGATAAGCTCCTAGGGGGCGGCATGCAGTTCACTCCCGATTCTCAAGCGTTGCTCTATAGTGAGTATAATACTTTGGATCAATACTCGGGCTTGAGTGACCTTAAGATCTATGAGTTGGAGAGCGATACGGATTATTCGTTAACGGAACGCTTGCGTGCCAAAGATCCTGATATTTCGAGGGACGGCAAGTGGGTTACTTTCGCCCGGGCTGAACTCTCAAGAGTGGGCTTGGCGCGAGCAAAATTAATTAAAACTGGAAAAGACCACTATAAAATTGGACCGGTTGAAACTCTCATAATGCCTAAGCTGTATGAGAGGATTGCTAATCCTAAATTCTCCTCCGATGGGACTAAGATTTATTATACCTTTCATCCTAATGCTCAATCACAAGAAAACTTGGTGGAGTTTGATTTAAAAACCCACACTTCAAAAGTCCTCCTGGCCGACGGGAGTTATCATCGATTTCCAGCCATCGATCGAGATGGAAATCTCTACTTTATTTCGAATGCGACGGGTGTCGACAATCTTTATCTTTACCGCGGAGCTACGCGCCCCTCCAAGATGGTCACAAACGTATTGACCGGGGTGAGATTTCCTTGTTTTAATCCAACCTCACCCAAGAGGCAGGTTTTTCTGAGTCACTTCTCGACCGCGGGCTGGGATTTGGCGGAGACTGAGCTTGGTGGATCTCCTGGAGAAATTCATTTCGATTCCTCGCGACTGAAGATCGCACCACCTCCTGCACCATTGCTCTCAGCGGATTCCGTGCCAAAAACCTCTGATCACGTTTATCGCATCGACGACTACTCGGTCTATCCGAGTATCTTGCCTCGCGGGATTGCCCCTCTCGTGGCTTTGGATGGTAGTGGGATTGATTTCGGCGCTCAAACGATGGGTTTTGATGCTTTAGATCTTCATCGCTACACACTGGGTGCCAGTTACTCGACTCAGATTCAGGGGGCCGATTTTTATGCCCTTTATTCTAACCGAACTTTAGGCCCAGATATTAGTTTCTCAGGTGGCTATTTAACGAACATTACAAACACCATGGCCACGTCTACTGATTATAATCGACAACTTTTTTTTACCGGTTCCATCTCCTATCCCTTCGTCCGCACCTATTCGGAGTGGGTACCTTCTCTGAGTGCGAGTTTACAGAGGATTTATTCCTACCAGCTGCAATCTCAGCAGCCAGTTCAGTCCCAAGGGGTGAGTCCGGTGGTACCGAATCTAGATGCGGTTTTGGCTTACTCGAATCAGGAAACTTCGAGTCTTGCCGTGACATCCGAGGGGGGGCGATTAGCTCAAGTCGGACTTCGCACTTATCTTTTGGCTGAAAAGGCTCTGCTGAAAGCGTTTTTTCAAGACCAGGAGTTCCTCCGTCTGGCGCCGCATATGATTCTGACTCCTTCGATTGCTGGGGAGTGGACCTCAACTCAAAGTTCCACTTACCCTTGGGCGAATGCGCTCCTTCAGGGGAGAAGTATACAAAGTTTGGTTAATCCCATGTCCGGAAATAGTCTGAATGTATTAGGAATTCGGGGTTATCCAGGCATTGTTTATACTGGAGTAGGAGTGTTACGGCCCGCTTTGGATTTTAGCGTTCCTTTGGCTAGAATTTTTGGTGGTTTGGGTACTAGCAGGGTCTTTTTTCAGAGCCTCTATGCAGTCGCGTTTGCTGAGACGAGTGTCCTGTGGCAGGCGGCAGGAGGGGCGCCTCAAATTCGTCCCGCAGTCGGAGGGGGGCTTCGCCTTTCTTCTGAGGTGTTCTACCTGCCCGTTACTCTGGGGGCAGAATACCATCTTGGGTTAAACTCAGCCGCTGGAGGAAGGCCGGATCTCTTTTTTAATATTCTTGTGTCGGGAATGAGTTTCTAGTCTTTTAGGGTCTAAACTGTGTCAATAGTTGACGTGATTATGTAAGAAATGGCATAGTTTAGGGATGCCGCACGATAGAGATCGCCATGTTTTCGAACTCATCCAAAAGAAACTGACTTTTTCTCCGATTGTTGCCATTCAGGGTGCGCGACAAACGGGTAAGAGTTTCATTGGGCAGATACTCCTTCCTCAAAAAGTAAGGACGGCCCGTTATATTTCCTTGGATGAAAAGGTGCTCCGGGTTGCTGCTCAAAATTCGCCCGATGATTTTTTGCTGAGGTACCCAGATGCAAAACCCCTCATCATTGATGAGGTTCAAAAATCTCCTGATCTCTTTGATGCGCTCAAGCTGAGCGTGGACCAAAAAAAGGTTCCAGGGAAGTACTTGATCTTAGGATCAACTGAGTTTTCTCGTCTTACTCGTATCCGTGAATCGCTTACCGGGCGCATGTCACGCACCCGTATTTTTCCTTTCAATGTCGCTGAGAGTATGTCTCTCCCTCTGAGTGCCGCGCCCACAAGACATTTGCTGAGTGTTCAACCCCGAGCGAATCGAGAAGATCTTCATCGGTATCTTCAAAGCGGCGGGCTTCCTGGTGTTTTTGCTATTCGGTCTTCACTGGAGCGCGAGCAGGCTTTGGCTGATATTCTTGATCTCATTTTGTTCCGAGACGCTCGATTTGTTAAGTCTTTTGACCCAGAATTAGGCAAGGATATCCTGGGTCTCGTTGCACAATTGGAGTCTCCCCAATTGTCAGAGATCAGCTCGAAGCTGAGTCGTGATTCTCGGGTCGTTAAAAAACATTTGGAAGTACTTCAAGAGTTATTCGTGCTTAACCGGGTTGATCCCCATTTGTTGGGAGCAGGTAAGAGTCGGTACTACTTGTATGACTGCGCTTTGGCCGCCTATTTGGGCGCGCCTCACCGCCGAATTTTGCAAACCTGGTTCTTGAACGAACAGCTCAGTCAACGCACCAGTCAGGGGCAGCTGAAGTGGAAAATTCAGTATTACTCTAATCCCAAAGGCAGCACCATTGACTTTATTTTACAGACTGAGGCGCATGTTTGCGCTTTGAAAATTCTCGAGGATGCAGTGGTTCGAAAGACCGATACGTTACTACTCAATCATTTTGTTCAAAAGCTGGGTGACGGAGTTCCTGCATCGAAGGTGATTGTGGGTCCTTATCCGCAATCGTTCCAAGAGCATGGAGTTGAATACTTCCCGTATGAGGCGGTCATTTAGCTAGGGATGCCTCACGGGCTGTGGGCTCCCTGCTCCCCTAGAACAGAGTTGACTATTTTGATGTTAACTGATTGTCTCCCGGGACGAGAAATTTATGAAAAAAAGTCAGTTTGTTAAAGACCTCAAAGAAAAAGAATCGGTCGCCTCCCCATTTTTGGTGAAGTTTAGCGCCACTGCTACGGGTAAAAATGGCAAGCCTTACATGAACTTGATCCTCATGGACAAGTCTGGGGAGATCGAAACCCGTGTTTGGGAGGACGTCGCCTCTCATATGGGGCAAGTCGTTCGAGATGCTTTCGTATGGGTGGAGGGCCGATGCCAGTCCTACCAGGGGCGACGACAAGTCGTAGCCGAAAGACTCCAGATCCTCCGTGAAGACGAGATTGAGATCAAGGACTACCTTCCTGAGAGTCACCTAGATGCCGAGCATCTTTACCAGCGGTTGCTCGATTTGATTCAAACCATGAAGGATCCATTTTATCGGGCACTCGCTGAATCTGTTTTTCGCGACGACCCGGAGATCGCCGATCGAGTGAAGCGCGCTCCAGCTGCCAAGAGTATTCACCATGCTTACAAGACGGGACTTTTGGAGCATGTCGTCTCCATTACAGGTATTTTGGACGGGTTATCTCGGCATTATGGAGAGATTCTGGACCGAGACCTATTATTCTTGGGTGGATTTTTTCATGATATCGGAAAAATCTGGGAACTCTCCTACGACCGCGTGACGGATTACACGGATGAAGGCAAGCTCATTGGGCATCTGGTCATGGGTGTTGAGCTCGTGGACCGAAAAATTAGGGAGCTCGAATCCCAAGAGGGCCGAATTCCTGGGGCTTTTCCCATGGATAAGAAGCTTCTCGTGAAGCACTTGATCCTCGCTCATCACGGCAAACTCGAGTACGGCTCGCCTAAGGAGCCTCAGTGCGTTGAGGCTCTGGTCGTGCACATGATCGATGACCTGGATTCAAAAGTGAACGCGATCACAAAATTCATTGAGCAAGATCAGTCACCGGGCCGCTGGACCGCGCTGAACCGCAACTTTGAGCGGTATTTCTATAAGCCAGACTGGGCCCTGGAGCGCTTGCTCAAGACGCAGATGAAGTCGGAAGCCTAGAGTTCGAATCCGTCTGCACTCTTCTGGTAGCTCTACTCGGCGATTTTAAAAATACGCTTCGCGTTCTTGGTTGTCACTTCGGCCACGGTTTCAAAGGGTAATCCTTTGATTTCGGCGAGTTTATGAGCTGTGAGGGCGACCATGCTGGGCTCACATTTCTTGCCACGGTGTGGAATGGGGGCGAGATAGGGTGAGTCGGTTTCGATCAGGATCCTTTCAAGCGGGTAGGCTTGTGCAGCTGTCCGGATCTCGTCGGCTTTTTTGAAGGTCAGGATCCCTGAGAAAGAAATATAAAATCCCAACTCAATGCACTTGAGGCCGAACTCGGGTGTGCCGCTGAAGCAGTGAATAATCCCGGGGATCGAGCCCGAGGGAATGAGTGCTGCATATCGACTTAAAGCTACGAGCAGGTCATCCTCTCCTTCACGGCTATGAATGACGATTGGCAGATTGAGCTCCAACGCTAAGTCGAGTTGGAGATTGAGCCAGTGGATTTGCTGATCTCGAGGCGAGTGATCGTAGTGGTAGTCCAGTCCAATTTCCCCGATCGCTCTGCACTTCGGGTGTCGCGCGGCCCCTCGTAATTTGCCAAGATCGGACTCAGCTAGAGCATGCACATCATGGGGATGGACTCCAATCGTGTGGAACACTTTTTCGTAGGTTTGAGAAATTTCTTGGACCTTTGCAATTGACTCGATATCCGTCCCGATTGTTACCAGGTGCGAGACGCCAGCTTGGTGAGCTTCGCTGAGAATTTCCTCGAGTGTTTTCGGACTATAGTCATAGTTCAGATGGCAATGACTGTCGATTAATTGAGGCCTGCGTGATTGAGTTTGAATCATAACTTGGGCTGCAAAAGTCGCTCGATGACGAAGTTCCAAACTGCATTCGGTCGAATTCCATCGACGCGATGTCCGTTGACGAAGAACGTAGGCGTGCCAGTCAGGCCGAGCGTTTTACCTTCTGCGATATCTCGAGTAATTTGTAAGGTCGTCTGGGAGGATCCACTGCAAGCCGATAGGCGCACTGGATCCAGCTTGAGCTCGGAGAGGAGCTCGGCAACGCGGCCTTCGGCGAGGGAACTTTGTTTCTCAAACAAAGTTTCGTAGGCCCTTTCAAACTGCCCTTGTTCATGTGCACAGAGTGCCGTGCGAGCTGCCTCGCAAGCTGCGGGATGCATGGTTTGGGGGAAATCTGAATTGCACTTCTGGTCGAGTGGGTAGTTTTTGAACACGATTCTAATTTTTCCGGGATATCGATAGAGAAGCGTGTTGATGTTGAGGGCTCCAATCCGACAAAACGGGCACTGAAAATCACTGAATTCAAAGATCGTAATGGGAGCGTCTTTTGTGCCGATGCTCGGTAAGGATTCATCGATTTGGACATAAACCGGAGGCGTGCTTAAGATGGAGTCTGCTGCTTCTTTGGCCGCCGAGGGCTGAAATCCATTTTGATCGAACGCCGAGAGCCCGAGCGCCATCAGCAAGTGGGAGCCGGCTCCGAGGCAAAGAAAGGTGGTCCACTTCGAACGATCGAGTGTTTTGAGAGAAGGCAGCTCTGGCTTGAGGCTGATCGTAATAAAAAGACCGGCTAGATTACAAAGATCAATTCCGATGCAGTAAAGGCAATAAGTATGGAGTTGAAACCGCATGACCCAAAAATAGAAACCAGAAATGATCACTCCGACCAAACTCATTCCAAATAAGGCCCGGATTGCGTCCCTTCGCCAGTATTTTTGGTGAATGAATAAGCTGATGACAAAAAATGTGAGAAACCAACCGGCTGCAAAACTGGAGAGCGGAAACCCCCCGATGAACTCGGCACTTTGGCTGGCTGCGATGACATCGCAGTTCAGAGTTCCGCCAAAATTACAGGAGGATTTAAAATGGGATCCTTCTCCGCGGATTTCATAAAAATGCTGGGTAAGTAGAATTGCAAGCGCAAGTCCTGCTAGGCTGATAGCACTCAGTGAAAAAAATCTCAGGCTGCCAGTACTCTTCGTTTTGGATTTGGATTGGTTCATCGGCTAAGGACCTCCAGAAGTGCCAGCACGGTAAATTAAGAACTCAGCAAAAGCGAGGAGAATTAAGCCGCTACCGAGCTTGATGGTTTTCATCCATTCTCCGGATTTGGGCAAGACTTGTAGGGCCCCGGTGAACCCAGTGATCGCTAAGAGCAAGGTACCGAGGCCGAGAGAAAACGAGACCATGAGAGCAAAACCGAGTCCCACTGATTGAGTTTTGGCAATATAGGCTAAAATCGAGGTTAAAACCGGGGTCGTGCAAGGGGCTGCGATAAACCCAGAGGACGCACCCAAAAGAAAGGCGCCCATCCAAGTCGTTTCTGGATTGGATTTGTGATGGCTGTGATGCGCAGGGTGGTGGGGCGTTCGAGACCGGTGGGACCATTTTCTTTTGAGTTGGTCCCAGAGGACTGCGGGGTCAAAGTGAAACAGTTCCATCATCCAGAGCGATGTACCCGTCATGACTAGTCCTAGGAAAAGATACCAGCCCGAGGTGTTGGTCATGGAGCCAAACACTTTTCCAGAAACTCCTGCTAAGACTCCGAGAAACGAATAAATCAAGGTCATCCCTGCGACATAGGCCATTCCTCGGAGATAGATTTCCTTCCAAGATTTTCGTTGAGATCCCATTCCTCCAACGACACTGACGGTGATCGGAATCATGGGGTAAACGCACGGCGTCAGGCTAGCTAGGACTCCACCGAAGTAAGCCACTAGAAGGGCGAGGAGGAGTTGCCCCAGGCTAAAGTCCTTGGGAGCTACTGCGATAAAATCGGAAAAAAAATTTGAGAATGAAGGCATATTTATTAAGCGCTCCCTAGTTTAATTAGGTTACCACGAGAGGGCTTGGGATGAAATGATTGGATAAAAAACTAGAATTCCGGATCTATTATAATGGCGGAATATTGACGCGATTCTCGGTCGCCCCGCCTGTAACTATAAAAAGTAGGTTTCTCCGAGCACCGAGTGCAAGCGCTGATGGAGTCAATCGATCCTAGTCCGATTTTGCCTAGGATTTCCCGATGCAGGCTTCCCAGGTCGAGCATTCGCTCTCTGGGGTTCCACCGAGCGGGGTCGACTTCAGGGAATTTGCTTTTAAAATTTTCAATTAGTTCGGGACTGACTTCATAGCAACAGGGTCCGATCGAGGGTCCGATGGCCGCAACCCACTCGCGGGGATGCTCGCCTTCTTGTATGAGTAGATCCCAGAGTTTTTCCGTAAGGCGGGCGATAGTGCCCCTCCATCCTGCGTGAACAGCGGCGATGGATCGTCCTGAGCGGTGAGCAAAAAGCAGAGGGACGCAGTCGGCTGTCACCACAGCGATCGGGAGTTGGGGAATTTGTGTCACCAGTGCGTCTACTGAACCGCAGTTTTGACCTGACTGATGGACTCGGCTGATCTCCGTCCCATGGATTTGTTTCCAGATAGGTCGGTCTGCCCAATGCTTTAAAGTGACCCCAGGTATCGGCTCGCTTTGAGTACCAAATCCATGTCGAATTGTTTTGATTTGATCGAGAAGCGGGCTTCTTAAAATCATGCCGAGTAATTACTCATATCCTTCCAGCGCAGACAAGAGCTCTCGAAAAATATCAGGAAACGGCGCGTCAAATCGGAGGTCTTGCCCCGTAATGGGATGCTTAAACCCTAGAATCTTAGCATGCAGTGCTTGACCTGGAAGTTTTCGAACGATGGATCGAATGTTTTCAGGCAGTGCGGTCCACTTCGTGTGTCTTTCGCTCGGGGTTCCGTAAGCGGGATCCCCTAAAATAGAATGACCAATGCCCGTCAGGTGGACTCTCACTTGATGGGTTCGTCCTGTTTCGAGGGTTGCCTCCAAAAGTGATGCGAAAGGATATTTTTCAGGCGAGGCGTAATTTTTGAGTTTTTGGTAATAAGTCACTGCCTGCCGGCCCGAGGTGACGTCCATGGACATTTTCTTTCGGTCGTTCGGATTTCTAGCGATGAGGCTCGAGATTTTTACTGGGGTCCCACCGAGTGGGACCGCTGGAGATCCAAAGCAGAGAGCCCAGTAGCGCCGCTCAATGGCATGCTGTGCAAACGTCTCAGCCAGCCGAGTGTGGGCGAGATCAGTTTTGGTAATCACGAGCGAACCGCTGGTATTTTTATCGATTCGATGGACAATTCCTGGGCGAAGTACGCCACCGATTCCACTCAGATTTTTGATCTGGTGAAGCAGGCCATGAACCAATGTTCCAGTCATTTGAGTGGGTGAGGGATGAACTGTGAGTCCAGGGGGTTTGTTAACGACAAGTAGGTGTTCGTCTTCGAAAAGGATTTCGAGAGAGTGATTCTCGGGTTTGAGTTCTGACTCGATGGGAGGGGGTAGGAGCACTTCGATGGGCGATCCTTTTTTGATTTTACTGTTGGGTTTGAGCGGCGCTCCTCGAGACGTAATGTGGCCCTCATTAAACAAAGTTTTTAGTCGATTCCGTGTGATTGATTCCAGGGATGACGGGCCTTTGTTTGCAGCTTCGGACTCAAGTGCCTGGAGAATGGCTAAGTCGGCACGCTTAAAGTCTTCGGGGGCGCACCAGTTCCAGGTCTCCCCGCTTGGTTTTGAATTTTGCATACTCTATCCTATGAGTTTGCCACAATACCGCGATAGATAAGCTGTGGCTACATCATTTGCAGGTAGTTTGAGTACTCGTGCGATTTGTAGAACGAAACCTCGGACATAGACTGGGGCAGGAAGTTTTTTGAAATTCTCTTCTTCGATCGCTTTGATGTAGTTTTTCGAGACTTTGGTCTCCTCTGACATCTCTTCGATGGATATTTCGAGCGATTCCCTGAGGTTTTTAAGAAAGTCTCCCGGCCATTCCTTTTCGGTTTGAATTTTTAGGACGAGGGGTACGGGATAGGAAGTTTTGATGGGCCCTTGTTTTTTTTGCTCGAAGGGCACGATCTGGGCAGTGGGAGCATCGTAGGAGGTAGGCTGGGCAAGGTTAGGAGAAGTCCACTTGCCTCGTGATTTAAAATCACTTCCTAAGGTGGATGTCTCTGGATGGATATAGTCAGTCGTGGGCGAAGCGAGGGCGTCCTCTCCCGGGTTCGAGAGTTCCATCGGAGGGGAGCGATCGATAGAAATAACTTCAGCGAGCTGGGATGAGGCCTCTTGAATTTCATTCTCATCATTGGATGAGGCCGGATCTTTCCCTTTGAATGGATTCTCTTCCCACACCAGGAGGCCGTGATTTTGATCATACGCCCTCCGTTTGTCACTATCCGATAGGATGAGATAGGCTTCTTCTGTTTTGGTAATAATGTCTTCCCGCTCGCTTGGAGAAAAAAGCGTGTAGAGAGCGACGTGGTCTTTCTGATAGGTCGACTTGATGCGACGATAGGCCTCTTTGATTTCCTCGGTAGAGGCATCAGGCGTGATTTCTAAAATATCATAGTAATTTAAATTTTCATTGAGCATGAGACCCATGGGAAACGATCACCTTAAAGGCGCTCCGCTTCGCTTTTCTCCATATCGAGTGATCAGGTTTTCAGTGATTTTTTCGATTGCTGAAACTAACTTTGAATTCGGAAACTCAAGCATCAGGGGTTTTTTTCGCCTCACCGCCTGCCAAACGCAACTGTCGTATTCTAGGAAGCCGAGGTAATCCATCTCAATCCCGAAGTATTTTTTGCTGACGGTCTTCACCGATGATCCGATGTCGATATCGGTTTGGGTGCGCGCCTGATTCATGATGAGTTTGGGTTGAAAGGTTTCGATCTCCTTTTTGAGTCGAATCGCCATATCCGGATAAGATTGGCTAACTTCCCGAAAAAGCTCTGAGGGAGATTTGATATTGAGTTCGTTCTTAGGGTCCATCGCTGCTTCGATCAGGGGGTGAATGTCGGCTAAATGTGGACAATTGTAGAGGTATCGAAAGTAAGCACTCTTGATAAACCGGTATCCGTTCTCGATCGATGTGGGCTCGGGCAGGAGCGCAACGAGTCCAATCTCGCTTGCTAGAAAGAAATCCAAAGTATTGAAGCTCGTGCCTGCACCGAGATCAAAAATGACATAGTCCGCATCGAGCATCCTCGCGTGAGTCAGAAGATCAGTCATTTGATGAGGGGGGAGGTTGGCGATGCCGACTGCATCTTGGGCTCCGCTGATGAGACCGAGTCGAGGCACTGAGGTTTCAATCACGCAACTGTCCAGAGATGAAACTCTCTTTTTCAGGAAGTCGTTGAGGGTTTGTCTTGGGAGGTCTACTCCCAGGGTGGTGTGAAGGTTGGCACCCCCGAGGTCCATGTCGATCGCAATTACCCTGTTTCCCATTCTAGCAAGAGCAATGGCTAAACTGGAGGCAATCAGGCTCTTGCCGATCCCTCCTTTGCCTCCTCCCACTGACCAAACCTGCTTAACGCGGGTCGGCTCCGGGCGAGCAGAGAGATGAGGATCAAGGTGAGCCTCTACTGCCAAAGGTTTTGCATCAAACATATATTTGACGGTTCCGTCCATGGATCGTCCTTCTCTAGGGAGGTCTAAAAAATAAACTCTACCCCTTCTTAATAGGATTGATTGATCGATGAAGGGTGTCAATACAAAAAAAGTGATTCGCTCTAGACAAGTTTAAACTGAGTAATATACTACGCACTTTAGGGTGTGTTCTGCGTATTAATTTACTCAAAATAACCGTTTTAGTATTGTATTTCTGGGGTTGATTGAGGTGAGGCCTTGGTTTGGGTTGAGAAGGTCCTGAAATGATTCACGAAAATTTGGCAAAAAACAGTGCAAAATAAAATCGTAAGAATGGTTTTTTGGCATCTAGGTTGCTTCTGTATCATTTACGCCATGGCATTAGCCTAAGTAGGAAGGATAGATTTTAAAATGAAGCAAGCAGCTGAAGCAAAAATGACACACCTTTTAGGAGGCCTTCCGGTTCGACTTCACTTTAGAAATGACCTCCATCTCATCCGCAAGGTTTGGCATGCGGCTATGGGTTTGCTGATTGTGTTTATTTATATGGGAGGAATTTCCAAAGGTTCTGCCATTTTTATTTTGGCGTCCTTCCTGGGCTTGGATCTATTTTTGGAAACCCTTCGATTAAGAAGCCCTGTTTGGAACGAGAAGATGGTGAGATTTTGGAAGCATATCCTGAGAGCGCACGAAGCTCATCAGATGAGCACAGTTCCTCACTATCTGGCATCAGTGATTCTCGCGATTTTGATTTTTCCTCGACCTGTTGCCACTTTAAGTATTTTATTTTTGGCCTGTGGGGATCCGATCGCTTCACTTTTTGGAATTCTTTACGGGCATCACGGCCCACGTTTCGAAAGTGGTAAGACTTGGATCGGAACGGCCGCAGGTATCGTAACTTGTACCCTGCTATCTCTTATTTTTCTGAGTTCTTTTTCGATCTCCTATCCCACTTATTGGGCAGTTTCCCTCATTGGTGGCTTGATTGGTGGGACGGCTGAACTGCTTCCGCTTGATATGGATGATAATTTTACTATCCCCGTGGCTTCGGGGTTTGTTCTTTGGCTGGCGTTTATCGTTGCTGGTATTTAGCCGCGGTCAAACTCGACGATCGTCGCTCCTGTGCCGCCGTGGCCTGATCCGCCGTTCCTATAGGAACGGATGTAAGGGAGCTTTGCCAAGAGTTTGTGGGCACCTTCTCTGAGCGCGCCGGTCCCTAATCCATGGACGACTGTGACCTCTTGGAAATTTCCCGATCGAAAAGCGAAATCTAGGTACTGTTCGAGTTGACTCATGGCTTCATCGAGTCGGATGCCTCGAAGATCTATTTTTGAGTCAGACGCTCCCAAGCCGCTGCCTAGAATGCTCGTTTGGGAGATGGAGACTTGCACCTGCTTTTGGTTGGCCTGACTGGATAGAATCGGTTCAACCTCGTGGCGCGAAAGAGTCATTTGCAAAGTTCCCAAGGCTACTTTGACTTTATTTCCCGCATCCTCCAAGACGATCCCTGTATTTTTCCATTTTGGAATTCGAACTCGAGCCCCAGCCTCAAGGAGGGTTGCTTGAGGTCGGGGCTCCGAGGGAGTAGATTTCTGTTGATGGGCGAGAGCTTGCGCGATTTCGGGGGCTTCTTCGCTGAGAGCGGAGTCGATTTGGGTCGACGCTTGTTTGAGTAGTTCATTGAGTTGGGTCCGACTCTGGTCAAGAGATCGATGGCTTTTTAACTCGTCGAGCGCCCGAACGGAGGATCGTACTTCATCTTGAGCCTGCTCGAGGATTCTGCGAAGCTTTTGGCGCGTTCGATCCATCATTTCAGCGACAGAAGTTTCGGTCCTCGAAGTCCATTCTTTTTTAAGTCTCTCGGCCTCCAGTTGAAGTGTGATGGCCTGTTTGCGAGCCTGCGCTGCTCCCTGGAGGTCAGCCTCTAGTTGTGCGAGCATTTTTTCAAATCGATTGTGTTCCTCGCTGAGGTAAGAGCGAGCGAGCTGAATAACGTTTTTTGGAATCCCCAGCCGCTCAGCGGTCTCCAGTGCGCGAGAGCGACCAGGAACGCCCAGGACCATCTGGTAAGTAGGCGTTCGAGAGGTTTCATCAAAGGCCATGCTTGCGTTGATAATTCTGGGGTCCGAAATGGCTAAAGCTTTCAGGTGAGGATCATGCGTCGTGGTAACTACCATCGCATCTTTTTCCATGATCGATTCAAGGAGGGCTCTTCCGAGGGCAGCGCCTTCTTGCGGGTCAGTGGCCGAGTTGAGTTCGTCCATTAAGACTAAACTTCGACCGGTCGTATTTTCGAGGATTTGTTTAAATTTGAGCACGTGGCCAGAAAAGCTAGAAATATGCTGTTCGATCGATTGAGCGTCCCCGAGGTCAGCAAAAAAAGAATCGAAAAAAGGCACCTGAGGTGAGTCAACTCCAGGAAAAGGAAATCCGGTCCGAGCGCAAATGCCGGCTAGACCTAGGGTTTTTAATAGCACCGTCTTTCCACCCGTGTTGGGTCCTGTGATCAGTAAGGTCTGAGCCGGGTGGCCAAAGTCGAGGTGATTGCGGATGATGGAGGCCGCAGGCATGGACCACCATAGGAGGGGGTGAGCGGTTTGAATCAGCTGAAACCTTCGTTCCTCAGTAACGAGGATGGCCTTTCCTGAATAATGTCTTCCGAGTCGAGCTCGCGCCTGCACGCTATCCCAGTGACTGAGAATGGATACGGAAGTATAGATTTCTTGGGCAAAAGGTTGAATTTTCTGAGAAGTGCTGGCGAGAATTTCATAAATCTCTTGGAGGAGGTCGTTTTGTCGTTGCCTTAAGCGATTGTTGAGTGCTGATACTTCTTTTGGTTCAACAAAGACCGTTTGGCGGCTTGCGGACGCCTCATAAATGATCCCATCCACCTCGTTTTGTGATGCGATTTTGACCGGTATGACGTACCGACCATCACGGACATCTGAAAAATTTTCCTGTAAAATACCCTTCTGCGAAAACGTTTTTAAAAGAAAGTCGAGCTTCTGGCTGATTTCTTTTTTGAGCTGTCGGATTTCACTCAGGAGGGAGCCAAACTTGGGAGTGGCCTTCTCTGAGAGTTCGCCTTCAGGTGTGAGAATTTGATCCAAGATCTGTAGGACGTTCAACGGGTCAGGTAGACTTGCGAGAGCTTTTTTAAATTTTTCTCCCTTGAGATCCTCCCTCGGAATTTGGGTCCAAGAGTCCACCGCATAAAGCCATTTTCTCAGGACCCCGAGTTCCGAAACCTCCAGGACCGCCCCCCTTTCGAGTCTCTCGAGGGCAGCGTCGGGCGCTTGGAGTTCAACGAGAGGTCCCCAGAGTGCGTCGCGATCGAGAATAGGAACCATCTCCTGAGTTTCAATTTGTTGCATTTGGGCTGAGGGGAGATCATTTGCCCAGTGATTTGAGTGGAGCAGCTGCTCGATGAGACGCTTCCCTGGCTCGGTGAGAGCCTCTTTTTGAGCGAATTCTAGAAATCTCTCCCACTCGACTGCTTGAACCATCAGATTCACGTTCATGGTTTCACTTTATACATTTGCCGAGGTGCCTCGCCAAGGAGCTCTTTTCAGAGCGAGCAGAAATTGGATATCAAATTTACCTTGAGAGTGTTTCTGGCAGCAGGAGGCGCAGGCGAGGCTAGGGTGGTATTTTTTGGAAGGGAATTGGCTTTGACAACTCATGCAGTAATAAATGTAAGCCCGCCCGCTTCTCTGAGGGACTGGATTGTAGCGACTGACTCCCATTTGTTCGAGTTTTGTATAAAATTCGAGAGTATGACCATAGGGTTGCCGTCTTACCCAAAGCCAATAGTGGATCATCTCGTGTCCTAAAACGTCTAGAACCAGGTGCTCAGCCTTTTCGAGTTGAGTCAGGTACTGGGCTATTTCGATTTTAGGGCCAAACTCACCGGGCGAGAGTTGGGTTCGGCCAGGCGTAAAACGTCCGGCACAGGTTCTCAGTCGTGCGTTCCAGGAGAGTTGAGGACAATCCAAAAAGCCGTCAAAGTGCTTTTCGTTCAACTCTTGAAAAATAGACTGAAGATCGACTTTTACGGGGGGGCGAGGTGGATAGGGGTCGAGCATGGCAGGGAGAATTGCTAAAAACATGCCCATTTTCAACAGGAAAGAACAACTTGATAGTGAAAAGAACTGATCTCCAATGTTCACGCTTTTTGCATAGAGACAAGAGAAGTGTAAACGGCAGTATTTTAAGGAGAAAAAGGGTATGGCTCACCGTTCAAATCTGATTCAGGTCTCTCAAAGACTTTCACTGGCAACGGACTTAGAGGTGACGCGGGATCCGATTTGCGGCGTCGAAAAAAAACGAAAGGATTTTAAAACCATCCTTTTTAGGCCCAGTCATACTTTTTATTTTTGTAGCAAGGAGTGCTTGAATCAGTTTTTGCAGCCGAGCAAAGAAAAAAAAGCTGCTTAGAGATCACCACGCAAACCTCCCATGCTGCAGCAGGCAGGATGGGTTTTAAGGTGCTGGTGAAGGGGGACCGCTTCTGGAAGCCTTGGGGGGATATAGGGGGGTGGCTTCCAGAAGCGGTTACGAGATCAATTTATAAGTTTAAGTTGATCCCGTAATGTTTAATCTTGGACATGAGAGTGGATTTGTCAATTCGAGTCATACTGCAAGTTTTCTCGATTTCCCAGTCAAACGTCTTCAAAAGTTCCAAAAGATAAATCTTTTCAAATTGTTCGCGTGTTGCTCGGAAGTCGATTCGAGCGTAACCAAAATCGGGCAAGTCCGTGGACTCGATTTGATCACCCGTAGCCGAAGCAACCGCAACCCTCAACACGTTTCTCATTTCTCGAAGGTTTCCTGGCCAGTCATAACCTTTGAGTCGGCTCCAGGCCTCCGGCGTAAGAGTTCTGAGGTGTTCCCTGTGGAGTTCTCGTGCGATTTCTCCCACAATCCCAGCCACAATGTCTTCGAACTCTTCCGTTCTTCGAGAAAGCGAGGGCATTTCTATCCTGAAAACGTTCAGTTTTTCAAGCAATTCTATATTAAAGAGTCCGCCCTGCGCACGCCCGTCTAACGATTGGCTCGTGGTTCCGATTACTCTGACGTTTGCTAGAGTGGACATCTTCTTGTCCTGTGGGTGTGAAACGCACTTGGTTTTGAGAAAGCTGAGGAGGATCGCCTGTTCGGAAAAAGTTAATTCGCCGAGCTCTGGAATCATGAGGGTGCCGCTTTGGGCTTGAAGAATCTGTTCAGTCAGAGGTTTTCCATGTTGAGCCACTAAGAATGGACAAGCAGAGCGAGCCCCGTTGGAGTGTATCCACCGAGCAATTGCTCCCTTACCCGTGCCGCTACCGCCTAAAACGAGAACGGGCGCAGCATCTGCTTGGGCTGCAAGCAGAGCCAAACGCCGTTGGCTAGCTGGTATGAAATGAACCATTTCCATAATTAGTTTTACTTCCCAAAAGACGTTACCACTGAATGTCATTGGACACGACGCCAATGGGCCAACTTCTAACGCCGCGCGATATGAGTGTCAATAGAATTTTACTTATCTGAGCTCGACTAGGGCTACTAGACAATCACTCGTCTTGTATGCGATGAAGAGGCCAATGAATATTTTTTTTCAATTGAGTCGAACTTCAAGGGCGCTATTGCTTTCGTTTAGTTTCTTGATCGCTCAGGGGGCTTTTGCTTCACAGAAAATAAAAATCGGTTTGGTTCTAGATAAGGGGGGCAAAGACGATAAATCATTCAACTCCTCTGCTTATCAGGGCGCAATGAGGGTTAAAGACGAGCTGAAGTCATTCGTAAAGTACGTCGAAGCAACCGATGATAACGCATTCGAATCCATCTTGCGCTCTTTTGCTCAAAAGAAGACCTTCGACTTAATTATTTCAATTGGAGTCTCTCAGGTTGACGCTCTGAAGAAGGTCTCCTTGCTTTTTCCAAAACAAAACTTTGCCATCGTCGATGGGGTGGTAGATTCACCCAACGTTCGCTCTTTGATTTTTCAGGAGCAAGAGGGATCTTATTTGGTCGGAGCGATTGCCGGTCTGACAGCCATTCCAGATGCCTCGGGATTTATTAAAGTTGGATTTATTGGAGGAATGGATATTCCGCTCATTCGTCGATTTGAGTTAGGGTTTGCCGCAGGCGCAGAAGTCGAGGCGAAGCGAAATCATCACAAGATCAAAGTGATTTCAAATTACGTTGGAATTACAGCAGACTCTTGGAACAATCCAGCCAAAGCGAAAGAGCTCGCTATGTCTCAATATGACTCAGGAGTTCAGGTGATTTTCTCGGCTGCCGGGGCTTCCAATGCTGGACTTTTCGATGCGGCCGAGGAGAAAAAGAAATTTGCAATTGGTGTCGACTCGAATCAAAATTGGGTGAAGCCCGGTCGGGTTCTGACTAGCATGGTCAAGCGAGTGGATGAAGCCGTCTACCAGACTTGTAAGGATGTTTCAGAGTCCAAATTCATAGGGGGAACCCATCACTTTGGACTCGCAGATAAAGGCGTGGACTACACAGTGGATGAATTTAATCGGGCGTTACTGCCCCCTGCTGTCATTGCGCGAGTGGAAGAATTAAGGAAGGAAATTATTTCGGGAAAAGTTCAAGTTCCCGATTATTATAAAAACAGAAAATGATTCCCGCCGTAGAATTTCGCAGACTCAGTAAGTCGTTTCACGGCGTGCAGGCTAACGTCGATATCTCCCTGAAGGTGAAGAAGGGGACGATTCACGCTATTATTGGGGAAAATGGCGCCGGTAAGTCGACCGCCATGAAGATGCTTTACGGCACATACATGCCGGACTCGGGTGAAATTTGGATTCACGGTAAGCCTTGGGGTGGAAGAATGAAATCCTGGAGCTCCCCCATGGATGCCATTCGATGCGGAATTGGAATGGTCCACCAGCACTTCATGCTCAGCGCCCCACATACGGCGCTAGATAATATTCTTTTAGGAGTCGAGACTTCCCATCCTTTCTTTTCTTGGTTGCCTAGGTCCTTGCGCCCCATTTCTCGAGATCAAGCGAGGGGGAAACTGAATCGAATTGCTGATCAGTTTGGGCTCAAAGTCGACTGGGCGGCTAAAGTCGAAACTCTCTCAGTTGGAATTCAACAAAGGATTGAGATTCTTAAATTGCTTTATCGCGATGCAGAGATCCTGATTCTCGATGAGCCCACTGCCGTTCTGACTCCTCAAGAGACCTCTGAGCTTTTTGTTCAATTGAGAAAACTCTGCCAGCTCGGGAAAACCGTTATTATTATCACCCACAAGTTGAAGGAGGTGATGAGCGTCGCCGATCATGTCACGATATTTCGTGCGGGCAAGGTCGTCGGTGAGCGTGAAATTGCGGAAACTCAGATCGAGGAATTAGCGACCCTCATGGTCGGGCGCAAAGTGAAGCTCCAGGCAGAAACGCCCCCTCCGCCTCAATTGGGAGAGCCCGTGCTAGAGGTTTCAGATCTCAGCTTGCAATCTCGGCGCGGTCTTAGAAATGTCAATTTTCAAGTCAGATCCGGGGAGATTGTCGGAATCTCTGGGGTTGAAGGAAATGGTCAGGCGGAGCTTCTTCAGATTTTGCTGCACCCGCGAGATGATGCCGCCTCAAAGACCGGGTGGGTGAGGATCTTGGGTAAAGATACGGCCCGCCTGACGACTGAGCAAGTCAAAGCGTTAGGCGTTGGTGTGATCCCTGATGATCGGCTTCGAGATGGTTTGCTTCTAGATCGACCGGTTCAGGATAATTTTCTACTTGGCCTTCAGAGAAGAAAGCCGTTCAGTCGAAAAGGAATTTTATCTTATAGTAAACTCTCGCAAGAAGTTTCTCGTGCCATTAAAGAATATGATATTCGACCACCCTTATTACAGGCCAAGGCTGGAGGCTTGTCGGGTGGAAATCAACAAAAAATTGTAATCGCTCGTGAGTTTAAATACTCCCCTAAATTTTTGATCGCTTCTCAGCCGACACGTGGAGTCGACGTGGGTGCGATTGAGTTTATTCATAAGAAAATATTAATGGCTAGAGAAGAAGGAAGTGGAGTGCTTTTGATTTCGTCTGAACTGGATGAGATCCTTGCATTGTCAGATCGAATATTAGTGATGTTCGATGGAAAAATTTTGGCGGAATTCAAGCGGGGCGAAGCCACTGAGAAAGCCTTGGGTTTGCGTATGGGTGGTGCATTGAGTTGACTTGATGCATCCCATTTCGTGTGGGTGCAATCCTAAAGGAAAGTGATCATGAGACTGATAGAAAAATTGCCTCAGGTATTTAAGCCCATTATTTCTGTTTTAGTGGGCCTTAGCTTGGGTTTGTTGGTCACGAAGATTGCTGGAGAAGATCCCTGGAATGTACTGGGAATTTTAGTACGCGGTGCTTTTGGATCGAGATACGACTTTGGCATGACGCTGTTCTATACGACGCCCCTCATTTTCACAGGGCTGTCGGTGGCATTTGCGTTTCATTCCGGACTTTTTAATATTGGGGCCGAAGGGCAGCTTGCGATGGGTGCTCTTGCGCTTGCTGCGGCAGGAATCCAGTTTCCCAATGTCCCGGCTTTTCTTGCTCCTGTTTTCGGAATTCTGGTTGCCGTTCTAGGGGGAGGTATTTGGGGAGCGATCCCAGGATGGCTCAGAGCGAGGCGAGGAAGTCATGAAGTCATTAATACGATCATGATGAATTTCATCGCGGCGGGTCTCTCGAGCTGGGTGACTCTTTACTTGTTGCGCAATCCGCACTCCCAAAATCCAGAGACCGACTCCGTTGGAGCCCACTACTTGATTCGCCAGTTTAGTTTCTTTGATGGCGCTCCTGTGAGTATGGCCTTTTTTTTGGCGCTTTTTGCTGTTTTTGTCGTTTGGTTTATTCTTTGGAAAACGGTCCTCGGTTTTGAGATTCGAGCGGTGGGGCAAAGTGAATCCGCCGCTCGCTCCGCTGGGATTGATGCAGCCAAAATGCGAATGATTGCGATGGCTATTTCTGGTGGATTGGCGGGGATGGTCGGAGTCGGTGAGATCATGGGGAATGCTGAGAGATTTCGCGTAGGGTTCTCCCCAGGGTATGGTTTCACTGGGATTGCTGTCGCTCTTTTAGCGAGAAATCGTCCTTTCGCAATTATTGCGTCTGCATTGCTCTTTGGCGCCCTTCATAAAGGGGCATCCGATCTCGACCTGGAGACCGAGAATGTCACCCGTGATCTTGCTCTCATTCTGCAAGCGCTCGTCATTCTTTGCGTTTCAGCCGAAGGGGTCTGGGAAGTGCTGGGAGATCGATTAAAAATTCTATCCAAAAAGAAATGGTTCAACCCGGCCGTGAGCGTCGAGGTGAGCGAGGATCAGGCTTCAGGCTTAAAGACGAAGGTGTAAAATGATGGAGTTTTTTGCCAGCGGAATGCAGATTTTTGAGTCGACCCTCAGGGTTTCGACGCCTCTCTTATTTGCCGCATTGGGGGGGCTTTTGAGTGAACGAGCCGGAGTGGTTAATATTGCCTTGGAGGGGTTGATGCTCGCCGGCGGCTTTGGTGCTGCGGCTGTGGCGCTTTCAACCCATTCGCCGGTTGCAGGGGCATTCGGAGCGATCTTTTGTGGGGCGTTTTTTGCGTTCCTGTATGGCATTTTTGTCATCGAGCTCAAGGCTGACCAAATTGTGGCTGGTACGGCTTTTAACCTCTTGGCTGCCGGCATCACTCCGTTTTTGATGAAAGTTTTGTACGACTCCAGCACTTCGACTCCTAGTCTTCCGCTGGCGCTCAGGTTTCAGCAGGCCCCGATCTGGGCGAGCTGGATGTGTCTTGCGCTCGTTTGGGCCTGGCTCAAGTTTACTCCCTCCGGGCTTTGGGTTCGAATCGCCGGGGAGCATCCTGAGGCCCTAGATTCTGCGGGTATTCGGGTCAAACGGGTTCGGTGGGTGTCGGTGATTTTGAGCGGATGCCTCGCTGGGTTGGGCGGGGCCTCTCTTTCTATTTTTCTGGCCTCATCCTTTTCGCGGAACATGACTGCGGGGCGAGGATTTATGGCACTTGCGGCTTTGATTTTTGGGAAGTGGAAGCCCATTCCTACAGCAGTGGCTTGCCTTTTATTTGGATTTTTTGATGCGATGCAAATTCGTCTGCAAGGGGTGGTGCTTTGGGGGAGTGATCCTGTGCCAGTTCAGTTCATCCAGATTTTGCCCTATTTAGTGACAATTTTGGTGTTAGCAGGGGTCGTAGGTCAATCTCGTGCGCCTCGATCTCTGGGGATACCTTTTCAGGCAAAATAAGCATAGACTAACTTTCGGAGCTAAAAAATGAATCCTCTCATTATCACTTGTGCCATCACGGGAGCCGAAATCACCCGAGAAAAACAACCCCATTTGCCAGTGACTCCTCAAGAGCAGGCCGTCGCGGCTGAGGAGGCCATCCAGGCGGGCGCCTCCGTGATTCACCTCCACGTCAGAGAAGACGATGGCCGCCCGACTCAGAGAGTCGATCGATTTCGGGAGTCGATAGATGCGATTCGAGCCCGATGCCCTCGCGCAGTGATCCAAGTGTCGACGGGTGGCGCGGTGGGGGAGTCGATCGAGAATCGAGCCAAGCCGTTGGAGCTGAAGCCCGAGATGGCCTCACTCAATTTAGGCACCATGAACTTTGGAGAAGATGTTTTCTATAATCATCCCAAGGATATTGTCGCATTGGCCTCGCGGATGCGCCAACTGGGGGTGCTTCCCGAGTTAGAGATCTATGAGGCCGGGATGTTGGAGAGTGCTTTTCGATTGCTGAAACAGGGCGTCTTGCGGGAGCCGCTTCATTTTCAATTTGTCTTGGGCGTGCCGGGTGGGATGTCTGGAGATCCTCGAAACCTCATGCACTTGGTGTCGCTACTGCCGTCGAACCAGTTTCACTGGGGAGTGGCTGGGATCGGGAGATATCAGCTACCACTGGCAGTGCAAGCGATGGTGATGGGCGGGCATGTGCGGGTCGGATTTGAGGACAATATTTTCTATCATCGGGGTGAAGTCGCTCAATCCAACGCCCAGCTCGTTGCCAGAATTTCTCGGATCGCAAAAGAGTTGGGACGCGAAGTCGCGACACCAGAAAAAACCCGAGAAATCTTAAAAATTGGATAACTAACGGTAAGTTTATGGCACTTCAAAAATGGTCACTCAAAACCACCCCTCAGCATCAGGGGCAGCGATTAGACGATGTTTTGGTGGCGTGGCTTCCTAGTGTGCTTAAACAGCCCGTTTCCAAGGGTAAGGCAAGAAAGCTCATCATTGCGGGGGCTGTTTATTTGAATGGAAAACGGGTTCGAATCGCTTCGAAGTCCATTCTTGCTCAGGTCCAAATTCAAGTCTTTCTCGATCTGAATCGATTGAATTCCGAGGATACTCAAAAAGACCGCCTATTTAAAATGTCTGCCGATCGAATTGTTTTTGAAGATGAGCATCTCATCGTAATTAATAAGCCCCCGGGGCTTCCCACTCAGCCGACTGTCGACGAGTCGCGCGATAATCTTTTTGCGGCGGTCAAAAAATTCCTCGCCGCTCGACAGGGAATTCCTGTGGGGCAATTTTACTTGGGTCTCCATCACCGGCTCGATCGAGATACGTCAGGAGTCATCCTCATGACTAAAACCAAAGAAGCGAATCCTGGAGTCGCTGAACTTTTTAAAGGGCACGAAATTACGAAAGTCTATAACGCCTTGTCGGGGATCAAGCGTCCGCCGCCGTCGCCAGAGTGGGAGATCAAAAACTACCTGGGGCGTTCTCCGGCCTCTGGCAAAAAGAATTCCTTTTGCTCAGTTCGTTCGGGGGGCGACTTTGCCCACACTCAGTTTCGATTAATCGAGAACCTAGGAGCAGCGTACTGGATTGAGGCACGACCGCTCACCGGACGCACTCATCAGATTCGGGTGCACCTCTCCGAGGATCAGATGCCCATTCTCGGTGATCCCACCTATTTGAGTCCGGATCGGGGAGCTCCGAGGCTCATGTTGCACGCTGTCAGCTTGACATTTACTCACCCCATCCTTAAAACTAAAATCGTCGTTCAGAGCCCATTACCCGAGGATTTTAACCAATGTCTAAAAACTCTCCGCCAAAGAGGTCGAGATTCTGGGAGGAAACCTCTTTCCTAAGAGTCTATCTCTGGAAATATAGAAAGTGGGTCGGGATTGGCCTGGGGGCCCTCGTTCTGGTGGATTTTTTGGATGTCATTCCACCCCTGCTGCTCAAAAAAGTGGTCGACGTGGTGACTTCGGAGACTTTGGCTCAGGGGGCGTCCAAGAAATTATTCCAGCTGGCGATGACCTATTTTGGAATCGCAGTGGTTCAGGGAGTATGCCGGTACCTTTGGCGGATGTATTTTGTCCGAGCCAGTCTATTTGCAGGGCGCGATCTTCGCGGAAAATATGCCCGCCATCTTTTTGATCTATCCGTCAGTTTTTTTGATCGGCACCGAATGGGTGATCTCATGTCCCTTGCTACCAACGATGTCGAAGGCGTGCGATTGGCCATGGGGAGCGGGGTTCTAGTATTTGCCGACGCAGTGTTTTACCTTTTGACCATTCCTGTGGCCATGTGGTTTCTCTCCCCGCAGCTGACGCTTCTGGCTTGTCTTCCTCTTCCTTTGATTCCTTGGATTGTTTTAAGGAACGAGAAAAAAGTCCACGAGCGTGTGGAGAAAATTCAGGAATGCTTCGGACGAATCTCTGCGATGACTCAGGAGAATCTGAATGGGATTCGAGTCGTCAAGGGGTTTGCCCAAGAGGAGGTTCAGTACCGGAGGCTCAAGGAGCTCGGTGAGGAGTACATGCGCTTGAGCTTGAGTGCCGCTCGGGTTCAGAGCACGACCGGACCTCTGATGGATTTTGTGATGAGTCTCGGAATGGTTGGACTCCTTTTTTGGGGCGGCGGGCAGTTAATTGATCACGGAGAGAAACTGATCACGTTCGGTACGTTTGTGGCGTTTCAACGCTATATCCAAAAAATGATTTGGCCCATGGCTGCTCTCGGTATGGCGGCTAATTATTTTCAGAGATCCTTGTCGAGTACTAAGCGACTGAAGCGGGTATTCGCAACTCAGTCAGATATCATCGAGTTGCCATCTCCTGCCCTCCCTCCGTTCCAAAGGGGTAAGACTCAGGGAGCTATTGAGTTTAAAAATTTACATTTTTCATTTCCTGGTCATCCAAAAATTATTCTTAAGGGAATTGATCTCAAGATCCAGCCTGGCGAGCGGGTGGCTTTGGTTGGGAGTATGGCCTCTGGTAAATCCACCATTTTGAGTCTCTTGCCACGTCTGTATCCAGTCCATTCGGGAATGATTTTTATTGACGGGATCGATATCAATCACTGGCCGATTGAAGAACTCCGCAATCAAGTGGGTTATGTGAGTCAGGAGGTCTATCTTTTTAGTGAGTCTGTTTTCGAAAATGTCGCATTTGGACTCCATCACTGGATTGAGAAGGGATACTCAGTTGATGATCATTCTCATTTGATTGAGGAGTCCACTCGACTGGCCTCTATTCATGAGGAAATTCAAGGACTCGAGCTGGCTTACAAAACGCGACTCGGTGAGAGGGGTACAAGTTTATCCGGGGGACAGAAGCAGCGATTGACTCTTGCTCGAGCTTTAGCGAAGGAGCCGTCGATCTTGGTTCTCGATGATGCATTGGCAGCGGTGGATCTCCAAACGGAGGAGAAAATTCTTCAGTCTTTGCGCTCCAGGCCCAATCGTAATACTGAGATAGTTGCAGCTCATCGGATTTCTACGGTCAAGGACTCAGATCGGATTGTGGTTTTGAATGAGGGCGAGATCATACAAATGGGTACCCACCCGCAGCTGGCATCACAGCGAGGCGGGATTTACTGGAAGTTCTATGAAAAGCAGAAAATGAGAGAGGAACTCGAAAGTTATCAAAATGAGCTCACCCCATCTTACTAGTTTAGAATCATTCCTAGAGCTTGAGGAGAAAGGGCAGAAGAGGTTTCAAACCCTCTCCTTAGCTCAGTCGATTCTGCGCCTGAGTCGGCTGATTTTGAAACACCGGTGGCCCTTCTTCGGCGGCGCTTTTCTGATTGTTTTGGGGACCCTAGCCGCAGTCTTGGAGCCGCGAATTTTTGGATACGCCATCGATGAGGCAATTTTGCCGGGCCGTTGGGACCGACTCAAGGGGACTGGTCTGGTCCTATTTTTGGCCATTGGTTTGAGAATTTTTTCCGCCATCCAACAGACCTACCTTTTTGAGATTCTAGGGCAGCGAGTGACTCAAGATCTGAGGCTTCAGCTTTTCTCCCACCTGGAGAGGTTGTCTCTGACGACTCACTCGAAGCACCCTCCCGGGAGACTTCTCACTCGCGTGACCAATGATATTGCTGCTCTCGGCGAAATGTTCTCGTCTGGATTTGTGTCGATGTTTTGTAATTTATTTTTAGTGCTGGGAGTTTTAGTGGGACTCCTGCTCTTGGATTTTCGATTAGGGTTGATTTCCTTGAGTGTTTTTCCAGTTCTTGTGGGCTTATCTATTTTTTTCAGTAAGCGGTTGATCCGAGCTTATCAGGACTCCAGAAGTAAACTCTCGGCCCTCAACGCCTTTTTGGCCGAGAATTTGTCTGGGATGAAAATCGTGAACCTCTTTAATCGGCAGACGCTCCACTTCGAACGATTTGATCGCCTCAATCATTGGTATGCCGATGCACAGACGGCTTCGGTCAAAGTGTACGCCCTTTTTCAACCGACGATTACGCTCAGTGCTGGAGTTTCCGTCGCTTTGGTGATGTTCTTCGGGGGTGAACGGACGCTTCAGGGTAGTTTGAAGCTCGGCGTCTTGGTGACTTTTTTTTCCTACCTCATGGCTCTATTTCAACCGGTCCGTGAAATCGCTGATAAATGGAATTTATTTCTTTCTGGTATGACCGCTGCCGAGCGGGTTTTTTCTATTTTAGATTGGCCCACCGAAATGGAATCTCACGAAGTTGAGACTTGCGCCCGACCGATTCCGTCGCTCATGGGCAAGATCCAATTCGAAAACGTTTGGTTCGCTTATCAGGGGGAGAATTGGATTTTAAGAGATTTTTCAATCGAAATTCATCCCGGCGAGAGAGTGGGTTTAGTAGGTTACACGGGATCGGGTAAGAGTACGCTGATTCATTTGTTGATGCGATTTTATGATCCACAGAAGGGGCGAATTCTTCTCGATGGTCGAGACCTTCGGTCGTATGATCTGCGGTCGCTCCGAGCCTCAATTGGGATGGTTCAGCAAGAGGTGTTTTTGTTTTCTGGTACTTTTGAGGAGAACATGACCTTTTGGAAACCCTCCGTGGATCAGAGGGTACATAATATTTTATCACAACTTCAGTTTGAGCATCACTTGGGCAAGACCTTATTGGAGAAGGGCGTGAACTTTTCTATGGGCGAGCGTCAAATGATCGCTTTTGCTCGTGCTCTGGCAATCGATCCTAAGATTTGGATTTTAGACGAAGCCACGGCCCATTTAGACTCTGAAACCGAGCAGACACTTCAGAACGCAGTGAACTTAGCTTCTCACGGTAAAACGAGCCTTTTGATTGCCCATCGATTGGCGACGGTTCGCTCGGCGGACCGGATCCTGGTACTCCACCAAGGGCGTTTAATCGAATCGGGGAGTCATGTCCAGTTGCTTGAGTTAGATGGACTTTATTCGAGACTTCATCGTTTGCAGGATCTCTAGGGCACCACGGGCCCTCTAAGATCAAAAGTTCACTGTTCTCACTGTTGTTCTACGGGCTGGTGATTGGGTTAGTGTTGGTAGTTGTGCCCGAGATATTATAGGAAGTAATCAGATTATATCCTGGCACGTTGACAGTGATTGGCTGATTAGAGGCGTAAGGCGAAACGGTGCAAGTGAGCTGATCTTGGTTACCTGTGATACTGGTTATCGAACAATTGTTAATTCCGATGCTCACAGTGGTCGGAGTGCTTCCCGAAGTT
>CANFJX010000017.1 GCA_947447665.1 Bacteriovoracaceae bacterium | reverse complement strand
GTGAGGTTCTGCGTCTTATTTTTGGGCGTTAAAGATTTGGATTTCGCGCCCAAAAATAAGACGCAGAACCTCACTCACTCCCCTTAAAACTTTTGGCACCGATTCTGCACCAGGAGTCGGCCTGTCCGCAGGAAGCGGCTCATACTACTCCTCTCTCTCTCTCTCTCTCTGAGCCCCTCAGTTCGCTGGGGGGCTTTTTTTCTTTGATTCTATCCCCCCGACTCACTATAACAGTCACATTCATCATGGCTATTTTTCGCGAATTGCCCGTAATTGAAAGTCCCGCAAGGCTTCCGGCTCGACCCGAGTCGGCCCGCCCTCTCTCGCCCTCGAAGGCAGCCAAAATTTTGGCGACTCGAAAACCGGAGTGGCTAAAGATTCGCCCTCCAGGGGGAGATGCTTACACCCAAATCAAGGGCTTACTTCGGGAGAAGAAGCTTCATACCGTTTGTGAAGAGGCACATTGTCCCAATGTTTCCGAATGCTGGGCCTCGGGCACCGCGACCTTTATGTTGGGCGGCGACACTTGCACCCGCGCCTGTCGGTTCTGTGCCGTCAAGACAGCAAGAATTCCTCCCCCTTTAGACCCCGAAGAACCCTTTCATGTGGCAGAAAGTATTGCTGCATTAGGTCTTCACTATGTAGTGCTGACCTCCGTTGATCGGGACGACTTGAAAGACGGGGGAGCGGGGCACTTCGCGGCTACTATTCGTGAGATTAAGCGCCTTAACTCAAAATTGATTGTAGAGGCCTTGGTTCCAGACTTTCGAGGGGATTTAGAGGCAATTCAGACGATCGTGGATTCCGGGCTCGACGTTTATGCCCATAATATCGAAACCATTGAGAGCTTGCAGTACCGAGTTCGAGATCCCCGAGCGGGTTATCATCAGTCTCTGGGGACTTTGAGAGCAGCTAAAAACTACGCTCAGTCGATTGGACGCCCTCTTTTTACTAAGAGCGCCATCATGCTGGGGTTAGGCGAAAGCGAAGTTGAATTGGAGACCGCTTTCGAAGACTTGAGAAGTTACGACGTGGATGTGTTGACGCTAGGGCAGTACTTGAGACCGTCTTTACAGCATCTCCCCGTCGAAAAATATTGGAGCCCCGAGGAGTTTGAAGTCTTAGGTAAAAAGGCCGAATCCATGGGCTTTCTTTACGTCGCCTCAGGGCCAATGGTCCGGTCGAGTTATAAAGCAGGGGAATTTTTCATCCAAGGGGTTATTGAGAAGCGAAGCGCGAAAATTGAATAGAAATGCGAAGAAAATGAGCAGCGATCAAAATAAAATAAAAAAAATTATAAATTCAACGCAGAAACGGAGAAAACAAAATGCAATTTAAACTTCCAGAGTTGGGTGAAGGTGTCCACGAAGGCGAAATGATTAAATGGCGGGTCAAAGCAGGAGATGTGGTGAAGTATGACCAACCTCTTTGCGAGATTATGACCGATAAAGCTACGGTTGAAATTCCATCCGCATTTCAAGGGAAAGTGGCCCAGTTTCATGCGAAAGAGGGCGAGATCGTTCACGTGGGGCAGCTCCTTCTTAGTTTTGAAGGCGCGGGCGCAACATCAGGGGCGGTTGCAGTAGCCGCTACCAGTGAGAGCACTCCGGCTCCTGCTGTTCATGTAGCTCCTGCTGCAGTCAGTGAGACCGCAAAAGTTCCTGCGGCCTCTGCCAAAGTAGGCACAGAAGTTTTAAGTCCAGAATCCCGAGTTTTAGCCGCTCCGTCGACTCGTCGCTTGGCTCGTGAGATGGGCCTCGATCTCAGGCAGGTCTCAGGGACAGGTCCTCACGGTCGCGTCATGAGAGAAGATGTTCAGAGTTATCGCAGTGGCAGTGCACCTGCAGGAGCAACTGTGGTCGGTGGCGAAGATCGCGTTCCGTTTCGAGGGTTGCGCAAGAAGATCGCTGAAAAAATGCGCCAGTCTAAAGACCACGCAGCTCATTTCACTTATGTCGAAGAGGCTGATGCAACAGAATTGGTCCGACTCCGGACTCAGGCAAAGGAAATTGCTGCAAAACAGGGCGTCAAACTTACCTATCTTCCTTTTGTTATGAAGGCTATGGTAGCGGCTCTCCGTCAGTATCCGATTTTGAATTCATCGTTGGATGAGCAGAAAAATGAATTGGTCTATAAACATTATTTTAATATCGCGCTCTCCGTTCAGACTGACGATGGCCTAACCGCTCCCGTTGTGAAGGACGTTGGTAATAAGTCGGTGATCGAAATTGCCAAGGATATTCAAGGAATCGTCGAAAGAGCTCGTGCTAAACGTCTCACGATGGATGACCTTCAAGGGAGTACGATCACATTAACAAACGCAGGCTCGATTGGTGGGCTTTTTTCTACGCCGGTCATTAACTATCCCGAGGTCGCAATTTTAGGTTTTAATAAAATCGCGAGAAAGCCTGTAGTGAGAATCGTGAATGGCAAGGAAGAAATTGTTATCCGAGATTGGACGTATTTCTCGATCTCCTTGGATCATCGAGTGGTCGATGGAGCCGTGGCTGCTGAATTTTTGAAACTCATGATTCAGTACATTGAAAACCCAAGCCTCCTCTTGCTCGAGAGTTTCTAAACTTAACGGAGAAGATCATGACTAAGCAAACTGCAGATGTTGTTGTTTTGGGCGCTGGCCCTGCCGGATATGTTTGTGCCATCCGGCTCGCTCAGCTTGGGAAAAAAGTGACCGTGATCGATCGTGCCGAAGTGGGCGGTGTGTGCCTTAATCGAGGTTGCATCCCTTCGAAGGCTCTGATTCATGCGGGTGGATTGTATGAAAAAATGAATCATTCCGCCGAAATCGGGATCGAAGTTCAAGGGGCCAAAGTTAATTTCCCTCAGTTGATGAAGTGGAAAGACTCAGTCGTACAAAAGTTGACGGGCGGCGTGGCCTCGCTTCTTAAGGCAAACGGCTGCGTATTCCTAGCCGGGGATGCAAAATTTTTGGATTCGAAAACATTGGAAGTAAAGACGGCTTCCGACTCTATTCAAGTTTCCTTTAATCAATGCGTAATTGCGACTGGATCTCGTCCTACGTCCCTTCCGGGAGTTGAAGTGGATCAAAAACAGATCCTTGATAGCACGGGTGCATTGAGTCTTCAGCATCTCCCCAAGTCCATGCTTTGCATCGGCGGCGGTTATATTGGCCTAGAGTTGGGTTCATTTTATTCCAAAGTGGGGACTCAAGTGACCGTGGTCGAAGCAGGTTCGCAGCTTCTCGGCGGCGTAGATCCAGAGCTCACCAAGGTAGTCGCGCGCAAGCTCGAAAAGCGAGGGGTCTCGATCTTGATGAAGACCCAAGTCAAATCGATCCATAAGACTCCGAAGCACGTCGAAGTCACCTTTTTTGATGGGACAACAGAGAAAAAGCATGAGTTCGAAGTCGTGCTAGTCACTATTGGGAGGACACCTAACTCCAATCAGCTCGGATTAGAAAAAGCGGGGCTAAAGACTGACTCCAAGGGCTTCTTAGTCGTCAATGCTCAGAGACAAACCTCCGTGCCGCATCTATACGCTATTGGGGATATCGCTGGGCAGCCTCTTTTGGCTCATAAGGGCTCCAAAGAGGGGATTGTAGCAGCCGAAGCGATCGCGGGCAAAAAGACAGCCTACGACGTCGTCGCGATGCCTGCTGTAATTTTCACTGATCCCGAGATTGCGACCGTGGGTTTGACCGAGGCTGAGGCCAAGGCCAAGGGCCTCGATATTCAAGTGGGTAACTTCCCCTATGGGGCCAATGGCCGCGCTTTGTCTGTCTGTGAGCCCGATGGTTTTGTGAAGATGATTGGAGACGCCAAAACAGGGCGTTTGCTCGGAGTTCATATCGTCGGAGCTGAGGCTTCGAATTTAATTTCTGAGGCTGCTTTGGCGATTGAGATGGGCGCTCATGTCGAAGACTTGGCTTTGACCGTTCACCCGCACCCGACCCTGCCGGAGACTTTGATGGAAGCTGCTGAGGCCACTTTAGGGCATGCCATTCATATCTTTCAGAAGAAACCCGCTGCCGCGTCCCAGGCTCAAGTCAGGATCTGAGATTGGAGTTCAGGTCCCTTCCCGGTTTAACTCCCTACGAGGAGGCTCGAACGCTCCAGCTTTCGTTGGTTGAGCAGCGAGTTCGAGATGAGATTCCTGATACGATCCTCTTTCTTGAGCACCACCCGGTGGTGACTCAGGGAAGAGGACTTCAGTTTACAGGCTCGCCTAGACCTCGCCACATGCCGGTACCGCAGACATGGCCTCCGGGGATCTCGTTTGCTGAAAGTGAGAGGGGGGGGGATCTGACCTACCACGGTCCCGGGCAGCTGGTGGTTTATCCGATTGTCAAGCTGGATGGGCAGGGCTTTGGGCCCTATCATGATATCTCGGGATTTCTTAGAAAAGTCGAAAAAATATTTGTCGATGAGCTGAGTGATTTGGGTGGGCGGTTCAACCCGGAACTCCGTCCCTCAGTTCATGAGGGAGCTACGGGTGTTTGGGTGGGAGACAAGAAAATTGCCTCCGTTGGTGTTGCGATTAGAAAATGGGTGACTTACCATGGGGTTGCAATTAATTGCGTGAATGATCTTGGACCTTTTCATTTGATTTCACCCTGCGGGTTTAACCCCGAAGTGATGACTCGGTTGAAAGACTGGATTCCACTCGAAGCTGATTGGCGGCCAATCTTAGAGGCTTCGTTGTTTCAGCGTTGGGTAAATGAAGTACCACGGAGGAAGTAGTTATGGAAAAAGTAGAAAAAAAGCGCGCTGAAATCATGAAAAATATGAGCTCCACCCTCGAACTTTTGGGAGAAGATCCCCAGAGAGAAGGACTCTTAGACACTCCCAAGCGTTACGCCAAGTCCATGGAGTTTCTGACCTCGGGTTATGAAAAAAGCGTGGATCAAATTGTGGGCAAGGCACTTTTCCAGGCAGAATCCAGCGAGATGGTCATTGTTCGAGATATTGAGCTTTTTTCGCTGTGTGAGCATCACCTGCTCCCCTTCTATGGCAAAGCGCATGTGGCCTATATCCCCAAGGCGAAAATTATTGGCCTTTCTAAAATTCCAAGAATCATCGATGTTTTTTCCAGGCGTCTCCAAGTACAGGAACGCCTGACTCGGCAGATTTCGAGCGAACTCATGCGAGTTCTGGATCCCCATGGGGTTGCCGTGATTATTGAAGCCAATCACCTCTGCATGATGATGCGCGGAGTAGAGAAGCAAAACAGTTATACCCTCACGAGCTCAATGCTTGGCGTGTTCCGAGATGACGACAAGACCCGTAAAGAGGTCCTGCATCTCCTCGGAGGTTTGGGGCGGGCTTGGCGCTGACTGAGTTAAGAAGATTTCTGGCAGTGGCAAGGGTTTAAGTCGAAAAGAAAACTCAGGCATCAGTTGAATTCCGTTTGGAGTAGTTATAGATCTAATAATCAGGTGTTGCCCAGGGATTCGTATCTGGGGCTAATAGATCTGCAACTTCAAAGGAGATGTGTGTGAAAAATAGGATGAACTTAAACTTATTCTCGACTCTTGGATTCAAAACGACTACTCGCATAGGCCTCCTTACGGTGCTCTTTGCGGCCTTCTCCCTAGCTCCAGCCTTCGCACTTGAGTCAGGTTGGGCGGGTCTCCCTAATCCCGCTTCTGGACTCTGCCTGAAACTCAATGGAACCCCAGTCGCATATACCCTTGCAGGCAGCGGTGGCTCGTCCTCCGGACTATTATGCGATTTCAATGGCGCACTGGTTGGCGAGACATCTCTTTGGTACGCTTTGAATACCGGACATGAGTTAGCTCTCGATAAGTTTCTTGAGCATCCATCAGCGACTCCTCAACCCAACGTTAATCCAGCCTCCTCTTATTGTGGATTAGTCGGCGGAACATTTCTGTTAGCCAATTTAGCTAATGGCGACGCGGCTGGGCTCTGTATGTTTAGCGAAGGTGGACACTTGTCGATCATCGAAGAATGGACTCTTTTTCGCGGACCACAGAGTGCACAAAACGCACGTCTCTTAGAAGTTTTGACCCATGAACGGTCGCACTCCGAAGAATAAAAACCTGTCTTATATTGTGGGGGGAGCGTCGATCGCTCAGGCTTAGGACTCGGTCGTTCAAAGTCCTGAGGAGCTCCCTCCCTTTGTTCTTCATAAATAAAATTTTTTTCGCATTCTGCTCTTCTGAACCAGGACTTCACCCTACCTCTTGCTCCTTATGCCAGGCTCTGGTAGGGAACATACACTATGGCAAATTTTTCAAGGCTGAGTTCTGATGGCGTCCTGGCTGCTTTACGAAACGTACAAGATCCTGATCTAAAGAAGGATCTGGTCACCCTGAATATGATCCGTGACCTGAAAGTGGTGGAAGATCAGGGGTTGGTTTCTTTTCGAGTGGTGCTGACGACGCCTGCTTGTCCTTTGAAAGCTAAAATTGAAAGTGATTGTCGAACTGCGGTGATGGGTGTTTCTGGAGTGCAGAAAGTCGATATTCAGATGGATTCTGAGGTCAGGGTCCGCGGCTCCAATTCTCACACTCAGTCTAATCGAATTGAAGGGGTGAGTCACATCATTGCAGTTTCGAGCGGCAAAGGTGGGGTTGGTAAAAGCACGGTCGCCGTGAATCTTGCAACCGCCCTAGCTCTCGAAGGCGCAAAGGTTGGTCTGATGGACGCTGATGTCTACGGTCCAAATGTTCCGACGATGATGGGGGTGACCGAGTCGCCTAAGATCGAGCAAGATCCTCAGAGGGGCGAGGTTTTTATTCCGCCGACAGCTCTGGGCGTCAAAGTTATGTCGATGGGCTTTTTAGTTCAAGGGGATCAGCCTGTGGTGTGGCGAGGGCCGATGCTCCATAGTCTGGTCAATCAGTTCTGCCATAAAGTCCAGTGGGGTCAGCTTGATTATTTAATCGTAGATATGCCTCCGGGGACCGGAGATGTGCAGTTGTCGCTGGCTCAGCTGGTGCCGGTGACAGGTTCGGTACTCGTAACGACCCCCCAGGAAGTGTCCTTACAAGATGTGAGAAAAGCGTTTCACATGTTTGAGAAGGTTCGAATTCCTGTGATGGGGATCGTCGAAAATATGAGTTACTTCCAATGTGGTCACTGCGATACCAAGCATTCGATTTTCGGACAGAACGGCGGAAAGGCGCTAGCTCAGAAGTTCCAGATACCTCTTTTGGCTCAAATCCCCATCGTTTCTGAGGTTCGAGAGGGCGGTGACGAAGGTCGTCCCGTAGTAGTTCGGGACCCACAATCCCCAGTGGCTTTGGCTCTGAGAGATTTGGCAAGAGCGGTAGCTCAGCAGGCTTCAATTCTAGCCTCGCAAGGAGTTGATCCAGCTCAAATCGTTCAAATCGGTAGGTTCAATTAGCGGGAGTTCTGTTTAAAAGTTCGCCGGCCTATGGATTGCAAACGAAATCTCTCGGAAAAGGAGATTTCAAAATGGCAACTCAGAAACGTACATCCGGAAGTTCAGCAAAAAAATCCTCCCCCAAAGCGGGGGCACGCGCAAAAGCAGGTGCAGGGACCTCGACCCGTGCAAAGGCAACCGCGGGGACAGCTTCAAGACGGGCTAGTTTGAAGGCTTCCCCTCAGCGGAGGAAACGCGCTCCTTCTCGCGCAGGCGCAGCTTTAGAGAAGACCGTCTCTCCACGGAAGAGCCCTGCGAAGACGACTTCAGCCAGCCGAACTGGAAGGAAGGCTGGATTGATTAAGAGAGCTTTAAAAAAGGGCTTCTCTGAATTATCAAAAGTGGGGAGTTGATTCGGTTTTGTTGAGTCGCGGGGGGATGGGGGTGGCTCTAGGAGCAACCCCTCGCGTCAAACTGAGTCTACTCTTCTGCGCCGATCGCCTCGACTGGGCAAGCTTCTAAGGCTGCCTTACAGCGAGCTTCTTCTTCCTCGTTGGAGGGTTGTTTGTAGACAAAGGAGTAGCCGTGCTCATCGTTGCGAGTGAAATTATCGGGTGCTTCAGTGCGACAAGCGTCACAGTCGATGCATTGATCATCAACGAAGTATTTCCCTGGAGCATTGTCGGACCATTTTTTTTCTTTTTCTGCCATAAATAACTTTCGTCCCTACTTTTTCGGATTCTTTACTTAAAGTCAAACCGTTTTTGGAAGCTTTCGGGTTATACTGAAGAAGATATGATTCAGTCAAGCTCGAGCGCTGTGAGTTTCTCTCATCAAGGTAAATCTGACCAATTCGTGATCGTGATTAGTGATTGTCACTTGTCGGCAGGGCGTTTTTTCGAAGGTCGACAAAATATCCATGAGGATTTTCACTTTGACGACGAAATGAGTGATTTTTTCGATCACTTTTCGACCGGTATCTACGGCGAGGGTCCGAACGGGCCAGTCGAGGTCGAACTCTTCATTAATGGTGATTTTTTGGACTTTCTCAACGTGCCGACCGAGGGAGAGTTTGAGGATGCCATCACGGAGAGTCTTTCCTTGAATAAGCTTGAGGCCATGATCGCCGGTCACCCCAAAGTAATGGCTGCGTTGAGACGTTTTGCCTCTCGGCCTAACAAGAAAATTACTTACTTGATCGGCAATCATGATGCGGATCTTTTCTTCCCTCAAATCCGGGAGAGAATTACTCGAGAGTGGGATCCTGAGGGTCTTTATCCGAGCAATAAAGTCAATCTTATTGCCGACCGGGATCGAGTTCAGCGGGGAGGCGGTGTAGAAATTCACCACGGCAATCAGTTTGAGGCGATTCACGTTTTGGACTTCAATCAGCCGCTGATTCAATTGATGAGTCGAGGCAGTCCCTCCGAGTCGGTTCTCAACATCCCCTGGGGAAGTCTGTACGTCTTAAAGATCTTGAATCGACTCAAGTGGGAGCGGGAGTTTATTGATAAAGTTAGGCCGATCAAAGTCTTTATGATTTTTGGTTTTATCCTGGATCCCATCTTTATTCTTCGCTTTGCTGCCTTATCGATTTTTTATTTTCTTAAAACTTTTCTCCTTTACGATCCTCGGCGTCCTTCGAGTCTTAAGAGACTCCCCAAGGTGCTTTCCCAGGAGTTTGATTTTCTTCTTGATCTCGAACGACAAGCCAGAAAGCATCTAGACCAGGAGTCGGAGGTCAGGACCTTAATTTTAGGCCATACCCATAAACCGATGAATAAAATCTATCCCGATGGCAAGCAGTATATCAATACGGGGACCTGGACTAAGATGATCAATCTGGATTGGCGAAACATTGGTAGACAGTTTTGTCTCACCTTCGCTCATGTGCGAATCCGGGATGGAGAGGCTCAGTGTGAGCTCAGAGAGTGGGTCGGAGAGCAAACGCCCCATCGGCGTTTTCAGTTTTAGAGGTAGGTCCTTGGTTCTCATGATTGCTGAATCCGAAAGCGGATTGCTCATCCCTGGAGGGGGTTAGTTCGGGGCGAGAGAAAAGTAAGGGGTCTGACTCAAAATGGGTTCCAACTCTCAGAGTGTAGTTGAATAATTGGCTCATCGTAAATTGGGTGGTATGCGGTGTGCCAGAGATATGAATTTTGTCCGGTCGTTCGACCTTTGCCCACCTTGCTTCGGCTGGGATCGGTACTGTTGAGTGAATTCGTATCTGGGTGATTATTGGGGGTGATGATCCTAGATTCCAGTTGAGCGCTAGAGGGTCGCAGGTCAGGATGAATTTTGCGGTAGGGATGCCACTGTGGCGGTCTTGAGTAGGAGCTATTGTGAGAAGTAAAGTCTCGGGATCGTCAGTGCTGTTGAGGGTGATCTTGAGTTTGATTCTGTTAGTTGTGTTTAAGTCCTCAGAATCAAAAATTTTAGTAAACGAAATCTTTCGTTGCGAGTACTCCTCTAAACTGATTGGGCCGAGCGAAATCACTTCGACGTCCATCAGGTTTTGAGTAGCGAGTTGGATCGCAAGCGGAATGTAGAGTTTTAGATCAAAGCCTCGGGGGATCGAGATAGAGAGTTTTGGTGATTCTACTGGTAAGGGGCTACTCTCTTGGGAGCGATCCCCCATTTGGTTAACTTCTAAGGCTTTTTTAGCCTCAGCTAATAAACCCTCCACTTGCCGTTTCAGATCGGACGGAAGTCGGTCGATGCGTTCCTGAAAATAGAAAGTTTCTTTGATGTGCTTGGGTGCCAGAGCGAGTCGCTCTTCGAGTGATAGGTGCTTTTTTTCGGCCCGAGCAGTTAAATTCCCGAGGAGATTTGTCCCTTCGAGTTCGACTGGGAGACGGAAGGGGATCAGGCTGAGAGTTGGAGGAAAGGATCGGCTACCGCGTTGAAACAAAATCTTTGCAAAGTCGTCTTGGATCTTGTAGTCGGGGCCAAAATGAACTGAAAGGGTAATGGTTTGGGCTTCAATCAATTTCACGGTTTCGACGGCGTCATTGTTTTTTAAGTCAAATGTTTCTTCAATTAGTTCGTATTCCGTTCCCGATGACGCTCTTCTAAAGTGAGGAATGACCTGAAGAATCTTGGTTTTTCCATAATATCCAAGGTGCCTAGCGCTAACGAGTTGTGCCCGAGGGAAAATCTCGTCGATTGCCGAGCCAATAGATTCAGCAAGGCTTGAATCAGTCAAAGGGAGAAGTAACTTTTCTTTGTCTTCTGTTAATAGGGGAGGTTTAAATTTCCCATTTTCTTTTTGATGCTTCAGAGATGTTTTTAGCTCACTCAGCGTCTTCCCAGAAATGTCTAATTCTCTTGGTCCATCCGGAGTTGCTAGAGAAATACGAAAGTGGTTAGTAGGTTTCTGCACCGGGCCTAAAATAAAGTAGGTTCGGTTGGGGGCTAAGTCGGAAGGGTTGATTACGGCTCGAGCCATGGGGCTGAGCAGCGCTGTGCTGAGCCAAATATTAATAAACGATTTAAGTAGAGCCTTCATCGGGGCCAAACAGTACCTAAAAAGTCAACAATAAGCAAGTCAAAAGACTCCTTTAGCCTTTTCCATAGGACTCCGAAAGGAATGTGAGGAGAATTCTCCATGGAAAAACCTGGTCGATGGATTTTGAGCGCATTATTTTGGACTCTATTATTTCTTTTAGTTCAGCCCCCGTCTTTCGCGGGCTTAGGTGGGGCTGAAATCTTCCCTGAGTCTCGATTCGGAGACTCGCCCGCTCCGTCCCCGATGCAGGTCGAACTGAGAGAATCTGAGTCCACCCGTCAGGGCCGAGATTTGGCCTCGCTTGGTCAGCCAGTACAGCCGATCTCCAAGTCGAATTTAAGAACAGGGACTCAGGAAGTGGCTCTGATTGCCTCGGATTTAGGTTTTTTTCCTAAGACAATTTTTGTGACGAGGGACATTCCTGTTAGACTCTTTGTGACAGGTGCCTCGAAAAAGCCCCTTTGTGTTATGTTGGATTTGTTTAATGTGCGCAAGCAGGTCCGCTCGCAACAGGTCGAAGAAATTAGCTTCGTGCCAACTCAACCTGGTCAATACCGTTTTTACTGTCCGATCAATGGGGCCGAAGGATCTCTTTTTGTTAAGGATTTGAGCTCGGCTTCACTTTCAGGATTGGACAGGTGATTTGAGTGGGGATTTTTGAAGAATCAGTAGGAACGTTTCTGAGCCCGGTTCTGGCTTATCTTGCGGATGATTCCGTCTCAGAAGTACTGATCAACGGCCCTGACGAAGTTTTTATTGAGCGAAGCGGCCTCCTTGAGCGAACGCAAGCCAAATTTAAAGATGAGCAGGCACTTCAGGCCGCCGTACGAAACATTGCCCAGTTCGTGGGCCGAAGAATCGATGATGAGAACCCAATTTTAGACGCCCGCCTGCCTGATGGCAGTCGCGTGGCGGCCGTGATTCCTCCCTGTTCTCGTAAGGGTACGACTCTTTCGATTAGAAAGTTTTCAAAAGGGACCCCATCTTTTGTAGATCTGATTAATCGCGGATCGATCTCCAAAGAAGGAGCTCGCTTTTTGGACGTTTGCATTTATCTCGCCAAGAATATCATTATATCGGGAGGGACTGGTTCAGGGAAAACTACACTTTTGAATGTCTTAGGCTCTCGAATTCCTGGTAACCAGAGACTTTTAATAATCGAAGATTCCTCTGAACTCAAAATTACGACCGACCATGTGGTGTTTTTTGAAACCAAGCATGCTGACGCGATGGGTAAAGGGCAAGTCTCCATTCGAGATCTCATTCGTTCGGCATTAAGATTGCGTCCCGATCGAATTGTGGTGGGAGAGGTGAGAGGACCCGAGGCGCTCGATCTGATTACTGCTATGAACACGGGGCATGGCGGATCGATGGGTACCACTCATGCTAATACGCCGTATGATGGTTTGGTCCGCCTTGAGACCTTGGCGATGATGGGAGATACGCAAGTGCCAGTTGCGGCGATTCGGCGGCAAATTGCAGCCGCCATTCACCTCGTAGTTCAGATCAAAAGAATGCACGATGGATCCCGCAAGATCACCAACATTTCAGAAGTGGTCCCCGAAGTGGATGAAATGGGCCGCTACAAAATCCGCGATCTTTTTAAATTTGTTCAAAGAGGTAAAACCCAAGAGGGCAAAATTGTAGGAGAATTTATCCCAACCGGAGAGCTACCGAGTTTTATGGATGAAATCGAACTCAATCGTCTTCCCTTTGGTAAAGATAAATTCGAGCCCCCTGCTTGGTATATTGAAATGGCAAACTCGGCTCTTGGCGAGAGTTGAAATCCAGGATCATACCGATTAAAATCTAGTCTAAACCTTCTCAATCGGGTATAAGTGCGGAAATGATGATCATCGGTCTTCCTAAAGAATCAAGACAGGACGAGTGTCGGGTGGCGTTGACGCCCGAAGCCATCAAAAAACTTTGCAAAAAGGGTTTCCAAATTCGGGTAGAAAGATTAGCGGGAGAGAAAGCCGGTTTCCCAGACTCTGCATACCAGATGGATGGAGTTGAGCTCGTTGACTCCGAAAGCGTTTGGAGATCTGACATTCTCCTTAAGGTGCATCGGCCTTCAGAAACTGAAATGCCCCGGATGAAAAAGGGGAGTTTGCTGGTCTCTTTGATGGAACCCTACCTTCGTGACGGATTTTTTGAAAAGCTAGCCAGTCAGGGAGTCGATTCAGTCAGTATGGAGTTGATTCCAAGGACGTCCCGAGCGCAGTCGATGGACGTTCTCTCATCTCAGGCCAATATTGCCGGATATCGGGCAGTGCTTGAAGCAGCGAGCCATTATGGTCGATTTCTGCCGCTGATGATGACTTCGGCGGGATCTTCTAAGCCGGCAAAGGTCATGATTTTAGGAGTTGGCGTGGCAGGACTCCAAGCGATCGCTACGGCCAAGCGAATGGGCGCAGTAGTCGAGGCGTACGATATTCGAGCGGACGTGCGGGAACAAATTCAGTCTTTGGGTGCCAAAGTAGTGGACCTCGATGTAGGCGAAGAAGGTTCCGGGCAGGGTGGATACGCGAAAGAGCTTTCAGAAGAGGGTAAGAAAAAGCAACAAGCCCTTTTGACCGAGCGGCTCAAAAAGTGCGATGTGATTATTTCCACCGCAAACATTCCAGGGCGCCGAGCGCCAATTCTGATTTCTGAGGAAGCGGTCCAAGGAATGCGTCCCGGCTCTGTTATTGTTGATATGGCTGCCGCCAATGGTGGGAACTGCCCGCTGAGCGAGCCAGATCGTATTGTCGTGAAGTACGGAGTTAAAATTATAGGGTGGGTGAATTATCCTTCACTTGTACCTACGGACTCAAGCCACTTTTATGCTAATAATCTGGTGTCCTTGCTGAGTCTTATGGTCGAGGATCAGGCTGGCAAACCAGAGATTCGGTATAATTTAGAGGACGACATTATTAACGCCGCTTTGGTGACGTATCAGGGGCAGGTTCGCTTAAAAAAGTAATGTTTAAAAGAGGAATCCGAGGAATACCATGTCGCCTACGATGATCGCAATTTACGTTTTTGTGCTCTCTTGTTTTGTGGGGTATCACGTGATTTGGGGTGTGACGCCTGCCCTTCACACTCCTCTCATGGCAGTCACTAACGCAATCAGCGCTATCGTGGTGGTTGGAGCTATTCTGGTAGCTGGTGCGGACGTTCAGACGGATGCTTCAGGCTTTTCTTGGGTCCATGTGATTGGCTTTATGGCCGTGTTCCTCGCATCCATCAATATTTTTGGTGGTTTTGTGGTGACGAACCGAATGTTGGCCATGTTTAAAAAGAAAAGGTAGAGATCGAAATGTTAGAACTCAGTCCCGACTTTTTTGCGGCGGCTTACCTTGTAGCTACCATGTTATTTATCTACGGTTTAAAAGGCTTGAGTTCTCCTCGAACTGCTTTGAGGGGGAACTGGTCGGCGATGCTAGGAATGGCTTTGGCCGTCGGTGTAACTCTTTTGAGTCCTGAGGTAAAAAATTATACTTGGGTTTTCGTTGGCCTGGGAGCGGGCGCCGTCGTGGGCACTCTCTTAGCCTTGAAGATTAGCATGACTGCCATGCCGCAATTAGTTGCCGCGTTGCATAGTTTTGTGGGTTTTTCAGCAGTTCTTGTGGCGATCGGGACGTTTTTAGCTCACCGCGAAGCCCAACGGCTGGATTTGGTTGCCATGATTGAGCTCGGCGTCGGAAGCGCGATTGGTGCGATCACCTTTACTGGATCGCTCGTTGCTTTTGGTAAGCTACAAGAGATTTTGAAGTCTAATCCGTTAATTTTTAAAGGTCAGCATCTTCTTAATCTCCTTTTAGGGCTTGGAATGCTCGGTTTAGGGGTTCATTTTGCTGCTACGGGAGATTTGATCTCATTTTTAGCGATGACCGGAATTGCACTGATTCTCGGATTTTTGCTCGTCCTTCCCATTGGCGGGGCGGATATGCCTGTGGTCGTGTCGATGCTGAATTCCTACTCGGGCTGGGCTGCTTCGGCCACGGGCTTCATTTTAGGCAATCAACTGTTGATCACGACTGGCGCTTTGGTGGGAAGTAGTGGGGCAATCCTTTCTTACATTATGTGTAAGGCTATGAACCGTTCGATCTTGAGTGTGATTTTTGGTGGTATGGGAACCACAGATGCTCAGGCGTCCGTGGGCGTTCAGGCTGCCGGCAAGGGTGTCAAGTCTGCCTCAGTAGAAGATGTTGGTTTCTTATTAGAGAACTCAACTAAGATCATCATCGTACCTGGTTATGGTATGGCGGTGGCCCAGGCTCAGCACGCAGTGAAAGAGTTGGTCGACGTGCTTCTTGAGAAAAAAATTGAGGTCAAATTTGCGATTCACCCGGTGGCGGGGCGCATGCCGGGACATATGAACGTGCTCTTAGCAGAGTCTGATATTCCGTATGATTGTGTTTTTGAAATGGAAGAGGTCAACGGGGATTTCTCGTCGGCCGATGTTTGTCTCGTCATTGGAGCGAATGACGTCGTGAACCCAGCAGCAAAGAGCGACAAAACCAGCCCTCTCTATGGGATGCCTATTTTGGACGCTTTTAAAGCAAAACAAATTTTCGTCAGCAAACGCTCGATGAAGGCCGGTTACGCCGGAGTCGATAACGCTCTCTTTTATTACCCGAACTGCTCTTTAGTTTTTGGTGATGCGAAGAGCACTTGCGAAGCCATCGTGGCCGCAATTAAGGGAGCTTGATAAGCTCGGGAAATTGAGAAACATCATGAGTTTGAATCCGAATCTTCTGAGAAATGTATGCATTATTGCGCACGTCGACCATGGAAAGACCACGTTGGTTGATTTTCTGTTGCGCCAGGCTGGTACGTTTCAGCAGCATCAAGTGTTATCCGATCGAGTCATGGATTCCATGGACTTGGAGCGGGAGCGCGGAATCACGATCCTGGCCAAGAATACTTCGGTCCGCGTGGGTGATACAAAAATTAATATCGTAGACACCCCCGGCCACGCCGATTTCGGCGGTGAAGTGGAGCGCATCATGGGGATGGTAGAAGGAGCTCTTCTACTGGTGGATGCCGCCGAAGGCCCACTTCCTCAGACGCGATTTGTTTTGCAAAAGGCGCTGAAGCAAGGTCTCAAAGTGATTTTGGTGATCAATAAAGTGGATCGTCCTGACGCTCGTACCGAAGAGGTCGTAAACCAGGCTTTCGATCTTTTCGTCGATCTCGGAGCCACCGAAGAGCAAGCTGACTTTTCGATTATTTACGCCTGCGCTCGCCAGGGATGGTGTACTCTAGATTCGAATGAGCTTCCCGATTTACTTTCAGGCGCCAAAAAAGGAAGCCTGCAGCCCTTATTTAACGAAGTCTTAAAGCAGGTTCCCGCACCGAAGATCGGTGAAGATGCTGGCCTCCAGATGCTGGTTTCGAATTTAGCCTATTCTGACTATGTTGGGCGGTTAGGTATCGGTAGAATTCTTTCTGGTTCGGTAAAGAAGAACCAAAGAATTATCCGAAAAGGAATCACCGAGTCAGGTCAGCCTAAAAACGAAAATTTCACTGCCACTCAGCTTTTTACCTACGACGGCCTGAAGCAGGTCGAAGTGACGGAGCTTTTCGCGGGTGACATCGGTGTGGTCGCTGGCAATGAAGGTGTTGAGATCGGTGACACGCTCGTGGGCTCAGATTCTCAAATGGCTCTTCCTCGTATTGATGTAGAGAAGCCGACCCTCGGAATGATTTTCTCTGTGAATACCTCGCCGTTATCGGGCAAGGAGGGCGAAGCGATTCAGTCCCGAAAACTGCGGGATCGTCTACTCAAAGAAGTCAGACAGAACGTCGCCCTAAGAATGGAAGAAACTCCGACGAACGATCAGTTCCGAATACTCGGACGAGGAGAGCTGCAGTTTGCGATTCTGATTGAACAGATGCGTCGTGAAGGGTTCGAGTTCATGGTTGGTAAGCCAACCGTCCTTTACAAGACTGATGAGTCGGGTCAGCGCTTAGAGCCGATGGAACGAGCTGTTTTAGATCTTCCGCAGTTTTCTGTGGGTGATGTGACCAATATGTTCCAGTCTCGCAAAGGGCTTCTGACTAAATATGAGGGCGATACCGGCCATGGGAGTGGTCGAATTCGATTAGAATTCGATATCCCGACTCGTGGGCTGTTGGGCATGAGATCTCGCTACCTGACTGTGACGAGAGGAGAGGGTTTATTTAGCACCCTTCTTCTGGGTTATGGCCCCCACAAGGGTGATCTCGCTCATCGTACGAGTGGTTCTCTTATTTCGGATCGGACTGGGGATACGATTGAATACGGTCTTCTCAATCTCGAGGAGCGAGGTATTTTATTCTTTGGTCCTGGTGTTCCCGTTTATGAAGGCATGATTATTGGTGAACACAGCAAGGAAAATGACTTGAACGTCAATCCATGCAAAGAGAAGAAATTGACCAATATTCGCTCCGCTCATGCTGAAGTTCTTGTGACCCTTTCCGGCATTCGTAAGATGTCTTTGGAACAGTGCATTGAGTGGATTGATGAAGACGAGTGGATTGAGATCACGCCTAAGTCCATCCGCTTAAGAAAGAAAGTTCTTTCTCAAAATTTGCGCAGCGTCAAACGCCACGAGCGTATTGACTGATAGCCGATCGATTGACATAGTTTCCCCTCTGTGGGAAAAATAGAGAAGCAAATATCCTGGGGGGGAAACTGATGCTTCAATCGATCACGGCTAAAAAATGGTTTTTCGCGCTTTCTCTTTTTCTTGGGGGGGCAGGGTCCGCTTGGGCGATTGATTTAGATCAATGGCACCCCTTGGATCTCGAGCTCCGCCCTTATCAGCCCAATCTTACCGAAAAGCGAGTACTCCATATCACTTCGGACGCCATGGAGGGTTGGACTGACGTTCTGGTAGATTTTAATGAGAAATTGGAAGTTCAGTTTTTTCGCCTCGTCACTAGCTCTGGAAATGCAATGGAGTTCGATCTTGCGAAGCTCAAAGAGGGTGCGGTCGTTAAAACGGAGCATGGAGTCGGCGGGGAAGTTCTGAACGTGATTACACTCCAGTCTGATTCGTTTGATAGAATTTCTGGAGGAGGGTTTAAGCTCATCTATCTAGTGAACGGTGCTCCTTTCTTTCATAAGGTCGATGAGTTTGACTCCAGATTGAGGCCTGACGCAACGGGACAATGGCGATTCGATTCAGGAAATGATGGCCAGCCCTTTAATTCGATGTTCATGAAGGGCAATCGCCTCTTTGGTAAGTTGATCGGCATTGAGTCCGTCGATGTGAATTGGGATGATCAGGTGAAGTATAACATTTGAAGTTCAGTTGAGTTTGGATCAAGGTCAAGATCACCTGGATCGAACCAAGAGTGATCTTGACCATTCGAAAATTCCATCCAATCAGGCGTCAGAAAAAATCGGACTTAGTCACATTTTGTGCCTCTTGTCCTTGCCTGCCTTCGTAAATGTCAAAATGCACTTCTTGACCGGGTACGAGAGTCTTGAACCCTGACTCATTGATTCCCGTCCAATGTACGAAAATTTCTCCTCCCTCTCTCTTTTCGATAAAGCCGAATCCCTTTGACTCATTGAACCATTTCACCTTGCCTGCCGCCATGCAGTTCTGGCCTCCTCAGTTTTTAGTAACGATTCTATTAAAATTCTGAACCGTTTTGAGGGAACTGTCAAAAAATCAACTGCATGTGGGGGAAGTTTAATGCAGTTGGCTGAGGTCGAAGACGATCTCGTCGGGTGCGGCATAACCGAGCGTCTTGCGGATTTCTCGGAGTTGAAAATACCGGTTGGTTTCGAGAAGGGACGCTTCTGTCTGAAGTCTTCGAGCCTCCCGCTCGGCCTGCTCCAGTTGTTGACGCTTGGTGTTTAAGAGGTAATCCAGTCGAATGGCTTGTAGGACTCCCGGCGACCCAATGAGGTTAGCCGGGAGTCCAGAAAGGAATAGTATCCAGAGGGAAAAAATTAAGATCCATTTTTTGTGAATCGAGCCAATTTGCAGCGAGATCCCCATGCTCGGCTTTCTCGAGGATGGTTTCGCCTCGGATTGATTGCCTTATTTCTTAAATTTCTCGTAAAGTTTAAGGCCTGCAAAACGAGCTCGATCGCCTAATCTCTCCTCCAGTCGGAGAAGTTGATTGTATTTTGCGATTCGGTCGGTCCGTGATGCGGAGCCAGTCTTAATTTGACCACAGTCTGTGCCTACTGCCAAGTCCGCGATGAAGGTATCTTCAGTCTCCCCACTTCGGTGAGACATGATGGAGCGATAACCGGCTCCGGAGGCAAGTTTCATCGTTTCGAGGGTCTCCGTGACCGTTCCGATTTGATTGAGTTTAATCAAAATCGCATTAGCGACATGATTCTCAATTCCTCGCTTGAGCTGAATGGGGTTGGTTACAAAAATATCGTCGCCGACGAGTTGACAATGACTCCCTAGTGTACGAGTGAGAAGTCCCCAACCTTTCCAGTCATGTTCCGATAGGCCGTCTTCGATTGAGATGATCGGAAAATTCTTAGCCCATTGCCCATAAGTCGAGATCATTTCCTCCGAGGTCACGTTTTGACCCTCGAACTGATAGCCCTCTTTACCTGCGGTAAATTCGCTAGCGGCCGCATCCAAGGCTAGAAAAATTTGCTCTCCGAGTTTGTAGCCCGCATCCGAGACCGCCTGAGAAATGGCGATAAGAGCCTGATCATGAGGCTTTGCCCCCGTAAACTGCGGGGCGAAACCGCCCTCGTCGCCGACTCCTGTGGAGAGCCCTTGTTGATGAAGAATTTTTTTGAGGCGGTGGAAAATTTCTGCTCCGGCGCGGAGTGCGTCCGAAAATCGGTCAAATCCGGCTGGTACGATCATGAATTCTTGGATGGCTAAGCCATTGTCGGCATGCTTTCCACCGTTGATGATATTCATGAGGGGCACGGGGAGAGTGGTGCCCGGGGTTCCGTAGTAGGATGCAATGAATTGGTCGGTGGGGGTTCTTTGAGCAAGCGCTTGCGCTCTCAGAAATGCCATGCTTACACCCAAGATCGCGTTTGCGCCCAGTTTTGATTTATTCGGGGTGCCATCTAAGTCTCTCAGGGCATCATCGAGGAGAGACTGAAGCTGGAATTCTCGTCCGGCCAGGGCAGGAGCAATTTTTTCTCGGACGTTCTGTACTGCTTTTAGAACTCCTTTTCCTTGGTAGCGCTTCGGATCTCCATCCCGAAGTTCAAGGGCTTCGCCTTCTCCCGTGGAGGCGCCTGAGGGTACGATCGCTCTACCCGTGCAAAGCTCTCCAGTGGGTCTGGAGTCATCCACTGAAAGCTCAACCTCAACGGTTGGAAATCCTCTTGAATCTAAAACTTCCCTGGCCTTGATTGCTTTGATTTTTGACATAGATTTCTACCTAGCACAAAATTCTGGACGTTGCCAAACGCTAACCGGCCTTTTGGATCGTTCTTTTGTAGAGGCCCGTGATCGAGGCTTCTTCTAGAATGAAGGGCTGAATAGTTTTTACAAAGTCATCTCTTTGAACTCGATGCGGTAGGGTTGGGAGCGAATTGAGTGCATATAATTTAAATAAGTAATGATGAGCCCGGTCTCCGGTCGGGGGACATGGCCCTGCGTAACCAAGTTTTCCGTAGCTGTTGGTTCCTTGTCGAATTCCATTGGGAAGCGATTCCTGAGGTGGAATTCCCGCGGGAAGGTGACGCACGTCACCGGGGATATTGTAGATTACCCAGTGAGTAAATAATCCATTCGGTGCGTCAGGATCTTCTGCGATCAGCGCAAAGCCAACGGTACCCGGCGGAGGATTTTCCCAGCGCATCTCGGGGGATGAGTTGTCGATGTCGCAGGTGTACCTTGAGTCAAAATATCCGTTCGCACCTATTGCATCGGTCATAATATTCATTACGGACGAGGGTGCAAGGAGGGGACCACAATCACTACGACTTTGGAGAGTCTGGAGATCCAGATGGAGAAGGAGCGGAAGATGGAGCGAGAGATGGAGATGGAGATACATGAAGGTTGATCTTCGGGCTGTCTGCCATTCTTGACTCACCGGGAATTTCTGAACAGACCTTTTTCTTGACGAGCTGAAGCGTTTTTTTAAGGCCAGGCGGCCTGCGCTCTAGGAGAGTCTCTTGGAGGTGGTCCTTGTCTGCTTCGGCGATTAATACACTGGCTTGCATTTGGTGATGTCGATCGACTCGCTCAAGTTGAAAAAACACAAGTACGTCGCCTCGTCCTTGAATGCATTGCCCAAAAAATGCTCGGGACTCGACTACGACTTTTTTGGTTCTAGGCTCGATCGTTCGTCCGGGGTAGGCGTATGCAAAGGGTTTTCCGCTGTTGGGTCTGAAGACAAAAAGCCCCTTTTCGAGTGAACAGTTGAGGCAAGGTCTTCCGGTAATTAAAAAGTAGGGAAGGGAGTCTCCCTCTCGGGGAAGTAGTCTGCCTAAAGGTTTGAGGTCAAAGAGCTGGGTATCATACGGGGCGACCTGCGCAGTTTCAGTGCCCGCTTTAAAGAACACCTTGGAGCCTTCTAAGTGATCTATTGTAAGCGAGGATACCTGACTTTGGATCGAAGTGTGTGCTGGCTCTACTGCGAAGGCAAGCGTCCAGGAGCCAGAGCTTACGGCCAAAGAAAAAAATGTATAAAAACAAAGCTTTATGTAAATTCGCTTGATTTGATCCACTATCATAGGTTAAATAAGGTCCCCTTTGATCTATTCTCGTATGGATCAGGGTAATTTATAAATAGAAAAAATTAAATGGCCCCAGAAATTTTTTCGAGGCCCCTTAAATTTGAGGTTTGAAATGGCTGTTCCAACAGATGTTTATGTGTCTTTAGAGTTCACTCCTAATCCAAATACGTTGAAGTATTCGGTGAATCGCTCTCTTTTGGAGAAGGGCGCTGTGAACTTGACGAGTAAAGAGGAAGCAGAAGCTCGCTCCCCTCTGGCTGTCAAGCTTTTCGCGGTTCCTGGAATCTGCGGCGTCATGATTGGAAAAGATTTTGTGACTGTCACTAAATCCGAAGCGGGCGATTGGGATGTGGTTCATAAGAATTCAGCATCCTTAATTGAGAATCACCTTCGGGAAAACGAACCTGTTGTGAACGAGTCTGCTATCCAAGACGCTCATAAAGGCGGAGATTCTGAAATTGAAAAAAAGATTAAGGAAATCCTAGACCAGGAAATTCGGCCCGCAGTGGCTATGGATGGTGGGGATATCACGTTCGAAAAGTTCGAGAATGGAATTGTTTACCTCTTCCTTCAAGGTGCTTGCAGCGGTTGCCCGAGTTCCACTGCGACCTTGAAGATGGGGATCGAAGCCCGCCTTAAGAAGGAAATTCCTGAGGTGATTGAGGTTGTGTCAGTCTAGTTCAATCCTTAATTAAGAGTGTGAATTCATGAGTTTATTTACCGACTTCGACCTGCTTCCGTCCCTTCAGGCTACTTTAGCTGAAAAAAACCTCGTCACGCCCACTGAGATTCAGAGCCGCGCGATTCCTGCACTTCTCGAAGAGCGTTCAGTGATCGGAGTTTCTGAGACCGGCAGCGGGAAGACCCTCGCCTATGTTTTGCCGATCTTACACTTGCTAAAAAGTATGGAAAATAGAGGCTTGCGATTCAATTTCGATAGCATGCCTCGGGCTTGCGTGGTGGTTCCCACGCGTGAGTTGGGCGAGCAGGTAACCCGCGTTTTTAAACCATTTACTCACACGACTCGTCTTCGAGTACGGAGTGTGCTGGGTGGAACGACCTTGGATATTGCCAAGAGAAGCGTTCAGGGGCCTTTTGAAGTTCTCGTGGCAACTCCAGGGCGTCTGGTTAAGCTAATCGATCGTGGGTTGGTTAATTTAACTGACGTCCGCATCTTAGTCTTCGATGAAGCCGATCAGATGCTGGACCAAGGATTTTTACCTGACGCTAACAAAATTGCGGGTGCTTGTACGGTCGCTCTTCAGCGCGCTCTCTTTTCTGCAACGGTAAGTCCAGCTGTCCAAAAGCTCATGAATGAGCTCTTCTCCGGAGCGGAAATCATCAGAACTCAGGGGAGCAATTACCTCGTTCCTACGTTGACCACTGAAAATCTGACAGTCGTGAATGGAAAGCGATTTCCACTGCTGGAAACTTTACTGAATCAATCCGTCCCGGGCGGAACCCTCATTTTCACCAACACGCGTGAGCAATGCGACAAGCTTGCTGGTGATTTGCTCAAGAGTAACCGCGGTTGTGCGATCTATCGAGGTGAGATGAGCAAGGTGGAGCGTCGCTCCAATCTTAAAGCATTTCGCGATGGCAAAGTGAAGCTCCTGATTTCAACCGATCTGGCTTCCAGGGGCTTGGACGTGGATCACGTCGGGCGCGTGATCAACTATCATCTGCCACAGCAAATGGAAAACTATATCCACCGTGTGGGCCGGACGGCTCGGGCGGGGCGCGAAGGATTAGTGGTAAACCTAGTCACCGAGCGAGATCAGGCCTTAGTAGAGCAACTCCACGGCATTCGCGGGGCATCGAAAAGTGGTCGAGTAGGATGAATCCCACGCCTTTTTTTAAGCCTCAAACTCTGCCGGATCTGAAGCTCACTCGCGCCGTAGAGGCAGACTCCCGCTGTGCGCCGATTCAGACGTTGCTCAAGGGGGATTGTCGACCCCTATGGGAACGAAGTACCCTCTCCGTCCCTCATATCCCGTTTCTTCCCGCGATGGAGATCTGCTTGAGGTCTCTTCTTGCTCGAAAGCAAGCGGAAAGGGGCCTGGAGCACATCGATCATCTTTTGGCTAACGAGCAAAAGGGTTTGTCTGCGCTTCGAGAGAAGCAGGGGGCTCAGCCTTCTCATCGGGTTTCCCGATTATTGATCTTAGCAAATGATGGCAGTGAACGTTTCTATCGTGATTGTGAAAGAACTCTCCTTCGAAATAGTGACCGTCTCCTGGTTTTGCGCTTGGATGAGCCCTCGACACGACTTGCTGAAGTGCTGCTTGGTAGCGGCGACAAGCCTCTTAAGGCTCTGCTGGTTTCGGATCGGGATGCTGTTTCGGCCGTCTTGTTTGCTCTGCTCGACTCTGCTTCCGATCGTACTGGCTAGGTTCCCCTCGCTACAGTCTGCCTGGTAATAAATTAAATGTGAGCAGACCTAAAATAGCCTCGATTTCTCCTTGAGTTCGCTGAGTTGCAGGGGATAAAACCGGTGCTGGTGGTGCGCATTGCGGAGCGGTCTGAAGAAGCGTACGGGGGCGGTCGCCGGCCGCATCGTCGAGTTGAGAGTCCTCCGGTGCTGCCTTGAGTGCTACCTTGGGTGCTGGTTTGGGTGCTGGTTTGAGTGCTACCTTGGGTGCTGGTTTGGGTTGACTTTCTATGATCGCAGACATCGCTGTTTGGTAGTCAGCTCGAACGGCTGCACTCTTTGAGTCTTTAAAGAGCTCGGCTGCCTCTCGGTAGTTGGCTCGAGAGGTTCGCGCCACCTTATTAAAAATTTCTTCAACTGAAAAGTAAATGTCAAAGGCAGCTCGAACATTCTCCGCTGTTTGTGCGTCCCAGAGGCCATGGGGATATTCACGAATGCGACTCCTCACGTTGGCTGGAAGTACTAACCCCGGACGGGTTTGGATCAGCTTGTAGGGGCCTCTCGGAGGGAGTGGCGCACCCGGGATACTTCCAGGCGGTAGAATGACTTTCACGTCTCGGTATAGTCCCGTCATGGTTCTTGAGAGATCCAAGAGAAGTCCGCACAAGGCTGTCAACATTTTGGGATGCTTGTAGAACGCGGTTTCCCAGTTTTTAGGTTTGGCGCTCGTAATGATTTCGTTCAAAATTTGCTGATAAGATTCTTCAGGTACCGTATTGCCTGCTTTGAGCCGAAGATCTAAAGCTTGTACTCTCTCAATATAGTGATTGAGCCGTTCTGTTTGAATGTCTGCTTTGACTACAGAGCAACCCACAGCTAAAGAGATTCCAATAATCAATGACAGTGATTTTATTTTTTTCATTTGCATACCTTGCTTAAAGTGATGCAGGAACCGTGCTATTTAATACATTAATGGTATTAAATAGTTGTGAAATAGATATTAATCATTAATCGCCTAAACCGTAGTAAGTTGTCTAAAAAATAACAATTTAAGGTAATATAAATTAAAAAAGTATAAATTTATCTTTTACCGGGCCGAACTCAAGTCGAGCTATTCTTAAACGGTTTCTTCTGATTCAGGATGTTCTACCTTAGCCACGCTGAGAAGCGAGCTCAGTTTTGCCTTGCTCCAGATTCTGAATCGATCAATATAAGAAAACGCCGCAGGGATCACAACGAGGGTGAGTAGGGTAGAGCTAATGAGGCCGCCAATAATGGCGACTCCCATACTGGTTCGTTGTCTCGATGCTTCATTGAGCCCGAGGGCGACGGGCAGAGTGCCGGCAATCAAGGCCATGGTCGTCATGAGAATAGGTCTCAGTCGGGTCTTTCCAGCGATGATGACGGCAGTTGCGCGGTCTTTTCCTTGGACAATCAACTGATTGGCATAGTCAACCAATAAAATCGAGTTCTTCGTGGCAATTCCAAGAAGCATGATGATTCCAATCATTGAAAAAATATTCAAAGACTCATGAGCTATCATGAGAGCCACGAATGATCCACAAATGGCCAACGGCAGTGCCAACATAATTGTGAGCGGCGTGACAAAAGATTCATAAAGACTAGCGAGGACTAGAAAGATAAATAAAACTCCGAGTCCCATGGCGGTTACGACGCTTGAGGTCAGCTCCTGGAAGTTTTCGGCCTGGCCGACGAAAGAATACTTCATTCCTGGGGGGAGTTTGACGACTTCATCAATGTACTTTGAGGTGTCTTTCATGACGTCGCCGATTCCTGCGCCGGGCGCGATGTCAGCAAGAATAGAAATATAGCGCGCTCGGTCCTGACGATTGATCGTGGCAGGTCCCGTGGTACCTCGGGGGGTCGCAACGTCCGACAGGCGAATCAAGTTATTATTAATGTTGGGTACGTAAATTGATTTGAAGTCATCCTTGATATTCCTTTGGTTAGGCTGGAGCCGGACTCGAATATCGTACTCTTTTCCGAGTTCACGAAATTTTGCAGCCGCAATCCCCTCGACCTGCCCTCGGAGTTCCTGACCCACGGTCTTGGTCGAGACGCCGAGGAGTTTTGCACGGGAAGGCTCGAGGTCCACTTGGAACTCTGGTTTCCCAGCCCGCGAGCTGGTATCCGCATCTTTCAAGCCCGGGTGATGCTTGAGGTATTGGAATACCTGCTGGCTGACCCGTTCAAGTTCGGCTTGGTCGAGTCCGATGATATTCAGCGTAAAGGGTCGTTGTCCGCCCGCTACCGCATCATAGTCCTTCACTTGGGGGTTAGCTCGGGCAAAGACCTTCAGTTCTTGTCGGAGCTTTTCTTTGAAGTCGATCGTATTGAGTTTTCTTTTCTTAGACTCCACGAGGCGAACATAAAAACTTGCGACTTCCGAGCGACCGTCTTGGTCACCGACGGTGAGAGCTGAGACTTCCACTTCTGGATTGGCGCGGATGACTTGGTCGACTTGGCTTGCTAAATCGCCCATGGCGCTGAGGTTCGTGCCGGGAGGAAGATCCAATCCAACTCCAAACTCGCCTGCGTCTTGCGGCGGTAAGAATGTCTTAGGTACAAATCGCACGGCAGAGCAGCTTCCAGCAAAAATGACCAGGCTGATTCCGAGAACCTTAAGCGGCCGCCTCAGAGTATACTTTAGTAATGTCTCGTACTGATTTTCAAGCCAGGTTTGGAACCGATCAAAGCCCTTGAGGACGCGGCCAATCGTTCGATTCCAAATCCCATCAGTTTTATTTTCGTGGGGATTGGATGCGAAATAAGCCGAAAGCATCGGTGCGATCGTGAGTGCGTCGAACAGGCTAATGGCCATGGCAAAGCAGATCGTGAGACCAAATTGTTTGAAAAACTGACCTACAACCCCCTTCAGGAATCCCACAGGTCCAAAGACTGCAATGACAGTGAAGGTGGTAGCGATCACGGCGAGTTGAACCTCTTTAGTGCCGTTGATTGCAGCCTGAATCGGTGGTTCACCCATTTCAATGTGTCGGAAGATGTTTTCACGAACGACAATCGCGTCATCAATGAGTAGCCCGACCGAAAGACTGAGAGCCAGGAGAGTCATGATGTTGATGGTGAATCCGGCGGCTGCCATGAGAATAAATGCTCCGATGAGAGAGTTGGGGAGTGCGAGACCTGTAATGATCGTGGATCGCCCATTGCCGAGAAAAAAGAATACCACTACGACCGCGAGAACAATTCCGATCAAAATGGATTCTTTGACGTCATCGACATTGGCCCTAATCCAGACGCTTCCGTCTCGCACCATATCGAGAGAGGGGTGGCCCGTCACTCGCTGGAGTTCCGAGTTGAGAGAGATCATTCGCTTCTTTACTCCGTCAACCACCGCGATCGTGTTTGAGCCGCTTTGGCGATAGACGTAAAGAAAAAGAGATTTCTTGCCGTTCACATAAGCTCTGGATTTTTCGTCTTCAACGGTATCAACGACGGTGCCCAAGTCGCCGATAGTTGTGGGAACGTCGTTTCCGAAGAAGTTAACGATCGTGCTTTTAATGTCGTTGAGGGATCGGAATTCTCCGAGAGTTCTAAAGACAGTGGCTTGCTTACCCTCGTCTACTTTTCCGCTTGGAATGTTCTCACCCGCCGCGGCTAGCCGGCCTGCTACAGAGCTGAGTGAAATCTCATGAGATTTAAGTTTGGCTCGATCGAGGCTGACATGAATTTCTCGTTTTTTTCCTCCGAGAATATCAACAAGGCCGACCTGGTTGATTTGTTCGAGTTTTGGTCGAATTATTTGATCAGCTACGTCATACAGCTGACTCTCTGGTAAGTCTGCGCTGACAGAAAGAATGACGACAGGTTGATCAGCGGGGTCGATTCGGCGAATCGTGGAGTCTTTTACCTCCAGAGGGAGCCTTGCCTTGGTTGCTCCCACTCGGTCTCGAATTTGTTGTTCTGCAAACTTGATGTCCGTTTCGAGCGAAAACTCGGCGATAATTCGGCTAAATCCCTCCGCGTTGATTGAAGATAGGCGCTTGATCCCTGATAATGTCGTAATCTCGTCTTCTAGGGGCTTGCTCACGAGCGTTTCAATTTCAGAGGGACCTGCTCCAGGATAAGGCGTAGTCACGGTGACGACGGGAAATGTCACGTCGGGGAAGAGGTCAACTCCCATTCCCTTCATCGCGATCCACCCGACCGCAAGCATGAGGAGAACAACGCAGGTAATGAAAGTGGGGCGCTTGATCGAAACGTCTGCTAAGCTCATCGGGATTCTCCAAATAGTTTCATCTGTGCTAGAATATTTAGCAGCGTTACTTGGTCTTTGATTCGGCCGAGTTGGGAGAAAAGATAATCTTGCTCGAAGAGGAGGACTTGATAAGTCGTCGTCCTGCCTCGAGTGAGTCTTTCCTTTTCCTTTTCTAGTTTATTTTTCTGAGTGACCTCGAGTTGTTGGGAAAGTTCCAGGTGCTTCTTCGAGTCATCGAGGCTTTGAGTTAGGCCTTTCCAGTTCTCTTCCTGTTCAAAAAGCTTTCGCTCATAGGTCAGTTCGGCAGCTGTTTTTTGCTGTCGCCAAGCTTCTTGGGATTGACTCACGGTATCAAATTCCAAAGGCATTGAAAATCGAACGCCCACGACATAAGTCGGTCGATTGGGTAAGACAGAAAGACCCAATGATTGACCTGCGTTCACAGTGCCACCGTAAGGAGGAGCGTACATATTTTGGGGCTGTCCATTGAGTGCCAACGAACCGTAAACCTCCAAATTGGGCTTGTTTTTCTCAAGATGAACAATGGAGTCGGCTTGAGTCGCTTTTGCCGCTTCTTTTGCCGCTTGAACATCTTCTTTTATTTTAGTCTTTTTTGGAGTTTCAACGGAATTTAAATCATCGAGAGCGAGGCGATGAAGCGTCTCTTTGACTTCATCGGAGTCTTGATTTCTTGCAGAATTAAATGCGCGAGCGGCCGATCGCTCTTCATTGCTAGCAGTAAGGACGTCGAGAGCGCGCGCTTGTAGCAGCGCCTGGGCCTGAAGCGCGTCCGCTTCATCGCCTAAGTGGAGATTAACTCGGTTTTGATTCCATTCATAAATTTTTTGAGCTCGGTCGATCGCTTGGTTCTGAACCTCGATGATTTGCCGTGCCGCTGCCAGCCTCCAATAAGTGAGTTCGGCTTGTACCAGCGTGTTTTGGGCCTCAAAGCGACTGAGGTGGCTGGAGGCAAGAGCTTGTGCCTCGATCAGCTCTTTCGATGCCCGGGTCGTTCGTCCAAAACCATTCCCCCACAGGCTTTGAGTCAGCTCTAGGACGGGTGAGAAGTTAATAAACTGATTAGTAAAAATTGTACCAAGAGACGCACCCAAAGGGCCGAGGGCTCCCGTTTGTGGGTTAATATATCGAAGGGTCATTAGGTCGTAGTGCAGCTTGGCTTGCAGACCGAAACTAAAATTTTGCATGACCCCCAAAGACGCGACATTGGTTTCCAGGCGATCATATTGAAGGAATGAGAAGGGCTGAATTTTTCCATCACCTTTGGTTTCTATGCTGGCATAGAGGGTCGGAGCGGTGAGCAGTTTAGCTTCAATCGATCGCATCTCGCTTGCGGTCCCCGAGAGTGTTGATCCTTGGACTCCTGTGTTTTTCTGAGTCACTTGAGTGATGTAGTCCTTTAAGTCGAGCGAGGGATTGGCTTCGGCTAGCCCCTCAGCCCATGTGAGCGCAATCAAGGCAATGCTTCGAGTGAGGGGTTTTAGTGTCATTGGGCTAAACTCCTCCGATACAAAAAAGATCGGATTGTGTAGGTAGGTAAGAGGAACTTGCGATGTTGAAATTATGGGTTGGAAGCGATTTTTTCTGTAATTTCCAATCGGCCATCCCCATGACTTAATTAATATGCTTTTAGTGGCTGAGCGTCAAAGGTTATTCTGACTTTTTAGCGCAAACTAAATCAGTAAAAACGAGGTGAGGGACGTGGGACTCTGGGTCGCTTTTGATACTATTTCCTAGCAGTGCGTCAAGATGTTCGCTTTGTTGGATTGGTTGCTCGCGATCGGAAGGTTTGGGGAGGTCCAGTTTGGCTCGAGGAAAGTGAGTAACAGGCTCGTAAAACAGCATCCAGACGAACTCGAAGGCAGTCCCGAGTTTGAAGGAATCGGCATTTCGATAGCTGAGCGAAAATGAAACCAGTCGATCAAATCCATGATAATAGCAAAAAAGCATCGCCCGCGTTTCTGCAAGGGCAAATAATGCATCAGTTACGAATTTATTTGTTAATCCCTTATTCAGGCCTTCGTTAAATTCATGACTTTCGACGGCTACATACACCACTTTTTCAGGAATAATATTTCTTTGTTCGTCAGAAAAACAAGAATTTGACTGAGCTACTATTAGAGATTGCCCAAGCACAATCACAAATAGAAAAATAAATATCCGGCACCTATTGTTGCATTTTGCCATGAACTGACTCCCCCACTTATTCGTCAAGGCCTGAAATTCCCCAGCTCGATTTATAGAGGATTTATAATCAGAGTTCTAGCGAATAGAGTCGAATTAGAATTCATATTAAAATATTTTTTTGGATCAATGCGATATTTTTATTCTATTTTATATTTTTTAAGATAGAAGAGCCCCAGTTGATTTGCAGGGGGGATAAAAAGTGGGTGTCGCTAGATCTAATATTGGTAATTACTTATTTTTAATTGGAGCCCTAATACAGCTCCAAATCGCCGTAACCTTTGCAGGAGATGAAGATGCTCCGATAGGTAGGGTGGTTCGAGTCAGGCGAGTCCGTGGTCAAGAGGCGCAAGGTAATTCAGTGTTACCTGGGCAAGTGGACTTCGGCGGGGTTAGCTCATCTCCTGATCAATTGCCTCAGGTCCAAGTCGATGCCGTTCAATCGGGGGAGGATGAGAAGACTCTTGATTTGGGTTCTGAAGTTTCAACTGGGGCATCGAAAGATGGAGTCGTAGATCAGCCACAAGAGCCCGAACCGGTCTTAGCTCCAGGCTCTGAGAGTTGGAGCGATTGTGAGCGTTCATCGCGGTATACGTTCGGATGTTTTGATTGCTCTGCAGCTCAGTTGGCCCAGTGTGGGGCATTTTGTGCCAGTCCAAAGTGGTGGCTTAAATGCACCCAGAAGAGAGCTCTAGGAATAGCTGCATTTACTGCTATTAGCGCGGGGGCTGCTTATATCTTTGAGGTAGATGGGCTCAATGTTTATAGGGATTTGTTTAATAGCATGGAAGCATTCATTCTTTTAAACGGGACGGAGTCCCTGTTGAGTTTTGCTGCCCTATTAAGTTCACATCCTGGCTCACGAGCGGAGATCCAAACATCGGCTGAAAGACTACGAGAGCTTGCGGTTGTGCTTCCAGTGCATGGAAAAAATAAGGACGTTCAGCCTACGCTCGATAGTCTCGCGCGGGCTAGATTTGGATTTGATCAGATCGTAATCGTGGAAAACTCGGGCGGCAGATACTCAAGAGATGAGAGCCCCACGTATCGACTATTGCAGAGTGATTCTAGGTATTTTGGTGTTAGTTATTACTTTGTCGAAGAGTGGGGAAATAAGGTAGCCGCAGAGTATCTCGGTGCTGTAGTTGCGAAGAGTCGTGGCTTCAAGTACGTGATGGATATTGACGATGATGTTCTCTTTCCGGCTGGCTTTGATCCTTATTTGCCGTTGCTCGATGGAGACACTAAATTGATCGCATTTCCAATTAAGCCATCGAATAATACAAATTATTTAACTCATATGCAAAAGCGAGAGTATCGGAGGTCAGATCGACATAATTATTTTAAAAATAAGCTTGGGACTGTTCTAGCTCCGCACGGTGCAGTCAGCGTAGCTGATTTAGATACTTATCTTGGAAATATGCGACGACATCCTGTAGATGGAGCTTTCTACGCTGAGGATCAAAAAAAAGGATTTGCCTTTCGTTGGGCGGGAGATCGAATTGGGATGGCACCGGGACCTGAAGTGGAAACTGAGGTTCCAAATAATTGTGCTAGTTTTTGGAATCAGCGGGTCGGGTCTTGGGATACTGGAGCTCATCTTTTGAGCGGCGCCTATATTGAGGATTTTTCTACAGAGTGGGCTAGTCGATGCAGTGTTGATGAGTTTCTGAGTCTTGGAGTTCGCAAACTCTACCAAGCACAGAGCCTTTGTACTCTTTTTTCAGACTGCGTTCGACCCATTGTCACGGTCTCACTTGCCACGGATCCAACGTTCTGGATTGTGATGGGGGCCATTTGGGAGGCGAACAACCTGATTGATATCGCAGATGATGTTTTCTTCGAGCCCCATCGTAACGGAAAGACTTGGAAGTCGAGAAAACTGCTGACTAGTTGTATTGATCATCATTTGAGTTTTCTCTACTCTGGGATGCAGTTTGTGAATGGTACGACGGCCGCCATTTGTGCTTGGATGGGAGCAGGAGCTGCTTCTGACGAAGATTACGGCATCAAGCGAAAATTTCCGTCAGAGTTGAAAGCACTGCTCGAACTGAATGACTCAGGCGAACGATACCTTCAGCTTTTAAAATACGCGAATCAATACTGGGTTAGGCTACCTGAACCGCAGATGCCGAGCCAGATGCCGAGCCAGATGCCGAGCCAGATGCCGAGCCAGATGCCGAGCCAGATGCGGCCGCCCTTGGTCGGTAAGGCGAAGGAATCTCCGATTCAATTCACGG
>CANFJX010000016.1 GCA_947447665.1 Bacteriovoracaceae bacterium | reverse complement strand
GGTCATATCTCTTGGTCATATCTCTTGGTCATATCTCTTGGTCATATCTCTTGGTCATATCTCTTGGTCATATCTCTTGGAAACTACCCTTCGGCCCGGGGCTCGATCCAAGATTTGACGCCCCTCTGGAGATTTGGTAGGTCATCATTGGGGGTGGTGTAGTGAAAATTCCGTTGGGCATTGGCTTATTCTTTAATTTATTTTATATTTTTATAAATTTTTTTTTCTGCGTATCTATTTCTGAGGCGAACTTCTCCGATTTTGAGACCCAGCCACCGATCGTAGGCGGAGTTCGCTTTTTGGCACCACAAGAAATCTTCGAGTATCGATCGCGTTCCAATGGTGGTTTCCGATACAATTTTCAGCACTCGATTTGGCAAGAAATTGAGATCCAAGAGCAGAGTGATCAAGGTAGACCTCGGGAGAGAGTGACCAAAACGGTGACTTCCCCTTTCTCTAGTTGGATGGATATTTCAAGAAGGAAGGACGGCGACGTTTCCCTGCTCTACTCGTTTATCGAGACCGAAGAGAATTACCCGTTTGAAGTTCACCTCAACCTGAGGGCTCAGTTCGTCGATGGGAGTTGGACCTCCATCGCTCATCAACAATCCTATACCCTGCGACTGACCGCTAATTCACAGATTTGTTTTGACCACTATATGGCGGAGCGCCTCGAGTACATTCTGTTTCGACGATTACTTCAAAATGTTAGACCTAACCTCCGGAGAAGTGAAATCTGGTTGAGTAGTCTCTTGTTCTCGCGTCCATCTCCGCTTGAGAATCCGAGTGCAACCCACTATTGGGTAGAGCACTCCCAAGAAAATTCTCCTGTGGGTTCTGCTTCCCGCCGTGAATTAGTTCTCAGTACTCATGCACCAGCGTCCACCTACTTCTTTGGGGACTCGAGTGGTTTGGTGGTCGCCTATCCAAATTATGAAGTGGATTTTCGTCTACAACTGACTCATCTCCCAGATCGGGAAATGAGCTGGCAGATTCCGGCGGATTATTTTCGATGGATTGAGCCGCTCGTAGGGGTGGAGTCGTGGAGATAGCAGCAGGAATCATGGATTCGGGGCTTAGCGGAGGGAGTAGTTCGGAAGTGGGATTCTTTGGCTAGAGTTGATCTCGCCAGTTTTTGCTTGCCAAGAGTATTTTTTAATGTATATTTGATGCATAGGCACGGTCGTCACTTTTCGAAATGTTAAAGTCATGATTAACTCAGACGACCACGATCCTCCACATGTTCATGTGTGGCGCGGTGATGCAAAAGCAAAGGTAGAAATCCAGAATCAAAATGTGATTAGTCATAAAGGTTTTTCCCGAAACGATATGCGAAAAATTCTGGAGTTCATCGCTGAACAAGCCGATTTATTGATGGAGGAGTGGTATGAAATCAAAAAAAACCAACAAAAATAACAGTTACGGCGAGGTAGATCTTTTAGATAAAGACGCCTTTTCCCCCAAGGAAACAAAATTTAGGGTAACGATGTTTATTGATTTGGACGTATTGAATGAAATCAGAAAAAGAGCCAAAGAAAAGGGGCTGCCTTATCAGACCTATATCAATCTTTTCTTAAGAGAGCACCATCTTGCCGATGGACAGTCAGTACTAGGAAGGCTTGATGCGATCGAAAAGGAAATTAGACAGCTCAAAGCTGGCTAGCTATGGCTTGCGGTCGCAAACGCGCTGTCGATTGCACGAACAAACTGGGCATCGGTTAGCTCGTGCTGCTGAGGTGGCGATTGTCGATTACCATTGAGAAGGAATCATGGGTTCGGGGCTACTACAGACCTGAATTCCTGTAACTTTTGATAAGTGTCTTTGAAGACCACTTCAGTGAACCAAATCAATACTCCCGTGACTGCAAGGATCACTAGACTTCCGATGATCTTCGTTCGGTTTGAAAACCGAGGGTTTCTCCAGAGGAGGGGGAGGGCGAACGGGCCGGCAAATGCAATCGCTACACCGAAGGTCCAGAGGCTGTCGATCACCTTTATTTTATTTTTCATAGGGTATCTATTCCCACCTAAAGAAGTACGCGCTCAGGGACAAAAATACTAGGGTCATCCCGATGAGTGGAAGGAGATGGTTGCCGATTTGCGATAGTTGGGCACCCTCGTTCATGATAGCTCGGCTGGAGTCAATGACATGAGTGAGTGGGAAAATCAGCGCAAATTTTCTGAGCCAAGGGTTTGCCCCCTCGAGGGAAAACCAAGTGCCCGATAGAAACATCATTGGCCATGAAATGAAATTGACCAAACCACCCGCGAACTCTTCGCTTGAGACTCGCGCGGCCACGAGTAATCCGAGCGATATGAGACAGGCCGCGCCCAAAAGGAGTACGATGAAGAGGTCGAAATACGAGCCTAGCATTTGGAAGTGCAGAAAGAAATTGCATCCAAAATAAATCGTTGTGGAGACGCAGAGGATTAATAGCAAACGGGAGGCGATTTGGGCGGAGAGAAACTCAAAAGCCGAGATGGGAGTAGCCTTGAGTCGCCTTAAAACCTTGTTTTGGCGGTAGCGAACAATGGTGTAGCCGACTCCAAAAAGGGCGCTGAACATCATGTTGAGCCCGAGCATCCCAGAGATCAGCCAATCCACGTACCGAATCTCTCGACCCGTCACGGATTGCTTCTCAAAAGGAGACGTGACCGTGGGAGAGCTCCCTTTTAGTACTCGCTCTAAGAGATACCCTTTTGGGGAGGAGTCATTAATCCAATACTGATTTTTGGTACCCATCGAGACGACCATGTCGAGCTGTTGATGGCGGAGGCGCTCGAGAGCGGCTTTGAGATCTGGGTAGGACACAAAGTCAATGAATTGAGTCTGCGTAAACTCGGCGGGTGGGTGGGATTTTGTTTCCTCGAAAACCCCCACCTTATAAAGGTTTTGGTTGCCACCGGAAAAGGCAAAGGCGAAACCGAAGACGACGATGATGGGAAAAAATAAGCTCCATCCAAAAGCCCCTCGGTCCCGATAGAACTCCTTGTTTCTTGCGACGAAAACTGCCCAAAATCGTTTCATGGTTGCAGCTCCTTGCCGACCATATCCAGGTAGAGTTCTTCGAGTGTTGCGTGGTGACCGAGGAGGGAGCGGGGTTCACCCTGGGCGATGATTTTACCATGGTCCATGATGGCAATCTCGTCACAGAGTTGTTCAGCCTCTTCCATGTAGTGGGTGGACATAAAGATTGTCTTTCCGCTTGCTCGAATCCTTTTAACCAGGTCCCAGAAGTTTCTGCGCGCTTGCGGATCCAAACCTGTGGTGGGTTCGTCGAGAAAGACGAGATCTGGATGATTGACGAGCGCCAAGGCGAGGAGAAGTCGCTGGCGCTGGCCACCTGATATTTTCTTGGTATCTCGATCCAGGTAGTCGCCGAGGGAACAGAGTTCAATAAGCTCCTCGAGAGGGGCGTTTTCTCGATAAAAACTTCGAAAAAGCACGAGGACTTCCCTCACTGTTAAAAAATCAGGAAGTGAGGTGGATTGAAACTGAATCCCAATTTTTTCTCGAAACTCAGAGTCAATAGGTTTGCCCTTAAAGCGAATTTCACCCGAGGTGGGGCGAGTAATTCCTTCGATCATTTCGAGCGTCGTCGTTTTTCCAGCCCCATTCGGACCCAAAAGACCGAAACAAGTTCCCGCCTTAAGGCTAAAGCTCACTCCATTCACAGCGAGGATGCTCGGATACTTTTTAACTAATTGGGTGACCTCTAGAAGAGCTGTCATTTTGAGCAATCCCTACTTACTCAATGACCGAGTGATTTTTGGTTTCGGGCAATCGCGGCATAGATTGCTTAGGAAACTCGCCTGTCAGGCTGTTCAAAAACTCGACAATATCAGAGACCTCCGTATCGGTGAGAGTTTTGTTGAGCTGGGTTTTGGCCATAACTCGTACCGCTTCGTCTAAGGTCTTGACCTTCCCGTTATGGAAGTAGGGTGCCGTGAGAGCCACGTTTCTCCATGTAGGGACTCTCCAGAGATTCTTGTCCTCAGACTTTTGAGTAACGTTGAACCGGCCCAGGTCCTTGGTCAGATCATACTGGGCCTCATACTGTGAGCCAGCAATGAGTGGAAACTTTTGATAAAACCCCTGCCCTTGCGGAAGCGCAGGACCGGCAAAAAGAGGGCCCATGTGGCAGGTCGTGCATCCAATGGTTTGAACCAGTTGCATTCCGCGCTGTGCGGAGGTGTTCATGGCCTTCTTGTCTCCCCTCATAGCTCGATCAAAGGGGCTATTAGGGGTAAGGAGAGTTCGCTCGTAAGCTGCGATGGCTTTTGCGACCTGGTCGATCGTGATCTTGTCGCCGCCGTACACGGCCTTAAATTGCTTTTGATAGCCTGGAATCGACATGAGTCGTTTGACGGCGAGCTCATGGCTGTCCATCCCCATTTCAATAGCATTAGCAATGGGCCCCTTGGCTTGCTCCTCAAGCGAGGCGGCTCTACCGTCCCAAAATTGAACCGAGTGAAAAGCAGAATTCCAGACCGTCGGCGCTGATCGCCCCCCGAGCTTACCCTCGTGACCCATCGAAGCCGATCGATTATCGTCTCCGCCCAACATAACGTTATGGCATGAGTTACAGGAAACCGTCCCCGTCTTGGAGAGTCTTGGATCAAAGTAGAGCTCTTTTCCTAACTCGATCTTCGCTGCCGACATCGGATTATCAGTCGGAATGGGAGGATTTTTAGGGAGCGGTTCGAGAGCAAATGAGATCACTGGCAGCGCTAAAAGTGCCAGGGTAGGGGCAATCATTTTCTTTAAGCTTGGTTTATTCTGCTTATGATTCATCATTTTTTCCCTCACCAATCGTTCTAGTCTAACGCTTTGAGTTAAATCTCTCGCCAATTGAAGTGTTCTTTGTTTATTCTATAGTAATTATTATCTCAAGGCTGCAGAAATTTTATAAAGCGCTGGATATTTAATTTCAGCGCCTCACTGAGTGAGCGCTATTTCGCGTCTTTTGGAAAACGACAAATAAAAGTGGTGCCCTTGCCCAGAGCACTTTCGACCCAGGCAGAGCCCCCATGAGCTTGCATGATATGCTTAACAATGGCTAGCCCCAGACCAGTGCCGCCTTGTTCTCGAGATCTTGCTTTGTCTACACGATAGAACCGTTCAAAAAGGCGAGAGTGATGCTCGATCGGAATAACGGGGCCCGTATTCCTCACTTTTAATAGAACATCTCCGCGAGTTTCCGTTTCCCACGTGAGGCTGATTTTGCTCTCGACGGGTGAATACTTATGAGCATTATCGAGGAGATTGACCAGAATTTGCTCAACTCGTCTTGAGTCCGCAAAAACAGTCTTAGCGTGGGCGCGGGTTTCTATGATTTGGTTTTTACGTTCAAAAGTGCCAGTCATCTGTCGGACAACTCGGTCCGTCAGATCCTGGGTAGCAGTGTCGGATTTAAGAAGGGAGTCAGTGGATTCGATTGAGGACAAATCTAAGAGATCTTGAATCAAATTCATCAATCGATCTGCATTTCGGTTGATGACTTCAATGAATTCAGGAGCCGGGGCTTTGCCCTCCTGAATGTCTAATTTGATCGTATCCGCATATCCCTTGATCGCAGTGAGCGGAGTGCGGAGTTCGTGGGATACGTTTGCGACAAAATCAATCCGGATTTGCTCGGCCAGTTTTAGGTCCGTGACGTCATGGAAAATTCCGACGGCTCCGTAGATCGTGTCTCGTCCATCTCGGAGGGGAGCTACAGCGACAGAAAAAAATCTCTTGCCACTCGGGAGATCGAAAGGAATGGCTTTGACTTCAGTCGATTTGCTTTTCTTTAGAGCCTGCTGAAAAGCCTCTAGAATCTCGGGGTTTCTGATGATTTCCCAAAGTCTGGGCTGAGTTGCGAGAGCCTTGTCCCCGAAGAGGAGCTCTGTGCGGCTGTTATAGAAAAGCGGTGCACCCTCGAGGTCGACTGCAAGAATTGCATCTGAGATAGCACTCATCAGCGTGGCCTGCTCTTCTCTTTCATTTCTCAGGCTTTCAATCTTTTTTTCTAAATCGCGACGGATTTCCTCAATCGAGGACTCGAGATCCGACCAGGCAGAGTCGGGTTCCTGATCAATCGCTTCGAGTTGAAGTCGGTCACTGTCGGGGGTGAGAACGGTTTGAGGATTGAGCACGCTTCGGGCCTTGATCAATAATCGACCAATGGGCAAAACTAGTTTTTGTGCGAAAATCCATCCAAAAATTGCGAGAGCAAGGCCGACAAATCCGAGACCGATGATGAGTCCAGCGTCGAATTGGGCGAGAGTCCTGTGAAAGTCGGCAATGCAATCGGCACCACAGTCCTGAAAGTGTGCTAAAAAGTAGGAGTTGAAAAAATGCCGAGCAGTGAGCCCAGCCATCAGAAATGAGAGCAAAACCGCGATGGCTTGAAGTACGATGACTCGTGAAAAAATCTTCCAGGGGAATCGGATGGTGTTAAGTTTGAGTTTCATAAATCAGGATGGAATTACGCGGTAGCCTACGCCGCGAATGGTTTCAATAGTTGTAGAGCAGGAGCCCAATTTTTTTCTGAGGCCAAAAACATGAGTGTCAATCGAACGGTCAACGACGGCAACGCCTTGTCCCTGTACAAGTTCAATTAATTTTTCTCGTGATAGTACTCTGCCCTGATTTCTGATGAGGGCAGTGAGGAGTTTAAACTCAGAAGGCGTGAGAATCACTTCTTCACCAGCGCAGAATACCTGGTGGGCCCCTAAATCGATCTTTAGCTGATCTACTTGAAGAACTCCGTTTTCTTCCTGTGTGTTTTGGGCGGTCTGGGATCTTCGAAGAATTGCGCGCACTCGAGCTAAAAGAACGGGAATTTCAAAGGGCTTCGTGACAAAATCGTCTGCACCCATTTCGAGCCCAAGAATAATGTCAGAGGCGTCAGCTCGCGCGGTGACCATGAGAATAGGGACTGCTCCATTCATTTTTTTGCAGATATCCAACCCAGATACACCTGGCAACATCCAATCCAAAACAACCAAGTCAAACGGACTTGGACCCTGAAGGAGAGTGAGCCCTTCCTCTCCATTTTCGACAGCAATGACTTCATGACCTTCTCTTTTTAGGTGCAAAGAAATCAGATCTTTGACGTCTTTTTCGTCCTCGATCACTAGGATTTTTGACTTTTTAGTCATGAAAGACTCCCAGTCAGTCTACTCATTGAGAGCGGTCTTCATCGTTGCTACTTGGGTCGAATGGCGGACGTCCTCACCTGTGAGCGCAAAAATCACATCTTCAGCGATATTAGTCGCATGATCCCCGATGCGCTCTAGGTTTCTCGCAATCAAAATGAGCGTGAGTCCCTGTTCGACTTGCTCTGAACTGGTTTTGAGGAGTTCCAAGACGTCTTTGAAAATTTTATTCTTGAGGGCATCAACCCGGTCATCTCGTTTCAAAACTTCCCGTGCCAGAGATTCATTATTTTTGACGAAGGCATCGAGGGTGATTCCAACCATTTCGCGGACTTCCTGGAACATGATCGGGAGGTCAATGAGCGGTTTGAGCGGGGGGCTCTTAATGTATTCTTGGGCGTTTCTTGCAATGTTGACCGCTTGGTCACCCATTCGTTCTAGATCCGTGTTGATTTTTATAATCGCGAAAATGAGTCTTAGATCGGTTGCGAGCGGCTGCTGGAGAGCCAATAGTTTGAGGCATGCACTATCGACGCTAATGTGGCACTGGTTGATTTTTCTTTCGAGTTCGTAAACATTTTGAAACCGCTCACTCTTCGTAGTTTTTAAACCCTGCGTCGCCTCTTCGATGGCCTTTTCAACGAGTCCTGCCATGGTGACGAGCTGTTCTTTTAGTTCACGAAGCGACGCATCAAAATGACGTTCCATCATCCAAACCTTCCGGTAATATATCTTTCAGTTTGCTCCTTCTGTGGAGCGGTGAAGACCTGAGAGGTCTCGCCAAATTCTATCAGTTCCCCGGAAAGAAAGAAAGCCGTTTGATCTGAGATGCGGGCTGCCTGTTGCATGTTGTGAGTCACGATGACAATCGTCACTTTTTTCCGCAGTTCAGTCATCAGCTCTTCAATCTTGGCGGTAGAGATTGGATCTAAGGCACTGGTAGGCTCGTCCATGAGGAGAACCGTTGGCTCAACAGCGAGAGCGCGAGCGATACAGAGTCTCTGCTGTTGGCCTCCAGAGAGACTTGTTCCCGGAGCATGTAACTTGTCTTTGACTTCACTCCAGAGGGCTGCGGAGAGCAGGCTTTGCTCCGCAATTTCTTTGAGAGTACTTTGACGCTTCACCCCTGCTAGTTTGAGGCCCGCTACAACGTTGTCGAAAATCGATAGGGAGGGGAACGGATTGGGTTTCTGAAAAACCATTCCGACCTTTCTGCGTATGGATACTGGATCGACTTTTTTGTCGTAAATATCGATATTTTCAATCAAAACATGACCCGTAGCGTAGGCTCCCGGTAATTCTTCGTGGAGCCGGTTGAGACATCGAATGAAGGTCGATTTCCCGCATCCTGATGGGCCAATAATCGCAGTGACGGCGTTGTAGGCTGCTGAAAGGCTTACGCCCTTGACAGCCTCAGTGTTTCCAAACCATGCATGAAGATCTTTTACTTCTAAAATCGCTTTTGTGTTCATTTGCTACTCCTGCGTGGGCTCAGTAGGTAGCGGGTCATCATATTCATCATAAAAACGAGTGAAACCAAAATGAGTGCTCCCGTCCATGCCTGTTGATGCCAGTCCTCATACGGACTAATTGCATAAGTGTAAATCTGGACAGGGAGGGAGGACGTAGGTTGGTCGATCCCTCTTTGCCAGTATTGGTTATTAAAAGATGTAAAAAGGAGGGGTGCCGTTTCTCCTGATACTCGAGCGATAGCAAGAATAATTCCTGTAGAAATGGCACGAGAGTTTCCGAGGAGAACAATTCGCAGAATCACTTTCCACCTGGGAAGCCCGAGAGCGAGACCTGCTTCTCGGACATGGACTGGCACTCGTCTTAATAATTCCTCTGTGCTCCGGGCAAGCGTGGGAATCATAATGATCCCCAAAGCAACTGCTCCAGCAAGGAGAGAAAAGCGGCGCATCGGAATAACAATTAAAGTGTAAACAAAAAGCCCAATAATGATCGAAGGGATGCTCGAAAGCAGGTCTGCGCTGAATCGGACGACATTACTCAGTCGCCCGGGTGGATACTCTGAAAGAAAAAGTCCAGTTCCTACCCCCCACACAATGCCAAAGAGGGAGGCGGTGAGGATCAGAGTGAGCGTTCCCATGATCGAGTTGGCCATACCACCCCCAGTTTCTCCGATGGGTTGTGGGAGTTGGGTGAAGAAATTCAAGTTGAGGCCTGGAAGTCCTTGAGCCAAAACGTAAATAAAAATACTCAGGAGGGGAATCAAAGCGATACAGGATGCCGAGGCCAAAAGGCCAATCATCACCCGATTGGTGATTTTTCGCTGCTGGTACTTTTTGGTCATATGCTCCGTGAGCACTGTGTGGTTCATGACTTTGACTCTCTGAGGATAAATATGCGTGCAAAGCCATTAATAATAAAAGTAACCACAAAAAGCAAAAACCCGATTTCAATTAACGAAGAGAGATGGATGTCGTTGCTGGCCTCGGCGTATTCGTTCGCTATTACGCTGGCCATCGTTTGAGCCGGCGCTAGGAGTGAGGCGCTGATTTCGGCGCGATTCCCAATGACCATGGTTACGGCCATGGTCTCCCCGAGGGCCCTGCCGAGCCCCAGGATAATAGCGCCACCGATGCCAGATTTTGAGCTCCGGAGAACCGAGATCTTCATCATTTCCCAGCGGGTTGCTCCTAACGCTAAAGCGGCTTCACGCTGAGCCATGGGGATAGTTCTAAAAATTTCTCGGGAGAGAGAAAAAATCGTTGGAATAATCATGATGGATAAAATGAGTCCTGCTGCTAGCATTCCCACACCATAAAACGGGCCGCTAAAAAGAGGGATCCATCCTAGGTATTTCACCAGTGCGGGCTCTACACGAGTTCGCAGCGAGGGAGCTAAAACAAAAATGCCCCAAAGACCATAAACGACACTTGGAATAGCGGCCAGCATTTCAATCAGAAATCCGATAGATCTACTGATCAAGGGGGGTGCGAGTTCGTTCAAAAAAAGGGCAATGCCCACGCTGAGAGGGGCTGCGATGATCACCGCAATCAAAGAGGAAACGAGAGTTCCGTAGAGGACGGGAGCTGAACCAAAAATCTCCTGGACGGGATCCCAAACGGAGCCAGTGATGAAATCCCACCCAAAGCGAGAAATAGAAGCGAAAGCCCCGCGGAATAAGAAAAAGCCAATCATTAACAGAAGCAAGGCAAGTCCGAGGGAGAGTAATCTGAGAAGATAGGAAAAAACTAAGTCGCCTAAGTGAGCTTCTCGGCGAGAACGCCTTCGTATTTTGAACCTACTCATGTTGATCGGGTACCAGGTGGATTGCATCAATCGTTTGATTAACCTTTTTTACCATTTCGGAGGGGAGCGGAGCGTAATAAAGTTTCTGCGCATAGTTCTGCCCCGCCGCGAGTGCCCAGTGAAGGAATTTGATAATTTTTTCCCCTTTTGCCTTGGGCATGGAATCATGAACGAGAATGTAAGTGAAACCACTCAGAGGATACGCGCCTTTGAGGCTAGGGTCGGTAATTGATATTCGGTAATCCTTGGGTAAAGACTTCAAGACACTCGTGGCAGCGAGCGTGACGGAATTGAGATCAGGTACGATAAACTCTCCCGCTCGATTTTTGATAGTTGCCAGTGAGAGGTGATTGATTTTAGCGAAGACGAGCTCTGTATAGCCGATGGAACCGGGAGCCTGCTGAATGAGACTCACCACTCCATCGTTGCCCTTGCCTCCTAAGCCTACAGGCCAGTTCACAGAGGTTCCGGTGCCCACGCGAGATTTCCACTCTGGGCTAATTTTCGCCAGGTAATCGGTGAAAATCGCAGTGGTTCCACTGCCGTCGGAGCGTCTTACGACAGTGACGGATTCCGCCGGAAGGGTAACGTCCGGGTTCATTTGAGCGATGCGGGCGTCATTCCAATTTTTAATTTTCCCAAGGAAGAGATCGGCAATGACTTCTGGGCTGAGTTTCAAACCAGACGGCACGCCGGGGAGATGATACGTGAGAACTACGGCGCCTACTACAGTTGGAATATGAACGATCGGTGTAGGTGATTTCGCGAGTTGCTCCTGAGTCATTGGAATATCAGTCGCGCCAAAGTCAATCGTATGCTCGGTGAATTGACGGATCCCACCACCGCTGCCAATGGACTGATAGTTAATTTGAACATCTGAGTCGATTTTGTGAAATTCAGAAAACCATTTAGAATAAAGAGGAAAGGGAAATGTGGCTCCAGCGCCGTTGATTAATGTGGCGGCTTCGGTTGCGACTCCGATCATGACTGCCGCGACACCTAACACAAAAAATCCGATTAAAATGGAAACTAAACGACGCATTCTTACCTCTTTTACTTCCTAGATGAGAGGAATTCTATCATGAAGCGACGAGAGTTATTGTCAGGCTATTGTCAGGATTATGATGGGTCTTAAGGCGCGCTGATTGCCCCAGCTGCAGGGAGAGCGTTTCGTTTGTTGAGCCATACAAAACCGAAAAATCCCAAGACCAAGGTGAATGGAATCAATGAGATGGCCGTGATGTATGAGCTGGGGTCATAGATTTTAATGCCATTCTCCGTAGCTCCAGACCAGTTCAGATCCATGACGCTCCCGATGGCAAAGTGAAAAAGACACCCAGCGCACATATTGATGCAATTAGTGACAGACGTCACCAAGCCCGCCAGGCGAGAGGGGGCTAACTTACAAGCGACCGCAAAGACGACTGCTTGATAGGAGCACAAGATGCCAACGAAAATCATTAACCCCAGGAGGGATGATCTGGAGAACGTAGCTTCTGAAAAAATCACGAGAGCAAAAACCACAGCCATGAGCAGGCCGGAAATCGCATTGACCCAGTAATGGGCATTCAATTTTTCTGCAATGTAAGGGAGTACGGGACCGCCTACGAGCATTCCCATGTAAATTCCAGAAGTCACCAGGGAGGCATCGGGCTTCGTAAATCCGTAAACATTGACTAGGTATGAAACACCCCAGACGTCCGCAAAGCTTTCGAAGGGCCCAACCATGAGAGCACCTGCAATGGCGAGCCAAATAATTTTGCGATTCCCTAAAATCATTCTTAAATCTGTTGCAAGGCGAGTTGGCTCGCTCTGGGAGTCATCAGATTCTTGCTCTTCCTTAATCTCGCGAGGAAAGAGAAAAAACAATCCGATCGAAATGACGAGGCTGAGTACGGTAAGTACTTCTGAGACGCGGACCCAGCCGATTTGCTGGACGAGTAGGCTGACGGGCTTTCCGCCGTAGAGTGCGCCCGATAAGCCAAGGGTAAATGTGAGTCCCATCATTCCTGTAAAGTATTTTTCGGGAAAGGCGTATCGGATGGTTTTTACCGTTCCTAGGAGTCCGGCAGCAGATCCGGCTCCGATGAGAAAGCGCCCAATCAACGTGAGGGTCCAGCTGTCCGAGTAGACAAATGACAGGGAGCCCAGGGTACAAGTGAGCGCGCAAACAGAAACAACAGTTCGGGCACTGAAACGGTCTAGCAAGATTCCGATTGGAATTTGCATTCCTGCGTACCCTAAGTAGTAGGCGGCAGAGAGAACGCCGAAAGAGGTTGCGTCAATGTGGAATTTGGTCATGATTTCAGTCATCACGAGGCCAGGGAACAGTCTCAAAACAAATTGGAAGGCAAAAAAAGTAACCGCAACGAACCACATGAACCAGGAGAGTTTATTGATTTCGACTTTTCTTCCCACAGCTAAGCTCCTCATCATATCCAATTATGACCACTTCTACGGTGAAGCAGAGGACCTTAAATCAACGTGGAGAGTCCGTCAAGCTAAAGTGCCCAAAGTAGGTCTAGGGTTTGGATATGTCAGTGATTTTGAGGCTCAATTTGAGCCTGTGTCACTCTTGACCCACTCTAAGGTTATAATAGGTGACTAATTAAGTACAACTTAATTTCGACTGAATTTTACTCCGCTGCTACCCCAAACGCTGCCCCTGCATGAGGAGTGAATCAAATCGATAGAGCAAAGGTCTGACTCTTTTAAGAGTCTACGCAAATCGTTGAGCCGCAGTCGTTATGCGGTTTTTCGAGCTGTGGCATGCTGATAGACCCCGACGAGTTCAGCTTCGCTCAGAATATGCCCTCGGATTTCATTTGAGATCTGGGCCCGGGTAGCCCCTCCCGGAAGCGAGATGGGGCGATCCAAGGCTAATACTCGGAAAATGTACCGGTGTTCAGGGTGACCAATAGGTGGCATAGGGCCTTGATAGCCAATATTACCCCAACTATTTTTACCTTGTTTAAGTTGAAATGGTACTTGCAATTCGGGTGCTTTCTGGATCCCTTCAGGTAGAGAGCAAACCGTCGGAGAAACTCCGTAGAGCAGCCAGTGAGTCCAGGACGTCTCATAAGTTGAGTCTGGATCCTCACAAAGAATCAAAATTTCCTGTGTTTCTGCTGGGGGTCGTGTCCACTCTAATGCTGGACTCCGATCTTCTCCCTCTCCTGTATATTCACGGGGAATTTCAGATCCATTTAAAAAGCTTCTTGAGCGGAGAGTCATAGTTTCAGATTGAATTCTAAATGGAATTGAAGGAGCGCCCTTCTCAATAGGGAATAAAGATTTGAAGTCTTCCGGGAGTTGTGCCTTGAGATGTTGAATTTGCCCAATATCTACCAGATTTTGGAGACCTGATAGAAACTGACATAAAACAGTATGAGCAAAATCCTCTTGGAATCTAAAGCGTGATGCTAACTCGGCGACGATCCACTCCGCCGTCATCGAGCGGTCTGGACCAGGAGGAAGAACAGAGAGTTGGTCTTGTACGAGTTTAGGTAACTGAGCGATGAAATGTGCTCCTGCAGTCGCGCTGACTCGCATTATCAAAGAACCTAGTAAAAATTGAATGACCTGCGGGGCAATTTCAGCACTAATTCCGGTCTGCTTCGCAAGGTAGGCGCAAAAGCGATCCATGGTTTGATGGAGGTGAGCCTCGGAGCGTCGCTGTGATCGAATCGATGAGGGATAGCGAGGTGCAAGCGCAAGACGACGACCAATTTGTCGTTTGACGATCTGAGCAAGATGGTGAGGGGCAATAGCGCCTGCGGCAATGAGATCGTCGAGTGTCACAATGCCCACCACTTTTTCTCGGTGGTGAGAATCCTCGGTAACAATAGGCACGCGCCGAATCCCGTGATTTTCCATGAGGGTGATGATATCATTCAAGCCAGTCGTCTCACTCTTTTTGTAGATCTCAGTCGTCATAATTCTAGAGAGAGGAACGCTCGCATCAGCAAAGTCTGCCGCCCATCGACAAGCAAAGTCTCGATCGGTTACGATACCCACTACTTTACGCTCCTGGTTGATGACGAGAACGCAACCTACTTGTTGGTCTCGCATCGCCTTTGCGGCTGCTGACGCAGGACTGTCTTCAGGTAACACAATAACTCTTCTATGAATAAAAGATTGAATTGAAGTCATCATGGAGATTTTTAGATGCGAGAGGCATGCCGATTTGTTCGATTTCTGGAGGGATTTCCTCAGGGTGAATTTGAGGGGACGACTCAGGGCTAATTTCTGGGGCGATGGGTTTCAGTGGGACTTCGACAGGTGGATGTTGGGGGGGGATTTCAGGAATTTCGACGGGAGGCTTTTCGGGCGGGGTGGGCTTTGGGGGAGTCTCTGGTTTCATTTGGCTAGACTAGCTGCAAACCAAAAACCAACTCAACTTACCCTCATTCGGTCGCTTCCCATTTTAACATCACTCGATCTTTCTAATCATGTTATTGCCGGTATCCGCGACACACACTTTGCCTGTTTGATCAACGGCTACTCCGTTAGGCGACCAAAACCTAGCATCAGTCCCTGTGCCGTCCGTAGATCCAATGTTTCCAGCGCTCCCTGCAAGAGTTGAGACGGCTCCATCTGGAGTAATCATTCTGATCGTGCTATTTCCAGCATCCGCGACATAAACATTTCCTACTTGATCGACGGACAATCCTGAGGGCGACTTAAAAAGTGGATCACCATCGATTGTATCAGTGGATCCAGTGTTTCCAGCTATCCCCGCAAAGGTCGATACGACTCCCGCTGGAGTGATTTTTCTAATCGTGTGATTGCCGGTATCCGCGACATAAACGTTTCCGATTTGATCGACGGTCAATCCAGAGGGCGACTTAAAAAGCGGATCACCATCGATTGTATCAGTGGATCCAGTGTTTCCAGCTATCCCCGCAAAGGTCGAGACGACTCCCGCTGGAGTGATCTTTCTAATCGTGTGATTGCCGGTATCTGCGACATAAATGTTTCCTATTTGATCGACGGTCAATCCAGAGGGCGACTTAAAAAGCGGATCGCCATCGCTTGAGTCCGTAGATCCAGCGTTTCCAGCACTGCCTGCAAGAGTGGAGACGACTCCGGCTGGAGTGATCTTTCTGATCGTGCTATTGCTTTGATCAGCGACATAAACGTTTCCTTCTTGATCGGCAGCTACTCCGTAGGGATAGCTAAAAAGCGGATCGCCATCGATTGTGTCAGTAGATCCAGTGTGTCCAGCACTTCCTGCAAGAGTTGATACGGCTCCCGCTGGGGTAATCTTTCTGATCGTGCTATTATCAGTATCCGCGACATAGACGTTGCCATTTCGATCGACGGTCAATCCAGAGGGTGAATTAAAAAGTGGATCACCATCGCTTGAGTCTGTAGATCCAGCTTTTCCAGCGATCCCCGCAAGAGTGGAGACGACTCCCGTTGGGGTTATTTTTCTGATCGTGTTATTGCCCTGATCGGCGACATAAACATTTCCTGCTTGATCAACAGCTACGCCGGTAGGCCGATTAAAGCTAGCATCAGTCCCTATGCCGTCACTATGTCCTCGCACCCCAATGATCCCCGCAAGAGTGGAGACGACTCCCGCTGAGGTAATCTTACTGATCGTGCTATTGTCCTGATCTGCCACGTAAAGAGTGCCTACTTGATCGACGGCCACTCCGTAGGGAGTATTAAAAAATGGACCATTATTGATTGTGTCAGTGGATCCGAAATGTCTAGCACTCCCCGCGAGAGTCGATACGACTCCCGCTGAGGTAATCTTTCTGATCGTGGAATTGAGCGAGTCCGCGACATAAACATTCCCTGCTGGATCAACAGCCACTCCGCCAGGATAATTAAATCTCGCAGCGGTTCCTGCGCCGTCAATAGAGCCAGAGCTGTTCATGCCACCCCCCGCGAGAGTCGATACGACTCCCTCTGGGGTGATCCTTCTAATTATATTATTGGTACTATCGGCGACATAAACGTTGCCATCTTGATCGACCGCTACTCCGTTAGGTTGATAAAAAAGTGGATCACCATCGCTTGAGTCTGTAGATCCAGCGTTTCCAGCACTGCCTGCAAGAGTGGAGACGACTCCCGTTGGCGTGATTTTTCTGATCGTGTTATTGAAAGTATCCGCGACATAAACATTCCCTGCTTGATCAACAGCCACTCCGATAGGATAATTAAATCTCGCAGCGGTTCCTGTGCCGTCTTTATACCCAGGGTTGTCAGGCCCACCCCCTGCAAGAGTTGATACGACTCCCGCTGAGGTAATCTTTCTGATTATGTTATTCATACTATCCGCGACATAAACGTTACCTGCTTGATCGACAGCCACTCCGTTAGGAGCTTTAAACCTAGCAGCAGTCCCTATGCCGTCAGTATTACCAAAGGTATCCGGTCCACCCCCCGCGAGAGTTGATACAGCTCCCGCTGGAGTGATCTTTCTGATCGTGTTATTGTCAGAATCTGCCACGTAGACGTTTCCTACTTGATCGACAGCCACTCCGACAGGGGTACTAAAATTAGCAGCACTCCCTGTGCCGTTTATATACCCAGGGTTTCCAGCGCTGCCTGCAAGAGTTGATACGACTCCTGCTGGAGTGATTTTTCTGATCGTGTGATTGTCTTCATCAGCGACATAAACGTTGCCTACTTGATCGACGGCCACTCCCCAAGGATAACGAAATTTAGTAGTACTTCCCGCAAGAGTGGTTACTCTACCAGTGTTCGGATGGAGTGGATTTGTTGACGAGTCTGAGCTTGCATCTGTCCTGGCCGCAGGCTTTCCAGAGCATCCAGAAATGAGCATCACTGCCAAGGAAGTAATGAGCTGGATTTTAAAAGTTTTAGATCGACTCATACTTTTTTCATAGCGCTCAAAATATTTGTTTTTGTTACCGTGTTTCTAAATGTTGCCTTAATTTTACCTGTGTCAGAATGTTATTTTAAATCATTTAAATATATTTTAAAAATGTGTCCATTTAGACACGTTGAAACTCCAACCTAGCCTGGCGCTGATACTATGAGGTGGGTCCTTAATGACTCAGAATGTGAGCCCCTAGGTTTAATATCTGGGTTTAACTGCATGAGCAGTGGCGAGAAGTCTTACTCCTCGTTGTCGTCAACGAGCGGAAGATAGCAAGGCGGAAAAGCCTCAGTTTGAGTGGTCTTAAAATGATTGATGAGTGCTCTTCTGGCTTCTGGGTGACCGAGTGCGGCGGCTCGTAGGCAGTAAGCGTAGGATTGGTCTAGATCTTTTGTGCCACCCAGGCCCTTGAAAGTCATGGTGGAGTAGTTAAACTGGGCGGTCGATTGGTCTTGATCCGCTGCACGCTTCATATAGTCTCGAGCTTGTTCGAAGTCTTGGGGTCCGCCCTCCCCAAGTGCGAGCATTTTGGCGTAATTAGTTTGGGCTGGGGCATATCCTTCGACGGCAGCTCGTTGAAAGTAAATTCGAGCAGTGTATAAATCGATTGGTCCGTCTTCGCCCCTATAAAGCATTTCGGCATAACGGTGTTCTGCGACCGGATTTCCTTTGGTGGCTGCCTGGCGAGCGTTCTCTCTTTCATTACAGGATCCGGAGTTGAGGATCCAAGGAGTTGAAACTAGGCAAATAGAGGTAACGAATATTTGGAAAATTTTGCGCAATTTCAACCTCATGGCAATTAGCCCCTACTTCGGCGCTCCGCAGAGCGGCTAGAGGCGGGATCTTACCATACCCAGGTTTGAAGTCAAGAAGGGTACCTGCCACGGGTTCGATCAAAAGTTGTGTTTTGAAGTTCATTAGTGTAGGAATTATCGCTACGTGAACTCTTTCATTTATTGTCTCAAGATCGCAGGTATCTCCTCGTTTTTGTTGATCTATCCCGTTTGGGCAGATTCTTCGAAGCATTCTGCTCTTCAGACTGATGCAGAGAAGTTAGAGTTTCTGATGGCTCTCCATGAACGTCTCCCGTCCTTGTTTGGAGATGCTATCCAATTCCAAGTTGATCTCTTCCAACTCCTCGAAGAAGCCCGGAGTTTGACGAATCTTTTGAGCAAAGAGCCAAGTTATCTGAGGGCCTTAGAGCAGTTACCACCTGTTTCGATGGTGATTTCGCCACCTTCTACTGGAATTCCCGTGGATAGCCTTGAGCTGGATCCGGATGCGATTTTTGCTTGGAAGTCTGACCTCTTGGCAAAGCTAGACTCCACAGAAGGGCCGGCTAGCTTCCCTCAGTCATTGCGCTCCCAAATCCGGGTGCGGTTGCAGGAGCTAGAAAAGAGATACGCGGCCGGAGAGCAGCAGTATCCTCTCACGCATGAGCTCATCGATCATCTGGGCTCCCTTCTATTTCTTCAGATTTTTACTGACTTGGGCGGCGCAACCTCCTGGAGCGAGCTCAGATCAGTTCTGAGTGTAGGAATTACCGTGGCATCAGCCGCGGTAATTTTTGACCAGGAAGATTTCTTAGCACCACGATTGATTGAACTCCTGCAGGCAGCTCAGAGTCCGGCTCCGCTGGCTCACGATATCATGAACCACTTATTCAGCCGGGTCGGTTTTTATTCGTCCCGGACTCGCGCATTGTCCACTCGAGCCAAGGATCCGGTAAAAATAACTCAGGTCCCTCATGAGGTGGGTATTTTTCGGGGATCGGCAGGCGGTAATGCTGCCGTTCAAAGTTATTTCCCGTGGCCGAATGATCCCAATGAGAGGGTTTTTTTCATTGAGGACTCGAAAAAAGTAAAAGGTTATGTCAGCGCTACCCGAGTTACTCATCAAGGAAGTCCAGCGCTGTATGTGCACACAATCAGCGGGCCTCACGTCACTGAAGGCGACACGGCTTTGATCCTGAGAGGATTAGAGAAGGAAAAGGCCCAGTTGGGCGTCGATGCCATATTGTTACCAAGGTTCTTTCGAGCTGCAAAATTAATTCGATTTCGGCGTATTAGGGGAGTTTTTTGGGACCGTACCCAGAGACAGGCTGGAGTTGAGTTTGAATTCAGGCCTGATGGTACAAATGACGACAGAAATGACGATAGAAATGACAAAAGAATTCGGGATACTATTGTAAATTTTCGATCTAAATTTAATGTGAAGCGTTTTTCGGGGCAGGACCACCGGGGTGTAGCATCGGTGTTGAGGTTTGACGATCAATACTCCTCAGTCATTGATACTCAGGTTGACTTCCAAAGGGGTTCTTGGGTTTTCGATTTACCAAAATCAAGGGGGCTTTCGGAGTTGTCTCGGGAGTTCTTGGTTAAGTTTTTTTTAGACCTTCATCGTCTGGATAAAAAGTCTACCTTGATTAATCGAATGCTTAAAATCCCAGAAATACGTGCCAAAATTAATTCATCAGATATTCGGTCCCTGTTCAAAGTGATGCAGACCTGTGACTCTTTCGGCGGCAAGTCTTTAACGGTGAGGGCGCTTGAGTCTCGCGTCAATCAAAGACTGGAAAAATTAGGTCTTGCCCCCAGCTTCTTGGAAGAGATTCGGTACTTTCTCTATCCGGCCATTACTCAATGCGCAGACTCTTTTTCTGCCGAAGAGATTGAAAATACGGCACGATTTATTTTGAGCGACATGAACAGAAATAAAAATCGAGTGCCTATTGAGATTGAAAAAGATCTGTTTGATGGGGCTTTACCTAGGCTGCAAAGAACTGAAGTATTTAAGGAGAGTTCACGACGACTTGTTAGGCAATTGAGAGCAGGGTTGCCTCATTTTGATTTCGTCGATGCGATGGCTCTGTATAAATTGGGTGGCTGGAGTCTGCCTGAGGCTCGATTGATTGCGAGTCGGGGGCTTCAAGATCGGGATCCTGTGAGTCGAAGAGTGGTTGTATCGAGTGTGATTAATACTCTCCTCCGTGATCTAGACATTCGACTCGATCATGGGGCTGACACTCGAGAGCGAGTTTTGGAGATCAAAGCTCAGTTACTCAGTAAAATAAACACGGATCTTCATGCTGCGCTCGTTAGCGCTCTCGTGAGTGACCTTGAGGACTCAGACTCAGAAAATCGAGAGTATGCCGCGCTCCTACTGAGGTATCTATCGGATGAGCCCGTGTCTGCCGAGAACACTCAACTCGCAAGCCAAAAACCCAAGCTCAGTACTTGGCGACGCCTTCTAGGAGGCTGGATCGATCCAGTTAAAAGGAGTTTATGAGTTTTTTAAGGTTACGGTTAAAAGAATTCAGTCCCACCTTTCAACTTTTACTCGTTGTGGCTGCTTTGGGATTTGCGGTGGATTCCGCGACTGCCCACGCGGGTAAGGATGATGGCCCGAAAGTGGGTGAGGGGAGCGCCGTTGACTCCAACTTGTCGGATGGCAAACGAAAAACCGAAGGGGTTTTCCATGCTGCATTGAAACGCACCAAGAGGGGTAAATATACAAGTCTGCAGAGCCCAGCTCTGGGAGCAGGCGCTGATTTTCTTTTGCTGGCCGAGGCTGCTAGCCAGTTTCAGTCTGAGGCAGTTGCTTTGGAGCCCTCGGTTGTTCCCTCTGGCGGGCCGTCCGTAGAGTCTGCGTCTGGAGGCCAGGCCGAGATTGTTGAGGCTTGCTGTGACCCGACGCCCACTCAGGTGAATGCTGCTGATCTGGATGATTTTAGAGTGGTTAGGTTCACTCAAGATCGAGACCCTTTTTGGTCGGGTGCGATGGGGGTAATCGAAGGGTTAGGTGCGAGAGCGTTTATTCCATCAGTGACTCAAAATGTTTTGCTTGAGGAAGGTGCGGACTTTCAGTACTCGCCCCCAGCAACTCTAGGAACCCCTTCGCAATTGGCCTCTTTTAAATTAGTGATTCCGAATATCAAAAAAGGTGAATCCGCTATTGAGTATGACGAGCGGCGTTTTCAACAGGGAGGGCTCGCACCTCGATCCGTTACGTTGGCCAAAAGCTACCTAAGGGAAATACTTTACGGTTCGACTGCCCGGGTTTACTTCCCTGCGAGCGGAGCTCCCTCTGATTTGATTCCATTTGTTTTGAAATTGAGATTCCCTTTTCCCTGGTTGAAGCCGGAGCGGGTGCCTACGAACGAGTTGAGCCTGGAGAGTTATGCCGATGATCAGGAGGCATCTCGACTCGCATCGGTCGCGCACGCTCGAAAGGATTTGGTCGTTCCCTATGTCCTCGATCAGTGCGCAAAAGGGTTTAGGGTTATGCCGAATTGGCAACCACTGATTCAAGTAGAGGAATATCAGCTCGAAAAAACAGATGCACTTCGGCACGGGATTTTTTTTCAGAGAAAAGTGGACTCAGCTCTGAGTGCCTTTGAATTGGCAAATCAGATCTATGAATACGAAAAAACTCCATGGATGCTTCAGGGAGGAGCGGCTTTAAAGTTGAATCGGTTTCTAGCTCGTTTTGAGATCAATGGTCTCATTGAGGCAAGAAGGTTGCTTGCATTACTGGAAAAGTTTTATGAAATCACCCACCTGGATCTCATTCGTTTTGAGATGGCGAATCACTTAGTAGAAGCTGTCAATTACGTGGCTGATGATCGAGTCTTTGAAGACTATTTAATGAGAGTTGGAGCCGATTACAACCGGGGCAGTAATGCTCTCTGGTCGAAGATCGATCATCGTTGGCATATTATTGACTTTTAGGTTATCGAAGGCGCAGTAAAACTCGCCAGTTCAGGGGCGGGATATAGTCGTGATGCACTCAGGCAGTTGCTATGAAGTCATGTCGTTGACTAATATTGGATATTATGTAATATTAGATATTACGAATGCGTCGTATATTTTTTCAGACACACGTATTTGCTAAAAAGATAGACTCAAGGGGGAGTGATTTCCTGCTTCGTAGAATTGAGGCAGAAATACTGAAAAACCCGGAGGCTGGAGATATCGTTCAAGCGACTGGGGGTGTCCGAAAGCTAAGGGTAGAGGACCCAACACGTCAAAAAGGGAAGCGTGGAGGTTTTCGAGTTCTGTACCTAGATCTACCTGCTCGTGCGGAAACTTTTCTAATTGTTTTTTACGGCAAAGATGAGGCCGATGATTTATCACCGCAGGCAAAGAAATTGGTGGCTCACCTAGTTTCCGAGATTAAGAAAGAAGCATAGGAGAATTTAAATTATGCGCAAGAAGATGACTGTTGAACAAGAATTAATTGAGGGGCTTCAGGAGGTTCTCGAGCATCGGCAAGGTCGTAGAAAGCTTCATGGTAAATCTAGGGAACTCCCAGACCCCCCTCATAGTTGGAATGCTCGCAAAATTAAGCACCTTCGCGAAAACGTGCTGCAATTGAGTCAGACCGAGTTCGCGGTATTACTCAATGTTAAGGCCTCAACCATTCGAGCCTGGGAACAAGGCCATAACGTCCCGTCCGGGGCCGCTGCTCGACTATTGCAAGTCTTTGAGAGTGACCAATCTCTAGTTCAAAAGTTAGCGATCTGAACGAATAACGGTGCCTAAAAGAAGTGAATTTCAGGCGTCATTTACTTTCTTAAAAATCGTCGTTGAAGGTAACTGAAGTTCGGCTATTTTCGAACCCTTTTTGGTATTCAGTCACTCTTTTCTCGAAGAAATTAGTGAGTGGCTGGAGGTCTTGAAGCACCATAAAAGAGAACGGGTTTTTAGAGAGATAGGCCTTTGAGAATCCGAGCTGAACTAATCGCTGGTCTGCGACGTATTCTAGGTACTCTCTCATGAGTAGAGGAGAAAGACCGTTCACTCCAAAATTCAGAGCGTCTTGGCAGAAGTTCATCTCCACTTGGATGGCTTCTTCAACCATTTTCTTGGTTCGGTCTTCGAGCTCTTGATCGAAGAGATGAGGGTACTCCTTACGGATGGTGCCAATAGCCATCATAGCTCCTTCGATATGGAGCGTTTCATCCCGGAAAATCCAGTTCGTTGCAGTCGCTAGTCCCGGCAGGAGACCTTTATTTCTGAGGAAGTAAACATAGGCAAACGAACCAAAGAAAAACAAACCTTCCACACAGGCGGCAAAACAGATCAGGTTCTCGATGAACTGACGCCGATCGGAGTCTGTTTCGATTTTGTGGATGTTGTTGATGGAGTCCATGTATTTAAAGCAAAATTCCGCTTTCTGCTTGATCGATGGGATCGTCTGGTAGGCGTCGAAGGCATCTTTGCGCTCGTCGAGATCAGGGATGTAATTGTCTACTAGGAGAAGGTAGGTTTCGACGTGCAGCATTTCGTCGAAGAGCTGTTTTCCGAGAAACATTCGGTATTCTGGGGAGTTGACGTGTTTGTAAAAGTTAAGGACGAGGTTGTGCGCAACCAAATTGTCGGCGGTTGCAAAGAATGCGACTAACCGTCGGATCAGGTGCGCTTCCTGTGGGGAGAGGCGATCCCTCAGATGTTCAAAATCGACCGAGAAGTCGATCTCGTCGGTGGTCCAAATATTCTTTAGTGAATCCTTGTAGAGCTGAAAGAATTGGGGATATTTCATCGGCCGAAGTGTCAGGTCGAGATTGTTACTTAAGATCATTTTGGCTACCCTGCTTTTGTCGTCTAATTTTTGTTTTTTAACTTCTACCCTGGTTCAGACTTTATCCTAAATCGAAAACTTTTTACTGGCAAGACTCACAAGATTCCGGATTTTCGAGTGAACATGCAATCGCCTCAGCTTGAGCCACTGCTTCAACTGTCGTCTTCTTAATGGCTGTTTTTGCTCTGGATCTCAAGTAGTAGGTGGTTTTGATGCCTTGCTTCCAAGCATACATATACATGGACGAGACCTTGCCAATCGTTGGGTTCTCTAAGAAAAGATTGAGAGATTGGGATTGGCAAATAAAGGTAGATCGGGCCGCACCCATTTCAATGAGGTCTTTTTGTGGAATTTCCCAAACGGTTTTGTAAAGTTCCTTGAGTTCTGTGGGTATTTCCTCAATTTCCTGGATGGAACCGTCCAGGGCAATAATTTTGGAGCGGAGCGTAGCGTTCCAGAGGCCGACCCGCTTCAGGTCTGAAATGAGGTATTTATTTACCTGTAAGAACTCACCGCTGAGAGTCTCCCGTTTGAAAAAGTTAGAGATCTGGGGTTCGATACTTTCAAAGCTTCCCACGATCGATGCGATCGTCGCAGTCGGGGCAACTGCCACGAGAAGGCTGTTCCGAATTCCGTTCGATCGTACTTCTTGGGCGAGACCATCCCAATCAAAGTGAAGTTCAGGCAAAGCTGCTTGAGAATTTCGGGCAAGCTGGACCTGAAGTTCGGCCTGCGCGTACCGGCTTTCGGAGAATGCGGGGAATGATCCGTTCTTCTTCGCCAGGTCCATACTGGTTTGAACTGCGTGGTAATAGATGGTTTCAGAAATCTGCGCAGAAAGGTCTTGGGCTTTCTTTGAGGTAAAGGGGAGGCGCAGTTTAAAGAGCGTATCCTGAAGGCCCATAATGCCTAATCCAATCGGTCTCCATTTTTGATTGGAGCCCTTGGCTTCGGAGGTCGGGTAGAAGTTGATGTCGATTACACGGTCGAGAAAGGTGACTGCCTTTTCAACGGCTTGAGCCATTTTTTTGAAATCGAAAGTCCCCTGAGGGGTGACGAAAGTCACTAAATTCAAGCTTCCTAGATTACAAACAGCCGTTTCTTTTCCTGATGTTACTTCGAGAATCTCCGTGCAGAGATTCGAGCTGTGAATCATGTTGCCGTTCTGGCCAGTTTGCGCGGAGCGACGGTTTGCTTGGTCCTTGAAGCAAATCCAGCCGTTTCCGGTTTCTGCCAGTGTCTGCATCATTCGGCCGTATAGAGTTCGTGCCGGGACTTGCTTGAGGAATTTCCCTTCTTTTTCGTATCGCTCATAATGCTCATCGAACTCAGTCCCAAAAGTCCCGAGAAGCTCAGGAGTGTCAGTTGGGGAGAATAGGCTCCATGTGCCATCTGCTTCGACCCGTCTCATGAAGAGATCAGGAATCCAGAGTGCCAAATTAAGATTGTGGGTTCTTCTCTCTTCTGAGCCCGTGTTGTTTCTTAGCTCCAAGAATAATTCAATATCAGCGTGCCACGGCTCCAGGTAAATTGCGGCCGCGCCCTTGCGCTTTCCTCCTTGATTCACGGCATGAACCGATGAGTCAAATACTTTTAGAAAAGGAATGATGCCATTGCTGAGTCCGTTCGTTCCGCGAATGAGGGAGCCTGATGCTCGCACAGGGGTCCAGTCAATGCCGATGCCGCCCGAAAATTTAGAAAGTTTAGCGCAGTCGGTGATCGATTTATAGATGCCCTCGAGACTATCCTCGCCCACCGTGAGGAGGTAGCAGGAGCTCATTTGGGGATGCCGGGTGCCGGAGTTAAACAGCGTAGGGGTGGCTGGCATGTAGTAAAACTGACTGATCATGTCGTAGAAGTCGATGGCTTCTTGAATGGTCTCAGACAATCCCAGCGCAACTCTCATGAACATCCACTGGGGGCGCTCGATGATTTTACGGGTTTTTGGGCTGCGAAGAAGATACCGATCTGCCAACGTTTTTAGTCCGAAATACTCAAATAAATCATCACGTTCGTGATGAATTGCATATTCGATGGATTTGAGGTCGCGATTGGCGAGAGTGAGCACGGATTCGTGGAGCAGACCGTATTCGGCTGCATTCTGCACGTAGTCTCGGAAGGCAAAATCGCGACCGACCTCTTTGCGAATCCCTTCAGCCAGCATTCGGGCTGCCACCTTTGAGTAGTTCGGTTCATCTGCGGTTAAGAGAACGGCATTAGAAATAGAAAGCTCGTCAAGCTCCTGGGTTGTGCTCCCCTGGTGAAGCCCGTTGATGGTCCGTTTTGCAATCTCAAGAGATTCCACGCCCTCAATTCCGCGACAGGCGCGATTGACTGCATGCAAGATTTTTTCGATTTTTACGTCCTCACGAGAGCCATCTCTCTTGATAACTTCCATATCAAAAATCCTTTCTATTAAGAATCAAAACGGGGTTTTGAGTCGGGAATTAACCCGAGTCTATGCGATATAAGAGACCGTATCGGCGTTATGGAGTTAAGCTAGACGATCCCTTCGTTATCGTCAATTTCTTTAAGAGAAATATTTTTGTTTATGCACTGGAATGATCTTTGCTTCTCTGGGCGAGCTTGCCGCCGGCCTCTGGGAGCGAACTGAGGAGAGAATTTAACTTAAAAAATAGAGAGGATACAATCATGATACCAACCCAAATTAGTCCGCAAGAGTTTCACCTGTTCAAAAGGGAAGTGGAATCTCTCGGAGAAGATATCACCGAAGAGCAGATGGAGCGCCGTCTTCAGGTGAGCCATCTGAAAGTGGAGATCGAGGCGATTAAGCAAGTTTTGGCTCAGCAATGGCCTGATTTCCCAGAGAAATGTGAAAAAACCTATTCTAAGATGCTGCTTGAATATGATCCAGAAATGAATCGAGACGGATCCCGAAAGACTGGCTAACGGGAGGTTGCTCTCCGAGCGATAGACCGACCTAGAATCAGAAGGCCGATGAAAACGATCATGAATTGGCCGACCCTTTGATAAGCCTGCATGAGGGAGTCGGCATTTTTTCCAATGAGTCCGCCCAAGATGAGGAGAAGGGGGACTTGGATGCATGAGGCGAGAGCGTCGACTCTGAAAAATTGAAGCGCCCCCATTTGGGAGACTCCCGTTGCAAAATAAATCGGGCCTCGAATGAGTGGGATAAAACGAGTGGTGAACACCACCCAGCTGCCGTACGACCTGAGGAGTTGGGTTGCCCCTTCGACCGCTTGCCTTTTGAAAACCCAAGAAAATGGTCTAGCACTCAACGCTTTTAAGCCAAATCGTCTCCCTAAGAAGGCTGGTAGTGAATTAGCAGGGAGGAGGCCTAAAGAGATCGCTAGCCAGGCCTCAAAAAAGCCAATCTTTCCTTGGCTCCATAGAACGCCTAACGTAGTGAAAATAATTTCTTCTGGAAATAATGTAAACACGCCCCCTTGCAAAAGCATTCCAGTGGCGAGGAGAGCAATCTGCCAATGTTCAAGATTGCTTAGCTGATTTAACAAATTTTGCATGATTTATTCACCCACATGAACGTAATTGAAAGTCGGCTGATTTGCAAATCTTGAAGAGCGTAAACCCTCCAAGGGGGCGGCATGGGCTCCAGATGGCACGTCGTTTGAACACCTTGAGGATCATCAACATTGAATCTAAGAGGAGACTTATGAAGAACTTATTTGTGCTTTCTATGGGCTTTTTGCTTTTGTCCGCCGCCTCCGTGGGTCAATCTGCTTTTGCTGCTGATCCAATCCCGAATCCATCGACTCCTACTACCCCGACCACTCAGCCCTCCGCTGGCGAGCAAGAAGCAGAGATGCCGATGAAGCTCGACAAGTGTACCAGCGATGTAAAGGAGTATTGTGCTGACATTACACCTGGCAAGGGACGTGTGCTGTTTTGCCTCAAGGCGCATGATGATAAGATTAGTGACACTTGTAAGGAGCAAATCCATTCGATTATGAAAGAATGGAAGGAATTCCATTCTGCTTGTAAGACTGATATTCAAAACTTTTGTAAAACAGTCGAGCCAGGTGAAGGCAGAATTATGGCTTGCCTAAAGCAACATCAGACTCAGCTTTCGACCGATTGCAAGGCAGTTATTAAGTAGACCTTTGATCGAGCAGAGGGGTGGGGTCTTAACTCCGCCCCTCTTTGAGTCACTCCCTACGGGTTTGTCGTGTTATCTCGGCGCTGGCCTTGGTTGGTCCTCTCCCTGTTCCCGGGTCCGACATGGAGTTTCCTGAAAAATGCATCATTATTGGGTGGGCGACCTAGAAATTGAATAAGCAGCGATGGAATTTCCTCCATGTCCCCTTTTTCTAAAATGAGTTCTCGGTATTTTTTACCCGTTTGAGGATTGAGAATATCTGTGTTCTCAAAAACAGTGAATAAATCCGTCGCGTAGACCAGGGACCAGAGGTACCCGTAATAACCTGCATCATATCCGCCCATGAGGTGTCCAAAGCTCGCAGCAAAGTGTCCGCCCTCAACGGGGTTGATTCCGGTGAGTTCCTTAAAAATTCGGTTATAAGTTAAAGTGACATCGACTGGGCCGGTGGCCGTGTGATAGGCCATATCTGTCAATGCTAAAGTGAGTTGTCGAGTATAGAAATAGCCTTGCTGATAGTCTCGGGCCATGAGCATTTTCTTGAGCACCTCAGGCGGCAGCTTTTTACTAGGGTTTTGATAGTGGCCGGAGATTAGATTTAACACTTTCTCTTGCCACGGCCAGTTCTCGAGCATCTGAGAGGGGGCTTCGACAAAATCTCTAGGCACGCTAGAGCCCGAGAGACTGCCGTAGGGTGCACGTGTCAGGGTCTGGTGCATGATATGCCCGAACTCATGAAAGAGCGTGACGACTTCATTGTGATTGAGAAGGCTCGGCTTGCCATTTGAGGGGGGATTGAAGTTGCCGACGATCGCCGAGATTGGCTTGCTATAGCTGTCGCCAAGGACTCGTCCCTTATGGAGGGTGAAGGCGGCGAAATGGGAGTACTTGTTGGGACGAGGAATGAAGTCGGCGTAAAAATAGCCGATGACCTGGTCACTTTTTGAGTCCATTTTAGAGTCGGTGATTTGGTAGAGTTTTACATCTGGGGACCAAGTCTTTGCTCCTTCGACGAGTTGAAATTTAACACCCAGTATCTGCGAGTAAATTTCAAATAAGCCTTGTACCACGGTGTCTGCGGGAAAATATTCGCGAATCTGCTCATCGTCGAGCTGAAACTCTTTCTTTTTTAGTTGATAGCTAAGGTAGGGGACATCCCAGACTTTGATGTCCGTTGCGCTCGGGTCATAAGATTTTTTGAATTGAAGCAGTTGATCAAGGTCTTTACGGTTACTTTCTGCAAGTTGAACTCTGAGGTTGTCGAGAAAGTTCATGACCTCGGTCGAGTTTTTTGCCATTCTTCCTGTGCTGAGTTGGTAGTCTGCCCAGTTTTTATATCCCATGAGCGCAGCGATTTGCTGCCTTACTTGGAGGGCCTTTTCTAAAAGCTCTGTGTTGACCTGAGCCTGACGGTTATTGTAGGCAAAAGCCATTTTTGCTCGAGCGCTTTCGCTCTTGGCATTTTGCATGACGTGCTCGTAATCGGTAATTTTAGTCGTGACAATAGAGCGCTTGGCATCCGGTGTCTTTTTGAGTCGAGATAGAAAGTCTTGAGAAACCCCTTCGAGCTCCTCGGTAGTTAATTCGACCGATGTTTGATCATTGTTGAGATGATCGGAAAATGCATTTTGTAGATCATTGAGTTGGGTAAAGAGTTGAGTGACCTGAGCGAGTGCGGCGTCGGGTAGCTTAAGGCCATTGGACTCGAAAGACTCCAGAGTTTTCTCTAGCAGGCGCTTCTCTTCCGGGGTTCTAGGTTTTTGGGATTTGATTGCAGAGTAGAGATCTCGTCGGCCCATGAGTTTAACTTCAAACTCGCCCGTCATCTGCTCACATTGGGCTCCCTCGGCGTGAATTCCCGGATCGGTTGAGACATACTTCATAAATCCGAGTGGCAGCGTCGCGTCGGCCAGCTCGGCTCGGATGGATTCCAATGCCAGAACTGAATTTTCAAAAGAGCGCTGGGTTTCTGTCAGTTTTGAGATGGCGTCGGCTCCAGTTTGAGCCTGATCCAATGCTGCTTGACAGAGACGGGTGAGTTCGCCGGGTTTGAACTCGGACCTAATGAGCCCTGAGCTGGTCATTTCAGTTTTCATAGTTTCCCTTTGCTGGACAGACTGGATCCGCCCAGTATTTTTTAAATTCATGAATTTTTTTGGTGGGGGTGTTTCCGTTTGGAGGACCTGCTGGATGGCTTGACAGGAGGCGCCCGTTCCGAGCGGTAGAAAGGTAGCTAGTAGTGCAAAACGGGGAGCATAGTTTCGATTCAACAATCTCAAAATCCTCCGGGCCGAATGGTTTGACTTGGTCACTATGTCAGAGCAATTCTGGGTGTCAAGCAAATCCAGGGGGATTCATGGAAGACCCCGAGATCCACTTATTGCGCCAAGCTGTTTATTGTGTTTGAAGTCGACGGTCGATTTTTTTTTATCTCAGGCAATCTTTTTTTTTCGATTCCAAACTATGACTCTATTTTATAGAGAGCTAGAACTTAAATCTCATTTTCAAATTTTCATACTGCTCGTTTTTTTATCAAATGTGCAGTAAAACTTTCCTGCTCAGGAGCGGGATTTAAGCCGTTGACACTGGCGCTGTCAGGTTGTATTCGTTTTGCGTCGAGACGTGGAAGTGCAGATCTTTTCGAGAATGAAATGCCATGAGGCACCTCGATCTATGAGGCTAAACTGAGAACAAAATGAAGCCTTCCACGCAGTAGGTCTCGCAAACGAAAGTGGGAGGGTTTGTACGTGGTTCAAGACTTTATTGATGGAAAATGGCTGAATTCCCTAGGTAATACCTTTTTTCCGGTCTTGAATCCGGCAAATGGTAAGGAATTGGCAGTTTGCCCGATGGGGACGGTCGCTGATGTTGATCGAGCCGTTCAGTCAGCATCCCAAGCCTTCGAAGAGTGGCGACAAGTACCCGTAGTCGAAAGAGTTCAATATCTTTTCCAGCTCAAGACCCTCTTGGATGCGAATCTAGAAGAAATTGCGAAGAGAATTACTCAGGAGCACGGTAAGACCCTAGCTGAGTCGAGAGCGAGTGTCCGACGAGGCATTCAGATGGTTGAAACTGCGACCGGGATGCCCACATTTCAAATGGGAGAATTCTCTGAGGATATTGCACGAGGGATCGATTGTTATTCCAATCGTAAGCCGCTCGGAGTTTTCGCAGGCATTGCTCCCTTCAATTTTCCTGCAATGGTGCCTTTCTGGTTCTGGCCCTTCGCGATTGCCTCAGGTAATACCTTTGTCCTGAAGCCAAGCGAGCGTGTACCTCTTACCCATCAGTTGATTTTTGAGCTAATTGAGAAGGTACGACTGCCCAAAGGGGTTTTTAATCTTGTTCATGGCGGGAAAGAAGTGGTGGATCGGCTCTGCACGCATCCAGACGTCAAAGGAGTCTGTTTTGTCGGCTCTACCCCGGTTGCTCGACATGTATATACAACGGCTACGGCGCAGGGGAAGAGAGTTCAAGCGCTGGGTGGGGCTAAGAATTTTATGGTAGTGCTCCCGGATGCAGTGATGGACAAGGCGGTTGCGACTGCACTTGAATCGGTGATCGGGTGCGCAGGAGAGCGATGCCTTGCGGGTTCTGTGATTGTTTGTGTGGGAGAGGATACTTACAGCGAAGTTTCTAAGCGGATGGTGGCCTTGGCCTCAGATATTTCTGTCGGCGATGGGATGGACCCTCGGGTCCAAATGGGGCCAGTGATCTCAAAGGAGTCCAAATCTAGGATTCTTTCTCTGATTTCAAACTCGCTCAAAGAGGGTGGGGAGCTTTTACTGGACGGGCGTCAGAATGTCGATCAGCTTCCTGGGTATTTTCTTAGGCCTACGGTGATTGGCAATGTGGTTGAGTCCATGGAAATTGCGAAAGAGGAGGTCTTTGGTCCGGTAGTTCTCTTGGCCCACGCAAAGACTTTGGACGAAGCGATTCAGTGGATCAACCGGAGTCCTTATGCAAATACGGCGACTCTTTTTACCTCCAGTGGCGCAGCTGCCAGAAAGTTTTCTGCTGAGGCCGCTCCGAGTATGATTGGCATTAATATTGGAGTGCCTGCGCCGATGTCATTTTTCAGTTTTGGCGGTACAAAAGATTCTTTCTTTGGCGACATTAAAGTTCACGGTGCAGAGGCGGTTAACTTTTTCACGGATAAAAGGACCATTACTCAGCGCTGGATGGCAGATTCTAGTATTTGGTAGCTAGCTGCTTAGGCAGGGAGGCGGGGGGTGAGAGCGTGAAAACTAACTCGATTTTAATTAAAAATGGACTGATGGTCACTGCTGCGGATGAGTGTCTTGCTGACATCTACATCGAGGGTGAAAAAATTCAGTGCATCGGGAAGGGTCTCACTCATCAAGCTGATCAAGTTTTGGACGCGACTGGATGCTACGTCATTCCAGGTGGGATTGATGCTCATACGCACATGGAGTTGCCGTTTATGGGGACGGCCTCGAGTGATACGTTTGAAACGGGCACCCTCGCTGGGCTTCATGGCGGAACGACGACGATCATCGATTTTGCAATACAAACTCCCGGGGAGAGTCTGGAGGGTGCTCTGAATCAATGGCACGAAAAGGCATCCGGCAAGGCTGTCGGCGATTACGCTTTTCATATTGCAGTCACGGATTTTAACGATTCAACTCGCGGAGAGATTCAAGTTTTGATTGAGCGGCACGGCGTGACCTCATTTAAGACTTTTATGGCTTACAAAGGTGCTCTGATGGTCGATGACCGTCAGATTCTGAACCTCATGGCAGAGGTTAAGAAGTTTGGCGGTTTTGTCACGACCCATGCGGAGAACGGAGATCTGGTGGCGAGCTCCGTGGCTCAGTATTTGACTGAGGGCAAAGTGACTCCTGAGTTTCACGCCAAGTCCCGGCCTCCCATCTGCGAGTCGGAGGCGACCGGTCGAGTGCTGGATCTTGCTTATTCTGGGGATCACCCCCTCTATATCGTTCATATGACTTGCGAGGACGCTCTGAACCGCGTGAGAATGGCAACGCTCAGGAATCAAAAAGTGTTCGTTGAAACCTGCGTTCAATACCTTCTTCTCGATGACTCTCGGTATTTAGAGGAGAATTTCGGGGGTGCGAAGTACGTGATGAGTCCCCCTTTGCGAACACCACGTGACCAAGAAGCTCTCTGGAATGGGATTGAGCAGGGGTTGATTCAGGTTGTAGCAACTGATCACTGTCCATTCTGTCTGGAACAGAAGCGAATGGGGATTCAGAACTTCTCAAAAATTCCGAATGGCGCCCCTGGAATAGAAAATCGAGTTGAGTTGCTTTATTCAGAGGGTGTCCTGAAGGGGAGGATTTCCCGACAAAAGTGGGTTGATCTCATCGCCACCCAGCCCGCGAGGATTTTTGGCCTGTTTCCCAAAAAAGGAACTCTCTCGATCGGAGGCGATGCCGACCTGGTGATTTTCGACCCCAAAGTGAAGCATATGATCTCTGCAAAAACGCACCATATGAATTGTGATTACAATCCTTATGAGGGTTGGCAGCTACAAGGTCAGTGTCGGACGACTCTCCTTCGTGGCCAAATTGCCGTCGATCGAGGCCAGGCTAAAATCGGGAAAGGCTACGGTCGCTATCTCCCGCGAATCGCGAATCAATCAGGAGGCATTCATGTCTAGAGTGATTAAATCAGGTCTAATCCAAGTAGGTTGTCGTTTGGATGGGAGCGCGAGTTGTGAGGCGCACCGTTCTGCGATGTTGGAGACGCATTTGCCGCTGATCGAAAAAGCTGGAAAAATGGGAGTGCAGATTTTGAGCCTTCAGGAAGTGTTCACTGGCCCCTATTTTTGTCCTTCGCAAGATCCAAAATGGTACGGTCTTGCGGAGGCGATTCCTCATGGGCCGACCACGCAGCTTATGCGCGAATATGCAAAAAAGTATTCTATGGTGATCGTGGTTCCTCTATACGAGGAGGAGATGCCAGGTGTTTACTATAATACTGCAGCAGTGATCGATGCAGATGGTCAGTATTTAGGAAAGTATCGTAAAAATCATATTCCTCAGGTCGCAGGCTTCTGGGAGAAGTTTTTCTTCAAGCCTGGTAACCTCGGATATCCCGTCTTCAAAACAGCCTATGCTCAAGTGGGTGTTTACATCTGCTATGATAGGCACTTTCCTGAGGGCGCTCGGGCCTTGGGTTTGGCTGGGGCTGAGATTGTTTTCAATCCTTCAGCAACCGTGGCAGGCTTATCTCAATATTTGTGGGAGCTCGAGCAGCCTGCTCACGCGGCTGCCAATGGATACTTTGTTGGAGCAATTAATCGGGTAGGGCGCGAGTCCCCCTGGAATATTGGTGAGTTTTATGGCTCTTCTTATTTTGTAGGGCCTAAAGGCAAAATTTTAAAGCAAGCTTCCGCCAAAGATGACGAACTACTCGTCGCAGATTTGGATTTAGATGAAATCCGAGAGGTTCGAAATCTTTGGCAATTTTATCGAGATCGTAGGCCTGAAACTTATAACCCAATTACTCAGTTGTAAGCTGAGAACTAGACGTTTTGGTTGAGTCAGTTGTTTCTGTATTTAAAAGGAGATCGTATGAAAAACGAAGAGATGATTCAGTTTAGGAAAAAGCACTTTCTTCCCACGGCGACGCTCTACCATAAAAACCCCATGCAAATTGTAAAAGCCCAGGGAGAATATGTCTGGGACAGCGAAGGCAAAAAGTATTTAGATGCCATCGGGGGGATTGTCTGTATTTCTGCAGGGCATAATCATCCTAAGATTAAGCGTGCACTCATGAAGATGTTAGATGAAGATACGCCCCAGCACACCAGCACTCTTTACCTCAATCAAGCCTCGATTGATCTGGCTGGACGACTCTTGGAGGAGAGCCCTGAAGGACTGGACCGCGTCGCGTTTACGAATTCGGGCTCAGAGGCAAATGATTTGGCGTTTTTGGCTGCGCGTCAGGCAACGGGCGAGACCATGATTATGAATCTCAGACATGGATATCACGGTGGGACAGCTGGAACTCTGGCCCAGTGCGGACATGGGACTTGGCGCTTCAGAGCTCAGCCGGTGGCGCAGGCTACTTCTGCATTGGAGCCGAATTGTTACCGCTGCCCCTTTGGAAAGGTTCCAGACAGTTGTTCTTTGGAATGTGCCAAGAATATTGAGACGACCATTCAAACGACCACTCATGGCAAGATTGCCGCCATGATTGTGGAGCCTGTCATGGGGGTAGGGGGATTTATTACCCCGCCTGACGAGTATTTTAAAGTTGCAGCATCAATCGTTCATAACTACGGCGGAAAATTTATTACCGACGAAGTCCAAACGGGCGCAGGTCGCTGTGGGGGCGAATTTCTCCTCACTCGTGAGTTGGGAATTGATGCTGACATGGTTACGATGGCCAAAGGTTTTGGGAATGGAGCTGCCATTGGGGCAGTCCTGATGAAGACCGAAATAGCTCAGAGTATGTCTGGAAAAGCGTATTTCAATACCTTTGCGGCTGATCCTTTTCCAGCTATACAGGCTAAACTTACGATGGATGTGATTCAAGAGGAAGGTCTAATCGAGAATGCCAAAGTCATGGGAAAAGTTCTCAAAGACGGACTCACTCAAATGATGAAATCCCATTCGCTCATCGGAGACGTTCGGGGTCGAGGATTAATGGTGGGAGTCGAGCTCGTAAAAGATCGCGTCTCCAAAGCTCCTGCAACGGAAGAATGCATTCGATTCATGGACGAGTGCCAGGAGCGCGGACTTCTCCTGGGCAAAGGTGGTCTCATGGGTAATGTGATTCGAATCGCGCCACCCCTTTCGATCGGACGCGAACAAGTTGATTTTATGCTCAAAGTAATGGACGAAAGTTTGCATGCTTTAAAGTAGTCTTAGGTTAAAACGATCTCCTGGGGGGGGGAAGAAGATGCAAGATTCGATTTTCTGCGATTTCAAGCCGCCGTTGAATTCTCAGACTGCCAAGATTGAGGCGAGTCGCTGTCATTATTGCTACGACGCCCCTTGCATTCAGGCTTGCCCGACGGAGATCGATATTCCGAGTTTCATTCGAAAAATCTCGAACGGAAATCTTCGAGGGGCGGCTCAAGACATTCTCAGTGCTAATGTGATGGGCGGAACTTGTGCGCGGGTCTGCCCAGTGGAAGTGCTCTGTCACTCAGCCTGCGTACGAGAAGTCGGCGAAGGCAAGTCCGTTGAGATTGGGCTCCTTCAGAGGTTTGCGACTGATCAGTTTTTTGAAGGCCCTCCAGAGTCAACTCAGAATCTCTTTGAGCGTGCCCCGCTCCATGGGAAAAAGGTTGCTGTGGTAGGAGGGGGGCCCGCTGGACTCTCTGCTTCGCATCGGTTGGCACTTCTCGGCTATGCTGTGACTCTTTTTGAGGCCCGCTCCAAGGTGGGTGGATTGAATGAGTATGGCTTGGCTCCCTACAAAGTGACGAGCGAGGGCGTTCAGCAGGAGATCGACTGGATTTTAGGGGTGGGTGGGATTGACCTTAAGTTAAATTGTGCCTTGGGAACCGATGTCAGTCTAGATTCATTAAGAACAGAGTTTGATGCAGTTTTTCTCGCTCTCGGTCTTGGAGGCGTTAAAAAGTTAGGAATTCCGGGAGAAGACCAACCTGGGGTTTTCGAGGCAAGTCGATTCATCGAAAAAATTCGACAAACCACCCGAATTGCAGACCTACCTGTTGGACGGAGCGCGGTGGTGATCGGTGGTGGGAGTACGGCCATTGATATAGCCATCGAGCTCAAGTGCCTCGGGGCCGAGTCGGTCACGATCGTTTATCGCGGCAGTGAAGAGAAGATGAGTGCGACTCTTCATGAACGAGAACTCGCCAGGACTGCGGGCGTCGTGATTTGTACCAGCGGTCGGCCAGTACGGATTTTAGGAAATGCGAGCGGAGTCGCTGCAGTGGAGTTCGAGCGAACTGATCGAAATGCTGGGGAGCGCTTTGAACTCGTCGCGAATCAAGTATTTAAAGCAATTGGGCAGACTTTGGCAGTAGACGCCGAAGTTCTCCGATCGATTGGTTTGAAGGGGGGCAGAATATCTGTAGGGAATCCTGGCGAAATCAAACCTTTCGAGACCGCCATCCCCGGAATTTTTGCCGGGGGTGATTGCATTGGGCTGGGAGAGGATCTCACAGTGACTGCTGTGCAGCACGGTAAGTTAGTTGCTTACGCGATTCATCAAAGTCTATTTAAAGAAAAAAGCGGGGATATAAATTATGGCCGATCTCACTTGTCGAATCGCCGGGGTGAAATCACCCAATCCTTTTTGGCTGGCTTCAGCACCGCCAACGGATAAGCAAATTAATGTCGAGCGCGCATTTCGGGCGGGTTGGGGTGGAGCCGTTTGGAAGACTCTCGGAGAGGATCCCCCTGTTGTCAATGTTTGTTCTCGCTATGGGGCGGCAGAATGGAACGGCCAGAAACTCATGGGTTTTAACAATATTGAGCTGATTACGGACCGCCCACTTGATGTCAATTTAGCAGAGTTCAAGGAGGTAAAGCGGGCTTGGCCCGATCGGGCGCTGATTCTATCTCTGATGGTTCCGTGCCAGGAAGAGAGTTGGAAAAGTATTCTCAAAAAAATCGAGGACACCGGAGCTGATGGAATCGAGTTGAATCTGGGTTGTCCGCACGGAATGAGTGAGCGCGGAATGGGCGCTGCAGTAGGGCAGGTGCCGGAGTATGTCGAGCAGATAACGCGCTGGTGCAAAAATTACACGCGTATGCCCGTTTTTGTGAAACTCACGCCTAATATCACTGATATTCGTCTGCCAGCGAGAGCTGCAAAAAAAGGCGGAGCAGACGCCTTGTCGCTCATTAACACGATCAACTCGATCATTGGAGTGGATTTGGATCGAATGTCGCCCACCCCTCATGTCGGCGGTAAGGGAACTCATGGGGGCTACTGTGGCCCGGCAGTCAAACCGATTTCTCTTAATATGGTAGCTGAGATTGCTAGAGATCCTGAGACACGCGGAATGCCGATCTCCGGGATTGGTGGGATTTCAGATTGGCGAGATGCGGCTGAGTTTTTGGCACTGGGAAGTCAAGGGGTTCAAATTTGTACGGCGGCCATGCATTATGGCTTTAAGATTATCGGAGACCTGACGAACGGATTATCTAACTGGATGGATACTCAGGGTTATCGGCATTTGGAAGATTTTGTAGGCAAGGCCCTGCCTAATGTCGTTCACTGGCATGATCTTGATTTAAATTTTAAAACCGTGGCGAAGATCGATCAGACCCAGTGTATCCACTGTGGGCTCTGCTACGTCGCTTGTGAGGACACTTCACATCAGTCAATTTCTGTCAGACGCGAGGAGAGTGGATCCTCAAAAATTCGCCGCTCAATTTATGAAGTCAAAGAGAGTGAGTGCGTCGGGTGTAATCTCTGCGCACTGGTTTGCCCGGTAGAGTGTATTAGCATGGTGCAGCAAGAGACGGGGATTGGGTATTTACCGTGGTCCCGGCATCCTCAGAATCCAAAATTCAAGTACGGGGGTAACTTGACCGAAAAGGTTAAAGATGCACCCTATAAAGGACCGAAATCCCAAGGCTGATCGAGTGAATGTCGAGGCAACAACTTCGAGTTTCTCCGGTTTTTTAGGCTTGTATGAGATTGTTTTGCGCAAGTTTCAGACTCTAGGAACACTGATCGCGCTTATTCCGATGTATGGAGTTGGGGTCGTGTGTTTTGCTCTAGCTTTCACTCCGGGGGCTCTAGTATTTCAGTGGGGGTACCCGCTGATTCAGGCTCAGTCCGTTGTATTCAAGGCCTTTGGTCTGGCGGTGTTAGTATCGACTGCCTATATTCTTTTTGGTTTTACGCTGATTTTTGTCGCCCCTGCTTTCAATTTTTTAATGAGGGCCTACCCCAAGCCTTGGAGAGGTCCCTATCATTCGCTTCAGACTATTGTCTGGGGGGTTCACAATGTATTTGCTTACCTTCCTCGATATACTTTCTTAGAATTTTTAACGCCGACTCCATTCAATATCTTATTTTACCGCCTCATGGGGATGAAAATTGGGCGCGGTGTTCAGCTTAATACGACCAATATTTCCGATCCTTGCTTAATTGAGCTAGAGGACCGAGTTACCATCGGTGGGAGCGCAACACTAATTGCTCATTACGGCCAGGGTGGTTTTCTGGTTCTAGCGAAAGTAAAAATTGGTCAAGGTGCAACTATTGGATTGAAAGCCACGATTATGGGCGGGGTCGAAGTCGGAGAATATGCCAAGATTCTTCCTAATTCCGTCGTCCTCCCCAAGACCTACGTACCAGCTGGTGAGACGTGGGGTGGTGTGCCTGCTACTAAAATTGAGATGTCCTCTCATAGTCGCAGCCAGCGGGGAATTCAGCGGGATTTGCGTAAGAGAGTGCGCAGTCAGGCGACGCCTGGTATCAAAAAGAGTGCCTCTAAAGCATCAATTTGACTTGTTAGGCATTATAAGAAAATGGAAAGCTCACTACTGGCTAGTCTCTAGCTACGTCGGATCCATGATCTTTGGTCTCGGTTAACTCAGTGTCTATTCATTAACAAGTGTCTATTTTTTAGACAATTTTAATGACGTATGAATTTAAATTTTTTAAATAAAAAAAGCATATCAACACGATATCTAAGTGGAAAATATAAAAAATTTAAATATTTTCTATATTGAGCCTGAATCTTGCTTTAATACGGTTAATGTTAGTTTTTAATGAAACTAAAATAATTAAACATGCCAAAAAAACAAAGAGAATGTTTTCTTTTTTGTTCATGTTTATTTTCGCTCACTCATTGCTGAATCCAACTCTCGGGCTCTGCGAGACAAGAGATGAAGTCAGTGATAAAATAAATGAATTAAGAATTTTTTGCAGAAATATCACCCCGTCTACTTTAGATCGAATCGATTGTTGGAATAATATTTATGGAGTCCTGTCGCAGGCTCATCGCTGGCAGATCGAATTTAAGCCAAGTAAAAAAGATACAGCTAGTATCACTGATCAGTTAACGCATGCTTTAAGTGAAGTTTCTGAATATAATAATATTAGAACCGTGGTGAGTTTTAAAAAGTCAATTGATAAGCTCATATTGAGTTTAAATCAGTACTTAGAAATTAATAAAAAACACATTTTTCTTGTCTCACGAAATGAGTTTGAAACTTATTACGCACCCGCTACTCTAGCTAAGTTTAGGGCATCTGTAGCAGTAGTAACGCCCAAAAGTGCTGCACCGGTTCAAAACGCTCTACCTATAACCATGAGCGGGGCTTCTGTGAAGCCAAATGCGATGAAAACTCCTGCGGAAAGAGATGCTTTAGGTTTGCTGAGTTTTGATCAGACACAGGGTCATGCCGGAGTTGATTTAAAGACATTTTCGAGGCCTCTGATTTCTAATCAACGTCTCAAAGTAACTCAGGTGCTGAAAGGGAGTGATGATGGAGTGAGTGATCCTCCGTCGCCGAAATCTCCTAGTGTGCCCCCTGCACAAGCATCAGTCAGAACGCTTCATAACGTTTCTCCTGAGGTTGCTAAGCAGCATCCGCAGTCGAGTCCATTGCTCTTGCCGCCGCTTTCGGCTGGGAGAGCGAGCGCTCAGCCTGGGGTCGTAGAAATTGACTCCGTCCCCGCCAAACCGATCAGTTCTCCAGGCCATGCTGATCCAGTCGGACATGCAAAGAAGGCGAGTGATTTAGATTCTCTCAGTCGTGATCAGTCTGAAAATCATTCACTCGCGTCTCCCTCAGCATCCAATCGAGTGAAGTTAGAGCGTAAGAGCCAAGATGCTCAAACGCAGCCGAGTGCTCCTCCCGCGCTGGAGGTTTCTGGAGAAGTGCCTGCACGAGCATCATCTAAGCCATCCCATCGTTTATACCCCGAAGACGGATCG
>CANFJX010000015.1 GCA_947447665.1 Bacteriovoracaceae bacterium | reverse complement strand
TTGGAGCAACTCCTGAGGCAAGACAAAATGCCTACCGAAAACTTTTTCAGCGCTACATGGATCAAGCGATCCTAGACGGGACGCAGTTTTTAAAGCGTTTCATCGGAGCTGTTACCTGGGTGAGGCAGAGAGAGGAAGCTCTGAAAGAGCTGCTCGCAGCTAAGGAGCTCGCAAAGGCTCGGGCCTCTCCGTCCTGAATTTCCGTCTTAAAAATGAAAAATACCCGATCTTCGCAAAGGAGAGGGGAAAGTTGCGCTCACAGGGTTACGAGTTGTGCGTGGTATTGTGAGTTATGGCCGCCAGGCGATGCACGAATCCGGAATCAACCAAAAAAAGTCAGGAAAAGCGACTGAGAGTTGCTCACGCGAAATGAAAGAGTAGCGGCACACGATGTACTTTGGGAGCTTAGCATCCAATAAGTAGAAAATTCATACGAACTTAACCCTATTCGGCAGATGTCCTCCTTCTAGATCTCTCCACTTCCCCTTCTTTAGAGTGCTCCGTCCCCACTTCCCCTTCCCCCTTCTTCCCCCCGCAGCTCAGAGCTGATCGTTCTTGCTTCCGGACCAGTCCGTCGCAGTGAGTTGATGAGAGAGCGCTTGGAACGTTAGGAGGGATGAGGGAAAGGAGGATAAGAGCGCGACGCTTGGGTCCCTTTCCAATCGAAAGACTTTCTTCACCCACTCCACTGAGATCGTTTCCGACACAACTGCAGAGTAAAGGTTCTTGCCGTATATTTGGCCGACGTATCGGGTTGCCCAGAAGAGCGCGAGGGGTGGTACTTTTCGGTAGTCGATCTCGCCTTTGATCGAATGGCCGGAGATTGCCGGAAGAAGGTGGGGTTCTCCTCCGTGGTGAGAATGTAAAACATCCAGGGCCAACGAACGTGCCAGAAGTTCTTGCTTGTAGGTGGAGGGAGCCCCTGATCGCAGAGCCTCAATCCGTTGGAGGTGGTCTAAGACCAGGTCGCATTTTCTTTTTGGATTTAAAATGAGGCTTCCGAAAAATCCAAAGACCCCATCGATGAGGTGATTGTAGAAATATTCGGGTTTTCTCCTAAAGAAGTGGGTGAAGGACTCCTCGGAGTGGGTCCGACTTCGAAGAAGATGAATAGCTGCCAGTTCAGCAAGGCCGTTACTTGAGCTGGTGCCTAAAAAAGCTAGCCCAAGTTTTTGGATATAGAACCGTTGATTCTGCAGAACCAAGTTTCTGATGAGTTGGTGTTCCTCACGCGAGAACTCAGGATGGCGCTCCAGCGTATCCAGAAATCCCGTTTGCTCGATTCGATGCGTGCTCAGAGATTCATAATTGCTTTCTGGGATCTTAAAAAACTCCGCAAGGCTCTTGCCGTAGGAAGAGATGAGAGAGAGGTCATCCATTTCCTCGTTAAATGGGGCAGCATTTCCACCTTCTGCCCAGTTGACGAGGGATTGAAGCTTGCTCCACGGCGTGCTGGAAAATACGCAGAATGTATTTTTCTTGAGTTTTGTAATGGCTGTTGCCAGCTCAGAACCTTCTTCGGCGAGCTTCCAATAAAGGCTGTTTTCGTTTTGGTGAATAACCACGGTCGAAAGTGAGCGGTTCAAGAATGATTTTGAAATTTGTTTAATTTGTTTAGGGAGGTGAGAGTTCCCAATGTGGAGGTCACCATAAAGTATGACCATTCTGGGTTTTAGTTTTTTAATTCGATCTGAATGAAATAGATCCGTAATAATACCGGCTGCCCATAGATCTCGCTGGTGGAGATCATCCTCTAAGAAGTTTTGCGAGTCAAATAGCTTCGGTCGATTAAGAGCAATGAGTCGAACGCCGGTTTGTTTAGCCCAATCAAAAAGAGGTGCGTAGTTACTCCAAGGAAATCCCCATTCTTGTGGATAGGAAATTGCTTCATGAAAGTGATCGGTTGAAATCTTGCCTTGTTGGAACTCGTCCAAGATTTCTTGGAATTGACTTGGAACGAGTTCAAGGCCCAGGTACCAAAGCTCATCTTCTTGGACGACTTCACGAGCCAAGCGTAGAGCTGTTTTTTGGGCTTGTTCGAAGGTATGAAAGTCGGCGATGAGAGTGACGTCCGATGATCGTATGGAGTTGAGAAGTTCGGTTTTTTGGATTGCTTGAAGTGCTCGGCGGGTCGATCGAAAATCTTTTTGATTCTCCAGTTCATATTTTTTGATAGAATTTGGAGTTTTTCCTAACAAAAGTTCAGCCTCTCTCTGGAGCGACCGAAAGATTTTTTTCTGAATTTTAAGAACTCTTTTTTGTCCTGATTCGGTAGGTTTCATCACGTTAGCCGAAACACCACCTCTGCGAGCAGTGGGGAGAGCCGATCGAGTGCTCAACGCTGACTCGTTGGTTTAGTGTGTAGACAAATCCCCTGCACCATTGAGAGTGGAGCTGACACAGGAGATCTCGATTATCTCGGATTTCAGGTAAGGCAAGTTGATGAGGGCAGTGACGAAGTTCAAGTTCAACCATCTCCGCCGTGGCTCTGCGTATTAAAGTGCCCTTCGACCGCGGGTAGCCTGATAAAGGGCTGTCTTGTAACGCAAAAAAGACCGCAGCTAAATCGAGTTGTCCGAAGTTTTTGACTCGACTCCAGCGGTTCTCCCCGCTCAAACGGCCCGCTTTCCAGGAGGTCTGCTCAAGGAGGTTTTTAAGGGGTGAGGTTGACGACCGAACGTCTTCTTTTAGGATATGGTTGAGCGTCCAGGATTGAACTGCCCAAATCGTTTTCTCCAATTGAAGGAGGAGCTCCTCGGGTTGGGTTTCCTCAAGAAATTGAGTCAACTTTGCACCTGAGAGCGTATCGAGGATCCAGAGATGGTCAAGTACGTCCTGGCTTAGACCTCGGGTGAGAAAATGTGCAGGGCGGTCGACCCGAAGATCCCGAACCCAGTGGTTGGTTAGCTCGTGGAGGTCGACTAAGTTTTTAAACCATTGCTCATGTTCGGAATCCGGAAGACGGACGTGCCAGGGGTTTTCTCTTCTCACTCTTTTAGTTTAGCTGATGATTTCATGAGAAACCAGACTCTGTTCACCAAAGGGATGAGTTGCGGGGAGGGGGGGGGGGCAGGGCCTCGGATCCAATGACGAGGCCCTGGAAGGAAATTTGAGGGGGGAGGGTGGGTAGTGTTTTCTCTTCAGAGTAAGATCCTAAGAAAGCCCTAGGATCGTCGCGTACCGCTGGAGGTTGAAAACCCCTAACCCTTGATGTGCTGAATCTTGGGCTAAGGTGGATCATACCGTTCTTGAGTAGCACTCCCTTTCGGGTTTACTTCTCAGTTCATGGTACTCACCTAATGCAGCTCTGGTGCCAGATTAAATTCCATTAATTTCAATAACTTAGGTTGTGTTACTGGATCTAGAATTGTCAATAAAGTTGACAGCTGAATAGAAGCTCTCGAATTGCTCTGAGCTTCGAAAGCTGTTCTTCATGAGATCTCAATATATCCAGAGCGGTTGACTCCGCCAGTTCGAGTCTTCTTGGGAGTTTGAGGTACTGGAGAAGTTCGCTCCAGGTGGGGTGCTTGACGCCATCCAATTGATCCCAAAGCATATTCAAAAGAAAGGGGCTGTCTGAGCCGAGATGAAGGTTAAAGCCAGTTTCAGTTACGAGGAGAATCCCCGGAGTGGGAGTCTTAACTCGATCGATCCGCTCGATGGCGAGGTGGGGTGGCAGAGTTCCGGTCAGCCTCAGGCGGGGATGAGATGAAATAGGGGAGCATTCACCTTTGGGAAGAATATCTAAGAGCTGCCCCCAACGAATTTTGCCATCCGGTGTGACCAGCGAAAAGAGGCGATTCTGGCCAGAGCTCAGGTAGTCGAGAGCCCGAGCCGCACGTGTGAAAATCTCAGCCTGAATCTGAATGGACTCGGGGCTGTTGCGCTCTAGGGATGCGAGGGCTTCTTTCACTTGAATAGGGTTGTGGCTCACTTCCGTTGCCCAGCGCTCCCATTCAGGTGGTAGCTCGAACGGGACTGGATGTTCAGATGGGGGGCTTTCGTCCGTTGGGACTCCTAATGCAGAGAGAAGGGGTTTGGGCACTGGAATCCATTTGAGTGTTTGTTCATTGATCACCCATCGGTCCCCTCGCCTTTCAGCACTATGATCAAGCCACTTTTTTGTGAACTCAGAGGTCAGGTAGGCACTCAAGGGCGAAATCCAGGACTCATCAGAAACCAAAACGAGGAATCCATGGCCATGGGACTCAGTTCCTGGATAGGGAAGGGGGTGGGTGACTAGTTTTCTACCCTCTGAGTCATATTCAGCACACATCCAGAATCCCTTGAGAGAGGGATGAACCGACCAAGTTCCTTGTCGCCCGTTGTCGCCTTCGGGAGTGGGGCGAATCGTCGTAAAGCTCGCCAGAGGGAGCGAATTGCTTCGCAGCTGATCGATTTGCCTGAGTGTGGTTTGCGAGGTTGGGTCAGGCCATTTGTCTACCCACTCTCGCTGAGAGGTGGGGCTTGGATGAGATAGAATGGACCAGTTGCCGCGAGGCTGGACCGTTTGAAAGGCGGCTAGAAAGGCGTCTTCAAGAAGAAGGGGGAGCTCCACGTGGCTTCTTAATTGGCCCGAAATCGAATGACGAATGGGCCGATGGGAAAGCCGGGTTTCTACGTGAAGTTCTTTTTGGAATAAGTAAAGATGCTTCGGATACAGGGGGAGCCCCGCGGGAAGTGAGTGCTCGATTTCAGAGAAGTCCCATTCGTAGCAAAGCTTGGCCCGATCGAGTAGGAAGTGAAGAACCTCGGCTCCATCTTTAGAGGAGATTGCTTCTTCTCTTGCCCACCAGAATAATGCACCGGGCCTCAGTTTGCTGAGAGAGACGCAGGCCTGAAGGTCGCCTAGGCTGGTCCCGGGAGATCGGAGTTTTTTGAAGTAAGGGAGCGTTTCTAAAAGTTCCCGCAACCGTCCGGCCATGGGGTTTCGGCCCTGGGAACGGACGACTTGCTCCTCTAAAACGATGGCAGCGTCACAAGCCTCCATTTCGGCAATTTTTGAAACCGCAGATGTTTTGGAAGAGCCCAGAGCCAGAGCGAGCTGGTCCCGGGTGTGAACCTCCAGACCCGTACCGATCGACCAGAAAGGGGGTGCCGATGGACCCCACCAGATTTGCATGAGTTCGCAAAACATGAGCTGAAAAGCCGAGGCCTCTAAGCCAATCCACTGGATCGAAGGGGGGGATGATCGTACGATAGCTCCATCTCGCAAAGTGGGCGAAAATATGACTTTATTTCTTTTAAGGAGGTCGTTTTCAGGCGTAGGATCAAAGCCAAATGCACTCATTTGTTCCCAAAGGGCTTTAAAAAAGCGGCGGTCATACCCGCCGGCCTCAAAGACTTCGGGCTGAGCTCGACGAACCGCTTTTAAACTGTTGATCAAGAACTGGGGTCCCTCATCTGCAATTCGCCAGGCATCCAAAGCTGCCCAAATTTCTTTTTGGAGGATTCGGCTCGGATTGTACCAAGAATAGAGATTCGGGCGAGTAATCTGCCAACCCTCTCGATCTAATGGGATTTGAGGCTTTAACGTGGTGCTTAAAACCCAGTTGAGATGCCCTAAGTCTTGCTCATGCCAGGCGCGGATTCCGCGGTCGGACCAGGCCTTAAGTAAAATCGCCTGCCCCAGTGCGATCAGCGCTACTTCTTCTAGGTAGGTTTTCAAGGCAGAGTTTTGCGCAGTACTTCGAGGACCGGCCATCCAATCTTGGAGGGTTCGGGGGGGCTGGGCGGTGGTATGCAGGCCTGAGAGTTTCTCCATGTGGTGAACGATTGAGTCTCGGCGGCTGGGATTCAACGAAAGGAGTTTGGAAAGATTGCTCTCGAGTTCTTCAAAAATTCTACCCAGAAGGGGAACGAGTGTGGGTATCGCTGTCGCCAGCTGAGTTGAGGGCCGGTAAGCGGGTGCAGGAGTTCCAAGATTTTGGATGGATACTTTTTCTCGAGTTCCTCTTAAATTGGCTTCAAGATTGAGTGAAGTAGTCAGAGAAGAGGGGGGAGGGGCTGGATCAGAGAATTCAAGCATTTGGGCCATGAGTGAGCGAGTCTCTGAGTTGAGTCTTTGCTGGATTCGGGAGGTATCAATGAGTAAATCCGTATATTTTTCAGACACTAGGTCATCTTCTCTGCGCAATTTGGATAAAGTTTTGTGTGGTTCTGACCCCTGACTCCGGAGTCACTCCAATTTCAGTACCAGTGATTCTTTCGTTTTGGCGAGAGAAAAATCATTTAGTTCTCAACTCCTTTAAAATTATGCCGATTTCTAATTTGAGGAGTTTGAGTCCTCAGGGGAGAGTCCAGAAATGACCGCTGAATTGAAACCAAACGAACCGAAATCAGTTGATTCTAACCTCTCTCCTCACTCGCAAGAGGAAATTGATCGAGTAATGCAAGAGGTCGAGGTCATTCAGGGACAAATGCAAGAGCTGGCGACTCAGAAGGCAGCCCTTGCCCCAGTTGCTAGTTTGGAAAGTTCCGCTCCTGCCCCTGTAGCTCAGGAAGTGGCCCAAGCGGCGCCAGAAAGACCCAAGCTTTCCGTAGTTCCCCCTGAGGAAGCCGTGAAGCTCTCTGGGTCTGAGGCTAAACCTGAACCCGAGGTAACTCGACCCTCCTTTGAGGTGCCTACCATCCAAGACCCGATGGAGGCGATGAAAGAGTTTGCACCCGAGAGTTTGGGTGATTTTTTCGATGAGGCTCGTCTAGCATCTCCTGCTCAGTCGATCGGGGCCGATCGCCCGGCTTCGAGCTCCGCTCAAGAGCAACCTAGTAGTGTACTTTCGATGTCGATCCAAGGTAGTATGGCCGTCCATTTGAATTTCGGTCATCAAGGAGAATCGATGTTGGTTAAGTTTAGTGAAGATACAGTTAGCATTCAGCTTTCTAGCGGAACAGAAATCAGAATTCCTCGGCCTAGTCACTAAGCTAAGCTAAATTAAATTTATGCTCAGGATTACATCAGGAATTTATCGTGGGCGCATGATTCGGACCCCATCTGGGGATCAAACGCGCCCTACCCAAGCGAGGCTCCGGCAAGCACTTTTGAATTCAGTTCAGGCTAGCTTGCCCGCTGCGCAGGTGCTTGACCTTTTTGCTGGCTCGGGGGCACTCGGTTTTGAGTCTCTTTCCAGGGGCGCCGAACGAGTTACCTTTGTCGAGTCTTCTCGGGTTGCCGCCGGGATCATTAGCGAAAACGCAAAAACCTTACAAGTTCAAAACCAGGTATCCATTCAGACTCAATCGGTTGAAATTTTTCTTGAACGATTCGATCGAGTGAGGGGTCCTTTTGATTTAATCTTTGCCGATCCTCCTTATGAAAAGGGCTGGGAAATGAAGCTTTTAGAGGGTGTTTCTTGGGAGCAGTGGCTCTCACCTCAGGGGGCTTTTTGTCTGGAATGGGGAGTTCAGAAGTCTCTGGTTGGAGAACTTCCGGAGCGGATTCACGGTCTCGTGAAAAGCCGGGAAAAGGTTTATGGGGATAGCGTACTCACGACATATATGAGAGAGTAGGGCTATGACTCAACGAGTTAAAAGAGCGATTTATCCTGGCTCATTTGATCCGATTACCAATGGTCACTTGGACATTCTAGATCGAAGCCTTGAACTTTTTTCTGAAATTGTGATCGTCGTTGCTGGTACCGGCCATAAGAGCCCTTTGTTTTCACCTGATGAGAGAATTGATTTGATTCGAGAAGTCACCTCCCAACGAAAGGGAGTTCGAGTGGATCGTTGGCCGGGTCTGATCATGGACTATGCTCGAGAACATCGGATCTCGGCAGTGATTCGTGGACTTCGCGCGGCGAGTGATTTTGAGTATGAATTCATGATGGCCAGCATGAATAAACAGCTTAATCCGGATGTTGAAACTCTCTTTATGATGACGGCTCAGAATTTGTTTTTCGTCAGCTCTACCATGATTAAAGAGCTGTTTCGTTACGGCGGGGATATTTCCCAATACGTCCCGCCTGAGGTGGTTCGTCGACTCAAGGAAAAGGTAAAGGATCATGAATCTAAATAAAGAAAGTGGACTTCAGCTCTCTCGTCGATTGGAAGGCGTTTCTGAAAGTGCAACGCTCAAGCTCAATGCAACGGTGCAGCAAATGAAGTCCCAAGGTGTAGACGTGGTGAATCTCACGGCAGGAGAACCTGACTTTTGGGTTCCCGAGGCAGCCAAAAAAGCCGTGATGGAAGCCGTTCACAGCAATCAATCCAAGTACACGCCAGTCGCGGGTCTGCCTGCCTTGAGAGAAGAAATTGCCCGCAAGACAAACGAGCAGCAGAAATCACTCTCGGCAAACCGACCTTGGAAGGCCTCGCACGTCGTGGTGACCAACGGCGGAAAGCAAGCGCTCTTTAATTCTCTGATGGCGATTCTCAACGTAGGGGACGAGGTCCTCATTCCAAGTCCTTATTGGCTGAGTTACCCAGAAATGGTGAAATTGGCGGGCGGTATTCCTAAGTTTATCCCCGCGACGGGCGCTCAGGGTTTTAAAATTACGCCGGACCAATTGAGCCGTGCTCTGGGACCCAATGTGAGAGCTTTGATTTTAAACTCCCCGAGCAATCCAACGGGTGCCCTTTATTCAAAGGAAGAATACCGTGCGTTAGGCGCGGTGCTCTCTCAATCGCCGTTCGGAAAAAATATTTGGATTCTATCCGATGAAATCTACGACCGGATTACGTTGGGCTCGATCCCGTTTTGCTCATTTTTAGAAGCCAATCCTGATTTGTCGGAGCAAACGATCACCATTAACGGCGTCTCCAAGAGTGCCGCAATGACAGGCTGGCGCCTGGGCTGGTCGGTGGCCGGTGAAAAAGTGACGCAAGCCATGTTGACCTTGCAGGGGCAAAGTACCTCGGGCGTGAATGCTCTGTCACAGTGGGCATCTATTGCAGCGCTTAAGCTTCCTGAAAGTGATTTCGCCTCTCAAGTGGAGAGTTTCCGAAAAAGAAGAGATCTTCTCTTGGAAAATTTGAGAAAAGCCCGCAAAATAGATCTATACACTCCTGATGGGGCGTTTTACGTCTTTGCAGGAATAGGAAAGTATTTGCGCCCTGGAGAGGACTCTCTCGGTTTTGCTCAGCGGGTTCTCGAAGAGGCAAAAGTTGCGTTGGTTCCTGGTACTCCCTTTGGTGATCCAGAGTACGTGAGGCTGAGCTTCGCGACTGATGAGAAATCGATTTCCGAGGGCTGCCAGAGATTGGTAAGATATCTAGATTCAGTTTAATTAGTTTTGAAGCCAAGGATGGTGGAAATAATTGAATTTCAGGTTCGCTTTCTTTATCGTACTTTGCGTGCTTGCGTCATTCACGGCTTGCGGGTCACCCGGGTATGATTTGAATGGAACTTCAGCCAATTCTATCCTCATTTCATCTTCTTTGGATCGGGCCACTGCTGCTTTAAATAAGCATAATTGCTCGGGAGCTTTAGAAGTCCTTTCCCCACTTTTTAATTCGACTAACACCAATAACGATATCCGAATGATGATGGCCGCTGCCTATGGTTGCGATGCAAATCTCGAGGTGTTGAGTGTCGTGATGGGACTTACTACTTTTGGTGGCAATCTCGGTGGGGCTGGGTTTTGGGAATTTCTGGTGAAAGAGTTTCCCTCAACTGCCAGTCCTGATGATCGGATTCCACAGGCGGCGGAGAATGGAATTGACGCCGTTAGGTCGGCGGTGAATCTGGGGGCAGTCATCGCACCGTCAGACTACATCAATTCCACCAGCTACAATCCGGAAGTGCTGTTGGTGAGTGATCGAATTAGTAACGCAAACACCTACCTGACATTTTTAAGCATGGCTCTGATGGGGTCTCTCATGAATCGCTACGGCGCTCCCGATTCTAATTATGATCGGACTGCTGCCCTTCCTTGGTTGACAGCGGCGACCACGCCGGGTGATGGATGTGCGATGGCTGCCGCCACGCTGGATTTTTTTGATGGTGTGACTTATTTAGCCTCGGTTGCGCCTGCTAGTACGGCTCACATTTTTTCAAAGATCAGCACTCTTTTGACTGCTGGACTCGATGTCGCTTGCGCCTTGGGTTGTAGCGTCATTTGTGCAGGGAATGTGACTTGTACTTCTTGTCCTTTGAGTTTGAGGAATCGAGCGAGTTGCACGGGTTCAACTTCGGATATCAACTCTTGTGCTGCTGCGGGGCTAAATAATTTTATTAATACGAGCTGGACGGGGACTCCGTGAAAATGAGTCGACTGAAGCTATTGGCTTGCCTGCTTGTATTCATGCCGATTTTTCAGGATGAGGCAAGAGCCAGTTACTCAGAGCCGCTCTTTCGGGGGGCAGAGGCTCAGGCCATGGGTGGGGCATTTACGGCCACTACCGACGATGACCTATCGTTGTTTTATAATCCAGCGGGCTTGGCGGGAGCTAAAAAGCTTAAATTTAGATTTGTGAACGTAACCGTAGAGGCCTCAGATGATTTGATCAAGTCATCTTCGGTCATTATGCCGATGCTTTCAGGCGGTCTGAACTCGAATTCGATTAATTCGTTGATCGGAAAAAATGATTACATTCGGATTCAAGATGTGTCGACCTTTTCATTTCAGGGGTTTGCCTTGGCTGCGATCGGAGATGCTCAGGCCGCAGTCAGGCTCCTGAATCCCTACAACCCGACGGGCACTATCGGCTTACAGACCACTTATGGGGCTCAGCTCGGCTACGGAACGACTCTCGCAAAATTTGCAAAAAATAGGGGAGAAATTCGCTTTGGGGTGGCTGGTAAGTACCTCCAGAGAGCGGGTGGTTTTCAGCAACCGTCGATCACGGATCTACTGACTCTTAATACTGCCAATATTATTGGTGACTACAAAACATATGGGACTGGAATTGGAATCGACTCAGGGACCCAGGTTATTTATAATTTTAACAAAAAATTTTCTGTGCTGGGTGGTATTGCAGTGACAGATATCGGGAACACAACTTTTTCGAACTCATCACCCTCACAGCTCTCAAGTTTCAACGCTGGACTGGGAGCTAAATATAAAAGTCATGACGTGCTCGCCACGTTTGCATTTGATTATCAACGCGTTTTAGACTCGATTGACTGGCAGAAAAAAATACATTTGGGGATGCAGCTTAAGTTCCCCCTTCTTACTCTTTATGGTGGGTTCAGTGAGTGCTATCCATCCTTTGGCGTTGGCTTGGATTTGGGCATCGTTCAAGTTCTCTATACGAGTTATACCGGGCAACTCGCTAGTTTAGTCTCTATTGATCCAGAGCATCGAAATATGATTAATGTCCGAGCTGAATTTAATTTCTAGATTGTGGGTTTTGTTCATAAATCCCTCCTTGCAGTTCATCAAAGATTTGGACTAGAGTGACTTCAGTGGGAGGTTTGACTCGCCCGCTGGGTTGATTCTCATACTGGGAGGCAGCATTGCGAAAAGCATTTATTCTAGATACCAACGTTTTACTTTTTGATCCTCAGGCTCTTTTCAAGTTTGGTAATAACGATATCGTTATTCCGATTGTTGTGTTGGAGGAGATCGATCGATTTAAAAGGGAAATGAGCGAAAATGGCCGACATGCTCGTCTCTTTTCCAGGCTCTTGGATGAAATGAGGGCCGATGGAGAGTTGTCCAAGGGAGTGAAGCTCCAAAATGGGGGCATCCTCACCGTTGCGCTCGCAGGCAATCAGCCTCTTCCCGTTGAATTGGCGATGGACAAGGCTGATAATCGGATCTTAGCGATCGCGATTTCCCTTAAAAAAGAATTTCCGAAGCGGCCTGTGGTTTTCGTGACCAAGGACGTCAATCTCAGGATCAAGGCCGATGCATTAGGAGTAGAGGCTGAAGATTATGAACCCTCGAGTGTTGAGCCGGATCAGCTCTATTCGGGGACGACGATTTTGAACGTAGATGCTCATTTGGTAGATGAATTCTATCAGAATAAGCGTCTTGCCTACAAAGATCCATCTCAGGTACTCAGGCCGAATCAATATGTTATTTTGAAGGATTCGACTAATCCGAACCACACGGCTATGGGTCGGTTTTCTCGTGAGCTGGACTGCATTGTTCCTATTTTTAAGCCGGTTGAAGGGCTTTGGGGGATTTTCCCAAAGAATGCGGAGCAGGCCTTTGCGATCGATGCTCTCTTAAATGATGACATCAAGTTGGTCAGTCTCGTTGGGAAAGCTGGGACGGGGAAAACCCTCTTAGCTATTGCTGCAGGACTCGCCAAGACGGTGGATGAGGGGATTTATCATCGGCTCTTGGTTTCGAGGCCTGTGTTTCCATTAGGAAAAGATATTGGGTTTCTGCCGGGCGACATCGAAGAGAAACTCAATCCTTGGATGCAGCCAATTTTTGATAATATTGATTTCCTATTTGGAACAACAGGCGCCAAAGGTCGACGAGGAGCAGGCAAGGGGTGCCAGGAGCTGATGAACCAGGGTCTACTTCAAATCGAGCCGCTGACCTATATTCGCGGACGATCGATTCCTCAGCAGTACTTAATCGTCGATGAATCTCAGAATCTAACGCCTCACGAGATTAAAACAATCGTGACCCGAGCAGGAGACGATACTAAGATCGTCTTAACTGGGGATAGTTTTCAGATTGATAATCCCTATGTCGACTCTGCGAACAATGGTCTCGTATACTTGGTGGATCGCTTCAAAGATGAGGCGATCTCAGCTCATATTACGTTTACCAAGGGCGAGCGCTCGAAGCTCTCCGAGCTTGCAAGCAACTTGCTGTAGCACTTAGCTTCGTTTTTGGCCGGGGCGACGCTGGCCTGGGGACTTCTGTGCCTTGAGGTAAGCGTCGAGCTCGAGCTTAAGATGGCGACAATAGGTTTTTGATAGATCACGGAGTTCATGCGTTTCCGCTTGAGCCTCTAAGATTTTAAAAAGAATCTGTCCGCGCACGATCAGCTTGATCGTGAGTTTGCCGGAGTTGGTGCGTTCCGTCTGAAAGCGCATCATCTCCTCGAGGAGTTCGAGTTTATCCATCTGCTCTAATTGAGCTTGGTAACGGGGGTCGCCCTCTCGAATCTTTTTTGCTTCACGTGCTTGGTCCAAAGAAATCACTTGAGTCATAATCACCTGCCGCGGCTGCCTAAAGCAAGAGCGGTGCCAGAAATATTTGTACCCTCTATCAGACGGCAGAGTGTTGGAATGATTAAGGAAAAGAAGTGACTTCATTTTTCTATACTTGATAGGGAGTCGATGACTGTGTTGAATTTTTATTCATCGAATCGAGCCGTAGACAGAGAAGAAGGGGATAGCCTGCGCAAGGACCATACTCTCGGTGCCGCGCGGCTGGGTGCCGATTAGGTATCGACTAGGTGTCCTTCTTCATGGCAAGAAAGCGAAAGACACGGTAGCCAGCGGCTCCGGCAGAGTACATAATTTTTTTAATCGTATCGTATTTGACTCGTTTATCGGCTTGGATCGCTAAGATACCCTCGAAGGCAAGGGGTTTACCGTCGACCCGTTTTTTGGATTTGGCGAGGAGGAGTTCGGTACGTTCTTTAGCTTTGACGAGGGCGTCGTAAAGCGGAAGGATTCTCATGCCGCTCTCATCGAGGTCAGTCGGCTTAAATGCGTAGGTTGCTTCTTTGCTGCCAGCGTTGAGCGCGATCTGCTGAAAGTCGAGGATACGTTCATTTTCTACGGTGAGTGCTTCTGGGGTCACGATGACCTGGACGCTGTCGGTAGGGTTGTCCTGCGATCCGGAAATTGGGAGCTGGAGGCCAGAGGCATTTGAAAAATTATGGGTACTGATGTTGTAGCTCTTGAGGAGAAAAACGACGATAATCACCAACACGTCCATCATGCTGGTTAGCTGGAGTTCAAATGCTTTCTTGACTCTTCTTCTACCTCGCCTGGAGCCAATCCCTCTTCTAGAAGCCATTTACTTGTCCCCCGTCAGGAGGTTGCCAAAAATGACGTTAGTAAAGAGTCCTTTGGCGGGTTCGTCGACGCCGGTTCGAGTATTTTTACGATAGATGGGAGGGTCAGTGGGCTCTAGCCCTCTGAGAGCGTCCATCACAGTGATGATGGTTTCGTAAGCAATTCCTGCCTTGGGTGCTAGTACAACAGTCTCCTCAGAAGGGAATTGTTTTTTGACTTCGATCACACCTTCGTGGAGGGCTTTGAGGTCGACTGCTCCCTCCGCTGTGTTTGGGATCGATTTGCGCGGAATTTTGTCGGAGACGCTATAGATCTCAGTCGTGCCCTCATTAATGGCTACCGTGAGTTGGAGAGGTTTCTCTTTCAGCTTCTCCATGACTTCTTCGGTGCTTGAGATAGGCAAGGGCGATTCAATACTCACAATGGCGAGGAACGACGTGGTGAACAGCAGGAACCCAATCAGCGTAACCATGGTGTCGAGGATCGGCACGAGGTTCAGTTCAATCCCCTCGGAATGAGACTTTCTTCGGGAGCTGGGTCGTTTTAACACGGCGTGTACTATTCCTCTCTCTGAGACGCGTGTTTATATTTTCTGGCAGAAAGGAGATCGAGGAGCTTAACTCCAAATTCGTCGATTTCTTCGACGATCTTGCTGGCCTTGTTAGAGAGGATGCTGTGCATGATCATGGTGAAAATAGCCGTGATCAAACCGAATGCAGTCGCGTTCATGGCTTCGCTAATTCCTTTACCTAAGATCGCTTGCCTTTGGGCAGGGTCTGCTAAGGCAATAGCGCCGAAGGAACGAATTAAGCCCGTAATAGTTCCGAGTAATCCGAACAGGGTGGCAATATTGGCGATGAGTGCCAGGTAGGGGAGTCTTCGTTCTAGTTTTGGGATGACTTCTAAGCTGGTAGCGTCGATGGCGTTTTGAATTTGAGATTCATCCCGAGAGGCTCTTTGGAGACCTGCTTTGATGACCTTAGGGAGGGCCGCCTGCCCGGATCCATTACAGAGTCGGATAGCGCCATCGAGGTCATTTGCGAGGATGTATTTTTGAATTTCAAACATAAACGAAGGGCCGTCTACGTTATACTGGAAAAAGAGTCGTGACACCCGCTCAAACACAAACGCGAGAGAAAGTGCCAAATTGACTGCGATCAACATCATGGACGGATCGCCACTTTGTAATGCTGCTAGAAAACCTTGTACGAAGCCCCCTGATTCCATGAGCGCTCTCCTTTTTACATTCCATGTAAAATCGTGACTAGATCCTAATTTTTAAAATTGAGTCACTCTAGTCATAGGATACTGGATTTCACAGGGCGGTCAACCGATAAACAGTCAGGTTTTTTTAACATCATCTAAATATCTCAGTTTGGTCCGATGTCTAATTTTTTGACACCTGCCCAAGTACTATTGAAATTTTGCAAAGAACACACTCACATAATTATTTGAAAACATGAAGTTAATGCGCCGCATCGGTTTGGCATTATGCTTGCTCTATTTCATTTAAATCTGAGGAGCCTTTTCGTTTTAGGCACTCAGAGAAATTTGAATATGAAAAAATTAATTAAAAATTTAGTTCTTCTATTTGTTCTATTTCTCGGGTTTCACGGCGAAGTCTACGCGGGAAAACTTTGCACGGTTTGCGCTGGGGATGTCCCGGACGCTTTGGTTTATCGTCACCAAGCTCTGAGTTGCGCTCGCGGTCACCGAATAGATCAGGAGTGCCTGACCCATCAGGTGAAGTCCCATGAAAATCTCAATCAAATGCAAAGCCAGGGGCTCAGCTGCTGCGGTATGGGCTGTGGGCACAAGTTTCCGCTTGCCGAAGTAATGGCAATTCTCGAGCCTAGTGAGCAGGTCGCACTTCAAACACGAATCTATCGGGCTGGGCGTCCAGTGGATGAAAGTAAATCCAAAGAACAATTGAGTCGCCTTAAACTGGGAATTACAGAATCTTTCGTAGTTCAGTGTCCTGCTGAGGGATGTGGGGCGGCCTGTGATCGGATCGAAGGATGTAATGCAGCTCAATGTCAGAACGAAGAATGTGGCAACCGATTTTGCTACCTTTGTCTCGAGTCTCAAGGGGACAGCGCGACGGGGCACGCACACGCACTGGCGCATAGCAATAATTATTGGGAGCAACGTCCGGGTTATTTAGGGCGCTACCACTGGTTACTGGCTAGAAAAAATCTGGCCGCCTTACTGCGAAGTAAAGTCGAGGATTCTACTCGCAAACAGGCTCTCTTGGAGAATCAGGCTCTCCTCGAAGAAAAGAAAATGTGGCCTATGCCTGCAGGACTTGCCACATCAGTTTGGCTTGAACAGGTCAGATCCAATGCTGATCTTGCCCCCGTTGCGAAGATTGAACTCTTACAAAACGAGGCGATCTATCGGCGGCAGGTAAACGACAAAAAGAACGGGGAATTAATTGAAGCAGAAATTCTCCGTCTCGGCGGTCCGGTCCTAGCCTCTCTCGACGTGAAAGACGCCCCTCCTGATATTGTCGCCGTGCTGGAGGGTCATCCCCGATTCAATGAGCTCAGTCTAAATTTCAGAGCCCTCGGTCATCCGTACGAAGCCGCTGGGTTGATTTGGAGCGGTCCAGCTCCTGTGAGTATGACTCAACAAAATGCAGTGGAATATTGCGCTGGTCTGGGCGGTAGTTCGAGATTACCGACTCAGGCCGAATTCATTGCATTGAGTCGAACCATGGGATCGCAACAGCCCGTTTACGGCGCGCCTAATTATGACGTTAACGGTTACAATCGCAATCTCATTCCAATGAGTCAAAAAACATTTTGGTCCGCATCGGTTTATCCAACCGATAATAGCTTTGCTGCCAACTTCATTGGCTACTCGGGCAGAATCGGCAAAGGCTACGTTCACCACCCCGCATCGGTTCGGTGTGTTTGGTAGTTGCCCTAGGTACTAAAGATGTTTTTCGATTAAAGCACTGAGGGTCGCTTTAGGGTGGTTACCGACAAGTTGGTCCACCAACTGCCCACCTTTGAAAAAAAGTACGGTGGGAATCCCTCGGATACCGAAGCGACCTGGGGTGTTCGAGTTTTCGTCGACATTGAGTTTAAACACCTTGACCCTACCGGCGTAGTCGTCAGCGAGTTGTTCGATGATCGGGCCCAATTGGCGGCAGGGTCCACACCATTCGGCCCAAAAATCAACCAGGCTGAGTTGGGCGGTTCCCATGACATCGGTGTCAAAATTTGCGTCAGTTGCATGCATGATATTTTTTGAGTCAGTCACAGAATACCTCAAATCTCTTTTTGTTTTTGTTTAAAACCGCGTTAATCTATAAGCTCAGGTTTTCTAGCATGGTTTTTTTAAGAGGTCGAGTCCCAGGTTGAGCGGGACTGAATGGAAAGGTGGGCCTAGGAATGTTTCTGGTTGTACCGGTGCACCCACCGAGTCGGGCAAATATTTTCAATCGGATTTTAGCAAAGTTGATTGATTTGCTTTTTGTTTTTCTTCTCGCCTATTTTCTACCCTACCCAATGGGTCCCCTGTGCGGTTTTATCTATAGTATTTTTGGGGATGCACTGAGTTTTAACAAGCGAGCCGGGGCAAGTCTGGGCAAAAGGCTCCTGGGGCTGAAAGTAGTCCAGGTTTTAGAAAAAAGGCCCGCCTACTGGAAAGACGCAGCTCTGAGAAATGCCCCAGTGGGAGTGGCTACCTTTTTTGCCATCATTCCGGTCTGGGGGTGGCTCATTGCGGGTCTCATTGGCCTGCCTCTCATGCTGATCGAAGTTTACTTGATACTTACGGTTGAGACTGGCCATCGCTTAGGGGATGTGATGGCCGATACAGAAGTCGTTGAGGTCCGTAAGGACTCCGGTGTATAGCTTCAAGGATGTTAAAAACATCTAAGACCACGCTCCCCGATTCGTCCCATGCCTTGTATCTCATCGACGTCAGTTCGTTTATTTTCCGGGCGTTTTTCGCGATTCGATCATTAAAAAGTCAGACAGGGGAGCCCACCAATGCGGTTTATGGTGTGGCCACGATGTTAGCCCGCATCTCGGATGAGGCTAAGCCCCGTTATTTGTCAGTGGTTTATGACTCTCCTGAGCCTTCCTTTCGAGAGGCGATCTATTCAGAGTATAAAGCCCACCGGAGCGAGCCTCCGGATGATCTCAAACCTCAATTTGGTCGAATCGAAGAAATGATCCGATGCTTCGAAATTCAAACCTACCGACAATCGGGGGTCGAGGCTGATGATCTCATCGCCACCTTAACTCAACGCTGGTGTGAGGCTTCACCTAAAAATCAGGTAGTGATTGTCTCAGGGGATAAGGATCTGATGCAGTTAGTGAACGACCGGGTCTGTGTTTGGGATACCATGTCCAATCAGGTTTATGGGGTGCCGGAGGTGGTAGAGAAATTTTCGATCACCCCGACACAATTGAGGGACTATCTAGCTTTGGTGGGGGATTCCTCAGATAATATTCCGGGAGTAGCTGGAATCGGTCCCAAGGGAGCTTCCGAGTTATTACGTGAATATGAGTCGCTTGAGGGGGTATTAGAGGCGGCTCAAAGCGGAAAAATTCCTGGTAAAAAAGGGGAGTCCCTCAAGTCGGGTCGCATGGATGCCCTCCTTTCGGCCGATTTGGCAACTTTGCGGAGTGATCTGCCGGTGGTCATGGATGAGGAGTCTTTGCTTTACCGATTTCATGTTACGGAGGCTTGTGAAAAACTTTTCAAAGAGCTGAGCTTTCATGCCCTCTCGAGTAAGTGGAAGGTGACCCGGGGCTTGGCAAGCCATCCAGTTCAAGGTCAATCGGATGCGCCTCAAGAGGTGGTCTCCCGAGAGGAGACGTCTCATCGTTTTCGCACCATAAATACGGAGCATGATTTCGAGGCTCTCCTTGAAAATTTAAAGAACTCGACTGAATTCGGGTTTGATTTAGAGACCACGTCGCTCAACCCCCGTGAAGCGCAAATCGTTGGGGTCGCAGTTTGCTATGATCCCGAGTTTGGCTGCTATATCCCCCTGGGTCACCAAGATACGTCTATGCCCCAGCTTTCTCGTGCGCGGGTATTTGAATCACTGAAGCCGATCATAGAAAATGAGAAGATTAAAAAAATTGGTCAGAACCTGAAGTTTGATTGGAGCATCCTCAGGGCAAATGGGTTTAATCCCCAGGGTATAGGCGCTGATACGATGGTTGCTGCCTATCTACTCGACCCAGAGGGACGCCACAATTTAAAAGGTTTGGCAGAGCATTACCTCGGATATGAGGTCCAAACGTATGAGCAGGTTTGCGGGAAGGGTAAGGAGCAGATCACTTTTGATCAAGTGAAGATTGCCGATGCAACCCGATACTCGGCTGAGGATGCTTGGGTGGCGATGAAGCTCTGGAGGCAACTCCAGGGATTGCTCGAAGCAGAGGGTTTGACTCGAGTCTTTGAGCAAGTAGATCTCCCGCTGGTTCAAATTCTCTCGAAAATGGAGCTTCAGGGCGTAGCGATCGACGTGCCCTATTTGCACGAACTTTCTCAGGAGTTCGATCAAGACTTGCGCCGGATTGAGGAGCGAGTGCAGGTATTTGCTGCGCGGCCCATTAATTTGAACTCACCTAAGCAAATTGCTACCTTATTGTTTGAGGATCTCAAGCTTCCGACTCAATCTAAAACGAAGACGGGATTTTCGACCGATGCCTCAGTTTTAGAGGCCTTATCTCCTCTGCATGAGGTGCCCCGCCTGCTCTTGGAGTACCGCGAAATTGCTAAGCTCAAGGGGACTTATGTGGATCCTCTCCCGGAATTGCGCGATCCCAAAACACATAAGATCCATGCTAGTTTTCACCAAACTGTGACGGCGACGGGCAGACTCTCCTCGTCTGATCCGAACTTGCAGAATATCCCGATTCGGAGTGAACGCGGGATGAGAATCCGAAGGGCTTTTCTCCCCTCGGAGGGTAACCTTCTGGTTTCAGCGGATTATAGCCAAGTTGAGCTTCGGCTTCTGGCCCATATGAGCGGCGATCCAGAACTAGTGAGCTCCTTTAAAAAGGGTGAGGACGTGCATCGTCGGACGGCTGGGGAAATTTTTGGAATAGCGCCTGATCTCGTCAGCGACGAGCAACGAAGTATTGCTAAGGCCATTAACTTTGGTCTGATGTACGGAAAGACGGTCTTTGGGCTATCCCAAGAGTTGAAGATCTCGCGAAAAGACGCTAAGGAAATGATCGAGCGGTACTTCGAGCGGTATCGAGGTGTGAAAGAGTTTCTGGATGCTCAAATAGCGGGTGCCCGAGAAAAAGGGTTTGTGACTTCGTGTTTGGGTCGAAAGCGAAAATTGCCTGACATTCATTCTAAAAATGCGATGATTCGAGCCAATGCCGAACGGATGGCGATGAATACGCCAATTCAGGCGACGGCGGCGGATCTGATGAAGTTGGCGATGATCGAATTAGACCGACGCTTGGAATCTGAGGGTTATCGCTCTCGTTTGACGATTCAAGTGCATGACGAGGTGGTTTTAGACTGTCCTTTAAGCGAAGTCGAGGCAGTCAAGCAGCTCGTCACTGAAGTCATGGAAAATGCCATGAGTCTTTCTGTGCCTCTCCGAGTGAATACCTCCTCGGGAGCCAATTGGATGGTGCTTTAAAACCGAGTGGTTAAGGAGTGGTTAAAGTGACAAAAGTAATCTTGGAAGAAGTTTCTCAGGTAAAGGCATCTCCGTCGGCAGTAGGCCCTCAAAAGGGATTTTACGAAGAGCTCGAGGCTCGCGGCATTGTTTATCAAGTGACTGGTCCCGAACTTCGTGATCAGCTGGCTCAGAGGTCGATGACTGTTTACTGCGGGATCGATCCCACCGCCGACAGTTTGCACATTGGTCACCTCATGGGACTAGTGACGATGCGTAGATTTCAGTTAGCCGGGCACCGCGTGATTGCGGTGGTCGGGGGGGCGACCGGATTGATTGGTGATCCGAGTGGAAAATCTCAGGAGAGAAATTTGCTCGATCGTGAAAAAATCGACCACAATGTCCGAGGGATCTCCAAAGTAGTCTCTCGATTTTTAGATTGGGATGGCTCCCATCCCGCCCTCTTGGTGAATAATATTAGTTGGTATGAGGGAATGAATATTCTCGATTTCCTGCGGGATGTCGGCAAGCACTTTACCATTAATTATATGATCGCTAAAGACTCGGTGAAGTCTCGACTCGAAGACCGAGAGCACGGCCTGTCTTATACTGAGTTCTCCTACATGCTCCTGCAGGGATATGATTTTTATTATCTGAACCGCGAGTATCAATGTCACCTACAAATCGGTGGTGCGGACCAGTGGGGCAATATTACTGCTGGTACTGAAATGATTCGAAGGCACGGGGCATCGACAGGAAAGGTAGCGGAGTCTGTCTGGGGTTTGACTTGGCCTTTGTTGACTAAGTCCGATGGGACTAAGTTTGGAAAGTCCGAGAGCGGCGCAGTTTGGCTGACTGCAGATAAGACGAGTCCTTACCAGTTTTATCAGTTCTTGGTACGGACTCCGGATGCTGACGTCATGTCGCTGATCAAGTATTTAACGTTTTTGGAGATGTCAGAAATTGAGCGCCTCGAGACTTCACTTAAAACTCAGCCAGAAAAGCGTGAGGCTCAAAACGCATTGGCACGCGAGTTGACCACTCTGGTTCACGGTGAGGCGGAGTATTTCAAAGCCAAAGCAGCAGCTGAGGCACTCTTCAGTCAGGAACTGAGCGCGTTAGATGCGAAGACGTTATTGGAAGTTTTCGCTGATGCGCCGTCGACTGACTGTGAGTTCGCTGAGGCCGAAAAGGGAGTGGCAGTCGTAGATCTTTTAGTTCGTACGCGGCTCTCGAGCTCAAAGGGTGAGGCTCGCAAAGACATTCAAGGTGGCGGCGTCTACGTGAATAACCTGCGAATTACAGATCCTGTCGCGCACGTCGGCCTGGCTCAACTGATTGATCGTTGCTATTTGGTTTTGAGAAAAGGGAAAAAGAACCACCACTTAGTAGCATTTCGCTAAGGTCAGTCTGAGTTAATTTATTCATCTACCTTAAGGCTGTAGCGCGCTTTTTTAAAATTAAGCGATATCACTCCTGGATTGGTCTCACTCTGGGTCATTGAGGACCTCCCTTAGTGCCTTAGTACGCGCTTGGGTTGGTGTTTTAGCTGAGTTAGCGTGAATTTCCATGTGTCCGAACGGGCACGGTTTTTTATTATATTCAAATAATTTATCCTAGTGGCATCGGCTGAATAAAAATCGGTGGGTAAACATGTTTAAGATCCACCCTAGGAGCAAAATATGAATCGATCTAAAAACTTAAAAATTCAGCTCACGACTTTTTTTGCAGCGATCCTCCTTTCTGGGTGCATGGGAAGTGCTACCGTCAATATCACTACAAGCTCAGGTACTTCACAGGATTCAACTGCAAGCTCAGGCTCTCCGTCGAATCCGGTTTATTCTAACGCTGTCAGAGTGTCCACCTTTGCTGGGGTTCCACCAAGCGCTGGATACAGAGACGGCACAGGGGCTTCTGCTAGGTTTAATATGCCTTCCGGAGTGGCCGTTGATCCATCAGGTAACGTTTATGTCGCGGATTTTTCTAATCACGTAATTAGAAAGATCACCGCAAGCGGCGTCGTTACGACTCTTGCGGGGAGTGCTGGAAACTATGGGTATCAAGACGGCACAGGGACGGGTGCTAAGTTTTGCGAGCCTATTGGTGTAAACGTCGATCCATCATCAGGGAGAGTTTATGTCGCGGATCGTTGCAATCACGCGATCAGAATGATTACTCCATCGGGAGAAGTCTCGACTCTTGCGGGGAGTGCTGGCAACGCTGGGTATCAAAACGGCACAGGGGCTGCTGCTCTCTTTCAGAATCCTAGCGGAGTGTCCGTCGATCCATCATCAGGGACCGTTTATGTTGCCGATTTGGATAATCACGCGATCAGAAAAATTACCTCAGGCGGCGTTGTCACGACTCTCGCTGGGGGGGGGCCGCAGAGTGGTGGGTTTGCTGATGGCACAGGGACTTTTGCTCGGTTTTATTTCCCTACCGATGTGGCCTTCGATCCATCATCAGGTCATGTTTATGTCTCCGACGGGTACAATCGCGCTATCAGAAAGATTACCGCAAGCGGAGTCGTAACGACTCTTGCGGGGGGGAGTTATGGGTCTGCTGATGGCTCAGGGACTGCTGCTCAGTTTAAGTATCCTGGAGGGGTGGCTGTTGATCCATCAGGGAGTGTTTATGTTGCGGATTGGGGTGCGATCAGAAAAATCACTTCAGCGGGAGAAGTCTCTACTTTAGGTGTTAGTGCTAATCCTAGAGGATTGGCCGTTGTGCAAGCAGGGAGCGATCATCCAGGACAAGTTAACATTTATGTCGCGGATGGGTCCACTAATTTAATTAGTAATATTTCATTCAGTGTAATCACCTCCAGTGTAGTGGACGTAACGACTCTTGCGGGTAATAGTGCTGGAAACAGTGGGTTTACGGACACAAGCGAGGGGATTTCAGCCCTTTTCAACACTCCTCAGGGAGTGGCTGTTGATCAAGCAGGGAACGTTTATGTCGCGGATACCAACAATAACGCGATCAGAAAAATCACCTCAGACGGAATCGTCACGACTCTTGCGGGGGGGGGGCCGGATATGGGCGGCTTTGCTGATGGCACAGGGTCTGGAGCACGCTTTGATGGTATCATTGGAGTGGCCGTCGATCACGCAGGAAATGTTTATGTCGCGGATTCTGGCAATCAGGCGATCAGAAAGATTACTTCAAGTGGAATCGTGACGACTCTGGCGGGGGGTGGACCGGTTATGATCGGCTTTGCTGATGGCACAGGGTCTGGAGCAAAGTTTAGTAAGCCTACCGGAGTGGCCGTCGATCAAGCAGGGAACGTTTATGTCGCGGATTTCGGCAATAACGCCATTAGAAAGATTACCTCAAGCGGAGTTGTAACGACTCTGGCGGGGGGCGGGGCGGATAACGCAGGATCTGCAGGGTCTACAGACACAAGCGAGGGTCAACTGCCACTTTTTAATAGTCCTAGCGGAGTGGCCGTCGATCAAGCAGGGAACGTTTATGTGGCGGATCAGGGCAATAACGCCATTAGAAAGATTACCGCAAGCGGAGTCGTAACAACGCTTGCGGGGATTGCTGGGAGCTCTGGGGCTACTGATGGCACAGGGACTGATGCTAGATTTAATACTCTTAACGCAGTGGCTGTCGATCAAGCAGGGAACGTTTATGTTACGGACTATAATGGTGAAGAGGGGATCCAAAATGCGATCAGAAAGATCACCCCAAGCGGCGTCGTCACGACACTTGCTGGGCAGGTTGGAGGGGTTGGGTTTTCCGACGGGACGGGGACAGCTGCTAATTTTAATTATCCTAGCGGGTTGGCCGTCGATCAATCAGGTAAACTTTATGTCGCGGATACCAACAATAATTTGATCAGGAAGATCGAGTGATGGGCAAATGGCGGTGGAAGTCAGGGATGAAAGCGGGGACGGAGCACCTCTTTGGTAAGTATCGAAGAGCTTAGCAAGAGCGTAGAAACTGACTCGTTTACTTCAAACCCAAGTTTCCTTCCCATAGCACTGCCAAATAGCACTGCCAAAAACTGGAGAAAGGGAAGCATCAGCAGCAGCACGTCTATGCCGTACGGCTTGCTGTTCATGCCCAATCGCACCTTTCTTCGATTCGAATCATAATACTTCAATAAGTCGCGTCAAGATTGACCTCCTTTTTTCCGACAGGTGAGGGTATGTCCGTAAGACTCTATTCTTATTTTTCCCTCAGCTTTGCCTTGTTCTTAAGTGCCCCGCGTGAAGGTTGGGCATTTTTATACGTCATGCGAGACCATGACACACTCTCAGTAGTCATTAAAAAGTATATTGACGGTAGGGTCTGGGGTAAAGGTGGGAATCTCATTAGAATCGCCAAGTTAAATCGAATTACCGATCCGAACAGCGTACCCGTTGGCGAAGTTATTGAACTGCCATCAGATACTCCGCGTCAAGGCCAGACTTTTACTTACGTCACACGCGAGAACGACACACTCTCTAAAGTTATCTATAAATATACGGATGGAAGAATTTGGGGCGAAAACGGGAATCTCGCCAAAATTATGACGTTGAATCGAATTGCTGACCCTGATCATTTACCGGTTGGAGGGAAGGTCGAATTGCCCTTGCAGTTACCAACAGGGATCGCTAAGGAGATCGTAAAAAACCCAGAGGAAGCTCAAGCAGCTCAAGGAATTCCACCCGCGGCAACCCAACGAAGTTTTGCTAGCGCAGAAAGCGGTCCGAAAAACAATGAAGCCCAATCGGCACCAGCAGAAGTAGAGTCAGCACCACCGCCGCCACCGCCATTAGTAGCAGAAGTAGAGTCAGCACCACCGCAGCCACCACCACCAGAGACACGATTCCCGATTGTCGTTGAAGCTGAATATGACGATAAAAGCTGGGTCTCCCTCGATCTGACCCCGTTCTATGCCAGCAATAGTCTGGTCTCTCAGGCCCTTTCTGGTGGAGAGCAGGTCACGTTGGCCTCAAGCTCGTATCTGGGGTTGGGCGCTCGTTTCGTAGCGCACTATCAAGATCATTTCGATACCTTCTTGGGAATTAAGCTAGCCGAAATCTCATTTAAGCCGCTGACTTCCACTACAAAAACGCTAGATAATAGGTCAAACTTACTGGTTACTATTGAAGCCGGTACGATCGTTCAATTACTTCCTCGACTTAATTTGGGTTTCACATTCGCGCTTGAAAATGATCTCTTTGTGAGGAGTGTGACAAATACTCAGTTCACTCAGGAATCTGTCTTGATTCCTTCGCTTGGGGCTAATTTGTCGTACGCGTTAGCGAAGCTAAAAGCTTTCGAAGTTGACTTGACTGGAGTGTTTGAGGAAAAGTTATCAGCCAGTACAGATAACTATACTGTCAATCATGGCGAACTCGTGGGTGGCCTGGTAATGATCAAAAGGTACGTGCGAGGAGAAGATGCGTTTGATCTCAGTTTAGGAGTTTTTAAGCGATATCAAGGAACCAGTCTGACCGATCAGACCGAAACCCTCTATGGTTTTTCAGCCAAGTTCAATTTACTTTTTGATAAGAAAAAATAAAAGTCGCGATGAACGAGTGCAACGGCCCGATTTCAGGGATTTAGTACTTAGTTCTTTTCTCAGTGGTTTTAGTTGAGTATTACGCTAGATTTGCCGGACCGGAGCGGACCACGATGTAGCAGTGTGCTGTCCCCGCGCACGGTCAGCAGAGATGACCTGTATTGTAGTCATAGCTAATCAGCAATTTGAAAAGCAGGCCTTTAAAATCTATCACTCCTGGATTGGTCTCACTCTGGGTCATTGAGGACCTCCCTTAGTGCCTTAGTACGCGCTTGGGTTGGTGTTTTAGCTGAGTTAGCGTGAATTGCGTTCAGGCAATTATGACACATCTAGGCAGGAGGCATTAATTCAGGGATACTAATTTTTATGATTGGTTAGTTTATATAAAGTTCAGATGGAATATGAATCAAAGGGACTTTAAATAGATAAACAGAGAAATTTATGAACACGAATTTTAAAACAGATCCCATCAGGCGTCATCATATCTTAAACCTGGAGATCTTAAACCCGGCCATGATGATTTATTTACTTGCTCTCACTGGCGCCGGCTGTGATACCACCGCTAACGTCAATGTCAACGTGAATAACAATAACGGCTCAAGTGGCGCCGCCTCAGGTGACACATCCTCGAATTCTACGAGTGGCCAGAGCGGCACTGGATCTCCTAGCAGCTCGCTCCCAGGCCCAACCGCCTCTCGAGACCTATCCGCCTCTCTGAATTGGAACGTAACAACTTTTGCTGGAGGGTTTCAATTACCATTTCAAATGGCCTTTGGGCCGATCTCCGGCAATCTCTACGTCGCAGACGCCCTTGGTAATGTCATTTGGGCAGTGGATCCGAGTGGAAATGTTTCTATCTACGCTGGCACGGCTTCCCAACAGGGGTATCTCGACGGTCCGAGGTCTTCAGCTTATTTTTATTTTCCTGTTTCTGTAGCAGTCGATGCGAACGAGAATGTTTTCGTCGCAGACATGTACAATCATGTCATTCGTGAAATTTCTTTCACTGACGGCAACGTGAGCACCCTAGCTGGGGTGGCGGGTTCATACGGAGGAAGTGATACGCCGACTTCTGCTGGATCAGCTCTGTTTCTTTACCCTGATGGAGTGGCCGTAGACACGATCAGTAATTCACTCTACGTGGTTGAGTATGCTAATAACGCTGTCAGAAAGATTGACTTAAATTCAGGAATGGTTGCTACGTTCGCAGGGCAGATTGCTCAGAGCGGATTTAGAGACGGTGTAGGCAAAGATGCCCTATTTAATTGTAATACCCTCAGCATTAACGCGGTAAAAGTGGACCACTCTGGTAATGTGTATGTCGCAGACTCGTGCAATAATGCGATCCGCATGATTGATCCTTCAGGAAATGTTTCGACTCTTGCTGGCAATGGTGGTGCAGGTTTTTTAGATGGGCCAGGCGCTTCGGCCCAATTTAATAATCCCTGCGATATTGCGGTAGACGGAGTAGGAAATGTCTTTGTTGCTGACTCCAATAACAATACGATCCGCATGATTTCCCCATCAGGAGAAGTGTCTACTCCATCAGGAGCGACCTTCAATTTTCCTGTCGGGCTGGCAATTTCACCCTCGGGCTACCTCTTTGAATCAGACCTAGTCGATATGGGAATTCACGAGATACAATAGGCAACTTTTGACGACAAAGTTCATATCCACTTCGCGGCGGAGGAGCCTCCGTCGTAATCAAAATCAACGAGCACTTGGCCTATTATAATAAAATTCGTCGCAAATGCGCTGAGCAACTCCTCGTGTCATCCCAAACTGAAAGGCCTCTCTAGCTCCATTCTCCCGACCAAAGCTGATCGACAAATTCCCGAGCAGGTACAATCTGAATCCCATCTTCCGTTTTTCGCTTTCGAGATTCCAGACTGACCACAATCCGATGATTTACGTTGGGATATTCCTCAAAAAGCTCACGCAGTCCCTTCAAGTGGTCAGTCTGTACTCTAGGACTACTTTTTGCCTCAATAGCAAAGCTCCTTCTTCCCGACGAACAGATGAAATCCACTTCAACTCCGGTAGTTAAAGCCCAGTAAGATAATTCTAAGTCGGGGTTTCGATAATTTTGATAACACTTGAGTTCGTGAAATACCCAGTTCTCAAATGCTTTTCCAAAAAGCTCCCCGCCGGGTTCCAAAATACCCCTTCTCGCGAGTTGATTCACTAAGCCAACATCTGAAAAATAAAATTTAGGATGAAGTCGTGTTCGGCGCTTAGGGCGAACCTGATAGGCAGGTAAAAAGCTGCCCACGTTCGTGTCGCAGAGAATATCAAAATAACCTTTGACGCCCTCGGCAGAGACTCCTACGTCCCTAGCAAAGGACTGCCACGAAATGATCTCCGCATCGGAAAGACTGGCTAGTTCTAAAAAACGACTAAATGGCGGTAGACTACGAACAAGTCCCTCCTCAAGAATTTCTTCCTTAATATAGTCCTGGACATAAGCCCGCCATGCAGCTTTTGGGTTGCCATGATCGTAAATTCTGGGAAGATAGCCGTGATTTAACATTCGTTCTAAAGACCACTCTGAACCAATCTCCACTGCAGAGAGTCCATGAAGCTCAAACCGCAGGGCGCGGCCCCCTAGTAGGTTTGCGTGCCCGCGTTTAAGTTTGCGAGCACTCGATCCGCACAGAGCAAACTGAACCCCATACTCTTCAATGATGGAATGCACCTCATCCAATAGTGCGGGAACCTTTTGAACTTCATCAATGATGACGGGTCCATTGCTTTTTCGTTTTGGCTCTAAAAAATTTTCTGCCCTTAACGTTTCGAGTAGCAATTCAGGACGCGCCTGAAGAGGAAGGCGCTCACTCGCTTTTAAAAGGTCGATGCGAAAGCTATTTGGAAAGGTCTCCTTGAGCAGGCTGCTTTTCCCTGCCTGACGCAGTCCCCAGAGAAAAAAGGAATCACGACCAGCCGATTTGAGGTCAAGCAACCTAGGATACATACACAGACTATACCTTTATTTTTCATGAAATTCAAATCTAATACCCGTGCAAAAAGCCACCTCCACAAAGGCCCGGCTCGCTCTCCTCAGACCGAGCTGAGTGGTCGCGCGCCAAGTCTCTTCATGACGTCGTTCTGAAATCTTAGCCACGGAGTCATGCCCAGCGTTCGTACTTGTTCTGCAAGGGCAGGATGGACGGGGAGGTGATGGATCCAGATTTTTGCTTGATTGAGGGCCTCGCGGACCAGGGCCTCGCCACCCGGACGTTGAGAATGGAAGGTCATTTTCAAGTCCAAAGGGCTTTCAATGATCGTTCGATAAAATGGGTAAGCCCAGAGGTGAAACTCCAAAACGGCGGGGAGATTGAGTTCTCGAACCGTGCCCTCGAGTTCGGCGTAGGGTGAGGTTTTAGTCAGATGCAGTGGGGCGGCAATGAACCAGCTTTTTTCAGGGCTGAAGGTGGCCTTCGGGTTCGTCTCAGCTTGCGTCTCCTGCGCCTCGTTGGCTCGCTCGAGGAGCTCAAGGAGCTCATCCTCCCCAAAAAAAGCAGCTAAGCGTTGAAGAACGTGGGTTTGAGCGGTGAGCAGGAGAATGAGGAATTCAACCACAGTCATCGAATTTTACCTGGGGGGAGCCTTGAGAATAGTGGCGCAGTGCGCAGGCATTTTCGAGAAGGAACGGCCTGATTTTCTGAGGGCCTGGAGTGCATCGAGAATGGTCTGGTCGCCGAGGGAAGGGGTTTTAGGGGACGGAGTGGGTAAATGCGAGGACTTGGTTTGACTCGGCTTGGTTTGGGGTGGCAGCAGTTGCTGGAGTTGTAGAGTTTCTAGGTTCTTTCTTGTGAGCTCCCCGAGTTCGGCGAGAAGTTGGAGAGCGTAAAATGGATTTTGAACCGAGTTTTGAAGCTGACTCTCAAAGGTGGGAGAAGTCGCTAAAAGGTTTTCTGCGGTGGGGGCGGTCGAATCTAGGTCGTGATCCATAGGCGTACTCCTTCGAGCGAGGTCTCTAGGTCTTTTTCTACAGGCTTCCCGAAGTCAGAATGTGAGATCCCTACGGACTTCCATTGGAGGGAGAGTAAATTTTTCTTTAGTATCTCAAGGCTAGATCGAGACACTGAATGTCGCCGACTGGGCATCTGCGTTTCTCCGCACCCGAGGAGCAGGATGTGATAGATCGAATTATTTCTTTGAATAGGTAAGTAGACACACTCGCCCGCCGCACCTGAGATGGTTCCATTTTGAAGTTGCGTCGAAATGGCTCCGTGAAAATACCAATCCAAACGACCGGCTAGACCCCTGGGGGGTCGCTCGTTTTGAAAAAAAGTCGCGACTAACCCCTGGATCTGGCCCGCGAAAAGGGCTTTTTCAGGGGACTGAGGCTGGTTTTCGATTGGGTGCTGAGTCATAATAACACTATTAGTGTAACTAGAATGCTTGGATCTGTGCAAGGAGTTTGCGCAATCTGGGGAAAATTGGGCTACCAAAATTGTCGATCTTGTGCTAGAAGTAGCTCCTTTCTAAAATTTTTTCAAATTACTACAGGTGACGGATGAACTCTCGCCATAGAGCTCGAGAAATTGCGCTTCAGATTCTTTATCAATATGATTTAGCTCAGCGGACACCCGTGCGCACTTCTGACGCCCACATGATTGAGGACTTGAAGCAGCACTATGAACACTTTCGTGTGTCGGATGATATTCGTCCTTTTGTCGGCGAACTCGTAGCAGGCACTCTCCGCTCACTGACGGAGCTCGATACTCATCTTGAAAAGCACACGGCTAACTGGAAGGTGTCCCGCTTCAGTGCCGTAGATCGTTGTATTTTAAGAATGGCTGTCTATGAAATGCTGCATTTTCCACAAATGCCACGTGCTGTAGTGATCGATGAGGCCATTGAGTTGGCCAAAGAATTTGGTTCAGATGAGAGCGCTAGCTTCGTGAACGGGATTCTTGACCAGGTTCTAGCTCCTCAAGTCGAAAAATCGAGCGTGTGACGGTTTTCTGACGGTAGATCCTTACTCTGGCTTCGAATAAAGGGGGAAAGACTGACACAGGTCGCAGACCTCTCGTCGAATCTTTTTCAATTTCTCAGCATCTCCGCGAGTTTCGATGGATTGATGAATCCATTGAGCGACTTTTTTCATCTCCGCCTCTCTCATTCCACGCGTAGTAATCGCTGGCACGCCGATTCGAATCCCGCTGGTCACAAACGGGCTTCTCTTTTCATTAGGAATGGTATTTTTATTCACCGTGATTCCCGCCTGGTCGAGCCAGTTTTCAGCGTCCTTCCCCGAAATACTCCCATCCCCGGTGGCGGTCAGATCAACCAACATGAGGTGATTCTCTGTTCCATCGGTGACGAGTTTAAATCCTAAGTTCATAAGCTCTGCTGCGAGAGATCGGGCATTAGCAATGACTTGCTTTTGGTATTCAACGAATTCAGGAGTGAGGGCCTCGCCGAAGGCGACTGCCTTGGCTGCGATGACATGCATCAGTGGGCCGCCTTGAATTCCGGGAAAAATGAGTGAGTTGACAGCCTTGATTCTTTCCTGACTGCAGAGAATGATGCCGCCCCGTGGACCTCGTAGAGTTTTGTGCGTCGTTGAGGTTGTATAAGTAGCGTGTGGAATCGGCGTGGGATGCAGCCCCGCAGCGACTAAGCCTGCAATATGGGCCATGTCGACGACGAAATGAGCGCCCGATTCTTTGGCGATTTGCCCCAGAGTTTCAAAGTCAATGATGCGGGGATAGGCGCTGGCACCTGCAACCAGGACCTTCGGTTTTTCCCTTCGGACAAGATCTCGAATTTGATCGTAATCGAGTCGGTGGGTTTCTGGATTTAGACCATAGGAGCTGACTTTAAATAGTTTACCACTGAAGTTTGCTGGGCTGCCGTGCGTAAGATGACCCCCATGACTGAGGCTCATGCCGACGAGGCTATCTCCAGCTGCCATCAGTGCCAGGTATACAGCCATGTTTGCTTGGGAACCTGAGTGCGGCTGCACATTGGCGGCTTCGACCTTGAAGAGTTGGCAGATCCGTTGAATGGCGAGAGTCTCGACTTCGTCAACAAACTCGCAACCCCCATAATAGCGTTTGCCTGGGTAGCCCTCGGCGTATTTGTTGGTGAGAATCGATCCCTGAGCCTCTAAGACGGCGCGGCTGGCGTAGTTCTCCGATGCAATCAGCTCTAGGCCTTCTTCTTCTCGCGTCCACTCTTTTTGAATGGATGCAAAAACGGAGGGATCCTGAGCTGCGAGTCTTTTTTCGAGAAGCTTTGGTGAATTCATTTTTTCTCCAGAGAGTGTATTTTACGAATTCTTTGGGTGTGTTTGGGGTCTGCGCTAAAGGGAGTGGTGAGCCAAATTTTTGCAATTTCAATCCCGTATTCCGGCGCCGTAATTCGGGCCCCGAGACAGAGAATGTTCGTGTCATTATGCTCACGGGCGAGTCTCGCTGAAACGGGATTCTCCACGAGTGCTGCTCGGATTCCATGAATCTTATTCGCAGCGATGCTCATGCCGATTCCACTTCCGCAAATCAGGATCGCCCGATCAGCCTCAGAGGCCAAGATTTTTTTTCCGACCATTTCTGCGTAGTCTGGATAGTCGACTGAGTTCGAGTTGTCTGGGCCTAAGTCCTCCCAAGTCCATTCTGGTAGGGCCTGGATGAGTGCGTGCTTGAACCCAAGTCCTGCATGGTCGGAGGCAATGAGAATCGGTAACGGGTGGCTCACCATGTCTGTCCTAAACTCTGCCTAGGACTAAACTAGCGTTAGTTCCGCCAAACCCGAAACTGTTCGATAGGGCGTAATCAAGTCGCTTTTCCACAGCGTGATTGGCTGTAAAATCAAGACCAAGCTCTGCACATGCAGGATCGAGATTTTTCAGATTAATCGTTGGGGGAATTCTTCCGTCGCGAATCGCAAAAAGCGAGAAAATAGCCTCGAGTGCTCCTGCCGCTCCGAGCAGATGCCCAGTCATCGATTTCGTCGAGCTGATGTGCAGGTGCTTTGGTCCGTTCGCGAACGTCAAGGCAATTGCACGTGCTTCCTCAGTGTCCCCGGCAGGGGTTGAGGTACCGTGAGCATTGATGTAGCCAATCTGCTCGGGGTTGAGTCCAGAGTCTTTCAATGCCATGATCATGGCTCTTCGTCCACCCGCTCCCTCAGGAGCAGGAGTCGTCATGTGGTAGGCATCCCCGGAAAGTCCGTAGCCTAAAATTTCACCATAAATTCTAGCGCCGCGCTTCCTGGCAAATTCATACTCCTCTAAAACTAACACAGCGGAGCCTTCGCCCATCACAAATCCATCTCGTCCGGTATCGAAAGGACGTGAGGCTTCGGTGGGAGCGTCATTCCGAGTAGAGAGAGCTCTCATCGCTGCAAACCCGGCAATCCCCAGTTTAGAGATGACTGCTTCAGCGCCCCCGGCAATCATCACATCAGCATCGCCGCGCTGGATGAGTCGGGTCGACTCTCCCAGGCTGTGCGCACTCGAGGTGCAGGCCGTCACGTTACAAAGGTTGGGGCCTTGGAGATTCAGCAAAATGCTGAGCTGGCCTGCAGCCATATTGGCGATCACCTGAGGAATGAAGAAGGGGGTGACCCTTCGATAACCTTTGGCTAAAAATTCATTATGAACGTCTTCGATCTCAGGCAGTCCGCCCATTCCGGCACCAATATTGACTCCCATTCGTTCGGGATCAATTTGAGATCGGATCGCATCGAGCCCTGAGTCGGCATAGGCTTGAAGCCCTGCCGCTAGTCCGAGATGAACGTAGCGCCCCACTCGCCGAGCGTCCTTGCTGCTGGCTGCTTGGGTTACTGTAAGACCCGGGGAGGGGTGAAGTGGTGTAATAGCTTGGGTGACGTCAAATCCCCTGACCTGAGCGCTGATGGTCACGGGACAGTCTTGGGTGTCAAAAAGTGTCGTCGTTGAGACTCCTGATCGACCCTCTAGAGCGTTTCGCCAAGTTTCGGCGGCAGTGAGTCCCAGAGGGCTTACAACACCAACTCCCGTTACTACGACTCTGCGCTGATTATGCCTTAAGTTGGACTCCATCACTTCGTCTCCCCGGTGGTCTTAGTAAAGCGTTCAAGAGTAAAGCGTTCAAGAAAATGTTTTCTCGGCGTGGGATCCAAATCTTTAAGGCCCAAAAACATTTTCTATCACTCAGAATACTCAATGATTATCTTGAACCTGATTTCATTTCCCTGGCGCTAACGCCAGGGTGAATCAACTCAATTAATGAGTAGCTTTGGAAGCGATGTACTTAACGACATCGCCTACAGTCTTCATTTTTTCTGCGTCTTCATCTGGAATATCGAGGTCAAACTCTTCTTCCATGGTCATGACGAGCTCGACGATATCCAGGCTGTCTGCGCCCAAATCATCAATAAAAGATGCCGTTTGGGTCACCTTTTCTTGTTCGACGGCAAGTTGGTCACAGATAATTGTTTTCACTCTTTCTTCAACGGAAGTGGACATTTCAGATCTCCTTTTTTTCTCTCAATCAATATTCCAAGTGCCTTTGTCTCAGCAAATTCACTCAGGACTTCTTTAGTAGAGCTACGACCTTCGTAGCTTACCAAAACTAAAACTACATATACATCCCGCCATTGACTCCAATGACTTGGCCCGTAATATAACGGCTCGATGGGGACGCTAAAAATGAGGCTAAAGACGCTACGTCTTCAGCTGCTCCAAATAAACCCATGGGTACGGTCCGGAGAATCGCCTCTTTTTGGGCTTCAGTCAAGGCCGCAGTCATATCTGTCCCGATGAATCCGGGAGTGATGACGTTGACGCGGACCTGGCGGCTGCCGAGCTCCTTGGCGACACTCTTGCTAAAGCCGATCAGTCCAGCCTTGGCAGCGCTGTAGGCGCTTTGTCCTGCATTTCCAGATTCACCCACGACGGAAGAGATTTGGATGATACTTCCGGAGCGCGCTCTCATCATTTGCTTGGCGGCTGCACGAGTGCAGTAAATCGCACCCTTCAAATCGACGTCCAGAGTGCGATCCAGGTCCTCGTTCTTCATTCGGATGAGGAGCGAATCAATGGTCACGCCCGCATTATTGACCAAAACATCGAGAGGACCATGATTTTTTGCAATCGCTTCCAGCTTTTCATCCACGAGTTCAGGTTGGGATACGTCAAAGCCGCACAGTTCACCGACGCCCCCGGCTGATTGGATTTGCTCCAGGACTTCGCGAGCTTTACCTTCGTTGGAAGTGAAATTAATGAGGACGTAAAAACCATCTCGAGCGAGTTGGAGAGCTGTGGCGGCTCCGATTCCGCGCGAGGCTCCGGTGACTAAAGCGACTTTCTTTTTCTGGTTCAAAGGGTGAGTTCTCCTGCAGGTGATTTTCTTTGATCGGTGAGGAAAGTCTCCAGGGTTTGGAGGGTCTTGGAGTCTCCCATCGATGTGAGGGCGCATGGTCTTTCGGCCACGGATGCGATTCGTTTGATGAGTCCAGACAGTACTTTGCCTGGTCCAAACTCGACTGCGGCTTTGAAGTTCGCGGCTAAAAGATATTGGATCGATTGCTTCCAGAGGACCGGGTGATCCACCTGTTCAATTAAAAAATCAAGAACCAGATCGTGCTCTTGATTGATTCGTCCCGTACGATTAGCTACATAGGGCACAACTAAGGATCGTGGCCGCTGCGCGGAATGCATTTTGGAAAAAATCTCAGCCATTCTCTCGCGTGCTGGTTTCATGAGTTCGCAGTGGAAAGGCGCACTGACTTGCAGCGGAATCGCTTTGCCCCCTGAGAATTCACCACCTGCTTTAATCAGTGCGATCGCCTGTTGAATGGCGTCTGCCGATCCAGCGATTACGACTTGTCCAGGGGCATTGAAATTCGCAGGTGCAATGGTCGCACCCTGAGCTTTTTCTTTTGCTTGAGCGCAGAGCGTATCGATGAGCGAGTCTTCTAGGCCGAGGATCGCTGCCATTCCTCCCTCACCTGGAGGTACGGCTTTTTGCATGGCCAGTCCTCGTTCGCGGACCCACTGAGCTGCTGTGCCCAAGTCGAGGCAACCTATCGCAACGAGAGCCGAGTATTCACCCAAAGAGTGCCCCGCAACAGCTGCGGGCTTAAATTCGAGTTCTTTCTGCGCCACTCGAAAGGCTGCCACTGAGGCAGTCAGGAGGCAGGGTTGAGTATTTTCGGTGAGGGTTAAGTCGGAGTCTGGACCTTCAAAACAGAGTTTTTTCAGGTCGACTCGGATCGCATCCGATGCTTCCTCGAAGACTTCTCTCGCCACAGCAAATTGCTCGTAGAGATCCTTTGCCATGCCAACCTGTTGTGATCCCTGACCCGGAAAAACGGCAAATAATTGGGGATGAGTCGGAAGCTGAGTAGAAAAGCTCATTTCGATGATCGCTCCTTTTTGCTGCTGTGCTAATTGAATCTAAAAGAAAGTTAAAATCAAGACCCAAGCCTGTCAACGCATTTCTGAAGCTTAGTCTCCTACCAACGAACCAGAACAGAACCGTAAGTGAGGCCAGCGCCGAATACATCTAAGAGGAGGGTTTGTCCCTTTTTAATTCTACCATCCCGAATGGCTTCATCCAGTGCGGTGGGTACCGTGGCAGATGAGGTGTTCCCAAAACGGTCAATATTCACCAGAACTTTGCTCATGGGAAAATCGAGGCGTTTTGCTACTGCCTCAATAATTCTCAAATTAGCTTGGTGCGGGATGATCCAATCGATGTCCTCTGGTTTGAGTTGATTGGATTCGATCGCCAGCAAGGCGTAATCGGAGAGCGTCCTTACGGCAGATTTAAAAATCTCTTTCCCCTTCATGTGCATCTTATGGAGGTTTTTGCTGTAAGCGTCTGGGGTTACCTCAAGGTTTGATCCTCCTGCGGGGACGTGAAAATGTTCCCACAGATTGCCATCCGATCCCAGGTGGCTGGATAAAATACGATGAGGGGCTTCTGAGTCCGTCCGTTCGACGATTGCAGCACCGGCGCCGTCTCCAAATAAAATGCATGAGCCTCGATCGCTCCAATTGGTCACGCTGCTGAGAACGTCTGCTCCAATAATGAGGGAAGTCTTTACTTGCCCGCTTCGAATAAACTGGTCCGCTGTGGCTAGAGCAAAGATAAATCCTGAGCAAGCCGCGTTGAGATCCATTGCCCATGCACGATGAGCTCCCAGCTTTTTCTGAAGCCAACAAGCGGAGGAGGGAATAATCGTATCTGGGGTCACGGTCGCATAGAGGATTTGGTCGATTTGGTCGGGGGTTTTACCTGCCATTTCCAGTGCTTTGAGAGCGGCAGCGAGAGCTAGAGAAGAATTTTGTTCATCTGGGTGACCTGGTCGTGAGATGCGGCGTTCGCGAATTCCCGTTCTTTCTGTAATCCATTCGTCGGATGTGTCGACCCTCTTCGCTAGATCGTCATTCGTGAGGCGATCTCTTGGAAAGGCTGATCCAGTGCCAGAGATTTTCGATGCGTATGGAGAAAGGATGGTGTGAGTCGCGGTGTTCAATTCGGTCTCCCTCGATGATTTTTAAAGGTTTGGATTTAAAGTTTGAGGTCTCGCAATACGGAAAAAGGGTGAGCAGACTTAATTTTTGCACAAGCACAGCGACCTAAGTTGAGGTCTGTCCCGCAGTGGGTGCACATGCCCTTGCAGGACTCAGAGCAAAGAGGTTGAAAAGGGACTTGAAGCTGGAGTTGCTCGGTGGTGACGTCGGCAAGGTCGATCCAGTCTTCAGACAGGTAAGTAATATCCAAATCTTGCCCGCTCGAAATGGCTTCATCCTCTGCAGAGTTGTGGGCATGTCGAGCAAAGCCTTGGTTCTGCCCCATGGGTCGCCCCGGCTCTCGCGAGTTGGGGAGTTGTTGGAGATGTCCTACCCCAGCCATTACGGGGTCTTTGCAAAAGAGGCCTGAAAATTGGATGTTGCAGGGATGCTGAAAAGAATTGGCGCAACGGCTGCAGAGTAATTCAATATGGGTCGAGATTTTTCCGGACACGACAATGACATCATCTACCTTACGTAGGGAGAAAGACGTACTAACGGGCCTTGGTTTTTTTGCTTGGGGTGAAGTCTCTTGATTTTCATCCACGCGGCAAACGGCATCTACAACCCAGGGTTCTTCCTGGTTGAATTGGAGTTCTGTTTCTTGATCTGTGAGTTCACGTAAATAAATCTTCATGGATGCACCTGCTTAGCATTGGTACCAAAGTTGTCGGATACTAACTTGCACTGCGGCAAGAGTCAATTGGAATTACACTGAGCGCCTTGCCGTGCTTGATTGTCCACATGACCCTGCGATCGAGGAGCGAGCGAGGATCGATCCCCAAGACCCGCGCCGGGACTCGGGTGAGTTGGTTCACTGAAGTCTCCAGGATTTTTTGAATCGGCAAGCCTGAGTCTTGGGCTTCGGCCTCGACCCATCGGCAATAGCTTTGCGTGAGTAAGAGCCCCCCTCCTGCGAGCTGGCCGGTTTTTGATCGCGATGCTCCGTTTTTAACACGGACCTTTAATGACCCGAGAGTGCTCCAAGGTGAGGACTCACTGATTAGTTTTCCAGCGGGTGCAGTACAGTCTGAAATGAGGCAGATCGATTGTGGAGGGTGAAGCTGTCGGGTCCAGCGAATCCAGGGGAGCGACAGGTGTACTTGGTCGACAATGAGCTCGAGATAGACTTCTGGGTTTCCAATGGCCGCCCCAAGAACTCCAGGTTCACGATGATGGTAGGCTAGGGCATTCCAGGCATGAGTGACTCCCTGGACTCCGAGTTCAAAACCTTTTTTAGCCTCGGCGAGCGTGGCTTGAGAATGCCCAGCGGAAAGCAACACTCCTCGCTGCTGGCTCCACTGAGTGATCCAGCGGAGTTCTGGCACGGTGAAGCGCTCAGGCGCTATTGTGATGATCTTGAGAGTCTCTTGGCTTTCTTTCCAGAGTTTTTCGAGTTCTGCCTTTTTCATCGTTCGGACGAACCGGGTGGGGTGCGCGCCGCTCTTCTCGGGGTGTATCCAGGGTCCCTCTAGGTGGATTCCTAAAGGTTTGGCCCCTGGAAAGCGATTGGATCGAATCCACCGACCTAGGCTTTTTACGGCGGCTGAGAGATCTTCAGGCGGCGCAGTGAGCGTGGTTGGGCAAAATCCAGCTAGCCCGGACTTCCAGAGTTCGGCTGAAAGATCGTTGAGTTGAGTGGGTGAGGCAGACATGAGATCCACCCCAAACGCACCGTGAAAATGGAGATCGATCGCGCCGATCGTTTTGAGTTCCTTCGGGCGCGAGCTAAGGTTTTTGATGAGTTTCGTCTTGACTGTCCTGGTCCCACGTGACATTTCTCGGTGTTATCATTAAGACGAATTTGAAAAAAGGCAAAACAGTATGGTTAAATCGCACTCACCTGGGTCAGGCAAGTTAACAGGTAAATCTAAATCGAGTTCTCACTCTAGTTCAGCTAGCCCAGGCAAAAAAGCAGTCCCCCCTTCACCTACTGAAAAACACCATTCGAATCATGCTCAGAAGCAGATTCGAGCCAAAGCTAAGCCAGCATCGTCCAAAAAGAAGTCCGATTCGGGCTCTTCTCGGGGTTTTTCAAGTGCATTAGGGGAAACTGTTTGCCGCGAAGTGGCTTGCGAGGGATTGGCTACCTCCGGCGGGTATTGTCGCCTTCATTATATTAAAAATTGGAAAAAAATTAAGCGCAAGGAAGTCATCCTTCAAGAGAAGAAGCTCAATCAATACATTGAAGAGCTGGTGATCAAGTACCCTGATAAATACATTGAGGCTATTCGACAAGATCTGGCGAGCGATAAGGATTTTGCTAAAGTGATCTACGATCTCGATCTCGATGAAGCTGTCGATGATTTCGATGTCGAATCTGCAGAGTCGGCTGACTCTCTCATTGATACCATTAAGCGCGACTTCGACGACGACACTGACACGTTTTAGTGAGTAGGGGCGGGGCAAAACCCCCGTCCCTACCTGCTTTTTTTAAACGTTCATTTTCAGGGTGACTATCGTTACTGCAAGTCGAGGCGTCCACCCTTTTCGTTTAAATTCCAGAGTTCTTGATAGAGGCGAGTTCTCTTTTTGCTCGAAGGAATCGTGGGTGACAGAACTAAGTGGTTCTCGACGTTGGCCACCTCTCCTGCCATACCTCGATTCCCGCTCTGAGGAAGCAGTCCTGAGAGATCAGCGAAAAATCCTACCCCAGTGGTATTGACTGCCTGTCCCGTGAAAATCCCAGGAAGCAGTGTAAAGTTCCCTTTTGAGGTCTTAATGGTGATTGGGATAAACAGATCCGCTCCTGGGACGACTTGTCCAACGACGCTCATTTGAGTAAAGGGGATTGCAGCACCAAGCATCGCAACTCCCTTGCCTAAAGCAAAGTAGACCTCGGCTCCGGTGTTCGAGACGGGAAGCGCAACGACGGTTGAATTTTGAAGTCCTCCGACGGGGAGCGGTGCACCGTTCGGGAGGATGGGGGCAACTCCTTTGGCTGCGATAAAGCTAGTCACATCCAAGTTTACACCAATCTGGGCGCTATTGCCGTAGGGGCAAGTCGATGGGTTAGTGCACAGCACGGGCTGGATACTCAAGCTCCCATATTGAATGGAGGGGTTTTGAGGATTTAAAATCGGGAGTGAGACTGCAGTCACCGTGAAGTTTTGAGTGGAAAGAGTGATCGAAAAATCAATCCATTCATCTTGATTGGGGGCTAGTGAGGTGGTGACTGAGGGGTTCTCCACGTGGATTGGATTGACGGGTTGAGTCTTATTATTGCAACCAACGGAGTTGAGTGCTGATAAAACGAGAAAGCCTCCGAGAATTGGGGCAGAGCCCGTCTTTGGATTTATAATCTTGATCATAACGATCTTCTCCTTGTTGAAACAGTCCAGGGTTGAATGGATCTTATAGGAGGAAGGGCTAATGATTGGGAGCTTTAGCGAACCCCTCAATCCCCACTGGCTAAACCGGCTTTCCCCCTGTGGGGTTGACTAGCAATAAACCAGCCAGCTGAAGAAGAGAGATTGGGGCGAGATCAAGTGAGGAATGAGGAGTCTGGGAGTTGGGCGATGAGGTGCAATAAAAAAAGCGCCCCCTGGGTCATGAAAACCTAGGTGGGCGCTTTTGAGTGGAGAGGAAAATGGAGTCGAAAGATCAGTGAAGAATTTTTTTCAAGGAGCCCATTCGCTTCTTGAATGCGCCTTCGCTCATAGCAATTTCTGGGCTGAGGGCGAAGATTCGGCAGAAAGTGAGCCAAACGTACACAGAAGGCTTCAACTTTTCGTTTTCGATTTTGGAGAGAAGACCTTGGGTGATCTGAAGGTCATCACAAAGGCGTTGTTGGCTGATTTTCTTGGCTTTTCGTTCAGCATACATCAAGTTACAAATACGTCGTGCTACTGCGTTTTCAGTTTCTAATTTCATAGGATTGCCTTTCAGTTTCTATTTTTTTTCAGCAGCACCCATGAAGAATGGCTCCCAAGGCCCCGTTTTATTGGGCTTTTTTGAGGAGTCGTTCTAGCTGACTGAGTGTTGCCGTTGATTTAACTCGGAAGAGAATAATTTAAGTGGGCCTATTAATAATTCTATCGAGAGTAAATGTCAATAATAAAAATACCGAAGTTGTGGAATAATTCTAATGCATACTCATACAATGGAGAAGACTCTGGTTGTGGTGGGTGTTTTAGAGCATAATCCAGATGAGTAAGTGAAACCATGTCATACGATTTTTGGAGTCTAAGGATGCGGGTCAGTCAGTTGGTACTCTGCTTGTTAGGGTTTTCTTGCCTGATTTGGGCAGAACTCATCCCTCAGTCCGCATTGGCAAAGGGCACTCTCAAGAAGGGTATTTCCGCTCAAGAAAAGGCTGCGCATTGTGGAAAAAAACTGGAGAGCTATGAGGCTGACTTGAGGGGCTTGCGTCAGCAGAGTGGTAAAAAAAACGAGATGGAGATCGTGCTAAAGATATTAGCCTTAGAAACAGCGATCACTAAGTGGAAAGCTTGTTTTCGGGAGCAGTCTGATCTAGCGCGACGGCAGGGCACTCAGGAGGCTGCGCTGCAGGATTGGCATCCTGGGTCGACTCGATTGAGTCAAACCCTCTATGATACGAGAATTAAGCTCCATGAGACCGACGTGGAGTATGACGCCCTAGTAAAGAAGCGGTCTCGATTACCCATCGAGCAACAAGCGGAATTAAAAACCAATCGAGAAATTTATCGAGTTCAGATCAAGGATTTTTTAGCAGCAATTCTTGACTCTCCTCACGAGTTAGATGCCTACCTTCGTGATCACGGTCGTAATCGAGGAAATCTCCAAGAGTTGATTGAAAATAAAGAAGGTGTAAAGCCCGGTCCTCATTTGACCAGTAGGTTGATATGTTTGGCTTTGCTTGCAAAACTAAGTGATCATGCTGCGATTCGTGCTCTTGAGAACAATTTCCCAGAGAACTCATGGGACTCCCTTTCGCAGGCCAAAGGAGATGCTCGGCTCGATGGGATTCGCTCAGAACTTCAACGATTGCTCACAGAAGCGAGAGATCCTAGTCAGAAATCGCGGAGAGTCATTCTTAGGAGAAATGCAGAGTCAGTTGTAGGGAGTCGTTTGACGGAGGATGGTTTTACATCCGGATCAGAGAGTGAGAGCGGTTGGTTGCTCGCAGAAGAGGGAGCGATGCACTATGATATGATTCATGAGGGGGTGGTTACTTCATATGTTCACCCTACCCCCATTAGTGCGCGCGTCATGGTGGATGGTTCTCTGAACTCATCTGCCTTCATCGATTTTGCCGCTCATGCGAGCGAGGAGTTTGCTCGAGGAAAAATTATAGCAACGGGGGTCGTAGGAAGTGGTAGCCATTGGGTGACTTTGGTGGTGAGCCGACATGACAGTAGTATCAGGGTGTTAGATTCGATGCAGTCCACCCACTATTTCTCAGTCACTGAGCTTGGTCAAATTGTAGATGTTTTTAAAAATCTAGGTGTTTTCCCTGGATCTAACGCAGTAAAAACAGAGCAGATTGTCACAGGACAGCAGAGAGACGGGCATAACTGCATGATTTTCGCGCTCCTTAATGCCCACCAGGTGGCAAAAAAATCTGATTTGAATGCGTACCAAGAAGTGACTCATGCCCTAGTGTCTGGGAAGCTTAATAAATATGAAGATATTAATAAAATAGGTGATAGCAACGAGAGAGTAGAGATCCCTCAATTTGTTTATGTAAGTGAAACTTATCATCCCTTCATGAATAGCTTCAGGCAAAAGACTCAGCAACTCATCCAAGAGTGGAGTCATTAATTTTCCAGTAATTTATTTTTTAAAATTGGCTTAATTTATAGGCTTTTACAATTGTTCCGCTCGTTAGTGTGACGTAAAACTCTTCGATTAGTTTGATCTTAAGCGCCGCTTCAATTACCTTGCGGTCAAAGCCTCCGGATTCAAAATCTTTGATAGTGGGCAGTTGTCCGGATTGATGGCGGAATTCTTGAATGAACCGGGTGAAGCGCTTTTGTGTAAATAAATCCAAGCTCATCTCTCCGTTTCTGAGCGACTCTCAGGTTCTTGCAAGTTCTCGTGCTCTTTCGCCCAAGCCTTGAACGATCGAGTGGAAAAAGTTCCGTCCCACCAGTTTTTCCTGTCCAAATCGGCGGATGAGTCCTTCGAGAATGATGGGCACTCGGGAGGTTCCTCCGGTGCAGTATACGATATCAATATCTGAGAATTGGAGCCCTGCTCGTTTTACCGTCTCATCGAGAGCGCCCAAGATCCTTTCTACTTGGGGGTTGACGTACTGATCTAGCTGGGACCTTTGAATCTGCTCTCGAATTTGTACTTCAGGGTAGGAAAATTCAAATGTCGCGGTCTCCACCTCGGATAGTTTTCTCTTAAGTTTTTCGATCTCCTCGAAGATGCCGAAACCGAGATTTTCATGAATGAGGAGAAAAAGTCGATCCATCTTCTCCCGGTCTTCTTGACCTAACGACCATTTTCGAACGTTAGTAAAAAAATCGAGCGTATCTCGCTCGCGCAGCACCGAAATATCCGCAGGGGAGCAGATTTTCTCCATAAGATGGCTGGGCATAGATAGCGTGTTCGAACCAAATGGAACCTGATAGCGCACTCCTGAACCAAAGTGGGTAGAAATTCGGTGACGCATCACGCCCCCATCTAACGAGTCACCAGCCAAGGGTATGCCCCCGATCGCAAGCACGTCTGAATCCTGATAGGGCTTTTGGCTGACGTTGAGAATCGTATAATCCGAGGTGCCTCCCCCAAAGTCAGCGACTAGGACAGTTTTAGATTCCTTGAGTTGAGATCGGAACTCCCGGGCTGCCGCAATGGGTTCCGGACAGAATTCAATATTTTTAAACCCAGCGAAGCGGGCTGCCTTTTCGAGTCGATCTTGAGCATAGGCGTCATCGGATGGGTTCTCGGAAAACCTCGCAGGTCGACCTAGGACGACCGAGTCGACCTCTTGCTGAAAATATTCGTTGCCGCGGCGGCGTAGCTCCTTCAGGAAGAAACCGACAAGATCCTCGAGATTTACGGGCCGATTTTCAATAAAAGTTCCGACAAAACTGCGCATGGGTAGGAACTTCTTGATAGAGCGAATGAGCCTGCCATGAAGATCGTTTTGAACAAACTCCTCGATCGCTCGCGTACCGTAGAAGCATTCTTTCATATTGGGAAAATAGAGGAGCGTCCTTAATATCGTGGGATCTGCAGCATTGATATCGAGCGGAATCGGAGGATAAACAGTGCCCTCGTCGGCAGCAGCGAGCAAAGAGTTGGATGTCCCAAAGTCAATGGCATAAACAAGCATACTTATCCTTATCGAAAAATGGGCAGATTTCAAAACCCAATTGTACCTTGTGCCTGGGGCGACCGCTCTTTTTGCGGCCCCATTGCCCTGAAGGACGTCTTGTGATTAAATTAGTCATGATTAGACTACCTCAACTTAAAACAGTCCTGTTAGTCTTGATCGTGCCAACGCTCCTGGAGGCCGGTATCTTGCCTGGTGTTCGCGATGGCAGTAATACCCCCGCGCATCATGATGAAAAGTCTTGCTCCTCGGCTCCGGGCTTTTCAAAAATACATGAGCTCGACCAAGATTTGGCAGCGATTTTGCCTGGAACTTCTGTTCTACCTCAGCAGGCATTTGTTAGTCATATATTGAAAACATATGAAATAAAAACAGGAAGCGATGTTTCCCATACCCGTATTACTTTAAGACTCAAGCCAGCAGACTGGGGCTACTATTTAGCCCTACAACAGGAGATTGCTAAGTTGATCCCCGAGGAAAGCAAGAGGCCAACAATCGACTTGGCGGTGACGAACACCTCGTCTAATACAGCAAGAGCTTCCATTGGAATCGCCGGTGGTACTGGTCCTTTGTCTGATAGTGAGTTGCTTAAGTTAATTATGGAGAGTCTAAATTCAGAAACGAATAGGAAAAAAAAATTAGATTGGAATCAATTTGCAATTAATCTGTATTCTGCACCCCCTCCTAGGAACGCTAGTGAGGGATGGAGTCGAGGCATTTCTTACGTTGAGGGTCTTACGGGGTTTGCGACCCGGGGTCATGATAAATATTTTTTAGCTTCTAATACGGCGCACTCCAAGATGAGTAACTTTAGAGAGTTAGTGAGTCTCACGATTTTGAGGCGAGGGATTGGGCAGAAGGAGGGGGCGGTAGTCGATCTCGTAGATTATGTGGCAAGCCAGGTGGCTAGCAAAGATGATGTTTTGATTTTAGGCACACTCAGAGCCTACAAGGATCATCTTTATCCAAACTATCTGAGCAAACGAGGTCTGCGGGCTGCTGATCTTTCGGTGGATGCTCCATCTTCGTCGGGGGGCGAGGCGCAAAGGAGCTTGGGTAATTACTACACAGTCGAAAATCTGGAGCGCGCCACGGAGTTGCAGGGCCTGATTGATCTGGCCAAAGAAGGGAACATCGAAGAGGTGGGCGATAAAGTGAGAGACTTCATCATAAGGGAAGTCAAGCGTATCGAGGCCTCGCAGAGGTCTCTTCGTAAAGTGAAGCCGATTAAAATTATCCTAGGATGCACGGAGTTACCGATGGCGTTACGGGGTGATATTATGAATCGTTTAAATTATGAACTTCAGAAAACCCTGCCGCAAAAAAATAGTAAACGAAAAATAGTTCCGATTCAGGTTCTGAATACTGAAAATCTTTTTGCTAGGAAGATCGTCGGTGAGATTAGGACGTTGTTTTAGTAGGGGACGGAGTGTTTTAGTTAGTAGGGGGAGTTAGTAGGGGACGGAGCACCGTTTTGGCTCAGTTCTTTCATCTCGTCTTTATCTATGCGAGCCTCTCGATTTTCCGTACTTTCACAGCCCTCTGGAATCGTTCATCTTTTCTGGAGGTGCCACAACCGCGAGTACTTGCTGGAGCGTCCCAATGCTAAAGGGCTTTTCTTTCAGAGTCTGATTTTCGGTTTGAAGCACCGAGGATCGTCCGGTTCAGTCAAACTTCATGCCTTCTGCCTGATGAGTAATCACGTGCATCAGCAAC
>CANFJX010000014.1 GCA_947447665.1 Bacteriovoracaceae bacterium | reverse complement strand
CGGGAGCAGGCACGGGAGCAGGCACGGGAGCAGGCACGGGAGCAGGCACGGGAGCAGGCACGGGAGCAGGCACGGGAGCAGGCACGGGAGCAGGCACGGGAGCAGGCACGGGAGCAGGCACGGGAGCAGGTGCTGTAGTCGCGGTAGCAGCCGCAGGCGCGCTGGGCTGAGTTGGTTCTTCTTGGGCTGAGAGCGCGTGAATGACTTCATCAACATTGGGGGCAGCACCCGCAGATGCGTTCTGGGGGGCGGGCTGTCCGGCAAGTTTGGCTTTGAGTTCAATATTTTCCTTCATGAGTTTGCTCAGATTGGCTAAGTCGTCCTCGATCACGCTATATTCGAGGAGTTTGTTTTCCAAATCCGCTGCCTTAGCCTTGAGTTCCCTCATTGCCTCATCGTTACCGCTGTCGGTATTTCTCCCACCGGCGGCGGCGCCGTTGCTGGCAGCAGCGGCTGCTTGCTGGACAGCCTCGGCCTTTTCCTGGGTCAGGGTATCGATCTGGTTTGCCTGCTCATTGATTTTGAGTTGGAGGAGGTCCAGTTGATTTTGAGCATCAATTCCGAGCGAGGCACCCGTCGAAGCGGGTGAGGGGGCCTGAGCAGCGCCTACTAATCCTTTGGTTTGGGGAGAAAAAGCCCGAACGTCCTTTGAGGCCGTAATCCCAAAAAGTTGTGCTCGGAGCTGCTCGGCGTTGAAGATAAGTTCATTTAAGTAGGCTTTGACTGGGCCCGAGGGTAGATCGGTTTCAATGGCGCCATAACGCCTTTTGCGAAGAATCCAAAAAGCCGCATAGGCGCAGAGCAGGAGGAATATTCCACCGGCTTCTAGGAGCAGGGCTTCGGGGGTGAAAGCAGCGAGAATATGAATCCATGACATCATATTCTAATAGTGTAGAAAAAGTAGGGACTTCAGTCTATTTAAAAATGCGCTTTAACGGTGGCGCTTTTCGCTGATCTCTCCAAGTAACGCAGGATGTAAGATTGAATTGGATGCCAAAATTGCTCGGTCTTCGATGCGAAAGGGATCGCCTCGAAAGTTAGTCACCTGGCCCCCTGCTTCCTGAACGAGTAAGGCTCCTGCGGCAACGTCCCACGGGGAGAGGTTTTGCTCCCAAAAAGCATCAAAGACCCCTGCGGCAGTATAGGCTAGATCGAGGGCCGCACTCCCCGGACGACGGACGGCGCGAGCGATTCCTGAGAGTTTTTGAAAGGACTGCATTTCTTTTTGGAGAAGTTTTTCCTTCTGATAGGTGAAGCCCGTCGTGAGGAGAGAATTTTCGATTTTCTGGGTGGCAGACACGTGGATCTTCTTGCTGTTCCGGGTTGCTCCCTTTCCCTTGAGGGCCAGGTAGGATTCCTTGAGAATTGGGTGGTAAATCGTCCCAGCAATGATCTCACCGTTCCATTCTGCGGCGATGGAGACGCAAAACATCGGAAATCCATGAACAAAGTTGGTGGTGCCGTCCAGGGGGTCAATCACCCATCTGCCTGGGCAGCGGGCTTTCTCGGGTTTTGCTTCTTCGGTGAGGAAACCGAATTTTGGCAGGGCCTTTTTCAGGATTTTTACAATCGCATCCTGTGCCTCAAAATCGGCGTTAGTTACTAATCCGGCTCCAGGTTTTTCCTCGATTCTGAGTTTGCCCCGGTAGTATTGCCTGAGGATCTTCCCAGCCGCTTCGGCGGACTCAAGAATGAGGTCGCGAAGCATGGATAGGGGTGGATGCTCCTCTTGACTTTTTGGGGGGTGAACTTGGACTGCGCGATTTTGTTTTTGGCTTTTTTGTCTCATAAGACTCCCTGCTCTTGTGGAATCTGTTATATGCTCAGGGTGATCAAGATCGCTACTCTGGAGTGGATGAGATGTTAGAAAATACAGATTCTCTATTGCCGGGATTATCCAAAGAAGGACATTCCCGAGTGGTTTGTGTCGGTTTAGAAGACGATTCCTTGAACGAGCTGGACCGATTGCTCACTACCCTTGGGGTGGAGCCGGTGGATCGGATCAAGGTGGCATCAAGGCGCATCAATCCTGCTACCTATATTGGGAAAGGGAAGATTGAGGAAATTCAGCAGGCGGTGACGACCCATTCTGCCCAGGCTGTCATTTTTGATGTCGAGCTCTCGCCGAATCAGCTTCGAAACTTAGAAAAAGAACTTAAGCTAGCCATTCTCGATCGACCGGGCGTGATCATCGAGATTTTTTCTCAGCATGCGAGAACACGGGAGTCTAAGACTCAAGTTGCTTTGGCTCGCCTTCAGTATCTTCTTCCTCGGTTGAGTCATTTTTGGACTCACTTTGAGCGGCAACGAGGGGGCTCTCCTGGAAGTCGCGGAATGGGCGAGAAGCAAATTGAAGTGGACCGACGATTGGTAAAAAATCGAATTTCGATCCTGAAGGAGCGACTTCAAGGAATTGAACGGGAGCGAACCGTTCAGCGAGCCGGCAGAAAAGACGTTCTAAAGGTCGCCCTGGTGGGCTATACGAACGCCGGTAAGTCTACCCTCCTCAACGCACTCACTCACAGCCAGGTCCGAGCCGAGGACAAACTTTTTGCTACCCTTGATGCAAGTGTCAGGGCCTTGAATCCAGATAGTCATCCACCACTGGTTGCGATCGACACGGTTGGGTTTATCAGTCGCCTTCCCCCATCGCTGGTTGCATCGTTTCGCTCCACCCTGGAAGAGCTCAAGGATGCTGATCTACTTCTTCATGTAGTCGACGCGAGCCACCCGCAAGCTCGCGAGCAATGGGAAGTGACCGAAAAAGTCCTAGAAGAATTAGGTGTGCATGACAAACCTAGGATGACCATTTTGAATAAGATGGATCAGGTGGCCGGTCCTGGAGTTCGAAACCAGCTCCGTTTGATTGCTCCCGGTTCCGTGTCGGTTTCGGCATTTCGCGAAGAGGATATGAAGCGACTGCGTGAGACGATCATGGGTCATTTTGAAGAAAAAATGGAGTCCTGGGAGATCCTAGTTCCCTATTCTAAAAGTAAAATTGAGGGACAGCTCTATTCTCACGGTCGGATCGAAGTGAAACGCCATATGGAAAGAGGGACCTTCTATCGAATTAAGATCGACGGAGGCTGGGCAAAAAAACTTCAGTTGGAGAAATTCAAGTTATGAATCCTTCCAGGAGGATGCAGCAAATTGCGCGCTGGGGGGGGCTCTTGTTTCTCTTGCTCTCCGTTCGGTTAGGGGCGGCTCAACCTCAAGGTATGGCGTTACAGGCCACTTATCAGTTTAAGTCTTCTGACCTAACAACGGAGAAGATTTGGGCGATCGACCCCAGTCTGCGAAATCCTCATCTACAAAGGTGGGCATTGGGAAGGCATACTGAGCTTTTGGGTCTGAAGACGGAGGCGAGAAAGGGTAAGAGTTTTGGAGTCGTTGGTCACCAGGTGAGATCTGCGTCCTCAGGTTACATTCGGGGTCCCGGCCCCTGGTATCGTCCTTGGGAGGAGTTCGATTGCGCCGCAGCTCAGGCAAATGATTGGTTTGCACAATCTGAGGGAGCAGAGCTTGCTGTGACCAAAGCTGCTGAACTCTGGGCAAAACTATTAAGGTCAAAGCTCCCTGAACTTGAGGTGCTACTTTCTCAAGTTCGAACCCAGTCAGAGGCGCTGGCACTCGATCGGGGCGAGCAAGTCTTCCGAACATGGATCGCTGGGGTAGAGAATGTCTGGCGGAAACAATCGGAGCGAGAGGCGCGCGCCGACGAGTGGACCTTTTACAGGGAAACAGCTCGAGCATCGGGAGTGTGCCGGGCCGTCCCGTTGAAAGCCCCGCCCCCGGCTTCTCGGATGGAAGTCGTTCAGGGGGAAGCTCCTTCACTGCAAAAGTTGTTAGCCCGGGCTCCAGCCCGACTCTGGAACGGGCTGTTTTCTATTCGGGCTAACGTGAGTTTTGCTGGACGCACCTTGAATGGGAGATTCCTCGTGGATTCGACCGCGCCAACAAGCCAAGTCTCGCCAGAATGGCTAGACAGCCAGGGAATTTATCCTGCTTGGATTTACGCCCCAGGTGGTTCAGTTGAGGGGGTTCAAAGAAGCGGAATGTGGAAAAGCGAAAGACCTTTGGCCCGAAGAGTTCGTGCCGAGCGAGTCGAGGTGAGCGGCTTGGTCTTACCTCTCCGTGAGTTTCTCTTGACTGAAACAGATTTTTTTAACCCGCCCGAGAACGTAGGCTCCTGTTGTGATGGGGTATTAGGATTAGATTTTCTCAGCCTTTACCCGGTTGAGTTCCGCAGTGTTAGTCCTCCTGAGGTAAAAATTTGGCCGAGAGAAGGGTTTCGAGGCATTGAGGGTTCAAATTGGATCGAGCTATCCGAGTTGCCCTCAGGGGAGATCGCGAGCTCATGTTCTTTGCCCTTTTGGTCCGAAATTCAGGGAGTAAGTTGGGATCTGGCTAATCCAGGTGGACTTCAAATTCATACCCCGTGGCAATTGTCCAGGGGTGGAGCAACCCAGTTGGTCTGCGGAGAGTTGATGGTTGCCAAGGATCTTCAGCCTCGATTGGTAAAGCCCCCGAGGAGTGGTGCTGAGGGCGGGCTTCTCACGGAAAAAAATCCCGGAATGAGTATGGGAATCTCCGTCTTGTCTCACGGCACTTTTACCTTGGATCTCCCTCATGGGCGGATGTGGTTTGCTCCAGAGACGCTTCCGCTGCGGGAGCAGTCGCAGAACACTTCCGGCCTACGACTTGCCTTTGAAGTACAGGGCGGGGAGCGAGTTTTGAGGGTCGTGTCCATTGGTTCAAAATCTCCGGCGAAAAATTTAATCCGGGACGGACTGAAAGCGGGTACCGTCATCACCCAAGTGGACTCGATCCCCGCTGAAGACATCGACCTGTGGGAGGTGAACCGGCGCCTAGCTGGAGCCTACGGCCCCCAGGTCACGTTGCAGTGGGAAGCTAAGAAGGGCCTTAAAAATGCCCCAATCCAGGTGAGGTTGAGTGGAAGTGCTGCTAGAGATTTGCACTAGTTTTTTTCTGGGGCTTAGTCGCGATCTGTTTTAATGAATCGCAGCGCGACAGATCGGGCATTGCTGCGGACCAGCTCGATTTCTCATCCATTTTTTTAGACACTTGAGATGGAATTTGTGACGGCATAGGGTGGCTCGCAGAAAGCCATGCTCAGGTGAGCCTGGCTCTAAGCAGATCGGGCAACTCTCGACCTGAGGTAAGTTTTCTGCAGGCGAGTTAGCCGAGGGGAGTTCCTCGGGAGTTGTTTCTTTAGGTGAACCCGTCAGTGCTGGATTCGATCTTGCGGCTCCATTCCAAAGTGGATTAGGAATTGAGTTGAGATCAGGAGCAAGTTCAAAGCTGGTCTGATAGTACAGCTGAGCTAAGATCAGCAAAAGAAAATCAGGTTTGATGATGTTTGGCACGGCAATTTCGGCTAGTTTAGCTTGGAGTCGATTTGCCGCGTCAGCTCGAAGGGAGATCTCTTCCGTAGGCCAGGTTGAGCAGCCTGCGGCTGGGAAGACAGGGCACATAAGCAGACTTTGGGTTTGTCTGCGGCTAGCAACATAAGGCTCGGGCAAAGTGGGACAAAAAATTTCCCTCGGCGAGTTCCATAAGCTACAAAAGACTCCTGCGCTGATCGAGGCGCCACAAATACTGACCCCGATGGGAGGAGGAGGTAGAGCGACACAACCTACGCCAACCACGCTCATCATGAGGGGAATGATTTGATGCGGCCCGCCTTGGCTGCGAAGTTCGCTTTTGACTCTCATGTCAAGTTCGATAAAGGTCTGAAACTCTGGAATAAGTGAAGCCAGTCGGGAGGGAGCACCTTCGAGGAGGGCATGATGAAGTTCTTGAATGAGGGAATTTGAGGCTCGAATTTGCTCTTCGGTGATTTCGGCGTTCTGTTCTGCTTCCATCCAAATTCGATGAGCAGGTTTTAAGGCCCGGTAGAGTTGCTGGGTGAGATAGGTGTAGTTGGGGAAATCCTCTGGCTCACATAATCCGGGACAAGGGGACTTCGTTTGAGTCTGTTGGGCGAGAAGAAACTGTTCGATTGCTTGAAATGACTGGGTGGCCGCCGGTGAATGGCTTGTGGCAAAGCTCGAATTTGAGCAAATCAATGATATTAGTTTAAGGAAGATTGCACCAAGGATGAGGGGCTGCCTAAATTTCAGCATAGAGTTGGCCGGCAATCTATATCAAAATAGTCAGACTTGCAAACTGGAACTGGTGGGCCAATCTACCAAACCGAACAGCGTTGAACGGGAGCCATTGCCGAACCGGGCTGGCAGCCAAAAGCCTTTTCAAATTCAGGGAGGTTTGTGACCACCCCGTTGACTCGATACTTTGAGGAAGAGTGGGGATCGGTAGCGGCTAACAACTTTTCGATCTCCACGGTGCTCTTGTTGCACCAGGACTGTGCAAAGGAGAGAAAAAATTTCTGCTCTCCAGTAAAGTCTGATGTCGCTTCTTGTGGCGATGCATTCGCCGCCAGCCGGTAGGCGGCATAGGCAAGTTTTAGGCCTCCCAAGTCAGCCAGGTTTTCGCCTAAGGTAAGCTTTCCATTGATGTGGACTCCATCAGCGACTGGATAGGTGGAGTATTGATCGACCAAGCACTGTGTTTTTTGATTAAACACTTGCCCCACTGTTGGAGTCCACCAGTCCTTGAGGTTTCCTTGTGCGTCAAACTGCCGGCCTTGATCGTCAAATCCATGAGTCAGTTCATGACCGATGACCATTCCAATGGCACCGTAATTAGCGGCTAAGCTCGCATTTGCCTGAAAGAAGGGAGATTGTAAAATCCCAGCGGGAAACACGATTTCATTCTTCTGTGAATCGTAATAGGCATTCACCGTGGGAGGGGTCATATCCCATTCCGTTCTATTGACTGGCTGACCAATCTTTTTCATTTCCTTGAGAGTCCAAAATCGAGCGGTCTCAACCCCATTGGCGATATGAGACTTTGGCGTAATATGTAAGGTGGAGAAATCGGTCCACTTTTCTGGGTAACCCATTTTGTGTTGGATCGCCTCGAGTTTAGTGATGGCATATTGCCGGGTTGCATCGTCCATCCAGCTCACTGAGGTAAGGTTTTCTTTAAATGCATTCTGGATAGATTTTAGTATGGAAAGAGTTTGGGTTTTGCCAGCTTCACCGAATGTCTTCTTAACAAACGCCTCGCCAAGCGCATCTTGGAGCGATTTATCCGTGCTGTTGACACAAGTTTTCCACCGAGGTTTCATTTCCTTCTGGCCTGAAAGAGTCTTGCCGTAGAAATCGAAATTCTCCTTTTCGAAGGTTGGTCCGAGTTTATCGGCCGTCGAGTGGAGGATGTGCCAGCGAAAGTAAGCCTGCATCTGCTCGAGAGGGGCTTGACTTAAAAGCGTGTTGAGTCCCCTCAAAAAATCGGGGGTAGCAATATTCAGATTTTCAAAGGCTGGGGCGCCGACTTGATTAAAAATTGACTCCCAGTTGAGTACAGAGACAAGCTCATTCAGCTGACTTTTAGGGAGAAGGTGATAGATATTTTGTGGGTCTCGTCGATCGACTGGTGACAGAGAGTTTTTCGCCAGAGCGGTTTCGAAAGTGAGAATGGAGAGGGCATCTTTCTGTGCCTGATCTTTTTTGATTCCAGCAAACTCAAGCATGCGGGTAATGTGGGCTTGATATTTTTCTCGGATCTGTGACTTGTCTGCGTCGAAGTAATAGTCTCGGTTTGGGAGTCCTAGGCCGCCCTGATCCACTTCTGCAATAATTCGGGAGGAGTCTTTGAAGTCGAGTGTCGAACCGATACTGAACAGCACCGAGTATCCTTTTAGTAGTAGGTCGCCGACGACTTGGGAGAGGGTTTCAGGTTTCGTGGCCTCAATAACTGCAAATTCCCGGCGAAGGAAGTCGGTGTGAGTGCTTTCCATGGCTTGGGTGTTCATGCAGGCCGCGTAAAAATCGCCCAACTTCTTTGAGTAATGACTCTGTAGCGTATAATCGTGAGCCGCGTAGCTCTCTAGAATTTTACGAAGTTCCCCTAGGTTTTCTTCGTTAATGGTTGAGAAGCTTCGCGTCCATGAGGGGTGATCACCCGGTAATTCTGTCCGATTGAGCCACCCTCGGCAGGAGAAAGCGTAAAAATCAGTGCAAGGATCGACGGTTCGGTCGAGTGCCGTTTCATCAAGCATGGGCTCAAAGGTCGCATAAGCATTGGTCGATGGGTTGATCAGCGAAGTGCAGGCAACGGCAAGGGCACAAATTAACTTTAGATTTCTCATTCCGATCTCCCACTAAGAATTTAAAATACTCTCTCGGTAATATCAGGAAGGAGGCATCTGTCAACTCGAGAGAACGACCGAGTTAGGCTCTAAGTTAAAACTCGCTCGAGTCCCCAGAGGTCATCCACCTTGCGGGCGATGGCGATGATACGATTAGCATGATAGATGCCGACGCAGTCGTCCGTGCGTTCAGAGGATTTTTCACTGGGTTGAATGGTGCGTTTTAAAATGGAAAAAATGACTGATTGTTTACCTTGCAGCAGAGCTTGGTGTTCTCCTGCCGTGGCCTCTGCGCTGGGATAGCCCTTAAGGAGGTCGTCAAAAGGTACCCAGCAAGGGAGCTGGTCCCAGTTTTGTTCTGAGTCGAGAATGGCAGTGATGTTCCATGCGTTCGCATTTCGAAAAACACCGGACTGAGTTCGATTGAGGGATTCCAGCATGGCAACCGACTGAGAAAGTCTACCTAGGTCTTGCGCAAGAGTTCGGATGTAAGTACCTGAGCTACATTTTACTTGAAACTGGGCCCTGGGGGACTGATAATCCGAAATGTTGAACTCATAGAGATGACAAAGTTTGGGCTCGCGCTCAATCTCGATCCCCTCGCGAGCTAGCTCATAAAGCGGCCTGCCGTTCACCTTCTTAGCTGAGTGCATCGGAGGAGTTTGCAAGTAAGGTTGCCGGGTGAACCGTGTCGCTAGATCTTGAATTGCTTCTAAGTCTCTGGGTAGGTTGGACGAAGTCTCTGTGACGGGTGAAGTGGGATCACCTGGAACGGTGGTCTCCCCAAACTTGATCCATCCCTCATAACCCTTCGTTGCACCCAAAAAATAACGAGCAAGCTTCACCCCTCGACCCACGAGTACTATGAGAAGTCCGGTTGCAAACGGATCCAGCGTACCCCCGTGTCCCAGCTTGGGCAGGTCTTTTGATTTGATTTTTTTCGTGTCCCTTAAATGCCTTTTCAGGACCTCAATTACGCCAAAAGAAGTGATCCCGGGATCTTTCTGAATGAGTAGAGCGCCATCCATTAGGAGTCAGAAATTTTCTTCAAGAGTTCTTGAACCCGAATCGCATTCTCAAAGCCGTGATCTTCCCTGAAGACGAGGCTTGGAATATGACGCACGCTGAGGATCTTCGCCAAGTGCCTGCGCATAAACCCTGAAGCTGAGGCCAAGCCAGCCAGACAATCCTTCATCCTGAGTTTAGCCCCCTCTTCTGATAAGGGAGGAGCTCCATCGTGACCCCCATGGGAACCGCCCAGGATAGCTACAAAGAGAGTCGCTTGACTGCCATCCTCAGTGACCTCCACTGCCGTAAAGGTGAGTGGAGGGATTCGTGGATCTTTGACTTCTCGTGGAACGAGCTGGGATAGCTCTTCCTGAATAACGGATTGAAGCCTCATTCTTCGTGTTTCTTGCATAATACTACCTTTGCAAAACCCTAAATCTTAGATTAGGCGTTGAGTTCGGGGGTTACCAATTCGATTTGATAAGCCTCGACCAGATCTCCTGGCTTGAGATCATTATAGTTTTCAATCCCAATCCCGCACTCGAATCCGGTTGCTACTTCCTTAGCGTCATCCTTGAAGCGTCTGAGGGAAGACATCTTGCCCTCAAAAATGACTCGACTATCTCGAAGAAGTCGAACATTGGCTCCACGGAGAATCTTTCCGTCAATGACGGAGCAACCTGCGATGGTTCCAATTTTCGGGACAGAGAATATCTGGCGAACTTCAGCTCGACCCAAGAATTTCTCAACCTTCTTCTTGTCTAGCAAGCCAGTCATGGCTTTCTTGACGTCATCAATCACTTCATAAATGATGCTGTAGCTCTTCACTTCTACGTGCTCACCCTCGGCTAATTGTCTCGCCTTGGTTTCAGGTCGGACGTTGAAGCCGATAATGATCGCATTAGAAGCGCTGGCCAAAAGGACATCGCTCTCTGTAATTCCACCGGGAGCAGCCAAAATGATTTTCACTTTGACCTTGGGAGTGCTGAGTTTGATTAGGCTGTCGCGGATAGCCTCGACGGAGCCAAAGGCGTCAGCCTTAAGGACTACGTTGAGTTCCTTCATTTCGCCGGCCTGAATCTTAGAGAAGAGATCCTCTAAGCTGACCTTTCCCTGAGTGCCAGAAATCTTGGTGCGATTTTTGTCTACACGATTTCCAGCTATCAGGCGCGCATCGGCATCCTTATCAGTTGCGTTGAAAGCTTCACCAGCATTAGGAACACCTTCGAAGCCTAAGACTTCAACTGCGATCCCAGGGCCAGCAGATTTCACCATTCTACCTTGGTCATCGGTGAGAGCTTTTACTTTTCCAGAGAATGGTCCAGCAACGATGGGGTCCCCGACATTCAGTGTTCCGCGGCTGATCAATACACTCACCACAGGACCTCTGCCCTTTTCGAGTCGAGCTTCCAAAACAGTTCCGCTTGCGCGGGTGTTTGGATTGGCTTTCAGATCGAGCATTTCAGCTTGCAGCAGAACTGATTCAAGGAGTTTGTCCAAGTTGGTCTTCTTCAGTGCCGACACGGGAACGAAAATCGTGTCTCCACCCCAGTCTTCAGAGAGAAGGCTGAGTTCTGAAAGGGACTGCTTGATCTTCTCAGGATTGGCCCCTGGCTTATCGATTTTATTGATCGCGACAATAATCGGGACTTTGGCGGCTTGAGCATGACTCACTGCCTCTCGGGTCTGAGGCATCACGCCGTCATCAGCCGAAACGACCAAGATGACAATGTCGGTGACGTTAGCTCCGCGTGCCCGCATGACCGTGAAAGCCTCGTGGCCAGGAGTATCGATGAAAGTAATGAGCTTGCCATTTTTCTCAACCGTGTATGCCCCAATATGCTGGGTAATTCCACCAGCCTCGCCACCTGCGACGTTCGCTTCTCGGATAGCATCGAGTAAGGTCGTTTTACCATGGTCGACGTGACCCATGATCGTAACAATGGGAGGTCTCGGCTTGAGCTCCTCTGCTTGGTCTGTTGAGGACTCAATCAGGTCGTTTTCCTGGAAGGCGATATTTCGAACTTCGTATTGGTATTCTTGTCCGAGCAAGGTTGCTGTCTCGAAGTCAAGGGACTGATTGATGGTGGCCATCTGTCCCAAAGACATGAGCTTACGAATCACATCAATGGATTTAACACTGAGCTGATTTGCCAAGTCTTGCACGCTAATGGTGTCATGCATTTCAACGATACGCTTTTGAGCTTTAGCGACCGTTTTTTGGGTTTTCTTGATTTCTTTTCCGAGTGGAAGTCTCTTTTTCTTAGGGAGAAAAACGAGTTCCTTCTTTCGGTAGTCGGCAAAGCGCACATCTTCAGGCCGAATTTCTGGCTCCCGGCCACCTGTTCTCTTCTTTGCGGCTTCTTCCTCGACCATTTGATCGAGGTTCTCTTTAGTCATCTTGATGATTCTAAAGCCGTCTTTATCCTGGGTCGTGGTTGTGCCTTTTACTGCAGGTTTAATCGGAGAAGAAGGCAGCGGCGCTGGCTTAATAATAGGCCGTGGAGGAGGCGGAGCTGCCTCTACGATTTTTAGAATGCTTCGGCGAGGTGCAACGGGCCGGGGAGTCAGTACGACTGGTGGCCGAGCTGGCTTAACCCGCGCAGGTGGGACTTCCGGGGTGCTTTTGATGCTCGCTTCGGCAGCCTGGGTCGTAGCAGGGCTTACTGCAGCGGCGTGGACTCCATCTGTCGAGGCAGTTAATGTTGCTTGAGATTGTTCCATCCAGGTCTCTTCTGACTCGGACCCTACAGCTGGTTCCGATGCGTTGACTTCGAGTTCGGCTGTCTCTTCGGTTTCTGATGGGATCGCTTCAGCAAGCTGGGCTACACTCAATTGGTCTTCGGTTTGACCCTCAAGAGCCGCACCGTAAGCGCCTTCTTCTTCAGTGTGCTGTTCAGCAAAGTGATGGTCAGCACCGGCATCGGTCGTCGCTTCAACCGTCTGTGAAGGTCGAGCGTGGAGTGTGGGGGCTTCCATAGTGCCGTCAGCCTTCACTCTTCGGCGGATGATGGGCGAGGCGAGCTTCTTTTCCGCGCTCGCAGTCTCTGCCGCTAATGTAGACGCAGTAGCACTTTCACCGGCCTTTTTTCGGATTTTGACTGGTGCCTTTTTGGCTCCCTTATCAGAATCAGAGGCCTTGCGAAGTGAGGTCCGAGCGATTTGAACTTCCTCGCTCTTGAGTTCACTCATATGATTTTTAACTTTGATGTTTAAGCTCTTGAGCTTGTCGAGCAAGGAAATAGAATCAATTCCCAATTCCTTTGCAAGTTCATAAACTTTTACCATCTCATGCTCAGACATTCTTTTGTCTCCCTCGGTCCATCCTAATTGTGGCATACGACTATTCCGTCTTTTCTTTTTTGTCGCCAACGTTTTGGGATGGTGTACCAGCTTGTCGCATCATCTCACGTAGACGTTCTTCTGCAAGAGCTCTAGCATCTTTTACAGGAACTGGCTGCGCAGTGAAAGAGCCTTTTCCATCGTCATGTGGGGCGCCCACAGAAAGCATGTCGCCAGCTTTTTCAACGACTCCGGCAGCTCTCTCTTTTAAACTAGTTGCTGTATCGAGGGAGTCATAGCCAGGGATTTTCTGGAGACTTTCGATTGCAGCTTCGGCCACCTGTCTTACGTTCAGATAGCCTGCTTGGTAAATTCCCTGTGCGATGGTCTCTGTCACTCCTTCAATATGCTGGAGATTGAAAATGGCTTCAGAGGTTCGCTTCTGGAGTTTGGTTTTCGAAATAATGTCCAGTCTCCATCCAGTGAGTTGGGCAGCGAGGCGGACGTTCTGGCCTTTTCTTCCGATAGCGAGTGAGAGCTGATCGTCTTCGACCATGATTTCCATGGTTCGATTTCGCTCGTCCATTCGGACTGAAGAAATCTCTGCAGGGGCGAGAGCCGATCGGACGAACATGACCGGATTATCTGACCATGGGATAATATCAATCTTTTCGCCCTTAAGCTCTTGGATCACATTTTGAACTCGAATCCCCTTCATGCCGACACAGGCTCCCACGGGATCAACATCTCGATCTTTCGAGGTGACGGCAATTTTGGAGCGAGCGCCTGGCTCTCTTGCGCAGAGTTTGATCTCAACAATTCCTTCACGAATTTCGGGAACTTCCACTTCGAAAAGCTTCATTAAATATTTCGGAGAGGTTCGTGTTAAATAAAGTTGTGGCCCTCGGCTGGTGAGAGTTACATCAGATAGATAGGCTTGAACTCGATCGCCTGGCTTAAACTGTTCCGAAGGAATGATTTCTGTTCGGGGTAAGAGAGCATCTGTTTTGCCCAAATCGATAACGAGATTGCCTCGTTCAATTCTTCGGGCAATACCCGTAATGATTTCACCTTTTCGGTGAACATATTCATTGAAAACAATTTCTCGTTCAGCATCTCTGACTTTTTGAAAAATGACTTGTTTCGCGGTTTGAGCGTCAATTCGACCAAAGCCAGCACCTTCGACTTTGATTCCAAGCTCGTCGCCAACGACAGCTTCTGGATCGAGCTTGCGTGCTTCGGTGAGTTCGATTTCCTCAGCTTCGTCCAGCATTTCGGGCTCGCTCTCAACCACCTTCTTGAATTGAAATAGATCAATCTCGCCAGAATCATTGTTGTAGTGTGCTTCCAGGATGGCAGTCGGCCCGTATTTTTTTTGGGCTGCCATCAAAACGGCCTGCTCCAGAGCGCTGATAATAATTTCTTTCTTAATTCCGCGATCTTTACCTACGGCTTCGATGACTCTGCTTAATTCAGATGGTTTCATTGTGTCTTCTCGCTTTCGTCACTCCCGTCGAAATCAAAATGAGGTTCGAGGTGAGCTTTGGATATGAGGGGAAGGGGGATTAAGATTTCAGAACCTTCCACGCTGTTTGTATTGAGTAATGCCTTCTGCTTCGATTTGACTTTTTTGAGGATCATTTCACTGCCCTTTTCAGAGATTCGGAGAGCAATTTTTTCTCCTCGAAGAGCCAGTAAATGACCTAAAAAGTTTTTTTGTTTCGGGTTTTTGGCATGATAATCAGGGTTTTCGATTTCATCTCCCGTGAGTGCACGATAAACATGAACTCGAATCTCCCTGTCTGAAAATCGTTCAAAATCTTGTAATGTCCTAAGTGGACGGTCGACTCCCGGAGAGGAAACTTCTAATTCATAGGAACCATGAAAAATGTTTTCAATTTCCTGAGATTGATCCAAGGTTTCCTCTAGAGCACGAGAAACACGAACGCAGTCTTCAATGCCGATCGTTTTTTCACCTGAGTATTCAAGATAATCAATGAAAATCCGCAAAGTCTTCTGTCGGTGGGTTTGGGCTTCGATATGAACTACTTGGTAACCCATGGGGTGAATCCATTGCGACACCAATTGAATGAGGTTTTCATGCGGGTGTCGAGTTGATGATGGGTTATTAATCTCTTGGGTCATGTTCTAGGCTGTTTCCCTTTGGGCTCCCTTTACATAAAAAAAAAGTGGGCCCCGAGCCCACTTTGTTGAGTCACATGGCACCACTTATACAGATTTAGACTGGGGTTGTCAATGTCTTCTACTGTTTGGGTGGATGTGGGTTTTAGTTTTCGAGTCGGTTTGAATGAAGACAGTTGTGTTAAGCTATTGTGAAGAACTTCGGAATCAACTACGGAAATTTCATGAAACGGGTCATTATAGTAAGGGGTTCTGGGGGCCGCGCTCAGGCGGAGCAGATTGCACACACTCGGTGTTCATGATAGGACGCCAGAATCGCTTCAGAGAGACTGGTATCCCCAGGTTTAGAAAGGGAAATAGATTCATGGTTGAAATGTTAGCGGCCCCAGTGGCTGCCCTCGTTTTAGGATTTCTGGGCGTCTGTCCCGCTTTGGCTCAATCGCTGCCCGCTGTTGGGGACCCTAGTTTTCGTTTAATTGCCACCGTCAATGCGCCCGGCGTGAATCAAGAACTTAAAGTTTGGGCCTGGCACGATTTAACTCGTTTCAAGAAATCAATAGCGCGCGAAAAAGATCCTAAGAGCGGGAAGGTTGTTAAGTCCGAGGGCTTTCTTTTAGCTAGCTTGGTAGACCAGACTTTGGAGAGCCTCCCTTTGGAGAACCGAGCTCAAATCGATTTAATTGTATTGAAAAATGCTTTAGGGCAGCAAGCTCTAGTTCCTCGTGCCCTGATGATCAAGTATCCTCTGCTTCTAGCAATGCATTCAGGCTCGTCTGCTCGGGATTCCCTCGGTCCTGTCAGTGTGGTGGTCCCTTGGACGTCCAAGCCTAAGATTCAAAATGAGGAATTGCCGCTTGAAAGCTTTTTTGTTTCAAACTTGACCCAAATTGAGCTGACTAACTACCGTCATCAATTTGGCCCATTATTTTTAAAAAGAAGAACGGACCCTTCGGCCATGCGAGGCGAGAAGCTTTTTGTTCAGAGTTGTGCAGGTTGTCATGAGGCCGGACAGTCTCAAAGGCCTCCTTCAGTGGTTCAAGTAGGTCAAACGAAGCGGTTTGTCGAAAAGGGCCATCCTGGTGCAGGGGTTCTCTTTAGAATGAACGACCGAGATCGCGGGGCAATTCTTCGCTATGCTGAGGCACTGCAATCGGAGCGAATGGAAAAAGTAACCCAGATTGAACAACCGTTTCAGAAAACTAAGGACCTATAAAAAGAGTGCTCTCAGGGTCGGTAGCGGCTAGGTGACGGACCTCGATCGAGAAACATCAGGTGGAGTTAGTTGTATGATGCAAGAACAAGATTCAAAAAAAAATTCAACTGTGCGAGTTCGCTTTGCTCCCTCTCCTACAGGATTTCTCCATATTGGCGGAGTTCGGGCGGCCCTATTTAATTGGCTTTACGCGAGAAATCATCAAGGTCAGTTTCTTCTCCGAATCGAAGATACGGATTTAGAGAGATCTGAAGATCGCTTTACGCAAGACATTATCGCTTCGATGAGGTGGCTCGGTTTGAGTTGGGACGAGGAGCCGCTTTCTCAAAGTCAGCGGCTTAAACTCTATACTCAGCGGGCCGAGGACCTGATTGAATCTGGGCACGCCTATCGCTGCTACTGCACTGAGGCAGAGGTGGAGCAAATGCGAGAGATTGCGATGAAAGAGGGAAAGAAGCCTCAGTACGATCGCCGGTGTCGCTCTCGGACGGATCATCCGGTGGGCCAGTCTTTTGTAATTAGAGCAAAAATCCCGCTGGATGGAAGTGTGGAGTTTCTTGATTTAATTCGAGGTCCCATTCGCTTTGAAAACGTCGATATCGATGACTTTGTTCTCATTCGGTCAAATGGCGCTCCGACCTACAATCTTTCTGTGGTTGTGGATGATGTCTTTTCCGAGATGACTCATATTTTGCGGGGCGACGACCATATTAATAATACCCCTAAGCAGATGCATCTGTATCAATTTTTTAAATACCCAGTACCCCAATTTGCCCATCTTCCTATGATTTTAGGGGCGGATAAGAAGAAGCTTTCTAAGAGGCATGGAGCCGTATCCGCTAATGCGTATCGCGCCGAGGGATACCTGCCCGAAGCTTTGCTTAACTTCTTGGCCCGACTCGGGTGGAGTCATGGAGATCAGGAAGTTTTCAGTATTGAGGAGATGATCCAGTTTTTCTCTTTTGATCATGTGCAAAAAAGCTCGGCTGTATTTAACACAGAAAAGCTCCTTTGGCTCAATGGCGAACATATCAGGAAGGCCTCTCCAGAGAGGTTAGCTCAAATCGTCTTGGACGATTACCCGCATCTTTTTAGTGAGGAAGCCTTGACGCGTGCGCGCACCTCCCTCGGTGTTCAGATTGCCGCTCTGATTCAGCCCAAAGTGAAACTGGTGAAGGAGCTCGCCGATCAAATGGTGCCTCTCTGCACCCCTGGCGTCATTGAGGTCGATCCGAGCGGTTTAAAGTGGAACAAAGATCCTAACTTAAAGGCCGCCACCCAAGCTGCAGTGAAGCATTGCCTTCATCTTTTAAACGCTCGTGTCTCTGAAGCGTCAGCGAGTTCCCACTCCTCTGAGTCGCGCTCTGCGCAAGATCGGGAAGTTTGGGGAAGCTGCCCCTCTCTGGGGCAGCTGGGTATGGGTCCGACTGAAGTGGATGCGTTCTTGCGTCAGATCGGCGAACAGCATGGGATTAAGTTAGGAGATCTTGCCCAACCGATGCGTCTCGTCGTCACGGGTCGCCTCGTGAGCGCAGGGTTGTTTGAGCTTTTATCTCTTCTGCCTTGGGATTTGGTTGAGTCGCGATTGAGCAAAGTAGAGCAGCTCTAAGTTGAGGTAATCTGGCGATTTAGTCTGGACAGAGAAGCTCAGGTCGGGTAATAAAATGGCCTTTGAGTGATCGATTGGGGGATCGTCTAATGGTAGGACTCCAGACTCTGACTCTGGCTATCTAGGTTCGAGTCCTAGTCCCCCAGCCAAATAAAAAAGCCCAGACCGCGAAAGCGACTCTGGGCTTTTTTATTTGGCTGGTATGTAAATGAAAAAACGCGGAGCGTTTTGTACTCTAGGCTAGGACGAGAATGTCGGAGGAGAAGGGGTGCCCGCTTGCGGGCCCTCTCCGAGACTTGACTGGAGGCCGAGCACGGTAGTGCGAGGACCGGAGGGGAGTCCTAGTCCCCCAGCCAATATCTTCCTCAATAAGATCAATGCTTTTCAGATGCAGGGCAACTAGGATTCGGCCTGTAACTTAAAAGTTCACCTAAAAGGTGAAGACTGGATTGATTGCTTCACCTGCAAGGTGTATAGTGATTTAGTCATGACGATTCGCCGAGTGAATTTGGCCAAAACCGCACAAAAGCAACTCCAGAAACTACCTAGGCATATTGTCGAAAATCTTGCTGCATGGGTGGATGATGTGGAGACCCGCAGTCTAGAGGAGGTTCGGAAGTGCCCCGGCTATCATGATGAGCCATTGCATGGAGACCGCCAAGGTCAGCGCTCACTTCGCTTAAGTCGGGCCTATCGGGCTATCTATATGATTAAGGACGATGGAGATATTGAGTTTGTATCTGTCGAAGAGGTGTCTAAACATGAGTACTAAGAAAAGCGAAACAATGAAGTTCCTTGAAGAAGCCGCGGGAAGGCCACTCACCCTCGGAGGTTTGCTTGAGTCTATTCGCCTCGGCGAGGAGAAGTCTCAGGCAGGTTTTGCAAAAAAGCTTGGAATCTCAGCGTCGCATCTTTGCGATATTGAGAGAGGCCGAAAGGTGGTGAGTCCTGAGCGGGCTGCACGCTTTGCCAAAATCCTAGGTAGGTCTCCCCAGCAGTTTGTACGGTTGTCTCTGCAGGCGTTAGTGGATGAGGCGGGTCTTAAGATGAAGGTAACCTTAGATGATGCAGCGTAAGTTCCTACGCCGCTAGCCCTCTACAAAAGGTTCTAAACTCGTCCAAATTGCCCAGTCAATTTTTTCATCAATAAAATCAGTAGTTTTTAAGTGAAGGGCAATCTGGATTCGAATTTTTAAGCTACTTTCACATCAAAATCTATTTCCAGGCGTTCGGCTAAATCCATCAACTTATCAATGGTGTAGAGGTCGATTCGATACTTAACTATCTCATTGATACGGGATGGATCGATCTTGAGTCTTTTTGCGAGCTGAGCTTGTGTCATTTTGTGGTCGAGCAAGTAAATCACAAATTTCTCGCATAACTTATATTTGACCTGATCTGCTTTGGAGGCATCGTTCGGTAGCAGTCGAGAGGGTTCTGAATTTTGAAGTTTTATCCGAATTGTTCTTAATTCTTTTTCACTTGGAAATCCCATGATTCACCTTCTTCTATTGTCTCGGTAGGCATTTATGACTCCAATATAGATTACATGATCTTCAAGCAACCAAACTAGCCGGAACTGTTTTCTGTTCAGCTCAATCAGTGTGGCAAAATAGGAATATCTTCCTCTTTTTGAATCCGGTAGTTAAAACCTTCCATCCAGCTAGTTTACTAGGGCCAGAATGAGTTGATCGTTCATGGTTTTGCTGTGTTTTTTTTCAAAATGGGAGTCGATGACCACTTGCACAACTTTGACATTGTTTACAGTGATAGGGCGGATTTTATAAGTTCGCCTTAAACTCGACATAGTTAAGAGAATAGCATTATTGCGAAATTTCGCAATTGGCTTTTTTTGCTGCACCTACGCCGCCAGCCCTCTACAAAAGGTTCCAAACTCGTCCAGTTTGCCCAGCCAAAATAGAAAAAGTGTGAGATCAAATAAAGTAGAAAGAGGGAGCGACGATTTTGAAAGTGAGCACGCAAAATTTTGATTTTTTGAGATCTCCCAGCGTCATGGTCTATTCTGCTTCTTTGCAGGGGGGAGGATAATTGGGTGGGCATTCAAACAAGTGACCTCACAAGGATTGTGGTTAACTCGGGGATTACGATTCCGCTTTCTGAAGTTGAGTTGACTTATGTTCGGAGCTCGGGCCCTGGTGGTCAAAACGTGAATAAAGTCAATACTAAGGCCGTTTTGCGCTGGAGCCTAGTGGCAAGCCCAAGTATTACTGAAGTCCTACGAGCACGTCTCTTGGAGAAGCTTGCAGCGACGATTACAAATGAAGGCGAAATTGTATTTTCTAGCGACCGCTTTCGAGATCAGCGTCGAAATCGGGAAGACTGCCTCGAAAAACTCAAAGTCTGCTTGGCAAGTGCAGCCAAAATCCCCAAGCTTCGAAGGAAGACCCAGCCCTCCCGCTCAAGTCAGCGGAGAGTGAAGGCGAGCAAAAGTAAAAATTCCCAAAAGAAATCTTTGCGCCGATCTCCTCGGCGTGATGACTAGTTCAGGTTCAGATTGCACTTTTTGAGTTTTGAGTGTCGATCGCGATCTATTTAGTGCTCTCAAACGATTCACTGAATCCAGGTCGAATCGATTTTGGCATGAGTCCTCCGGAAATGACCGTCTTACCTGCGGCCCATATTCCATAGATTCCGCCTCGAATTGGATTGTAAACGATCATAGGTCCCGAGAAGGTAGGCACAGAGTAGAAAGACTCTTTGATTCCTCTTCGTACTCCGACGATGGGAGCGGTAGCGATTCGAGCGGTTCGTTTAATCCCACTGTAAATCTTTTTTCCAACTGAGCTTTCATCTGTGCGAAGGATGGTCTTTATTTTTGCTCTGGTATTGGGAAAGAATCCCTCTGAAGATGCATGGGCGTTGAGGGAGAAAGCCATTAATAAGTTCATTGCCAGAAAAAAACGCAGTAAAAATTTAGAAAAAAGTCTTTTCATAAAAGTACCTCACCTTCTTGCTGGGTGGGATATTCAATAAATAGGCCAATTTAAAAAAATGAATAAATCGATATAAAATCAATAGCTAATGTAAATGAATTTTCAATTCAAGTATATTTAGCTGAGTAACTTTCTGAAGCCTGTAAAAAATATCATCATTTTTTATGATGTGAATTAGTTCGGTCATAATGAGAAATTCGAGCCAGGGTGGCTTCGATTCTTTCTCGGCTCCATGAAGTAAAAGCGCTGACGTCTCGTTTTGAGATTTGACTAAGTTGGGTGCGGAGCTCTTCATCCGTCGGTATGATTGCAGTTTGGGCGGATAGTGCCTCGACGTCTGGTTGCAGAAGTGGCTGTTCTAGTTCTTCTAGAATTGATGCTGCTTTTTCGATTTCGGCAATCTGAAGCTCGGGAATTTCTTCGCTCAAAATCTGAATAATTCGAGAGAAATCTTTTTGAGCTATGTATCCTGAGTTCGCAGATTCAGCAGAGAATTCACGCAGGAGTTCGAGTCGGCTGCCACTGAATCGTCTGACGAGAAAGCTGTGGTCCTCTCCGAGCTCGCTCCGGAGGAGACTTTTTTGTTCTCGGTACATTTGAATGAGGCGTTCTCTGATATGCTCAATCGCTGCAGCCGAGGTTCTAGCTAGGGACTGTTCTGAGAATTGAGCCACTTGGGATTCGACTTCGCTCGGGTGAGCGCTCGGGTGAGATGAATGATTGATTTTTAAGTTTACCTCCCGAAAGTTGAACTTAAAAAATTCAGTTCTAATTTCCTCTTGGTCGTCGGTAGTGAGTTCTTCAGCATCTAAAAGTGCGCCATTGTTCATGATTTCGATCATGGTTATAAATTGGCTCAGTTTTTCGGGGGGAAGGTAGTCCTCGAGGTGATTCGTTTGGATTTCGTTGATAAGATGAAATAGCTCCTGGAGAAATGCCTCATTATTGGCTTGAGCCTGAGGAGTAAAAGCCATTGATTGGATCGATAAAGACAACAAAGCAATGGTAGATCTTCGAGTCCATTTCATGGGGTCTGTATCTATATCTTATTTAATAAATAATCAATAGAATATTTCAATCATGCTGGTTATTTCTGTGTATAAGTTGAATTTCTATTTAGCTTGCTGTTCTTCATTCCGTAGACAAAGTAGAGGCTGAGACCAATTAAAAGCCAGACTCCAAAGCGGATCCAGTTCGCCAAGCCTAGCTCAGTGATGAGATAAAAACAGGTGGAAAGCCCCAGGACTGGGATGAGGGAGAGTTTTTTCTTAAAGCAAAGCCCTGAAAGCAAAGTCATTGCGAGAATAAAAACACCATAGGGGAGGTGAGTTTCAAGTTTAAACCAAGTTGAGGTTTCCGCTGTGAGGAGGTTGAAATTGAAGATCATGACGGAGAGCAGGCCTATTAAGAGCATACTTGGGAAGATCCATTTTGAGTTAATGTAGGGAATTCTAAACTTTCTATCATTCATCTCCGGGCGGGTGTCTAAAATCAAAACGCCTCCGCAGACTAATGTAAATGCGAAAAGGGTTCCGATGCTTGCTAGATTAGTAACTTCCACTAAGTTCATAAAGAGGGACGGTACAGCAACGAAGACTCCCGTTAAGAGGGTAGAAAACCAGGGAGTCCTGTAACGAGGATGAATTGCCGAGAATATCGGGGGAAGTAAGCCGTCTCGGCTCATGGCCATCCAAATTCTGGGCTGCCCTAACTGATAAACGAGAAGGACCGTAAACAACGAAATCACAGCAGTTACAGAAATCACTGCTGATACCCACGGCAAGTTCGCGCCGTCTGGGCCAAAAACATAGGCTAATGGGTCTCCTACGCCTAGTTTTTGGAAGGGTACCATTCCAGTCAGGACGAGAGTGACGAGCACGTAAAGGAGGGTGCAGATTCCCAAAGCCATGAACATCCCTCGGGGAAGGTCTCTCTGAGGGTCTTTGCACTCTTCGGCGGTAGTGGATAGGGCGTCAAAGCCAATGTACGCAAAGAAAACTGCCGAAGCTCCTTTGAATACACCACCTAATCCATGAGGAGCAAAAGGCACCCAGTTTCCAGGGTGAATATAAAAAGCTCCTAAGATAATCACGAGTAAAATCACCATGACTTTGATGGATACCAGAACATTTGAAGCGCGCTTGGACTCCTGAATTCCGAGATATGCAATCCAAGTGACGAGAAAAGTTATGCCTAAGGCGGGGAGATTTAGAATCAACGGTAGATTACCCAGTCGGGGCGCGTCGAGCCAAGCTTGTGAGTATCTGATCAGCGTGGGGTCCGTCACAGAAAGGGCGGCGAGGGTGTCGCCGTGGAGGAGGCTGGCTTGGACTTGATGATAGGATCGGTAGGCGCTTAAAAAGTCGATGCTAAAATAGGTGGGGATGTGGATGCCGTAACCCGCCAAGAGATTAGCAAAATACTCACTCCAGGAAATCGCCACTGCAATGTTGCTAATGGCATATTCCATGAGCAAGTCCCAACCGATGATCCAAGCAAAGATTTCTCCAAAAGCCACATAAGCATAAGTATAGGCAGATCCTGCGAGAGGGATCGCCGAGGCAAACTCGGCATAGCAAAGAGCTGAGAATGCACAGGCGAGCGCGGTAAAAATGAAAAGAAAGACCACGGCGGGGCCACCGACCGATACGGCGTTACCAATCGTCGAGAAAATCCCGGCACCCACGATGGCTGCAACCCCGAGTGAGGTCAAATCCCAAACGCTCAGGGTTTTATTGAGGCTAGCTGAGTTCTGCGATTGATTCGCTTGTTGAATGTTCTGCTGAAGTCGAGCGACTGATTGAGTCCTAATTAGGTTTTTCCAGGCAAGTTTCATGCGGTTACGGTCTCCCTCGTTCAAATTCCTCATTCAAATCCTAAGACTGGCTGGCCTCATAGAAGTAATCAGGAGAGTAGGAGTGGAATCGAGGAAGGGAGATGAGTCCCGAACGCGAATCCAGAAGTACTCCATGGGGCGATTTCCCATGACAGTCAAAAGGCTTTAACCTTGCTGACCAATAGATGGGGTTCATTGAAAACAGTTTAAAGAAAACGGTTTAACCCCAGGTCTATTTCGGCGCTTATCTCCGCCTTGAGCCCTTCCTGGCCCAATTTTAAGTAAGCGCTCCTCTTCTAGAGCCGACAAAAATTTAGTTTTCAGAGACTAGCTGAGTTTCTAAAAAATGCAAGAATTCACTCTGTGTCCCTAAGACTGCGTCTGTTTCTACGCAGTCTTAGGGACACAATTGCGGCTATGCAGTGCAAAGGCCTAGACTAGTGTTTACGAGGAAGAGGAGAGGTGGTTTTAATGCAGAGTTCAAGTAAGAGCCAAAAAAAGCAGGGTCTCAACCCTGCATCGCTGATCCGGGTGCCGATCATCCTGCCGATCCTTTTAACGGGATGTATGAGCTCCTTGTCCGTCCAGGACCTAAAGTCGGCTTCAAGCGGGGCCTCCACGGGCGGAATGACCGTTTCGGATCCTCTCAGAGGCTCATCGGGTTCCGGTTCCAAGCAAAATAAAATCAATCAAACTGCCTTCACTTTGGTTTCTCTTAGAAACAAGGCAAGGGTCATGATGAGTACCGATCCTGGTGCCGACTCGACTGTAATCTCCGAGATTTCAAATGGGGTGGGTGACAGAGCCTCATCCGTGGTGGTTTCTTCATCGGACGAACTATCTATGGGTGCGGCTGGAGTGGCCTCAAACACCATGTCGGGTGGGATGGTAACGTCGAGCATGTCCGTTGAGCTGGGTTTTTCCTCTGAGTCTCCGTTTCAGTCGGGATCAGGGAGCACCTCCGGAGATGGGCCAGGGCAATTTGTGTTTTCGATGAACGATCAGGGTCGGGTGGTGTTTTCCGTTCCGTGCGGGGAGGGTGATCTGAATTTGCTCAGTGCCGATGCTGGGTTCAACGATGGAAACACCCATCTCATGGCAGGAGTTTACGATGGGTCATCAGATCCCGTGAGCGCGGTGATGAAACTTTATGTTGATGGCAATCCGGAAGCGACGGTCACCGTATTGAAAAGTGATTTAATCGCAGGTCGTGGATGCGCTCCGATCCCGGTACTGAGCTCAGACAATTCTTTGCTGCCGCCCCTCTTCTCGGTATCTGCTATCTATGATCATGCTTTGACGCAATCTCAAGCGCTCGCTGATTACACTCAATTAGTTTCAAGTGAGGATGTCAGCTCGATAGGCACAGTAACTTCCTCTTCACTTCCTACTTATAACTGCATGGGGTATCCAGGAATGCTGGGATGGGATGTTCGTCTATTTTCGAGTGCTTCCTGCAGCCAACTCGGCGGAAACTGGATAGGAAATGGTGAGTGCTTAATGTCTGGAGGGGGTTCCTTCTCGGCAGCCCTCAGTTATATGAACGCTCTCTGTGACCCCAGTCAGGTACTCCCGCAAGATCAAGTCGACTACAATATTCGGTTAGGGTTTGTTGGAGTCTTTGAAGCCTGCGGTGGGCATGTTCCCGGCAGTGGGCTCGATCCAATAGTAGCTGGATCAGAGCTAGCCATGTGGGGACCTTCTTCAAGGATTCGTTTATTTACCCAAGATGAGTGCACTCGTTTGCAAGGCAATTGGGTCCCCGACGGCGAATGTATCGCTCAGGGTGGAGGATCTTATTCAGGTATGATGGGTGGTCTGAATTCAGATCCTCGGTGTAATTAAACTACCTTCGTGTGGTCAAGTCGCTATGACGCAGTGTGATTAAATAAATTAATTTGATCGTAAGACTTATTCGTGGAACAATTTTATCTGTTTCAAGATTAATTTTTTTAACTCTTCGAAAGGAGTAAAAATGAAATCCAATTGGAAAAAATTATTACCGCTCTTGGGTGTGCTTCTGGTCTCTTCCGTATCCTTTGCTGGTGGAGTGGGGCTTGATGTAGAACCCTATGTAGGTTATCAGTTCTTGGGTAATGTTGGTACGAGTGCACAGTTTAAGGCTCCTAACACCAATGCTACCTTTTCGTCCCTAGGTTTGGGCTTGCGAGCAAACGTGAAGTTCTTAGATATGTTTTTTGCCGGTCCTGATTTTTCTTGGTATCAAGGCTTGAGTGCAAACCAGCCAGACTATACAGCATCAAACGGGAGCGCTCTCTCTAATATGAAAGTCACCAATGGAAATCAGACGAAATTGGGATTAGTTGCCGGGGTGCAATTGCCTATGTCGTTTCGTGTTTGGGTTGGGTACAATTTCCTAGACAATATGAGTAGCACCGTAGACGGTGCAGTATTGGGAACCACTTTCTCAGGAAAGAATGCACTCACTGGTTCATCGTTTAAAATTGGAGCTGGCTATAATTTTTGGTCGATGTTGAACGTCAACGCTGAGTATTTTTTCCAGAGTTACGCCGCTTCTACCTTTAACGCTAATGTAGTTGGAATGGGCAATGTCCCGATTTCTGTTGCAGCACAAACCAGCAATCAATTGTTGCTCACCGTCAGTGCTCCTTTGAATTTGATGTAATTGATTCGTAATTAGTCCGTTTATTTGTCGGCCCGACCTTGCTGCTAAGCAGCACGGTCGGGCCGATTTCATTTCTTCATTCAAACTATTTAGCCGGGACAGAGTTGGGCATTGGAGACCGTGTTTTGAGCTACCTTCGGTCACATCTTGTGCCCGAGAGCACTCAGTGCTCACGGAAAGCCCCGCGCGTATTAGACTCCAGGTGTATGGGTCGGTGCCGGCATGGGTGAGTGGTCATGAGAATCCTTCTCGGTTGTCCAGATAAAACATTTCCCCTCGCCGCGAATGAACTTACCATGGTCATTAAGCTCGATCCCTGACGTGCTGTAGTGGCCTTGGATATTGTTTTCGCATCCGGCGGTCAACGATCCTCGAGGCAGAAAAATTGCGGGATTTGGGCCTGTCTCTGTCTGGAAGCGACTGCCGAGTAGACCAGTAAAGATATCAGCTCTCCCAATCCAAGACTGACCGTCGCATTTAATTTCTAAGTTTCCATCCAGACTTTCAGGAACTTCGGCGCCATCTTCGGTCACTTTTTTAGTGAAAGTAGATGCCGCGGTGCAGGGCTTATCGTAATGATCGTGATGATCGTGTGGAGTGTCGAGATCGTAGTCACAATAGAGGTTGAAGCAGACTTCTTTAGTCTTCGGTTGGCATTCACGATCTGTGCAATTGCCGTCATGTCCCGAGGCGTATACGTTCGATGTTAAAGCTAAGGAAACGAGTCCGAGCAAAATTTTTTTATTCATTTTTTCCCCTGTGAGAGTTTTAAATAATGTTAAATCAGCTGATGGTTTACGATCTTTGCAAACGGTGAGCCCCGATAAAATATTGTATTTTTATTCTAAAATTGATAGCAACTGCAGTCGTGCTTGAGGACTTTTTTACAGAATTGAACCTAAATTGAGATTGGAAATAAAAAATGAACAGGTCACATAAATTTGCTCTCATGCTCTGTCTTCTTTTGAGTCAATCTGTACATGCAGGGTGGCGTGATTACTATGACAGCGACTATGACAGCGACTATGATAGTGACGATGACGATCGTGATTGCCGTCCCGATCGACGAGTCTGTTTCAATGTTTATTGCAATTTTAAAACGAAAGGTGAGGGTCCGGGCAAGGAGTGTCAGGCAGCGGCAAGATTCAATCATTGGGTTTCAAGCCGGGGGTACGAGATTTATGATGAGTCCAGTGGTCGGGGCAACCCATTGTTTGAGGTGAAGTGCGGGGCTGAGCTAATCTATACCGGGGTGGGGCGTCGATTCACGAATTACCACGGAACCCGGATTCAGGGCTCGAGTGGGCCTTATCCTGGGATTCATCTTCCTGAAAACTCTCTAGAAAGTGGGCAGAGAAGAGTCAATTCTTATTTGGACTTGCCAGAGGGTAGGGTTGAGGGGTCCTGCGTAGTTTATACTGGGACTTTCTTAAGTCTCTGATCATTAGTCTCTGATCATTAGTCTCTGATCATTCGCGGTTTCCTACCCTGTTGGTTGGTATTTGCATGATCACGAAAAGTCTTGGCTTTTGCACGGTTTTGGTTTAGCTACCTTCTGTGTGTTTCGTGTGGAGGGTAAATGAAAAAAATTGGGCAACGCCTTTTCCTTGTGTTTTCTTTTATGCTGACTTTGACCTTGTTTTCTCCTCTGGCTCAAGCCGGCCCTGAGGAGGATGCTCTGCTCGGACGGGTAACCCACGAGCTCAATGAAAGGTGGGAGGAAGTGTTTTATGAATTTAGCGATCTTGCTTTAAAGAAATACTGTCCCACGCAGTATGACCAGATTCAGGACACCCTCTTGCAAATTCATCAGCAGAATAGGAGACTAAGTCTTTCTGACTTGCGTTCTGACCGAGATCTTTTGTTGGGAGGATCTTTGCATCGCTGCGCTGATGCGCAAGTCGTTTTAGATTTAGAGTACGCATTCAACGAGTATATGGCCCTAATGACAGCAGATGTAGTAGGGCGGATGGAAAAGGTGTTGACTAACTCCGCCTTAGATCTTTCGTTTGACTATCGCCAAGATCTGGTCGGGCGTTTGGTGAGTGCGAGTCTCGAGCAGGACTATCAAGCAGCCAAAATCTTGACGGTCCTCACTGCGACGTCTAAAGGTGAGAGCGAAATACGAATGGATTATCTAGCAGCTCTGCCAGGAACTAAAGTCATTGATCGCCCCGGGGCGGGTGAAGAAATTGCGCAGCCCGCAAAGAAGAATCGTTGCGGAGTTTGTCAGAAAAAATTGGGACTACTCCCCTTTGCCTGTCGTTGTGAGGGCGAGTTCTGCTCTTCTCATCGACTTCCTGAGGAGCATGCTTGTACGTTTGACTATCATGCAGCTGGAAAGGCTCAACTATCGAAATCCCTGCCAGTGGTTAGTGGAGATAAGCTTCCAGAAAAAATTTAGTTGGCAATGGCTCATGAGGCTATTACAATCTAAATAATTAACTAAATAGGTAAATAAATAGTTAATTATTTAGTTAAGTGATGAGATCAAAGGGGGTGGTATGGGATTGAATTGGAAATTTTCATTAATGGTTTTGGGGTGTCTTTTGTCAGCTTCTGTTGCAAAAGCGGGGAGTACTTTTGAGTTAGAACCCTATGCAGGTTATGCATCGATGGGAACTCTCGGCACAGCGAGTCAGTTTACGGCAAAAACTGAGGCTAAATATAGCGCAGTCATGGGGGGAGCACGAGCCACTCTGAAGATTGCGAATTTTCTTTCTATTGGACCTGATTTCTCCTACCAGTACGGCCTATCGGCAACCGCACCGGGTCTGACTTTTAGTAGTGGGAATGCGATGAGATTGGGAGCTGTAGCTGGCATCAGGCTTCCTATGTCGCTTCGCCTTTGGTTTGGCTATAATTTTATTGATAATAATAGCGCTACATTTTCGAGTGCGACATTGGGAACTGTTACGCAAGCTTACACTGGTAGTTCAATGAAAGTGGGCGCTGGCTTCAGGCTGATTTCCTCTCTGAGGCTTAATGCCGAGTATTTCTTCATGAACTACACGTCTTTAAAGCAAACCGCACTGGGCACTACAACGACTACCGCTCTCTCAGGGGCGAGTCTCACCAAAGGAAATATGCTTTTGGTTTCTTTAAGTCTTCCGCTTTAAGGGTCTGAGCGATATTGGATTGCTGGGTTCTGATTAGGCAGAGGGACACGGGTAGGTACCCACGTTCCTCTGCCTTTTTTTTTGAGAGTTCATGACCTAATTGACTCAGCGGGCGGGTGTGGTACGACTACGGGGCATGTTTCAATTAAATTCGATGACCCGGGCAGAGATCCTCTGCGTAGCTTTTCTTTTTTGGATTGGAACTCCAGTTTGCTGAGATCTGGTGGGAGATTTTTCCAGGTAGCCCGAATTGGATTTTTTTTCGTTTCTGTTCTGGGGTCGTTTGCAATGGCTGCAGAAATGCGGAGCCCTGATACGACGTTTACGGAGACGACGGAGTCAGCGAGGCCTTCGACGGTACGGGTCCGATTTTTTCAGGAGTCCATGCTTCCATCCTTTGGAGCAGGTTCGCGGTTTGTGTTGAAGTCGACCGGGGACGCTTTGATTCCGATCTTTACTCTAACTCAATTTGGCTTGGATGAAGAAGTAGCGCCGAGCTGGAGAGTGTTTTACTTACAGAAATTTCGAGTGATTTGGGCCACAGCGACTGATTCATCAGTTCTTCCTCAGCTCTTTGATCCGCGTTTCGGAATCCGAAAGACGCGACTTTTTGGCGATTCGAACTGGCAGAGCGAGTTGGACTTTTTTATCCATCCTGGGCTGAACCGTACGGTCCTCGTTCAATCTCAACGATTGATGGATATTGGAGTTCGGATGTCCAACCGATATGCGATTCCGGGGAGCCGCTGGACCGTTGGTGGTAATTTTGAGTTGGTTTCGACTTTGTATCGAGCAGATTCGACGGATGCGAATTGGAGTGGGGTTTTATCAGCTATGGCGACCTATCGGATCTCTCACTGGGTCTCCACTCAGTCCTGGATTTATGGTTTTTATAAACATAAAAGATCGGATCCAATGACCTTATTTTACTGGGATATCTTTGACTTGCCCTACTTTCAAAATGGTTTTTCGTTTGATTTTACAAAGAATCTGACCGCATCCCTGATGTTAAACCAGTACGTGGGGGTAGTTCCGAGCATTAAAACCATGTGGATGTCGTTCGGGTTGTCGATGAGTCTTGGCTAAAAGGCGTTGAAAATCGGGACTGAATCCGGTAAAAGACTGACCATAATGATCTATTTTCAGTCGCTCACCAAAACCGAACTTGTTGAACTCTTAAAGCCCCTTAGTCGCATTAAGGCGCGGCCCGAGCAAACCGAGGAAGAACTCGATCTCAAGGCCACAAAAAAGGCGCGATACCGGGCCCAACAGATTTTTCATTGGGTTTATCAGCGCTTCGTGACGGATTGGGATCAAATGTCTGATCTATCCAAGGATCTCCGGGGCTGGTTGAAGGAAAATGTTGAAGTTTTTCGTCTCTCGGAGCGCCAGAGTCGCCAGGCATTGGACGGGACCCATAAATTTCTCTGGGATTTGAGTGATTCAAAAACTATTGAGAGCGTGATTATTCCTGCAGCTCTTCAGGAAAAAGAAGAAGATTTTGCCACCGAAGACCCCGAGTCTCCGACCTATCGAGGTCGACCGGTACAAGAGACTGTAACTTCCCCAAAGTGGACGCGGTTGACAGCCTGTATTTCGAGTCAGGTGGGATGTGCGATGGCTTGTAAGTTTTGCCTCACGGGAATCCAGGGGCTCGATCGTCACCTTCAGGTCCATGAGATTGTGACTCAGGTCCATGAGTTGAGACGGATTGCTCCGATTACCAACATTGTTTTTATGGGGATGGGCGAGCCGCTTCATAACTTTGAAAACGTCGTGAAAGCCTGTGAAATTCTCCTGGACCAAGATGGATTGAACTTTTCAAAAAGGAAGATCACCATTAGTACAAGCGGATTGGTCCCAGCAATCGAAGAACTAGGAAAGCGAGTGGATGTATCCCTCGCCATCTCTCTGAATGGCACGACGGACGAGCAGCGTTCTGCAATCATGCCGGTGAATAAAAAGTGGAATATTGAGGCACTCTTAGGCGCTTGTCGTAGGTATCCTTTGGGGAGTCATCGCAGAATTACCTTTGAATATGTCATGTTGAAGGATTTGAATGATTCGATCGAAGATGCTGCTCGGTTGACGAAGCTCATCCGAGGAATTCCAAGCAAAATCAACTTAATTCCTTTCAATGAGCATTCGGGATCTGATTTCAAGCGGCCTTCGGATGAAACAGTCCGACAATTTCAAAAGTACCTGATGGATCGCAAAATCACCGCGACAGTCCGCATTTCGCGCGGTCAGGATATCTTAGCGGCTTGCGGTCAGTTGAGAAGTATTTTCGGGACAGCCCGAGGGACCGAGCGACATCGAGACTGGGGTGGTGTGAATCAACCGAGTACCTTGAATACAGTTTCTTGATTCAAATTGGTCTCGAATTCGATTATGAGTTTCCCACCGATTTTGACTCCAGTCGGGTGCTAAGCATTCATCATTGTGGGTAGCATTGGCGTAAAGTCGCTCGACGTAGATCGAGGGGGAGAGATGCTCCAGAAAGCAAATGACTCGATCGGTGTAGGCTTCTAAACTCAGGACGGAGAAGGGTTGTTCGCGCCACCGCCGGGCGAGTTCCGTGTTTTCAAGTACCATAAGCTGGTGGAGTTTAACGCCCTGAACTTGAAATGAGTTTAAGATCTGTGCTGATTCCTCTGCCGCTCGCTCTGAGTCAGTGGGGGATCCAAAAATCAAATGAACACATACGTGAACATGGGGAGCTCTGAGTCGAAGCTTTGTTAATGCGTCTAGAGAGCTTTGACGGTCGTGCCCACGAGTCAACCAGTCCAAGGTAGGATTCTCAAACGATTGCACGCCAAGTTCGAGAGAAACGTAAGATTTCTGGGCCAGTTCCTCTAAAAGATCGATCACTGGGTCAGGGAGGCAGTCAGGCCGAGTTCCTACGCAAAGCCCGCTGACGCCATCCTCCGAGAGAGCTGCTTCGTAAATGGTTCTTAAATATTCAACGTCGGAATATGTATTCGTGTAGCTCTGGAAATAAGCTAAAAAATGACTCGCTCCGAAACGCTCTCGAATCGCGGGCAGGCGAGCTCGGATTTGATCTTGGATTTCGTTTCCGCGTCCCTGCTTGCCGAAGTAGGAGCTTGATCCGCGGACATCACAAAAGGCGCAGCCGCCTTTGGCAATACTTCCATCTCGTGTTGGACAGGTAAGGCCGCTGGCTACGACGACCTTGTAAGTCTTGCCGCCGAAGGTTTGATGCAGATAGCGGTTATAAGAGTAATAGCGTTCTAGTGAGTTCATTGAAGCGGGGATCTTATCTCATTTTGAGTCGAATGCCAAAAAAATCGCCTATCTGGGCTGGCCAGATAGGCGATTGTGTTTTCGTCCCGATGGGCCGTTTAACTACTCGCGATCAGCCGAAGAGGTAGCTAAAGCACATCCGAGGTTTTGGTGACATCCTGCTCCAGACTGTGCGCACTCAGTGTTTAGAGCAGACTGAGTCTTAACCGCATCAGCGGCCGTACCCATATTTGCATACCAGTTTCCAGCGTCATCAGAAGCAAAGCAAACGACTGGAGTATGAGCTCGGTCAGCTGCTACTGTCTGCCGAGTGTTGCTCTCAGTACGAGTCGCTGTGCGGGGCTGTTGATTGTCGTTAGGCTGAGACCAGAAGTAGGGGTAATAGCTACCGTAGGAGTACGGATAGTAATAGCTCCCGTAGTAGTATGGAGAATAATAGCTGGAGTATGGGAAGTAATAGCTAGAATAAGGCCAGAGACCCCAACCTAAGCTCAAGTCCCAGGCGCCTAGACCCAGTCCACCCAAACCAAACAAAAAGTCATCACAATCGTCTAAGTTATTATGATTGACTTGATTACGCGCTGTAGAATTGGTCACTGAATGGTCTTGGACTGTTGCATATTTAACAAAGGTTTCAGCCGACCTCAAATTTTGGGGCTGTTGGTCTTCATTAATTTGCCCTAGGTTTTTAGCAAAAGCAGAATAACTGCAGAAGGCAGAGATAGCGAGTAGCGAAAGTAATATTTTCTTCATTTTATATAACCTCGTTATTGTTTTGAATAACCAGTTCGGTTCGTCTGAAACCCCAGATTTTTATTGGGTTCGATCGCTATGCAAGTACAAGTTCGGTGCCAGCGTTCGTTTCGTCTGGCGTGGGACCTAAATATCTAACGCCCCTAACTATTTCCTAGAATTCTTGATGCGAAGTGAATATCTTGCGGTAGTTCTTTAGCCGCTTGGGTTGACTTAAAATTTTTTGGAATAAAGGTGTTGAAGATGAAGAGTCACTTTGGATGGTTTTTGGTGATGAGTTTCGCGGTGCTAAGTGATCGGGCTTGGGCTGATTCTAGTCGAATTTCGATTCCTGATGAGACTGTCGTTGAATTAGGGATGGGATATAATACAGTATCAGGGGAGTTGGGTGAGCCTTGTGTTCAGGGAAGCTCTCTCATTATCCCCAGCGACTCGGTCCACGCAGGTCTCCAAAAGAGCGAATTTGAGCTCAGAAAAATTGAAGACGTCAGTGAACTCAAGGGTGGATTAGAATTGAGCTTGAGTGCAGTTTTTGGTCTCGGCTCTTACGTCAGGGATCCAAAGTTCAGTTATTTTTCACAAAACGATCCGAGTAGGAATAGCGTGACCTTAATGGTTCGATCCCGGGTGGTGACAAAAACTGTGGGAATGAGGGGTCTTCAGCTCAAGGGTTCTTTTAGTTCATCTATGGTGCACTCTTTAGAGTCCGTCAGCGCAGAGGGAAAAGCGGCATTTCTTGCGTCCTGCGGAAATCAGTTTGTCCAGACCATGAGTTGGGGCGGGGAGTTCCTGGCTTTGGTTAAGTTTGAGGCTGAGTCTGAGGCCAAAAAGCAAAAAATTTCTGGTTTTCTTGCAACTTTGATCGCTTGGGTGAAAGGGAGCGCAGATCTCTCCCGAGATTTTTCTGAAGAAACCCGAGGCTCAAAAATTTCAATTCAGATTATCCGGAGGGGTGGGGTGGGAGATGGCCCTGGCCTTGAGATCGATAAACTGATTGATTATGCTAAGAATTTTCAAAGTGTCGTGACTCCAGATGCCGGCTCTGTACCATTGTCTGCTGAGACGCGGTCTTATGAGATGATTCGCGGGGTGTCCAAGGCCAATTATTTTAATCTCTCGGCTCAAGAGTCCATTCTGAGCCAATACGAGCATGCGGATCTTAAGGCAAGAACCCTGATGTCTCAGTGGGTGGAGGTTCAAGATCATCCCGAGAAATATGAACTTTTGGAAAGTAGTCAGCTTCAGAGCTCAATCACCCAGCTGAGTTCGATTCTGAGTCAAATCGAGAGCTCGGTGCGCGGATGCGCCTCCGATCTTCTCGATGGGTGTGTCTATCGAGAGCCTGATTGGCCTCATGCTGTGATTCCGGTCAAGCGGTCGGCTGAGCCAGTGCGGTGGTCGCCCCCGATGGATGGGAGTCCATCGGACCCTCTAATTGATGTGATGGGACTCGATGAGGAAACGAAAGCAACTGAGCTGCCAATTAACTCGGTCGGAGGAGTCATTGGCAGTTAGTGGTAATTAGGATTTTAAAAGAAGCTGGAATCTCGGGGGATTTTGTTTTAGATCTTCCTCTAGAATTTTTATCGCTTAAGAAGGACCCTTTCATGACGCCCAAAAAAAATCGGACTACTCCTCTCAATTCAGATTCCCAGGTTCAGCCTCAAGCTCAAGGCGCTGATTGGTTCGAGGAGGGTCTTGAAGAAGATCGAGATTTAGAGAAGGAAAAGGCCTCAGCAGAATTTGCTCGGATGCTCGAGGGCTCTTTTGGTCAAACTCAGAAGCGCGTCTCGCAGGGAGACCGAATTAAGAGCGAAATTCTCTCGATCGGCAAAGAAGAAGTGTTTGTTTCGACTGGAACAATGCATGACGGAATTGTTCGTCGGCAAGAACTCCTGGATGCCGATGGGCAGATGAAACACAAGGTAGGCGATAAAATCGATCTCTATGTGAGCCAGGTTCGAGGATCGGAAATTTATCTCTCCCCGAAGGCAATGGCTCATAGCATCTCCGAAGATCTCGAAGATGCCTTTGATAAGATGTTACCCGTAGAAGGTCGAGTGGCTGAAGTCTGTAAAGGCGGATTTCGCGTTCTGATCTTGGGCAAATTAGCGTTCTGCCCGATCAGCCAGATGGATGTGAAACGCATTGAGACGCCAGAGGATTACGTAGGCCAACGCTTTGAGTTCTTGATCACTCAACTGACTGAACGAGGAAAAAATGTGGTCGTCTCCCGCCGAAGGCTCTTGGACGAGCAGAAGAGCTTGTCACAAGCCACATTTGCCGAGGAGCACCATGCCGGTGAAATCATTTCTGGGCGAGTCACGAAGCTGGAAAAATTTGGTGCTTTTGTCGAGATTCAGCCCGGTTTGGAAGGTTTGGTTCATATCTCTGAGTTGGCTTGGTCACGAGTGGGGGATCCCCATGAGGTTCTCCAGGTAGGGCAGGAGATTCAGGTGAAGATTTTGAAAATCGAAAGCCTGCCCGATGCCGAGGGCCGCTTAAAGATTTCTCTCTCTCTGAAGCAGGCGGGGGCTGAGCCTGCCGAGCTTCGTCCTGCTGACGGAGGGCCCGGACGCCTGGATAGCACTGATCCTTGGTCTGCAGCGGCCCAGAAATTCCCAGTCGGCACCGTAGTCACGGGGAGTATTCAGCGAAAAGAAGCTTATGGTATTTTTGTGCAGTTGGCTGATGGCTTAGTGGGATTACTGCCTAAGTCTAAGGCCAAGGAAGACCCCAAGTTTCCTTTTGAAAAACTGAAAATCAAGGATCCTGTCACCGTCCAAGTGGATGAGGTCCGCCTCCAAGAGCGGAGAATTTCCTTGGGTTTGCCGAAAGAAGAAGGCGAAAGAGATTGGAAGAGCTTTGCTGGTTCTTCTTCGGCAGGTAGCTCCTTTGGTACCTTGGCAGATCAGTTTAAAGCGATGATGGATAAAAAATCTAAGGCCGGGAAGTAGGTACTTTTGGGCGCTAACTAGCGTGCCCGGCTGAGTTCTTTCCTCAAACTCGCAGTAAATCGCGTAAACGCAGCGCCCTCGATCGCGCGCAGTTCAGTCAGAAGAGCTGGGGTCAGAGGTGTAATCTCTTCGATTCGAGCTGTAATATCCTGGAGATGACTGTTTTCCTCGCGGACGATAAGCTTCAGGTGCCCTGGGTATCCAACGCTAGCGAGAACGTCCTCGTAAAATGGGTAGATTTGATTGGCTCGCTCTTCGATGAGGAGTGTCGTCAGGAGGTAGTTGGTCCAGGGGTCAGGGTGTCCGAGGTGTTGAGCTGCTGATTGATCGATGGTCTGGAAATAAGCAGCCGCTTCGGCTCCGCAAAAAAGATGTTCTTGCGCGTAGCTTTCAACTTTTCCTTCACCGACTTTAAGCGCTAGTTTTTTAAACGTCTGCGCATGCCGAATTTCTTCGGCGGTGTGGGAGAGGAGTTCCAGCGTGATGGATTCCGCTCTCTGGCTCTTGAGAATTTTACGAGAGCCCATGTATTCGAGCAAGCTCAGAGTATTTAAGAAGCGGGCATGAAGGTGAGGTGTCTTCGCAATCTCTCGGAGAAAGTCGTAGAACTCCAGAACGGAGGGTGATTTTAATTCTGATGACTCGGGAATCGATCTCATGGATTCATCTGCGCTTTTTAAGCTCGAAGTTGATTGCGTATTCATGACTCTCTCCTTCTAGATCACGACCATTAGTTGATTTTTTATTCCCCAGCACGTTCCAAAATATATAAATAGGCAATTCCGGACTGAAACCGAATCCAGCGCATTTTTTCAAACCGCCCTGTCTTAGCTGCAATCGCCAGAAACTCATCGCCGCAGGGATAAGCGGCCGATGAACTTTGGAGGTATTCATAAGCCTTAGGTTGGCCGCTGATCCATCCGCCCACACGCGGAAGAATTTTCTTAGAATAAAACTCGTAGCCCCATTGAATGACCGCTGAGTGGGGTTGACCAAATTCGAGGACGAGCACTCGCCCTCCTCGTTTAACGACTCGTCCGAGCTCGGAGAGGGCTTTTTGAGTGTCTTGTACGTTCCGAATTCCGAAAGAAATACTTGCAACATTGAATTCGTGATCTTGAAAGGGAAGGTTCATGACGTCCGCATGTCGAAAGCTCACTTGCGAGGACTTGACTTGGGTCTTTTCCCGGGCTACGTCCAGCATGGGCTCGCAAAAGTCGGTTCCCACGACCTCTCCTGATCCTGCAAGACGCTTCTCAAATAAGAATGCCAAATCACCTGTTCCTGTTGCGCAATCAAGGATGCGATCGCCTTTTTTAAGTCCGCTGTGACGGATAAGGGTGTTCTTCCAGAGGTGGTGAATGCCAAAGGAAAGAATTGAGTTAGCGAGGTCGTATTTTTTCGAGATGACCCCGAACATGTCTTGGATAGATTTTGGATTCTGAGCTGCTAGTGGGTCCATGCGGGAATTTTCCTTTGGAGGGCGGGTTCCGCTGAGTTGCATTCGCTTAGCCCTGGTCGATCGAAGGCTGCGAGAATTCGATTGAGCCGGGGGACCAAAGTCTGGAAGTCTTCAATGGTCAAGGCCTGTTCGCCATCAGAGAGGGCCTCTCTTGGGCGAGGATGGACTTCTACGATGATTCCATCCGCTCCTGCTGCTGCGGCTGCCCAAGCCATGGGGCTGACGAGCGACCGGACGCCGGTGCCGTGACTCGGGTCAACAATCACGGGGAGTCCGCTCCTTTGCTTGAGATAGGGGACTGCCGAGAGATCGAGGGTGTTGCGAGTGGCGCGCTCAAAAGTACGGATCCCTCTCTCACATAGGATCACGCGATCGTTTCCCGCTTTTCTGATGTATTCTGAAGCGGCCAAAAATTCGTCCAGGTAGGCTGCCAAACCTCGCTTAAGTAAGATGGGCTTTTGGAGTTTGCCCAGTTCTTTAAGGAGTTCATAATTGTGCATGTTTCGTGCGCCGACTTGATAGACATCCACGACCTCATCGAGAAGGGTGAGCTGTCTGAGATCAGTGATTTCGCAAACAAAGGGGAGGTCGACCTCTTTTTTGACCTGTTTTACGATCGGGATGGCTTCGCCTCCCAGTCCCTGAAAGGTATCAGCACGGGTCCGCATTTTGAAAACCCCACCGCGGAGGGCTGTTGCGCCGAGTTTTTTAACGGCTCTGGCGACCTCTGAGAACAGCTCGTAGGACTCAATGGAGCAAGGTCCTGCAATCATGGAGAAAGGATAGGAATTCGGGGATTCGGGGTGAACTGACGGTTGGGCGTCTAAAAATAACATCCGATATCAACTTTCTTTCACGAGTTTCTCAATTGAGAGGATGTGATTTTTATAGCGGGTTTTAACTGTTGAGGCAATTGTAAACTCTGGGGGGCCACTCCAGGCCCAGGACTGAGGGGCTAAGGCACTTCTACTGGCTAGAGTCCCGCATCTGACGGTGGGTTACGGGGGGTGTTGTTCGGGATAGGTCGAGCGTAATAGTGAACAATGCCCCAATTCCCATCTCCTATTGGAGGGTAAGAGGTCGCCCTTGCTGCTCATCGATATTTTTCTTTCCGACTTCTACTTCAGCAGCGTCGGTTTTGACGTTAGTCTTTCGGCAGAGCGGACATTGGTCTTCGATTTGGTCAAAGCAACTAGAGCAGATTGGATGCGCCGGTACCTGCGCCCCTCGTGCGGCCTGAGAGCGTTCTAGTGCGCAGGTCGGAATTAAGAAATGGTGCTTCCTTTCCAGGCACACCGGGCATTCAAGTCCTTCCGCCTCTTTTGTGTTGTTTCTGAGTTCTCTCATCGATTGTGCGCAAATCTTGAGGAAGTGCTCCCGATTTTTAGAATTCATGCGCTCCGAATCAGGCAAAACCACGTCTAATCCTGGCTCTTCGTGGGATAGATAGTTTGCGCTTAAGTCTTCGGCCTCCTGGAGTCCCTGGTTGGCAGCTTGCCTGAAAAAAGAGAGAGCTTTGACTTGATTCACGGGTTCTCCCAATGTGCCGGATCGATAGATTTTTCCAAGATCGAGCTGGGCTTGCTCATTACCTTGTTTGACTGCGAGAAGTAAGTATTCGAGAGCCTTCTTATAGTCTGAGGGGATGCCCCTATTGTCTGAATAAATGTGAGCCAGATTCACTTGTGCCCAGGACAGTCCCTTGTTAGCCGCAGATATTAAAAGCTGTAGGGCTTTCTTGAGATCTCGAGGCACGGCACCTCCATCGCCTGATGAGTACATGACCCCTAGGCTTACTTCTCCCCAAGGATTGCCTTGGGCGGCAGATGCGGAGAATAGTCGGAATGCCCTTTTTGCGTTTTTCTTTGGAACGCCTCGACCTAACTCGTAGGCGACCCCCAGGCTGTTTTGAGCGTAAGAATTACCCTTGGCTGCTGCGATTTTATAAAGTTGTACCGACTTTTTAAAGTCAGTTTCGCAAGCGATTCCAAACTGGTACATGAGGCCTAGATTGTGCTGAGCTGATGGGTTTCCTTGCGCGGCGGATTTCTCAAAGAGTCTGCGGGCTTCTTGAATATTTTGAGGGACTCCAAGGCCGAATAGCGTGACAATTCCGAGATTGTATTGACCTCCAGAGTCGCCCATATTGGCTGAAATTTGAAAAAGTTGGATGGCTTTTTCGGGTTCCCGATTCATAGCGGTGATAAATCGATAAAAATCGCCTATGAAGTATTCAGCAAGTGGTATTCCAGATAGGGTGATTTTTGAGTTGAATTTTTCTACCTCGGGCGAATTCGAAAACTCTTTCGCAAATGTCGCCTGATACTGCGTCCCAGATGAGCTTGGATCTGAGTTCGCCTGTGCTTGGGGTCGGTTTGTGCTTGGGGTATTAGGAGGGGGAAATTTCCGCCTATTTTTTGCAAGCGCCGGTGAGGCGAGGCCGTAATTTATTAAGATTAGAATATAAATAAATAGTTTTAGCCCCATGAAAAACCCCCTGGGTCGACCGTATATTGATCTTTGGTGGGATGGCAAGTCAATTTTTTCAGTGAAGACGGACTATTGGGTGAATGTTAAGTTAAAAATCGTAGATTTCCGAGGGAGACGAAGATATGAATCTACCGTCTGAGATTGAAGCGTCGAGCCTTGAGATCTAAGTCGTCAGGAAGCATGATTGTGAATAAAATAGGTTTGTTACTTTTATTCTTTTTTCTATTTTTAGGATTCGGTCATCCATTCGTTTTTGCGGTAGAGCCTTCTGGGAAGGTATTATCGGTTGACGAATCACGCCAGCTTTACTTGCGCCTTGAATCTCTTCATGCAGGTTGGTTTTATAAAGGGTTGGGCCCGAACCTGAGGCGTTGGGTTTATTTTTTTAAGGACAGCCATAATTCATCGTTTTCTTTTAATTATCGAATTGATATTCCGGAAAATATTAGACGCGAGTTTGAACAAGCTCGGCATAATTATCAGGCTCGGGTTCTTCGGTCTGTCGCGAGAATGAGTGTTGATGAAATGGTGAATGAACGAGATCTTCGCGACATTTACCTCAAACGGTTGCTCTCGCAAAAGCGCGAACTTTTTTTTCACACGGTGAATCCGAAGTTGAGGGATTCGTTTGTTTTCTGGCACGAACCTTGGGTGAAAGTGCCCGGGGAAAGTAAGACTTATTTATTTCCAAAATCTTCCCCTGGCGACGAAGACTATGAAACAGTTTGCGATACAATTTCGCGGTTTGAATCGGGTTTTTGGAACGCATCTCGGAATTTGTCTCTTGAGCAGCTGAAGGATTATTCCAATCATTGTTCTACGCTCTTGGATCAAGCGAGAGATCGTGCAGAGAGGCGAGAGATTGATAGTGAGTTAGTGGTTGAACTAGGTTCAAACTCTGAGGCCGAGCGCGGTGTACTTTTAGAGGAGCTTTGGAGGCGAGTTTCTTCAAAACTCTGCCGTGCGGGGAGGTTAGACAGCTCCTCAAGTTTGATGGTTGCAGCCCGGGTGTCATTGCTTGAAGGCAGTGCCCAATCGTCAGGCTCCTATTTTGAGCCGACTGAGGAAGGCGTTCGAGAATGCATGCTTAAGGCCTGGGAACAGGAAACCCGAGGCCTGACTTTGGAGGATTTGAAGCTCCGGTTGATGGAGAGTCGGGTGGCTCAAGAGGTGGATAATTGACAATCCTAGCTGGGCTCTGAGCGCGGCTGCTTGACCGACCTGAGCGGTTTACAAATCCGCTCAACTGTAATAGAAAGATGTCCTTGGAATCACTTCTAGAATTGCAGATGACACTCTTTTTGGAGTTGGGTGGCTTAATTGCGCTTCCATCGAGGCCCGGGTTCGCTGAAGACCTTTGGGTCGGCTGGGGGGATGTTTTTCGAAGTGAGGAGGGCCCGCAGGGTTTGGGTGCTCGGGGTGGGTGGTTTTATGCACCCGATTTTTTTTTACACGACAAAAAACCTTGGTGGACTTTTTCAAATGGGCTGAGGATTTCTCGGCAACTCTTTCTAGAAATTTTGGAGCGCGAACTTGCTCGTATTGGTTCTAATGGGCCCGAGGTGACCACTGGTTCACCCTTGATTTCGGCCCAGGAAGTAGATCCTCGAGTTTTTTCTGAAGTATTTTCTGATCTCAAGTGCAGGATTTCCAAGGGCCCTTTGACCAAGGGAGTGCCCTACGTGTTTCAATCCGTTTCGGTCTCTTCCGGACCGATCCAGCGCCTCAAGTTTTTGATTCATTTGCTCCGCAATACTCAAGGGACGCCCCTTCGAGTCTATGGGGTTTGGGACTCGGAAGAGGGAGTTTTAGGAGCAACTCCGGAGATTTTGTTTTCGCAAAACGGGGATCGGATCGAGACGGTCGCGCTTGCAGGAACTCGGGTGAACTCAGGCGTGATTGGCGGCGATTATGCCTCTCTTTTTCAGGACCCCAAAGAGCAGATAGAACACCAGATCGTCGTAAGTGGAATTTTGGACTCTTTGCGATCGAGTGTTGCCGAAGAGATTAAAGATCTTCAAGTTCTCGATACCTATGAACTTCACCTCCCTACGCTGACGCATCTCTGCACCCCGATCTTAGGGAGAGTGGAGCCTGCCTCGTTCAGTTCTAATTTTTTTGATCGACTCGTACGCTGTCTTCATCCGACTCCCGCGCTAGGAGCTTTTCCTCGCTCCGCTGGTCTGAACTGGCTCGAAGAGCTTCAGGAGATCACTCCAAGAGGGCGATTTGGCGCGCCGTTTGGCTTGATTCTGCCGGGAGAGGGCGAGTCTCGCAGCCTGGGACATTGCCTGGTTGCCATCCGAAATTTACAGTGGGATGCGCAGGGGGTTCGCATCGGGGCTGGATGTGGGGTAGTGGGAGCGAGTCAACTTGACCGGGAGTGGCAGGAGATTCAGGGTAAATTGAGGGCAGTGAAAAATTTATTCGGTATTGATGTAACTCCATTAGTAACGCCCTTGGGCCCTAATTTGAAATTGGCTCAGGCTGTTTTAGAGGAAATTTACCAACTCGGAGTTCGAGAGGTTTGTGTTTGTCCGGGGGCTCGAAATGCCCCTTGGGTGGCGTTACTTTCGGAAAACTCACAGAGATTCAAAACTTATTATCACTTCGAGGAGCGTTCGGCGGCCTTCTTTGCGCTGGGAAGAATCCGACAAACCGGAAGGCCGATGGCCGTGATTACGACCTCGGGCACGGCAGCAGGGGAGCTTCTCCCTGCAACGATGGAGGCTTATTATTCTGGGCTCCCACTTATTCTTATGACAGCAGATCGACCTCGTCGGTACCGCAAGTCAGGGGCACCGCAAACGGCTGAGCAAGTCGGAATCTTTGGGATTTACGCCCCTCACTCGTTTGATCTGGAGGCAGGAGAGTTAGCTCTCGCGTCGGAGTCTTTTCCAGAACGGACACGAGGTGGGTTAGGAAGCCTTCAATCAGGTGTCTTGACCCAGCCTGTGCACATCAACGCTTGTTTTGATGAGCCCCTCATTGACACGGAGGGCTCCGGTCAGGTTCAGCCGCCTCACGAGCAGATTCTAGTCGAACAGAATTTAACCGGACTAAAGCAGTTTTTTAGCGCGGTGAAATTTCCCCTCGTCGTAGTAGGGATGCTTAAGCCTGAGGAGAGGGAGTCAGTCGTTCATGGTCTTCTTAGGTTGAACTCTCCAGTTTACTTAGAGGCGACATCGGGGCTGCGGGAGGATCGGAGGCTCCAGGGTCTTCGATTACGTTCTGCAGAGGGCCTGCTGGCAAGAATTCAAAGCGCAGGTGCCCCTTTGGATGGGGTAATCCGAATCGGGGGGATTCCCACGCTTCGGATCTGGCGAGATTTAGAGTCGGCGCTCCAGCATTTGGAAGTGCTCTCTTTAAGTTCGCTCCCATTCTCAGGATTGGGACGGAAATCGAGGCTTTGGGTTTCGCCGCTCGAGACCTCGATTGAAGCCCTATTTACCCATTTAGAGAAATTAAACTGGCAGTCCGATCCGCAAAAATTTACAAAATTGCTGAATTTAGATCGTGAGGCGACTGAACACCTGTCTGGGATCTTGGAAGCCGAGCCGACCTCCCAGCTGGCTTGGATGGCTCGCCTTTCTCGGCTGATTCCGATGGGCTCTCTAGTTTACTTGGGGAACAGTATGCCCATTCGAGACTGGGATTTGGTCGCTACATCCGAAGACCGAGGTTTTAAAGTTTGGGCTTCACGGGGATTGAATGGGATCGATGGTCAGGTTTCGACGTTCCTTGGTTACTCCAGCCCTGAATCAGAAAACTGGGCCATTCTGGGTGACCTCACTACGCTTTATGATCTGGCTGGTCCCTGGGTTTTGTCTCAGTTGCAAAACATTCAGGTGAATTTAGTCGTGATCAATAATGGGGGTGGAAAGATTTTTTCTGGGATGTTCCGGCAAAAGGAGTTCCAAAATGAGCATGAAGTTGAGTTCCGTGCCTGGGCCGAGCTTTGGGGCCTGGATTATGAGCTTTGGAAAGAGGTTCCTGCGGATGGGGGCGAGGAGCTTCCCCGGGCTGCCCGAAAAAGAAGCCGCATCATTGAGATCCAGCCCTCAATCGATTTTACCCGCGGGCCAGAGTATGTTAAAGCCTCTCCAAACCCAAAGAGTTGAGGAGTCGTAGATGGAAACGTGGATCAAAATTCGTGATTTTAAAGACATCAAGCTCGAGCGGACCGAAGATGGCATCGCTAAGGTGACGATTAATCGCCCGGAAGTTCGGAATGCCTTTCGGCCAGAAACGGTGACCGAGCTTTTAGAGGCTTTCGATATTTGTCGGGATGAGAGCTCCATTGGCGTAGTGATTCTGACGGGTGAGGGCAAAGACGCTTTCTGTGCTGGCGGCGATCAAAAGGTCCGTGGCACGGGTGGGTACGTGGGAAGTGACGGCGTGCCTCGGCTTAATGTTTTGGACCTGCAAAAGAAAATCCGTGGCTTACCTAAGCCGGTAGTTGCAATGGTTGCAGGCTATGCGATCGGTGGCGGGCACGTCCTCCACATTGTTTGCGATCTGACAATTGCAGCAGATAACGCGCGATTTGGTCAGACGGGACCCAAAGTCGGCTCTTTTGACGGTGGACTGGGGAGTAGTTATTTGGCTCGTATCGTGGGTCAAAAAAAGGCAAGAGAGATTTGGTACCTCTGTCGGCAGTACTCTGCTGAGCAGGCTCTCGAAATGGGTCTAGTCAACCACGTTGTGCCTTATGAAAATTTAGAGAGCGAAACGGTGACCTGGTGCCGGGAAATGCTGGAGCACTCACCTTTGGCGCTTCGGTGTTTAAAGGCCTCGCTTAATGCAGATTGCGACGGGCAGATGGGATTGCTGGATCTGGCCGGAAATGCAACGCTCCTTTACTACATGTCTGAGGAAGCGAAAGAAGGTCGAAATGCTTTTATCGAAAAACGAAAACCGAATTTCAGACAATTTCCGAAATTTCCGTAGGTCAGCGTGAAAAGCTGGATCCTTGCATTTAGGCCTAAAACTCTGACGGCTGCTTTGGTTCCCGTGATTGTGGGCTCGGCTCTACCTTACGGTCTGGGTCAGGAGTTGAAGCCCGGTCTGTCAGTTTTGGCACTACTGAGCGCACTCTGCATTCAAATTGGGACCAATTTAGTGAACGACGCATCTGACTTCAAAAAGGGTGCTGATACTGCGGAGAGAATCGGTCCGAAGCGAGTTACCCAGAGTGGACTTTTATCTCCTCGGCGAGTCTTGGGTGGCGGCCTGTTTTTTTTCTCGTTGGCGATTCTTTTAGGGATTCCGCTGGTGATTTCGGGTGGATGGCCGCTCGTTGTGATTGGGATTTTTTCGGTTCTTGCTGGATACGCCTACACGGCTGGGCCCTTTCCGCTTGCTTATCTAGGGTTGGGTGATCTTTTCGTTCTCATCTTCTTTGGCTGGGTCGCTCTCGGTGGGATGTACTATTTAAATACTGGGCACTTCGAGGTAGCTGCGTGGGTGGCAGGTACTCAAGTGGGATTACTCGCAACAGTTTTGATTGCTGTGAATAATCTGCGAGACCGGGTCACCGATATTAAGGCGGCAAAGAAAACCCTGCCCGTGCGATTTGGAGTCGCCTTTGCTCGAATAGAGATCGCAGTTTTGGGTCTCGGGCCTTTTCTCGGATCAGTCTACTGGTTTCAGCGTGATTTGAAATGGGCTGGAGCTTTTCCTTTGATCTTGCTTCCGCGCACTATCGCACTGGTGAGGAAAGTGTTCAGAACTTCGCCTGGACCAGTGTTTAATCAATTCCTCGCTCAGGCGGCCGCGCTACATTTGGGATTTGGTCTGCTGCTGAGTTTGGGCTTGGTGCTCGGGGCGTTATAATGGATTTAGCAAACGGGCTAGAGATTCTCCAAGTCGACGGCGATTTAGATTGGGGCTCGGATCAGAACTATTATTTTCTGAATCCTCGTCTGCTTGAGGTAGAAGGCCAGAATCAACTCAAAGCGATAAAAAACGCCGGCCCTTTCTCGGGATCTCTGTTTCTGCTTACCTCAGGAACGACGGCGGCGCACTCGTCGAGGTTTAAATGGGTGGTACTGTCTAAAGATGCGTTCCTCAAGTCGGCGCGGGCAGTGAATCAGGCCATGGCGTTTGATTCTCAGACCTCTTTGTCGCAGGACTTTTGTCAGGATTTTCAGGGTGTTAATGACGTATGGCTCCATCTGCTTCCTGATTTTCACGTCGGTGGGTTGGCAGTCCGAGCTCGGTGTTACTTGAGCGGAGCGAAATGGGTGACCCTCTCTCGTTGGGATGTTTCGGAGGCGATCCAGGCCATGGAGCGCCATCAAGTGACGTTGCTCTCTTTGGTTCCTACGCAGGTTTTTGATCTTTGTCAAAATCAGGTGCGTTGTCCCGCTTCGGTCCGGACTGCTCTCGTCGGCGGTGGAGCCCTCTCTCCTGCTTTGTATCAAAGAGCGAGGGAGCTCGGTTGGCCGATTCGGATGACTTACGCCATGGCCGAGGCTTGCTCTACCGTCGCTTTGACTCCACTTACTCCGTATCTCGAGTCTTCGATTTGCCTTCCTGATTTCGAGATCCTCCCCCATTGGGAAGTTCGTTCTGCTGAGAGTCTCTGGATCAAGGGCGAAAGCTTGCTGACGGCCTATATTGAATGCGATTCAGGCGGCAAATACAGTGTGTTCGACCCCAAAGTCGAGGGTTGGCTGAAGACCACGGATCGAGGGGTCGTGACCGGGCGATCTCTCCAGCTTCTGGGACGGACTGTTGATTTGATTAAAATCGGCGGCGAGAAAGTGGAGATGGGCAGACTTCAACAGATTCTTGATGGAATTCGTGTTCAACTCTCCATAATTGCTGATCTCGCTTTACTTCCATTTCCGGACGAGCGCTTAGGGCATGTGATTCACCTCCTGAGTGACGAGAGACTTTCAGATGCTCAGGCCATGGCAGTCCGCGCGGCTTATGATGCTCAGGTGCTCCCGTTCGAAAAAATCAGACAATGGCACCGGATCGATCAGATTCCGAGGACCGATCTACGGAAGTTGATTATTTCGAGGAGTCTGGAGAAGGTCGGCGGCCTCGGGTCATGACACTGAGTCGAGCAATGCAAATGAGTTTATGATCTACGTCGGCAGAGTCCCAGATTTTGATCTCCCAGACATGGATGGATTGACCCACTCGGATGGGAGTGACTCTGCCAGTGACTTCTCCCGAGCGAATTCCCCTGAGGTGGCTTAGGTTGAGCTCGGTTCCGACGCAGGTTTTTTCTCCGATTCCGACGACCAGGAGGGACGCGATGCTCCCCAAGGACTCGGCCAGGACCGCTGATGCTCCGCCGTGAAGCAGTCCTGCAGGTTGGTGGGTGCGCTGATCTACAGGCATGGTGCCTTCGAGGTAGTCAGGACCAATTTGAGTGATAACGATCCCAAGGGCGCCGTGAATCGTCTGATCATTTTTTTGGTTTAAAAATTGAAGGTCGACAGGATTTTTCCAGAGGGTAGTCATAGAGGGATTCTATTTTGTCGTTCCAAAAAAGCCAAATTAAAGTTAAAAGTAAGGGGAAATTTGATGTCAAATAATAAAACACAATCTCTATTGTCCGCAGCACCACTGGGGAAGAAATCTTCCTACGTGAACACCTATGCGCCGAACCTGCTTTTTCCTCTGCCTCGGCAGCCCAAGCGCGACGAGATTGGGATTGTCGGAGGGTTGCCATTTTCTGGATTTGATTTTTGGCGGGGATTCGAGATCTCGTGGCTGAATCCGAGGGGTAAGCCCCAGGTTGCCTTGGGGGAGTTCAGATTTCCGTGTGACTCGCCGTTTCTGATCGAGTCTAAATCATTTAAACTCTATTTGAATTCTTTCAATCAATCCAAGATGGACTCACAGGAGCAGGTCGCTTCTCTGATGCGCTCTGATTTATCTCAGGCAGCAGGTGCTCCAGTCGAGGTAGGGCTCTTTGATCTTCATCAAACTTCGGCCAAGATCATTGACCTCCAGGGTGATAGTCTCGATGAGCTGGATATAGAGTGCACTCAATATCAACCCGAACCTTCTTACCTGATGGCCCAGGGGAATCAGGTTACTGAGACTTTGCACACTCATTTGCTCAAGTCCAATTGTTTGGTCACCGGACAACCCGACTGGGGGAGTCTCGAAATTTCCTACACAGGGCAACGAATCGATCGCGAGGGACTTTTAAAGTACGTCGTCTCTCTCCGAGATCATAATGAGTTTCATGAACAATGCGTTGAGCGGATTTTTATGGATCTTCAGAGGGAGTGTCACCCCAAGACTCTGACCGTCCTAGCTCGGTATACTCGTAGAGGAGGACTTGATATTAGTCCTTACCGTACGAGCGGAATTAATGCGGGCATGCCGCTTGAGCGTTTAGTCAGGCAGTGATTGCCAGGTGGGAGCGAGAGCTGCCGCTTTTAGGGAAATTCAAAATCTGAATCCGTTGGCGTTAGAGTTCTTTTAAGGTGTTACCGTCGGTCACACTTCGGCGCACGGATATGTTTTGCGGATCATTTGGCATTCCAATTTTGGTAAGTTAAACTTACAGGATGGTACATCGATACTCTGAGCCAACTCAACTCAAGCAATCTCAGGTCTTTCTCCCACTTCTTTTGGTAGCTTTTTCTCCCTTATCAGCGTGGGCGGAGCTGAGTCATCTCGACCTCAAAGGGATCGACGCGCTGGTGGATCACCCGGGCGCGTCGCCGGTGTATGGGTACGCCGCGTTAAAAACGGAGTTGGAGAACCGGAGATTCCTGGGGAATTACGGGCTTAAAAATGCGGAACATGGTTGTATGGAGGGGGCTAGTCAGATCAGAGACCAATTGGTCAAGAATAATGATTGCCCGCAGGATTACACTTCCGAGTGGTTGCAGCGACTGTTTCCATCTCAAGATGGAGTGAACTTTGTAGCTAATCAGGTGAAGTCTGATCCGATCTCGCATCTGAGTTCTGAGTTGATTGGTCGTTTGCTGCAAAGGATTTCCGACATTCCAGGTGCTGCATGGACAGATGCCAGTGCAATGAGGGATTTGGAGCGGGATTTGATGCACATGATGTATCGCGAGATGAATCCGGCCTCGTATGAGCATTGGCTGAAGCGTCTTTCTGAAATAGCAGGTCAGTTGACGACTGAAAGAAATACAAAAGAGAAAAAGTCTCGTCGAGCGAGTTGCACGCTTGATGAAAAAGAAGCTCTGAAAACGCGAGTGGGTGAGCTGCAAGGAAAATTGAGCGAGATCGAGCAGATCTTGGCTGTACCTAGTCTTGCGGGGACACGTCCAACCGTTCAATCGAAGGGCATTGGCAAAGAGGGTGATTTTCGCAGTATTGCAGAGATGCTCATTGGGTCTCTGAAGGAATCTCGCGTTGGCGCAAATCCAGCTTACCCCAAACATTTCCCCGAACAGGTACTTCTTGCATTCTTCATTCAAAAAAAGGCTAACACGAAAAGTGACTTGATTGAACTCTTCAAAGGGATGCCTAAACTCATTAAAGATCCTAATTTTTTGATCAACTCAGAAAAACAATCCGCCTTTTTGTTAGACCGATGGAAACGCTCTGATTACAAACCTGAATCGCTCGAATCCAAGCCAAAAAGAGCAGTCGCTGGGTTCGCTCAACATCCAGAGATGCTGGCGTTTGCTGTGATGGAGGAAAGGTTTGCCGCTAAAATGATTCCCCCAGTAATATCCTACGGCTCAGCCAAGCATGAAAGCTTGGAGGGTGGCACTTATCCCGATTGCGGGGAGACTTCACTGCGGAATTTTTTCAATATTGTGCTTTATGATTCTGTGACGGGCAAGTTTGACGTCGGGGCACTGACTCGACTCACCCAGGCTCACCCTGAACTGAAAATTGCACCCAGCCTTCAATCCTTTTACAAAACTCACTCGGATCCCTCTTCGGCAAGTAAACAAGCTGTCCGAGATGCTTGGAGTGAGACGGTGGCCTCAAAGCAAGGAGGAGTTAATTACCTTAAGCCGAACATCGCTCCTCAATGCGAGATCAACGCTGGGGTGGATAATATGATGGCTTTGGTGGATCAAATGATTGAACCGAGTGGGATGCCGGATGCCCAGGCGACTGTCGTTCAGGCGGTTCCACCCCAGAAAAAAGGTTGGTTTCGTTGTTTACCTTGGAGTCGATCGGGGGCTTCATCGAAGAGAGCGTGCGCTCCAGTCCCAGCGCCCGAGTTGCCCTGGAGCGGTGGTATTCGGCTCAAAGATGCAGGGAGTCGTTCACAAAAATTGGACTGGTTGTGCCAAGCTCTTTCTCGAGAGGGTAAAAAGTTGAGCTGGTCCGTCGAGGGGGCTCAAGACCAGGCCGATTCCATAGCTAGGCTCAATGCGAAAAACACGGGAGTCCATCTCCGTTTTAGGATCAACGAGGAGCCTGCATTTTCGTGGAATTTTGAGGGAAGTCATTTTTCGGTCCGAGACCTGACCAGTGGCGAAAATTCTTGGAAAAATAAAGTGGGTGAGGAATTAGCTAAGAGCTCATTGCATGCAGTTCCCGGTCTGCTTCCCTGGTTCGCTAGCTCTAGTGTGATCGATACGGTGACCAGGTCTCACTCAATCGACCCTCATTTGCTCGAAAAGCTGATCTACGGCTTGCCGCTTTATAATAACGATCAAAGGTTGAATGGATTTAGAAAAATAGTTTCAAGCCCGCCCAAACAGGCCAAGGCTCTCAAGCTTCTGGCTAATCGAATCCGAGCTAAGTTACCCGAAGAGGCCGATCTTTACACCAAACGAAATATCTACGCGGCTCTTGCCGACGCAGACAATCCGTACGAGGGTGATACTGTTTACCCCCTCGGGAAACCCGGCGCGGTGTACACTCGGGTCTCCCCAGAGAGGCTCGCTGAAAAGTACGGAGCGGAAGCCGCTAAAAAAATGGGCAGAAGCTGGATGCGTCAAATGTACGGACACCCAGTGATCATCGGTGAGCCGATCCTGAATCAACCCGGTGAGCAGTATGAGTTAGGACTGAATTTTGACCAAGCGCGAGAGGCTTGCATCGCTCTCAATCCTTCAGAAATGCAGTTCTTGGTGCGAGTTGAGCTTCAATTGCGCGAGGATGCTCTCGTTAAGGTTCGAAGAGAAAATCCACCAGATTTAAAGGAGCGACTGCAGGAAATCTATCGAACCTATCCTATTTCAGGGATCTACCTGATGAATAAAGCAGAGTGGGATGAGATTGTAAGTGATTTTGGATTTCGCGAAGATCGATACATTTCACAGATTTTACCACAGCTTCAAAAAAAGTTTTGGTCGTCTTCTTCTAGCTTAGCCAACAAAAAGGAGGGTTACTACTTCAGTGGCTATCACGGTAATATTGAGTCTCGAGATATCCACATCAGAGAAGGTATGTCGGCTCGTTGCGCAGCCGCGGGATGATCAAAAAAAGATTTTAAAACAGGGGAGGAGTTCAGGTACCCCTCCCCTCGAGCAGAGTTATGCTTTACTGCAAATTCAAGTAACCACCTTTTGCGTTCAGCTGGAGCAGTTCTTCATAGAGTCGATTGAGTTTCTTCTTCGAAGGAGAGGTGACTGGGAAAACGAGATTGCTCTTCATGGCAGTGGAGGTCAGCTGGGCTGGCGTCTCGGTGAGCGATGCGAGGAGAGTGCTTTGAGGGATGATCCCAGAGAGATCTGCGAAAAATCCGATCCCCGTGGTGTTCGGAGTTGAGCCGGTAAAAATCCCTGGAAGAAGAGTAAACGATCCCTTCGAGGTGGAGACAGTCACTGGAATAAAGAGATTGGCTCCGGGAATGGTTTGACCCACAACATTCATTTGAGCGAAAGGGATAGCGGTTCCCAGCATTGCTACGCCTTTACCTGAAGCAAAATAGACTTCTGCGCCGGTGTTCGCGATCGGTAGAGCAATCACGGTCGAGTTTTGGAGACCGCCGACAGGGAGAGCTGAGCCATTAGGAAGGAGTGGAGCAATGCCTTTTGCGCTTGTGATGCTCGTGATGTCGAGATTGACGCCGACTTGGGCCCCGTTGCCATAGGGGCAGGAGGAGGGGGTGCTACAGAGAACTGGTCGGAGGCTGAGACTTCCATACTCGATCGATGGATTGTTGGGATTGAGGATGGGAAGGGTCGTGGCTGCCACGGTGAATGTGCCGGTAGATAAGGTGATCGAAAAGTCTAACATCTCATCGTTATTGCTCCCGGTAGATGTGTTCACGGATACATTCTCGACGTGGATAGGGCTGACCGGAGCCGAGGGCTTGGCGTTACACCCCAGAACGGTGAGGGTAGATAAAAATGCCGCAGACCAAGCGAAAGAACTACTTAAGTTTTGTGGCGGTCGGACCTTGAAACTGGATCGATTCAACATATGCTTTCTTCTCCTGTTTGGAAATTGACTTAGTTTTGTGGTGGATCGTTGATCTGAGGTGACTTGTTGAATTCATCGGTGTAGCAGACGGACGGCTTGAGTTTTTTTAATGTGCCTCGCGATTGGACAGTCAGTTGTCTAATGTTTAGACGGTTCTTATGAGCAGCCTCCGAAGATCCCTTTGATTCTTTTGGTCTTTTCTAGGCAGGTCGCTGGCACTGTCCTTGCTTACAGAGAATCTGTGAAGTGAGGTACGTGCGTGAAATCCAGTGAAAATTCAAAGTCTAAGATGAGAGATCAAGTCATGAGCGTCCGAGTGTCCAATGATGTGGAGAAGAAGGTAGTGCAGCTCCATAAAATTCAAAAGTACTCGTTTGCGAACCATGCTTGGGGAAAAGATCAGAAGTTACTTAAGTACAACTTGCTATTGGCTCCTAACTCGAAGAATTATATGGTTCTTCTGGCTTTAGGAAGAAAAGAGCTCCGACTGCCACGAGCGGTTTAATGTCGGTTGAGAAATAATCGTTTGGATCATTGGCTCCTTATGTTATGGGTTTTTCCATGTTAACGAGCTCGACTCAACCCAGGGTTCTTCCCTGCGGTCGCCCGAAGGTCTGCGAAGCAAATCAACCCTCGCCCGAGCTTTTAGAAGTTTGGAAGAATCAGCTGAGGGGCTATTTAATTTCTCAAGGCCTTAAGTACACCCATCAAAGATGGAAAATAGCTGAACTCATTCTCATGACGGGCGGGCATTTGGATGCCCAGGCTTTGGTCGAACAGGTAAAGAAAATGCATCATGGGATTGGCGCTTCGACCGTGTACCGGAGCATTAAGGTGCTCTGCGATGCATCGATCCTGAAGGAGTCGCTGACCGACGCCAATGGGCGGGTGGTTTACGAGCTTTTTGAACATGGCCACCATGATCATATCGTTTGTCTCGATTGTGATGAGATTTTTGAATTTCACGATGAGAAAATCGAACTTCAGCAAAGCGCCGTCATTCAAGAATTAGACTTTCGTGAGGTACGGCACCGACATGTGGTTTATGCTCACTGTTCTTATCGAGTCACTTAGCCCGTATTCTGAAAATCATCGTTTTGCTAAAGAGAATTTTTTGAGTTAGAACTAAAGATGAACATTAACTCTTTAGGAGCCTCAATTCATGACTTCTCTCGCATCGGTTCAAAAATCCAAGGTAAAAAATCCAGCTTTAGCCGAGCAAGGTAAATTAAAAATAGAATGGGCAGAAAGTCGCATGCCGGTCCTCATGAAGTTGCGAGAGGAGGCAAAGAAAACCCTTCCCTTAAAGGGGATGCGAATAGCTGGTTGCCTCCATGTGACCAAGGAAACGGGCGTGTTGGTCCGAACACTGAAAGCGGCAGGGGCCGAGATTGCTTGGTCAGGTTGTAATCCGCTTTCCACTCAAGACGATATTGCAGCTGCATTGGCCGAGGAAGTGTCCATGTATGCATGGCATGGGATGAATAAAGAGGAATTCTATTGGGCCATTGAGCGCACCCTCGATTTCAAGCCGACTTTAACTTTAGATGACGGCGCTGACTTGATTTTTACCGTACACTCTAAGTTTCCTGAGTTAGCAAAGTATGTTTTGGGCGGGACTGAGGAGACCACAACGGGAGTTCACCGATTGCGTGCCATGGCAAAAGACGGTGCCCTGAAATACCCAGTAATTGCAATTAACGATGCTGAGACTAAATGGGATTTCGACAATGTGTATGGCACCGGACAAAGCTCGATTGACGGAATTATTCGATCTACGAATGTTCTGTTGGGCGGTAAGGTTTTTGTGGTTGCAGGTTTTGGCCACTGTGGTCGCGGCTGTGCGATGCGGGCCCGAGGGATGGGAGCGCGCGTAGTGGTAACCGAAATCAAGCCAACCGCAGCGTTGAAAGCTGTTTTGGAGGGTTATGAGGTGATGACGATGGACGAAGCGGCCAAAGTGGGCGACATCTTCATTACGGCTACCGGGATGAAAGACGTGCTGGTCGATCGCCACTTTCGATCGATGAAGGACGGCGCGATTGTTTGCAATACGGGTCATTATGATTGCGAAATTAATTTGGGCCAGTTGAAGGAGTTAGCTGAGAGCTCGCGTGAAATTCGGGCAAATAACGAAGAATACTCTTTTAAAAATGGGAAGAAAATATTTGTCCTCGCTCAAGGTCGGTTGGTGAACTTGGCGGCTGCCGAGGGTCATCCTTCCGAAGTGATGGATATGTCGTTTGCGAATCAGTTTCTGGGGATGGTTCGTCTAGCTAAAGAAGGTGGCTCGATGAAACCGATTGTCTATGATATCGATCCGGCTCAAGATCAGGAAATTGCTTTGGTGAAGCTCAGCGCAATGGGAATGAGACTAGACCAGCTGACGTCTGAACAAGCTAAGTACTCCGACGATTATTCCTCAGGCACTTAGTCCTTGGTTTTCGCCCGGGCCCGAGCGCCCGGGCTTTTTTTTAGTTTGTCGATAGCTGGGCACTCAGGTAGTCCTCGGGCGCCACGTATATTCTAGAAATGGTTCGCTTCTCGGCGTATTTCTGAAATAGATCGGTGCACTCTTCGACTGGAATGTAGCTGGCGGGGTGATAGTGGTTGTCGTAGCGCACAAAGATGGGGTCTCCGGGGCGGAGAAAGTACTTCGAGAGTTCACTGGTTGATGTGACTTGCAGTGAGTGAATTTTTTTCAAACGAAGGTCTTCGGTGATTTGGCTCAGGAGTTTTTTATCTCTCGACCCGCTTCGAGACGAAGCGGGAATGCCGCTATGGAGCTCGATGAGCATCCGGTAGGGATGTTTTTCCGCGATTCTTCGAGCCCAGGGGTTTTTGCTTCGTGAGAGGTGACTGGAGAGCTGGGAGTCATCACTTTTACTGTACTCCTCGATGTCCGCTGGCAGCGAGTAGTCACAGTCCGTGCTTCCTAGGTATTGAGCCAGCATTTCATCAAAGATCACGCACTTGTGATGAAAATACACCATAAGAAACATGTTGAATCGAGAGAGAAGAAAATCCTCAAACGCGTAGAGCGCTCGGTGTTCAAGGCAGAGATAGCTCTTGCCTTGATTGACATGAAAGGTGAGATGAGCAAGGAGCCAGTTGAAATCAAACTGTCCGTAGCTGACACCTGCATAGAGGCTGTCGCGTCTGAGGTAGTCCATTCGGTCGGCATCTAGCTCGCTTGATATGATTTGGCGAAGGATTGGCCTAAAATCAACGGTCTCAGGGCGGTTGTGTTCAGGATTCCAAATGGATTCAATAAAGAAATCGTCTTGAACTGGGATGGCTGGCTCAATGAGGGCAGCGACGTGAAGGGGTTTGAAGTCGCGGGCAAGACCCGATTTTTCCATGATTGGACTCAGGGTCGAGTCGAGAATCATTTTTAGAGTGTAGTCTTCGTGCGTTGCTTTTCGAGTGGGGTTCAGGATTGGCACGGACGGGGGAAGGTTCAGGAGGCGAACTTCTGGCATCGCGAATTCAGTCGTGTGCGAAAGTGGCCCATGGCCCACATCATGGAGGAGGGCTGCTAGTCTGAGGACGGAGCGCCATCTTTCTAGGGTACTCGAGGGGATTAAGGGGATTTGTGTTCTCGATGAGGGGCGAAAAATGCGGTCAAAAACCTGGGTGGCCGTGTGCATCGCGCCCAGGCTATGGGTGAATCGATTATGAAGCGCTCCCGGAAATGAGTTTTCAGCAAATCCAAGTTGTTTGATTTGTCGGAGTCTTTGGAAATACCGAGACTCGACGATGGGGGTCTCTTCGGGGTCGACGGCTATGATTCCGTGAACTGAGTCTCTGATTTCCATATTGACTCGAGGTGAAGCGAGGTGTTGAGAAGAGATTTATTCCTTCTCAACACCTCAGAACTCAGGTGTTTATCTAAAAAGTGTCTGCTTACTCTTCAGATTCGTCATGCATCGTGTGGCTTTGATGACCGAATCCTGAAGTAAATGCGGAGCCCATTGCGCCCCCAGCTAAACCGCTAGCAAAACCGGTCAAGGTCGAACCTACGGTAGAGCTTGAAGACGTGGTGGGCTGGGTTGGAGCGACTGCAGTTGGTCGTCTTCTCGCGGCTGGCTTCATTGCTGAGGTTGCCTTGGCTGCAGCTTTACGAGGGGCTGCGCGTCGAGCTGCCTTACGAGGAGCTGCAGCTTTACGAGGGGTTGCTGCCTTGCGAGGAGCTGCTGCTTTACGAGCGGACTTTTTTGCAGGCTTAGCTTTAGCAGCGGCTTTTTTCGCTGCTGGCTTTTTCGCTGCCTTTGCAGGGGCCTTCTTTTTGCTCTTAGCTGCAGGCTTGCGTGCTACTTTCTTAGCAGCCATCTTTTTAGGTGCTGCTTTTTTACTTCGGGATGCTGTTGTTTTTTTTGCAATCTTTTTTGCCATATTTACTTTCTCCAATCAGTCTAAATAAAAATTTCTACTTCATCGAAAATACCCATAGGTTTATTCGCATTGCAACAGAATTCAATGCTTAATGAAAGGGATATCGATGGATGCTTCTCCATCGCTCGAGATGTCATTTGAGAATGCAGTCCGTCCATCTGAACGGGTCTTTTGCTTCGTAATTGAGTCGAATGAGACGAATTTTACGCTGTATCCGACTCTCCCTTCTCTTCGTAAGTCGGAGCGATTGGGTTGATTCCACGATGTTTTGTACTCAGAAGGGCTGTTTCCTTGAATAAAGAGTGAAGGGTCGCCGCCCAAGAATTTCGACGGAGAGCTCCCTGTGGGTAGGGTTTTAAATGGGTTGCCAATGGTGGCGATCCATTGACTCTCGAGGTTTTCGCCGGCTTGGGGTTGAGATAGAGTTGTTGAAATGTAGGTCTGTAAAGTTTGGGTAACTGCGTCTTGCAGGGGCTGAAACACATTAACGCCTAAGCCACTTTGAGAAGGGTCAACAAATAGGTTTTTTACCGCAGATTGAATCTCTTGAGACGAAGTGGCTTGTTGGCCTGGAGGAAAAATGGGGGCCCAGAATGATGCGATTTCATTGGTTCCAAAATTTTGAATGAACGAGTCCGTTCCTAGGTCGTTAATGATGTTGTATTGGCTGGCTTCCCAAGGGTTCGGAGCCATGGCCTGAGAATAAGCTTTTTGAATCATATCTGCCGTAATTGCGCTCGAAAGTGTTCCCGGTATGGTCGAAACACTTGTGAGGGAGTTGTACATGGCGCCCAAAATTTCTTGTGTATCCCAGCCATTTCCCTGTGCTGAAGAGTCGATCGATCGAACCGGAAGATTAGGGATAAATCCAACAGAGACGAGACCAGTGTCGTTCGGCGGCTTGCCGATGTGACCAAAGGGTGTATCTTGAGGGCCGATACGGCTCCCAAAGGGGCGAGCTGCTGAGTAGGCCTTGAGCTGCATGTCGCCGAAGGGGGAAAAGAGCACCTTGGCCTTCGCCTTGAGCCGAACTGCATAGTAGGTGAGAGTAGATGGGGCTTTTGAGACTCCGAGAGTCAGGGGCCTTTTGATGGATAGAGGTACTAGGACAGCATGGCAGTCAGCCGGGTTATTGATATCAGCGATGCCGGAGGAATCGGCGCCCAATTGCATATCAATGGCCCAGGTGTCAAATCCGTTGGCCGGACGAATGTCGTTGAGGACGAGCTGAGTCGAGTTTTGAAGTTCATCCATTTGAATCGTACTGCTCGGGAAGGAGTGGTTCCCTAACGTGTAAAATGCTGAGAGAAACGCCTGAATGCTTCGTTCGTACGCTGGGGGGTCCATACTGGCTAGCAGGCTTTGGACTTGGCCGTAATTGAGACCGGACTGGGGCGCCTCATTGACATAACCTGTGAGTGTTTTGATTCGAAATCGTAAGATGAGTTCCCTTGGTACGATTCCAATTCCTTGGACTAATCCAATTAAGATTCGAGTAATGTTGGCGTCGAGTCCTGGGACGTTCCCAAAGGCTCGCATCGCATTTGCCATGGTGGGATCTGCATTGTAAAGCCAGTAGTAGTTGAGAATTTTATTGGTAGCTCCAATCCCTACGCAGTTGCTCTCTCGGATCGCTTCGATTTGTTGCAATTGTCCCCTGAGTGTTTCGTTGATGCCATCGAGAGGGGCGGAGGGGGGAATTCCGATTTTTGGAAGTGTTTGCAATCGACAATAGTTGTCGCCGGAGTTGAAGATCATGCAAGTGGTCGGAACTTGGTAGTTGATCGTGACGCCGCCACCGGGAGCGGTCTGAGTGTATTGCATTGGGGTTTTGACGGCGCCTGGTCCGGGTGAGGTCCGAGGAAAAGAGTCTTTGGACATATTTCCTAAAACATAGACTCTAAATAAAAACTTTTTCCACTGCCTACGCATTTCGTAGTTGAGGTAGGAAATCTGAGTCAGTTGCCTAGCTTGTACGCTTGCCCCAGCGTAAGCAGCCATGTCTGCAGCGTTCTGCAGGTTGATTTGTGCATTCACCAGCATTCCCGTGTTAATTACAAAGGCAAAAAACAGGATGAATGTACTCATCATGACCGCAATCATGACAGAAACCTGCCCACCCTCAGAGGACTGGCGGGGAGTGTTACGGGTTCTGAGTACGAATTTTCTCATGGTTCTTGTCTTATTGTGACAAACCGGAGGGCTTCTGTCTAGCGACTACAAGGGGTGGCTTGGGCTTGCAATTTGCGCCGTTCGACCAGGCAAAAGGAAGTGATTGGGAGGGGGGCGAGTGGGGTTTTGCGTCGTTTGATCAGGTGAAAGGAAGTGGTTGAGGGAGTGAGTGAGGTTCTGCGTCTTATTTTTGGGTGTTGAAGAGTTCGGGTTTTGCGTCGTTTGATCAGGTGAAAGGAAGTGGTTGAGGGAGTGAGTGAGGTTCTGCGTCTTATTTTTGGGCGTTAAAGATTTGGAT
>CANFJX010000013.1 GCA_947447665.1 Bacteriovoracaceae bacterium | reverse complement strand
CCGTGATCAGTCTGAAAATCATTCACTCACGTCTCCCTCAGCTTCGAGTCGAGTTAAGTTAGAGCGTAAGAGCCAAGATGCTCAAACGCAGCCGAGTGTTCCTCCGGCGCCGAAATCTCCTAGCGCTCCCCCTGCACGGGCATCATCTAAGCCATCCCATCGTTTATATCCCGAAGACGGATCGCAGCATCCGCAGTCGAGTCCATTGGTCTTGCCGCCGCTTCTGCCTATGGGCGCGAGCCCTCAGCCTGGGGTCGTAGAAATTGACTCCGTCCCCGTAAGAACCTCGGAACCCGCAGTACCCTCAGTAGAGCCCGCAGTACCCTCAGTAGAGCCCGCAGTACGAAGTAGCCCCAGGACTACCTCTGGAGTCTGCTCCGTGCGTAAGTCATTTGATTCGGACTTGATTGCCAAAAGTGAATCTCAATTCCAAGATATTAATCGCTTCTTATCGAAGCCAAAAACCAAGCGATCTTTTTCAGAAACGTCCCGTAAATCTTCTTCATCGCCTTGGGAGTTCGCCTCTCCAGTGCGAGCAAGACCTTTTTATCCGTTCAACCCACGATTTGGGTTTAATTTCATTTATCCTAGCCCCGTTTATTTTTTCTGGAGTTATCCGATTTTTCAATTCTATTACCCGACGCCCTGGGTTCTAACTTATCCTATGAGCTACTCGCCTGGGTTCAATTTTGGTAGTTATGCTCAATTTTTCTAAAAGTCATTAAAATCTCTGAGCCATTTTGTGTCTTTCTTAGGAGAAAGATCTTTGTTAGCGTCTCCTCATGCGCACTCCTAAAAATAGCTCTCACCTTCCACGAGAAACCACGCCAACTCGCCCAATTTTAGTTGAGTCAATAAATGGATGGAAACTGCCGGATGAGTGGATCCAGGTCCTGGCAATTTTACTTGGTTTTGGTGTGGTCTGTGGCTTTCACAGTCCGCCCCTGACCGGGGATTTTAAAGTTTATCTCTCGACCGCCATGGAAATGCGCGAAATGGGTGAGTGGATCCATCCTAAGCTCTATGGTGCATCCAGTTATTTTAAGCCGCCTTTTCAGTATTGGATGACCCTACTGGGTTGGAAAACTTTCGGCTACGGGAACTTTGGTGCGTATTTTCCATCAGTTTTGGCACTCTCGCTGACGGCGTGGTTAATTGGCCGAGTTTCACGGTTCTTCCGCAAGCAAAGTCAGGTTGACTCTTGGGTTTGTGCTGGACTTTGGTTCGCAGGAAATGTTGCCTCCATGTGCTACGGGACGGTGACTCAGATGGAAGTCTGGGTTACGTTGTTTTCCGTTTTTGGAGCTTGGCTAGTTCTTACTAGTTTTTATCAAAATGACGGAAGTCCGCGGCGCTGCGCCGATCCAAATTGGCTCTGGCTTTCCCTTTTCTTTGCTTTAAGTGGAATCTCTGCTTGGATTAAGAGTCCTATTTATTCGATTTTTTCCGTCGCAAGCCTGTGGCTTTTTCTCTATTTTACTAAGAATAGAGAAATTTTTCGCTCTTATCGTTTTTACCTATTACATGGTTTAGGTGGGCTGATTGGACTCTCTTGGTATTTCTTGGTTTGGTACACGGATCGCGATGCATTTGTTGCGCGTTACGTGCAACTGGAAAGTTTAAATAAGCTGAGTGGGAATGGGATTAGTGTTTTCCAGATACTTTGGGATTTCTCCCTATGGTGCGCGCCGTTGTCCATATTTCTTTGGGTATTTGTTGCCATTCATTTCTCGCCGCGACTTGGATTCAGGCGCTCGGTGAGTGAAAAGCTGGAACGCCTTCGGCAGCCAAGAAATGCTTGGTTGCTTGCCCATCTTTTGCCCCCTTTGATTTTTTTTCTGTCCTTTCCTTACCGGTTGGAGGCCTATCTGTACATAGGACTGCCCTATCTAGCGTTGATGATGGAGTGGGATTTGCCGAGGTTGCGTGGAGTGCGATGGGTAGCGGGATTCACCGGAGTGACCTTTGGAATTATCTTTTTGCTCGTTGGACTCGCCTTTACTCAGTCTAAAATGCTTTCTCTTTTCACGGGCGGATTGGTTTGCCTAACGTCGCTGTACTTCTTGTTTTTAGGAGCTCGTTTTTTGACGCTTAAGTCATTTGACTCGCTTTGGGTAAAAATGGCGTGGGGCTCGTTTGCTCTCATCGTAGCTTTGCGCTGGGGCGCTGCGTCTCTCGGCGAGAGAGATGTGGAGTTCTTGAGGTTGTTCATGAATCAGCACTCGAGAAGCTCTATCGGAATGTACGATCCTGGTCATGATATCTGGCATGAGCGCTCGCATTTGGGGGTGACCGTAGGTAAAGTTGCCCACTTTGTTGATCAACCGCAAATGGCGATTGATTTTTTGAACTCCGGGGGCGTCCTCATCCTGAATGACAGTTTTGCTCAGACTGTTGTGCCGGTGTTGAAGGGTTTTTTTCAGAATCGAGCAATGAACGGAGCCACGAGTCACCTGCGAGAAGAGAATTGGCTTCGACCGAAGCGTGCCTTTTATCTTCCCACGTGGAGTGCGATCAAAATGTTAGCCTCTAGAAATGATTCTCAGTGGGTGAGTAAATTTATGAAAGAATATAAAATCCTCTATCTGGAGGACTAATTTTTATGAGCCAACCTCATTTTGATGGCACCCTTTATTGTCTTCATGGGTTCTTGGGTCGATCTCTTGATTGGGATGCTGTGATTCCTGCGCATCTCAAAAAAGTTGCACTTGATCTCTTTTCATCGGCCCCTCAGAGCCGACCGAGCTTGGATCTAGTGTCTTTTCCTGAAGTCGTTAATCAAGCAGCCCAGGTCGAAAAACGGCCCCGAGTGCTGGTCGGTTACTCCCTTGGTGGACGAATCGCACTGCATGCGCTCGTCAGCGATCCAAAGAGTTGGTCGGGTGCAGTGATTATCTCTGCTCATCCTGGACTGTCCGATTTATCAGAGAAGGCAACGAGAAAAATGAAAGACGAGGACTGGGCGCAGAGTTTTGAGACGGAGAGCTGGGGCGAGTTGATGACTCGCTGGAACTCGCAGGCCGTTTTTGAAGGGAGTGAACCCCGTCAAAGGATTGAAGCAGAGTTCTCTCGTCGGTCATTGGCTGAAGCCCTTCGTACTTGCTCACTCGGTGTGCAGCGTGATTTGCGGCCAGAGATTCGAAGTTTAAATATTCCGATCCTCTGGGTAGTAGGCGAGCAAGATCAGAAATTTTTGGGGCTCGCTCGCGATGTGGCTCAATTGAATCCCCTGGTAGACTTAGAGGTATTGCCCGGAGCTACTCACCGGGCACCTTGGGATCGACCTGATGACTTTGCTCGTTGCTTGGATAATTTTTTTGGGCGGATACGGAGGGGAGAATCCTCCGTATCCTAATCAAAAAAGACCTAGAATCGCTAAGCAGTCGCTCCGTCTACCGAGACTAGGCTTCGTATGACATTCTTACACTGCGTCAGACTGAAGGGCTTTGGCAGGTAATGCGGGCCGTAAAGTCCCATTTTCTTGCTAAAATGGTCGACTGGAATTGAGGACATCAGCACGATCGGAGTCTCTGGGTATTCTTCTCGGCACTGATACCAGAACTCAATTCCGGTATTCCCATTGGGTTTGAGGTAGATATCTGCCAGGATCACTCGATACCGAAAATGCCGAGCCCGCCTAATTGCCTCCTCAGCGGATTCGACCCAGTCGATTTCCACATCGTAGATGGAGGACTGAAGCGCCAGGGAAATGAGTGGCTTCATCCAAAGGTCGTCTTCGACGACTAAAGCCCTTTGGGGTGGCTCTTGGTAGCTTTCTTTGAACGTACCCATGGCCCTAGTTCTCCCACTGGACTTCGTCCCAGGCGGCTGGATTCCATTTCCATCGATCCTGAGTTCTTAGGAGGGTCTCAAAAGCCTGTTTACATTCCGTCGGGGTAAATGGTTTCTGGAGATAGGGAGGGCTAATGGATTGCTGCCCTACCGTGGCAAAGAAGCGCTCCAGACTCAATGCGGAGGTAATCAAGACGGGGGTGCCGGGGAGAATCTCCTGGCAAGATCTCCAGAAGTCAATTCCGGTGGATGCTCCATCTAAAAAGATGTCCGCAATAATGAGCTCATAGGGGCTCTGAGTCTTGTTTGATAGATTTTCGTCGAGTCGGGTCATGGCCTCCTCCGCGCTGGTTACCCAGTCGAGAGAGAGATTGGGTGCTACTGTTTTTAAAACTTGCTCCATCACGGTGCTAAGCTCGATGTCGTCCTCTAACATAAGTGCTCGGACTTTTCTGTTGGTCATTTTGGTTGGGTACGTGCTTTTTTCCATAAATAACTCCATCTATTTAAGGGTTTTCTGATCATGGTTTAATTAGATTTTAATCATGATTTATTTAATTATTTTCAAGAATTGGGCCAGTTGGGTGTAGGTAGTGATTCTGCCTATTTAATGAAATGTTTCTGTCTAAATTAAAAAAATTGTGGGTATTTTTGCCTCAATTAATGATTAAATGCCCCATGAATTTAGAGGTCGAATTTCATAAGTTGTGTTAGGAAAAATCAATATTATGCAAATTTATAGACGACTATTGACTCATAAAAAATGGGTAGCTCCTATGCTGATCCTTCCCTTTTATGTTTATGCAATGGAAGAGGTGGGAGAAGGATACAGCACTCCTTCTATGCTGGAGGCGCCTCTTCAAGTCACTCCATGTCGCTTTAGAAGAGATCAGGAGAGTCTCCGTTTACGCTTAAGTGGACTGGGTGCGACTCCAGAGGAAGAATTAGGCTTTCGGCCGCTCACTTCAACTGAAATCGAAGAGAGTAGGGCTGAAATCAGGGATGACGGAATATTATATAGGGGTTCATCAGCAGAGCCGCTGAAGGGACAATTTCTGTATTTTTTAGATTTTTCCGATCAACTTTACGTTTGGCCTTTTGATCGTGAGCCGGGGGTCGTTTTTCATTCTTCGTTTGACCTAGGTATCGATCACCACTCCCGGAGGGGTTCCTGTCGGATGGCGGGAGAGTTAAAAATTTTTGATACCCCTATCGGGAAAAAAATCTTAATTAATAGTGATAGCGGACACTATAAGCCTGGAACAGGTAAAAGTCCGAATCGAAGCGGAGAAGTAGAGAGTGTGCTTCGAAGAATGGGGTTTCGTGGCCCTATTGAAATTATTGCAGATAGTTTTTAGGGTTCGCGACTTGTCTAATAATTTTGTAATATAAGAGGTATGAAGTTCGAACCCGAGCTGCCTCCATCCCGAACTCGACCATCCGAGCGGCTTGAGCAATTGCCTGAGTCGGTGCCGATTCTAGGAAAAAGTGCAAAGATTCGTAATGTTATGGAGCGCGCAGAAAGAGTGGCTCAGTCGGACTCCAGTGTTCTTCTTTTAGGTGAGAGCGGTACAGGTAAGGAGGTAGTTGCGCGGACCATTCATGCTCGGAGCTTGAGGTGCCGAGGGCCCTTCGTACCAGTGAATTGTTCAGCCCTTCCAGAGCATCTTTTGGAGTCGGAGTTTTTTGGTCATAAGAAAGGCGCATTCACCGGGGCGGATGAGAACCGGCGTGGGCTCTTCGAGGAGGCGGATGGAGGAACTTTGTTTCTCGATGAAATCGGTGATATGCCGATTTTTTTACAGGCTAAGCTTCTGAGAGTTTTACAGGACAAGAAAGTGAGACCGGTGGGGGAGAATGTCCTGAGGTCTGTCAACGTGCGGATCATTGCAGCCACTCACAAAAATTTGATTCAGGCGATTCAGTCCAGCAAATTTAGGGAGGATTTGTATTATCGTCTTGCCGTAGTTACTATTTCAATCCCTCCCCTGCGGGAAAGGCGGGAGGATATCCCAGAGATTACTCATTCGTTCCTCGTTAAATATTTTAAAACACACGGGCTTTCTCCGAGGCCATTGAGGCCTCGTGCTCTTGAAAAGCTCATTCAATTGCCTTGGGTGGGAAACGTTAGGGAGCTTGAGAATACTCTCGAGCGGGCCTTGGTGCTTTCGAGGGGGCCTTGGATCGAAGAGAGCGATATTGAGATTCCGGATGCACTTCAGCCCGCTAGTGACCCCTCTTGGCCAGTCAGCCTTTTTGCTTCGCTTCCGACTCTCCAAAATTTAGAGAAGGCATATATTGAATATGTTCTAGATCAGACGGGGCAGACGAAAGAGAGGGCCGCACAAGTTCTCGGAGTCGATCGAAAGACTCTCTATAGAAAGGTACTCGAATTTGGCATTCGTGATGATAAATCCAAGGGCGGAGTCGAAAATTGATTAAGATAAGTTTCGGTTTCAGAGATGAGAGTTTGGATTTCTTCCGCATCTTTCTTTTCTGCTGCCTCCTCGAGTCTTTTTCCGATCCATCCTAATTCCTCAAAGCCATAGCTTTTGGCATTACCCTTGAGGCGGTGTCCGAGTGATTGAATCTTATCAAAGTGGGAGGTCCCTAGGTAGCTCTTGAGCTCGCCGATTTCTAGACGACGATGGCTGAGGTACTGGGGAGCGAGTGCGGCGATTTGGCTCTCTAGCTCAGCCATAGCCTGATCCTGCTCGGCAGCTGGATTATTGGTCTTGTTGAGATCAGTTGCGACGAGATGCTGAGTGAAATTCATTATCGCACGACGGAGTTGATTGGGAGAGATGGGTTTAACGAGGTAGGACGAAAAATGGGACGCTTTATATCGGTCTGAAACGGATTCTTGATCATGTGCCGATACGGCCACAACGGGCGTGGGTGGCATTTTTTCCTGGGTCTCCCATTCTCGGATGAGTTGGGTTGCGGTGTATCCGTCCATCTCGGGCATTTGGAGATCCATGAGGACGAGGTCGAATCGAGAAGCCTTAAACTTTTCAACTGCAATTCGTCCGTTATCAGCGAAGGTGAGTTTGTAGGGGAGTGACTTGAGGTAGGCCTTAACGAGGAATTGATTGTCCTTGGAGTCGTCGACTGCCAATATTTTGAGTGGCCGCGAGTCGTGAAGGAGTTCAACCGTTTGCCTCGAAGGCTCTGACGTTGATTCGAGTTTTGGGAGGACGGACCTAGACTGATGCCCGGTGAGTGATTGTTCGATAGTTGCTAAGATTTGAAGGGGTTGAATGGGTTTAAAGATTAAGTGTCGGATGCCATGTTCTGCTAGTTTTTCAATTTCGCTGGATGAGGTCGTTGTTTTAATAATGAAAATCCAAGAATCCGTAGCGATTGATTCTCGTCGAAGTTTGGACAGTAAAGGACCTAAAGAGTCTTTTGCAAAGTCGTAGTCGACAAGGAGGATTTCCTTCTTGAGTGGGTTGGGCGAGAACTCATGAAAAATCGAATTGAGGTGGGCATTCGATTGAACTCGAGAAGGGTTACCTCCGCATTGGCGAATCAGATCTGTCAGGGTATTGGCTACCGCCTCGTTAGGTTCAGCAATCCAGGCGTCGAATGGTGGGAGGGCGAGAGACTGAATCTGGTGACTCACTGTCAGGTCTTGGGCGATTGCAAGGGGAAGGGTGAAGAAAAAGCGGCTTCCGATATTTTTTTGGCTTTCGACTGACAAGGTGCCGCCTAGGAGAGAAACTAAGTCCTGAGAGATGCTGAGTCCGAGGCCTGTGCCCCCGAAACGACGACGAACAGTGGAGTCTCCTTGAACAAAGGCATCAAAAATCTTATCAATTTTATTTTTGTCTATTCCCATTCCAGTATCAATTACTGAGAATTGGACCCAGGCTTCGGTCGTTTTTTTCTGGAGCTTTACCCGCAAGATGACCTCTCCGTGTTGGGTAAATTTGACAGCGTTTCCGAGTAAGTTGGTGAGCACTTGCTGGAGTCGGAGAGGGTCTCCTATAAGTTGCAAGGGAACGTCAGTGTCTAAGTCGAGGATGAGTTCGATTCCATGGGCGTGTGCTCCGTAGACGGCGATATCGATGGCTCTCTCGAGCAGCGTGTAGAGATTGAATGCGATTTTTTCAACTTTAATAGCACCCGATTCGTGACTCGAAAAATCTAAAAGATTGTTGAGAATTTCAAGGAGTCCCGTGCTTGATTTCTGGAGAATCGATAGATATTTCTGCTGAGGATCTGAGAGTGGGGTTTCAAATAGCAAATGGGTCATTCCAAGAATCGAGTTCATGGGGTTTCGCATCTCGTGCCCCATTCGACCTAGAAAGTCGGATCGAATTCGGAGAGCATCATAAAGATTCTCGACGCCAGGACGAAAGACATACAGTGCCTCAAGAACCAAAACGAGAAGGGTGATGCAGAGTAAAAGGAGTTCGATCCGCTTAAAGGAGAGGATTTGGTTTTCTAGGCTCTGGTCGTAAAACTTGGAGATCTCAGTCAGAGCTGCGCAGTAGCTCGACTCTTGACTCAGGAGGTTTAATGCTTGATTTGCGACGGGGCGATCCATTTTAGTGTTCAGCGTAGGGTTGACCGTATTAACGGTGTTGAGGGAGTGAATTTGTTCGAGCAATGGCGCTAATCCACTGTTCATTTTTTCTAGAGCACGATTGAGATTTTGCACGCGTACGATCCCGGAATTTCCGTTGAGATCTGCTCCGATCCCCTGAATTTTTAGGGACTCTCCGTTTTTTTCTAGCTCACTCGCAAGCGATTCGATGAGATCCATTTGGAGCTTAATTTGAGAGTCTTTGGAGCTGAATTGGAGTGATAGAAGAGCTTTTCTAAGGTTTTCGCTGTCGTGGATTTGGCGTTCCAGGAGTCGAAGTCTTCTTTGATCTTCAGTTTGCTTAGCTAAGGAAGTTTGAATAATGAGCTGTCCTGAGATGCTGAGAGCTGCAACGGCGATGAGCGCTGCAACGTAGCGGATCGTGAGGTTCCTGGGTAAGATCCGATCCACGCCAACTCGGATGACTTGGTCAAGTCGGGTTGCCTTCTGATAGAGCTTAGAGACCTGTGGGTGCATTGCGACACTTTCTGGGTTAATGGATAGGCGTTTAGGAGCTACAGCTTCCCCAACATGGATACGCTGTGAGCTGAAAAAAGTTGCGCTCACCGGTAATTCGCACTTTTTTGGTCTCTTATTCATATTTTATTTTTCCAAAGTCCCCCGCTCTGTTACGGTCAACCTCTGAGAGAAACTCGGTGCCTGTAAGGACTCAGTTTAGGGAAAACAACACGCATTTTTTTCTTACCGAGGTCGATATGCAGGGGTTTGAGGTAAGTCGAGATCTGAGCCATAATTCATTGGAGCCACGCTTGGGCTCTAAATTTGAAAGTCTGCTTTTGAAGGCTCCGATTCCAGGGGTTTTAGTGCCACTGGCGCAGGTCCCGGATCCAGTTTTTTCACAGAACGGAGTCGGCATTGGGGTAGCCATCGATCCGACTGGAGATGAGTTGGTAGCGCCTTGCGATGGAACCATCCTCCAAGTGCATGCGTCGGGTCATGCTCTTTTTATGCGAACGAAAAAGGGGCTTGAGCTTTTGATGCACATCGGTCTTGAGACGGTCAAACTCAAGGGAGAAGGTTTTACGCCCTTGGTGCAAAAGGGAGCGGAAGTCGTCGAAGGGCAACCCTTGATTCGCTTTGATGCGGATCTCGTGGCAAGCAAGGCAAAAAGCCTCCTTACGATGGTGGTTCTTAGTCATTCTAATCGGATTGACGAGCTTAAAGTTCTCGTTCAAGAAAATTCTACTCAAAATCTCAAACTACAAGATGCATTGATGCGAGTTCGATTCTCTCCTGAAAAAGTCGAGGCTCCAATCATTGTGTCTGAAAATCGAGTACAATCCGCTCTGATTCGTGTTCAAAATTCAACCGGGCTGCATGCTCGTCCTGCTTCAGTTTTGGTGAATCTTTCGAAAAAATTTGGTTCCGAGCTTGCTTTAGTGAAGGGGACTCAACGCGCCAACTCCAGGAGTCTAGTCTCGCTCATGAGCTTGGAAGTAGGCCATGGAGATGAAGTGCAAGTCGAAGCAATTGGGCCGGATGCGGATGCGGCTGTTGCGGCTCTATCGCAGGCCATTCGAGATGGTTTGGGAGAAAGCGTCGAGAGAGCTCCTCACACTTCGGCTCCACAAACAAAATCCAAAATAGACAGCACTCTGCCCCGATCTAAGGAAACGAACCCCGGTGCTCGTTTCCTGAAGGGCGTTACCGCCTCTCCTGGCAGGGCGGTAGGAAGAATTTTTCAGCTAAAATCTCAAGAGATCGTTATTCGGGAAAAGGGTGAATCTGAGGCCAAAGAGACCGAGCGACTTCAGCACTCATTATGCGAGGCTAAGTTTCAGTTGGAGACGATTTCGAATCTACTAAAAAAAGAGGGGGATTCCAACCGAGCGCTTATCTTCGAGGCTCACCAAGAGCTTCTCGGTGACCCGAGTCTGATGGATTTGACTCGCCGACAACTTGCTAAGGGTAAAAGCGCAGCCTATGCTTGGAAGCTGGCCTACACAGAGACTGCCGAGCAATTGGCCTCGCTCAATAACCAGCTTTTAGCGGCTCGCGCCACCGATGTGAGGGATGTTGGCCAGAGGGTGCTTCGTCTTCTGGAGGAAGTTCAGAGCTCGGAAACCCAGTTCCCTGAGAATAGTATTTTGGTGGCCGAAGATTTGACTCCATCCGATGTGGCGGGCCTAGATCGAGAACGCGTGCTCGGATTGATCACCACAACGGGCGGCTCCACCTCTCATGTTGCGATTTTGGCTCGTTCCGTAGACTTGCCTGCGCTTGCTGGGGCAGACGCTGCTGTGCTTCAAATCGAGAACGGGACCTTAGTGGTCTTAGATGCAACGCACGGGGAGTTGCGCCTCCAACCAACTGCTGAGGAATTAGCTGAATGTGAGGAGCAAAAGAAGGCCCATGAGTCTCGACGAAAAGTTGAAACCGAGAGAGCCCATGACTTGGCAATTACGACTGACGGCAGAAGAGTCGAAGTCGTGGCAAACCTCAAAGGACCCAAAGAATCGGCCCACGCCGTGGAGCTGGGTGCGGAGGGAGTGGGCTTACTTCGGACGGAGTTCTTGTTCATGAACCGAGAGTCGGCTCCGACTGAAGACGAGCAATTGGCCTCCTATTTATCGATTGCTCGGTCTTTTGGTAAAAATAGGCCGGTCATCATTCGGACCTTAGATGTTGGGGGAGATAAGCCTCTTCGTTATCTGCCGTTGCCTCATGAAGAGAATCCATTCTTGGGTGAGCGGGGTCTACGCGTATCCCTTAATCGCCCTGATATTTTTAGAATTCAACTGAGAGCAATCTTACGTGCTGCCGAGGGAGGGGATGTCAGAATTATGTTCCCTATGGTTTCGACCTTGGCCGAGTTGCGCCAAGCAAAGACGATTTTAGAGGAAGAACGAGTACTTCTTGGTGCTGAGGCGATTCCAGTGGGCATTATGGTCGAAGTACCTTCGGTTGCAATCTTGGCAGACCGCTTTGCCCAGGAGTGCGACTTCTTTTCGATTGGGAGCAATGATCTGACCCAATATACATTAGCGATTGATCGCGGACACCCTAAGTTAGCCGCTCAAGTTGATGGGCTTGATCCAAGTATTCTTCGTCTCATTGATAGCTCGGTGAAGGCCGCTCACGCTCATGGAAAATGGGTGGGTGTTTGCGGAGGCATTGCAAGCGATCCTCAGGCTGTGCCTTTTTTGTTGGGACTCGGAGTGGATGAGCTCAGTGTGAGTATTCCGGTGGTTCCTGCGATTAAAGCACAGATCCGTAGACTCTCTCAGAGTGAGTGCGAAGTCTTGGCGTTGCGTGCTTTAAGCGCCGAATCAGCCGCTGAGATCCGTTCTTGGATTAAGCTCGATGAAAACTGAATTTTAAACAACGCGGAGAAGCAGGTATGTCGATTTGGAAGTCGAGTTTTGTTTTATTACAGAAAATCGGAAAATCCATGATGCTTCCGGTCTCAGTGCTGCCCGTAGCGGGAATTCTCTTAGGAGTGGGGAGTTCACATATGGGTTGGATTCCTCCGGGAGTCTCTGAGCTCATGTCTCAATCGGGGGGAGCGATTTTTGGGAGTCTACCGCTCATTTTCGCGATTGCCGTGGCCGTCGGATTGACCAACAATGATGGCGTTGCTGCATTGGCTGCGACAGTGGGATTTGTGGTCCAGTTGGCAACGCTGGGTGTGGTCGCTCAGTTTCTGGGTCATGATACCAAGATGATCATGGGGATGAAGTCAATTGACACGGGAGTCTTTGGCGGGATTGTGATCGGCGGCATCACCGCTTCTCTTTTTAATCGTTATTATAAAATCGAGTTACCCAGCTACCTTGGATTTTTTGGTGGCAAGCGCTTTGTTCCAATCGTAACGGCTTTTGCTGCGATCGGAATGGGGATTGTACTCAGCGTAATCTGGCCACCGATTGGAGCTGCGATTGCACATCTGTCTCGTGTGGCTGCGTATGGGAATCCCACTTTTGCATCAGGAATTTATGGCTTAGTGGAGCGATTGCTGATTCCGTTCGGATTGCACCATATTTGGAATGTCCCGTTCTTCTTTGAGATGGGAGAGTTTGTCGATCACTCAGGAAAGGTAGTTCACGGCGATATTCAGCGTTTTTTTGCAGGAGATCCTACGGCTGGGATTCTGGGTGGCGCTTTTCTTTTTAAAATGTGCGGATTGCCTGCGGCTGCCATTGCGATTTGGCAGTGTGCCAAGCCTAGCCAGAAGGCCAAGGTCGGGTCTTTGATGATCTCGGCTGCTTTGACCTCGTTTCTGACGGGAATTACTGAGCCGATTGAGTTTTCATTTCTCTTTATCGCTCCAGGGTTGTACTTGATTCATGCACTCCTTGCGGGTTTTTCTCAGTTCATTTTCGGTGTCCTGGGAGTAAAGCTTGGATTTACTTTTTCGCACGGATTGATTGACTATTTGCTTTATTACCCGTTAGACACGAAGGCTGGATGGGTCCTGATTTTAGGGCCTGTTTATGCGCTGCTTTATTATGGGATTTTTCGAGGGGTGATCTTAGGGTTCGATCTGAAAACCCCCGGGCGAGAATTAGAGGAAGGGGATATTCGGGTTGAAAAGTCACCTACTCGAACCTTCTCACCCGCTCCGGTTTTGGCCTCTCAGGCTTCGGAAATGGTTCAAGCCTTCGGAGGGCGGCTCAATATTCTCAGTCTTGATGCGTGCATCACGCGGTTGAGGGTTGAGCTCAAAGACATGACTCATTTAAATACAGAGCGATTGAAGCAGTTGGGTGCGAGCGGTGTGTTAAAGGTCGGGAGCGGTGTGCAGGCTGTGTTTGGTCCTCGGTCAGAAAATTTGAAGAATGAAATGGAGGAATTTCTCAAGCAAGAGTCCAGCAGCGGTTACCAGTCGAGTGACGTGAGAGCTCAAAATCCAGAAAAGCTCTGGAACGCCCTCGGTGGGCGCTCCAATTTGCTCAAGGTAGAGAAGTGTGCTGAGACTCGAGTTCGACTCGAACTGAGGAGTCTGGCTCTGATGAGTGAAGCTTTGCTTAAGGAGCAGGGCGTTCAAGGAGTGATGTTTTTTAAACAGCGTGAGCAAAAGGGAGAAGGTCATTTGGTTCATTTGATCTTAGGCCCTTCTGCTTCTGAAGTTGCGACCCTATTAGGGAGGTAGAAATGTCAGAATTAGCACCAAAAAATGGCGAGTTTTTAGATGGAAAACTTTGGTTTCAGAGAAAGGGCTCCATTTTGACCCTGGGGATCACGAGTGCAGCGATCGAAGAGCTTGGGTCCGTCGAATCACTCGAACTCCCGAACGAGGGCGATGATTTCGATAAGGGAGATATGGTGGTGACGGTGGCCGGCTCCCAGGGAAAAATCGAAGTGATTACCCCGGCAGCCGGATTGATTCAGGAAGTTAACCAAGCGGCTCAAGATGAGCCTGAACGAGTAACCGAAGACCCTTACGAGGAGGGATGGTTAGTTCGCTTGGAGATTCAGGACGTTTCGGATTTGAAAGAGTACCTTAGCCAGGAAGATTAATAGCAATTTTCTCGGAGACGTCCCAGAGTCGTCGAGCTAATTCTGGGTCATTCGCATCGCTCCGGTGGCTAGCTACGTTACAGTCCGCAAAATAACTTCCCGAGATTCCAGCGGCCTTGGGATGTACGGCGGCGTATACCTGGGTGGCTGCGCCTTGTTGGGGAGTTTTGAGAACTAGGGGAGTCAGGGTTCTAAATAGTTTTTGGGCGATTGGATTCATATTTCTGCCCAAGGGAGTAGGGATCACGCCAGGGTGGACGGCGTTTGCAGTTTTGCTCGTTCCCGCTAAGCGTCGAGCCAATTCCTTGCTAAAAAGTAAATTGGCCATTTTGGATTGCCCGTAGGCGGTCCAAGCGCGGTATTCTTTTTCGCCAGACAGGTTGTCAAATGAGATGCCGCCTCGGGGTGCCATGTTGTGGGCCCCACTACTGAGCATGACCACGCGTCCCTGGTCGTTGAGTTGATCTAGGATCCCCGTTACCAGCATAAAATGCCCAATGTGATTGGTGAAGAACTGGAGCTCGAGGCCGAACGCTTGGTGAAGTTTTGGCAGGGCCATGATCCCCGCATTACAAAGAATGGCGTCGAACTTGAGTCCTTCTTTTTTGATCTGAGCAACACACGCGCGGACGCTGGTGGGTTGAGAGAGTTCGCACTCCAGTGGGATCGGGCTAGCACCTGAGCTCGTTTTTGCGGCTTGTGCGCAAGCTGTTTTGGCCTTATCGAGGGTGCGGGCCGCGCCCACCACTTGAGCACCCCGGAGACTAAGTACTCGCAGGGTCTCGTAGCCGAGTCCTGAGTTGCAACCCGTGACTAAGATCGTTTTGCCGTCGAGGGAGAGTCCGTCGGTGACTTCTTCTGCGGTTGAGCTGTATCCGAAGCCACTTTTTCCTTTGCCTTTGAAGTGTTGCAGTATTGACATGGTTTTTCTCCGTATTCATGAATCATTCTAAGGATAATTGACATTCTATACCTAATTGGAGATTTTTGTCTAACCTCGTAGAGAGAAGTGGGGCTTCGCCGCGGCCGTGTTAATGTAAGTGAGTCACTATGATGAATCAAAAGTTTCGAGTTTTAGCATTAGGGCTTCTGCCTGTTGTTTTGTTCGGCGTGATTGAAGAGTACTTCGGGACTCTGTGGGGTTTGGTTGCCGGGATGATTTTTGGGGTAGGGGAGATCCTCTGGGAGTATCAGGCTGAGCGCAAGGTCTCCATGATGACTTGGGGCGGGAACGGGATGCTCCTAGTTCTTGGAGGCGTCTCGCTCGCGACCGACTCCGGGATCTGGTTTAAGTTGCAGCCGGCGGTGTTAGAGGCCGCTTTTGCTGCGATTCTCTGGGGCTCTTGGTGGATGAAAAAGCCGATGCTCCTGCTTTTGATTCAGAAGCAGGGTGGGCTTCCAGTCGATTTGGATCAAAAACTGAGACCGGGTGCGGCGGAGGTGGTGCGAGCAGGGTTTTTTGGGATGACCCTCCGGATGGGATTCTTTTTTGCTGCCCATGCAGGCTTGGCAGTCTGGGCGGCGCTTAAATGGTCCACTGCTGCTTGGGTGATGCTGAAGGGGGTTGGTCTGACTGTGAGTTTGTTGGTCTACATGGTGGCTGAAAGCCTATTAATGAGGGCCCACCTAAAACGGGGAGCCCAAGACGAACTTCGTTCTCAATAAACGCTCGACAAACGCTCAACTGGCGATTTGAGCGGAGCGCTTTACTTCAAAGGGCGCACTTGACAAACAGGGTATCGACATTATCTATGATGCTATGACAAAGAAAACGCAGACCTTTCAGGCCGAAGCAAAAGAAATCTTGGATCTCATGATCCATTCACTTTACTCTCATCGGGAGATTTTCCTTAGGGAGTTGATTTCAAATGCCTCGGATGCGATTGAGAAATTGAAATTCGAAAGCTTAGTGAATCAGTCGCTTCCTGTGCCAGTCGGCGGTTTTGAAATTCGCCTCGATGCGGATCAGGCTGCAAGAACACTCTCCATTATTGACAACGGGATTGGGATGACTTCGGAAGAAGTTGTAGCAAATATTGGAACCATCGCCCACTCGGGGACGAAGGCGTTTGTAAAAATGCGCCAAGAGCTCAAGGATCATCCTGAGATGATCGGTCAGTTCGGCGTGGGATTTTATTCTGCGTTTATGGTTGCTGATCGGGTTACGTTGCATACGCAGAAGGCTGGAACTACAAACGGCACGCTTTGGGAGTCTGACGGAGGAGGCACCTACACGATTGAAGATCAGCCTCGCGAGCGAGGACACGGCACGACCCTGACACTCCATTTAAAAGATTTTAAGGACGAAGACGGCGAAGTTCAAAATTTCACGGACTTTTGGACATTGAAGGAAGTGGTAAAGAAATACTCTGACTTTGTCTCCCACCCCATTAAAATGCTGCATAGCCGCGAACAGAAGAAGGACGATAAAACAGAAACCGTCGTAGAAGACGAGACCTTGAATAGTCAGAAAGCACTGTGGCTTCGCTCTCCTTCTGAAGTTACCGCAGATGAGTACAACGAATTTTATCGTCATCTGACTCATGATTGGGTCGATCCACTCAAGACGATTCATTATAGGGCTGAAGGAACGATGGAATTCACGTCGATCCTCTATATCCCTGCTCAGAAGCCTTATAATTATGACTTCCGCGACCGCAAGATCGGCCTCAATCTTTATGTGAAGCGCGTGTTCATTAAGGGAGATTGCGAAGAGTTGCTTCCCCCTTACTTGAGATTTATGAAGGGGATGGTCGACAGTGATGATCTCACCTTGAATGTCTCCCGTGAACTTCTGCAGCAGGATCGTCAGATTCTTCGAATCAAGAAGGCTTTAGCCTCCAAGGCTTTGAGTACTTTGAAGAGTCTTTTGGAAACTGACCGAGCCTCTTATGAGAAGTTCTGGGCCAATTTCGGCAGTACCTTGAAAGAGGGAATTGCCCTTGAGCCCTCCAGTGTTGACAAGTTGAAGGACTTGATTTTATTCAACTCGACTCACTCAAACCAGCTGACCTCATTGGCTGAATACGTGGCAAGGATGAAGCCGGGACAAAAAGATATTTACTACATTACGGGCGACTCCTTGGCTCAAATTCAGAATAGTCCTTACTTGGAAAAGCTGAAGGCAAAAGGATTTGAAGTCCTCCTCATGACCGACAAAGTAGATGCATGGGTAGCGACTGGAATGGATCAATTCGATGAGAAATCATTTCAGTCCGTATCCGCCGAGAATCTAGATCTAGGCACGGAAGAGGAGAAAAAGGCTGAGCAGGAGAAAATGAGAGAAGCAGGGGAAAAACTCAAGCCTCTCTTGGAAACCATGCAAGAGGCCCTGAAAGAACAAGTGAAGGAAATTAAGCTTTCCGAGCGTCTCACTGAATCTCCGGTGTGTCTGGTTTCAGTAGCGGATGGGGCGTCTGCTCATATGGAGCGGTTGATGGAGTCCATGGGACAGTCTGCTCCAAAGGCGAAGCGGATCATGGAGCTCAATCCGAATCATCCTCTTTATAATAAAATGATGACTGTTTCGAGTGAGCAGCAAAAGGAATGGGCCGAGATTCTCTACCAGCAGGCGTTGTTAAATGAGGGATCGCAAATTGAGAATCCGTATCTATATTCGCAGAAAATTGCGAAGCTCATGATGTCAGCTGCAATGCATTAGGTCTCCGTACCCTGCTCAGAGCTGATCTATTTAAGCTTATCGCTGATTTCTAGAATGAGTTTACGGAACTCATCCAAATCCGCTTCAGAATTCATCTGACGGTCAATGCGACCGCAGAGACCTGGGGCAGAGGCGGGGGTTTTGATTTGAAGCGTGCTCGTTAGATGATCTCGGGTTTCCTGGGTTCGTGCGGTATTGTAGAGAAATCTGATGAGTTGGTTCCGCTCTGGATTGCCCAGTGTTGGGCTTTTTAATGATTGGATCAGCAGTTCATGCACGGCGGGGCTTTTGGATTTTATTCTCATCAATGCTGAGGACGCATCGGTTCGCACGTGTGGATTGGTGTCGTTTAGGCTCCGAGCGAGAGCGATGTGGATCTGCTCATGGGTCGGCATAATATTTTCTAATGCAGAGGCGGCGCTAGCGCGAACGCTGCTGTCAGGATCATTGAGGGCCTGAGCGATAACGAAGTGAGTCGCCTCATCGCTCGGTATGATGTGCCCCAGTGCAGAGGCGGCGCTTTCGCGAACATGACTGTCAGGGTTTTTCAGCTCCTCTAGTTTTCTCTCAATCAATTTCTTAAATGCATGGGTTTGTTCAAGCTCAGGCTTGTGGTGATAGATTTGTCGCCAATTACTGTAAAATTGGAAGCTAAAGTGAGTGCTCTTGAAGTGTGAAATCACCTTTTCCGCCGTTTGATCAATGTTTTTTGGATCAAATGCGTCGGTGCAATTCAGTAATCCAGGATAGAGAAAGTTTTTATTCGATTTTAAATAATTAGTGTGTTCAGTTCCTAACCAAGGAGAAAGTTGATTTTCAAGATTCTTTAGCCAGTGATTGATGGTTGCGGGTTGGTCGTCAGATCCTTTGCAATCGCCTAAGTTTTTGACAAGTTTCTTGAACTCTGATTCTTTAATTTTAGCATTTAGTTCTGGGATTTGTAGTGTTCGCTTTAAAAGTACTGTTCGATTGGACTGATTTAAATCCAACAAAAAATCCAGGAGCTCAACCGTTGGAGTACTTTCGATTGACCGCACATCCATGGGATGGATATCAATTGAGTGGACTTCGCTCTTAATTGCTTGGCTCTTTTTGCTCGAAGGAGCAAGAATTATCGCATGCGTATTATTTTCTGCATGGTCATAAGTGGCTAAATTGTATTGCCCTCGATAAACCTCTATCTGGCGCCTCAGGTCGGAGTTTAGGTAGTTGATACGTTGAGTGACTTTGCCGCGCGTGTAACGCTCATAGACTCTCTTGGGTGCTGGAAAGTTAATGAGGTCTGGGAGTCGCTCGGGCGTTGGGAGTAAAATATGATCAACTCCCAGTTCTTTCTTGCTGGCCTCCAGTCCTCTCAGAATCAACTCAGTCGTACCTGCACTGACGCGACTACCGCTCACGGTAATGACGTAGAGGCCTTTCTTGCCGTCGCCGAGGGCGACTTCGGTGCTACTCACGTAACCCCCATGATCCCCTTGAATCAGGTAAACCCTCTCGTGTGGGTCATTCGGATACGGAAACGAGTATTGCGACGAGCAATCTCCTCCAGTGCAGCCTCTAAAGACACCCACGGGTGGGATTACCTGGGTGATGGTGACTGGTTCAGTTGCTAGCTCGGGTTTGGAGGAGGTTTGCTGTGCATAAAAGTTAATCCTCTTGAAAACACTCTCAGCGGCCGAGACTTTCTCTTGCTCTTTCGATGCGGGGTGGGTGGTTTTGAATAGCTCGCCGACGATCGGTTGCAGGACGTCTGCCTGGTCGGAGAGGAGAATGAGATCCTGATCAGTGAGGGACTGGATAGCGTTGAGGCGCTCCTCCTGAGTGGCATCTTGGGATAGTTTCTTATAGCTTAGGACGACGAGTAAGTGAGCAAGTTTTTGATTTTCCTTTGCTTGTTTAAGTTCTGTGATCGATTGGGCTAGTTGGGCTTGCAGGTCTGAGGGAGGGCCTCGGTCCAAGATGGGTTTAAAGGCCTCGAGCTTTTGGAGGAGATCTTTTGGGAGAGCATTATAGGCTGATTTTAATTCCTGAGAGGATTTGATCTGATCATAGATCTTTTGATTCAGTGTTTTGCTGAGTGATCCAATATCCTTGATGCCTCCTCGGTCCGCGATTGCTTGGATGTACTCCTCTAGGTTCGGGTTTTTTCCATGCGTGATGGGATTCACAGATTTTAAGGTCTCAGTGAGTTCTTTTCTCCAAGCTTGCACCGCCTCGGGCTTGATTTGTGCGTTTTGAACCAAGAGCCCACCTTTGGGCGGCGTAACAGTGATCTGGTGATACTTTTTCACTCGAAACAATTCGAGATAGGTTGGGTTTGTTTTGAGGGCGGCTAGGAGTTGGGATTCCTCTCTCATGAGCTCAAAGAGATTAATGTCGTAGAGAGCCGCTTCCTTGAATAGCTTGGGTACCTGCGTTTTTACTGCGAGCAAATACGAGAGTTTTTGCGCGTCCGTATCCATGGGCGGTAAATAAATGGCGTCCTCTGGGGCTGCCCAGAGATGAGAAGCTGGGAGGAGAAAAAGTAAGGTCATCATGGATTTACGGGTGAGTAGTTGGGTGAGTGTGAGTCTCATAGATTTCATTCTTGCATGTCTTGATTTGAACGATCCAGTGACATCTTTCGTTCGGATTCTTTTCACCGGAATAGTAGCATTCGTCCTAGTTATTGGATTCAAATTGAAATTCCTAACCTATTAAGTTAGGAAAAATGGATGAAGCAGTCTTGTGTTAGTTTGTCCAGGGTCTTAACTATTCTCATAGTTGGGGTCATGCTCGGGACTTTGGGGAGTCTTCACAAGTGCTGGGCTGAGTTTCCTCCCGGATCCATGGAGGAGTACAAAGCAAAAGTCGGTGAAGCTAAAGGTCATGAGAAATTAGGGGATCTTCACGCTACAGTTGGCGCCCGTCATGACAGTGAGGCACGTGCGCTCAATATGAGTCGATTATGTAGTCGAGATCCGAACTCTTTAGAGGTTCTCGATCGAGTCATCACGTCTGAAACCCTACGAGATGCACATCTCAGGATATCGATCGACCACTATTTTAAAGCGGCTAAAAGTAGAACCGAACTGGCCAATCACCCGATTAGCACTCACCTCGCTACCGCTAAAAATAGCCGCGGAGAGAGTCGGCAGAGCAAGCATGAAAATGCGGCATGGATCAATCAAGAAAAGTTAAGGAGCATGTCATCCCTTGCTCAATCCCAACCACTTCTGCGAATGGTTCTACGACCGCTACCGTTGTTGGTGCGGCGCCCCCTTGGACGACCCTCTGGACGGCCGCCTGGACAACCCCCCGCTCAGGGGGCTGCGTTAGATGAAGATCCCAATTAAGTTGGCTTGGTCTTCAGGGTGGCCGAAAGCCTGATTTTGAGGTATAAGCTCAAGTCAATTCCATGAGTGAAATAGTAAATCAGTCAGAAAATCAGGGTAGTCAGTCCGATCTCGCAGCAATCGCGCAGCCGCGTCCGGATCGGTTCTTTATTAAAACCTTCGGTTGCCAGATGAACGTGGCCGACTCGGAGCGAATGTCAGTCCTTTTGGCCGAACAGGGGCTCACTCCCGCCGACGAGGTCGAAGATGCCCAGGTGATTATCATCAACGGGTGCACGGTCCGTGAAAAGGCCGTCCATAAGGCGCTCTCCACTTTAGGGCGACTCCGAGAGATGAAGAACCGGAAACAGCAGAGACCGATCATTGGTATTGGTGGTTGTGTGGGGCAGTTAGATCGAGAGAATCTGTTTAAACGAGTTCCTGGCCTAGATTTCGTGTTCGGCACGGATACCATTGATAACCTGCCGGAGATCATTCATCGCGTTCGAAGCGGCGAGAAACACGTCGTTTATGCTGATTTCGATGCCTCGATGAATTACTCGACCGAGACCAAGGTTTTTGGGTTTAAGGCTCAGGCTTTCGTGAACATCATGAAGGGCTGCGACAAGTACTGCACCTATTGCATCGTCCCGTTCACGCGCGGAAAAGAAAAGTCGCGTACCATTGACGAAGTCGTCGATGATGTGGCTCGTCTCGTGGCCACGGGCGTGCGCGAGGTGACCTTCTTGGGTCAAAACGTCAATTCCTTTGGCAAAGGCAATCCTAACGTGAAAAATCGCCAACCCCTCGAACTTCACAATGTCATTGGCAAGGTGGGGCCTCGAGCAGGCGAAGAGAATTTTCCGCAGCTCCTTCGAGCGATCGACACCGATCCTCGATGTCAGGATCTAAAACGAATTCGGTTTACCTCCAGTCATCCACTCGACTTCAGTGATGAGTTGATCGAGTGCTACGCCCCTGCCTCTCAGGGAGGCGTGGCTAGACTCTCCCCCCATCTTCATTTGCCTGTTCAGTCGGGGTCTAATCGAGTGCTTCAGAAAATGGGACGTCATCATCAGATCGAAGCCTATTTTTCTCAGATGGCTCGTCTCCGTGAACTCTGCCCCGATGTGGGGCTTTCGACGGATTTGATCGTGGGATTTCCTTCAGAGACGGAAGAGGATTTTCAGGATACGCTGCGCCTATTGGATCGCGTTCAGTTTGATCATATTTACGCATTTGCTTATTCTCCACGGCCTGGTACCCGAGCAGCCAAGCTTCAGGACGACGTTCCTGATCAAGTCAAAAATGAGCGGCTCAATCATCTTTTGAATTACCAACAGGGGATTTCTGAAAAGCTCTATGCCTCTCGGATTGATAGCGTGATGGAGGTTTTGGTCGAGGGCGAAGCCAAGAATCAGAAAATGGCTCAAACATCAACCCTTACGGGTCGGGTTTGGACGGGTAAAACGCCTTGTAATCGAGTGGTTAATTTTATCTCAGACTCTCCCAGGAGTTTGGTGGGTCAGTTAGTTTCAGTGAAGGTCAGTCATTCGACTGGGTTCTCTCTGCAGGGGGACGTGGTAGTAGGGGATTTGCAATGATTTTACCTTATCGTGGACGTTGGCCAAAAATTCATGAAACTTCGTTTATTGCTCCATCTGCCGATGTCATCGGTGATGTAGAAATAGGCGAACGATCGAGTGTATGGTTTCAGTGTGTGATTCGCGGGGATGTGAATTACATTCGAATTGGGAATCAGACTAATATTCAAGATCATTCCATGTTGCATGTGACTCGCGTGAAGAGCCCGCTGATCATAGGCAATGAAGTAACCGTCGGGCATCGAGTGACTCTTCACGGCTGTACGGTGGGAAATCGAGTTTTGATCGGAATGGGCGCCATTGTTTTAGATGACGCTGAGATTGGTGATGATTGTATCATTGGCGCGGGCGCCCTCGTGACGAAGAAGTCTCAGATTCCACCGCGCAGTCTCGTTTATGGGTCGCCGGCGAAGGTGATTCGCGAACTCAACGCCGAGGAGCTGGCTTTCCTGACTAAGAGCGCGGCAAATTACGTCGGTGATCTGGCAGATTACTACGGCGTGATTCCAGGTCCTGTGAGGGCAGGGAAGGGAGCTTTGGACGCTGATCTTACGGCGCTGAGCTTCGGTGACGGGTTTGATGACTCGTTTGATGGAGGCAATCCTTAATCCTAGGCCTGTCTTGATTAAGTTTATACCGACTGCGCTAGATCATTCGTTTGAGTAGATTCCTCTTATGGAGCACGAATTCCTTCAAAATTCCGCCCAGGTGCAGAACGACTAAAGTCGCTATCGCGTAGGCCAAAAATTCGTGTGCTCTTGTTAAAAGCTTTCCCGCCCCCTGGTTTTCGTTCAGAAAACGAGGGAACTCAAAAAAGTTGAAAAAAGGCACTGAGTATCCGCTGAGTACTGTCATCAAAATGCCGGTCAGGGGCATCAGCACTAAAATCAAATAAAGGAAGAAGTGGGTGCCTTGGGCCATTCTCCGGTCCCACATTGATAGGTCCGATGGCAGAGGCGGATGAGCCGCACGGAATTTTACAAAAATCCGTGTTATCGCTAGAACAAAGACGCAGACTCCCAAGGATTGGTGCAGGGTAAAGAACCCGAGTTTGGCCGGGTTGGCATCATCTAAATCGTTCATATACCATCCCAAAAAAAGCATTCCAAAAACCAAGCCAGCAAGTAACCAGTGAATGACACGCATTGGGAGCGGGTATTTTTCAATTAGATTCATGGACTGCGTTTTATCATGCACTCTCGGCTGGCGCTACCAATAAGCGTTTTTACAGCGATTTGGGCAGGGTTTGATTTCGCCTTCGTGGTATCGGAAATACTCGACTTATGTTATAAGTCTTTCGTATGAGTCAGTCCATTCACCCTTATCCTTCGGTCGGTAGCTTGGTTAAAAAAGTTCTGGAGATCAATCCAGATTTGGGCGTCCGAGAGATTAGTAGTCTGATTCGGCAATCCATTCTGAAGCCAGCTCAGGAGTCGGTCGATTTTGCATCGGGCGAAATAGTGGATGAAAAACGGGTGATGGAATTAGCCAAAGCAACTTTAATTAGGAAAAATCAATGATCAGTACTTCGGGCGTTTCTCTGAGTTATGGGAGTCATAAGCTTTTCTCGGACGTCAGTATTAAGTTTGTGCCGGGCAACTGTTACGGGCTGATTGGCGCTAACGGAGCAGGAAAATCGACTTTTTTAAAAATTCTGTCGGGTGAAAACTCTTCGTACAGTGGAACGGTGACTGTTACTCCCGGGCAACGCATCTCCTTTCTTCGGCAAGATCACTTTGCTTTTGACGATGTCGAGGTACTTCAGACGGTGATTCTAGGTCAGCCTCGGTTGAACGAGGTGATGATCGAAAAAAATGCACTTTATGTAAAACCCGACTTTTCAGACGAGGACGGGATTCGGGTCGGGGAATTGGAAGGTATTTTTAGCGAACTCGGAGGGTGGGAGGCTGAAAGTGACGCTGCAACTCTTTTGGGGGGGCTAGGGATTGAGACTGAGCTCCACGGAAAGAAAATGTGCGAGCTGCGTGACAATGAGAAGATTAAAGTGCTTCTCGCTCAGGCTCTTTTTGGAAACCCTGACATTCTCCTACTCGACGAACCGACCAATCACTTGGACATCCCCGCGATTCGATGGTTGGAGGAATTCTTAGCTGAGTACTCTAAGACCGTCATTGTAGTTTCCCATGATAGGCACTTTTTGAACCAAGTCTGCACTCATATGGCCGACATCGACTTTGGAAAAATCCAACTCTATAAGGGCAATTTTGACTTCTGGTATGAGTCCAGTCAGCTGGCTCTGAGACAGATGCAGGAAAAAAACAAAAAGGCCCAGGATAAAGCTGAGGAGCTGAAGGCGTTTATCGCCCGATTCAGTGCCAATGCGTCGAAGTCCCGACAGGCTACCTCGCGAAAGCGACAGCTCGAAAAGCTCTCCATTGATGACATCAAGCCATCTTCTCGTAAGTATCCATTTGTAGCTTTCAAAGCCGCGAGGGAGGCAGGCGATCAACTCCTTCGAGTCGAGAATCTATCAAAAACGGTGAACGGTACTCTGGTTCTTGATCGAGTCAGTTTCACTCTGAAAAAAGGCGATAAGGTGGTCTTCATCGGGGACACCGACCTTGCAGTGAGTACGCTTTTTGAAATCCTCGCAGGCGACATGAATCCGGATTCGGGGAGCGTTCATTGGGGAGTGACAACATCGCGTTCTTTCTTTCCTAAAGAGAACTCCAAGTACTTCGAAGGCTCAGATGATTCACTCATTGATTGGCTGAGGCAATACTCTCCTGATCAAAATGAGAATTTTGTTCGAGGTTTTTTGGGGCGGATGCTTTTCTCAGGAGATGAAGCCACCAAGAAAACGAAAGTACTCTCCGGCGGTGAACGAGTGAGGTGTATGCTGGCCCGAATGATGCTCAGTGAGTCGAATGTGCTGATTTTGGATGGACCTACCAATCACTTGGACCTTGAGTCGATTACCTCCGTCAATAACAGTCTGATCCGTTTTGTCGGAACTGTGCTCTTTTCGTCTCATGATCAACAGTTCATTCAAACAGTCGCTAACCAGGTGATTGAGGTCGGCGTTCAAGGAGTCAATCAATACGGGACTCCTTATGAAGAGTACCTGGCCAGTACGCTCGCTACTTGAGATTGATCTGCATTTTGGGCTCTGACTCGAGTGGGTGAAAACTGAATCGATTCACTCTGATGGTGGCACCTGCAAATTGAGCCGGTTTCGAGATTTTACCCTGAAATAACCAAAGATTCAGGTGAAATCGAGCGTCGCCAGGAGAAGGATTCAGGGGCCCATGGTACTCATGCTGAGCGATGAGATGCTCTTGATGGTCTTGGGTGATGAGTGTCGTTTTAAAAGAAATTTTAGTGTGAGTCCAAGTCATCGTATAAATCACCTCGAGAGCGTGGCCCCAGGGGATGTCAAACCGATGAAGGTTGCTGCCTGGTTTTTGCTCGTTCAGAGGTTGGACTACGTACTGGGCGTCCTGGGAGTTCGTTTCGCCCCATCTTGAAATTTCAAAATCAATTTCTCGATTTTCATTCAATTGAGATGGGTCACTTTTGTAGTCCCAGGTAAAAGCTCCGAAAACCACATGGTCATCCCAGAGTTCCGGATGATCTACAGCAAAATTAAGCGTATAAGTTCCATAGCCTAACGCAACTGTGGGCCAAATCTCACTCGATTGCCATGCTTCGGTTCCAGGCGATCGACTGATTTTTAGATGGAGTCTTTTCTGTGGGTCGATCCACACCTGCCGCCTTGAAAATAAGTTAGGACCAGGTCCCACAGGCTCAAGAGAGTCTTTAATGATCCAGTGATAACCAGAAAAACCTAAAGTGGATTGTAAAGCTGGGTGAGGTGCTTTGGCGACCGCAGGCGTTCTATTTTTATGATCATTTCGATTCTGAATGGCCGCGTCTCCTGATTCGATTGCTGCAGCGCTCCAGGAATATAGAAAAGCTAAAGATATCGAGGCTATTAATCTCATATTGAAACACTAAATGAAATCCAAAAAAATCTCGATAAGCATCTAATGGCGGATGCCCCGAGGATCCTTAAATCATTGCTTCCCCAAAATATCAAGGCCCGGGACGACTCACGGCCAGTGCGGAAAAGGCTTACTGCTTTTTCCAGTATTCTAACTGCTTTTGCAATCTCATTAATTCTAATTTCGCCCACTTGGGCTGCGAAAAAGAAAATTGTTTGCTTTTATATCGGAGTGGCTGATTCAGAGGGGAAAATCAAAAACGGACATTCTGCAGCTTGCGATGCGATGAAATCACAAATTGAAAGTAAAATCACAAAAAGTAATCTTTTACGAGATGACTACGACATAGAAATTAAAAACATCAACGATTTTTCTAAATTGGCTCCGGCAGAGATTAAAAACGCAGAAAAAGATTATATTGATTTGATCACAAAGCAGCCTGAAAAATACGACAAAATCTATCAGGCTACCAAAAAGGCCCGGAATAAAATTGACCCATTGTTTGTCGAAACTAATTTTAAACTGGATGCACTCAGTGAGTACCTAGAGGGAAAGGATGGGTCTCCGGGGGTCGACGTGGTGGTTGGAGCCCATTGGCTGGTTCCTACTGCTGTTGCACAAGTCAAGTCAGCGGGGCGAGCAAAGAAAGTCAGGGCGGGGTGGATATTCACAGACTACTATGAAAACCCTCTTTTCCCAAAACTCTCTAAATGTATCGACATGACTTTTTTAGGAGCTAAAGAATTAGTTGCAGCCTATCAGGCAAAGGGAGTCAAAGACGACGTCCTTGCTCTGAGCGGGATACCGGTTAGCTCAAGCGTGAGGGATCCTCATTTTAACCGAACTGAATTTCTCTCAAGCGTTGGACTGGGTGCCGAAGAGGACCTGATCACGATTACGTTGGCCGGAGGCGGAGAGGGACTCGGAGATTTTAAAAGCATAGTTGAATCGATTTGGGCAAGATTCAAGGCCGCAGGTAAGAAAGTGCAGATGATAGCAGTCACTGCTAAAAATAATACTAACGCACAAAATTTAGAAATCGTTCAGGCAGAGATTCAAAAAAAAGGGGATAAAAATTTTACTCTAAAAATCGAGAAGTTTATCCCGAATGATAAGATGTTAAGCTACGTCAAGGCTTCAGATCTCTACATTGTCAAGAGCGGTGGAATTTCACCGACCGAAGGTGCCGTGATTGGAACGCCAATGATATTATTAGATATTCTTGGTGGGCATGAACGAGATAATGCCAAATTCTATGAGAAAAAGCGCATCGGTATCGTGAATCAACGTCTTAATGAAATTGGAAATGAAGCCTACAATTTAATCACAAATATTAATTCTAAAATTGATATGAAGAGGGCGCAAGCCGAATTTAGGGATGATATGGACTTTTCAAAAGTGGCAGATTTTGCCCTGAGTCCGTTGCACCCGATCGAGAGAGATTGTGGAGGTAAGGATCGATCTGCGCAATTCAAAGAGCTTTTGAGTGAAATCGGCCTAGGAAGTCGCGATGAGCAGGGTTTTCTGAAAAAAGGCAGAGAACTTCTTTCGTTATCTGAAAAAGCTGAAAATAAAGGAATAAGAGAAAAAGAGCTATTGGGTGAGGCTAGAAAAGTGTTCAATCAAGCCTTATTGATGAATCCCGAGAGCTATGCTGCTTATTATATGATGGCCCATGTGGAAAATAGGGGCGGTAATTGGAAGGCCGCGGTTACCAATTTAAATAAATCGATCGAGTTTGATTTGTCGGGCGGTGCTGAGGGACAATTTTTTCATCGAGGCCTGTATCGATTCGAAGGAGGGCAGGTTACCTCGGGAGTAGATGATTTGTTAAAAGCAGTGTCCCTCAATCCTAATGATAGTAAACATCAAAAAGATATCCAATACAGACAGAAACTGAGGGGGATTGTTCTCTCTAAGTTGATGGATACCTTAAAGTCTGGAGATCCAGAAAAGATGGAGGAAGTCAGTGATGCGTTTTTAAAAATGCAGAAGAGCGGACTTGTGGGAGACTACTTTCCAGCTCGTGGGGCATCTTTTTCTGCAGTGTGCCAACCGCCTCGCTCAGGGGAGTTTCCTGAGCTGGATGGCATGGAAATGGAAATTGGGCGGATCTTAGAGGCTATCCAAAAAACCTCGGCACCTGAGAGGTATATTTCTGGCTTTCCCCATCTTTCGGGCATTTTAGAAAAACTCAAAAGAGCAGTGAAATCATGGATGGCTTTGTTGGAAGATCAGAACGGTAAGGCCTTTGAGATGGCTTCTCATTACCTTAAGGCTATCAGTGGTCGGGAGTACAACGAAAGGAAGGTTGTTGAGTCCTACGAGGACTTAGCTAAAGTTCTTTTTCCGGAGAATGACGGTTCTGATTTATTTGTTAGGGCAATAAAAAACTATAAAGACTCGATCACCGATCGGCACTCGTCGTCGGGACAGATGAAGGTTCAGGCGCAAAGATATTATGAGCTCGCTCTAGAATATTCTAATAAAATACCAAAGGATTCCCCGTTTAGAGGTCATCTCGATGATTATGTCAGTAAGGCAAAAGATTATGCTGAAATTATTCGAACTGGATCAAATTTAGAGAGAGAAAAGGCTCATGCTATGTTAATGAAATCCTACGGTGCGTTTTTGAGTCAGATTTAACTGTAGCGGGGGATTTCATGACAAAAAGTAGACAGTTCTTGGCTGGTTTTGTGGTCCTTTTGAATGCCGCCTACGCCCATGCAGCGCGTGTAGAAGTTGGAGTCGAGGCGTTACTTGCTCCGACGGTCGGCTATGAGCAAAAAAATAATATTCAGGTCGTTCTTTATGGCACTCTACCCAATAAGTGCTACAGCCTCGATGAGTATCAGGTCGAGAAGGATCAGCTGGGGAGAACAGTCAGCGTCCGACAGTGGGCCGAACGCGAAACGTCAGGACTTTGCGCTGATGAGTCGCATTTGCCGCCGGACTGGAAGACTCCAATTCCTTTTATGACCGAGGTATCCGTCGGCCATTTACCAGTTGGTAATACGACTTTTTCATTTATGCGGACTGGGGGAGGGGTCGGCAGTCGCGTCGTCCGTGTGAGTCCGAACACCACACTGTCGATTGACTCGATGCCCTATGCTGCGGTCTCTAATGTCGGTGTTGCCGATGTGATCAATGGCACTAAAGAAATCGTTGTCACCCTGACGGGAGTGCTGAACTCTTCCTGCACACAATTAGAAGACGAAGTGAAAGTTGATCATGAATCTGACGTGTTCGTCCTTTTACCTACGGTTAAGGCGAAAAAAGAAGGCCAGTGTCTCGAGGTTTTGATTCCGTTTAAAAAGAAGGTCAACCTGGGTCTGGCCCCTGCTGGTCGCTACTTGATTCATGCGCGGAGCATGAATGGTAAGGCGTTGAACCGCGTGATTATGGTAGCTCGATAGGACTTGATTCGAGCACTTGATTGCGATTGAAGTGCTGGACCTGTAATTCGACCATTTCCCGAAATAGCACTAAGAGATCGTCGGCTGGCACGGATGGTTCGAGCAGACCTAGGAGTTGGTGAACTGCTTCGATCGTGGATACGCAGTGTTTCATGGGCTGCTGGCGGATCTTGTACTCGGAAAGCTTCTGAGGGGTGAAGCAGATTTGCGGGAGAGCTAAAAGATTTTCGCTATCGCGGAGCATCCTTTTGGCCGATGCCCAAGTGCCATCGATGACGAAAACGACGAGCTTTTTTTGACTCGGGAACAGATTCAGTCGTTCGTTTTGAGGTGCGTGGCTTAAGTTAAAAGAATTGAGTCCAGGAAAGAGGACGACGCAATGGTGATCTGGATTTGCGATTAGGGCTTTGACCTGGGAGTGGTCGTTGAAGTCCTTGCCGCAAATGAGTTTCGAGTTCTCAATCGATAAGTGAGTCATTCGGGCTGTTCCGATGGCTTTCCGGCGCTCCATGGGGTGCTGGAGAAGCACAATCTGGAAACGGGTCTTAAATTTTTTGACACTGCGGCATAAACAGGTGACTTGAGCTTTAAGGCATTTCACGCAAAGTGCGCGCACGGGCAAACTGGTTTTCATGCTGTGTCTTTTAGCAGGGTTCGTATTAAGTTTGCAAATATTATGAAATATAATTAAAATATTAAATAACTCCTTAAACCCCAGGTCTCTGGATGAATACTCATCCATTTAAGTAGAATAATAGTTATGAACAACTCAGTAGATCAGGTCATTGAAGTGGGAGTGATCTCTTCGAACGCCAGCATTCTCAGGCATGTCGGGAGTGTTTGCCGAGAGTTCGATTACACATTCGATTCCTGGTCGAGTTTAGAAGAGTTTATGGACCGTGGGCCCGACTGTAGGGTAATTGTTACGAACACCTCCGAGTTTAAAGGGGCCAGTCAGGATAATGCAGCCGAGTGCTGCCAGGCGGCTAAGGCGATCTGCAATGATGCTTTTGTGGTCTGCGTTGTACAAAAAACGATCAAAAAAGAGCAACTTCCATTTCTAAAAAAGTCCGGCGCGGATCTGATCCTTCTTGATCACCAACTGACCGAGATGAGTGTTCTCGAGTTTCTTCTTACTCAGCAGTTGAAAGCCCGCTTTATTCCAATAAAAGCGAGCGAACTGATCGGGGAGAGTTGGATTGATTTCCATATCTATCATCTAGTGCCCCACCGTGCGAAGTTTTTGGCTTGTGCTATTCCCGGTGCGCTCACGTCGAGTTCCCTTGAGAGGCTTAAGAAGGTTTCCGAGTTTTATATTAACCGCCGGGATCTCGGCGCATTCAGGGATTATCTTGAGTCGCGAGAGGCTGAGTCTTCGCAGGATCTTTTGAGTCGTTGTCGCATCCGATTTTTATGTTTGTGTGCCGCTTATGCTGATTTAGTGCTTTTGTTGACTGATCAAGCTGAGCTGGCTTCGTTTGAAAAGGGTTTAGAGCTTCTTAATCAGGTTAGATTGCTGTGCTCGAGCTTGGTTTCGGTCGTCGCTGAGTTTGAAGATGTTTGGGAAGTTGTAGATAACTCTTCGCTCGGAAATATGGGGTCAGTCGAGCGCTCCACAGCGGTTGCAACCTATGCGGCAGTTTTTGGACTGAGGATGGATCTGGATAGCGTTGAAGACGTGATGATTGGAGCATTGCTGACGGATATTGGGCTCCTTGGATTGAACTCGACTCTATTAAGAAAAATGAGAATGCAAATTCCATTGACTGAGAACGAGTATGCACAGTTTATTCTTCACCCTCTAGCGAGTGTGGAGATTGCGTTAGAGCGTAAGCTTCAGATGGATACTCGACTGCGGCGGATTATAGCAATGACTCATGAAAGGTCTGATGGGAAGGGATTTCCAGAGCGACCTTTGCCCGCTCGGATTCCATTCGAATCCCAGCTAATTCAGTTTTGCCAAGAGCTCGATTCTCGTACGTTGACGAAGATGGGAGAATTGAAGATGGATCCTCGTGTCGTTCGTGCGCAATGGGTTGAGGAGTCGATTCAGGATACAGATCGTTTTGGATCTTACTTCTGTAGCCAGCTTGAAAAAGCCTGGAAAAGCTTTAATGAAGAGTCCGTTGCTCATGCTCAGGCCAAGAAGAAGGCGCTTGATGCGAATTTGTCGACCCATCCGTTACGAAAACCCATTTCTCATAGTTGAGTTTTAGCTGAAGTTTAGGCTATGCTAAGTGTCATGAGAATGAAAAATGTCTTCGCGATGTTGGGTGGGTTAGTTTTGTTTTGTCACTCTGCCGTGGCAGAAGTAACGACGAGTCAGGATCTTTATCAAATTCAGCTGACCAACATTGATGGGGCAAAAACCACGCTGAAACCCTACCAAGGTCAGGTGCTGCTGATCGTCAACACCGCGTCAGGATGCGGTTATACCCCGCAATACAAAGGGCTCGAAAGTCTCTATACTCGTTACAAGTCCAAGGGTTTAGTCGTTCTAGGTTTTCCGAGTAATGATTTTCTTTATCAAGAGCCAGGAACCAACGCCCAGATTAAGTATTTTTGTAAGAGCAATTACCAAGTCGATTTCCCGATGTTCGATAAGGCCTCGGTCCGGGGGGGCGGGGCTCAGCCGCTTTATCAATATTTATTAAATCATTGCGAAGATCATTCTGTTGTGCGGTGGAATTTTGAAAAGTATCTCGTAGGTCGTGATGGTAAGGTTGTGAATCATTTCCGCTCGGGGGTCACCCCTGAGAGCGATGAGTTAGTTAAAAGTATCGAAGAAGCTCTTCGGGCAACGGCTCCGAAGATCAAAGCGAATCAGCCATGATTCAGTATCTTCTCAAGAGTGCAGATTTTTCCGGCCTTTTTCGGTTTATCTCTCCGAGTTTCTTCAAGGTCGTTTCTCCTCAGGTGATGTTCCAGATTGGTACTCAAATTTTACGTAACCAAAAAGACTTAAAAACTTGGGAGCAAATCCAAAAATCTCACCGCGAAGGCTTTGATCTGCTGGGATTGAACGTCGGACTCCCTGGGGCGCAGACGCCGAGTCCACGCGATCTCGGGCACCGGACGTTGGAGTTGTTCTTCTACCAAATTCTCACTCAAGAAACTTGGATTGTCGACCTCCGGACGGAGGCGTTTGAAGTCCATCCAGGTGGGGTCGATTGGAAGCCTAAGGCCTATTATTTTAAAGTACAGCCACAGTTTTTAGAGGGCGTGAGGTCGCTCTACCGAGGGTTTTACTTAGGAGACGACGCCTTATTCGATAGCGCATTAAAGCAACTCAAAATGGATCCCGCTCGCGAGAGTTTCAGGGCCCATTTTGGGCTGGGAGATCAATCCTCAGTGATGTTCAGACTGAAGGAGTTTCAGAACACCTTTACTCATATTTTCGATGCCTGCGCAAAGGAGGGGAACCGGCTCCAGGGTGATTTTTTCGTCTTGGGTGTGATGCTTGTTGGTCTTTATGAGCGCCTCGAGACTTTAAATGTCCCCATGAACGCGCGGGCGTGCTTTGATACCGTCGCTCAAAAGGTAGGCCCTCAATGAGAATTGCGATTGCTGGTGCCTCCGGATTTGTCGGTCAACTTTTACAGGAAGATTTGAGGGATAAGTTTGACTTGATTGCCTTGGGGCGATCCGGGCCGGCTCCTTCTCAGCTCGTTCAAGCGATCGGTCACCAGTCGGTTTGGCGGAGTTGCGATCTTTTTTCACTCCTTCAGGTTGAAAAGGCCTTAGAGGGTGCAGACGTTGGGATTTACCTGGTGCATTCGATGCTTCCGAGCGCTACCCTGACACAGAGTACTTTTGAGGATAGCGATCTCCTTTTGGCGGATAACTTTGGGAGAGCGGCGAAGAAAGTGGGATTGAAGCGAATCATTTATTTAGGCGGACTGATCCCATCCGGGCCAGAACTGTCCCAGCATTTAAGGAGTCGGCAAGAAGTCGAGCAGGCTCTCGGTAGGTACGGTATCCCAGTGACCACACTACGGGCAGGTTTGATTTTAGGCCCTCAGGGATCGTCGTTTCAAATGCTTTACCTTTTAGTCAAGCGCCTGCCGATGATGCTGTGCCCCCGGTGGACTCGTACGTTAACCCAGTGCGTGGCCGCCTCGGATGTGGTGGAGCTCATTCGATTTTGCCTGCAAGATGAGCGCACGGTGGGGGGAACTTATGATCTGGGCAGTCCAGAGGTTTTGAGCTATCGCCAGTTGATGGCGACCTTGGCAGAGGAGATGGGCTTGAAACGGAAAATGTTTTCGGTCCCGTTTTTCTCCCCGGGTTTGTCGCGTCTTTGGGTGCAGCTCATCACCGGAGGGAGTCGAAATCTTGTGGCTCCTCTCGTCGAAAGCCTTCGGCATGAGATGGTCGTTCGCGATCCCACTCTCCTGCGTCTTTACGGTCGACCTCTGGTGGGAGTTCGTGAGGCATTACGGCGTTGTTTGGTGAAGATTACACCCACACTGAGATCCTCCACACGAAATCGACAGAAGCAGCTCCGAGGTCTCTCAGAAGTTCGTTCCATTCAGCGGTTGCCCAAGCCTGCGGGAAAATCTGCGGCTTGGGTGGCTGAGGAGTATTTCAGGTGGCTCCCTCGCTTTCTTAAGCCCTGGATCTTGGTCTACTCAGGGAGCGAAAGTGGGACTTGGATTTTTCGGCTCGCGTTCCTAAACGTTCCGTTGCTGATTTTAAGTCACTCTCTCGATCGGAGTACCCCGGATCGTCAGCTTTTCTACATTCGAGGGGGCCTTTTAGCTAAGTCTCAGCAGAGTCCAAATGCTCGCTTAGAGTTTCGAGAGGCATTAAACCGCGAAGTCAGTTTGGCTGCCATTCACGAGTTTCGGCCCGCCCTTCCTTGGATGATTTATAAATATACCCAAGCAGTCCTTCATCTTTGGGTGATGCGGTCGTTTAGAAGGCATTTAATCAGAATTGCAAGAACTAGCGAGTCCATTGAGTCGAAGTGATGTCCTGTCACTCTTCGGATCAAAATTGTTCTGTAGGGTATTAGAGGATTTTCCTACTTTGCCTATAGTCTTTTAGAGGCTCCTCCGTTATTCAATCCCAATGCCTTTTGTTCACTTGCATGTTCACACCCAGTATAGCCTCCTTCAGGGCGCGATTCACGTAGAGAACCTCTTTGAACGAGTCACTCAACTGGGGATGTCGGCCGTAGCAATGACCGACCTGCATAACCTCTTTGGGGCGGTGGATTTCTACCAGTCGGCCAAGAAAGCCGGTGTGAAGCCCATTTTAGGGTGTGAAGTGATTTACGCCCCTCAGGGACGAAGTTCAATTCAGCAGTCTCAGGGACAAATGCAAAGCGCTGGCGCTCCGCGGTTTTATCACCTCGTGCTGCTTTGTAAGAGTTTAGAGGGATATCAGAACCTCTGCAAACTGGTGACCCGGTCTTATCTCGATGCTCCGCCTCCGCAAAAGGGACAGCCACCGGGACCCAAAGCAGTGGTGGATCGTGCACTCTTGGACGAGTATGGAGAGGGACTCATTGTCCTTTCTGGATGTATCCGAGGCGAGCTCGCCTATGCCGCTCTCATGGGCGAAGAGAGTGCGGGTTTGGACTCGTTGCTTTGGTTTAAGAAGCGATTTGGAGAGGATTTTTTCCTGGAGCTTCAGGATTCTCCGCTTCCTGAGCAAGAGCACGTGAACGAGGTACTTAGTCAGTGGGGAGATCGTCACGGGGTCGAATGTGTTGCGACGACCGACTGTCATTACCTGGATGCATCGGATGCAGAGGCGCATGAAGTTCTCCAATGTATTGAGCACGGCAAGAATCTGGATTTCGATCGTCCTAAGAGTTTGGTCCCCGCAGAGTACTACTTAAAGCCTGAGCAGCTGATGCGAGAGCGCTTTGAGCGCTTCCCGAGGGCTTGTGACAATACTCAAGTCATCGCAGATCGATGCAATCTTGAATTTAAATTTAAAGACGAGCAGGGGAGGCCGATCTACCACCTGCCTTTATTTCGTCCCGACACGATTGCCCCGGATGCAGAGTATGATCTGATTGCCTTCTTCAAACAAGAGGCTCAGAATGGCTTGAAACAGCGATTTGATTCCCTGCGCTTTGAGGCCAAGCGGAAGCTGCCGAACTGGTCAGAGGAGCAGAAAAAGTATGAGGCTCGTTTAGAAGACGAGCTCAAAATGATCGCGAAGACCGGCTTTGCTGGCTACTTCTTGATCGTTGCTGATTTTATCAATTGGGCTAAACGAAACGGGATTCCAGTCGGTCCGGGCCGAGGATCAGGTGCTGGATCGTTGGTTGCCTATTCTCTGAATATTACTGATATTGATCCGATTCAGTTCAATCTGCTTTTCGAGCGATTCATTAATCCTGAACGAATCAGCATGCCCGATTTTGACGTCGACTTTTGTCAGGATCGCCGAGGCGAGGTGATTGATTATGTTTCAAGGAGGTATGGCTCTCAGAACGTTTGCCAAATTATTACTTTTGGCAAGCTCCAGGCACGAGCAGTTATTAAAGATGTGGGTCGAGTGTTGGGACTTTCTTTCGCGGAGACTGATCAGCTCACGAAGCTCTTGCCAGATGAGTTAGACATTACGATTGATCGCGCCCTCGATGCCGAGCCCAGGCTGAGAGAGAGAATCGATGCTGACCCAAAAATAGCCCAGGTCATGAGATACGCTCAGTCCTTGGAGGGTCTTTATCGTAATGCCGGAATTCATGCTGCCGGCGTCATTATTACAGAAAAACCGTTGGTCAACTACTGCCCACTTTATGTAGGTCGAGACGGCGACGTGGTCACGCAGTTTGATAAGGACTTTGCTGAAGCCGTCGGCCTGGTTAAGTTCGACTTCCTTGGATTAAAAACCCTGACGGTGATCGAAAACGCGGTCCAACTCGTGAGACATACTGCAGAGCCTGGAAGTCCTGATGCTGAGTTTATTTTAGACCGCATGAACTATGAAGATCCGGAAGTCTTTGCTCTGATTAGTTCTGGGGATACAGACGGAATTTTTCAGGTAGAGAGTTCGGGCATGAAAGATCTTTGCACCCGGATTCAGCCTAATTCGCTCGAGGATCTTACCGCAATAAATGCTCTCTATCGCCCAGGGCCGCTGGGCTCGGGGATGGTCGATGACTTTATTGATCGTAAGCACGGTAGAATGCCGATCGTCTACGATGTCGATGCTTTGGAGGGGATCTTAAAAGATACTTACGGCGTGATTCTCTATCAAGAGCAAGTGATGCAAATTGCTCGTGAACTCGCAGGATATTCCTTAGGACAGGCGGATCTTCTTAGGCGAGCTATGGGCAAGAAAAAGCCTGAAGAAATGGCCAAGCATCGAGAAATTTTTGTGAAAGGCTCGACTCAAAATGGGCTGAGGCCTGAGAAGGCTGAGGCTATTTTTGATTTGATGGCGAAATTTGCTGAGTACGGATTTAATAAATCTCACTCTGCTGCTTATGGAGTGCTGACCTACCAGACGGCTTATCTCAAGACGCACTATTCAGTTGAGTTTATGGCGGCCTTGATGACTACGGAAATGGACAACACGGAGAAAATCACCAAGTACATCGCGGACGCTCGGCAACATAAGATCGCCATTTTGACTCCGGACGTGAATTTTTCTCAAAAGCGATTCAGCGTCGAAAAACTCAAGCTCGAAGGTCAGTCGGGAATCGAGAAGGGAATTCGATTTGGATTGGAAGCAATTAAGGGAGTCGGGGGGATTGCAGTAGATACGATTTTAGAGGCGCGAGCCCAGCAACCTTTTCACAATGTTCTGGATTTTTGTAAGCGCGTTTCAACCCGTAAGGCGAATAAGAAGGTCATGGAATCCCTGTGTATGGCAGGGGCTTTTGACTCGATTTCTGAGGTCAACCGCGCCAGTCTTTTTGCCTCTATGGAGGCGTTACTTCAGCACGCGAGTGATGAACAAGAGGAAAGAGAGCTAGGACAGTCCTCTCTTTTTGACTCCTTTTCTGCAGATGAGATTAAACTCATCACCCCTATGGACGCGCTATTTAAAAAAGAATCCGATTGGCCGAGCTCAAAAAAACTATCTTTGGAGCGAGAAGTCGTTGGTTTTTATATCTCAGGTCATCCCATGGATGCTTGGCAGAGGATTTGCGAAAAATGGTTAGGTTGGAGTACCGAAAAAATTAAATCATTCGCTCAGGAGCGGGGTCAGCAGAAAAAGACTTCCGAACCGGAGCCTTCTTTTGGGGGCCGGTTTCGAGCTCCCAAGATGGAGGTTAAACTAGCGGGTCTCCTCTCTGAGTTGAAGGAAGTCATCACTAAAAAGGGATCCCGGATGGCTTTCGCCCAGCTCGAGGATTTAAAGGGAAAAATTGAGGTCGTCTTTTTCCCAGAGGCCTTCGCTGCCGGTCAGGAAACGCTGCGTCGAGCCCTCACTGAGGCTGAGCCCATTCTCCTGACGGGAGAAATTGAGATCGGTGAGGAAAATCCCAAGGTTTTGGCTAAAACCTTGGAGTGGGTGGCTGAAGCTCATCGGGGGCAGGTTCAGCAAGTCGTGATTCGGCTTGCTCCCTCTCAGGTGACCTCAGAGCAACTTCGGGAACTCAAACAGCAGATTCTGCACCACCGTGGGAGATGTCCTGTGAGAATCGATTTTTGTGATCCTCAGTTTAGAACATCCCTCACTTTGCCCAAGAATCTCTCCCTGATGGCGACCCCTCAGCTCGTCGGCGCAGTCAATCGGATTTTTGGAAGCGACGTGGTCAGTCTTTCTTAGTATTTCGGCGCTATTGCAGAGGTTGGAAGTGCTGAAGGTTTCATGTTAGCCTGGTTTCATGAGTCGAATCTTCAGAGAATTTTTGAGTGTTGGGTTGTTAATACTAGCTCTCGGATGGGCCGGAGCTCGAGCGAGAGCAGAGGAGCCTAAAAGTCTGGTCGACGTCCAGCTTCGAGCGGTTCTGTCTGGGGGCCTACCCAAGCTGGGTGTGCTAGAGCCCTGGCAAAAAGTTCTTTTTCAGGAGGAAGTCCTTGCCCAACCCCAGCGTTTTGTGAAGAACTATCAGCTGGCAGCTTCGGGGAAGGGTCAAAACCAGGAGACCAAAGCCGAGGTGGATTCCGACAGCATTCGAGCTTATCTTAAGTTTCATGGGACGAAATCTCCTGACGGTCAATTACCCACAGCCGTCGTTTTATTAAAGCCTGATTTAGCTTGTTCTGTTTGTACTCAGTCGCTGCCGATGATTCGGAGCTGGGTTCGGAATCGCCTAGAGAAGCGAGGGCTTCGGGTGGATCAAGTCAGCTCGGAGGAGATTTATTCTCCTCTGACGAGTGCCTCCTCGGAAGACCCTCTTAAATCACTCACGGAGCGCAAAAATGCAGCCGTTCTCGTTCTGGTTCAATGGGCTCCCGTAGCGCTTGAGGATCTAGACTCCGCCCATGCGGATGAGAAAAAATATCGTCTATCCGTCGAGTTTCGTGCGCTGAGCACGGACTCATTACACTTGACGCCGTTTACGGTGAAAAAGGAAAAGGAAATCCTGGACCTGGAGAGTTTTGAGCTTTCCTTGGGGCGAGTTTGGAGTGACGCAATGACTGAGCTGGGGAGTAAAATGGAGGCAGGTGAGACGCACTCCACCGCTCAGGATACGAGAGAATATTCGATTGAAATTTCAGGAATTCGAGATTTCCAGCAACTTAAAAAAATCAGGGCCCTTTTGGAAGCCCGCTTGAAGGACTTTGGCGTGCTTGAAGATCGAATTATTTCGCATCAAAAATTCGTTTTCGCCATCTCCACCCATAAAGACCAAGAGGAACTCAGGAGAGTTCTTTCTCAATTGCCAGCGGACTCGGGTGTGGGTAGCTTATTTCATTGGGTAGTTCAGTAGCTCAATTGAGAGAAAGAGGTCAACGTGAGTCAATCTTTGCATTCGCTTCAGTTTCGTCAATTCAAAAAAATGGGGTGGGTGAGTCTGGTGGGGTTCCTGGTTTCCTGTCAGCACACTTCTACGTTGCAACGCTCAGAGGGGTTTAGGGATTCGGATATTCCGGCAGGTTATTATTCGGGGAAAGCAGAGCATGCGGTGCTGACCCAAAAGGTAGAATATCAAAATCAGCCTAAAAAAAGGACCCTGGTGTTGAATTTCTGGAACGATACCCCAATTAAAATCGATGCGCTGGGTTCATTTGCTGGGGATGAGTTAAGACGAGGACTCCTTCTAACTGATCGAGTCATTTATCCGACTGACGTCAGGGAGGACCTGAGTACAGAAACCTTTGTGGATCGTGAACAAGTCAAAGTAGAGCAGTTAGTTCGAGAGAGTAGAAAGGTGGGCGCATCGGTCGCCCTGATCGGCCGGATTCGAAAAATCGTTTACCGCCAAAAAGGGGATGACGTCGGATTGTTTCGAAAGAAACAATCGATGGTTGCAGTCGAGTTGGAAATCAAAGCTTTTGATGTTCATCAAGGGAAGGAACTGATGGCCTCTTCGAAGTTTGGGGAGGCCAATGGTGACTCCTTAGCCATTACCGAGGATCAGAAAGTAGAAAATACTGCATTAAAGATTGAATTAACTCATTTAGCAGTTCGGGAGGCTTTAGCTGGTTTTGTCCCAGAGTTAGTCACTTTAATCGATAAAATGAAGTGGCAGGGGAAAATTGCTAAAATTCTCGGCTCCAAGATTTATTTAAATGCCGGGCACCAAACCGGCCTCATGAACGGTGATATTCTAACCGTAATGACTTCCGGTGAGGACGTGTTTGATCCCGAGACGGGAATTGCCTTGGGGCGCTCCCCAGGTAGGTTGAAAGGCACGCTCGAGATCGTGGATCAAATGGGGGCCGATGCGTCGGTTGCTCAGATTCACACGGGCGGCAATTTCGCCGAAGGTGACTGGGTACAGCTCTACTAGTGGCATAGGCAGTGACTCCAGACACGAATGAGGAGAGCATCAGGATGATCTGGTATGCAGTGAATCGCCTTCGGTGGGTTTTTCTCAGTACGATGGTGGGGCTGTTTGCTGGGTTTTCTGCTTCAGTGTTCTTGTTTGTTTTGGATCGAATCACGGCATTGCGAGAGGCCTATCCTCAGCTCATCTGGGGCCTTCCGCTGGGTGGATTGTTATCAGGTTATCTGTATTGGCGCTTGGGTAAGAACGCCGCGGGTGGGAGTACTCTCATCATCGAGGCAGTTCACGATCCAGAGAAAGTGGTGCCGTTTCGGATGGCTCCCCTGATTTTGGTGGGTACTGTTTTGACTCACCTCTTTGGAGGGTCGGCGGGCCGAGAGGGCGCAGCGGTCCAAATGTCGGCGTCGCTTTCAGCGCAACTCTCCAGGTGGTTTCATATTCGTCCGGAGGAGAAAAAAATCTTACTCATGGCCGGAACTGGCGCTGGCTTTGGGGCAACGGTCGGTGCGCCGTGGGCAGGATTTATTTTTGGTCTGGAGGTGATCCGGCTTCGAGGGGGCGAGCGGTTCGTTGCTGTCCTAGAATGTTGGGTGGCCTCGTTTTTTGCCTATTCAATGACTCGATTTATTCACGCTCCCCATCTGCACCTTCCGAAAATCGCACTGCCTGAATTTCAGCTCCCGACCCTACTGGGTGTGGTTGTGGCCGGACTTTGTTTTGGCTTAGTTGCGAGAGCGTTTGTCTTGTGTACTCACTTTATTCAGAATCGATTAAAATTATTTCCCCTATTTCCTCCTCTCGGTGTTGCCGGCATGGGGATGCTTTTGCCCGTGTTGTACCTCTGGGAAGGGTCGTTGAGATACGCTGGACTCGGGAGTTCTGTCATTCAACAGGCGTTTGAGTCTAAGTTATCGATCGTAGATCCATTTTATAAATTAGTATTCACCGCACTGACCGTGGGCGGGGGATTTAAGGGGGGAGAATTTGTGCCCCTCGTATTTATGGGAGCTACCCTGGGAAATGTTTTAGGCCAATGGCTCGCCTTGCCCACCTCTTTTGTGGCTGCGCTCGGATATGTCGCTGTTTTTGGGGGGGCTGCCAAAACGCCCTTAGCTTGCACATGCCTAGCGATAGAGCTCTTTGGAGGCTCCATTGGGCTTTACGCGCTCATCGCATGTGGCGTGAGTTTCTGGGTGGCTGGGGATCACGGGATTTATATCGCGCAAAAAAACGATGATTTATCGTGATGGAGATTTGCATTAACGGTTTGGGTCGGTTCATAGGTAATTTTAGGTCAAATTTTTGCTGCTTTCAGCGATGTACTCCTAATTGCATGAATCTAGGGCATCGTGAATGATTAAGCCCTCGCCCCGAGCGATTGCAAAATCGCTTCGGCGATTTGGTCTTTGAGTTTGAGAAACTCGCTCTCGTTTGAATCACTAAGGAGATAAGACACGGGGAGATCTAAGCCACAGGGTCGGAGACCCTGAAAACTTTGTGGGGTTTGAAAGCCATTCACCGCAAGACCGTGAAGAAGTATTCCATTCTCAATATGAACTCCTACGGCTGCGAATTTTCCGCGAGAGTTCCAAACTCCGAGTTCGGCCCCCGATCGGATTTCGACGTCATTTGAGTAGTTTCGTCCTACCTGAGCGGCAGCTTCTAGGAGTTTACAGATGATCTTTCGGACTCCGCGCGGATCTCCCACGGAGGACTCTAAGGGGTGGACGGGAAACGCGACCCACTGCCCAGGACCATGGTAGGTAGCGAGGCCGCCTCGATCGATTTGAATCACTTGGGTGGGTGAGCCACCGAGGAGGGGTGGGGCCAGTGGCAGGAGATCGCTCTCGGGGGTCCTTCTCCCCTGGGTGATGACGGGCGCGAGCTCCGAGAGGAGTAGCGTCGGTTCTCCTCCCGAGGCTACGGCTCGCGCGATCTCTCGTTGGCGCTGGTCCAAAAGGGAGTAGGTCCAGGGTTGTGTGAGGCAGTTGCGGTGAACTTCGATTTTCATCATTTTTCCCTTTGACTCAGTCACTTTCCAGCGGTATACCCGTGTTCGTTCCATTCATGATGGGCTGTAGCTCAGTGGGAGAGCACCACCTTGACACGGTGGGGGTCGTTGGTTCAATCCCAATCAGCCCAACCATTTCTAATCTATTTCAATTCATCCAATGCAATGTCATCTCGCTCCAGGCGGTTTCTTCCTGGAGCAAAATGGTATGATCTCGGCAAAACTTCCTCGTGGAAGAGGGGGGTGACGATCATTAAGTTACATGGATCGTACACTGCCCCATTTTGATGAAGCGGTACAATGTGATGAAGCACATAGGATCGTTGGTGAGCGAGTTGTTGCGACTCAGGGGCAATGGGTGCTCGACCTGTGGCCATACGATCTTGGTTTTGGGGCGAAAACTCAGAGGTGTGGCTCGATCTCGAAACGGCTTTCCAAAATGCCTGCCTAAACATACCAAAGTTGCTAAATTTCTGATCCTGGAGTTGATCTGCGATTTCTTGAGTGACCAGCCCCGCGTTTTGATCAGTACCCCAGAGTAAGTGGGAGTGTCCGGTAAGTGGGCAGGATGCCTGAGAGACTCCCTCCGCTTCTCTTGCTGTTTTTGCCAGGACTAACCGGATTAAAGTGGGCTGAATGGCCACAGTAAAACTGTGGCTATGAACGAGTGGTTTCCAGGGAGAGCGAGGGATTCCGTAGGCCAGATCGAGGGGGAGGAGGCTCAAAGTCAAGATGACGAGTAAAAACTGTTTCATATGGGATCATTCGCTACCTGAGTTCTAGTCTAGATTCAATCCTCAATCGGAACTTAGCCCTCTGTTCTACGTACTTCTTTAAAAAGGAGCGCACAGGAATGAGTCTTGAGAACTTACGACGGATTGTAGGGAATGCGAGCAGTTCAGTATGTTTGGCCTTTATGTTGGGAGCCCCCCTCAGCGGGTGCGGCTCATCTCTGAGAGAAGCCGATACCGTGGTTCGAGCTGGTGGATCACAGCCGCCCAGCCCGGCCTTAGCAGCAGGACAGACTCGCTCGGGGGAGGGATGTCATACAGACGATCCTTCTCATCTTTGTTTGGCGCTGAAATACGTCGTTTTCGATGATTCGGACGGAAGTCCTGCAATCAGCGAACCGACTGTTTCTTCAGATATTTCGAGCATTAATCGTATTTGGGATCAGTGTCAGATCCACTTTCAGGTGGATCAGTTCTTGTCCATTAACCCCCAAAAGTATGATCTAGCTTTTCACTCTGCCGAGGATTCGGATCTCGATCAGATTCGAAAAACGTTCATGGATTCATCCTCCCTGCTGGTAGTGACTACCGGGAAATGGAACCGAAGTGGTTCACTCGGGAAAACGGGCGCGAACGCTTGGACTGCAATGCCAGGGGATATTTTTTACGGGGTCGTACTGGAGGCGCCCGTGGGCGATTATCCTAACATTATAGCCCATGAGTTGGGCCATTACCTCAATCTAGATCATGTAAGTAACACAGCTAATCTCATGAACCCCGTCATCTACGAGGATTCCAAGCGCATCACTCAATCAGAATGTCAGGTGGCACTGAATGCTGTAAAGGACTATTGGAAGTCCATGGTCAGGTAAACTCTCCTTAATCCTTTTTAAATCAGATTCCGAAAAGAGAGGGTGAGTAAGAACTGGCTATTACAAATTCCACTGATCCTCTCTTTTTGGGTTTGCTTTGTCATTTCTGAGGGAGCCAATCGAGGAGGGTGGGAGGGTAACTTTCTGAGAGAGAAAGTCCTGCCTTGGGTGAGTCGTCCTCCCCAATCACTCACGGATATGAAGTTTAAATTCAGAGGGTCTAGACCTCTTCAGAATAAGCTCGCCGTGGTGGAAATTGATAGTGGATCGATTAACGCACTCGGTCGATGGCCTTGGCATCGCGACACCGTCGCCTATTTGGTGGAGAAAATATTTCAAGCCGGGGCCAAGGTTGTGGGATTGGACATGGTCTTCTCGGAGGCCGACCCCAGGGTGCCATCAGGATTGGCTGACCTCCTGAAGCAAAAGAATCTAGGGGAGTGGATCGCCCCATTTGAAACGGACGGTCATTTAGAGAAAGTGATCCAGAAATATTCGGATCGGCTCGTCCTGGGATGGATGTCGGATACTTCTTGTCGCCCCAAGATCGATGGCGTTCAGGACTGCCCCGTCACGGATGCTGCGGCGCTGGCTGAGTTTCCTCAGGGGTTTAATCGATTCGCCCTGCGGGGATTTCAGGCCCTGACGGGAGCGCAGTCAGAACAGGTGGCGGCGCTCTCCTTTGTGACGCCAATTACTAATATCCAACCTTACCATGTCGTGGCGCAGCAGATGGGATTCCTAAACGCCAGTTTAGACTCGGACGGCACGATCCGAAAAAGTCCCCTGATGGCCTTCGCTGCTGGCCTGCCTTATGCCTCCCTCCCTCTTGAGATGGCGCGGGTTGGGAGGAGGGAGGAGCTCCATCTGGAGCTTGCGCCCGATCAGAGTATTGAGTCCCTGAGTTGGGTGAACTCGAAGAAAAAAATCCCGATCAATCGCACTGGAACGATGGAGATCAATTTTCGGGGACCGAGCTCTCTGGTTCCGAGAGTCGCGGCACTGGATGTGATGGGGGATGCGGGTGTATCAAAAACTGAACTCCTCTCGGATGCCTATGTGATCATCGGGGTCACGGCGCTGGGCGTGCATGATATGCGGCAGTTTCCATTTGAGTCGAACTCGCCTGGAGTTGATGGTCATATTCAAATTTTAGATAATTTACTTACGGGTGATGCGATGATCCCTGGGGGGGCATCCGGAAGCGGGATTTGGATTTCAGTTCTCATGCTGGCACTGGGGGCGGCCTTTGCTTGGGCATTAAATCGATGGGACGCGCTCCCTGGGTTGTGGCTCTTTTTAGTTACGTTTATAGGAGTGGGTTTCTTAGATTTTAGAGTCTTGTTCTATCAAAATTATAATCTCAATTCTATTTACTTCTATTTTGAGTGGGTGAGTATCCTGGTCGTGACATTGGCCGCGAAATACACTACCGAGGAGCGAAATAAAAAATTTATTCGGGAGGCTTTCTCTAAGTATGTTGCCCCAGCCGTGGTCGACTCGATCCTTAAAGATCCACATACGCTATCATTAGGGGGAGAAAAGCGTGAAATGACGATTCTGTTTTCTGATATACGTAATTTCACCTCATTTTCTGAGGAGATGGATGCAAAAGCCCTCACCTCATTTCTTAATGATTATTTAGGAATTATGACTGGCATCGTTTTTAAACACGAAGGTACCTTGGATAAATACATAGGCGATGCAGTCATGGCCTTCTGGGGTGCCCCAGTAAAACAGTCTAAGCATGCGTTTCAGGCATGTCAGGCTGCGATCGAAATGATGGATGCGTTGAAGTTGAATCAAAATCGATTCAAAGAGCAGTACGGAATTGATGTCAGAGTGGGGATCGGGATTAATTCCGGCCTAGTAAACGTTGGCAATATGGGATCGCAACAAAATTTTGAGTACACAGTGATTGGAGATCAGGTCAATTTGGCATCTAGGGTTGAGGGACTTACTAAACAGTATGGTGTCCGTATTTTAACGACTCGCTACACTTGGGACATTATGAAGAAAAATTTAGAAAATAATTCCTCGCTCATGCCAGAGCAGAGCTTTAATTATCGCGTTTTAGACGACGTGAAAGTAAAGGGTAAAAAACAAGCAGTCGAATTGATCGAGATCCTCGAGCGGCCCCTTTCAAGTGAGGGTGTTAATTTTTTTCAAGAAGGACGACGTTGCTATCGAGTGCAACACTGGGATGAGGCGATCCAATGGTTTGAGAAGGCGCAGGGCCTGCTATCTGCGGAGGACGGTCCCTGTGCGGTTTATCTGGATCGGTGCCGGACGTTTCAAAAGCATCCCCCAGCATCTGATTGGGATGGAAGCTGGGAGATGGAGAGTAAATAAAAAACAGTCAAGCGTGGATTGATCAACGAGCTCATGGGTTCATACTGTTGGTCTAGTATCACGATCGAAGCCTTAGGTTGTTGAAGCCTTGGCTTGGTAATATTGAGTAAATATTAAATATTTTATCGCGCACCTTTTTTGACATGTGTCTGATTTTGCACAGTTACTATAAATTTTTATTTTAGCTATATTAATTATTGACGATAACTTAATGACCCCCTAGTGCTTTTTTAGTTGGGGGGGGGTAATTGGGGGAAGTGTGGAACGTTTAGCGCGAAAAATAATTACTTTATTTTTTTTTTATTTTTTTTAGTTATTTTTGGATTGCCCCCGGTTGAAGTCATGGCAGATCTAGGTAGCCCTGATCAATCCAGCCTAGCCCAACCCCTTTCTGCAGATCAGTCCAGCAGTGCTAAGTCTCTACTTCCAGATCCATCCGGCCTTGCGCCATTCGGCGTTGTGCGCAGCGAAACCTTTACCCAAGCGATGCAAAAAGGCGGCTCCCTCTACGGTGTGGCAGTGGCTCAGGTGGTTGCCGGCTCAAATTGGTCGGGACAAATAAAGCAGCAACAAGTTTGTGTGATCCTTGCGGCGGATCGGAGTGTGCGTTGTTTTGGTTCTGATACCAGTGCGTCTCAATCTATCCCTGCTAACCTGCCTGGAGGAGAAGCCATTCTTGCTGACAAGTCCGCGGATGGTGTAGGCAACCTTCCTGGGGGCGGAGACAATCTTCTGGGTGGCGGAGCTGGTCAAACTGGTGGCGGAGGCAGTAAGGGCTCTGACAATGCCAAACGCGATCCTGCTGCCGGCCAAGGCGGAGACAATGCTGCAGCCATAGGTAATGGTGCAGCCATATCTGACATGGCTAAAAATGCCGGCCTTGTAGGGTCACCCGTCTTTCAGGATGCTGGTGTCGGTTGCGGCGATGGGCAACCCTTGGATCCAGTCACGCTTGTACTTCAGTATGGTTTAACCGAAGACGCAATTAATCCAGCGGGCATGTCCGGCCCTCCGACTGTTCTGTTTAGCGATTCTCAGCTTTGTCAGGATGCATCTAGCGCGTTGGGAGATCGATTTTGGTTTGACCGCTTCCAAATGCTGAGGTGGATCGACCCGACTCAACCGGTGAGAACGAGGATTGTATTGTCCGATGGTTCGTTCGTTCTCTGTGATGATCATCCAAGCCCTGAGGGTATTGATCAGCTCAGCACTCAAAATGTGGATATAGCGGTAAACCCCCCAGTGGTGGATCCGACTAATCCTGACTGGGTTTCGCCGGTACACTGGCTCAGTGTCTGCGCAAGCGCGCCGAGCTTTGCAGACGATTTGACTCAATATGATGCTGATTCTCACAGAACTGCTTACGACACCTTGACGATTGATCCATTCGGCTACGACCCCGCAAATTTTAATGCCATTCAACAAAACTATGACTCCTTGGCTAGCTACCTGAGTTCGTCAGATCGGACGCCTGTGAAGCTTGCACTCAATGATTTCATTGAGCAGCCTGAAGCATTCTCGGGGGGGGCGTCTACGTATCTTCAGTACTTGGCCAGAAATCCGAGCGATCTTAGTGACCCTAGTGCCTGCTATGCCGCCAGTTATGATCCTTCATTATCGTTCCTTAAAACCACTGCAGCGCTTTCACAGATGCCAATCCCGATAACCTTCCTACGTATTAATCCTCAAGCACCATGGGTCTCTGGTACGACCACTGGGCTGCCAGATCAATCTATGTGTAGTTCTTTTGGTTCTAAATGGGTTGTGCCTGACTCCTCTATGGTTGATCCTGATGCGGTTTGCTGTGCGGCAGGTTATAATAGAAGTTTTAGCGGGGACCCCATTCTGCTTGCAGACGGTAGTGCGGTCGATTGTACGAGTTCACCACCGCAAGTTCTGCCCTCGGATAAAGTGAGCAGTTCGGCATTGGCATCCACTCAAACACAAAGCACGGTTCTGTGTAGCAACTACACTGACTTCTTAAGTGAATGGCAAGCCATGGGTGGGGCAGGTAATTGGGGCCCCATGGACGGAAGCATCGAAGCTAATTTTGCAAATCAGTGGTTTAAAAATCAAGCTAGCCTTGTGGCCCAGGCGATCTCGAAATTTTATGATACCCAGTCTCAAAATGCTGCGGGCATTGATCCAAACTCCATTGATCCAAGCTCTCGGTATTTAAAGGTGCCGCCTGTCTTAATGAAAATCACCTCGCCTCTGACTTCTGATAACTTTTATCAAGATCAGGATCCTTGTTCTACTGCCTTTGGCGACGGTTGGGCGCTGGCTTCATACCCTCAAGTCGATCCAAACTTAGTTTGCGCTCTGGCGCAAAGCTCTCCTGACTACCAAAATTTCGTAGATTATTTACAATTTGCCGGAGGTTCGCAGACCCAGTGTAATGCCTTTTCGACAGCGACCCGGAATCAGGCTGCGATTTTGGGTCCGATCACTCAAGTCTATACTCCTCCGCCAGCTAGAGCGGTTTGCGATGGATCACAAGCTTATTATTTGGCTCAAGCCCAGCAAGCGCAGTTTAATCCTAACTCTAATGATCCGAATGATGAAACAACACAAAGCTACTTAGATAGTTATTCAAAATGGTGGGGCGTAGTGACTAATGATGGCACTGTAGCCATCGTTTCGCCGCAAGAGAAAGCCCAACAGCAAGAAATGCAGTCTCCCACTCTGTCGAGCGCGTCTGTAGCTTCCCCTCGTCCTATGAATGGCATGATTGCTTCGTCTCACGGGTTGAGCTGTACAATTGCTCATGATTATGTCGATGACCCAGCGACCTACTCAGGGCCTTTGACCTGCTGGGGTGATCTCACTTCGAATGATGGCTCAAAATTTCCGCCGATGATGCATCAATCACAAGAACACTATGACTCTGTCGCTATCGGCAAAAATAACGTGTGCGCGATTCGATCGAGCGATCAGCGCATTCGGTGTAATGATCGAGACGCTCAGCATAAGTCTTCGATAAATATCCCCGCAGTAGTCAGTGCCGATGTCGACGCTACTGCGACCAATCCAACTCCATTGGCACCGCGGCATTTTATTTCAGTTAAGGTTGGAGAAAAGTTTGCCTGTGCGCTGGAACGGGATGCGAAAACTCAGGGACCTGGTGTCGTCAGCTGTTGGCGGAGTGGACAAGATAAGATTGACTGGGTGAAGTCACTTCCATTTCCTGACGAAGACACTGGGCTCAAGCGCTCAGTCTGTGACAATGATCCGCAATGTGCACCCGCACCCATTGTAAACCAAGAGGTAGATGTCGTGAATATTACAGCCTCCAGTCGTCATGTTTGCGCAGTGACTTCGGGCGGTAATCTCTTTTGTTGGGGAGAATTAGGCTCATATGATAAATACGACCTTCCTTTGCAGGGAGTGACTGCCGTCCCCTTGACCCACGTACCAGGCGTGATCCAAGGCCATGTGACCGATGTCAGTATGGGAGAGGGTGTGATCTGCGCTCTGCTCGATAGCAGTCAGGTCGAGTGCTGGGGGAGGGGAGATCCAGCCGCATTAGGTTGGCTCAATCTAACTCCCGCTTTAGATCCCACTGGAGTGCCGGTTAATTATTTTGCAGATAGCTTCGCGAAGAACCCAGAGTTTAGTAAATCGGGCGGATCTCTTGATGATTTAACTCAAGAAGTACAGGGCCAAATGCTAGCTCCCGGTGCCGATCCGAGCAACTCAACAGGCAGCACTTTGGCCGTTGATGTGACATCTCATAATATTTGTTTGTTATTGAGCAAGGGTGATGCCCCCGGGGAGCAATCTGTTCGCTGCTGGGCTAATAAGAATTTATTATTGAACCAGGGCGTAATTCAAGTGCCTATGCGATGGATGAATCTCGCTAGTAAAGGAGCCTTACCCATTCCGATTGGCCAGCTTGTCAATGGCGGCGATGCCGTCTTTATGTTTATGCAAGATGGCTCAGTAGAATTTTGGGGAAGTAATGTCAATGTGCCTGCGTTAGTTCGTGTGCCCAATCATTTAACCAACGAAGTGCACATCGCGATTTCGAATACTAATTTCCCACATATTGACAAAGTTCAATTAGATGCCTCCGGTAATCCTATCCTAGCTCCTCTGCCTTTGGCTTCGCCTGATAGTGGTAATGTTACGGGTTGTGCGATTCTTGATCGTTCGCCTTCCTTAGGTGGTGGCAAGATCCACTGCTGGGCACAAGGTCGACCATCTAGCATTATTTACGATGGGAACGTAGATAAAAACCCGGGTGCCACGCAAGTGGCTGTTGCTGGTCTCAATGTTTGTTGGATTGATAACCAAATGGATTTGAAGTGTTCAAATATGTCAGCAGCGTATTTGAATCCACCTGTGTCTCCGATTAATCTAAGTAGCTTACGAGCAAATGACCGCCATTTTTATCAAGTGGTGGGGTTACGCAATTCTCAAAGTGTTGCCCCTGCTACAAACGATCTATCCGAAGACCAGTTTTGTGCCCTGACCGTCAGCGGTACAGTTTTGTGCTGGACGATGAACTTGAGCGGTTCCAATTTAACGGCATTAAAGCTGGGTAGTCCCACTGATCTAAGTAATGCAGCGACTAATGATTCCGGAAGCGATTCCTTTGCTTGGGAGATTGCCGCTGGCCAGTGGAGTTATCTGAGAAACAGTAATAGCTGGCCGGCGATAATTAAACCCTTTCTGATGAAAGGTTTTTGTGCATTAGTTGGCAACAAACGAGATTTAACCTGTTGGAATGCCTATGTAAGCCCTAGGCTTGGGGGTAGACAGCCTGGAATAAGTCGGGAGGATATGCTCTCCGCTAATCCTGATGCCGACAAGGCAGCTGGGTGGAGTGATAATTATACTATCGTAGCTAATCCACCTGTTGATGATTATTGGATAAGTGCGAGTGCTATCAAAGACAGTATATTCATGCCTGGCGGCGGAAGTGTTTGTGTTAATCACCACTTCCGTGGTGAGAAAGGGAACTCGACTCGGTGTACTCCATACTGGGACACATATAACCGCGCCGATCTCGTGAATTCATATGACCGTACTACCCCTGGTCTACGAATTTCGACTGATTTTCAGAGCAACTGGGCCAACGATGGTTTGAACACTTGGCTGTCCAGCTTCGCAGACGCGAGAGCTCTAGTTACTATGGGGCCAGTCATGGCGGGTGATGGCGGGTTGGTGCCCTACCAGCGAACCACCAGCGACATCTGTGCGATGGATTTCGATAAAGGAGAAGGCGTTCTTCGGTGCGCCCAGACCCTCAATCGTGATCCCAACGCCCTGTCAAGCCCTCCTTCAGTTACGGAATGGTCAAGCCCTCCCTTTGTTTCTCGTGGGATCTCTGAAATAGCGGGTGACGACCTGCGGGTTTGTGTGCTTGATAAATTTGACAAGATCAGTTGTTTTGGGCAATACGATGACTCGGCAGAAAATAATAACCTACTCCCAGAGAAAGCGAAAAGTAGTCCAGAAACTCTGTGCTACGGTGCCGGAGGCAAGTGGGTTAATCGATCAGGTAATGGTCGTAGCGATGGGCAACCAGAGCCATTTATGTGCAAGTTTACGGCGCCTGAGGCTTTACCGAGTCAGGCTCCTCAGGCTGCAACTTGTGCCAGGGGTTGGAGACAGTGCGCTAATTTTAGCGCAACTACCCGTCAAACCTGCGACTCTGACCTTTTTCAAAATCTTGGAGACCAAAGCCTAGTGGATCGTGCCAAGCAAATGTCTTGTGCGCCTCTTCTTAGTGTGACAACAGGGCAGCATACTTTTGCTAATATTTCAACCGACGAGGACGCTTCTCCTAGCGGTTCATTGACTCCAAGACCGTACTGGAAGAGCGTAGTGATGTCTCCAGGGATGAGGAAAATAATGGGTGGCCTTGCTGAGGCATATCCTGATGCGTTTTTGTTTCCTAGGGTTTTTGATGACTTCGACCGTTCACCCGCCGGCGCTCTGAATTCTCACCAGAGACAAGATTCACTAGGGCTGATAAACGGTAGAACTAATCCGATGCCGTCTGACAAATATTACCCTAATCCAATGGACCCCTACGCGTGTTTGGTGAGACCTGCGGGGCCAGATGCCGTGCAGACCTGCTCTTCACTCGTGACGGCCATCGGCTGCACGCTTGACGTAGGTGCAGCTGAGGACCCTAGCTGTAATAGTGCAAACGCAGGCTCAGAGGCCAATCAAAGTGCGGAACCCAGTGTTAAAGTCGCGGCATTGACTGGCCAGCCCAGCCCAAAACCCGATCTAATGGGTCAATTCAAATGCGAGTGGGCCGGTGGCGCATATGTGACGGCAGGGCAAGATATAGATGGAGCTTATCATGGCGTCTTTACGGATCATGATAATCCAAGCAATAACTTCGTGTGTAAGTTTAGAGTCGATCCTAACTTGACCTCATGCTCGAAATTTAACTTCGAGGATTATCCTTCCACATCTTTTGTGAGCTGCGGACGATGGAGTACGACAATCCCTTCTAGTTCTATTGATTATGTTTACAAATTTGCATGTCAAGATTTGTTCGGTAGTGCGTGGTGCAAGAGACCAGATTGGGCCTTCAGTTCTTGGCACTCATTTAATAATATCCCTATATCTGTCGAGTCCGCCCATCTTCAAGGGATGTCCGATGGGGGTAATTTGGCAAACCACCACCAAATATCTGTAGATGCATATGCTAAGCTGGTAGAAATTGGGTGTGTGCCTCCAGGTTTTAAAACTGACCGATGTGACAGTGGATTCCCACCTGGGCGATTAGGCGGGCCTGATTGGCAACAGATGACACATGATCAATATTACATGAGAAATATGCATTTCGTAGACCCTAGCTACCATGTTGAAGAAGTTGGGAATGGTGATGATATATTTAAAATTAATGGGCCTAAAAATAATCCAAATTATTAGAATTGAGATCGCAAGGCAGAGTTATAACTAGGCGGCTTAAAATGAGGAACGTATGAGGAACTTATGATGATAGAAAAATTGGTGAGAGTACATCCAAACTTATTTCTTGCGATCGTAATGCTTACATTTTGTTTTTCAAATAGTTCTTTTGCTCATAGCCTTTGCTCAGTACCAGGGGAGGATGCTCAAGGTAAGGGCAGCAAATACTTAGTGGGTGAAACCGTAGAAGAGCAGGGCGCTGATTACGACCACTGGTACGGGCCCAATAGTGAAGTGAGCAAGGATTGGTTAATTGATCCTTTAGAGCGTCTGGGTTTGCCCATTGGTGTGCCGTTGTTTCAAATGATCTCATGTTTTCCTTCGCTTCGGATACCCTACCAATTGGGAGAGACATCGACTCAAGTCATTGCTTCAGCTTTTGAATCTAAGATTAATTATGATTTGTTCCATGGAAAATTCTCTGTTTCTGGGGGCGATGGTAAACCTCACTTTCGCGTCAAACTTTCTGAGGGTGATTTGTATTTTCGAGCAATCTACAATAGTGATTCATTTGCTGGCAAGAGGGCCGACGGAAAAGATCCTGCGAGTGTTCAAACAAACGGTGATGACGTAGAGATGGTTAACGAATATTCCACTGAGGATTACGAACTCAGTCAATCGAATTTAAATGCTGCCGCTGGGCTTAATTTTTTCATGAATCGATTTTACGATAAAGATCCCTCTTTTTTTGGCGATCTTTGGGCTAAGATTTCCGGTAATTATAATGATCTCCTCAGGCAAAGTGGGGTTTACTTTCTGAGTTATGAGCCATTTAACTCCGTGAGTGAAATTCCTGCCGCTCCAAGTGCCCCGAATACTTGGGATGGCAAGAAAACAGTTTTTTCTCCTTCGTTGGGTCGGGATATGGATTTAAGTAAGCGAGCCAATATTTTTATGGTGCCCAAGGGAGGAATCGATAAATTTCAGATCAGGCCTGATCACATGGACAAATTGCATGCACTTTGTGAGATTAAGGCTAAGGATTGGACAAAGACGGATGATGCCGCTCAGTGGGAGAATCCAGCAGAAAAAGAGCCCTTGATTTTATTGATTAATGAAGATCAGCAGTTTGAGCGTCAGTCGTTTTCTGAGGTGAATTGTTTCGGTGAAGATCTTGAAACTGGAGTTTGCGCGAGAGGGTTCCTCGATGAGCCTATGACTGTCAAGGACGAGGACGGCAATCCAGTACCGCGAGGGAGCGTGCCAGATGGAGAAGCACGTACAATTCTTGCGAAAAACTTGCATATGGAGCTAGATTATCGCGGCTACTCACCGCCGACGGGAGCAGTGCACGCGGTACAGGTTCTAGGTTGCTTTCCGGCCGATAAGCTCAAGCACGCAGCCATTTATTTACCCAGTTTATCCGAAGGTGGTACTGATCAGCCTAACGAGAATGATCTATCAACCGAAAGTTTTACAAACGATCAGTGGGTTTATATTTTGAAGGGGCCATCCCAGATCTATACTGATCACAACACAAAAGAAGTGATGCGGAAGCTGGAGAAAGCTCCTGAGCTGGGATCTAAGCTGGGTGATCTCACATCGATGGATACGTTTAAGGATTTGCTTGCTGGTTTTTTCAACGAAAATCAAAAAGAGTTCTCCAAGCCAAGTACTTTGGAGTGGGGTGATCATGGTTTTGCCTATGCATCTGGTCATTATTTGCAGCTGCATATGCATCATGTTGGGCCCGAGAGCGACCTTGCATGGGATGCTAATGTATTTCAGATTAAGCAGGTGGTACCTAATATGCCTGATCCCGATTTGAGAGGCGGCATGCTTGCATTTACGCCTAATACGAATGGCTGGGCGGGTACCCCTCCCACGTCCTGTTATGTAGCTTATAATCACCGGCTTTTGGATGGGATTACCCAGATAGAGGCAGATCAGGAGATTCAGTGTAGAGGGCAGCCAAAGTGTGATGCCGCTTCTGGATGTGATGATCTCACCAGTCTCTTTCGGCTAGCTCCAGGGCAGTCCGCCCAAATCCCTCCGGGCGAGGTGATTAAGGATCTCACCATTGCTCGCAATGCTGTTTTTGCTCTCGGTACTTCCGGTATTCTCTACGCGCAAGGGGGGTTCGATCAATTTAACGCGCTGCCAGCGGATCCTGTGATGAGTGGGGTAAAAGGAGTTGAAAAACTTGCTATGGGTAACCATTGTACCTGTTCTCTTTTGTCTGATCAATCGCTCCACTGTTGGGGGAATATCAGCGGCTCTGATCTGGGCTGCAGCAATTCAGACAGTAAGATCGTTTCTGAGGGCAATGCTTATAGCCAATTATTTATGGGGCCTGAGACTACTTGTGTCGGCAGTGCCCCAGCTTCGGATAGTACGCCTTCGGGCAGCCCCAGTGCGGTTACCCCCACTGCGAGTACTACGACGCTGAGCTGTGATTCAAATAGATTCTACAAAAGAAATCAAATACGTGACGCCTTTAATAAGTGGATAGGCCAGTTTAATGTCCGTGGGCTAGATTATGTGCCGTCCGCCTTTCCAGCGTCGTCGGGTGGCCCTATCGTAGAGCGGGTCTTTTTAGGAAGTGCTTTTGCTTGCATGATTGCCGATACCGGCGGTATTTCTTGTCAACAATATAACTATAAAAATGGTAAGCAATCGGGTCCGCCTCCTTACTTGAGCGACCCAAGACAGATGCCTGATCCGATATTTAACTTCAGTGGGGCTTTTAATTCAAGTGCTCGCAGTGCCACTAACGACCCATTTTTCTACCTACCCGAAGGATGGAAGGTTGAAGACGCTGGAGGCGGCGACGATGCATTCGGGATTTGTCTCAGTCTGAGAAGGTGGACCAAGATCGGCCCTGAGCGCAAAGTAGCTTGCTACGGCAGCCTTGCAGAATCAGTTCTTGCGGGTGCGGCGGGGTTAGATCTGAGTACCTCGAAGTAATGTGGGTGCCTTAAGACTAAGGCGCTAAGAGAATGGAGAGATTATGGATTTTAAAAATTCAAATCGACTGAACAAGACGGTGGCCTACATTTTAATTATTGCCATTCTTGCGCAGAACGCCGCGTGGGCAGATAATACTGATCAAAATAAATCATTCATATCAATGACGGATCCTCTATCCGTGATTTTGCCGAGCGATCAGGGTTGCCCGGGGCTGTCAGGAACTACAGGAGATGGTACGACGGTCTGTCTCTTTAATGTAACTAATAGTAATCCACCCTTGAGCTTGAGCGCAGATGTGCCTGATGGAACGCATAATCGCTATCCATTTGTAACAGAGTTGGCGGCAATCGTGGCAACCCAAGGCACAGACGATGACCAAGCAAAGCATTTGTGTGGTGATACCCCCGGTTGGAAGCCCTATTTGTCAGAGAGCGGCGAGATGCTTTTTACTACGGCGCCCCGGTGGCTTTTGGAGTGCGGGCCGTACAACAGGGATACAATTTATGACTCTAGGGCGGTGAGAAATTTTGATCCCTCGGTTGGCCGCACGTTTGCTTCGTTTTATCCCTCGGGACTTCCTACTTCAGGAAACTTTAATTGGTCGCCTGATGGCAAATCCACTGAAATGAAGCTTGATATAAAAAGCTATGACGCTTGTATGACAAATATTAATGATAATAGTAATAAATTTTATCAAATATCAGAGTATGAATCAAAAGTGAAAGACGGGTTCCTTAAATTGTTGGATGCAGTTTCAACGTTAGCGATGCTTATTCCGGGTGCTGGTGCTCTCATTAGTGGTGCGCTAAAAGCGGTTGGCGCTGCGATCAGGGTGGTTTTATCAGTTGTTCTCAAGGTTGTAGGGGGATTGGGGAGAGTCATGGCAGGGGCAGCTAAGGGTGTTGCGGGAGCTGGGAGAGTTGCATTCGCTAACACACGACGAGTCATCCTCCAAGCGGGCAAGATGTTTAGAGTCAAAAGACCTCTGACTAAGGGTCCTGTCAAGGGTGGTGGCAAGGGTTCTAAGCCATCAAAGCAAGGAGGGAATTCTTGTAAAATGCCTGGACGTGCTAATCCGGCATCCGTAGGCGCGTTTAGCCGAGCCGGGGCCGCAATCAGTCAGGGATTTTCACGAGCTGCGCCGTATTTAGCTACTGTCTCGCTAGTTGGTGGGTCGGTCGGTCTCGAGGTCGCCCAAGCGATGACGGAAACAAGCTCGGGTACGGGCGCTGGCATGCCTGGTTCACTCGATGTGCCGAATGAAAAGCAATGGGATGACAGCACTTGGGCAAATACTTGTAGAGGGCAGAGCAAGGCATTTAAAGATCTGGGACTCACTGATCCTAGGTTAATGAAGTTAGGCGATCATTTGCAGGGATTGATGCTCAGTTACAAAAGCGACACGGGTACTTATGATCTCTACAATAAAGACGGAACGATTGTGATGAGTGACGTTTCTGTACGCACGCTTGCCACCGTGGTCGCTTCGGCGGCTGCACTGGGAAGTGCAGTAGAACCGGGAACCCAGGCAAAAACCGACACCCAGCTCTGCGCTGATGGTGGTTTTTTGGGCGTAGCGTCCGTCGACTTTGATCCGGGAGCAGTTGAAGCTTTTGTTGATGAGCTGGTGCCAGTCCAGGGTTCTGTTAAGCAGAAGACCGTGTATGATCTTAAATTTGCCGACAACACAGATGACAAAAAAGTAACTACGGTCGCCGGTCATCTCTGCTCAACTACTGGCTATAATACTTTCTTCCCTGCCGCCTTTTCTACCTGCAACGTTGCCGGGGCTTCTGGGGCTAGGGATGATACTGCGAGCATAGGGGCAGCACAGAATTTACGGGACGGGGAAGATTGCGCCGTTGCAACGAACTGCTCAATGAAGGACGACTTGGAAAAGCCTATAGCTAAAGTTGAGCCAAAAATGAACGATGGGACTTGGTTGCCAGACGAAGTGGATCGCGTCGGATGCGTGTACGATGCTTCTTACTCCCCAAATCCATAGCTGAGTAGGTGTGAATTGCTCTGTGAAAATAGTTTGCAGAGATAGGTGAAAAATTGAATAAGAAACCCGAAGTGGGGAAAGATAAGCTAGCAGAATTTATTCGTTGCGGCTTTATGCTTAAATATATTTAATTTAATTTTTTAACATTTATTTAATTAAACTTAGTTAAGGCATAATTAATATTTATTGATTTTTTTAGTCAGGTTATTTTATAATTAAATGACGGAAGTTTGAAAGGATCAGTTGGTTATGAAAAAAATACTTTTCGGACTCATTCTCTCTCTGTCTTGGGCTTTGGGTGCCCCAGAGTTGGGTAGGGCGGTTGAACTTGATAATATTGGAGGAGCTGAATATAAAGATGGCGGGCTCGGAAATTTAGCCGAAGGTAATCCTTTTACATCAGACCGGATTAAGATGAGGCAGGATGCAATTTCAAAAATGAAAGTCAACGCGGATAGTTCAGAAAGGCCTGCGATACATGATCCGGGGGTTAGGATATCGACCGCAGATACTACGGATGCTAACGGCGTAAAGCAAAAGAATGCCCCGATACACCAACTTTATGAACGTGGTGCTGGTTATTGCCCATATTTCCGCTAATAATAGGCTACCACCCAGCGGCTCCACACCGAACGGTTCTTCTGTTGTTGTGGTTTTCGTAGCCGACGTGACCTTCACTACCGTAGAAGATAAATCCGCGGAAAGTACTGTTTGGCTTGCCAGAGGACGTCCAAAACATTTCACCTCGGAGTTTAGGTAAAATTTGCGGGATGTATCTGCTTTCTTGATACCCCAGATCGGCTTCAATCACGTCCCACTCCTCTTTGCTCATGAGGTAAATCCCTGGGATAGGGTTTGCGTGATGGATCGCCGCGAGTTGCTCTTTTAAATCGGCGGGTGCGGCCTTGCGAACTGCATGTAATTTGTCTTCTCTCGTTTTGAGTGCAGCTCTCACAGTGTCTTGCTGGTCAGGCGGGTTGAGCTTGATGCACTCCTCTCGGGCTTTGTCGAAAGTCCACCATCCTGCAAGCGTATCACCGATGATGACTGGGTGCCCAAACATTTCGCGACTCCAGCTCCGGCCCATTTTATTTGCGGCCTCTGGTCCATATTTTTCAGCGAGCTTCTCAGAGGAGACTCGGGTGTATACCGCATCGGGTTTGCCCAGGGCGTGGATGGCGTCACCCGCGTAGGGGTTGTTGGCGTCGGTGAGGAGGGAGTGAAGCGCTTGCAGTGCTGCTAGATCGTTGACCTGCTCAATTTTTGCTTTGAGTTTTATCGCAAGAGGCTTGAGGTGTTGAACGTGGGCTTCGGACGTCACCACGTGTCGCAAAGCGGTCAATTGAGCTTCAATCGCTTGAAGTGGCAGGGTCATGATTAAGGGTTCGAAGGCTTGGGGTTGAAGCTTTGTGACGGTATCAAAGTTATGTGCGCCTACGACCAGAGGGAGGAGTCTCCGATGATTGGGGTCGTTCTGTTGGGCAAGAGTCTCAGCGATCTTATCTTTCCACGAGGGCTCGGTTTCCACCAGTGGCACCCCGGCAAAATGCCCCGGCTCAAAATCCCAGGAAAAACTCGCTTTACCGTTGATCCTAAAT
>CANFJX010000012.1 GCA_947447665.1 Bacteriovoracaceae bacterium | reverse complement strand
CTCAGTGGTACCTGGATCTTGGAGTAACTCCTGAGGCAAGACAAAATGCCTACCGAAAACTTTTTCAGCGCTACATGGATCAAGCGATCCTAGACGGGACGCAGTTTTTAAAGCGTTTCATCGGAGCTGTTACCTGGGTGAGGCAGCGAGAGGAAGCTCTGAAGGAACTGCTCGCAGCTAAGGAGCTGGCAAAGGCTCGGGCCTCTCCGGCCTAAAATTCTGACTCAAAACCGAAAAATACCTGTTCTTCGAAAAGGGGAGGGGGAAGGTGCATTCAGAAGGTAACGAATTGTGTGTGCTTTTATGGGGTATCGCCACCAGGCGACGTTCGAACCCGGATACAATGAAAAGAAAGTCAAGAAAAGCGACCGAGACTTGCTCAAACCAAATAAGTGCGGAGCCGAGCGAGGTTTTTGGGGCCTTTGTTGAACTAAAAAAGAAAAATCGATTAGGAATCTAAGGAGTAGTGACTCCGTCCCCCTCTCTCGTCCTCTCGTGACTCCGTCCCCCTCTCTTTCTCCTAAGGAGTAGTGACTCCGTCCCCCTCTCTCCTCCTAAGGAGTATTGACTCCGTCCCTCTCGTCCCCCTCTCTCCCCTCTCTCTCCGTCCCCCTCTCTCCCCTCAAGAAAAGCGACCGAGACTTGCTCAAACCAAATAAGTGCGGAGCCGAGCGAGGTTTTTGGGGCCTTTGTTGAACTAAAAAAGGAAAATCGATTAGGAATCTAAGGAGTAGTGACTCCGTCCCCCTCTCTCCCCTCTCTCTTCCCCTCTCTCTCTTTTAGTAACAGCCGAATTGGGTAATTGTGGGGCCGCCAGTAACGTCAAGGTCGGTATTGCTTGTGGTACTGCATGTTTCAGTTGCTGGGTTAGTATTTCCCCAACTATGAAAAGGACTATTGCAGCAACTAAACGTAAAAGTGCAGGTCCCTTGTGCACAATAGTCTTCACCTTTACTATGATGACACTGCATTGCTGTCGTTGAGTAGAATCCATACTGCTTCCACCCGTCGGGGCAGGAACTCCCGTTGAACTTACAAAACGGCATCGAAGGCCATCCCGAAGGCGCAGGATTAGGGGCGGTTTGAGGGATGCCCGAAGTGCCGTTTGAGGTCGCCGCCGTACAATCGGTCGCATTATGAATAAAACACCCGCGTTGCCCGTCGCTGGCGCTGACCCAGTTAGTTCCATTACAAACACACGGGAGCTTGGCGTAGTCCAGTGTGAGGTATCCTTTTCGTGTTGAGTTACACGCCGGGAACGTGGGAGCTGTCGAGCTGATCGCAAACCCCGGCCCGCCGCCTACAATCAAGCTGTCCCCATTTATTTTAATATTGCCTGTGACTTGGAGGCCACCAGTGGGGGCATCGCTCGGGGATGGAAAGGCCGAGGGCATGGCGCCAATTGCTGCGATTCCGTCGTTTCTCATGACAAAAAGAGGGCTTGGCTGCATGCCCTGGGCGGAGGATGCTTCAACTCGAATTGCATAAGAGCTGCTGGAGGGGGTCGCGGTGGTAGGGGGGGGAGCGATAATATCCACGTCTGCAGTAGGGCTGGGTTGGGTGACGCTGAGTTGTAGGAACTGAAGGGGGGACGGACTCGGGCTAGGTAAAGTGAGGTTAAAGGCCCCGTTGATCGAGGTATTGCCCGTGATGTGGAGTGCAGGTGCATTGACGCTCGTGCTCGTGCTGCTCAGAGTGACTGGAGCATTGAAGTTAAATGTATTACCCGTAATGCCATTATAGCCCATCGAGATGAGGCCATCATCTCGAACTTGGAGGAGAGGTGGGGTGTTTGAACCAGAAACCACCAGTGCAAACGAGGTGCTGTCGCTGGTGCTGCCGACGACTTGGAGCGTGGATGAGCTGGAGGGAGATCCGATAGAGGTGTTGCCATTGACGGAGAAAAATGGAGTGGGGCTGCCGATGGTGAGACTCTGTAAGGGATAGGTAACGCCAGAGCTTCCGCTGCTGAATCCAACGATCGTATACGAAGCTGCGGGGGTGGTGAAACTCCTTGATGTAAAAAGAGATAAAGTAAAGCCGCTGAGCAGGAGGTCCGAAACGTCGCTATCAGAAGGAGTGCACTTGAGAAAGGCCCCTCCTCCAGTCGCGCTGCCACTGATGGGGCAGGACTTTTCCGGACTGCCGCTCGATGATGGCAACGGGGAGATGGTGAGCAAGGCTGCGTAGTTCAGGTTCGTGCCGGTGATGTTCAGGGTGGTTGTCCCAGTTGAAGATGTACCAAAGCTGACGCTGGTCATGGTGGGCGAAGCAAAAACGGATGGTCCTGTGACTCCTTCGTCGAGACCTTGCGTTGGGTTAAATGGGATAAAGGTAGAAGCAATGTTCGAGGCGAGTTGGACAGTCTCTGGAGTTAGGGTGCAGGCGCTCACAAGGACACTCAAAAGTGCCGAGCCGAGAGCTGCCATTGAATTGTTTTTGAGCCGTTGTAGGTCCAAGCGCAAAGATTCCCCCTAACCTAGTGTCTAAATGTTATCGGAATCGATGGGTTTATTCTAAATGTGTCTAACGGTACCCACCCGCTTGAGAAGTGGGGTGAATGTTTAAAACTACTTGATATTATAAAGTTTTTGAATGATTTCACGCGCCAAATTACATTGGAGCGTCTTTTCCATGAGGGTAATCAGGCCCGGGCTGGTCAAGTTGAAATCCGTAATCCAATCACCAATCAAATCCACTGCCGCGAGTCGAATTTCACGGTTTTTAAGGTGCTGAGCAATTTTAGTGGCTAGACGGGACTGTTTCTGGGTGAGGGTGGTCGGGGCAAGTAGGCTTCCTTGATCGATATCGACTCGAAAATCTCCAGGAAGTGGCAGTTTTTTGACAGTGGCGAGAAGGCTTCCGTCTAAAAACCAAAGGCGAGTTTCACCATCGAGAATATCCTCTAAATATCGTTGGAGAAGCACGGGAGCAGAAAAATCGTGCGAAATGGAGCGAATTTTAGCTTCTGCCTGGCGAACGCCCGCGGGAGTACCCCAGTCTAAAAGATGAATCCCGTGACTCTGGGCCTCGTGGAGGGGTTTTAGAACGGTTCGGCCCTCTTTTTTTCCAAACTTCAGGAGGTGTTCCCATTGAGAGCTGACGATGCTTGGGGGCATCATTTTGCCTAGGAGGGAGGCTTCGAATTTTTCATTCAATCCAAAAAGAACGGGTGCGGGGTTTACGAGCTCCGTAGCACTCCGTCCCTCTAGGGCGAGGTGGAGGAGTTGGAGCGGGTGCAGATAAGCGAGATCGATTGGAGGGTCGGTGCGATAGTGAATCGATGTAAAGCTGTGGGGAGCCATGACCCGCAGCGGCCCAAATCGGAATGACTCTGGAGCTCGCTCGGAAGCAATTTCGATGACCTTCTTGGCGTCGAGGACCACTTTGGATCCATCGAGTCGAATCGATCGGACGTTGCACCACCACTGAGTGAGTCCTGAGATCTGCGCCTCCTGCATGAGTCTGAGAGTCGTATCTCGACGGTGATCCAGGGTTTCCCACGGGTCAGTGATCCACAAAACTTGATGTCGCTTTTTCCCCATACTAAAAACCTCTCATTCCCTCTAAAATCAACATCCCGCTAACTTGAAATTTGGAGCTTATGAATGACTTCTTTGGCAATCTGAGTGAGCGATTCAGCCCGGTCTCCCCAATGCTCCGAGAGTCTCTGGCTGGCGAGGGTGAGTCGCTCCAGGGTTTGCTGACGAGCCTGCTCAGGAGACATGAAGAATAAAACACTGGTCGGCTTGGGTTTGAACGACTCGGGGGACTCCTCTTGCAAGTCCTCTAGATCGTCTGCGACTTGAAAACCCAGTCCTAACTCGTCCGCAAAACTGAGAATGGATTGTCCTTCAGCGCTTTCGTCTGAAATCCCGGCAAGGTCCTTTGGAATGAGCACCGAGGCGATAAAGAGTGCTCCCGTTTTTTGTCGGTGCATTTGGTAGAGTTGCTCGAGCGTGGAATCCTTCGATAGGTCGCTTTCCGCCGCTTGACCTCCTGTGACGCCTCTTGGCCCCGCAGCCCAGACCAGTCGCTTGAGTCCTGCTTTGAGCCGCAGCGGCTCAACGGGCGATTCGAGAAATACATCAAAAGCCAGTGCAATCAGAGAATCTCCGGCCAAGAGTGCAGTGCTTTCTCCGAATTTTTTATGATTGGAGGGCTGCCCCCTTCTCATGTCGTCGTCGTCCATACAAGGAAGGTCGTCATGGATCAGTGTGAAGCAATGGATCATCTCAATTGAAATAGCCGCGGGGAGAGCCTCCATCGCAGGAAGCTCCAGCATCTCGGCACAAGCCAAAAGTAGCCGGGGGCGAATTTTCTTCCCCGGTGAGAGAAGTGAGTATCGGATAGATTCTTGGAGAGATCGAGGGGTTACTCCATCCGGTTGGACCAGGAAGTGCTCGAGGGTTTTTGTGAGAGCTGCATCAAATTCGCGTTTAAAATTCATTACGTTCCTCCGTTTTGAGCCAGGGGCTGAGGGATTGGATTTGCCACGGATCCAGTCAAGTTAAAGGCATAGCTTCCGTCAGACTGCTTACCTGCTCCTAGGATTGCATCGAGTAACATAAAAGATTTAAGAAAGTTCTCTGAAAATGAGAACTTCGTTTTGAGGTTAAGTGTGCTGGCCTCAAATGTCTTTCCTAACGTAATTTCTCCGCTAATGGTTGCGCGGACGTCGTCGTCAGCTGTTCCTGATGCTCCCGATTTTCCAAGCCGTAGGTTCGAAATTTTTGCCTTCCCGTCCTGAATCGTCGCTTGGAGTAAGGCCTCTGAAACCACGAGTTTTGGAATCGCAAAACCCGCAATACTCTGCGCATCAACCAAGAGCTTCGAAAGATTGAGATTCAACTTCCCTTGAGTCAGATTGAAGGCTTGAGCATCAGTCGATAGTGATCCATTCCCTTCAATCAATGATGAGGCTTGAATTCCCAGAAAAAGGGGAATGACCCCAAGCCGTCCGAGGTCAAATTTTTCTGCCTGGAATGAAGTAGAAAATAATGTTTTGCGGACAGTCATGGAGCCGCGAAGGGTTCCTTGTCCAGCCTGGATCTGAACTTCCCCTCCTAATTTACCCAAAAAAAGCGGCAGCAAAAGGGGAGACACGTTGACCTCGTCTAGATTCACGCGCTCTGATGGTGAAGGGAGTGTGAGGGTTACCTTTTTTAACTGATAAGAAGGAAGCAGAAAAAGTGAAAGCTTCTCCTCAGATGTTGAAAACGAGGCTCCGTGAGCTGCAAGTGCGTCGGCAATCATCGTGTGAAGGGAATTCTTGATCGGTTCGCGAGGGAGCTTAATGATGGTGAAAAAAATGAGGCAGAAGAGCCCGAAAAAAAACCAGCTGACACGTTTTAGCTTTGGGTTCATAGGTATTTACCTTCTAAGGTGATTGTATTTGAGTAAATGAGGACAAGGCCAGTGTTGCGTTCAGGTATCCCGAAGGATCATCCTGGGTATCAATGAGGAGGTTTCTCAGCTTCACTGGTCGTCGACCCGATTCTAAAGCGCTGACAAAATTCACTAACTGTTTGATGCTGATATGTTTGACTGCGAGCTCGATTAAGGCTTCCTTGGAATACTCGGTTACTACCCCAGGCTTTTCAGATTGCATGCTCAGATTCGCGTGGTCAATTCTGGCGTTTGACGCGAGAGTTTCAAAGTAGGTTAGCCAGGGAGTCGGCGCCTCTTCTTTACCTGTGGGGGAGCTTCCAGCGGGAGTCGCTTCTCTTAGACGATGAATTTCATCGTTGGCATTTTGGATAAAATTCACGATGCTAGTTTTTTCCTCCAGCTCGCTCTTTAAACTGTGAACCTTCCAGACGGCGCTCAGAAGAAGGAAAACAACAGATAAAGTGGCTAAGATTGCCAAGGCAAATTTGAGATAAGTTTTACTTTGAGGGTCGAGTTCATCCCATTTCCCTCGAATCTCTTGGTACCACTGCTGCTCGTGAAGCCGATCAGAGGCCGAACTCATCCATTCATTTAAGCTAGCTTTATTTACCATAAGAGTCCTCATGAGGGGTTCCGCTAAAGCTAATTTTCCATTTTTTAACTTCTGAGTCGGGTAGGCTAAGCTCATCCATGCTGTCGCGCTTCAGGGAATTGATTTTTCGACCCAAAATGGTAGCCAGTCTCTCTGCCACTTGTGGGTTAGCCACTGAAAAGGAGAGAGAGCTGGAGACCGGAGAGTCTGATTTGGTGAAAGAGTCCGTAGGTGCCATCCCCACTTGAAATTTAGATAAATCGACGATGACATCTTTGGGGATCGCTAGAGATATCTGATTGAGAAAGGCGAGGGGCGACTTAGTGTTTGGCCCAAAAAGTCGCGTGAGCTCCCTTTGTTTATCTAAGTCTTTGGAGATTGCGGTCTTCAGTTTCTTGGTGTCCGCGAGATAGCCGCGAAGCGCACTGCTAGAGACTTGCCCAAAAAAGGACTTCACACTCTTCTCGAGCTGTATGTTCGTATTTTGGAGTCGCGACTGATAGACAAAAGATTGAATTGATAAACTTAAAAAAAGGCTAGCTCCCATTGCAGCTAGGGCCAGGAGAGGCTTTTTGAGGACTTGAAAATTGATTTTATGAACGAGAGAAGTCTTAGCAAATTCACCTCTCCGAAAGTTAATGCAGGTGTTTCTCGCTTGTCCCACGAGGCAAAATGCAAGAGAGGCAGCGAGTAAAAACTTAGTATCGGTTTGCTCTGAGTAAGTCACGCCAGAGGCTGCTGTGGCACTTAATGCCAAGAGTTTCTGAGTGGGAATTCTAAACTGCTGATTCACCAAAGATCCCAGGCCTGGAAGAAGAGATGTTCCCCCCGCTAAGTAGATTTTTTGAATCGATTTTCTTGTAAAGTTCCTTGAAGTGAGGTGGATATGTCGAAGCTCATTGATCATTGGATCTGTCGCTTCGGTCAGGCACTGTGAGAGCTCGAGCTGCTCGGGAGTGAGGTCTGACGGCTCATTATTTACCTGAATCATTCCTTGATTAATCTTAGTTGCCTCGGCCGCCTCGATAGAGATGTTAAACTTTTGGCTAATGGCCAAAGTGAGGTCGTTTCCACCCCAAGAGAAATCGCGGATCAGGGCCGGGGCTCCGTGCCAATGGAGGTAGAACGTAGTTCGGCTGTGGCCCATCTGAATGAGAAGTACAGGACCTTCTTGTTCGGCTGGGCTCAAAACTTGATTGAGTAGAGTGCGATAGGCCCAAGCCTCCGAAGTGATTGCGTCGGGCTCCACCGAGGCATTTAACCAGGGTTGAATGACCGTCCGGATTTGGTCTTTTAAGGTAGCGGCAACGTGCACCTGGCTGCTCGACTTGGTTTGCGATAAAATAATAAATTCATAAACAGACTGATCGACGTTAAAAGGGAGCTCGTCCTCGAGTTCAAAGCCGACGCTGGCTTGAATCGCTTTTTTATCCCGGGTGGGAAGCGGTAAGTTTCGGAAAGTGAATTGGGGACTAGACAAACCAGTGATAATTCGGTCGGGTGCTCGGGGTCGTTTTTGAATCCAATGAAGCGCTGTTTCCACCGGGGTGCTGTTGGGCTCCAGGGGTATGTCGTGGGTGTCGTGGATTTCAAATCGCCCAAAGGCGCTATCAATCTCAATGGTCTTGATACTCGAACTTCCTAAATCGACTCCTAAAATTCTCATACCTTCGGCTCCTAATCCATTTTCATAGAGGTGATCGTAATTCCAGAATCAGGTGAGTCTCCCGCAAGCGGAGCTCCGGGTTCACCTAGGGTCACCCACGCCTGGAGGGTGCGGGTAGCAGAGTTTACTGTAGCCTGGACTGTGATTTTGAAAAATGTTTCTTCTGTGATTAATATAATATTTCGCTTGGCGAAGTCGCTCTTGAGGTCGTCCAAAGCTTTTGGGTTGTTTTCATACGCCGCCACCTGTTTGGTGAGATAAGTAAAAAAGTCATCTTCCTTCTTAAAGTTATTATCTGCCACATCCGAGTCACGAAACTTCAAAAACTCGGTCGCCTCATCTTTGGTCATTTTGGGTACGAGCGCCCGCAGAACCCCCTCTTGAATTGTATTAATATTGATTGCGGAGGTTAGGCTGGCTGTAAAGTGGGGAGCAAAAAGCTGGTAAAGTTCTTCGTCGATGAGGGCTAAGTTATGAAGTTCAGCCACCGAGTAAAAAGGAGCCCGCTTCATGAGGATTGGATCTTGGTTCGGAGAGGATTGACGTTCGTATTTTCGATAGGCCCAGGCACTCATTTGATCCACTAGGTCGGGTACCCTAAAATCCCGATAGCTAGTGGAAAAGTCGGGATCGCTTTCTATCTTCTGATTGAGGATCGAGGTCAAAGTTGCCGTTAGATTGTCTCTGAGCGCTGCGGGATCTGTTGTAGGGGATGCAGAGGAGCTAGGTGCCGGGCTTGGCGAGGGGCCAAATCCCGGGACAATCGAGTTTAAGTTATACTTGGAGGATTCGGACTCGATGATGGCAGAAAACTTGCCGTCAATGGCGGCGTCCTTTTGGAACTTTACGATTAAATCACGATCGCTTGGAGTCATGCCCGGGACGTCTGTCGGAATCGGGAAGAAAAAGGGATAGTTCCAAATTTTTTCAATCGTCGATTTGGGAACAGGGGAGGCGCCAGCGGCGGAGGCTTTGCTGATCAGATCCCGAGCCTTTTTATAGAACTTGAGACGAAGGAGCGAAATTTTCAGGCCGCTCTTAGCCAAATAATGTGCCTGAGCCTGATCTAAACCCCCATAGGCAATCGCTTGGCCGACTTGGGTAATGTAGACAAAATCTGTGACCAGAATGGCGAGAACACTCACGGCTGCAAGCACCATGAAGAGTGCGATCCCTTGGGTGTCTCTCCCTAGACGAGAGCCGTTTTTAATAATTCGCAGGAAGTCCATTGATTGGAATCTCCGGTCTAAATTTAAACTTTCCTTCAAACGACAAGCTTTTGGTGCCCACTACCTCAAGGTCAATCACGATCATATCAGGAAAAGTGAGTCTAGGTTGGTCTTGTTCGCTGTCCCAGCTCCTTGCTGTTTTCCATGAGTTTCCATCTTTGGTGAGATAGGTAAAGGTGAGTTTCTTGATCCCATGAAGTAGTTCATAATTCTGTAGGAGGGGGTCTTTCGAGTCTTCTCGGGTAAATGCATTGCCGCTTTCGGATTTTACTAAAATAAACGTACCCTTGAGACTGGCGTCCTTTTCCTCAGGCTTGAGCTCGTAAGAGATTTTTGAGAATTCAGAACCCGGGGTATCTTTATAGATCCGAGTGTAAGAGAGAGAAATAAAGGAGAGTTTGTTATCAGTGCCAATCATTCGTGACGGTCTTAGCCCTGATTCGTCAACGGCTGGGGACCAGAATTTATAGGGCACTTGGAGATCTTCCCCGGGGAGGCTTACCAGTGGAGTTGGCGGGGTGGCAGGTAGGCTTCCAGGGGATGGGCTTGTGTTTGGCCTGGGGATTAGAACCACGGGAGAGTAAATGAGTGCGATGTCTCTTTGTACGATGGACATGGCTAGACGAATTGTGTTGTAGAATGCTCCCTCGGTTGCAAGAACATCTCGAAGTCTGTAGGTTTCAATGGTCGCCTGGTAAATTCCAAAACTAATGAAGACCAGAATCGCCATGGCAATTAAAACTTCAATCAGCGTGAAGCCGTGATTTTCACGGCTTGATTTCAGGCTACGGTGTAAGATTGAGTTCATAGTTGAGATCAACCCAAAAAGTGGAAATTGAAAAACTCTGTTCCTTCGCTCCTTGTTTCCAGAGAACGGAGACGGTGACTTCTCGAAGCGCCTTCGAGAAAAAACCGCTAATCAACTGTGTAATTTGATCGGCCCCCGGCGCTGCTCCAGCCGGGGATGCGTTGTCGGTGGATTTTCCGCCGGCTGAGGCACCCCCTCCCATGATATTGGGGAAGGTGAGGTCCTTAATGTTCGTCTTCCATCGGTAGTCTTGAAACGGAGACTCAAAAGTTCCGGACTCCTCTTTTTGAATCTCATCGAACTTCTTGCCTTGGATTTTATATTCAGTTTCAACCATCTGGTTTTTGGCGAGCATTCCGACTACGTTCATCTGTTTGGCTCGAGTTGTAGCGTTAATGCTGCCGCTTTCTACTGAGAGGATCGAAGAAAAAGCCAAAGTCATGATGGCCAAGGCAAAAACCACCTCAATCAGAGTGAAGCCAAGAGTAGATGAGTTGGAATTAGTGCCCAAAGATTTCAGTTCCTTCAATGTGTCGACCATAAAGGTCTGTGGTTCCGAGAAGAGCAGTAATCACCAGCGAGGCCTCGTGTTTAGAGGAGTCTTTTAGGTAGATAATGGTTTGCTCGGACAGTCCTGAGGGAAAGAAGTGGGAGTATGCGGTGCCTTCCGTGAGTGCCTCTTTAGCGAGCGGGCCCAGTATCCCGTCGTAGACAACGCCTCTGGGTAGACTGATCTTTTTTCGTGTAATGGTTTTATCCAGAGAAAACCCTTGGGAGGTCTGGGATTTAGAGCTGAGTGATGACTGAAATTTTTTCCTTCTCTCTTCCTTTTCAGTACTCGTCTTGGTGTTCAGTAGGACTTGCGGCGGTCCTGATTCAACCCAGTAGGTATTCTCCTTGAGATCATAGGCCATCCGATAAACCCGGCCGGTGATTACAGCAGAGTTATAGGCCTCTTTGATCCGACTCGCTAAGTCTCGAGCCGCCGAATTGATCGAAACTTGAAAGTAGCTCGACACCGTGGGTAGGGCTACGGTCATCATCAGCACGATGATTGCGAGCACTACCAGCACTTCGATCAAGGAGAATCCCTTTGAGTTTTTCACTGCATTAATCGTCGAGATGATCCGAGTCGATGTCTTTGTTCATTCTTTCCTTGGCACCGATCGATTTAATTACATATTTATTACCATCTGAGGAAAAGTCATATTCCTTGTCCCAGGGGTCCTTTGGTACTTTTTTATCCTTAATGAAGCCATCTGGATCGAAGTTCTTGCACTGAAGAGAGCCTGGTAGTTTGATCAAAGCGTCGAGCCCCTCGTCGGTGGTGGGGTAACGTCCACAGACTCTTCTGAAGTCATCCAAAATGACTCCCAGTTGTCGCATCTGAATTCGTGTTGCACTGAGCTTGGACTCGTCATAGCGCTTCATCACATTGGTGCCAACAAAGCTCATAATTAAAGCAATGATAGCCAAAACGATCATCATTTCAATCAAACTAAAGCCTCGTGCTTGATTGAGCTCACGATCGAGGGATAGGTTCAGCCAAAAAGGTCTTTTTTTCAATTTCATCTCCTTTGTTTTCTAGTGTTGATTAATATTCATCATTTCCATGAGCGGCATAAATACTGAGAGGACGATAAACCCAACTGAGATTCCCATTCCTACGATCATCAGGGGCTCCAGGAGGCTGGTCATGGCGTCGATCTTTGTATTCACCTGTTCTTCATAGGTTTCAGCGATGCTTTTAAGCATCTCAGGGAGTTCTCCCGTTTTCTCCCCAATGGAGATCATATGAGTCATCATCGGGGGGAATTCCCCACTTCGACGAAGCGGGTCTGCGATCGATTGCCCTTCGGTAATGTTTTCCCGCGCAGTGGCAATGGCATTCGCGATAGGTATATTTCCTACCAGATTTTTGGCGATGTTCATACTGGTGAGAATGGGCACGCCGCTATCCAAAAGTGTGGCCATTGTGCTAGAAAAGCGAGTGACTGCAACCATTCTGACCAAGGGGCCAGCGATCGGAATTTTGAGGGTAAATGCGTCCCACTTGGGTCGGCCAGACTCTGAGTTGATAAATCTCCTAAAGAGCCAAACCGATAAAGCAATCAGGCCAGCCCAAAGAAACCACCAGTTGACGATCGAATCACTTATGGCCATCAAATACTGGGTCAGCTTGGGGATCGGTTTATTCATGGAATCAAAAATCTTCATCAGCTTAGGAATGACGAAAGTGAAGATTCCCAACATCAAACTCCCTGAGACGATCATCATCAGTGCTGGATAAGTCATGCCCCCGATGACCTTACTTCGAAGTCGCATCTGGCCTTCTTTGAGGTCGGCTAGGCGAATAAGAACTAAGCTGAGTGTTCCTGAGCTTTCCCCTGCTTCGATCATGTTGACAAAGATCGTATCAAAAACCTTAGAGTGCTGCCCTGTGGCTTTAGCTAGGCTCGATCCTTCGTTCACATCTTGCCGAACCTGAGAAAGAATGACCTTGAGCTTCTCGTTTTCTGTTTGATCAACAAGGGCGCTGAGACACTCCACGAGTGGAATGTTGGCCTTCACTAAGCTGGCAAGCTGGCGGGTCATTACGGAGACTTCTTGGGCGCTTACGCGGCTTCCGAATAAAGTCATGCTACCCGAGTTTTGCTGGCGTACCGAGGTTTTTTCGGTGATCTCTGTGACCATTAGGCCTTGCTTCTTGAGCTTAGCACGAGCGGTCTTTTGATTTTCAGACTCGACGATGCCCTTTTGGGCTTTTCCGTTCGGATTCAGGGCTTTGTAATCGTAGATCGGTGCCATCCTCAGACCTCAGCGTGTGTGGCTCTCATGAGCTCGTCGATGGTAGTTTTGCCTTCTAGAACCTTAGCGACGCCATCCTCTCGGAGAGTACTCATTCCGGCTTGAATTGCAGCTTTTTTAATCGTCCCCGCATCCACGTTTTTGATAATCAATGCACGGATTTGATCATCGATAACCATGAGTTCGTGAATCACCGTTCTTCCTGAGTATCCACTTTGGGAGCAAGAAGGGCAGCCGACGGCCTTAAAGATTTGAGCATCAGGTGGAATTTGGGTGAGCGCAAGCTCATTCATTTCAAAGTCCGAAGGAGTGTGAGGAATCCGGCACTTAGTGCAGACCCGACGAATGAGGCGTTGTGCGATCACCCCGAGAACGGAGCTAGCAACGAGGAAAGGCTCTACACCCATGTCGATGAGTCGAGTCGCCGCTCCAGATGCATCATTGGTGTGAAGGGTGGAAAGAACCAAGTGTCCGGTGAGCGAAGCATTGATAGCGATCTCAGCGGTTTCTTTGTCTCGAATTTCCCCAACCATGATGATGTCTGGATTTTGTCTTAAAAAGGCTCGTAAGGCTCGGGCAAACGTGAGTTCGATTTTAGTGTTGACCTGAACCTGGTTGATTCCGGGAATTTGATACTCGATTGGATCTTCAACAGTCATGATGTTTCGAGTCGGGCTATTGAGCTTGACGAGGCAGGCTGAAAGCGTAGTCGATTTTCCGCTCCCCGTCGGACCTGTCACTAAGATGATTCCGTACTTTCTAAAAATGAGCTTTTCGACTTCTTTGGCGCTTTTCTCTGAAAATCCGAGCTGCTCAAGTTGGAGCACAGTGCCTGTTTGCTCCAGGATACGCATGACCAGTCGTTCACCGAAATTAGTGGGGACTGTCGAAAGACGAATATCGACATCTTTTCCTGCAATTTTGATTTTGATTCTACCGTCTTGAGGTAGTCGCTTTTCAGCAATGTCGAGAGTGCCCATGACTTTCACGCGAGATGAGATAGCAGCGTGCGCACGCTTTGGTTGCCTGATGATATCGTAGAGAATTCCGTCAATTCGAAATCGAACAACGAATTCCTTTTCAAAAGGTTCAATGTGAATGTCGGAAGCCTTCTCTTTAACTGCCCGGAAAAGAAGGGAGTTCACAAATTTAATGACCGGGGCATCGTCCTCAGTTGCCTCGAGGATATCAATGGGGCCTTCGAGATCATAGGATTCATCGAACTCGCCGCTAATATTATCTACAATATTCGATGTATTTTTTTCATAAACGCGGTTGATCGCTTCTTGGATTCGTATGCTCGAGCTAGCCATGAGCTTGACCCTTGATCCAGTGAGGACGCGCAAGTCTTCTGCGAGCGAGGGATCAAAGGGATTCGAAACTACTACAGTGAGGACATCCCCTTTTGGCCCAGACTCTTTGGAGAGAGGAATGATCTCTTTGGTCTTAGCATAGTTAATGGGGATTTGATCGACCAGGTCAGGGGGGATTTCGTTGGCCTTGAGGTCCTCTAAAAAGGGTATCCCAATTTGAGCGCAAAGGACTCGAGTGAGGTCCATTTGGCTGATCAAGCTTCTTCGCAGCAGAATTTCGCCTAGGAGTCCTCCTTCCTGTTTTTGAATTCCTAATGCCTCGTCCAGCTGCTCTTGCTTTAATGGGGTGTGCTTTAGGAGAAGATCTCCTAATTTCGAGGAGTACTCGATCAGTCTGGATGCATTAATACTCATTTTGAACCCTTCGCTTCAGGTGCTACGGGCATCGGTGAAGGCAAAGGCGCCATTGGGACGGGTGAAGGTACGGGAACCATAGGGGCAGGAGCTGGTACGGATTTCATCGGCTCCGCAGGGGTCGGTGTGGTCGTCGCCGCGTTCACGCTCGGAGCGGTCGCTGGAGCTGGGCTGATTTCGTCGCTCCGTGAGGCGCCTCCTATATCCTTTGGGATGATCGTTGTGATCGAGTCATCAGGCCTAATGCTCGGTATGGGAGCAGGAGCGACTACCAAGGGGCCCTTTTGCTGTTTCTCAGTTGCTATAGACGGAGGGGCAATCTCTCGGGCAGCGGCCGAAGGAGTAGGTGAGGGGTTCGGGGTTTCTGGTTGTGATCGATCATCGTCAATGTTGACCGTGGTCGGAGGATGCTTTTCGGTTAGTTCCTTTAAGTCGGGAAGGGAGCGGATAATCGAATCTCTCTGATATCGGAGCGGGTCGGTTCCACCGGTATTCAACTCAAGGAACTCATCTCGTTCCTTCAGTTTTTTATCGAGAATAGTTCTAACCTTTTCATATTGGCGAATAATGTGAGGCGTCATGAAAATGAGTAGGTTCCGTTTTTCAACTTTGTTACTTTTTGCCTTAAACAACCAGCCAAGGATCGGAATATCCCCTAAAAGAGGTACTTTCACAGTTTGCTCTGACGCCTTATCTCGCATCAAGCCACCGAGAACTACCGTGTCAGAATCACCTACCAACACAGTTGTTGTAGAGGTTCTCTCGATAATCCCAACAGCATTACCTATCACATTCTTAGGTACGTTGGTATTATCAATGTCGCCAAGCTTGACGGTGACATCCATCTTGACGAAATTAATAATCTTATTAATTTGAGGTTTAATTTTGATGGATGTCGAGATGGATTCTTTGTTGTAGGTTTGTGATAAAGTGGCCCCTTGCATCGCATTATTGGTGGGTACCGGAATTTTTTCAGCCGACTCGAAAGTCGCTTCCGTGTTATCCAACGCAATAATTTGAGGTGTAGCGAGCACGCTGACGTTCTGGTTATTTTGCGCAGCCTTGATGATCGCAAACGCAGAGGGGATTCCTGAAATCTGCTGGCCGCTGGAAGAAGTAAGGTTCAGTAAGTCTTTAGAAAGGGGAATCGTGGCGAGTGCCCCGGTGTTGCCGAAAATTCCTAGAGGGCCGTTTTGCAGAAATCCAAGATCACTTGCACCGCCAGGTGTCGAGCCGAGAAACATGCCGGGAGCAGCCGCGTTTGCTGAAAAGTCGAATCCCCTTTGCATGGAGACGTCCATTAAGACGACTTCCACGTAGACTTGCTCTCTCGGAATGTCGAGCTGGTTGATCACTCGTTGTACAGTGACAAAATCCGTAGGCGATGCTGTAATAACGAGGGAGTTAGTGGCTTTGTCTGGAGAGATTTTAATACTGCCTTCAAAGAGTGAGGCTGCGATAGGATTAGTACCTGTCCCTGTTCCGCCTCCAGGAGAGCCGCCCCCACCTTTGGTTTGGGTGGAGAAATTATTGAGGGTACTTGCTACCTGTTCGGCGTCAGCAAACTGCAAATAGACGACGCGCACTTTTCCGCCTCCAAAAGAGGTTGGGACTTTGAGATCTAATTTAGCGACGAGCTCTCGAACTTGATCAGTTCCCTTGACGTTCGCATGGACAATGAGGGTATTGGTCCGCTCATCTGCGATGATCGTGTTGATGATCCCGCCCTCTTTGGTTCTTCGGGCATTGAATCGACCGCCACCCATTCGCGCAGCTCCCGGGGGGCCGCCGGCTCCTGGGGTGCTCGCACCGGTTCCAGGGATTAGAGTATCAATGAGTTTAGCGAGCTCTGCGGCGGAGGCAAATTTGACAGAAATCACTTCAATCCCGGCGTCAAATCCTTCGACATCCAGAATTTCTAGGAGCTTAGCAAGTCGAGTAATATTTGAACCGGTATCAGTGACAATGATGGTATTCGTCTGCTCATAGGGGATGATTCTCGAAGTGGCGGGCATTAAATTTCTAAACGTCCGCTGCACTTCGTCCGCACTGATATATTTAAGCGAAAAAACTCGGGTGATGAGCGCATCAGTGTCGGGGGATGAGTCTCCTGTGTAGGTCTTGAGCTGCTTGTCACGCGCATCACGTTGCTTGGCGATTCGAAGGTAAGCGCCGGACGGCACTAAAGCAAAGCCGTTCACGTCTAGCGCGGTGAGAAAGAGCTTCCAAGCCTGCGAAACTGTGATGGGGGAGTTGGTGATGATGCTTACTTTACCTTTGACTTCTTTATCGAGAATAAAGTTTTTTCCAGTCAGCTTGCCGAGCGTTTTGGCGAGATCGAGGATGTCAGCATCTGGGAAGTTAAAGTCAGTGACCAGTTCCTTACTGCCCTCTGCGGATTCGTCATCGATTTTAAGTACAGGAGCTGAGCTGTTGGAAATTAATCCATTTGGACTTTGACCACCGATGGAGATTCCCTGGTTCGTTCGAACGGGGTCAGGACCTTCACTTTTATTCAGTCCTCCGCCCGACCGAGCCCCTGCTGGTCCTCCCATGCCAGGGGCGCCAGGCGTGATGTTTCCCTGGTGGTTGAGTGCTGTGCCTGGTGGGTGGGCTCCTCCCGGTTGGTTAGGAAAACGAGAGAAAAAATCATCATCATCCCCCTCTTCGTCCTCATCCTCAAAATAAGGTGAGTGAGGATTGCGGGATTGCTCGAAGCCTGGAGCTCCGAGGTCTGATGGATTCTTATTGGCAGGACGAGGAGCCATGCCCGGAGGTTGTGGCGGTGTTTGAGTTCGGTCTGCTGATGCAAGCGTGGCGTGAGCGATCAAGAAAGTTTCGGTGAGCATCCCGATCCAACAGATAAACTTTTTTCTCGTTCTCAAATTTGGGTGCATAGGTTCTCTCGTTAGGGGTGGATGTCGTAGGTATAGGTAATCGGTTTGCCGTCTTTTTTGATTTGTAACTCTAGGTGGTTGGAAGTTTTGAGTTCATTCATCATTTCAAAAGCTTTTCCGGGGTCGTTCATGACTTGGCCGTTCAGTCCTGTAATGACGTCCCCGTTCTGTAGGCCAAGCTTGTCATAGAGGCTTCCTGGAATAATCTGAAAAAGTTTGTAGCCTGCCGGTAGTCCGTTCTCACTGTTGGGCACGGCTCGTGCCTGAGTGAGGAGGTTGTTGAAGTCAGCCAGCGCCCGGTCTACCTCGCTTCGGGGTATGTTGAATTGGGTGGGCGAAATTTTCTCGATTGCTCCGGTTGGCCCTCCACCGGTGTTGCCGGCGAGACGAGTCGGTGGTCGGCCTTTTTCATGTTCCTCGGGCAGCTCAATGTACTCTTTGCGCCCGGATGCTTTATTGATGAATATGACTCTTCGAGCTTCGATCGATTGAACTTTAATTTTCCCCGGGACTTCGTCGTCCACTCCGATAGGAAAAATTTGGGACATGGACTTATCCTCAATCGTCGCAAGCGAGTGAGCGGGGTTGGACATAATGAGGGTCCCAATTAAGTTGAGAGGTAAGGAAGTTTTGACTGGGGCCGCATTGCTATCAACATTATTCTGGTCTTCTTCGCCTGGAATTAGTCCTCTGCTGCTGAATAGGTTTCGCCCAATGATCGGTTCATAATTAGAGTTCAGCCGGACTTCTTTTTGATAGAGAGCGTATCGAGTCCTCCCTCCTTGGGAAGCTGGATTAGGAAGGTAATCGCCTATGATCAGGGCAGATAGATCCGCTAGAAAGTAATTGCAGACGACGATGGTCGCTAGTTTGCCGTAGAAAACAAAGCGGGGGTCCTGGACTTTTTTGGAGACCCAGTCGATGGCCTTTTGGAGGTCGAGGCTTTGGAGTCTACTCGCTAAATCTTTCCAGTTTATATTCGGGCGAAGTGCTAATAGGAATTGCCCTGGGTTGGAATGCTTTCCAACTCTGAGCTTCCCTTGGATACGGGACCAAAGACTCTGAGATTTAAATTCGTCAGTCATGAGCAACCTACCTATAAGGCAAGATGAGTGCCAAGCTGTAAAAAAGTGTTTTTAGGAAGAAGGATAGTAATTATTTAAAAAAAGCTGAATCTTTTCAAGAGGAAAGCAGATTTGCGGTGGTTTTTTAGTGAACCGCTTTGATCAGCTAAGGGTTGAGTTGGACTGACAATTTGTCGGATCAGGCGGAGGCCGATTCAAGGATTCGACAAATTGTCAGAAAACGCGGGGACACTTGAGTTTGAGAGTAAATTGACTTTTCTCTTAAAAATTGATAGAGTCTGGCGGGTCAAAATTCTAAATTCCCTCAGAGGCGTATTCATAAAGTAGTTTCTGAAGCGGCTTCATTGGGAATTAGAGTGGGTCGTTGGAGGTTATACAGCATGTTCAAAGTCGGTGACAGTGCGGTTTATCCAGCTCATGGCCTCGCCGTAATCAAACGGATCGAGGAAAAAGACGTTGGTGGGAAGAAAAAGAAGTTTTACGTTTTGCAAGTCGTCGATAATCAAATGACGATTATGGTTCCTACGGATAACGTAGGCTCTGTGGGATTGCGAGAAATTATTTCAAATCAAGATGTCACAACTGTTTATGATATTTTGAGAGAACGTAACGTGAAAATCGATCAAACGACTTGGAATCGTCGTTATCGAGAGTACATGGAAAAAATCAAGACAGGTTCCATTTTCGAAATTGCTGAAGTTCTTCGTAATCTTTTCCTTCTTCGTCATAGTAAAGATCTATCTTTTGGCGAACGAAAGATGCTCGATCAAGCGAAGCATCTGTTGGTAAAGGAAATTTCTCTCGCTAAAAAGGCAAAAGAAGAAGTCATCGAACAAGAAATTCAGACGATTTTCGCTTCATAAGTCAGTTAGGGAATTGAGAGGTGGGCTGCATCGAATAGGATGCGGCCTTACTTTTTGGTTTCTGCTGATCCTTAGTTCAACATGAGTTACATCTTGGAAAGGTAGGGTCTGTACCCGTGAGTCAGATTCGAGTTCGTTTTGCCCCGAGTCCCACTGGATATCTTCATGTTGGGGGTGCGAGAACCCTCTTTTTTAACTGGTTATTCGCAAAGAAAATGGGAGGGGTCTTGGTTCTCCGAATTGAGGATACGGACCAAGCCCGAAGCACTCGCGAAAGCGAAAAAATGATTCTTTCTGATATCCAACGCCTCGGGCTGGATTATCAAGAGGGTCCGGACCTAGGCGGACCTCACGCCCCCTATCGACAGTCCGAAAGACTCTCTCTTTACGCCGATTACGTTCGGCAACTTTTGGAGCAGGATCGGGTCTACTATTGTTTCTGCTCAGATACACTCCTGACACAAAAGCGCGAAGCTGCGATGAAGTTGGGTCGAACCCCTCACTACGACGGAACCTGCGCCCGTTTGTCTCGTGACGAGGCGAAAGCCCGACTTGCCCGGGGAGAAAAAGCCGGGCTCCGATTTCGGGCACCCCAAAAGACCTACATTCTCCAAGATCATGTTCGCGGCAGGGTGGAGTTCAAAGAGGGAATGGTAGGGGATTTTCTCGTGACTCGGACTCCTGGGGACGGCGAAAAAGAGATCGCAGAAGGAATCGGTTTTCCTGTCTATAATTTTTGCTGTGTGATGGATGACCATCTCATGGAAATGACTCATGTGATTCGAGCAGAGGAGCATCTCTCGAATACCGTGCGACAACTCATGCTCTATGAAGCTTTTGGCTGGACTCCTCCCGAGTTCGCTCACATCGCATTGGTGTTGGGACCGGATCGTCAAAAGCTATCCAAACGAAGTGGTGATGTTTCGGTCTATGAATATGTGGAAAAAGGATACCTCCCAGAGGCCTTACTAAATTTCCTAGCACTTCTGGGTTGGTGGCCGCCCGCTGGGATTAAGCCAGTTTCGGGTCACCCCGAAGTTCTTTCGATGTCGGAGCTCATTTCTAATTTTAATCTCGAAGGTTTGCAAAAGGCGCCTGGAGTTTTTGATGTCCAAAAACTCCAGTGGATGAATTCGTTCTACATTCGATCTATGCCCTTGGCAGAAATCGCTCGCAGAGCTCGGATCTATTTCGAGCGCGCGGGCTTTGATCTCGGGGCGCACTCAGAGGAATGGTATCATCAAGTGGTTGAAGTTGTTCGAGGCGAAGTCACGCTTTTGAGCGAATTGCCCCAAGCAGCACACCTGTTTTTGGATGCTACCCCGCACTTGGAGCCTGACGCTAAGGTAGTATTAAACGAGCCGAGCTCTGCTCCCGTGATTGAGGCTATGGTAGCGGAGCTTAAGTCCGCATCGGGCCCTTTGTTGATTGAGGAAGTCGATGCGCTCCCTAAGAAGGTTTCCGCCAAATCCGGGGTGAAGGGAAAATCACTTTACATGCCCCTGCGTGCGGCTGTGACGGGGAAGGTTCATGGTCCTGAGCTTAAACTGATTCTTCCGATTTTAGGGCGTGAGTCTGTGCTTAAAAGGATTGAGGCGCTCCTCTCACAGTCGAGGTAATTTATGAGTGCGATTAAAAAAATTCGCTCGATCCGTTTAACGAACACGCTGACCGGTAAAAAGGAAGTACTTGAAACCTACCGGCCGGGTCAGTTAACTTTTTACTCCTGCGGTCCCACGGTTTACGGATTCATTCACATCGGGAACCTCCGAGGGGGCTTGGTCGCCGATCAGTTTTATCGCTATTTTCAAAGAGTTGGATATGACGTCCAGTTTGTTCGAAACTACACGGACGTGGATGATAAAATTATCAATAAAGGGCGCGAAGAAGGGATTTCTCCCGAAGAGGTCGCAAAAAAGTACACGCAAGAAGTGGAAAAAGATTTTGCAGTCGCGTGCATGCTGGAGCCGACCCACAAAACCACAGTGACGACCCATATCGCTGAGATTATTGCCCTGATTAAGAAAATTATTGAGCATGGCAACGCTTATGTTGCCAAAGATGGAGAAGTACTTTTCTCGATTAGTAGCTTCAAAAACTACGGGCAGCTCTCTCACAAAAAACTGGATGATCTAATTGCTGGAATCCGAGTGGAAGTCACCGAAAAAAAGCAAAATCCCCTCGACTTTACGCTCTGGAAGCCTGCAAAGCCGGGCGAACCATTTTGGGATAGTCCTTGGGGCAAGGGACGGCCAGGATGGCATATCGAGTGTTCTGCGATGGCCAGTAAGTGGCTGGGGGATCAGATCGATGTACATCACGGCGGTGAGGATTTAGTTTTTCCTCATCATGAGAATGAAATCGCTCAGAGCGAGGCCGCCAGCGGGCATGGTCCTTTTGTGAAGTACTGGCTGCATCACGCGTTTCTCACTCTTTCGAAAGAAAAAATGTCTAAGAGTTTGGGAAATGTTTTTACCGCCCGAGATTTTCTTACGCAGTTTTCGGGTGAGTTTGCGCGCTATCTTTTGCTCTCCGTTCATTATCGCTCCCAAATTGATTTTGGACCGGAGGCCGTCGAGCAGACCCTTACTGGTTTGCAAAGAATTTATGAGGCTAAGGCTAGAGCCCAACAGCTGCTGAAGCAAAGTCGAGCGCGAGCGGATCTGAGGGCTGAGGCTGCATGGGGTGTTTTTGCCGCATCCTGTGAGAAGGCCCGGACGGAGATCGACGAGAACTTTGCCAACGACTTCAATAATCCAGGGGCACTTGCCGCACTTTTTACTGTGATTCGTGAGTTTAACCGAACCCTTGCTGAGCCGCTGGCTCAAGCTACTCCTTCGGCAATCTTGGGCGCGCAAGAACTGATCCGGCTCATGGAAGAGGACATTGGTGGAATTCTAGGAATCGGGCGCTCCGAACCTGAAAAGGCACTTGCTGATTTGTCGCGAATTCGCGTCATTTCTCGACCTCAGGTTGCCAACGCAGTGGCTCGACCGACTGAAGATGAAATTCGTCAGGCGATCGAGGATCGCGCCGCGGCTCGCAAAGCGAAAGACTTCGCGAAGGCTGATCAAATCCGCAAGGATATCGAATCACGCGGAGTAATTATCAAAGATAGTCCGAGCGGCACGACTTGGGAATATCGCTAAAATTCCTTAATTTCATGCAGATGATCTTGCAGGACTTTTAGATCCTTTTCGAGTTGGGTGATGAGTACAGGAGCTTCTTCGTCATCAAAGCGATAGCCTGATTTGATCAAATCCAGCAGGATTTTAAAATCAATACAGGCGCCCGATAAGTCATGCAGATCTTTAGAGTTGAGTGTTTTCACATTCCATCCCGTTTAAGTCGGCTAAGAATTTCAGTGTAAAATCGAATGTAGTCCATCCCTCTTGCCTTTCCGAGGATCTGACCAATTTGAGCGTAGTGATCTCCCGAGTAAGTGCAGATGTGCTCGCCCCATTTTGCCGACTCGACTGAGACAAAGCCGTCGTTATCGCCTTCAATTTTCTTGAGAATTCCATGAGACACCCAGAAAACTGGGAGTGCTTTAGTCAGCACTGGATTGGAGATCGCGCTGGTAGCGCTATAGTAAGCGACGCTGGGTAGGTTGGGTGCATCCAACGCCAGGGGGCCGTTACAATAGGTTCGAGTGATTTGTCTGAGAGCCTCGCTGCTCGAGTCTATGAGTTTCAAAAAGCGATCGATGGCTAAAAAGGCACCAGGTGGGAGCGCATCCACAGCCAAGTCACTAACGGAGGTGCCTCGGTGGGGGGTTCCGATCGTCGTTAAGCTGGCAACTCGCTCGCCGAATCCGAGCTTCGAGGCGAGGTAGCGGGCATCGAGTCCACCCATGCTATGCCCGATCAGGTTGACCTTACCTTCGGGTATTGCTTGTTCGATCTGCTCTTTAAGCTGCGCGGCTCGAAACTCAATCGTATGAAAAGGCGTGAGTTTAGGAATGAATACTTGATTTTGAGCTTCCCTCAAAAGCCGCGGAAACCCGTAGAAGTATTCGATCGACCCAAAGTTACTCCGAGCCCCCAGCCCATGAATTAAGACAATCGGGTATTTCAACTGAATGGAATCACTGGTCATTTGCCATACCGTCCGTTGGTTACGATTGTATCGCTGAAAACGACAGTTAAAAAGGGTTTTGAATTAAAGTTGAATTATTTTACGTTAGAGTGATCTATGGCAATCTTTTCAAAGAGAAAATTTGAATTAAAAGTCCCTTTTCAGCCCACGGGTGACCAACCTCAAGCGATCGAGAAGTTGGTGCGTGGAATTCAGGAAAAGCGAGCGGCCCAAGTTCTCATGGGCGTTACGGGCTCGGGTAAAACCTATACGATGGCTAATGTCATTCAGCAGACGGGCTTGGCGACGCTGATTCTGAGTCATAATAAGACGCTGGCAGCTCAACTTTTTTCAGAGTTCAGAGAGTTTTTTCCTAACAATGCTGTGGAATACTTTGTCAGCTATTACGACTATTATCAACCCGAGGCCTATGTTCCATCGACCGATACCTATATTGAAAAGGATGCTCAGATCAATGATGAGATCGACAAGCTGAGGCACTCGGCCACTCGATCGCTCCTGGAGAGAAATGACGTTATTATTGTTTCGTCAATTTCTTGTATTTACGGTTTGGGTTCGCCCGAGGCCTACGAGGGCCTGCTGCTCTATTTGGAAACTGGACGAGAGTTTAAGCGTCAAGATGTTTTACGTAAATTGGTCGAAATTCAGTACAAGCGAAATGATGTCGATTTTCATCGTGGGACTTTTCGTGTGCGCGGTGACGTGGTTGAGGTATTTCCAGCCTATGAAGAAGAGCGGGCAATTCGAATCGAATTCTTCGGAGACGAGATTGAAAGTATTTCCGAAATTGATCCGCTCCGAGGTATTCGCCTTCAGAGGTTGCCTAAGGTTACGATCTACCCTGGAAGTCATTATGTGACGACCGTAGAAAATCGTAAGCGTGCTATCGACACGATTCGAGTCGAGTTGCGGGAACGGCTTCAAGAGTTGGAGGCTCTTGGAAAACCGCTCGAAGCGCAACGCCTCGGACAACGAACACTGTTTGATCTAGAGATGATGGAAGAGCTAGGCTTTTGTCAGGGAGTTGAAAACTACTCGCGCCATATGACGGGGCGAGGCCCAGGGGAGGCTCCCCCCACCCTCATGGAATATTTTCCAAAGGATTGGCTCCTGATTGTGGACGAGAGCCATGTCAGCGTACCTCAGATTGGTGGAATGTACCGAGGTGACCGCGCTCGAAAAATGAATCTGGTCGAGCATGGGTTTCGACTCCCCTCAGCTCTGGATAATCGCCCCTTGAACTTTCAGGAATGGGAAAACTGTCGCGCCCAGACGATTTACGTATCGGCGACTCCCGGAGATTATGAGCTTACCCAGACACAGGGCGAAGTGGTGGAACAGGTAATTCGACCCACGGGACTTCTTGATCCAATCGTTGAGGTGGAGCCTGCATCCAATCAAGTGGATCATCTATTGACTGAGATCAGAAAAATTGTTGCCAAAAATGAGCGGGTCCTGGTCACTACTTTGACTAAAAAGTTAGCCGAAGATCTGACGAAGTTTTATCAGGAAAAGCAAGTAAGAGTGAAATACTTACATTCCGATATTGATACCCTCGAACGAATTGAAATTCTGCGAGACCTCCGGTTAGGAGCATTTGATGTTTTGGTGGGGATCAACCTCCTCAGAGAGGGTTTGGATTTACCTGAGGTTTCATTAGTGGCGATTTTGGATGCCGACAAAGAAGGATTTTTGAGGAGTTACCGATCCCTGATTCAGACGATGGGGCGTGCCGCTCGAAATTCAGAGGGCCTGGTCATACTCTACGCGGATCGTATGACGGACAGTATGACGAAGGCGATCGATGAGACTCGAAGGCGTCGAGCATTGCAAGAGGAGTATAATCGAGAGCATGGGATCGTCCCTCGAACGATTCAAAAAGCAATTGCAGCTCCTATGACCCTCAGTCACGGAGAGGGTCAAGAGGACGGCGAAGAAAATCAAAAACCCGCACGTACCAAAGACAAAGCACAACTCGCCAAGCGCGCACTCAGAACTGGTGCGGGCTCAGGTCACGGAAAAAGTCTTTGGAGTGCAGCGACTCCCACTCAGGTAGCTTTGGCTGAACTAGACTTTGTGGATCCATCGACGCGCCTAGCGGAGATTCGTGAGACGGCTGGAGAGTACTTCACCTCACTGGAAGGCATCGCCAAGTCCATTCAAGCCATGGATAAGGATATGAAGGAAATCGCCAAGGCTCTGCAGTTTGAGAAAGCAGCTGATTTGCGCGACCGGATTAAGCGCCTGAAGGTGCTCAGCCTCGGATTGTAGCCGGGGTCTTTGCCATTGATAGGCCCTGTAGGGTGAAATGAAAAACTGCAGGCTCAATGCCCATCAGATCCCTGAGGCTATCTCGAGTATCGTCTCGAAACTTAGTTTTCTCGGAACTCGACAGGGTGTCCTCGTAGCAGAGAACCCTCGACTGAGAAAAGATGAGTCCCGCTAATTCTTCCATTGTCAGGTGTTGGATCATGGGGGGGCGAAGTTCTGAGAGAAGTTCAAACCGAGCATCTTGACGAAATACGCGGGTCACCTCAGTGAAGCTCCCGCGAGGGACTTGGCCCGGGGCTTTCCAAACGAGGTTAAATTGACGTCGAATCCACTCGTTTAGCTCAGGTAGGGCAGGAGCCTTCGGAAATTGATATTCAAAAATCCAAATTAGCCCTGAATCTTTGAGGATGCGGATCAGCTCGTCTCGGGTCTGCTCTGGGTTCATCCAATGGAATGCTGAGCCGAGGAGAGCAGCATCGACACTCTCCGAAGGTAATCCTGTTACCTCTCCGGTGCCCTCTTTCAGTCTGAGGTGTCCCAATTGGAGCGATCGGGCGAGCTCTCGTGCTTGGTTAAGCATCTCGGGATCAGGATCAATGCCAATCACATTCGCCCGAATCGAAGTCTTCAATAGAGATGCAGTCGAATGTCCCGTGCCACAGCCTAAATCGACCACTTGAAATGGCTCATTAAATTTTCGCCTCAGCAATTCATTTCGAAACCCTTTAAAGATCTCGGGAGGATAAAAGGGGCGGAACTGGCGATAATACTCTGGGTTAAATTTAGACATCTTCCAGGGTACATTAGGCTATGGAGCGAGAATTAAAAGTAAAATCGAATTCCAATATCCCACTGGAAAAGACCTTGAGTACTTGGCAGAAGGTAAATCCCGGGTGCAATTTCAGCAAACACCCCAATCGCGAGTGATGACGGGTTCCATTCGATCCCCAGGGGAATTCTCACTCCCAAGGCAATGCTGCTCGACGATGTTCCAAAAAATGATCGATTTTGGCCCAGTTGGGACGTCGTTGCCAAAATGCCACCCATACCAAGGTAAGGGGTCAGTCGAGAGATAAAAGGCGACGAGCTGTGAAAAGCATGAGGGAATTGAAACAAATAATCCGATAGAAATAGAAAATACCCATTGGTCGAAAATGCGAGTCCAAAATCAATGGCACTCTTTGTGTCCAGGATCATTTTTCCCGAAAGCCCAGTGGGCTCCCCCAGCATGATTCCTAATCCGAACTCTTCCGAGTGCCCAGCCGCTGATGCTGGCTGTAACTGGGTTGAGAGAACCGCGGCTTGGATGATGGTGAGGAGTAAGGCGACTTGACTATATTTTTTTTCAACTCTTAGTTTTTTTTTCATATTTTCCTTTCATTGCGTTTAAAATCCACCAAAGTTTCGCTAATCGGACCTGTGATCTCGGGTTTCAGGCATAAATACGTAGAGCACTGCGTAGGCAACCATTGCGATAGATGCGAGGAATTGAAAACCGGCGCGAAAGCTAAAGTGGTGGACAATAGTTCCCGCAATGCTTTGGCTGAGAGCGGCACCGACACTAGCCGCTGTGGTCATCGCTCCCAGAGTTACGTTAAATCGGCCTGTACCGCGAGTGAGGTCGGCGATGACTAGTACGGAAACCACGCTGAAAATCGCACCTGCGACACCGTCGAGAATCTGAATCGCAATGAGGAGTGTTGAGTTGTTTGTCATTGTGTATAAAATACCCCGAAAAGGTAGTACCCCGAATGCGATGAGAAGCAGCGGCTTTCGTCCCCAATTTTTTGCTTTTCGACCGCACCAGGAGGCAAAAACGGCGATGACGAGCTGGGTTGTCACAACGCAAGCGGACATGAACATCATCGAGCTTCTACCTTGACCATGAGTAAGCATCTCGCCCAGCAGGGGGAGCATCGCTGCGTTGGCAAAGTGAAAAAGTGCAGCACAGATGAGGAAGGTGATGATGAGGCGATTGCTAAATATTTCGAGTAGACTGATCGTTGTGCCCTCGTCCGACTCTCTGGCGATTTCGTAACTGATCTCTTCCGGTCGGATGAGCCAGAGCATAAAAAAGGTGGGCAAAGCTGAGAGGAAAACGAAGAAAAAAATTCCTCGGTTGGAGATCCAATAGCCGATTAATCCCATAAATAGAGCAGCAGTTAAGTTACCACTAGAGTTGAACGTCTGGTTTCGTCCCTGTCGGCAGTCAAACGCATCGTGTCCGACGATCCCGAGAGAGATGGCACAGATTGCCGGAGTAAAAATGCTATTTGCGGCACCCATAAAGATCTGTGCGAGTAAAATGGCCCAAAATGAAGGAAATAACAGGATCATGACCGCGCTCGCCGCTAAGGCGCTCACTCCGACGGCAACCAAGGCCCGTTTAGAATGAGTGCGGTCCACAAACCAGCCTGTGGGCGTTTGCATGGCAATCCCAGCTATCCCGCCTACCGTGAGCGCTATGCCTATGTTTTGCTCGTTCCAGTGACGACCCGCCAGGTAAACAGCGAAGAAAGGTCCAATCCCGGATTGAACATCGGCGAGAAAGAAGTTAAGCCAGTCGAGACCAAGCATTGTACTTGCTGAAGGCTTTTTGCCGGGGACTGGACATGGTTTTAAAATTGGACCAAAAGGCACTTTTCTGGATCACTGCAAGCAAAATGCCTGCATCAACCCGGCCGAAGGGATCGATCCGACTTCTACTTCGCTCCCATTAAATCCGGCACAGGAAAAAATCCCTCGGGTCCTGCGGCTGCAGGCTGAACTAGTTCGTGGTGGCAAGGGTATTTAACTAAGTCCTCAGAGATACTCATTGCCGGAGATCGACTCCAGTCCAACTCAAAGAACTCGCCGTAGTAGCGGGCCGCATCGGGGCTTTGAACTAAAACAGCTACTTCGCGGTTATTATCCATCGAGTTTTGTGTCCCATTGATGGAGCTGACCAAGACCTTTTCCTCATCTACGATCATGCCTTTATTGTGGATGTAGGTGATTTCTGCTGCCCGTGTATCGATGATTCGCGCATCGAGGGGGAGGTGATCGCAGTGAGCGAGTCGGAGCGCAAATTGAGCGGTGAGGACCTGGGGGTCGATCTTAGGTTGCCAGCTCGGTCGTTTTTGTGCATCCGCGGCGGCTAGGATGGGCTTGCCTTTACCATTCGCCCCGAAGGATTTGCCATCATTCAAAAGGAGTCGGGTGTTCACTCCGCGACGAGCGGCTTCTACTAGCGTGCCCAAAATGTAGCTGTCCTTGGGGAGTGACATAAAATTAAGATCGATCCGCCTCTGGGATTCACTGATAATCTGGCGGAGCGCAGGGGCTGAGTTGGGTGAGGTAATGAGGGTGGCCTTCTCGACGTTTCCAGTGCCTTTGGGTCTAGTCGGGGTTTTTCGGACTAAGTCGCCCTCGGATGCTGCAGGTTCTAGGGAGGGGATCGAGTGGTTGGTAGGACCTAGGTTCGCCGGTTGCTTTTCAGATTCCAATCGGACGTCTGCGGATGGTTCAGCTTTTTGAACATTCCACTTTTCTTTCATCTTCGCGATCAAGGCCAAATCCAAGCTCTTCACGTCCGGAAGTTCAAGGCTCGTATCGCTCTCAAAGAGTTGGGTGAGTTGCTGGGCTAGCTCTGAACCTTCGATGACGATATCCCACCCTCGGGTGCCTTTTCTTCCAGGATTAGGATGACCATTGGCGGAGAAGTTCTCCGACGAGATGAGGCTAGTCTCTCCATCGGCAACGACATATTTTGCGTGATTGAATCGGAATCGCTTTTTAATGCCCGCAGAAAGATCCTTTTGAGGCGGTAGGATGAGAGCCTGATGGCAGGCTTTGCCCTCGAATTCATTTCGGGAGCGTTTCCCCGCGGAGGGTAGAGTTTGAGCAACTTGCATGGCTGTGGTAATTGTTTCGAGAAGTTGGACGCTTTCCTGGCCTATTCCCCCCACTGGATCACCCTCGATAAGAATATGAGTGCAAACTCCTTCTTGAATCTTTTTGATGACTTCCTCTGCTACAGTCGGATTTGCAAATTCGTAAATATTAATCAGGAGTGATTTTTTTGCATTTTTTAAAACTGAGAATAATAGATCCTGATTATTATCTGGAGAAACTCCAAATTGTGCCTCAAATGAGTGAGCCGTCCTCGTTTGAACCAAGAAAATGGAAATAAGCGCAAGACAAGGCAATAAGCCCCTTTGAATACCCACCATCACACACCTCTTGGGATTTGATGAGTAGAAGACGGGACGATTGGAGTCAAGAAATAAAAATTGAATTAAGAAATTAGCTCAGGAATCTTGGGGACTGCCGTTTAAAATGACTATCTTAATACATGGACTAGCGATATTGATCGAAGAATTTACTGAAAGCTTGGTTGGTAATGCTCTCTAAAAAACGGAGCCGTGGCGGGAGATGGATCGCAGACTTCTGCGCCTTTTCTTCGGTGGATTTTTTAGCCTCTGCTATGCCGTTCTTGGTTTCGTTTTTGTCTAGGTCTGTCCACTGAAGTTCAACCTGCACTTCTCCAGAAAGAGTTTTGACGGGCGTGAGCCTCTCAATCTTTCCGTCGGATCCCTGTTCCTCGGCGTATTGAGAGTCCGTCACTATTTCCTTTGCATAGCCATCCTGTGCCGTTGTTTCGAACTTTCGGACGAACGCACGGAGGGCGATGTCGGCATGGGCTTGTTTGGCAATCCCTCGCCAGTCAGTGGGGTCTTGATTAGGAGAGGTCCTTACTTCTTCGACCTCTTTTTTTGGGATGAGAAAGAAAGTTCCCCTCTGAACCAATTGATTGACTAAAGCCACTTCAACGACGGAGCGTGCGGTGGGTTCAGCGTCAATCTCCACGAGAGCCACTTTCTTTCCCTCGAAGGCAGATAGCTCAAGAGCGGGATTTTTAGGCGCGCTCGAGCAAGCAAATAGAAAAATGATCGCGGTGGTACTGAACCAGTGGTTGAAATTCATCAACGATCCCAGTTCTTAAGTCTGAGCGGTTCCTGCGTGGATCAGGACTTTTACGTCGTGCCGAAAAATAACTTCAAGTTTGTTCGGATAAATGAGTTTGCCCACAATCCCATCACCGAAAGTCGGGTGATTCAGCTTGTCTCCCAGTCCAAAATGACCGCGGGTCGTGTAAGGCTTTAGGGGGATGTCCTTGTGCGAGGACATCAACTTTTCCCATTCGATTTCAATCGAGTGGCTTTCGGTCTCTTCGGCGCTCTTTTTTGCCTTGCTTGCTTTGGCTACTTGAGGCTCTAAAGCTCCTTTGGGGACTCGATAGACGTGTTCCTTCTTGCAGGTGAGGCATTGAACCTTAGCGATTTTGTCGCCTTTCATTGCAACAATCACGTGATTCAAATCCATTTTACAGCTGGTGCAATAAGACAAAGCCTCGCTGGCTACTGCTGAAGTCCGGGCCATGAAATAATCTCCTTAAAAAAATCGTCTCACCTGTGGTTATAGTGTCTGCGATGGAAAATCAAGCTCCGAAACTAATTCACCCGCCCCGACGCGATCTTTTGCTCCAAGCTCGAGCTGCTCAGACGACACCGGGCGTGTATTTGATGAAAGATCCCTCCGACGGCGTACTCTACGTAGGTAAAGCCAAAAATTTAAAAAATCGTTTGGTCACCTACTTCCAGTCGGCCGTTCACGAAATTCCCCGAATTGAGATCCTTGTAACTCGGATTCACCACTTTGATGTGATCTTGACGGAGACCGAGGCTGAGGCTCTCATTCTAGAGGCGACCCTAATTAAAAAGTACAAGCCTAAGTTTAACGTCAGGCTGAAGGATGACAAAGCTTATCCGTACCTAAAAATTCAAGTGAATCAGCCTTTCCCTCGAATTGAGTGGACACGGAAGGTTTATCGCGACGGAGCTCGTTACTTCGGTCCGTTCCCATCGGCTTGGTCTGCTAGAGAAGTCTTGCAGCTCCTGAATGAGACTTTTCGCCTGAGGGATTGCTCCGATAATACGTTTAGACACCGAACGAGGCCTTGTATTTTGTATCAGATGAACAAATGCACCGGGGGTTGCGTGGGGAAGGTGGACTCGCCGACTTATCATGAGTCGATTCAGTCCGTAGTGAGCGTTCTTGAAGGAAAGTCTCAAGAGTTGGTGGAGTCACTTAAGCGAGGAATGTGTGATGCTGCCGAACGAGAGGAGTTTGAGGAGGCAGCTGCCTATCGCGATCAAATTCAGAATCTAGAGGTCGTCACCCAGACTCAGGGAGTGATTGAGGCTGGCTCGCAGCGAAGTCGAGATGTCATCGGCCTCGCTCGCAAGGAGTTGGACGCGCACGGAACGATTCTGAGAGTGAGGGGTGGACGGTTGGTTTCAGTGCAACATTATCATCTTCAGAATACTGACGAATCTCAGCCCGATTCCGAGCTACTCTTTAATTTTCTCTCGCAATATTATCTCAGTCGCCTTGAGGTGGAGAAAAAAGCGGAACTCGAGCCCGAGTCGATGTTAATGGCCGAGTTGGCATCTGAGGATGTTTTAGTGTCGGAGGTTCCAGGTGATGTGGAGCTTTTGGAAAAGACCACAGGGATTCGACTCCGGGTAGCAGAGTCTCCCGTCGATCAGCAGCTTCTTAATGTGGCTCGAACGAATGCCCTTCATGCCCTTGAGCAAAACCAGAAGAAGGTCAAGGGGCATGGTCTCCAGGCCCTAGAAGAAGTCCAAGAGAAGCTCCAGTTGCCTAAGCTTCCGCACAGAATCGAGTGCTATGATATTTCTAATATCCAGGGGCAAGACGCGGTTGCATCCCGGGTGGTCTTTATCGATGGAGCCCCCGACAAAAATCTCTACCGCCGCTACAAGATCAAGACGGTCGAAGGTTCTAATGATTTTGCGATGATGAAGGAAGTGTTGGGCCGTCGATTTGCAAGGTCCGAGGAGGATTTGCCGGATCTTGTGGTCGTCGATGGAGGAAAGGGACAGCTTTCGCAGGCGGTTGCGGTTTTAGACGAGCTTTCGGTCCAAGGTATTGGTGTCGTGGGCCTAGCCAAGGCTCGGGTGGAAGGTAATTTTCAAGCAGTTGAGGTGAAATCGTCGTTTGAGCGGATTTTTATTCCAAATCGTAAGAATCCAGTCTCGTTGTACCCTACGACTGCAGCATTCAAATTGCTGACTCATGTTCGAGATGAGGCCCACCGTTTTGCTGTGAGCTACCACCGCCTTCTCCGTTCGAAACGGACTTTCAAGGAGAAGAGTTGAGCTGAAGATTGACAGCCGAGCGATTCAGAAATAAGACAAAGGTTCAAAATGGAAACTATGACTCAGTCAGATTCAGTAGCGAGTACGTCCTCCGTGCCTTCATGGACTGGGGTCTTTGGGGACTTTTCGTTCCTTAAAGCCCAACCTCCGTTGGCCGAACCACTCACTCATCCTTCAGATATTAAAAAGAGCTACTCCTATTGGCGCACCCGAACCATGGTCGGGATGTTCGTTGGGTATGCTATTTTTTATTTTTGTCGCAAGAATCTTTCAGCTGCTACTCCCGCCATGATCCGAGATCTGGGTTATTCTAAAACTCAAATCGGTTCGATCTGGTCCTGTCTTTATTTGACTTATGGCATCAGTAAAATGGTGAATGGAGTGATAGGAGATCGAGCCAATCCTCGATATTTCATGGCTATTGGATTGGTCCTGTCTGCTTTGACTAATATTTTCTTTGGCATGAGCTCTTCCTTGGTGATGCTTGGATTTTTTTGGGCTTTGAACGGATGGTTTCAGGGTATGGGCTGGCCTCCATGTGCCCGTCTTTTGACTCATTGGTATAGTCAAAATGAGAGAGGAACGTACTGGGGAATTTGGAATACGGCTCACCAAATTGGCGGAGGCCTGATTTTGATTCTTGGTGGGTATTTGACTGAAAATTGGGGATGGAGGTGGAGCTTTTTTATTCCTTCCTTAATTGCACTGGTCACCTCATTTTTTTTACTAGAGCGATTACGAGACACCCCCGAGTCGTTAGGCCTTCCGCCGATTGAGAAGTACCGCAATGATCTGCCCCTTGCAGGATCAGGGAAGTCGAAAACCTCATTTCGCCTGGTGATTCAGAATCGGAAAATCTGGTTTTTGTCGCTCGCAAATTTTTTCGTCTACTTGGTTCGATTTGGTGCAATGGATTGGGCCCCGACCTTCTTAGTTGATGTTAAGCACTCCAGTATTGGTGGTGCCACGCTCAAAGCTGCAGGGTTTGAGTTTGTTGGAATTGCTGGGGCTCTCGGGGCTGGTTGGCTCTCGGACCGGGTGTTTCAAGGCAGGCGGGCCTGGGTAAACGTGATTTACATGGTGTTGCTTGCATTTGTTATTTTGGAGTTTTGGACGATTCCTGCAGGCTACCCGATTTTAGATGCCGCGGCATTGAGTGCTGTCGGTTTTCTTGTCTATGGCCCGCAGATGCTCGTCGGAGTGGCGGCGGCTGATTTGGGCGGAAAAGAGTCTGCGGCATCGGCCACCGGATTTACGGGGCTCTTTGGATACATGGGAAGCATCGTCTCGGGCATCGGCACGGGTTGGGTGGTCGATCACTGGGGATGGGACGGGGGATTTATTTTCTTCGTCAGCTCTGCGCTGATCGGTGCAATGTTTTTTGTGTTCACGCGAGAAGAGCCGATCTCGGCTTGAGCCTAGGGCTCAACTACAGTTGACTTGGGATGACTTCCATTTTTTTAAGAGCTTCTCCGTTCCACTGAGACTCGAACGCTTCTTGGGATGTTTCGAGCAATTTCCGATTTTTTTTGGTTTTAAAAATTTCAGTCAATCCTGGATGTGCATCTCGGAGTTTCGGGTTCTCGTGGAGCATGCCGCACAGGGCTCGTCCGTACCCAACCGTTTGTGGTAGGCGACTCCAGCCATGAGTTAATGCATCTAAAACCTCTTGGGCCTGCTCAGCTAGAGATTGAGCGGCTGTCTGCCCCCATGAATCGAAAAATGGTCCCAGTGGGATGAGGAATTCTGGGCGCTGGCGAAGACCCCTGGGTTTTCTCAGCGCAAAGTGCCGATGGTTCTCGAGAGCCATGGAGCTACCCAAGATTTCAGACTTGTAGAGTTCTCCGGCCACCCAGAGCCGCCCCCGATATCTGAGCTTGTTCAGGGAGTCGAGAGGTTTTGATGTCAGCTGGTAAAACTGGAGGCGAAGCGGATCGACAGACGAGAGTTCCCAGAGGTCCATGACCCGATCGAGATCCCCTAAGTTGTGAGCGATCAGTGCGCTCGCTCTGAGGCAGCCGAGGCCGTCCTGGGCATTCCAGAGAGATGCGAAAATTTCAGAGTGCCGATGAATTTCGTGAGTGATTTGTTCAAGGACTTCCTGGCGCTTCTGGATTGCGGCTGAATCAGTTGAGCGCGTCAACGCGCCGTAACTCGCACAAGCCACGGTAAACCACTCTCCTTGGTGTCCCGACAGGACTTCTGTGGCCCAGGGACTCGAAGGTGCACCCATGAGGAAACGTTTGGAAATTTCTCGGAAATCCCAACCGCGGCTTTGCAGGGCCAAGTCAGTCATCTGGAGACTGGTTTCTAGAGGAAGCTGTTCGTGCCAGAGTTTAAATCGGATTTGGTGATCTACATCCGTGGGTACAGGCGTCGCGCAGCTCAGGTAGTGAGAGGAGAGGCAAAGTTTAAAGTACTCGAAATGAGTTAAAGTCGATGTAAAATCCGCAGCTGCTCTGGATGGAGGCTCCAAATGTGCTCCCGACTGCCAGGTTTCTAAGCGGCCTGCGCAGTCCCGCACAAACTGAGCCGGCTCTGAAGAGCTCAAAAGGGGAGAGGCTCCCTCTTGCCCAAAAAGGTAGGGGGCCGTATTTCTAACCTGAGAAATCAAGAGCTCGGGCGCAATGCCTCGCGGGGGATGAAAAGCCATGGGAGCTTTATAAAGCATTCCCCTGATCCCGGCAATGATGCACTGCTCTTGTGTCGGGGCCGCGATTGGACTCAGGAACCTGGGCGAAAAAACGCGGCAGTTAACTTTCTCTGACCTATCTCGCGAATGAATGGTAAATGGGTGGGATGCCAACCGCGGAACCCTCATCAGATTTCTCCAAAACCGCTCGCCAGTTGTCCCCACGGGAGCAGGTATCCGGGGTGCTTCACTCCCTTTTGAGGTCTCGGTTTGGTTTTCAGTCGTTCCGAAATCACCAAGAAGAGGTTTGCCTCAATGTCGGGCTCGGTAAAGACGTTCTTTTGGTGATGCCTACCGGTGCTGGAAAATCTTTGTGCTATCAACTCCCTGGACTCGCTCGCGGTGGAGTCACACTCGTGATTAGCCCTCTGCTTGCGCTGATTGAGGATCAGGTAGATAAGCTCAAGAAACTGGGTCTGCGGGCAGACCGGATACATTCGGGGAGAACTAGGGATGAGTCTCGGAGTGTTTGCATGCAGTATCTTTTGGGGAATTTAGATTTTCTCCTCATCGCTCCCGAGCGATTTTCGGTCCCAGGGTTTTTGGGAATGCTCCAGAAAAAAAAACCCACCTTAGTTGCCGTCGATGAAGCCCATTGTATCTCTCAGTGGGGCCATGATTTTAGGCCGGATTACCGCTCTCTCGGAGACCATTTGCAGGCCCTCCGTCCGGCGAATATTGTGGCATTGACCGCTACGGCAACTCCGTTGGTTCAGGATGACGTTTGTAAGCAGCTGCGCCTCACGGATGAAACTCGGTCGATTCACGGGTTTCGGCGAAATAATATCGCAATTCAATTGATGGACACCCCACCTTCGGCGCGTTTGCCCATGATTCAGTCGTTGCTAAAAAAAGAAAGTGATCGTCCTGCGATCATCTATGCTCCAACGCGAAAAGTGGCTGAGCAGCTCTATACTGATCTCAAGTCAGAGTTTCGTACTGGAATCTATCATGCTGGCCTGTTGCCGCTGGTGAGGGAGAAGAACCAACACTTATTTTTGAGCGGAGACTTCGAGGTCATCGTCGCTACGGTTGCGTTCGGAATGGGAATTGATAAAGCCAATATCAGGACAGTCATCCACGCTGGCCTACCCGGAAGTATTGAGGGCTATTATCAGGAAATTGGGAGAGCGGGAAGAGATGCCCAGCCATCGCGGGCAGTTTTGATGCACTCCTACGCCGATCAGAGAACTCACGGTTTTTTTCTTGAGCGCGATTATCCCGAGGTGGCTCTTTTACGCAAAATTTTTGAGAAACTCACAGAAGATAAAAAGCCCATTGAACTCGTGAAAAATGAGGTCGCTTCTCAATTTAAAACAGATGAAGTTTTTGAAAAATCCCTAGAGAAGCTCAGAATCCATCGGGGCGCTAACATTGATTTCGAAGGAAATATTTCAAAAGGCGTGGCGACTTGGGAAAGAACTTATTTAGAGCAAAAGCAACATAAGGAAAAAATGGCGCTCCAGATGACGCAATTTACGCAATCTCCTACTTGCCGAATGCTCGGACTTGTAAAATATTTTGGTGATCAAAAAGACTCGGGTGCAAAGTGCGGGGTCTGTGATGATTGTGAGCCGAGTCAACACCCTAATGGACAAAGAGTCCTCTCCCGGGTTGAGCAAGGATGGGTGGCTCAGATCATGGCTGTTTTATCCGTCTCAGATCGCAGAGCTTCAGGCAGAATTCATAAAGATCTTATGGAGAATTCGCCATCAATCACGCGGTCGGAGGTCGAGAAGATCTTGGAGACTTTGGCCAAGGCGAGTTGGGTGACGATTGCTCAGGAAAGTTTCGAGAAAGACGGAAAGTCTATCCCCTTTAAAACGGTTTCCGTGACGAGTTTGGGCAGAAAAGCTAAGGCTGAGGACCTCGCTGGCCTCAAAGTTTTAGGGGCTCTGACGGGTCGTTCGGAGAAGAAAAAGAAGGGGAAACGTTTGAGGAAGAGGCGAGGAGGATCGGTTTAAATGATGGAAGAAAAGCCACTTAAGCCGCAAGGCATTTGTGAATGGTGTAATAAAGCATTAATTTACGAAAAGAATCCGAACTGGGAGTCGATTCGTCATTTTTTTAAAGCGTCGCCGGCAAAAGGCTATTGGATGCCCATCGAACATACGGAGTGCGAGGATGCGCTGAAGAAGAAAGCAGCAGAGGAAAAGGATTCGAAAGTACGACTCAGCGAATACGATTCAACTCGACGAAGCATGCGCGAACTGGGGTTTGCCCAATTGGCGACTGATGCTCCAACAACAGCTTTTAATATCCAGCCTGAAAATAAAAAAGCCGCAGAGGCAATGAATCAATGGCTTTTCAATAGTAAGGGTATTTTGCTGATCGGGCCTCCTGGGCGCGGAAAGTCTCATCTCGCGGCGAATCTCGGGGTGAGATTTTCAACAAAAACAATGACCGTCGCGTTTCAACCGGTGAGCAGCTTGTTAGCCTTGTTACGCCGAGGGTATGATGACGATACTTTCGATGAGCGTCTACGAATGGTTTCAAGTCAGGCCCACATTTTAATTTTAGATGATTTAGGCGCCGAAAAGCGCACGGACTGGGGAGAGGAAAAGATCTATATGATCTTAGACACTCGATTGGCGGTGAAGCGTCCCCTCTTCGTTACGACTAATCTGACTGAATCTGAACTCGAGGAGCGATATCATCCCAGGGTAGTCAGTCGGCTTCATCAGTTGTGCGACTGGATTACAGTGGGAGGCCCCGATTACCGGAGAAAAACAGAGCGCGTGGAAGCGCCCGTACCGGAGGGGCGCCTGGCCGATGCAAGGGTCAGGGAGCAGCGGTTGCCCCAAAAGCCGGTTGAGCCAAGGGTAGTTAGCCCTCTGAATCCCATGCATGATTGGGTGACCGAGCCGGCGCCCAACGTTCACCCACCCAAACCTCGGTTGAGCCACAAACCTTTGAAAAAGGGCTTTGAACCTGACTTGTTGTTGGAGCAAGAGCTGGAGAGTTTCAATGATGGTCGTGTTTCGTCTTTGAGCCCACTTGCGACGAGCTACGCAGCAAAAAAACGCGCGGCACTGAGCGGCGAGATCGAGACGCTTGAGTTACAAATCGCGGATCTCAAACAGGCTGTCGTGGGTGAGGCCAATCCTGCTAAACGAAACGAATTATTAAGAATTATTGAGTCATTTGAGGAGAGAAAATCAGGACTTCTCCGTTTATGACTCTTTTGTGCCTAGTTCATGGCCAAATTCCATCAAGTAGGTCGTCATGAACTCGACCCTCCGTTTGGCCTCATTGCGTCCCGCGTCTGTTTTGAGGGAATCTGGAATTTTTAGAAGCTTTTTAAAAAAGTGATCAACAGTATAACGTCGATCATCGGGTTCTCTGTTTTGACAGAACGGATCTTGTGCAGAGTAAAAAGAAGAGCCTAGGATGCTCGCGGTGGCAAAGCAACGAGCGATTCCAATGGCCCCTAGAGCATCGAGACGATCAGCGTCTTGGACGATTTGAGCCTCAAGTGTCTGGGTTTCTATATTTGCGCTGAAGCTATGGGCCTCAATGGCGTGGCTGATAGCATCGATAAAATGAGATGGATATTTCATTTCGACTAAAAGTTTTTTGACCGCCTCTGCGGAGACTTGAGAAGCTTGCGAGCGTCGAGGATCGTTTTTTGGAACATTGACCCAATCGTGAAACCATGCTGCGGGTATTACAATTTCGAGGCAGGCCTTCTCCTCGGTAGCGAGTTTTTTGGCAAGTGTGACGACTCTCTGTAAGTGTAAAAAATCATGAGCGGGGTCTCCCTCCGCTCGATGAGATGTTTGGTTTTTTAAAACGAGGTTTGACCACTGATTTTCCCAGGCTTCGAGATTCATTTTTGCTCCCGGGTGAGGGCATCTGTGAGCACTTCAAAGATTTCATCCACCGTCTTGCAAAGCTTGATCTGCTCAAACCAAGGGAACTGCTTTCTCAAGTAAGCCATTTTAAGCCATTGCTTGATTCGTGCGGCAATGTATTGGTTTCCCTGTGAGTAAGGCTCGCTGACCTCGGCAAAGCGTTGTAGAAGGGGGATCCAGGCTGCGAGTGGGTTCTCCGTAAAAGAGGATCGAGAGAGGTCCCTTTTGATTCCGAGTTCCCGAGAGATTGCCAGTGCTAAGCCAGGGTTAGCCAAGGCACTTCTGCCGATCATAAAGTGCTGGCACTGGGTTTCGTCGCGGCATCTCAAGAAATCCTCGAAGGTCCAAATATCCCCATTAGCGACGACGGGCAGTTTGAGTTGTTTTTTTACTTCTCCAATATAATTCCAATATGCGGGAGGAGCGTAGCCTTGTTTTTTGGTACGCGCGTGGATCGTGATCCAGGACGCCCCGCCTAGAGCAGCTTCTTCGGCATTTCTAAAAATCGCATCTGGGGTTTCCCATCCGAGTCTGAGTTTAGCAGATACGGGAATGTGGGGGGGGACTGCCTTTCGAACGGCAGCAACAATGCCTCGGAGTCGTTCGGGATAGCGAAGGAGTGAAGCGCCGCCGTCGTTTCGATTCACTTGCGGAGCTGGACAACCAAAGTTGATGTCGATCGCCCCAGCTCCGAGTTCTACGGCCCGTTGGGCGTTGAGTCCCATGGCTTCCTCGTCGCTGCCTAAGATCTGCAGTTGTACAGGAGTTCCAGATGGAGTGCGGCAATCATTGGAGAACTCAGGGACGTGTCGGTGAAAAACCTTGGCCGGGAACAGGTCACTGCAAACGCGCAAGAACTCTGAAACACAGAATGTGAGTCCGCCGTGTTCTGAAATCACTTGGCGCATGGGTGCGTCGGTCACACCCTCCATGGGGGCGAGAATAACGGCAGGCTCATGAGGTAAAATCCAGGGGCTCTGCAGATTTATTCTCCCTTGTCGAAACTTTTGAGGAAGGGACGAATGATATCAATCGGAAAGGGAATGATCGTATTCGTCGTGTGCTCGCTCGACATTTCTTGAATCGTTTGGAGATATCGGAGTTGGAGAGCAATGGGATTTTTAGCCATGACTTCAGCGGCTTGTCCGAGTTTCTCGGATGCTTCGAGCTCTCCTCCAGCGGCAATGACTTTAGCGCGACGCTCTCGCTCGGCCTCGGCTTGGCGAGCCATGGCTCGCTGCATCTCAGTTGGGAGGTCAATTTGCTTTACTTCCACGTGGGATACTTTCACGCCCCAGGGCTCAGTCTGTGTGTCGAGGATGGTCTGGAGTCGGTGATTGATGGACTCTCGGGATGCCAGGAGCTCGTCGAGTTCGACTTGTCCCAGGACTGATCTCAACGTAGTCTGAGCTAATTTGGAGGTCGCCATCAGGTAGTTTTCAACTTCGATGACGGCCTTGACCGGATCAACGACTTTGAAATAAACCACCGCATTGACCTTAATCGTAACGTTATCTCGACTGATGACGTCTTGAGGCGGGACGTCCATCGTGATGGTTCGAAGATCGATGCGACTTAGGGTGTCAATCCAGGGGATCAGAATAATCAGGCCAGGACCTTTGGCCCCGATGACGCGTCCGAGTCGAAATATGACTCCTCGTTCGTATTCATTAAGAATTTTGACACTCAAAAAGAGAAAAACGAGGACAGGTCCGACGATAAAAATCCAAAAGCTGGTACCGACTTCCATAAGATCTCCTGTTAGGTTTTGATCTCGACGAGATCTATCACGATTTTACGATTTGCGCTTTGGAATGCTGATTCCCAAGGCCTTGGCGACTTCTTGGAGGTCTAGCCAGACTTCTTTCTTAGCGCTAGGGGTTTTGAGAAGGTAAGAGGGATGAAAAGTCGGCATGACTTGAATCAACGGGGAGAGTTCCTGATTTCCAGCTGCAGGATAGGGGTGGAATCGTCCGCGAAGGTGGGTAATGCCTTCGTGAGTCTTGAGTAGCGTCTGGGTAGCGAATTGGCCGAGAGCGACGATCACCTCCGGCTGAATGGACGCGATCTGCCGCGCAAGAAAGGGAGAGCAGAGGGCGGTTTCGTCCGCCTCTGGGATACGATTTGTGGGCGGACGGCATTTCACGATCGTCGTAAGATAGATTTCTTCACGGCGCAGGCCCATGGCCTCGATCATTTTGTCCAGGAGTTGACCGCCTGGACCAACGAACGGGCGACCCTGGAGGTCCTCGTCATCTTCGGGGCTTTGACCGACAAAAACGAGGCGGGCTTGAGGATTGCCCTCGCCAAAGACAATTTGTTTTTTGCTTTCACAGAGTTTGCACCGACGGCAGTCCCCGAGTTCTTCACTGATCGATGAGAGGGGTTCAGGGCGAGCAGGTTCCAGCTTGGTGGGAGTCGCGACTAACGTTCGCGCCATGAGGATCGATCGAGGGGGCAGAAACCCACGCCAGAGAAGGGGATTAAACTGGGCCATGCCCGGCACTATCCACGAACTGGGCTGCGATGTCAAAGGGAGCGGGCTCTAATGCAATTTGTGCGTCATTAAGCGCGGCTTGATCGTGCTGCACTCTAGGCAGCGGGCTGTCTCTTGGGTGATGTTCCTGGCGAAATCCGTCAAATGAGTGAAGTGCAGGTTGGCATCGCAAAGGGTGCAGCGGTTGTGCTTGGCAACAAATTCTGGCGCTGTGCCAAAGAACTGGACTGGAAATTCTACAGATTCTTCTGAATTTTCTTCTGAAAGGGACTCATTGAACTCATCCATGTTCGTCTCCTAGGTTGGGACACCCCGGCAATCATGCCGGGGTGTTCTAGTTGCTTCGTGGGCCATTGTGGTTGTGGCCGTGATTGAGGCAACCGAGATCGACCTCGCTCACAAATACTTCTTCGGAGCGATGGGCGGATTCCTAAACGGGAAAGTTTTGCCTCTCCAATGAGTTGCAGAGTTTTAGAGAGTGAGTGAAAATGAATTTAATGGGGAAGAGATTAGCCGTTATTAAATTACTCCTCGGTGGTCGGCATTTATTGCCGATTTTACTCACGGTCAATAGTGGTTGGGCTTCAGTACAGCCGATTCGAGTTCGAGTTTTAGATAACGCACCTGAAATTCAAGTACGCGGAGCGGATCGACCGGGAGCATTGGAATGGAAAGTCAGCTGTCGTCATCATACCGTCCAGTTACTGCCTCTGGGGAGCACATTGGAGCCCCAGAAGAGTGTGCGGCAATCCTCTGTTGTTTTTCATCCGCGAGGGGAGCGGATCTCGGTGAATCGGCGGGAGTATCGGGGAGAGATTGAAGTTCGCTCGCAGGGTGATGCCTGTGAAGTGATCGATCATCTGAGTGTAGAGAGTTATCTCAGAGGCGTAGTTAATTCCGAAGTTTCTGCTCAGTGGAGTGAGGAATCCCTTGCAGCCCAGGTGATAGCGGCTCGGACTTATGCTTATTACCAAATCGAAGTTGCCGCAGGAAAAAAGTCTAGATTTGATCTGGATGCGAGCGTGAAAGACCAGGTTTACGAGGGGTCACTCAAGGAGAATCTGAGGTCTACTCAGATTGTTGACCGAACTCAGGGCTTGATTTTGAGTGCTCATCGAGGTGCTCGGCCTGACCCGATTAAGGCTTTTTATCATTCGACTTGCGGTGGTGAGACGGAGCTCCCCGGAAAAGTTTGGGGGGGGTCGTACCGAGGATTTAAAAGAAAAGTTGCCTGCCCATTTTGCAGGACCTCTCCCGCCTACTCCTGGAGTCTTGAGCTTACTTCGGGTGACATTGTAGATGCGATGCAAAGAGGTATAGGAAGCTCGGGCTCTCCCTCTGGCTGGCCCAAAATCCCACGAGATCTATTTCAGGCTAAAAATTTGCTAGAGGTCCGACCGATGAGTGGATTTTTTAATGGGAGGGTAGGCGAGGTGATGACCGTTTGGAAGGGGTCGGCGACTCGCTTTACGCTGAAACTCAATGCTTCGCGGTTTCGCGAATGGATTGGTTTTTCAAAGCTCAAGAGCACGTGGTTTCAAGTTCAACCTCGGGTGCTCTCAGACGGCGGGAAGGATTGGGTGTTTCAGGGGCGCGGAAATGGTCATGGAGTCGGCATGTGTCAGTGGGGTGTGAAGGAGATGGGGGCCAAGGGCTATCGATATGCCTCGATCCTTCATTATTACTACCCCGACGCAGTTTTGAAAAAGGTGTGGTAGAGGTAACATGATGACAACTGAAGCTGAAGCGATGTGCCCCTTTTGCGGCGAGCAAATTTCAATTGTGGTGGATTGCTCTGAAGACGATCAAGTTTATATCGAAGATTGCTTCGTGTGCTGCAGGCCCATTCAATTTCATATTGTGTGCTCTGAGCACGGGCTGGTCAGTATTACTGCAGACCGCTAGAGGGGAGGGAGCGCCACTCCGTCCCGGGTCACCTCTTTCGAATGGGGACAATGCGAGAGAAGCCCATCCTAGTAGTTTAAATGATCTCGCTGCACGTTATTATGAAAATTGTGGTAAAGCAGGGTCCATGCAGAACTCTGAAATTTTAGACGAAGCCCGCTTAGATGCTTATGCTTACGAACTTCCGGAAGCCTTGATTGCCCAGTCGCCGGCTAGTCCCAGAGATGCTTCTCGTTTGCTGGTAGTCCATCGGAAAACCGGAACCTGGGAGCATCGGACGTTTCGGGATCTGCCGCTTTTTTTAGATCAGCAGGATTTAATCGTCGCTAATAATACGCAGGTGATCCGGGCTCGGCTCTTGGGGCATCGAGTTCGATTCGAGAACTCTCAGAAAATCATCGGTGGTCGGGTTGAGTTTGTGATGCTGGAGGAGAAAGGTCCCCAAACTTGGGAGGGGCTCATGCACGCAAGCGCAAAGTACTTGCCTGGTTTGATGTTTGAGGTGCCGACTCGCGCAGGAGCCCTGATTCGTGGAACTCTGCTTCGCGGAGCGGCAGAGTCTCCATCAGGTACTGTGGTGGTTGAGTTTGATCAAGACCCGATCCAAGCGGGAGCGGGCGAGCTTCCTCTTCCTCACTATATCCACCGAGATGGGGTTGAATCCCAGTCCTTGCACAATGCAGATGAGCAAAGTTACCAGACGATTTACTCCAAAATGCGTGGCTCAGCGGCGGCGCCGACGGCGGGGCTACATTTCACTGAAAGCGTCCTCTCGGAAATCAAGAAAAAGGGAATTCAGTGGCAAGAGGTGACCCTACACGTGGGCTTAGGGACCTTTAGGCCCGTCAAGTCTCAAGATATCCGGCAGCATGTGATGCATGAAGAGCGCTATGAGATCGCACCTGAGGTTGCACAGAGTGTGACGGAGTGGAAAAATTCAAACCACCGGGTTCTGGCCGTTGGAACGACGAGCGTGAGAACGTTAGAAAGCGCTTGGAGCAAGTCAACACCAAGTTCGGGGGCCTTGAGAGCTGGGCAAGGAAGAACCTCAATCTTTATTCATCCAGGCGGCGCGGGATTTCAGGTGGTCGACCGACTACTGACTAACTTTCATCTCCCAAAGTCGACCTTGCTCATGCTGGTTTGCGCCTTTGCGGGCCGAGAGCTCACTCTTGCTGCCTACCGCGAGGCCGTGCGCGAAGGTTATCGTTTTTTTAGCTATGGCGACGCCATGTTGATCTTGTAGCCTGATCTCGATTTGTTCCAACTGATCCAGGGGTCATTGCTTGGGGCAGCTAAATATAGCAGACAGAATTACTTGTAAAAAATAATTAACGGTTTGCCATTAATCCTCCGAGACGACTTATGAAAACGGAGATCCCAATGCCAAATCTAAGGTTCTTGAACATGAGCGCCAACGGGATGGCTTTTGACCCTGAGACGGGAGAAAGCTATCAGATGAACGGTTCAGCTCAGTTCATTCTTCAATCCCTCCAAAAAGGGTTGGACAGTCAAGAGATCGCCAGCGCTCTCTCCCTGAAATTTAATATCCCTTTTGAAAAAGCCCACACAGACGTCTTAGAATTTCAGGTTCAACTCGAGATGATGGCAAAAGCTGCATGAACTCGCTTAGGATTGGCATCTCTGGGATCAATGCGACTGACAATCCAGGCCCAGGAGTGGCTGTCGCCAGAAGCCTGATCGAATCTAACATCCCGACCGAGCTCATTGGATTGAGCTATGATGTTCATGACCCGGGAAATTATATTTTTAATCTTTTTAAAAATAGTTACCTCATGCCCTATCCGAATCGGGGCTGGCAGGGCTTAATTACTGCGTTAAAAAGTATTCAGTCTAAAAACGGATTAGATATTCTCATCCCATGCCTCGACGCTGAGCTTCCATTGATGATTAAAAATCAGCAGGAACTCAGAAATGAAGGAATCCAGACGCTCTTACCAACGGAAGACCAGTTTGAGCTTCGAAGTAAAGATCGTCTAGCGGCTCTCGCAAGGGAAATTCAGTGCGGGTATCCAAAAACAGAGGTCGTCTATAGCCTTGATCAAATGATTCAAGTGCTCAAAGAATCCATCCCTCTCCCTGCAGTAATCAAAGGGAAATACTACAAAGCCTATGTTGTCTACAACCTCGACACGGCGGTTCTCAAGGCAACTGAAATCGCTGCTGAGTGGGGTTTTCCGCTTTTAGTTCAAGAAAAGCTCACGGGTCAGGAAATCAATCTCATTGGCTTGGCAGACGATCAAGGCTCCGTGGTCGGTCGAGTCTCAATCAAAAAGCAACTCACCACTCATCTCGGTAAGGTTTGGACTGCAGTCACCATTCGTAATGAGGAGCTTGATCAGCTTTGTGACCGATTTTGTAAGGTAACGGGTTGGCGTGGACCCTTCGAGCTGGAATGCATGGTTACCTCGGAGGGGATTCACCTGATTGAGATCAATCCTCGCTTTCCAGCGTGGGTTTACTTCGCAACAGGAGTGGGTGTTAATCTCCCGCAAATGTTGGTCCAACTTATCACTAAAGGAAATTGCCCCAAGAATCTCGACTATTCGCTCGGGAAATATCTTGTTCGCTACTCAACCGAGTTTGTCACCGACCTAAATCTATTTCAAAATCTTCTGTCTTTACGAAATCGTGAGGGACTATGAGTAACGATTACACAAAACCGAGCATAGTAAAAGTAGGCAATCCACTTTATGCCAAACATGGCTCATCTGCTCAATCCTACCATTTCGTCCGCGACGCGATTGAGGGCGTAAAAATCAGTGATCTCGTAGCGCAGTATGGTTCACCTCTTTTTGTTTTTTCCGAGCGATCTCTCCGACTCAAATATCAGCAGGCTTTCAAGGCTATGCAACGGTATTACCCGAATCTAGTTTTTGGCTGGAGCTACAAGACCAACTACCTCAATGGGATCTGCCAGGTCTTCCACCAAGAAGGGGCAATTGCTGAGGTAGTCAGTCAGTTTGAATACGAAAAAGCGAGAAGCCTTGGCATCCCGGGGAATCAAATCATATTCAACGGACCTCACAAACCCGAGGGAATTCTTCGTCGAGCACTCTTAGAAGGCGCACAGGTTCATGCAGATCACTTCTATGAAATTGAAGACGCAGAAAAAATCGCAAAAGAAAATGGTTCTCCGATCACGATCGGAATACGAATTAACTTAGATTCCGGCATCTATCCACTCTGGTCCAGATTTGGGTTTAATCTTGAAAGCGGCCAAGCCTGGGCGGCCATTCGCCGAATCGCAGAAAGTCCGCACCTACGATTTGGAGGGGTGCATTGTCATATTGGGACATTCATTATGGATCCAACTGCCTACTCGAGAGCCATCCAAAAGCTCAGTAAGCTGATTCGTGAAGCGGAGAGTCTGGTTGGATATAATATTGAGTATATTGATTTAGGTGGCGGTTTTCCAAGTATGAGCCAGCTCAAGGGAGTTTACCAACCTCCAGAAGTCGCAATTTCGTCCGTCGAAGATTATGCTGAAAGTATCGGCAAGGAACTTCAGTGGCTTGCCTCAAGAAAACCTGCCCCGAAACTTTGTTTTGAACTCGGGCGACATTTGGTCGACGAAGCGGGCTACCTTATTACCCAAGTCGTAGCAGACAAAGCTCTTCCTGATGGCCGTCGAGCCTATGTCTTAGATGCAGGAGTCAATTTGCTCTATACATCGACTTGGTACAAATACAAAATTGAACTGGATCGAGATGTGCCGGGAATGATGGAGCCATCCATTCTCAATGGCCCTCTGTGCATGAATATTGATGTCGTCGACGAAGCCATTCTTCTCCCCAGGCTCCCTCGATTTCAGAATCTAATTTTATCACCCGTAGGCGCTTACAATGTGACGCAGTCGATGCAGTTTATTGAATATCGGCCTAATATTGTAATGATTGGTGAAAATAAAAGTATTTCCTTATTAAGGCGAAAAGAAGGCCTAGAGGACCTCAATCGGCTCGAAGGATAAAAGCAGAAATGGCACACTTTTATGATCTGATTGCCCCTTATCAATCTATTTTACTCTTAGAAGCTCCCTGGGTCGGATTTCTAGTGGCGGTTATAACTTTTCTGCAGCCTAATATTGCTCTCTGCGGGGTGTTAGGAATTTCTTTCGGACTGCTGTTACTCAAGCTGATCCAAGTCAGTCCTTATGCACACTATCGAGGAACCTTTCTACTCAACGCGCTCCTCGTAGGTGGGTACTTAGGTGATCTATTTGTTTTAGATCGAAAACTAGTAGTTTTGATTTTCATTTTTATTGGAATGACACTTCTTTTTTCAGTCGTACTTAATTCTTACTTAGCTCCCAGTGGTCTTCCGATTTTGTCTTTGCCATTTTGCGTGGTCGCACTCGTAATAGCTGCATCTAAACATCAGTTATCGAACTTTTCTGATGCAAGCTTTTATCTCAACTCAGACAGCTTACCGACTCACTTCGTATTGCCTCTGGAGATCCAGCAGGCCCTTCGATCCATCGGAACGCTTTTCTGTGTTCCCGACCTAAGGTTTGGGGCATGCCTTCTAGGTATAGTAGCCCTTTACTCGCCCATGACTTCGATTTTTTTTATCCTGGGCTATGGCATCGGAGCTGAAATGGAGAAATTCCTGTCATTCAGCTCTTTCTCCGAATCCGGGATTCAGTCTTATGGGTTTAATTATGCTCTCATTTTTACGGCTGTTGCAGGGAGGTTCCTCACTCCTTCTCCAGTCTCTTTTCTCTGGGGCATTTTTGCTACCGGACTCGGAGTCCTAGTGACCCTTGCTTGCTCAGCTTTTCTAGGTGTTTTTCACATCCCTGTCTTGGCTTTGCCGTTCAATATCATTTTACTTTTAGTGCTCCGAACTCTGCATTATACGACTCCATTTCGACTCACTTCTTGGATGGGTGACTCACCCGAAGCGGCACTGGAGCGGTCTCGATTTTACTGGTTGCGCTATCGAAGTGGTGAAGTCGGCGTTTTTTGTCCAGTCGAAGGCGAGTGGCTCATCCAACAGGGATTTCAAGGAACTTGGACCCATCGGGGACATTGGCAACACGCGCTAGATTTTGTCATTCAAGGGGACAATCAGAAAACACATAAAAATCAAGGGATCGAGCTCACGGACTACTTTGCCTATGATCAACCCATTTTGGCCCCGATCAGTGGTGTCGTGACTCAGGTCTGCTCCTCACTCCCAGACAATCCAATTGGAAAGGTCGAAAACCAACAAAATTGGGGTAACTTCATCATCATCCGAAGTTCCTCAGGGATCTATGTGACGCTTGCGCACCTGAAGCAAGACTCCATCAGTGTTAAAAGTGGTGATGTTGTCACTGCCGGGCAACTCATCGCTCGTTGTGGGAACAGCGGGTACTCTCAGGAGCCTCACCTTCATCTTCAAGTCCAACTCACTGATCTTCCAGGCGCCTACACGATCCCTTTCCACCTTCTGAATTATAAAGTGGGCGATCAGGTGGTTTTCAACGGGGTCCCTAGCCAAGGGGGAAAAATCACTCCTCTGAACGTAAATAAGATTCTGGATCGAGTGTTGTCATTTCCGATCGGTCAAAAATTGGAATGGTCCCTGAATCAAACTAACGCGGATCCTATCAGCGTGAGCTTCAGTCATCTTCTCGATGAAAAGTCAGGTCGATCCTATTGGACGGATGGAAAATCTCGATTGTACTACTCGAAAGTAGGGGCTCAATTCTATTTTTACGACCTCGACGGAAAAAAATGGTCCCCAATTTGGGATCTCCTGACTGCTGCTCCATGTGTGCCCATGAGCTTCGGAGATTCTTTGACTTATTCCGATATACTTCCTCTCAGTCTGACCCATGGAAAAATTCACCGCTTTTTTGTCTTATTTTTACAATTCATCTCATCCAAGCTCGACTCTGGATCGGCCAATTATATTTTGAATCCAATCCAGCTTGATATTCACGGTAAAGTCACCATTCGCGGAAACCTTACCCATACCTATCTCAAAATGGACCCCCTCAAAGGTATGGTCGAATTCAAAGTGGGAGAGCGTCATTATGTTAGGACTTAAAGAGGTTTCTATAACGCTGATCGCGGTGGCTCTTTTCTTCTGTCCTTCTCAAGTCAACGCAGAGGATCTAACGAATCGGGCTGTTGAGGTCACCTACCTCGCAGGCTACCAAGCGTATCTCAGTGGGTCGTACCTGGTTTGTGCGACTGAATTTGAGGAAATAAAAGACTCTTTTGACCTGCTTCCAGGTGCTCTCGCCCAACGTGCTCGACTCTATCACGCCTCTTGTCATCAAAAGCTGGGCTATCGAGCCTACGCCGCCTATCTGTTAAGTAAGATGAATGAAGCCGCCTTATCCAAGCCAGATCAACTCAAGTATCGAGCCTTAGCTAGCTATCTAAAAAAAGAAATCGATGAGCTGGACCGAATTTATAGTTGGATATTTCCCTATGGTGGCAGCGGTCTTTTTAGTCCACAATCTACTTTTAGTTCTGCGTCACTTTATGGAATCTATGGGGGCATCTCCGTTTCAGGATGGAGCATGGGAGCTGGCTTTGAGTCTTTTAATCTGAGCATGACGAGCGGTGCAACGTCCTATTCTCAGCTCCTTTCAAATCTTTCAGTCGCCAAGGTGATTAGTCCTTCAGTTTCGCTCCGGACGAATTACACAAATATTTCTGCCTCGGGTTATTCAAGCTACTCGGGAAATATATTTGGACTTGGGAGTAGCATTGGACTCGGCGACTCTGCAACCCTGGATCTGGACATCAACGGTTCGTTCTACCCTTCGCTTTCGCTTGGCAACGTCAACGTCCTCCAAGGAACGATGGCTCTCACTCAAGGCCTCGTCAGGACCCAAAATTTTTGGCTAGGAATCCAGCTCACCTCCGAGAGTATCTTCCCGTTTGCCTCGCAAAGAACTGACACCAGTACTGGCTTCACTCTGGGTTCCTCCTATCAAAGGTGGGCTGGATCAATTCTAACATCGCTGGGATCGTTTTTACTTAATATCAACGCATGGACGGGGAGCGAATGCTTTGGGGTGCGAAATCAGGGCGCAATGGTCTTTAACGCATTTAGAACTTTTCATTATGGATATGGTGCTTCGGCAACGGCGCCAGTTTTTTCGGGTGTCTCACTAAAGCTTTCAGCTTCAAGGGAGCAGTTTACAGCGTCATCCGAAAAAACGCTCGCAGACTCATTTTTAGGTGGATTGCAATTTAATTTTTGATTTTTATTTTAAAAAAGGAGGTATTTCAAATGCTAAGAAAAATTTCGATGGCTACGATTCTGGTGGGATTTACTTTAAGTAATTTCGCTGAAGCTAGATCCCTCACACTCGAAGAACGAGCTGCAGTCTATGAATCCTACGCATGGGAAGCCAAGGCTAGTTATGATTTAGCTGCTCAAAAAATGAACGCAGCTTATCAGGCTAATTCAAGCGACTTCTTCGTCAATCTCCGAATGGGTTGGCTCTTTTCCTTGGCTAAGAAATATAAAAACTCAGTAGATCACTACGAGGCGGCTGCAAAGATAGCACCTCTTAGCATTGATCCTTGGCTTGGTCTCTCTTTGCTTTACTTGAACCTCGGTGAAACCGATCGGTCACTTTCTGCGAGTGAGCAACTCTTAACCCGCGATCCTGCTAATTATTATGGGCTATTACGGACCAATATGGCCCTGATCAAGTCTAAGCGCTATTCAGAAGCACTATCTCGGGTCGATCAAGCACTTAAAGTCTATCCTGTCGATCCGACTTTTCTAGAGCAAAAGGGATTTCTCCTGGTTTCAATCGGTAAAGCAGAAGAAGCGAGGGAACCACTGAGCTTGCTTCTTTTGATCAGTCCCCAGAATGCTTACGCAAAGTCGATTCTTAAAAACTGAGGAAATAAAAGTCATAAAAAATTAAATTAATTTAAATGTACTCGCCAATTGCGAGGGCCGCGAGACGTATTTTGCGTCGATTTGGATACGTCGCCCTGGGGATTGGAAGCTTATAGTGTTTTCGAAGCTGTTAGCGTTTTCGATGAGCAGCTGTCTACTTTTTGGGCACTCTCCTTGGTTTTAGACTCTAAATTATTTACACAAAAAACGATTTAATAGCCCGATATTAAGGCAGATTTATCTGTGAGCTCTATACTTAGCCGTTAATGGCACCTGATTTGCTTTAAAAGCAACTGTGTAGTTTGAACAAACGGAAGTATTTATGAAAAAAATTGTTAAATTGAGTGTTGTTTTGATTGTGCTTGGAATGCAGATAGCCCCTGCCAAGGCAGAACGAAATTCAATTGAGGTTATTGACGCCCGGATCGATCAGGCTGAAAAGCTTGGCTTTGAGGCTCAGAAAAACGCATTTGGAGCCTTACCTAAAGAAAAAATGGCGCATCAGGTGTCTTGCGGTCTGTCTGTAGCTTCTCTCGCTTGTATCGGAGCGCATCGATTGAGCGGAAGTCAATCTTCTCAGTCTGTGAAGTATGTCGGCCTAGCCTTAGGTGTTGGAGCTTTACTTGCTAAGGGGTTGGAAATGTTGATGTTTGACTACCATCTAAATCAGTTAGATGAAGCTGCTAGGCAGTTTACTATCGCAGCAGAGTCTTGCCAATCCAAGGTAGAGATTAGGCGATCTGAGGTTTCAGATGCAAAACAGAAACTGCTTGCTACCTACGAAGAAAGTTATGGCCTACTAGCAAAAGCAATTTCAGGAATCCGCTCATCTTCAAGCGCAAAATAAATTATCTATCTCAAAGAACTCAGCGCCTGCAGCAGTTTCGCATTCCTCGGATCCGAAGGCCCTCGATAGAGCGTAGTTGCGTCGATGCCTGAGAAATCATCAAAAATGCACGCCTTGAGAGGTGTCCCGTCTGCCGGGTTTCTTAGCTGGGTGGGTTTACCTCCGCGTTGCCTACAGTAGGCAGAGATTTGAATTTTGGGCGGCATGACCATTCGAATTCCTGGCTGCAATATTTCAGGACGGGGATTGGGTTGAAGGACAAATGGGCCTAGTTCGCCCGACTCTGAGCCTGGTCGAGGAATGATGGCAAGATCATTTTTTTCCGAATTTTCAGGGAGTTTGTAATCTAAGAAGGCGCCGATCGACTTGACTGCCTGTCTATTTCGGTAGTTCAGCAATGCCGCGCCCCCTACCCCAGCATCTCCGAAACGACAGAGTAGGGCTTTGTTTTGCTCTAGCGTGTAGGTCGTGAGGATCCCGCCGAGTTGGAGGCAGTTTTGGTATTCAATTGACGAGGTATCTGTGGAAGTGTTCGCGGCGGATGGGATCAATTCGGGGCGGAACTTAAATGCGGGTGATAAGGCTCGCGTTTCTTGGAGGAGCCTCAGATAAACAATCGGCGGAAAAGTACCGAGCTCCATCGGCAGTATTTTGCTCTTGATCCATTCAATGGCTCTTGACGGGGGGAGTGGTCCCGCATCTCCTTGGTGTGATTTTTTATTGAATTCTGCGGTGAAACTCTTGGTGAGGCGGATCACTTCCAGACGGAGTCGAAGTTGGATTTGCTTGGTCAGCTGGGGTCCGTCCGGATCGAGATCCTGTTCTTTTACCTCTGTTTCGAATGGGATGATTCTAAAATTAAAAAAGCTGGGCTCGACCCCCTGGGGGAGTTTGACGCGAATCGCCGAGAGTGGGCCGAGAGCCGTAGCTTCAATTGGGAGGACTTCAAATCCAGTTGTAGGAGCAAGGAGGATTTTAATCTGGTCCTGTTGGATTTGGTGTGTCCTGAACTCGGCGCACTTGGACTCGCACTCGAGAGCAAACGTCAGAGCCTGACTAGATGTTCTATAGTCAAAAGAGCTCGCGCCATCGGCAAGTGCGGATGCAAGGTGAGAGCGGAATTCTTGATTTTTTATGAGCGCTGGGAGGTTTGCTTGGCTGGCTTTAGGTATGATCGATAAAGCCACCTGAAAAGTGATTGAAAATGAGAAAAAAACACAAAGTCTCGGTGACTGAGTTCTCATGATTCGATTCCCCCGAGCAATACTTAATACCAGCGAAAAAGGATTGGCAAGCTGATTCCGATTCATCATAGAATAGAAACTATCTTCAATTGGGGGGGCGAAAATTTGTCCAGGCGTATTGGGAAAGTTATATTTCTATCTGGTTTCATAGCGTCTTCGGCGTCTGCATTTGCAAAAACGACAGTCAGAGATTTGCAGAGTGTTCAAAATGCGGCGATCCAGGCCCTCTCCTCTCAAATGGATCCCAACTTAGGGTCAGCGATGGTTATGGCAGTAGGGTTGGGCATGGATCATCGATCATTTGAACCAGCCACTCCGTTGGGAACTGCAGTAGGAATGGATCTCGGGGTGAGTTTGGCGCTGTTTAAGCCCCCGGCTTCTCTTAGTGTAGCATTGGAGAATACTTTTTCGAATGTTTTATCTGGATCTTCGAGTGCTAACTTTTCTGATATGAATCAGTTAGTTTTTCCTTCGTTGCGACTCCAACTGCATAAGGGAATTGGAAATCGGGTGGATATCGGGATTTCGGCTTTGCCCTTGGTTAAGAGTATTCCGGGGATCGGAGGCTCGTATTTTTACGGGGCAGAAATTAAAGCCTGCTTATTTCGTCCCGAGGAAGGGCCAACGATCTCTGCTCGGGTTTCCTATAATATCAATTATCTCCAGGTTAACGCGATTGAGGTCTCTACTAATACGATTACTCCTTCTATTTTGATTTCTAGGAAAATGGGTTTTGCCGATCCCTACCTAGGGATGTCGCTGCAATATGCTACCGGGAGTTTAAAAATGAGCTTGTCCCCCTCGAGTCTGCCCGGGGCGTATGCCTCCCTTTTATCCGGGTTACCTCAGGTTGTTTTGACCCAAACCGGGAGGTCCTATGCGGGGAACTTTTTTGGCGGCGTCAGTTTTAAGTTCCCCTACGTGGGCATCAATCTAGTACTCGAGGGTGCCTACAATACGGCAAATATGAATTATGTCGGGACGAAAATCGGTTTTGCGTTCTGAGACGTAAATCCGAGAGATTCGCGCACTCAACGTTTGATGACGACAGTCATGCCTGGAACAGTCTCCAGAATTCGCAGAATCGCAATGGCCTCTTCACGATCGTCATTGGCTTGGGCCAGATCTCTCTGTTGTTGAAGGGATGTGATGGCTGTTTTGATGATCTGATCGGTCATAGGCGATCGATCTCTGAAGCTGGACAGTGACTTGGCCGCTGCCACTCGTTCTGAGGTTGTCCTTAGGGGGTTGCTCAACTCTCGGTAAAGCGTGCTGGTTACCATCGATTCGACGTCAAGTAGGCCGCTTCCGAGCGGACCTAGATAAAAGGGCGCGGTGCGCCTTTTGAGAGAGGTGAGCACCGATGCTTTGGCTCGGGGTAGTCCTTTTTCTGGATCCATCTTGAAGGTTTTTGATAGGCCCATGATCGCCGCTCCCAGTTGGTCGAGGAGCTGACTTTGTTTCGTTCGAGAGAGATCAGAGAGTGCAGGTGCCTTAGAGAGGTCCGCCAATAATTCACCCTTAATTTTTTGTAGAGTTTTTTCGATCTCGGACGGCAAACTATCCAACTTGAGGAAGTCCATGAGGCCTCCCAGGGTTTGGGCTCGAAGCTTGGACTCGTCGTAGTTCTCGGGCAGAACATTGGGTAAGAACTGCAAGAGATACTTGATGTTAGTGGTTAAGGTTCGGGCCACTGATGCCTTACCAGAAAATAAATAGTACTGCATTGAGGCGTTAAAATTATCCGCGAGCTCACGGGTATATTTTTGAAAATCCTCTTTCGTTTTTAAAGCTCCGATCAACTTTGGGCTTTTAGCCTCTTCTGCAAGCCTAGTCAGAGCCTGTGAAAGAGTTGTGTCGCCCGAGAGAGAGGCTTGCGTGAGGCGCTGAAGTGCCGTGGTGATGGAGTGGGTTGGGTCATTCTCAATGTCATAGCGGGTGCAGAGGGGGTCGACGCCGCCGCTTTGGCGGTCCGCCTCAGCATCAGCGCAGGCAGGCAAAATGGGATCCGATTCCAAAACGTCTTTGCCCTGGTTGTAGATGGTGCTTAGGATTTGACGGTCATATTCGAGGAGGGGGCCCTTCCAACTGTGTACTGATTCGAAAGCCTGACGCTCGATTTCATAGTCGTTATAATCCATGATTGAAGTAGAGAAGAGACTCTTGGGGTCGGTGGGATCATAGTTCAAAGAGCCTTTGAAGTTATGTGCCGCTCCCAAGGAGTGACCCACCTCGTGAAAGAGGGTTTGAGTGAGTGTTTGGACGCCGAAGACTCGAACCTCTTCTGTAGAGAGTCTGCCCGATCGTGCGAGCTCGCCGATGTCTTGCAGGTTGCGTTCACAACGGGGCATTTTTGCTAAAATACCACCGCGGCTCTTTTTGTTTAAATACTGAGTGAGCTGGCTCGTGGGTGGCTCCGAATATTTGCCGCCCTTCCAGTATTCATTTCCGATGTTCACCCAGGCGGCGGGAAGATAAATAATTGTATGGCTTTGCTTTCCAGTTCTCGGATCGGCTGCCTGCGTTTCATAGGCTGCGCCAGCGACTTTGCGATTATCCCAGGCAATCACATTGTACCGAGGATCACCTAAGTGAATATTGTCAGGAAGTTTACCTTTGAATTGGATAACGGCCCGTTGAATACCTCTGTAAGTGAGGAAGTAGCGATTCCATCCTTCGATCCCATTCTTCACAGCTTCTAGATAAGCATCAGGAATATTGGGTGTCACATAGAAATCAATCGTAGCAGGTGATCCGTCAGCTTTTGGGCTGAGGTCGAAGTGTTGGGCGTAGGCGACTTGTTCCTCATCCTCATAAATCGGTTCTCCAGCAAGGAGACGATATCGAGCGACTGGTCCGCTATCCGCACCCACTAGGTCAGTTGGGTCCATTTTAAATTTTTTGAAATCTTTTCCCGGTTCTAGGGTCTTAGTTGGGAAGATCGACTCCATGAACTCGGCAAGGGTTCCGTCGGACAAGGTGATGCTCGTCTGTTGAAGAATATAGTTTCCGCTCGGAATAAACTCGAAAGACCGAATCCATGAATCACTAACCCCAACGGTCTCGTCTGCGCCGCTTTGTACTGATTTGGCAAAGATCTGTGAGAGTGCAATGCCTGAGTTGGCTCCGGAGATGGTGAGAGTCGTAGTGCCATCGGCTGCCGGAGTTCGGGCTAGGATTTTAAAGCGGCTAATGAGTTGCTCTGGGTGGTTCACATCACTGGGGTACAGAACTCGATTGTCGGCTACGAGCCTGAGTTCGTCGCCGGCAATTTTAAAATGGGTCGGGATATGGCCAATTGCCATCGTTTGGCTATAAAGATCCATGTTGGAGTCAAAATTAGAGGAGTATTGTAGGTCAGCGCCATACAAAAACTCTTGGCTGAGAAGTGATTCTTGGTTGACTCTTGCAACCACCTCAATTGCTTGTGATGTTCCGGGCCCATTGGACACGGTGGGGCGGCTGTCGCTGAGGACGTTGATTGCCTGCAGCTGTAAGATGGAGCGGGTTGAGCTTATTTTTGGTAGGGCTACCCGAGTGACCGGAATGGGTGAGTTAGAAAAGCAGCCTACTAAAGTTGAAAAAAGAAAAAGCCCTGAAATCCTGACTGGATTAAGATTCACGCCCCAATACCCCCCTTTGAATTTACAGCTTAAAATGTCCCCGAAAACACCATAACAGACAGCTTGGAGAATTCAACAAGACTTTGTGCTATGAGAAGGGGATGCTTGAAAAAACGTTTTCAGTCGGGCCCTTTCAATGTAACTGTCGACTCTTGGTTTGTCCCAAGACGGGCGACGGGGTATTGGTCGATTCAGGGGATGAGCCCGAGAAGATATTGAGGGAAATTAAAGCTTCTGAAGCTCAACTGGGGCGGTCTATTCAGATTCGCTACCTTTTGCATACTCATGGACATCTGGATCACATCGGGGGCACCCGAGGCGTCAGAGAAGGTCTCCCTCTGCAGGCGCCAAGAATTGCCCTTCATCCTGGGGATGAGGAGCTCTATCAAAATCTACAAATGCAGGGAAATCTATTTGGAATGAAGTTCGACGCACCGCTCGCCGTCGACCATTATCTCCAGGATGAGGAGATCATCCGGGTAGGAGAGTTGAAGTTTTCAGTGGTTCACACTCCAGGGCATAGCCCCGGAAGCGTGTGTCTTCGACTTCATGAGGATTCGGGCCTTAAAGTAAAAGAAACTTTGCTGTCTGGAGATACCTTGTTTCGAAAAAGCGTTGGTCGAACTGATCTTTGGGGCGCTAATCAAGATCAAATGTTTAGTAGTATTCGGAAAAGAATACTAGTCCTCGACGATGATACTCGTGTGTGTCCGGGTCATGGCCCCGATACTTCGATAGGCTTAGAGAAGCGCGAAAATCCATTTTTGGTTTAATTTATTGTTGAGGAGTAGAGATGTCGATTCAAATCCACTTTAAGGTAGAAAAGCAGGTCGTCGATTCAAAGGGTGTGGGCCGAGCACGGGCTACGGAGTTTACCCTTCCTGGCTCTTTGGGGAGTGCTCATAAAATAAAGACACCCGTCTTTATGCCCGTAGGAACGTTGGGGACCGTGAAGGGCGTGACTCCCAGAGAGCTGCATGAGATGGGAGCTCAGATTATTTTAGGTAATACCTACCACCTTTATCTGAGACCTGGGCATGCGCGGGTAGAGTCTTTTGGTGAGCTTCACCGGTTTATGGGGTGGAATAAGCCGATTCTGACGGACAGTGGAGGCTTCCAGGTTTTCTCTTTGGCAGGGCTCAATAAGATTGATGAAAATGGGGTCACCTTTCAGTCTCATATTGATGGTAGTTCTCATCGGTTTACGCCTGAACTGTCTATGGAGATTCAAAGGTCGCTGGGGAGCGATATTGTAATGGCTTTCGACCAGTGTCCTCCCTATCCTGCCACTCCCGAGCAGGTGCAAGCTGCGATGCGCCGGACGGTAAAGTGGGCAGAGCGAGGGCTTGAAGTCAAGTTGAAGGGCCATCAGTTGCGCTTTGGAATTATTCAAGGGGGTTTATACGAAAGCCTTCGTCTAGAGTCGGCGAAGGACATGACGGCGCTGCCTTTTGATGGTTTTGCGATAGGGGGCTTATCGATTGGAGAGACCCCTGAGTTAATGCAAGAGATGGCTCGTTTCACCGCGCCTCTTCTGCCTCAAGACAAACCTCGCTATTTGATGGGTGTTGGGCGACCTGAGGACCTGGTCGAGGGGGTGAGGGCAGGAATTGATCTCTTTGACTGCGTGATGCCGACTCGAAATGCTCGAAATGGTCAACTTTTTACCAGCTTTGGGAAAGTGAATATCAAAAATGCCCGATATGCAGACTCAAAAGAACCGCTGGACCCTGAGTGCCCCTGTGAGACCTGCACCCAGTTCACGAGAGGGTACCTTCGGCATCTTTTTGTTTGTCGGGAGCTTTTGTCGGCCCGGTTGAACACCCTTCATAATTTAACCTACTACATCAGGCTGATGGCTCAGATGAGGGCGGCGATTCTTGAAGAGCGATTTGATGATTGGGTCGAAAGTTTCTATCGAAAACGGCGGAGTGATGTGCGATGACGGTAGACCTATGAATATTTGTTCTAAATTTCGATTAGTTTGGTCAGTTTTACCAGTCAGTATCCTTACTCTCCTCCTCTTTAGTGGCTCTTCTTGGGCCGATGGAGCCGCTGTACCCGCTGGCACCTCAGTGATCCCTGCGGCTTCGGCTGCGGGCCAACAGCCCGGGGGCTGGATGGCATTTGCACCCTTTCTCTTGATGTTTGGCGTCATGTACTTTTTAGTTCTCCGCCCTCAGCAGAAAAAAATGAAGGAACAGCAACAAATGATTGCAGCCCTCAAGCAAGGTGACGAGATTGTAACTGCCTCGGGACTTCTTGGGAAGGTAACTGGCTTGACTGAAAAAGTCGTCACAGTTGAAATTGCTCAAGACGTTCGTGTAAAGATGCTGAAGAGCCAGGTTTCCCAAGTGGTCAAAGGCTCGATCAAAGACCTAGCCTAGTAAGCCTAATGGCTTGGCAAAGTTAACTGGTTTTTAAAAACTGAGGGATCATCTATGTCGCGCTCCTGGTGGGGAAGATTTTGTTTGCTCTTGTTTTTTGTCGTGCTCTCGGTGGTTTACGTTTATCCGACCATTGCGAATTTAGACCTGGAAAAAACTAAGTTTCCCTTCAAGCAGAAGATTAACTTAGGCTTAGACCTTCAGGGCGGGCTTTATCTTGTTCTGGGTGTTGACTTTAATAAGGTCTATCACGATGTCGCCGAGCGACAGTCTAACCATCTTTTAGAGCGGCTTAAGGAAAAAGGGTACTCCGCAACGAACTCCAAAATCCAGACGGAGGGTCTACCCGCCGATGATCCCTTAATTCTTTTCGACTTTGATCCTTCCAAGCGCGAAGATCTCTACCAGCTCTTGAAGAAAGAGTTCATAAATCTTAGACTGGCAGGCGAGCATGCGGGCCATTTTGAGCTGGGTCTTTCGCACGATTTCAGAACAGAAGTCAGAGAGCGGACCGTCAATCAAAGTATCGAAGTCATTCGCAATCGAATTGACGAATTTGGCGTATCTGAACCCTCGATTTCGAGCCAAGGCACGGATCGAATTGTCGTTGAGCTTCCCGGTGTAGGAGAGATCGACCGGGCGAAGAGTCTCATTGGTCAGACGGCTAAGTTGGAATTTAAAATTGTAGATGACAAGTCTACGGCTACGCTCAAACTTGCTAATCTGATCTCGGACATCGAAAAGAAAAACAACCTGACCTACAAAGATGGGCAGAAGTTTTCGGAGTACGTGCGCAAACTCAATGAATTAGCCAAGGGTCAAATTCCTGCAGGCGACGAGATTGCATTCGAGAGAAATAAAGTAGCCGGGACTGAGACTGAATTAGGTCGAGTTCCTTTTCTCTTGTTTTCCAAAGCTGAAATTACGGGGGAGGACCTCCAAGACGCTATGGTTCAATTCGACCAAGAGAACCACCGACCGACGGTTGGCTTCTCTCTCAGTCCAAGAGGGGCTTTGGCGTTTGAGCGAGTGACCAGTGAGCACATTGGGCATCGTTTGGCGATTGTTTTAGATAATATCGTTCACTCGGCCCCAGTGATTCAAAGTAAAATTGGCGGGGGAAAAGGTGTGATTTCGCTGGGGCGGGGTGACGCGGATGCAATGATGAAGGAGGCGAAAGACCTCGCGATTGTGTTACGTGCTGGTGCCCTTCCTGCTCAGCTCGACTTTTTGGAGCAACGGGTCGTCGGACCATCGCTTGGACAAGATTCAATCCACAAGGGTGCTTTGGCTAGCTTAATTGGGAGCATCGTTGTTTTCATTTTTGTGGCGATTTACTATCAAGTCAGTGGGCTCATCGCTGTGTTTTCTTTGGTACTCAACGTGCTTTTCGTTCTTGCCTGCTTAGTGGGTCTTGAGGCAACTCTGACCCTCCCCGGCATTGCAGGGATTGCTCTGACGGTTGGAATCGCAGTGGACTCCAATGTGGTGATCTATGAGCGAATCCGAGAAGAGTTGAGGCATGGTAAGCGGCCTGGAGTTGCGGTGGATGCGGGCTTTCAAAAGGCGTTCCGCACAATTCTGGATGCTAACGTGACGAACGCCATGGCGGCGTTTGTTTTGCTCACCTTCGGAACGGGACCGATCAAAGGATTTGCTGTGACCCTCATGATTGGGATTGTGACCACGCTTCTTACGGCAGTATTTGTATGCCGACTGGTCTTTGACTTGTACCTGAACTACTTGGATAATCGAAACGCCAAGACCATCAGTATTTAAAGAGGGAATCTGAAATGTTAGAGCTCATTCGTCCAGGAATCAAAATTGATTTTGTCGGTAAGCGCAACGTTCTCATGGGGATATCTCTCTTTGCGGTGATTGCGACCTTCGTGCTTCTTTTCACGAAGGGGCTCAATTACGGAATCGATTTCACCGGAGGTGCTGAGGTCCAGGTTCGCGTGCCCACGAGTTGGGATATCGGCAGGATCCGAGAAGAGCTGAATCAGGGCGGAATTCATGGGCTTAAGGTGCAGCAAATTGGCATTCCTTCAGCCAGTCAGTTTCTCATTAAAGAGCAAGGGGATGAGAAGTCTCTTAATTTAGTATCAAAACATGTGTCTGACATCCTCGGGAAGTCACTCAAGCCAAGTGAGTTTGAAATTCAGCGAGTCGATGTCGTAGGTCCTGCCGCCGGAAGCTCTCTGCGAACGAGTGGCTTTATGTCCATGTTTTTTGCGTTGGTTTGTATTCTGCTCTACGTTTGGTTGCGGTTTGACTCCCGCTTTGCCCCAGGTGCTGTTTTGGCGCTTTTTCACGACACGGTGCTCACGTTAGGAGTCTTAATTCTCACTCAAAAGCAGTTTGACCTCCAGATCTTGGCGGCGTTGCTTGCTCTCATTGGGTATTCCAACAACGATACGATTATCGTCTATGACCGAGTCCGAGAGACGATTCATCAGCACCCTGAGTTACCGATGGAGCAGGCTGTGAATCGGGCTATTAATGAGACGTTGGGTCGAACGATTCTCACCTCTCTTTGTACCTTTATTACCGTTGCTGCACTTTGGCTTTTTGGTGGCAAAGTGATTGAGGATTTCGCGTTTACTCTGATGGTTGGTATTGTGGTGGGGACTTATTCCTCAATTTTTATCGCGAGCTCCTTTGTGATCATCATGAGTCAGTATTTAGATCATAAAGAGAAGCGCAGTAAGACTCATGGGTCGGCAAAACGCCGGCGGGTAGTCATGATCCGACCTGAGCCCAAAGCCAACTAGTTGGTGCTCGGTATAGTTCATTTAGTAATGAGGGAGTAGTATGGGTTTGGACGAGGGACAGAGGGTCTGGAAGCTTCGCTCCCATGCTCAGCGTGATACTGGAGAGATCGACCAGCTGATTTCTTCTCTTCGGCAGGAAACGGGACTTTCACCCATTACCTTGAAGGTTTGCATCCTTAGAGGATTTGATACAGCAGCCGGTATTCGGGATTATCTGGCTCCTCGATTTGAGAATCTTAAGAGTCCTTATTCTATACGTGATATGGGTCTTGCTGTGGAACGACTCGCTCGAGCTCGGCGTGAAAAAGTAAAAATTAGGGTTTTTGGGGATTACGACGTGGATGGTACGACGGGTGCTGCTCTTCTGTCGTGGATTTTTCGGGATTTTGGTTTTCAATCAGATGTGAGACAGCCCGATCGCTTTAAGGACGGCTATGGCCTTAATGTGAAGGCTGTCGAGAGCGCAGTGGAAGATGGCATAGGCCTTCTCGTGACGGTGGACTGTGGGATTACAAGTTTTGATGCCGCTCAACGTGCCCAGGAACTGGGACTAGACTTGATCGTTGTCGACCACCATCAGCTCGATCCGGTACGGGGGCTTCCTCCCGCCTATGCTGTGGTCAATCCTCAGAGAAAAGACTGCGAGAGTGGTTTGAAGCAGCTTTGCGGGTGCGGGCTGGCTTTTTATTTAGCGATGGCACTGCGCGTTCAGGGGCGCTCAGAGGGTTGGTTTGCCGGAGGGCTCGAGCCTAATCTCAAGCAGCATTTGGATTTAGTAGTGATGGCAACTGCGGCTGATATGGTGCCGCTCACTGGGGATAATCATATCTTAGTTCGATACGGTCTAGAAGTGTTGAAGCACTCCAAAAAACCGGGCGTTAAAGCTTTGATGGACTCGGCTGGACTGAGTTCTCGTGAGCTCAGTCCGTCGCACCTGGGTTTTGTTTTAGGACCCAGAATCAATGCTTCAGGGCGAATGCACTCGGCGAGTCTAGCTCTCGATCTCCTCACTACGAGTGATCCAGCCAGGGCCTCCGATTTGGCTCAGGAGTTGGAGCGGCTTAATACAGAGCGGGCCGAGGTTCAAAATCAAATTTGGGACCAGGTTCGCGCGCGCGTGGAGCAAGGATTGAGCGAGGGGAAATATCGCCATGGGATCGTGGTGGCTGATGCAGGCTGGCATGAGGGTGTGGTTGGGATTGTCGCCTCTCGAGTTACTGAGGCCTTTAAAAAGCCCGCTGCTGTCATTGCGTTAAGAGAAGATCTGGGAAAAGGAAGTGTTCGATCGTTTGGAGGTAAAGATGTGCTAGGTGCACTCCGAGAGTGCGCAGGGCAACTTTTGGGGTTTGGCGGCCATAAATTCGCCGCAGGACTTTCGATCGGCCTCGACCGAATCGACGAATTTGCAGAGGCTTTCGATCAAGCCATCGAGAGACTTCCGGAAGAAGTCGGCGCTGCATCGCTTTGGGTGGAGGGCGAGTGCTCATTGGATGATTTGGATGTGCGAAGTCTTCAAGAGTTAGAACGACTCGGTCCATTCGGTCCTGGCAACCCGGAGCCAGTTTTTACGGTCCGTGCCCTCGCGCAAAGTCATCGGGTTCTGAAAGGACGGCACTTGAAGCTGAGTCTGGGAGGGGGCGCGCAGTCGAGCTCCGGTTATCAGATGGAGGCGATTTGGTTTAATGGTGCTGAGCGAAAAGAAGTGATGGATCAACTCGAGCAGTTTCAGGAGCGAGAGTGGGCGGGGGTTCCAGAACTGAATCGATTTCGTGGGCAAGTAACCCCCACGCTTCGCGTTCGAGATTGGAGAAAGTTGGAGATCACAGAATGAGTTCGAAAATGGTGAGGGTAAGTTTAATTTCGAGTATGATTCTCGGCGTCTTGGCGACATCGTGTGATCCGAGCGAATTGAGTGTGCATGCTGGTTTTTCAAAAGGAGCCGCTCCTTCTTCCACTACTTCTTTTTCCGCTCCTTCAGGTTCTGCCCCTTCAGCTTCTCCATCCGAGTTCGATGCCGACGTAGCCCCTCAGGAAGGGAAGGTCCTTTTGAGGGAGTTTTCTCGCGCACAAGTCACTCAAGTGAAAGCTTTGGAACATAGAAATCAGTTTGAACTTAAAGAGTTCAAGGTGTCTCAGGATTTCAAATTTAAAGAATGGAAAAGTCGAGAGCAGGAAGCAAGGCATCGATTTTTCAGTGAGCACCTGAACGGCACCGAGCGCAGAGTTTATATTCAAAGCTACGTCCAGCGTCGCGATGCCCTTTTGAATGATTTGAGCTCTGAAAAAAGCAAAAAAGCTCAAGAACTAGACTTTAAAATCAATGAACTCAAAGACGTCCAAGGTAAAAAACTCCAGGAAGTGAAAAAGCTCTTGGAGAAAGGCAAGCGACCCGACCCGAGTTTGTGGCCTGAATCCGGTAG
>CANFJX010000011.1 GCA_947447665.1 Bacteriovoracaceae bacterium | reverse complement strand
GCACAGCCCACTGCAACCTTGTATTGCCCTGCGCTGTCCACTGGTGTTGTGCTGTCAAATTGGTGGAGATCCGTGGCCGGGGGGAGGTACCCTAGGTCTGTTGAAGTGGTCGTCTGGTGCCAGCCAGTCGGACAGGACTGCCAGACACATGAAAAAGTACTTCCGTTAGCAAAAACAATTTGCCCGGCTACGCAGGAAGGAATGCTGCTGGTGCCACTCAAACAGGAAGTAATCTTTTTACTTGCGTTATATTCTAGATTAAAAACGATATTAGTTGGGAAAGCCGGAAGTTGAGTTAACAACTGCCCATCAATACTTTTTTGAGCAACGACTGAGAGATAAACTGGAACTTGGGAAGTAGTTATAGAAGCCATCGATGACTTCCCCGAGGCAATGAGCTGAATGCTCGTGGCCTGAATGTTATTAATCGCTTTGTCGACCTGTAAATAGGTGCTCTGGAGCGTGGTACCACTGTAACTCCCGATGGGTTTTGTGCTCGGCAAAGTTAAAACAATGTCTCCTCCTGAGAAGCTAGTATTGCTCACAGTAAGACCATTAAAATTACTTCCGCATTTCGTAACGTCGCTCATCGCGGTTGCCAGGAGCGAAGGAAGTGCCGCCCAAGTCGCAGGAATAGCTGCTAATTTGGCATTCTTGTTCGTGCTGACCATCATTTGAGCCAGCGTCAGCGACAAGGTAGCCCCCACCGCTGCAGTGACCATAAGCTCGACTAAGGTAAATCCAGAAGCCTGACCCCACGCAGCACAACCCCGATATTTAAATTTCATATAATAAAAATAACCGAGGTAAAAGTTTTAGTCAAAAAACTTTGCTGAGATAGGGTAGATCAGACACACCCCCAAGCCCATACGCGATGACCACCCACACCTAATCCACTTCGGTAATCACCTGGATGGTCGCAATAAAGAAAGCCGCGAGGATCGGGCCGAAAAACACACCCAAGAACCCGAGCATCTGGAGCCCCCCGAGAGCTGCCACGAAAGCTAACAATGGATGCAGATTGGCTGAACCTCGCAAGAAAAGGGGGCGAACCATATTATCTACCCCCGCAATGAGGATGGCGAAAAGAATCAGAACCATCCCTTGAGTTTGTCTCCCGGGCTCAAAGAGTTGCTCAATCCCGACTCCCAGGGTGATGGGCGAAGCCCCGACAATCGGAATGAAAGACGCAATAAAAACACAGAGCCCAATTAAAACCGCGTTCGGTGTGCCGGTCAAGACACAGGCACCTACTTCGATGACGGCCTGAGCACTCCCCGCCAAAAGGACAGCAAGAATGACTGAGCGGCAAATGCCCTCCAGAGTCCGAATCAACTTTTCGGTCTGCTGGGATGAGAATATGGAATGCCGTCTCACGAAATAAAGGAGCCTTCGTCCGTCGACGAGCCAAAAGTAAATACTCACCACCATCACAATCAGAGCCAGGGTCAACCCAGGTAAGTAGGAAATCACGCCACCTAGAAAATCCGCAATCTTGCTCCCTATACTTCCAGCCCAATCCCGAAACGTCGAGTTCAACTCCTCGACGGTGAGCGGTAGGTAATCAGTCACCCACTTCATGAAACCCTGAACCCGGGCAGAACTCAGAATGGAATCAAAAAATGCGATCCCCTCACCATGCACTTGCGCGGCCTTCAGGGCCTGGAGCTGCTGAAGTGCTGCCTTAACGGTAAAAAAAACTAAAAACGAGGTAGGCAAAATAAAGATGACCGTAATCCCAAAAGTGAGCAAGGCTGAGGCGACTGACGTAGAAACACTCTTATTTTCCAATCGTACGAGCATTGGATAAAAAAGAACCGCAATCACAGCACCCATCACAATCGGCAACAAAAAGGGCGACGCGATGTAAAGAAAGGCTAAAGATACTAGGGTCGTGAAGATCCTTCGATTCGTCATGAATTCTCTCCAAAACCAAGGTTAGACGGCCGACTGCTTGTCCTTGACTTCACCTTCGAGCGTGCCGAAAACAAAATCCCAAACGGGAGAACTGACACCCCACCGTGAGTTCGGCTCTACAAAGTGGTGTTGCATATGATGAGTTTTTAACATTTTCCCCAAGCGAGTCATGGGCCTAAAATGATGAACTGCAAAATGGGTGTAATCATAGATCAGATAGCCCACTAAAAAAAATGCAAAAAACGGCTCTGCCCAAAGAGGGCCTAAAATGGCTCTAAAAATAGGATAAATCATCGCCGCGATCGCCAGACTACCGAACGGGGGCATCACTAAGCGAGTGGGGTCATTAGGGTCGGAATGATGGAGCCCATGGATCAGGAAGTGGATCTTTTGAGACCAAACGCTTTCACCCTCGTAATGAAATACAAAGCGGTGTAGGACGTATTCCACGAGAGTCCAGGTGACCAAGGCGCTCACGGCAAGAGAAACAAGAGCCGCATTACTGACGTTCAGAACGCGAATCGAGTGCCAAAGCATGCCGGCCACGATCGGCCCCCAGAGAACCAAGGGGGTCAACGGATGGGCATGGGTGAACTTTTCCAAAAAAGGGTTCTTAAAAACCTGGATACTCTTATAGGGTTTTTGCATAGATGCCTCTAACCATACAATTGCCTTTTAGAGCGGGCAATGATTTTCTAAAAGTGAATGATTATGATCAATTTTATCTTAGCCAGTTTCGTTTTCTCTCTGTGCCAGATTGGCGTGTTTTTCTTTCTCCTAAGATCGAATCAAAAACGAAATTCTCCAACAGAATTAGCCAGTTTCCTCAGCCAGCCCTTTTCTGATCTCACGGAAAAAATCGTTCGAATGAATGCTGAAGTCCGAGAAGCCCTCGCCGACCGGCTTTCTAAATCTTTCCTAGACACTCAAGAACGACTTGACCGAGCCCTCGCTCAAAGTCGCCTCGAGCTCCAATCTGGCCTGGAAAAATCTACCGTAGCCCTGGAGGGAAAATTTAGATCCCTCGAACTCCAAGTTGGAAATCGCCTTGAAACGATTGGAAAAAACGTCGAAAGCAAACTTAACGAGAACCTGAAAGAGGGTTTTAAGCACTTTGAGAAGGTTCAACAACACCTCCAAGCAGCCGAATTGAAGCTCGCCTCCCTAAATACGGTTGGGCAATCTATTTCAGACCTGAACCAACTGCTCAAGCTCCCCCACTTACGGGGCGGATTTGGCGAGTCCACTCTCGAGCGAATTTTATCGGATTTTTTGCCCCTCGGAACCTTCGAGCTTCAATATACGATCGTTCCCCACTCTTCGGAACGAGTCGACGCAGTAGTTAAACTCCCAAGACAACTCCTACCCATTGACAGCAAATTTCCAAGAGAACAAGTCCTGCCCCTGTTTGAATCACAGGACCCCTCAGCCCTCGAGTCCGCGCGCAAAACCCTGTCGGAAGTGATGAAGGTCCAGGCTAAATCCATCGCCCAGAAATACATCCGCCCGGATCATGGGACTTCAGATATGGCCCTCCTCTTCTTGCCAAGTGAAACCCTGTACTTTGAAGTGATCCGAAACGGTGACCTCTTTGAGGCCTTGGCCAAACTCAAGGTTTTCCCAGTTTCACCCAATACCTTGGCCATCGCTTTGCGTTCAGTGGCGATTGCCCAAGACTATTACGAAATGGCTAAGGGCGTAGAAAAAACGGTAGAAGACATCAAGAAGGCTAGACGCCATTTCGAGCATTTCGAGAAGAAGTTTGAGGATATTGGCAAGGGACTCAAAAAAGCGCAGGAGGCTTTTGAAACTGCAAATACCCACCTCAACCATTACGAGAGTAGCGTGCAACGCCTTACGGGCGAAGAGCGCAAGCAACTGGCCGACAAAACCGAAGTCGCAGCGACTGAGTCAGCGCACTAATGCTTGCTTTGCCAGCTCCTCAAAAAGATAAACCTGACTGACACAAGCGCTTTTGAAGTCTGAGAGAAGCAGACTCTCATTCTCACCGTGAGCGTTGGTATAAGGATCTTCGACGCCGATCAGTAGAGCAGGAACCCCTCCCAAAGCATCTGCAAAGGGCTGAACAAACGGGATACTCCCGCCGGTTCCGATCTTGTAGGGCGCATGCCCGTAGCCTTTTTTCAGAGCAGCTTCGGCGGCTTCAAAAGCCGGCCCCTTTCCGTCTGTTGCCCAAGGTCCATTGCAGGCCTCTGTTTTAAACTGAACTTCAAGCCCCCAGGGAAGGTGCGACTGTAAATGTGCTTTAAGTTGGTCGAGCACCGCTTCGGGATTCATATCAGGCACGAGACGAACCGTGACTTTAGCCCACGCCACGTCGTTGATAATATTTCCGGCCTGCAGTCGCGAAGAAGCCTGAATTGCGTTGACCGTCAGACTCGGGAGGCGCCAAACTTGAACCACTGGAGACGGCCCCTGTTTTAGGAGCTGAGCCCCGGGAACTAATCCGGCTTGTTTTCTAAACTCAGCCTCATCGTACGGAATCGCAGCTAACTCCCGAGCCTCCTGGCCTATAATCGGTTTAACAGCGTCCAGGACGCCCGGTAGAGCGATTCGACCCTGATCGTCCACTAGAGTCGCCAACATCTTAGCCAGTGCCATCGCAGGGTCCGGGATCGGCCCCCCCCACATGCCAGAGTGAACGGTTTTGGTGAGTGCGCGAACTTCAACCTCGAGTCCTACCATGCCGCGGAGCGCAATCGTGAGCGCAGGTATCCCGCAGTCGAAATTTCCCGTATCGGTAAGCACCAGGACGTCAGCGTCCATAAGGTGACGGTAGGTTTTTAAAAATTTACCCAGATGCGAGCTGCCAATTTCTTCCTCGCCCTCGACGATGATTTTCACATTGACCGGGAGCTCACCCACAGTCTCAAGATAAGAGGCAATAGCTGAAGTATGAACGACGATTCCGGCCTTATCATCCGCTGTGCCTCTGCCGTAGAGGCGGGTTCCGGCAGGACCCTCTAAAATAGTCGGCTCAAAGGGCGGTGTTTGCCAAAGTTCCGTGCGCCCAGGAGGTTGAACATCATGGTGAGCGTAAAGAAGCAAAGTGGGTTGCCCCGGAGCTCGCAAGCGCTCCCCATAAACATAGGGGTGGGCGCCGGGAATTTTCAAAATTTGAACGTTCTCGAGCCCTCGCCGCCTCAATAAATCCGCCACAGCGTGGGCACTCCGATCGAGCTCAGCCTCCGGAAATCCGGAAAAACTCACACTCGGGATTCTCACCAACGACTTGAGGTCTTCTAAAAAGGTGGGGAATTTTTCCTTGAGGTAAACGGCTGCTTCTAAAGAGGTTTCTTCCATCGGACCATCTTTGCCTCGCCCCTCCACTCTTGACAAGAAAAAATCTTCCGGCGAGACTGAGGCCTCTCATGAGTGCTCCAACTACCCGCGTTAAACTCAATCCTACTTTTTGGCGACATATGGGCTGCGTCCCCTTCTCGGAGGATGTCATTCCATCAAGCCTATTTTTGAAGCACCGCCATTTCTTAGTACTAGATATTGAGACCCAAAAACTCGTCCAAGAGGTCGGGGGCTGGGAGCACGTCGACAAACTCGGTATCTCCGTTGCTTGCGCTTATGATAGCAAAACCGATCAATTCCTGAGCTTTCGCGAGAATGAGATCAAGAACCTCATTGAGCTCTGCGAAGAACGACTGGTCGTAGGCTACAATATACGAGGATTTGACTTGCCGGTGATGGTCCCCTACGGGCTAGACCCGAAGCGACTGGACGTTTTTGACATCATGTACGACCTAGAGGCCCTCACCCGCCAGCGATTTCTAAAACTCGAAGCCGTCGCGCGAGGAACGCTCCAAACCGGAAAATCTGCGGACGGCTTACTTGCGGTGGAATGGTGGAAATCGGGCCAGGTACAAAAGGTCATTGATTACTGCCTCCAGGACGTAAAAGTTACCCGAGACATTTTCCAGTTCGGTCGACAACACGGATTCATTAAGATTCAACGCTCCGCGGAAGCTGACGCTAAGGTGACGCAAGTCACTGTGCAATGGAATTAATAGAAAAATCGAATTCAATAGTTCATCATAAGAGTGAGCTCAGGAGAGTGAGCTCAGGAGAGTGAGCTCAATCGGTCTAATTTTGAATACTGGGTATTTAGGGAGATTGAATTATGAAGAGAATGAATTTTTTATCCGCTCTGATCCTAGGCGCTTTAGGAATTAGCCTGTGCCTGCGGGACGCATCGGCGAAAAACCCCACAATGAAGGTCCAGGGGATCTCATTAGGTAATCAACGTGACACGTCTATCTCGATTCGCAAAGGCAAGCCTATTCAATCCAACCGGCCCGAATTCACTTTCATCAAGGGAATTCAGGAAATCGAGGGAGACCCCAGCGCATCCCCAAAAGAAGCGCTCCAATCCTGGAAAACCGCCTGCGCCGAGTGGAAATCTGAGACCAAAGACTTAAACAAAAACAATGAAGTCCTAACCCTAGACTGTGGTCGAGCCGTCGTATCTCGTACCGACTTCAGTCAAAAACTCTACCGCTCCTCGGCTCAATACCAGATCAAAGTCCGCGTCCGTAGCGCCCCGACGGTTAACACCCCTACCCAGACCGCAGAAGCCGTGATCAATGACGATGGTGATGACGACGAAGAGGACGACGGTGAAGGCGACGGCGGATAGACTTTCCGCCGAACCCCAGACAAAGATCTAGATTGACATCCGTTCCCATTCTGGGATACGTGGGGCACTCTATTTTTTAAATCCCATCAGGAGAAAAATCTATGTTTAAAAATCTTGCTATAGCCTTGGTTATTTTATCGTCTCTAAGTCCCATTTCCAAAAGCCATGCTTCCATCGAATCCGACCTGAGGGCGTCCTACGACGATTTAAATGGCCTGAGGGTCGAATTTGCCAAATCAGCTGATGAAAACCACATGACTGCGACAGCCTGCATAATAGGGACTTGCACTCTAGCGGCGTGGTGCTTCGGAGCTCCAGCCTCCGGGTTACACCATACTGGCAACCTCTACGATGCGAGCGAGTATCAGTGTAAAAAAATTCTAAAAGACTTAAACGAAATCATCACTTTTTTAGATGCTGTCGAAAAAGCATTTGCTCAGCTGATGACCTCCGAAAATCAAAGAATCAACTGGGGGTACTTCTCAGAGTCTTTTAAGACTGAGGTCGCCAAATACATCAATCTCAACTACGGCACTTTCGAACGAGCTATCACCGCGATCCATACCTGCAATCAATCTGGGCTCAGTAGATTAATTTCTGACGAAGAAATGCCCAAAAAGAAGGAGATACGCCACGGACACGATTATGTTGAATGCAATATACCGCCCATGAATATTACTGCACCAGTAAACTATACATCATTTGTTAAGAATGCAATCATGCAAGAAATGAATAACAAACCAAACCTAGGTCAAATAGGCGTGCAACCCTCTCTAATCGAGCGCAACCCTGTTCAGCCAACCTCAAACCAAGTCCGCGCCCACGTGCACTCCAGTGATCGAGGCACCAAAAAAAACCGCAATTCGTCCAACAAGCCTGCATCAACCGAAACCAAAAAACCTGCCGAACCTACTGACACTAATCAAGCTGCCGAGCCCAGTGATCCTGCGCCTCTAGAACAAAATCAAGATCCGCTCCCCTCGGCTCCACACTCGATGGAGCCCTCCAGCACAAAACAGTTCGAGTCTTAATGATTTTAATGCAGGCCAAAAAATGAAGGAACAAAGATGAAGCTCAACCCGACTCAATCACCCGCGCGAGCAAGATTTGCAGTCGGGAGCTTCTTCTTTCTCCACGGGTTTTGTTTTTCTAGCTGGGGCGCTAGAATCCCAGACCTGCAGCATCACCTATCCCTCTCTGAAGCAGAGCTAGGTACACTTCTATTTACCTTGCCGGTGGGATCGATCCTCTGCCTAGGGTTTGCATCGAAGGTCATTTCCTGGATGGGTACAAGAAGAGTTCTGCAAATCTCCATGATTCTTTACGCTGCAACACTCCTCCTTTTGGGTTTTGCCGAATCAGCGACTCAACTGGGCGGGGCCCTCTTGCTCTTTGGCATCATGAGCAATTTAGTAAATGTTTCAGCTAACACTCAAGCTATCGGCATTGAGCGCATCTACAAGAAGCAGATCATGGCCTCGTTTCATGGGCTTTGGAGCCTGGCCGGATTTACGGGTGCAGCCATCGGCGCTCTCATGATGAGCCAGCAGATTTCTCCCCGACTCCACTTTATATTCTCTTCCATCGTTATCGTCATCGGAGCCGCCCTACACTCTCAATCGTTACTCCTCGACTCGGCTAGAATCACACAACCTAAAAAACAACCTTGGGTTTTACCCGATTCCTCTCTCCTCCTACTCGGAGTCATTACGTTTTGCTCTATGGTCTGCGAGGGCACCATGTTTGACTGGAGTGGGGTGTATTTCGAAAAAATCGTGCAAGCCAAAGAGGGTTGGATCGGCGCAGGTTATGCGGCATTCATGAGCACGATGGCTGGCACTCGATTTTTAGCGGATGATTTAAAAATTCGCTTCGGTTTCACCCGTGTACTTCAAGCCTGTGGTGTCTTAATCGCCACGGGGCTTTCTCTTTCGATTCTTTTTCCTACTTTAATTCCTGCACTCATCGGGTTCTTTTTAGTGGGAGCGGGAACCTCTGCCGTCGTGCCCTTTGCTTTTAGTGAAGCAGGCAATAGTTCGAGTCGCTCCGCAAGCTCTGCAATCAGCACGATCTCAGCGATCGGATTTCTGGGTTTCCTGATTGGCCCGCCCATGATTGGATGGATCGCAGGGGCGACGAGTCTCAGGGTTTCGTTTACGGTCATTGTCTTTTTCGGAGCTGCTATTGCAGCGCTCGTAGGCATCAGAAAAGACCCCTACCCCTCAGCTCCATCGTGAAATCGCACATCAGTAAAAAACACAACCCGAGATAGCCTACAGTTCAATTAATCCAGCTAGTTGTGCTTATTTTAAATTAATTTAATTTATACAAATTAGGACATAATTAATATTTCTTGATCTTTTTTGTCTGGTTGTTTTAAAATTAAACTTAAATAGTATGAAAGGCTGACCCCATGAAGAAAAAACTACTCTGCGGCATATTCTTTTACTTGTCACTGATTTTGACTTTATCAGAATTAGCTACAGCTAATCCTCCTCATGTACGTGCCCCAAGTCCTCAAATCCGCCCCCGTGCTGTGCCTCGCTCGGTTGCAAGAAGACAGAATTCAGTCAACGCGGTAGAGACTGCACGAAACGCAAAAGACATGAACCATCTCCAGACCCATTTTAGAGAAGATGCGGCACGAATGAAGCTTAACCAACAACTGCAACATCTGCCTGAGAGTCCAAAATTTGGTACCGCTTCGATTAAGCAAAGACAATCTGCAGTCGAAACAGCAGACGCTGCAAGAGAACGAAGAGACGCGATCACCAGAAAAAATTTTAAAACAGAAGAAATCAAACGCATGGGTGGCAGAAGTAATTTTGACCCTGCCAGATAATACTGATTCAGGTAGCTTTTCAGGTTAAATCGAAAAGAAAGCTAGGTGGTATTTCACGAAAGAATTGAATGGAAGGCAATTTTTAGTTTAAATTTAATTATGCTATTTTTTAAAGATTTCTTTCCGTACCTTCGGTCAATTTTTTCCAGAAAATTTTTTCAATCTTTTGTTTTTTATAGCATCTCAAGTGCCTTAAGTGTGCACTCGATCCCCCTGATGGCAGTAGCCCAATCGCATGAAGCAATCGAATCCTACGTACGGAGGGCTATTCCAGACGTGTCAGATCTAGACTTAAAAAGTCTGGAAGCGTCTTTGGGCACTAAAACTCTCTTACCTCAGGACCTCAATCGATTGGCAGAATTAAGGCGCAAGTTTCAAGGTGCAAAACTGGGTGAACTTTATTACTTGGTGAGTCAGGTTACAGATTTTTCAATATCGAGTTCTCAGGACCTAGAAAAGATCAGAAACTTAGTTGAAAATTTCAGTCAGTATTCGATGATACTAAAAAAGCTGGAAAGTTCCGGAAAAACAATTAGCCTAGATAGAATCAGCAGAATTCCAAACCAACAACTGACCACACTAAAGGCGCTCTTATCTCCTCCAACAGTTAGCGTAGAGGAGGCCATAGAAGCAGCCAATGTCCTACCAGCGGCAATTAAAGCGATCCAGGTTACCGATTATGTTAAAGCGTTTCCAAATTTAAAAATCATGGACGCGTTAGAACTTCTAAGAGCAGCTCCTGCGGGAGTTCCTCTTTTTCCAACGCTTACTTTTATCAAGCGAAAATTTCCAGAAGCCGATTCTGATAAAATTAAAAGGATGATTTTTAACTATCACGATATCCTCCAACCCTACGCTCAATTATCCGATTCCTTTCCGTCTCTGACGCTCCAGCAAGCCGACACCATTCGAGAATTGGTCATGGATCCAAAGCCGCTAATCGATCTTAAGAGCAGATTTAAGGAGTTGAGTGTTGAGGATTTGGAGGAAATTCACCGCTTTTCTCAAAAAAGCCTCAGTCACTCGACGCAAGAATTGATTCGAGCATTGAATCGTTTTGAAGAGAATGAAAAAATGAAGGGTGCGTCTGTCAAGTTTCGGGACGCCTTTAAATATGCAACGTTTGCAGCCGAACTTAAGAAAAAAACAGAGGAAGTTTATTTCCATCGAATTTTTCCAAAATTGACACCGAACCAGGAGCGAGAACTTGATAAGTTTCAAAAGCAAAATATCGCCTACTTGAAGGAGTTCTTTCCGGATTTTGAAATTCCTGGCGCGCTTCGGCTAAGTATGGCCCCAGATCTAGATTCATACAAAAAACTGGAACACTCGGTAGATGCTGCGGGCCTGTCGAAAACTCAGTTCCGCGAACACATGCTTCGCCTCGTTCAGAATGAAAATATCAAAGCTTACGCGGAAATGATTGTTCAGACCTCTAATCAAAATAAGAGCAAGATCACCTTCGACATGCTGGATGAGCTAGCAAATCTGCCTCAGATTGATTGTGAATTCGTTGTGAGTCATGCTGTACGAGATCCAGCTGGATTTTTTCAGTTCATGAGGGCCCATGGAAATTTAGATCACTTTCTGTACGAAACACAGAGGCAATTACTTCAACCTTCAAATTCATCTCCTAGGATCGATGGATCGGATCGCGGTCTTTTCAATCGCGCTCTCGATGCCGAGGTAGTGGCTCGCTTCAGAACTGAAGTCGAGGGCGCCTGCCCGGCCTTCGACTATCAGAGAAGCTTTACCCCTCAGCTCAGACACCAGGGAGAGTTAGGAACTTGTTGGGCTCATACTGCGAGTGATTTACTCGGCCAGAAGCTTTGCCAATATCAGCCTGAGTATTGCGGAAAGGCGATCTCTGCTTCTGACTTAAGCCAAGCCTTTAGGGATGTTTATGCTAAGTCAAATGGCGGGACTATTTCCGGCGGTCTTAGCTACGGACTTAAGAACGGAGTATGTTTTGAGGATGATACGACCTATTTCAGAGCCGGTCGAACATTTGATGACTTGAGAGGTTTTTATCTGGAGCAAAAAGCTACCTGCTCCAAGCACTCGGTTCCAGCTGAGGAATTTAATGAAATGATGACTAGCTTGAATCAGATCGTTGCAAAAATATCTTCCGAAAAAGGTGGTACCGTGGGGGTCCGAGTTTCAACTGAACAGCTATTTAATGCGATCACTTCGAGCGAGTCTTATCCAGATTATATTTACAAACTTTTAATCAAACCCCAATGTCATAAGCAGCGCGTGGGTGCAGAGATTCACCCTCATGTTTTCGACGGGTTAAGTCTGGAAAGAATCGTGTTTGACATAGATACTCATAGCTACCTTCAGAGACTGCAGGCACTAAAGAAGAACTCAGGGAATCAGTCTGCATTTGCGCTGGGAGTCTGTGCCAATCAGGCCTTGAAAATTTCAGGGGATTGTGGTGAGCATGCGATTTCCCTAATTGCAGCAAAATTTGATCACACCACTGGAAAGTGTATGGGGTTCCTCAGGAACTCCTGGGGCAATTCGCCTGAACTAAATGGCTGGCATGATTTGAGTGAGATCTTGAAGCTCTCTGATTTCGCAGGCTTTCTCGGAGATCCAAGCGCTCGCGCTGCGACCAGATAAAAGGTGCGCTCTCTGAATAGGCCCTTACTCAGAGTCTTGCTCAGACTCTACAGCGAGGGCCATAGGTGATGGATCAAAGGCAATTGAGGAGAACTCGGAATCAAGTACTGAGAAATTGACTGGCGAACCTGAGAAGCCAAAGTCGAATGACTCTGCAATTGATTCTCCTTGGGAGCTGATCGTTCTAGTCTCAGGATCTTCCACGAATCGGACCTGCTTATGGATTGGTTCTTTCGGCGTCCGAGCGATGGCTACTAAACCAGCACCAATTACAGTAATAGGAGAAGCCGGGGGCTGCACTTCGCTAAAGTCCAAATTTTCGAGAGCCTCCTTCGCTTCAGCAATGCCTTGCTCGGAGGCGAGATGGAAAAAGTAAAATGCCTCGGGCAAGTTTCGCTCTCCCCCGATGCCGCTATAAAGCAATTGAGCATAGGAGTATTGAGCTTGCGGGTCACCTGCCTCTGCAGCAGCTTTAGCCACTTGCTGGTCACAGGAGTGAGAATAGCTTGGGAAAAAAGTCAAAAACACCCCTCCCATGACCACACTCAACATCATATTAATAGCAGTGCTTTTGATAATAGCTTTTTTGGCGATCAACAGGTTCTTCACTTTCACCCTCCCTTACAAGACCACTCCTCGTTGTTACCAAAACTCATGAGCTTGTCAATTTTCGAATTTAAGCGATTGAACTTAATAGATCGACAGGCGTTGACGGCCGAACACAAATCCGTCAAGTTTGCTGAGGTCGAATTTGCTGAGGTCGAATTTGCTGAGAATGATGATCGCCAGGAGCACTAACGAACGCACCGGACTTTATTTTCATTCTCGACACTGTAATTAGCTACAAAGAGTTCATCATCGCGATCGCTCATGAAGTAATTATAATAGGCGAAATTAGGATTACTTGGATGAACCGATCCCGACCAAAAGTGCACGTCCCTCATTGGCTGGATCAATCCATCCGAGTGATAGCCCCACCTTACGCCAGGAGTACCCCACGATAGCCTCTCCGCCACCACGACTCGACTTAATTCAATAAAATCCGCATTGGTAGGTAATCTCGCTCCGCTACCGAGGCGAGCACAAAAGGCCACTGCATCCTTGTGAGTCATTGTCTGCGGAGCCACACCACTCCAAATTAAATGAGAGACCTGGTACATGGCGCCCAAACGTCTAAACTGCACACTCACCGTATAAGATTGAGGATCATCCTCAAAAACTCGAACAATGACTGGAACAGCTGCAGGTGGAGTTTGCACTAAGCTCGCTGGCACTTGCTCTACCCGTCCACGCGGTGCCTCGCCATCTAACCCAGGTAGGGCTGACGCAAATGGCTCCTCAAGAAACGGAGCGGAGGGAACGGGTTGATCCACCCCACGAGAATCCCACGCTTCTGCATTGCCTGAGGTCGCCTCCGCAACTTGGCAGGGAGTTGCGATTTTGTGCCCCTGCCAGTGGTATTCGGCAATAACACTCTTAAACTCTTCATAATTCGGATTTTCGCTCCGACAGGTCGGGCATTTAGGTCTTTCTCTGCCAGCCTGCTGTCGATAGTCTTCGATGCACCCCTTACTGCAGAATCGGGCACCGCAGCAGCCGGCAGTTACATAATCGCCGGTTCTTTGGTGTCCATTCACCAGCTCATAGGAACCTGTGCTTCCCGGTACTCCAGTGCAGAGCACACACGAGTCCTCTTGCATTTGAGCATTGAGATCACCAGGAAACTGAGTGAGTGCCTCATATTGAATACTTCCCAAAGAAGGAGCATCCCCTCCCAACAGGCGGTCTGTTGAAGCTGCAGCGACGAGTTCTGAGTCGTGGGCAGCCCGCAAGTGATCCAACCAAGAGGATTGCTGGAGTCTTTGCGCTAGCGCCATTTCTCGACGATAACCGTCTGAGCCAAAGCCTGGAGAAGTTAAAATTTTCTTCACCACCTCTTTATGTCCATACATGGCAGCAAGTACCAAAGGAGATACGGCCTTGTTCTCGAGTTTAATCTGCTGTTCGACGTTTGCCCCCTTTCCTAAAAGGAGCTCCACGCTCCCGATGTCGCCCGTGGCGGCGGCAAGGGTCAACGGTGTCCAATTTTGAGTGGTGCCGCTGCTACTCTTTTCACTAAAATCAATCATAAAAGAAGGATCGGTGAGAATTGCCCTCGCCTCTTCACTCCTACAAGAACTCAGCGCCCGCATCAGAGTTTCGCGATCTGCAGCCAGGGCCCAAGTCTGGACAAATTGAACTAGAGGTACCACTACCAACACAATAACCTTAAATACCTGCTTCAAATCAAACCTCCGCACAACACTGACGATACCCGAAAGCGGCTCTAAGAGCCGCGCAGCGAACATACTCGAGCCAAGACATCGAATCAAGGAAACAAAAACTCACGACCTCTCCCGCATCAATGGGCTAGTGACTATTCTAAACCTCCAGTGAAGCAGGTGATGTAAGCGGGTCCACCACAAATCCTTGACGGTGCGAATTCAGTTCGATAAATAGTTGGCGTCCTATTTTTTCAAACTTAATAACTACCTCAGCAAAGGAAAAAAAATGAAAATCAATCAACCCATCGTAGTCCTGACTTTAGGTCTGATTTTTGGATCCCTGAATAGCGCTCTTGCCGCTTTCTCCTTTGACTTCTGCTACGCAAGCACAATCTGCGGAAATCCAATGATGGGCTACTACTCAGTGAGCTGCTCCGTAGGCGCTCATGCTAGCGGTACAGCTTGTCAGTTTTTTGCAGTACCCGGAGTCGGAGTGCGCTGCCTCGGGGCAACCGACTGGGGAACCTGGGAGTGGGTCAACATGAGTTGCTAATTGACTTTGAGCACGATCTCACGTCGGCTGCTCATTGACAGATGGGAGCATCTTGAAAGTGGTACTTACTAAATCAGCCAAGAGATCATACTTCACTTAATGCTCAAATTTTTATGAATTTAAAAAAATCTGCCAACATTTTTAAAATGATTGTTTTTTTTACAACTTTCTTCTTTCTTTACACTCATGAATCCTTCGCCCTAGGCAGAAATTATATCCCTATCTCAGCTTCCGAGGTAGCAAAGGAAGAAACTAAAACAGGCACGGAACCGTTAAATATCGACAAAATAATCATTGCCGAGAAGGAATTAAACAACGGCAAAGCTAAATTTTGCACTGGAAAGCGCAGCCTTCATAAGTTTTGTCTCGAGTTTTACAATGGAATGCCTTCACAAGTTGCAATCGGTGCCATCGGCTCGGTAATTGCCATTGAATGCGTTAAAAGATATTTAGGCTCTGAATCTACCGAAAATAACCCTTTTGCCGCTATTGCACTACAAAGCTCTCTCGCCAGTAGCGTCACCGGCATCCTGCAAGGCACTTTCACCGCATGGCAGAGATGCCAGATGACTCCAGGAGAAGGCCTTAAAGAGCTGTACAAAGAGCTCATGGTCAATTCCGCAGATCAAGTGAGAACGCTCCCACCCGATTTGGCAGCACTAATTACTCAGTTAGATAAAGAGACGGAGCCATTACTGGCACCGCGACCCATCAACGACCTCACCCCTGACCTAAACACCTATAACGCACTCAACAAACAGCTCACCCTGAGGGAACTTGTCTATCTGCCGTTTGCATGGAAACCTAAAGACATCTCGAATTTTTCGCTATCGCAAGAAGAAGTAAAAATCCAACAGTCTGCAATAACAGAACTCACTGAGGACTATAAAGAACATGCGGACGTACTTAATTCCTTAATATTAGGGATTAAGACAAATTCAAGGTTAAATAATCATCACCCAAAACGAACTCAGGCCTTCATTCATGGCGATCCCGGAACCGGGAAAACTACTTTTGCCCAGCGACTAGCCAAAACACTAGGCCTTTACTTATGTGAAATATCCGTAAAAGACCTTCAAATAAAGGACCTGATGGGTGACCCATTTGCCCTCCTCCAATCGAACCAAAGCTCTACTATCGACGTACCCAAATCGATTGGCAGATTAGGAGAGTGCTTTCGACGAGCTGGACATAGTAATTTCATTGTCCTTCTTGATGAGATCGGGGACCTGATTAGTGGAGATGACACCCACGAAGGATATCCGGTAAGCGACCAAAGACAAGAACTCAAGGCCCAACTAAAAGTCCTCACTGACCCAAACACCAAGCAGATAGCGTTAGGAATTCCTGGACTCAATGCTGACTTTACTCGTGTAATTATTATTGGAACTGGCAACGACGCAATTAAGAACCGAGCATTAATTGAAAGATTCCAACAAATTAAATTTGAAAAACTCAATCGAGCTCAAAAAGAAAAAGCATATAACGATGGCTATAAAAAATCTCTGAGCAGAATTGAGCACGAAGAGACGACCCCTGACTATGAACAAAATTTGAAAAAAATACAGGAATTCACGGCCCAATATCGTAACTTTATCTTAGAAGAAGACGAAAAAAAATTCACCGGTGGTCGCGTCATTAAGGATGTTATTGACGAATTCGTCCTACACATTCAGTCATTAGTTATGAAAAATAAAGAACCCACTGATAGCAACTCTAGAGAATTCATCCAGAAAGCATTCGAAAGAAGATGTTACAAATAAGATACTTGAAGGCCAATTAACTTTTGGCACTTCACTCAGACTATCCCAAAAAAATACGACAATTAGTGCAAATTATTAATTTTTACCGCACACACCGCACAGAACCCAACCCACTGCAGACGTAGTCCTGGACATAGCCACCGGTGCCACTAAAATAGAAAGCAAAGCCATCCTCTCGCTGACTCACGGATGTCGACCAAAACCATCGATTACGCATATTCGGCAGACGAGTGAAATGATATCCTTCGAAATGGTTATGCTCAGGATCCCTTGCACCCATGGCTCGGCTCAGCGCGAGATATTCCCCTTTGGTTGGCAATCTCGCTCCGTTACCTAAGGCACCACAAAAAGTAACTGCATCCGCATGACCCATATCCTCTGGAGCAACACCGCTCCAAATCAGACCAGAGACTTCGTACATGTCACCTAGGGCTCTAAATCTAGCGCTCAGCTCATGAATTCTCGGGTGATCTGCCAGAACCGGAAGGACTGTTTGGGCGGCAACTTGAGCAACCCCGCCGAGGTGACCTACATCAACGGGACTTGGTGCGGCCACAGACTGAGGAGCTTCAACTCCAACACCTCCTGCGTCTACCGCATCGAGAGACGCAAGGACAAGACCACCCAGTCTGAGAATCTCAGCTTCGACGATTGCTCTATTTTTAGAATCTCTGATCTGCCGACGGTAGATAGCCTCGTTTTGCAGAAGCACAACCCTTGCCTCATTCGAGAGCTCACCCTCTGCCCTGACTTGCTCAATCCAAGTCTCTGCTGCCAAGCCAGCAGGCATGGGCCACATTTTCTTTTCCTTGAGCAAGGTTTTGCTCTCATCCAATGCTTGATTCCTGGTGGCTTCCTCAATTTTATGAGTACCCAGTACGGCCCTGAGTTTATGTCTTGCAACCAAGCCATGATAGCGATCCGTATAGCCTGGACGCAACTCCCAGAAGTTATTGCTATGCCCCCGCACATGGGCGTGAGTCGCGTCTCTACTTTCTTGCACCTCTAAGCAGAGGTAGCAAAACAGAGCGCCACAGTCAGCCCTGTCGCACTTTGCAGCGTTACAGCCCTCAATCAAAGCATAGGGTGCTCCGCAACCCTCGGCAGGGCAGCATAGATTAAACGACTCAGTGATTCCTAACTTGAGTTGATCGACTGCAGTCATCAGCCTTGGACTATCGGCGAGACTCGCCGCTTTTTCGATTCGCTCCCGGAGAGCTGCTTTCTCCGCAGACCCCAACAATGCCATCACTCGTGACAGCGGGAACTTGTCCCGACAACCCTCACCACCGCAACAACTCAAACCCTGCCTTTGCAGTGCCTGCAAATCTTCACAAGACTCAATTTGAAGAGGCAAGCACCCTTGATGAATCCGGTGCCCGTGAGAACACTCGAGAGCTTGAACCTCTTGCAGCTGCTCATCAGTGACATCCTCCAGGCAGTTCGGGCAAGACTTGACCGCATAAGCTTCGAATTGCAGTCCCACGATCAACAGGGATGAAATAATTGACAGCTTAACTAGGTTCCACATCGCCTTAATTCCATACGAATCACGATCAGTGCGCTTCTGAGCGCAGAGATGGGCGCTCAGACGGGCCTTGAATTTCCTGAGGCCCCTCGTGGCCCACAAAACCGGACGGAAGCATCAGCTGAATGCTATTCAACCATTGCTCTTCCCAGGGACCGGCCTGCCGGACCGTATTTTCCTCGATCGGCTGCGGAGGATAGATCCATCTCCGTGCCCGGAACAACGCCTGGGTAACGGAAGGGTCTACAAAAGAGGCGTAGCAACTCACGAGCGCTCCCTGGCTTTCATCTGGGCTTCCATAAACGATGAGTGTGCCCGTTTCACTTTCTGGCGCATACATGCCCCGTTCCTTGGTCGGCTCGGGTGACTCCTCGATGGCCACAGTAGTGTGGTTATGAGTCCAAAGGAGATCACCCGGAGCTAAGTCTCGAGCGAATTTGGTTTTTGCTGACTTTTGATCAAACTTCTCGTCTGAGTCACTGGCAAGATAAACGAGATGCTCTGGAGAAATGAGAAAAGAAATGCCGTGGGCGCTTACGTTCAAGTAATTGCCTTTTTTGCCTGGCTGCCTGTGCGGAATATCGACGATCGGTGAATAAACCTCGCTGCCATCAGGGCTCTGCGAGACATGCACCCAATCCCCTATGCGGATATCTCGCATCGCTTTAAGCTGGATAGCTCCATCAGCTGCCTTGACCTTGAGCCATGACTTCTCTGGAAAACACTGATTATTATTGTTGTTGCTAGTATCGGGGACGAACCTTAAGCAGGTTGGACAGTAAATTTGCCCACAGGCAACATTGGCGAAGACTCCTACCGAAGCTAAGTTAGCGCGGGTACAATAGGGAGCATACACATCTAATCCATAGGAGTCACACACCATTCCTGCATACCCCGCTACGAATTCCTCACTCCACATGGAGCAACCTCGAGTCACTAAGTTATCTGGAATCACAATTTGGCTGCAAATCGTATTGGCGTACCCGTTTATAGCGTATGCGTAACCTGCAGCAATGCAAGTGACACCGTGACTAGGATCAGTCCCGAACTGTTTACATACAACCCCTCCTTCAGTGCTAGTAGATGGCATGTATGCCCATTGGGAGCAGTCTAGCGTGGCTCCTCCTGCGACCCATGAGCCCTGAGCCTCAGCTGTCGGAGTCTGCCCACAGAGCAAAAGAGGGAGGCCTACTTGAGCGCACTTTTCGATTACTCGCTTCAGGTTAAGTTTGTCGCATTTTTTTTGTTCAATTGGCCCGGCAGAGGCACTCAGAGCCATAAAACAGAGAGCGAAAGTGGGTGTAAAAAACTTTGCCCAAGTTTGGAGCGGGAATTTTAAAAAAAACCTCAATGTAGACTCCTCGGTAAAACTCCCCCCTTCCACACATGGATCCAAATTCGGATGCCGCCCTCGGTTATCACAATTCGCATCTTCTCGCCAAGGCAAATCCCTCGCACGGACGACGCAGACCGAGCTTAACTACCTTGACGGGACGTACTCAATTCGGTACTTATTTCCGATCCTAGTTTATTCTGAATCCCAATCGCTCCACACTCAAAGGCAAACCCAATTGAAAAACAAACAAACTCTGGCTCTCCTGACTTTAGCTCTCATCCTTGGATCTCCCTCTAGGGCTTCTGCTGCTCTCTCCTATGACTACTGCTATGCAAGTACAACTTGTGAAAGCCCATACTTGGGCTACTACTCTGTGAGCTGCGTCGTAAGCGCCCAACCCGACGGAACTGCTTGCCAGTTTTTTTCAACCCCTGGAGTCAGTGTCCACTGCCTAGGCCTAACTACCTGGGGCACATGGGACTGGATCGACGCACATTGCTGACGGGTGAGGTAGCAACTGCGTTACCTTAATTCATACTCTCGCCCTAGACTCATGCTTGACTGCCAACGATTAGGACGCTACCCAGAATATTCATTTAAAAAGGAGGATCTGAGATGAAATTTCCCAAAGGTGAATTAGCGCGCCGACACCTGACCCAGGCCGATCCTCGATTGGCTGAAATAATCGATGAAGTGGGACCGATCCGAATTGATCTCGACCCAAACGAGACGGTTTTTGAATCTCTTGCAACCTCGATTGTCTATCAGCAGCTCCACGGCAAGGCAGCTGCTGCAATCCTTGAGCGCTTTAAAACTCTTTTAGGCAATTCTCCATTTCCCACTCCTGAGCAAGTCTTGAGTCAGCCCGAGGAATCTCTACGAAGCACTGGCCTTTCCAGAAATAAGATTCTTTCCATGAAAGATCTCTCGCAAAAAATTTTGGACGGTACTCTGCCTCAGCGAAGCGATGCGGAAAAACTCAGCGACGCAGCGCTCTTAGAAGTTCTCGTACAGGTCCGTGGGATCGGTCCCTGGACCGCCCAGATGTTTTTGATTTTCACTCTCGGTCGAACCGATGTGCTACCGATTGGGGACTTCGGCGTGAGAAGAGGGTTTGCCGCCGTTTTTGGAAAGAAAAAAATGCCCTCGCCCGAACAACTGCAAGCCGCGGCAGAAAAATGGCGGCCCTACCGCTCCGCTGCGAGTTGGTACCTCTGGCAGGCACTCGAACTCGAGCGATTCAAAAAGATCAAATTCGTAGATACCTAATCTCCCGTAAAAGCTTTTTTTAGTTTTTTGATTTCAATCTTCTTCATCTTAAGCATTGCTTGAAATACGCGGGAACGATCTGCCACGAGACAGCTCGTTAGCTAGAGAGACAGACTACAATGGTGCTAGAGCGGCGCGACGGGTGGACAAAGTACCGCGTTAATAGAATGCCTCGGCGAGCCAAATGATCCCATTCCTCTTTGCTTATTTCAAACGAACAAAAATGACTGGACGAGTGATTATTCCTAGTTCATGATGCCCACTATGGGTAACGATGAAAAACTGATCATAACTGTAGGTCTAATCGTTTGCGGGATATGCCTTGTTGGAATTCTCTCGGCGCTAAAACTAGTGAAACAAGCGATGGAATCGTCACCCGCAGAGGATGAGTCAAAATCGCTACGAAATAACGTTAGGAATTAACTTATGTTTAAAAAATGGGAAATTTCTTTTTTGTTAGCCGCATTTGGTTCGTTCGTTTTCTCAAACGCTTTATGGTTTAACGTAATTCCCACTGTCAATCCGCACGAGTCTGGAATCTATGTCGGACATTGGGTATCGAGCATTATCGGTCTGATGACTTTTTTGAAGCTCATGACTCTCCGTCTCAATAGATAAAACCCGATTCAAACAGCTGTAGGTCAATGCAAAACCAGCCCCCTCCGCTACAGATACATTCAACCTTTCAATCCAGATTAGAGCGGATCGCAACCGGGATGAATTATTTTGCACTCTCAGTTCCGAAAAAAATTACCCTTGCCTTGGGAACGCGAAAATCCGTTCCGGTTTTTGCGCGAGTAAATGATTCGGAGAAATTTCTCGCGAGCCTTTATCCAGTGGGAGGTGGCCGCCACTATCTTCGAGTCAAGCATCAGGTATGTAAAGCAGCCCAAATCAAAGCGGGGGATCGCGTGCGAGTGCAGGTCACGGTCCGCGATCAATCTACCGAGATTTCCATTCCCAAAGACTTGATGACCGCCCTGCGAGCAGAGGGCGCATTGGCGAGTTTCAAGGCTCTACCCCTAGGCAAGAAAAGCTACATCCTTCGTTTGATCGATGAAGCAGCTCGACCTAAGACTCGCGACAAAAGAATTCGGGATGCCGTAGTCGTTGCAAAACAAAAGAAGAGTTAGACTGGCTCCGTGCCCATTATTAGGATCACTTGAAAGCCCCCTGCCTCGGGTACAATTAACCTATGACCGCTCCACTCCCCGCGTTGCCCCAAACTCCAGCAATCGCTCGTCTTTCTCCCTCTGATTCTCGCAGCGCTCGCGCCAAAACCATCGCGGGCGGAGTTGAGCTACCTCGATCTCAAGGATTGAATCGTCATCCGCAGAGTGATGAGTCAAAATCGCTAAGAAATAACTTTAGGAATTAAATTATGTTTAAAAAATTGGAAATTTTCTTTTTCTTTAGCCGCATTTGTTTCGTTCGTTTACTCAAATTCTTTGTGGTTTAATGTAATTCCCAATGCCAATTGTCACGAGTCTGGATTCTGTGTAGAACAGACAGTTCTGGGCCGATAAGAAACCAGACCCCGCCGCCACGGATAGAATCGACCTCTCAATCAACTTAAACTGCCCATGAGCCAGACAGCAGACCCTCAGGCAAACGAGCCAATCAAGCGTGAGAACCTCTAGCGCCACAACAAACAGGCTTGCAGCAAATCAGTTGAATTTCCTATTGGCAATGACGGAGAGCAATATTGCATCACCCTCGCTACTGAATTAATTATTGAGACTTGGAAAATACTTCATAGCTGCAGCGGAGCTTACGAGCGGATGACCCTGGAAGGGCAAATTTCACTGCGCATTTGATCAGGCGTACTTGATCAAATAATTTTGGAGGTGACGGTCGGAATCGAACCGACAAACAACGGTTTTGCAAACCGTGCCATTAACCATTCTGGTACGTCACCCCAATAGAACGGCATAGATGTGAGTTACCAAGAAGAACGCGGGGTTGTCAATTAAGGAATCTTTCCGAGTTCCTTTTGAAAGGGCTATTTTTCGGGGTTGGAACGATTGAGTGGGTTGCAACACAGAGGTGGGTAGTCTAGTCTTTTGCCATGAAACTCACTCGCACGCCGACTCACCTCCTATTTCTGGGCCTATCGATTTACGCTGCCTCCACACTGTTATCGATGGCCATGATGAGTCTTGGCTTGGGCTGCCTGCTGCTGACGGTTTTGATCTTTTCACGCTCTCCAGGCCATCACCCAATGATAGGCTCTCGGGTCGCAGACTGGCGCTCCAACTCGACGTATTTAAGTAGTTCTGGGGTCCTGGCCGCCGCCTGCGTGTTGAGCCTGGTGGGAGCGTGGGCCTTTCCGCTCAATTATGCCGGCAAAACGCCTCAGATCCATTGGATGGTAGACTTGAGCAAACTAGGTTACCTTCTCTTGCCCCTTTTAGTGGCTCAGGTATTGGCCCGACTTACCCAGAAAGAAAGGACCACCACCGTTCGTTACTGGCTGCTTTTCTCGGGCCTGATCTCAGCTATCGCCATCCCGCAGTTTTTCACAGGGTGGCCTAGGCCGCAGGATATTCCCGGCCTTCCGGGTCACTACCACGCTACGCTATTTTTTGGACATCACCTCTCGACTGCCAGCATTCTGATTTTTCCGCTGTTTATTTCAGCCTCATTGGCGGCTTCTGGAGCGCTGTCGAAAGAATTAAAATCTCGATTCGATCTCAAGCCCACGACTCTTGCTTTCATCGCTGGATTGATCAGCACTGCCCTTTTTCTCTCCTGGTCCAGAACCCTTTGGATCGCCTTACCCATTGGACTGGGGATCTGGGCATTTCGGTACGTGAACCGAGCTAAAGCAATGGGCGTAGTTCTGACCTCTCTCCTCGTAGCGATCACTGCTTTCACTCAAGTCCCTCAACTCCGATCGAGGATGACGAGCGCTCTGGGGACATCGGATCGATTTGAATTATGGAGGGCTAATCTCAGTTTTTTTCAGGCCCGTCCCTGGACGGGGATTGGATGGAGAAAAGCCGAAGGAATGACTGCTTCCTACTTTAAGACCATTTACGACGGCGATGTCTCCAGCCGATTTGTCGGCCACGCTCACAACAACTTCCTCGAAATGCTCGGAGGCACCGGGCTCTTAGGGACTTTAGCTTGGGTGGGTTGGACGCTTTTGGTTTTTCAGATGAGCCTGCGTCTCGCAAAAAGACGTGACGAATGGGGAGAGATTGGATGGGGATTTTTCTGCGCCTGGGTGGTGTTCCAAATCAACGGCCTCACACAGGTGAACTTCTGGGAGGGCAAAGTCCTCCACCAAGTAATGTGGGGCGTTTCAATGCTGATTTTTGCGAGCACGCTGCCTAAAGAAGAACGGGCAAAACCCTAGGATGGTGGCCTCACCAAGAATCGAACTTGGATCAATCCTTTAGGAAAGGACCGTTTTATCCATTAAACTATGAGGCCTAAGTAAGCAGCCTCCCAGTCATAATACAGTGAGTTGATTTTAGCAACGGGCTCTTACGATGCAGGGTTGCGCAAGGACCTTCTCAAAATCGAAGACCTGCCGACGCCATGAGCTCCCGACGCAGAGACCACTGAGACATCATAGGATCTCGAGGCGGGCAGAACTTGCAACGGATTTAGAGCGGCCACATCTCGGCGGACCTCAAAATGAAGATGGGGCCCAGTGCTGCGTCCCGAATTTCCTGTTCGGGCAATCTCCTGCCCTTGATGCACAAAGTCACCGCGCCTAACCGACAGAACAGAGTTATGAGCATAAATAGTGGCTAACTTGCCTGCGTGACGAATCACAATCATTTTACCGTAGCCCCGAATTTTAGAGGAAGCGTAAATGACCTTACCCGCCTGGGCAGCTAAAACAATTGTCCCCATCTTTGCTCGGAGATCAATCCCCTCATGAAAACTCCGTCCCCGCTTGCCAAAGGATGAAGAAACTTGCACCCGGGCCAGCGGCCACTGGAGATCGAGGATCTCGGAGGAATGCTGAACCTCCTGAGCATAAACCCCGGCTCTTTTTTTCTTTCCTCGAAAGTATCGAACTGCTTCGTGATTTGAGGCTTGGCTATGCACCTCAACAACTGACTCCTCTTGATTCGAAACTCGGGCCTCATGTTGCTGAGGTTCTCGATCAAGAAACCCCCTTCTCTCCGACACCCAGGGCTTCTGCAAACCCGCACAACCCATGACCAAACCCGACAAACTCAAAAAAATACCAAACTTTAGAAAACTAACCTTCATTACCTGCGAACTTCCTTTTTTCCTTTAAACACGGGCGCGGACTTTCTCCGAGCTTTCGTACCAAACTGTAAAGCACCCAACTCATCCCAATTCCCAAGGCACTCGCGGTCTGTGGAGTCTAACTTCAAAGGAGTCAGCGAGGCATACCCAGACTCCACCACGGCGCAATCTGTCCCCTCATCATTCTGAAAGCCCTGGTATTGGCCGCCGACCCAAAAATAATCTTTGCCGCGGTGATCTTTTCTTCTTAGAATGCTCCCACTATAAAACCGAAACCCTTGGCGAGCTAATTTTAAACCTTTAATTTGATTCAATGGCCGATCCGGCACATTTAAATTTAACAACGTATGTTTAGGCATTGGAGTCGACTTTAGCGAGCGAATCACTTTGACCGCCATACTTGCAGCGCTCGCATAATGAAGATCTTTTTCGAGCTGTGATTTTTTAAAGTCTACAGCCAACGAGACGGCCATCGAGGGAATACCGAGAATACAAGCCTCCCTCGCAGCCGACACAGTACCTGAGTAGTAGACATCTTGTCCCAAATTCGCACCGCGATTAATTCCAGAAACAACCATATCGGGCATATCACCGATAACTTCACGAATTCCTAGATAGACGCAGTCCGCTGGACTTCCACTTACTCCGTAGAAGTTTTTGTCCATAGAAATCAATCTGAGCGGTTTATGAATAGTAAGTGAGTGACCCGTAGTACTTTTTTCTTCAAGTGGCGCCACAACCCAGACTTTTCCCAATTTTTTGAGCGCATTATAAATCGCTCTCAGCCCAACCGCGTGAACACCATCATCGTTTGAAAGTAAAATTCGCATCATTTTATTAGTTTAAGCTTTGAATGGGGATCAAAGCAAACTCCTTCCTTAGATCGTAACTTTTTTGATTGCTACTGTAGTTTTACCTACAAAGCGCCGCATTGGGAAGGAAAAATTTGCCCATAAAAGTCGGACATAAAACCCATTTAACTTCCCGCACCCTGTGATGCCTGACCAACATAGCTACCGACATTTCCAAACCCTGTACCAATGAGATTAATCGAAAAATCTGGCAAAAATGAAAAGCCTTGAACACCGGGCACGTAAGACGCATTCAACACGACTCTCCAGCAGCGCGACGGACTCTGAATAGTCAGACCCGCCGTGGCACCTAAGAATTGGGATCCAGCCTGAACCACACCTAGATGCCCCGCATTAGGTAACTGAAAACGATAATTTACTGAAATAGAAGGAAGAAGGTAGTCTGAAATGGAATAATTCAAACCTAAACTCAAATTATTCGCAAAAGGATTTTGACCACTATAAATATAGCTCAGATTAAAACTTCTCTCAAAACTCAAAATCCCCTGACGAATAGCTTTAGCAAAAACGTATCCAAAACTAGTAGAAACCTGATGAAGATTCACAACATTTGGATTAACTACCTGAGGTCCATCGATGACTTGATCGGAAAGATAAGAATAAACCACATTAGAAGACCACTGATCGAATTCCAAGTGTAGCTCGGACGTAAATCGAGCAAAAGGATGAGGATTTGCCGGATTCACTGGGTTCGTAAGCTCTCGGAAATTCACGACCTGACCAGCCTTAAAGTCAACGGACGTCTGATAGCTTGGGTCCCCTGTCGGAGTAGGAGCGGACCTTCTTCGAATCCATTGACTAGCCAGACCATAACTTAAAGAATTGCCCAATGGATTAAAGTACTGTGAAGCATTCTGAGTCGTACTCAACGGTGTAATGTCATTGTCATCAAAATTATATCCTGTTTGGCTATTATTGTAGATCTGCCTCACGAATGGATGCCCAGAGGCCGTTCGATCGTCTCCCGCGATAGTAAAAGTAGGAATATAAGAATAAGTAAGAAATGGTCGAAACAGGTGCTTTGCTTTTGAAACAGCTCGATCATCTGAGAAATCGTAAACTTTTTCAATCTGCGTGATTAAATCTGTTTGAAAGAGCAAATACCCACGATAAAGGGGCTGTATCCCTTTCCCAAATGTATAAACATAGTTTCGATACTGCAAAGAGGGCACCAAAGAGAAACGGTCCCAGGGTCTAAAATGCGTGTAGACGCTAGGGTTCATAGACAAACGAACGGCTTCACGGATCGGATCCACCCCGGGCCGAAAAGCTGGAGCAACGGTAGGTGCAGAGCTCCCGAAGGGCACCGAAGTATTGTCGTAATCAAAGCGATTTCCTGCTCGAGAAAAATTAATAGCTGAAAGGGAAAGCCCGCCCACGAGTTGAGGGGTCCAAAGAAACCGGTCCGGTAAAATAAGCCCAAACCGAGGCAAAGCCTGCACGGCTCGGGGGTCAAAAGCAGTCAGACGCCGAACTGTATCTTGCAGCGTCTGTTGAGCATCCAGCAAACCATCCGTTCTCAGGAGATTTCTGTTCCGTTCAAAAACGAGGGAGGCGCTCCAGTTCTCAGCCGAGCGAGAAAACGTCAGTTTCGAGGTCAGAAAGACATCATTTCCGCCTCTAAAATCGCTAAAATAGTAGGGAAAGTAGTTATCCCCCACTTCAGCCAGGCTGAGCTTTTCCTGAATACCCCATGGGAGCTGGTGCCTCTGATCGAGCATCAGGCCCCATCGACTACTTCCCAAACCAAACTGATTATAAAAGTCACTATCCCGATTGAAGGCAAAAGTTCCTACGCCGGAGCCGTATTCGGCGATATACCTGCCCTCCCACTGGAGATGCAAACCTCTCTTGGAATAGATCCCAGCGCCGAAAGTCATGTCTGAACTCCGGTCGATGGCCCAAAAATATGGGAGTACGAACGTAGTTCCATTCGCTGATCCGAAACCAAAAGTAGGAAACAACACGCCTGATTGACGTCGAGTTTTCATCGGCATCACAAGGTACGGGATCCACAAGACGGGCGAATCTTTGATACGCGGGGTCACATTCTTAAAAAATGCGTACCCTTCTGATTGCATGTCTACGTCTTCTGCAAGAATCGTCCAAGACGGAGAACAATCAGCACAGGTCGTGTACTCACCCCACTGTGTTTTAAACCTCCCCTCACCGAGTCGATGGATCAACCCCCCCCTCAGGGTAAATCGATTATTCGAGACCCGACCCCGAATCACCTCTCCCTCTCGGGTATCGATGTTAAAGCGCATTTCATCGCCCCAAATCACTGTGTTCGAGGTGCTGTAGACGCAATTTCCTTTCGCAACGAGAAAACGAGATTTGAAATCAATCGCAATTTCATCGGCATTCAGCGTCTCGCCAAATTGAACGACGGAGGCATGCCCACGAAGCTCGACGTGGTGCGCCTTTCGATCCCAGGTTTCTTTGTCTCCCGAAAAATGGATCGGTTCACCTCCCATTGAGGCGTAACTAAGCGAAGCACTCAAAAGAACAAGGAGCATGACCCGAGTGCACTTAAGAATTAAGCTTATCGCGCTGTGGGGAAACGGCATGTGAGTCGTCCCAGTCGCCACATCCACTGGCGAAGTTCGATCGCGAGTTCTTTTCTGCTCACAATCCGATCGACAAAACCATGCTGCAGGAGAAACTCGCTCCTCTGAAACCCCTCAGGCAGTGACTGCCGAATGGTCTGCTGAATCACCCGAGGCCCTGCAAAACCCACTAGAGCGCGGGGTTCGGCCAAAATTAAATCTCCCAGCATTGCAAACGATGCTGCCACTCCGCCCGTGGTTGGGTCGGTGACGATCGAAATATAGGGAATACCCTGGTCGCGAAGTCGACTAATCAGGGCCGAAGTCTTTGCCATCTGCATCAGGGAAAGAATCCCCTCCTGCATTCTCGCTCCACCCGAAGCCGAAACAATTACGGCGGGAAGTCTCTCCTCGAGAGCGGCCTCAAAAACTCGTGTGACCTTCTCCCCGACGACTACCCCCATACTGCCGCCCATAAACTTAAACTCAAAGACCCCAAGATGATAAGGCAGTCCGCCTAGTCGCGCCTTACCTGCAACAAATGCGTCGCGAATCCCTGTGTTGCTCGCAGCTGAGCGAAGCCGAACTTTATAGGGCTTTACATCATCAAACTCGAGAGGATCGGTCGAAACGAGGTCTTCGGCGTACTCATCGAAACTCCCCTCGTCGGTGAGAAGCGCAATCCTCTCAGCAGCCGACATCCTGAAGTGATAAGCACACTCAGGACAAACTTGAAAGTTGTCCTTCAGTACTTTGGTTTGAAGTATCTCCCCGCACTCCTGGCATTTTACCCATAAACCCTCGGGAACCTTAGAAGTGCGCTGAGAGACCTGTGTCTTAATCCTAGGTGTTTTTAAGTCGTCGAACCATGCCATGTACCCGAAAACTTAACAGGGTATTTGCCATCGCGCAACATTTGATCAACGAATATCTCTAGAACCGCCCGAACCTTTTCCCATTTTTTCAAGCCGAAACGCCTCAACAAAGGCATCTACCACCCGGGGGTCAAACTGAGTCCCACGATTTTTTAGGATTTCCTCATAGGCGAGCTTGGGCTCAACCCCCTCGCGGTAGGGACGATTACTCACGAGGGCATCATAAGCATCAGCCAACGAAACGATTCGAGCAATTAAGGGAATCTCCTCGCCCTTCAATCCCTTGGGATATCCTTTGCCGTCCCAACGCTCATGATGAAAATGAGCTCCATCAATGACATCATTCTCGCCTTCCATCCGGGACAAAATCTCGTAGCCCAGTTCGGGATGGGTTTTCATTACTAACCACTCGGAATCATTTAGAGCAGCATTTTTCTTTAGAATCTGATCTTCGATTCCAATCTTACCTACATCATGAAGAATGGCGGCAAGACGAACCAATTCACTCTGCTCAGAGGTCAATCCAAGATATTTGGCAATCAGAACGGCATAATAAGCTACTCGCTTGGTATGCCCTCCCGTATAGCGGTCTTTTTTTTCAATCGCTTCGCCCAAGACTTCGACCATTTCAGCAAAATTTTTCTGAACCTTTACCCTCAGCCTAAAATTCTCCAAGCCGACGGCAAGTTGCTTCGCAAGCTCTTCCAATAGACGCTGATCGGCTGGATTAAACTGAGAAGCGGAGTCAGTTCGACCTCCAGCAGAAATCGAGGTAATTTTATTAAGAACTTGAATCACTCCGAGACTTGACTGCCCTATTTGCACTGGTACGCGGAGAATCGATCGGGGCTGAGGTCCAACGATAGGCTTCTCAATCAGTGAGTGACTTTTAGGATCATTCAGAAAAACAAAAGAAGATTCGCTTTGCACTAATTGGCAAGCTGCCTCTTCGGCGCCCTGAATCAGAGTCTCTGCATCGACACTGGATGCGACTAAGCTAGAGAAACGACTCAATCCGTCAAACTGTCGGAGGGTCCGCTCAAGCTCACGGATTACTTCAGAGATCTCACTCTCAAGAGTGCGTATTTTCGCAAAGGCCTGAGAGGACTTCTTGTCCTCTGACAGGGCCCCCTTATTTTTTCTGACTGGCATGGGCCTCCTGCCCAAACTCAAATCTATTTTCCTGATTTTTTTGATCTTGCTAAAATGCTCTAGAAAATCAACTTGAAGAAGAATTTAAATATTTATTAGATAATTTAACGCCCCAGTTAAGAGTCATCCTAACTCCACTGAGGCCCACGAGAAATAATCACACTCCTGAACCCATCCATGGATTCATTCCACAACCACACTTCTAAGTCTACGGGGGTTCTGAAACTGGTCAATACAAAAAATAAATTTACTTACCTATTTTTAAAGACTGTTCATAAACTCGATTTTTAGAGACTCCAAAAGCCTGACTCACGCGCTTAACAGCGCGAGAGAGACTCACACCCTCTTCAATTAAACAAGAAAGTGCCAAGAACCAGGGAGCTTTGTTAGCCTCATCGCCGTCAACCCCTGAGATTGCTTCTTCCCTTCGCCTAGGAAACTCTATTCCAATACACCACTCCCCTAAAATTCCTTCAGAGGTCATTTCTTGGTCTACATGATTTTTTACACTAGTCGCGGACCCTCTGAATATCTTTTCGTGAAGTTTAGTTAACTCCTTTCCAGCAACCACGGAGGCGTCTGGGCAGTGCTCAAGAACAAAGCCCTCAATCACGCTCAGAGCTTCTTGCACTCGATGAGGACTCTCAAACCAAACATAAACTTGGGACAAAGAAGAGACCGAGGCCGCCTGAAGCACCCGAACTTGCTCGGATTGCTTTCGAGGGAAAAACCCACCAAAATTAAATGAAGCTCCGATAAATCCCGCTACTGACAAAAGGGTGGAGACCGCCGAAACACCCGGGACGGGGGTCACTCGAACTCCCCCTTCATGAGCAGCCGCCACAAGAACTGAGCCTGGATCACTCACTGAAGGGGTACCCGCGTCAGTCACGAGGGCAATCGAGTCCCCTCGTTGGAGGACCTCGATCCATTTCTCAACGGTTTTCGGATCTGCGTGAGCATCAAAGCGAGAAAGACGCCCCTTCCCAACAGAAAATCCGAGAGCTGAAAAAAGGTGTGCTGTTCTGCGAGTATCTTCACAAAGAACCCAGGTCGCATGCTCGAGAGCCCAGCGGGCCCTAGGAGTGAAATCGCCTAGATTTCCGATGGGAGTTGCCACGACCCACAAACCGGGAGGTAAAATTTGCCTATTGGTCTCATTCATTTTCGAATGGATAATAGAAGGCTAAGGGAGGGTTTTCAATGAAAACTCACATTAAAAAAGCTGAAGGCGTCATTATCGTATCCATGGATGGAAAACTGGACTTCGGCACTCATGTTCCACTTCGGGATGAACTCCATAAACTCGTCCAGGAAGCTCAAACCGACTCCACCCCCAGAAATATCATTTTCAATTTTGAAAAACTCGAATTTGTGGGCTCAAGTGGGATTTCTACTTTTGTTCAGACTCTCAAGGAGTTTAATGATCAATTTCCGTGCAGCCCGCGCTACTGCAACGTCAAAAGTGAATTCAGAAAAATTATCCGAGCCTTTGACGAATCTGAGATTTTTCAATTTTTCGACAATGAGGATCGAGCCAGAAAAAGCTTTGATCACTGAGCTCCGCCAAACCAAAGATTAGGCAGATGCCCCCACGTGGCGCCCTCACAAAAGATCAGATCAAAACGCATCGATGAGGCGGGGCCGCGGTACTGAGACATAAAGTAAACGGCTGTTTTTTGTAATCGCCTCTGTTTTTTCCAGTCGACACTCTCCAATGGACTTACCCAGGCGCCCACTCCCCGTGCTCTGACTTCGACAAAGACTAATTCAGTTTTTCTACTCTCGGGAAAGTCTTGCTCAAAAATTAAATCAATTTCGCCCCAGCGGCAGCGGTAATTACTCGTGACGAATCGATAACCTTGCTGCTGGAGGAACCAAGATTTTGCGTAGGCTTCACTCTCTTTTCCCAGCTGATGCCTTTGATTCACGTGTGCTCCTAGTGAGATGAGTTAGAGGATATTTCAGGGCGTGGGATCCAAATCTTTACTGGTTTATAGAACGGCCGAAACTGTTTTAAAAGACCGGCGATGGGCTGCTGACGCGCCGACTCTCTTTAGCGCGAGGGCGTGTTGGGGCGTCGGGTAGCCTTTATGTTGAGAGAACCCATATTCAGGGTATTTTTGATGGAGCTGAAGCATGTACTCATCCCGCCAGACCTTTGCAACGATCGAAGCGGCTGCAATGCTGAGACACTTCTGATCTCCCTTAACTACAGCGGTGGCGGGAGCAGAAAACCCCTGTTTGGGGAGAAATTTTCCATCCACTAGAATTTTTTGAGGGGCAATTTGAAGGGCTTTCACTGCACGAATCAAAGCGAGATTCGAGGCATGGAAAATATTGATTTCATCAATCTCATCAACGGAGGCTAGACCAATTCCGACAGCCGGCGCCCACTGGTAGATCAACGGCGCGATTCGTTCCCTCTGGGAAGCGCTCATTTTCTTGCTGTCATCTACTTCGAGAAGCCAGGAATCTTTCGTGAAGTCAATGTGAGGAGGGAGTACCACTGCACCAGCAACTACTGGCCCAGCAATACACCCTCTTCCAACTTCATCGACGCCTGCCAGCACTACGGTTGGATAACCGAGCTGACACTCGTACTCTAGATTGGGCATAAATGACCCATCGAGTCGCTTATGACTTTGCTTTTGCAGCGCGAGCAGAAGCAGAAGCTGCAGCAGATGCCACAGTTTCAACACTGCGCTCAACGCGAGCTGCTTTTCCTTCGAGTCCTCGGAGGTAGTACAACTTAGCGCGGCGAACTCGGCCTTCTTGAGCAATTTCGAGCTTTGCAATTTTAGGAGAGCTCTCCAAGAAAATTCGCTCTACGCCTACACCGTGGGAAATCTTTCTCACAGTGAAAGACCGATTCACGCCGTGATTCGAAAGGGCAATCACGATGCCTTCAAAAATCTGAATACGCTCTTTTTCGCCTTCTTTGATCCGGACGTGCACTCGAACCGTATCGCCCGCACCGTAGTCCGGAAAGTCCGAACGAACCATGGACTTTTCAACTTGCGCAACCCTCGCGGCTAGTCCCTTTTGTGAGACGAGCGTACCTTTTGAAGTTCTGCGATATTTTTGTTTTGTGGCTGCCATTTTACTTCCTTAATCACTGAGAGTCCGAATGGATGCGGATCCCTCGAATTTTTTTTCACTCTAGCTAATTGACACTCCAAGAATCCCCGCAAGCGAGACTCCTTGAGCCGGTTACTTTCCGAACAACCGATCGAGAATAATCGCGACAGCTGAACGAACAGAGAGGTGATTATACCCCTGGCTGCCCTCTGGCCCGTACACCGGTGCTAGAATCCGGTGAACCTCGGGATAGAAGGTATCCGACACACCCCAACCCGTTCCAAACACAAGGATCACGGGCTTCGGGGGTCGTCCAGGCTCAGCGAGCTCGCGCCGGTAATCGGCATAGCTCACAGAGTTGGGAAGCGGCCTCGCATCGGTCAGAACCACCTCTGGATTCTGCCCGTGTTTTTCAAAAATAGCGGCCTTAACTTCCTCAAAATCTCGGGCTAACTGAACAAGGGAAACCGCCTCAACCCGATCAGGATGATAGGTTCGCGACTGATCCGTTTTCCAGTGCCCTAAAATTCTTCCTACCAACTGGTGTTGGTCCTCAATCGGCGTGACGATAAAGTACTTCTCAACACCGTAAGTCCTCGCAGACCTAGAAATGTCATGAATATCCATATTCGTCACAGCAGTAGTCACAAGAGCACCCTTTCGATTCACGATGGGGAAATGCAGAAGTGCTATGTAAATAGGTGCCGACACGAGGCTTCGACGTCTATCATTGATGGGGCTTATTTTTCAAGATGAATTTTTGCCAGAGATCTGGGCGCTTTCTCTGAGTTCTCTCGCGCATCTGGCCTTCTCGCCAAACTCCGATCGCGCGATGATCCCCGCTTAAAAGCACCTCGGGCACACTGAGACCCTGAAACTCACGTGGACGGGTATATTGGGGATACTTTACGAGCCCATTTTCCAGGCTATCCTCAGTCAAAGACCTCTCATTGCCCACAACCCCCGGCACTAGACGAGTCACAGCATCAGCAATCACTAAGGCAGGGAGCTCCCCTCCCGTTAAAACGTAGTTCCCAATCGAAACTTCCCGGTCAACACATAGATCGATAAACCGCTCATCCACCCCCTCGTAATGACCGCAGACGAGAATGAGGTGAGAATACTGCGCTAATTCGCGGGCAAGCTTTTGGTCTAGCAGTTGTCCTTGCGGAGATAAAAGAATAGTAGCGACTCGAGGAGCAGCTGAACCGGAGCTAGAAAGAATGCATGCCTGCCTGGCAGACTCCCAAGCAGCGTAGAGCACATCCAGCTTCAGGAGCATTCCTTCACTTCCCCCAAAGGGGGCATCGTCCACGGTCCGATGCTTGTCTTTCGCAAAATCACGAATTTGAGTCACGACATAGGAAACGAGGCCCTTTTTTTGGGCCTTACCTAGGAGACTGGATTCCAGAATAGGTCTAAACACTTCTGGAAAAAGCGATAGAAAATGAAACTCTAGCGAAGAGTGATGACTACTCGAGGATTTCGAGAACTGTTCTCTTTCTAAGTTTTGTGGATGCGCCATTCAAAATCGTCCGAACCGCACGAGCTGTTCTTCCCTGCTTGCCGATGACCTTGCCGAGATCTTCTTTGGCTACCTTAAGCTCAATGACCGTAGTGTTCTCACCGACGATCTCATTGACAGAGACTTGATCAGGTAAATCAACGAGCATTTTAGCTAAATAGTGAATCATTTTAGCGAGCTCACTGAGACTCTCACCGCTACTACCCGTTTTAGAAGGTTCCACCATTTGCGACTCTCTTTCGGAACAGGGAGCCAAACGCCTTAAAAACCACTAAGAAGTCTAACTCCCTCGGTCAGGTATACCCTGAATTCGAAGGATCTATGACTCTATTTTGCTAGGGTTTTTACGAGTTGTCCAACGGTTTGTGAGCATTGAGCGCCTTTTGCCTGCCAAGCCTTAAGGGCGTCATGATTGACTTTAATTTTGTCTGCAGCATTTTTAGCCTTAGGGTAATAATGCCCCAAGTTTTCGAGATAAGCGCCATCCCTCTTTTTGCTAGAATCCACTGCGACGATGAGATACTGGGGGTTTTTCTTAGCGCCCTGACGAGATAGACGAATAGTAACAGCCATTTAAAAAATTTCCTTTCCCACCTCTCCTAACAAGTTGTACCATTACCGTCAAGGTTAAATCGCCAGAACGAGCCTAGAATGACGCCTGCACAACCTCAAACCCCCACACTAACCCTCAAAAAAACCTGCAACCACCCGCGCCCAGGACTCGTTGGAGTTAAGCGATGGAACGAGCCTGAGATCCTCACCCCCCTTACTAATGAATTCCTCTCGACCCCTAATTTGAATCTCCTCCAACGTTTCCAGACAGTCCGCGACAAAAGCCGGACAAATCACAGCAACGCGCTTGACGCCCTGGGAAGGGAGGGATTCATAAAGATGATCAGTGTAGGGCTTGATCCAGGGATTTCTACCTAATCGAGATTGAAAGCACACCGTGTAATCGCTCAGTTTGAGCTCAAGTTGTTGGGCAATGGCATGAGCGGTCTGATAGCATTGAGCGCGATAACAGTTCTGATTAGCCTCACTGATCGTAGAACAACAATCCGAGCGATTGAGGCAATGCTCGCCCGTTAGGTCCGTTTTTTTAACATGCCTTTCAGGCAAACCGTGAAAGCTAAAAAGCACGTGATCGTAGTTAAAGTCCTGAAGCGTCTTCCGAGCCTGCTCAACAAACGCCTCAATAAATCCAGAATGACGATAAAATGCCCCCACAAACTCAAGCTTAAACTCCGAGCTTACCGCTTGGGCAACACGCCGGCACTCCTGTATGGAGGTCTCCGTAGCAGCCAGGGAGTACTGGGGATAAAGCGGGAAAACGGTCACATCTGTAATTCCCAAATCATGAAACCGCCTCAAGGCCGATTCAATACTCGGCTGGCCGTAGCGCATCGCCGGCTGCACTACCCAATCGTCTCCAAGATGGACCTGAACTTTTTGGGCCAAATCCAAAAGATGCACCAGCAATGGCGACCCGCGCTCGGTCCAGATTTCTCTATAGGCCCGAGCGGAGGAAGCAGGGCGAGTCGGCAAAACAGCACCATTCACGATCAACCACCGGAGCGGATGCGGAACATCAATCACGTAGGGGTCCATCAGGAACTCCCTCAAATACTCACGAACTTCTTTAGTTTGAGGCGCTTGTGGCGTTCCAAGATTCAGAACGATTGCCCCTCGACGATTTTTATTTAAACTGACCTGATTATCGCTCATAGCTAATTTTAATGACCTCAAATTCTTGCCTACCCTTAGGGGTGTGGGCCTGCACCACATCGCCCACTTGAGCAGATAAAAGCGCGCGGGCCATAGGAGACTTCCAACTGATCCATCCCTGCTGGAGATCAATCTCATCCTCACCTACAATCCTCAAGCGGCGCTCATGCCCTCCTTCGTCTACCACTACTACGGATGCGCCGAAAAGAACTTTTGAATGGTCCTGCTGAGAGGGGTCGACCACCTCAGCTGCTTCTAGGCGCTGAGTGAGAAATCGAATTCTCCGATCGATTTCTCGAAGACGTCTCTTTCCGTAGATATAATCACCGTTCTCTGAACGATCGCCATTAGACGCGGCCCATGAGATCACCTTGACCAACTCAGGACGATCCTGAATTAAAAGTTTTTTGAGCTCGATTTTGAGTTTTTCTCCACCTGCGGCGGTAATGTAATTTTTGGTCATCCTGAGGGCAATCCCAACTAAGTAGTTTCTTGGCCGACGTCCAAGTAAACCTCCTTAGTATCATCATTATATCCGAAGTACTCGGCAAAACGCCCCCAAGACACTAAGCTATCGACCACTTGATGCGGATTTTCATTAGGCAACCACTCGCCCACTTGATCGATGAGCTCCTGAATCGGGAGCCGCAGGCTCTCATCCCTACGCAAGAGGTTGGCAGTCATTTGCACAATTTTAAGGGCCCCGAACAATTCATGGAGCATTCGCTTTCTCACGTTAATGTCGCCAGAAACAAAATGCCGTCCGATGTCAGTCAAAACCACGTTTTGCTTCGGAGTATCGACCAAATCCAAGAGTTCAGCTCCCTTGGCAAGGTAGAGAGTCCGCCCAAAGTCTTTGCCCGTATCGTGAGCGAGTTCAAAAATATCAGCCGATCCGCCCTGGTCGGCAATCGCCTCTAAGAGACCAATCATCTCAACAATTTGAACATTGGGTAGAGTCTCAATCGGAGGCCCCTTGTGGGTCGGTTTTGGCTGATGAGAGACCTCATGGGAAAGAGTGGGAGTATCAGGCATCAATGCTTCTGTAATCAATGCATGAATCCGGGATACCATTCGATGAAACGCAGGCGACTGATCATCCCTAGGATAAGGAAGATCGTTTACAATTTGTTGGCGAATGTGGCCGGGATGGATACCCATCACCATAATCCGCTTAGCCATAAATACGGCTTCTTGAATATTATGGGTCACTAACACCATCGAGCGAGTTGCAGTTTTTTTGTCCATGAAAATTTTGACCATTTCGGCCCGTAGGGTATCGGCCGTCAAAACATCCAAAGCACTGAAAGGCTCATCCAAAAAGAGAATCGGACGCTCCATCACGAGCGCCCGCGCAATTCCGACTCTTTGTTTCATGCCACCAGAAAGCTCTCTAGGGTAAGCTTCCTCGAAGCCCTCCAAGCCGACCAGGTCGATGACTTTCTTGACTCTTGCCCTGATTTCTTGAGCTGGAAGTAACATCGGCTCAAGGGCAAGGGCAATATTTTGATAAACCGTCTCCCACGGGAAAAGAGCAAAGGACTGAAACACGAGCGACACTTCGAGATTCACTCCCGATAGGGGCTTTTGTCGAGCCAGCACGCGTCCAGCTGTTGGCTCGATCAACCCGCTCATAATCCGAAGACACGTTGACTTCCCAGAGCCCGACGGCCCAAGCAGAGCAACGACCTCATCTTCTTGAACCGCGAGATTCACCCCCTCTAAAACCTTAATCTCAGCACCTGACTCCAGGGTGAAGGATTTAGAAACATGATTGAGTTCGATCAGTGGGGCTGGATTCATTATTCTGGGCCTCCCGCAATTCTTGGTTTTTCTAGTTCAAGCTCCGAAAATCATAACACAATAGGTAAATGTGAGTATTTCATTTCATTGAAGGTGTCGGAACAAACGCCTACAAATCCATTTTAAACCGCGTATTAGCAAGACGATAGACCCTGGCCCAAACCAATCGATTCAAAGTTACGACGACGAGCACCATCAAAAAAAGACTCGCGGCAAATAGGGTAAAATTCTCGTTCGCAATCGCTACGCTCAAGGTTGAACCAAGTCCCCCGGTCTTGAGAATGGTGCCGTGATAGGGCAAGTACTCAGCCACGACACTAGCATTCCAAGCGCCGCCAGCTGCCGTCACCCAGCCTGTGACAAGAAATGGAAACACACTCGGGAGGTAGAGATTTTTCCAACGCGCCCACCGAGAAGCCTCCATGAGCAAGAGTGCATCATTTAATTCTTTCGGAATTCTCATGGCTCCGGCCAGGACATTAAATAGTACATACCACTGCACTCCCAAAAGCATGAGCAGCATCGATCCCCAATCAAAGCTAATTCCCAGAGAGAAAAACAAACCCAAAGCGAGTGGATAAAGCATCGGAGCAGGGAAAGAGGCCAAAACCTGAATGATCGGTTGAGCCACACGGATGCGCTTCACTGATGTTCCAATCCAGATCCCCACAGGCACCGCCCACAAACTACTCAAAAGCAGTGCGATCAACACACGAAAGAAAGTCCAAGCAGTATTTCGAAGGAGGACAATCCAGGTCGCTGGCGGAATTTTAGCTAAAATTGAAAAAAGCTGATAGGCACCGAAGAAAATCAAACTCAAGACCACAAAACCCAAGGTCATCTGCATGACTCGAGTCACTCGGGGCGAACGCGTAATGAGTTGAGCAAAACGATAAATCCGGTAAGCCACGGAATAAACCCAAGGAGCCCGGATCTTTACGATAGCATCGACACTCACCTCTCCAGCTAAACGAGAACGAACGCGCCGAGGCTTCAACACCAGCTCTCGATAAATCATCTTCATCCGGTGCAGAATTTTGGACTCTCGAATCCATACCTGCATCAGCGGCTCTACGTGCGCTCCCCCTCCTACATCTTCGAGACGAAATCTTTGAACCCAAGCCAAAATGGGGCGCCAAATAACAAAATCCATCACCAAAATCAAAAGCACCATCGCAATCACAGCAAGGACAATCGCTCGCGTATCCCCGCTTTTAATAGCGACATCCATATAAGCTCCAATTCCGGGGAGACGATATTCATTTTCACCCAAAGTGATTGCCTCACAGGGGATCAAAAAGAACCAGCCACCGGCCATCGAAAGCAAACTGTTCCATGCCAAATTCACAGCTGAAAAGGGTAGCTCGACCTTGACGAGGCGCTGATACCAATTTAAACCAATGACCCGAGAGGCTTCTCCAAACTCAGCAGGTACGGACTTAAGTGAGGCATAATAACTGATCGTCATATTCCATACTTGTCCAGTAAAAATCATAATAACGGCTGCGAGCTCGAGGCCAATATTTGTCCTTGGAAAAAGCGCAACCAAACCCAACAGTAATCCTGGTAAAAACCCAAGTACTGGAATGCTCTGTAAAATATCTAAAAGAGGAATAATAATTTTCTCAGCGGTCGTCGACTTAGCAGCTGCATAACCGACAACCAAGGTAAACCCCAGAGAAATGAAATAAGCCACCATTCCACGCACAGCCGAAAGCATCGTGTAATACGGTAACGCTCGAACGGAAAGATCAATCTGGGTAATAGGATGAAATTCAGTTCGCCACTCGTGGGCAATCGACACGACTCCGTAGATGGCTGTGGCGATCACCAATAAAATAACGAAATCTGGAATTGCAAAATAGCGCTGAGAGAATACGGTTCGCTGCATGAATGAAATCCTCGCTTAACGGCCTTAAAGACTTGGATCTAGACGCACCACCAGATCAAAATTACTCACGGAGTGAACACCACCCATCTGACTCAGAACCACGGACTGCCCGGGTCTCAGGTTCTGTAGCGATTCCACCCATCGGCTGCTCCAGTCGGGTGCAAGAGCCATGGTTCCAACCCACTCATCTTTCTGTGGATGAGCTAAAAGGAGGCGGGCGCCATCGATTCTTGTTTTCCAAAAAACTACCCAGCTTTGTGGCAACACCCATCGAAGCTCCTTGCCATACGATATCCCCGAAGCAGCGTAGATTTCGGTCAACTCCTGGGCCAACTCCCTCACGAGAATCTCACTCAAGCCGAGAATCAACTGAGTTTCTCGGTCCGTTTTCTGAACCGCTTGCAATACGACGGGGCTATCGCCCCAGTTAAGAAATGGCATGATCCACCTTCACCTGACTTTTTTAGGTTGGCTTCTATCACAAAAAGGGCGAGCTTCGCTTCCTTTTAGTTTATGATACCGTATGAACTCAATTGAATGGAGATGAAATGAATACCCGAGCAGAGTCTTCTCACAAAAAGCACTTTCTGTACCTGGATCTCATTATGGTCGCCTTCGTCGTCCTTCTCCTTTGCTCCAATCTCATTGGAGCCTCCAAGGTTTGCTCTCTCTTTGGAATCAACTTTGGCGGAACCCTGATTTTTTTTCCTATTACGTACCTTTTTGGCGACATTCTCACTGAAGTCTACGGCTACCAGCGCTCTCGTAAAGTGGTTTGGGCGGGGTTCATCGCGCTCGGTTTTGCCAGCGCATTTTCTTGGTTGATCATTCTCCTTCCACCTGCGCCCACCTGGGACCGACAACGAGAGCTCACCCTAATTTTTGGACAGACACCCCGCCTCGTCATCGCCTCACTTTTCGCTTATTTTGTGGGCGAATTCGCCAATTCGTTTGTTATGGCCAAACTCAAGATCTTCACCGATGGAAAGTGGCTCTGGACAAGGATCGTCGGCTCCACTGTGATCGGAGAAGCCATCGACTCCGTCCTTTTTTACCCTGTCGCTTTTTATGGATTATGGCCCGACCGACTCCTCATCCAGGTCCTCACGGCCAGCTACCTTTTCAAAGTAACCTGGGAGATTGCTATGACCCCCTTAACTTACCGCGTCGTCCACTTTCTCAAGAAGGTTGAAAATGAGGACTATTTTGACTACAAAACTAATTTTTCGCCGTTTTCATTGAAAAGCTGACTCAGACATGGATACTGAAGCTATGAATTCACCTAGACCCTATCCCTACCTTGTCACAGGTGCCGCCGGCTTTATTGGTGCAAGATTCGTTGAATCTTGTAATCGACAAAAAATTCCCGTCATTTCGGTCGATGAGACGCCCCTATTCAGCAGTCGCCCTGAACATGATCAAATCGACTATGGTCTGATCGTCGGGAGAGAAAACCTCTGGGACTGGCTCGAAACCCACACCCCTCAAATCGGAGCGATCATCCACCTAGGGGCTATCACCGATACCCGTGAAACTAACCTCGATCAACTCAACTTTTTTAACCTTTTATACTCCCAGCGCCTTTGGGAGTGCGCTACTCGACACTCGATTCCTTTGCTCTATGCAAGCAGCGCTGCCACTTACGGGGACGGGAAGCTCGGTTACGACGATGACGAGGGACTCATTCCCCAGCTCCTCCCTCTGAATGCCTATGGCGACTCGAAGCAAAAATTTGATTGCTGGGCACTGGATCAGGAACGCCTGGGGAATCACCCTCCCCTCTGGTCGGGATTTAAATTTTTTAACGTCTATGGCTTCGGAGAGCGTCATAAAGACTTTATGTCGAGCGTTGTCCTCCATGCCTATGACCAAATCCAAGCCTCAGGCCGGGTAACTCTTTTCAAAAGCCACAAGGCCGGAATCGCGGACGGTCATCAAAAGCGAGACTTTATCGCAGTCGAGGATGTCGTCGAGGCCTTGCACTTTGCCGCGAAGAAGCCCATTCAGCGGGGAATTTACAACCTCGGTACCGGAGAGGCGCGTACCTTTCTCGATCTCGTGCGTGCGGTTTTTTCTGCCCTGGGCCGACCGGAGAAAATAGAATTTATCGATACCCCTGAAATTCTCCGCGAAAAGTACCAGTACTTTACCGAAGCAAAAATGCAGCGATTCATTGCACAGGGATACTCCCGCCCCCTCCGCAGTCTGGAAGCAGGCGTAGAGGAATATGTCAGACGTTTGAAAAAGGCACAGTCGACTTAACGTCCATCCCCACCGTCCCAAATCTGGGATTCGCATTTACGCCGGATTGCCTCCTCAACAAAAATAAGAAACATGGCGTGGGACCAGCCCAGAGGGATGACCCAAAAAGGTTTTCCGGAGTCCTTATGGACCTGCTCCGGAAACAATCCCAGTGAGGTCGCCTTAGACATGGCCCACTGAAAGGCCTCGCGCGCCTCGCTCCAGTTACCGAGGGTCATCTCGACATAACCGAGCCAAAGGGTCGTGAGAATCCAAGGGTTGCCGCCTCGGTAGTTGTCGCCCTCGTAGCGCAGGACGCCGCCGACGGATTTACACCACAACCGGGAACGAACGAGCTCTACGAGTCGACGGGCTGTGGGGTGATCGGGCCGGATCACCCCAAAGGGTCGGATCAGGCCCAAGAGCGAGACGTCTACCGCCTGATCCCAATACTGATTAGATATAAAAGATCGTTGAATAGGCCCCTCGTCAGGGACAAATCGATCAAGAATGAGGGCTGATATTTTTTTACCCAATTCGTGATAACGCACTTGGGCTTGGGTTTCCATGAGCTCACCTGCCAGAAATGCCCCTGTAAGAAAAGCCGAGGCAACCGCACCCAGTGAATAAGCATGAATTCCCATACGCTCCTCCCAAAGATCGTGAGAGGGTTGACCCATACCGTCTGGGGTCGAGTGAAACTCTTCAAGGAATCGAAGGCCTTTTTCTAACGTAGGCCAAAAATTTTCAAGCCAGAGATAATCCCGGGTTCTCCTAAAATGCAAATAAGCAGCACTCAACACCGTCGCTGGCTCATCAATCTGAATCCGTCCCCAACTCGGCCCAGCATGGCCGGTGGCCAGATACCGCTGCCACCAAGCGCCCGACACATCTTGTGTCTCAGCGAGGAAACGAAAGTAGTGCTCCACTCGATCTCGAAAACCAAAAGCACCCAATGCAGAAGCGAGGTAGGCTCCATCTCGGGGCCAGCTGTAACCATACCCTCCTGAAAGGCGAGAGTGAGGATCGACCTCCGCTGCTGCGAGCAGGGCTCCGGTCTTGCCGTCCTGCAGGGCGTGCAGAACATCGATGGAGCGCTCGCAAAAAAATCGGACCTGATCATTCTTGATCCGATTCAAAATCGGAATTGCAGGTTGATAGCGCCTTTGCACCATACCCTCGACCATCTGAAAATAACGTCGCGTGGGCAAGTGTTTGAGAGAGGTAATCAGGCGCCCGAGATGAACTTCACTTTCCGCACAAATCACTAAAAATTCAATACTCTCTTCAGGCCCGAGCGCAAAAGCCCCCCAAGTCCCGCAACCTTGAACCACATGATCCCAGCCGCACTGAACTGGTCCCGATGGAAACCCCCAGAGATCCCCCCCATGGAAGGGTATGCTGATTTTTTCACCCGCCCAAAGGCGATAGCGCTCTGAATCAGCTAAGTGCCCCACCCGCTCCCACTGGGTTTTACTGCGACCAATAATCCCCACCCATCGTCGACCGCGATGATGCACAATCCCGTTAAAAACAGGATGATACAATGAGCAATGAGCTGAGGTCGTATAGCCCATCCAAGGAATCGACTGATGAAGCAGACCGGCACGCTCGTCCATGATTTTCCACTGATCCAGGAGGATAGGTTCAGTGGGATGGATCGCAAGACGGCGAGTCATCTTCAGCGGACGACTTCGGTGATAGTATTCCACCGCAAGAACCTGGGAGCCTGGACTCAATTGCAGGCGAATATCAAAATTTCCAGAATGAATCGCAATGACCTCGGGCGCTCCAGCATGATTCTCAGGACCCACCGGGACCACCACGGCTGTCTGATAAGCGCCGATGCGAGCCTGCAAGGCATCAATTTGAGGAGAAAATAACTGTTCAATCTCCCCGCACGCGTCGAAAGTAACGAGCAACGTCCCGTTTCCCATCTGAATTTCTGCTACGGGCCTTTGCTCCCAAGACATGAAATCGTGCTCCCTCTGAGAGGATCGCGCCCAGGATCAACATTACGCAATGCCCAGCTCACGAGCATCGCAGCGCAAAGCCAAATCGGCCATCACATTCATATACAAGATATGTGCATCGTAGGGGCTGTCGTACGGATTAAAATACTTGTGCACGTCTCCATCAGCAAAATACTTGGTACACATGTAGTAGAAGTGATCGCTTGTGAGGAGTTTACGCCAAGTCTCAATTAACTCTTGTCCGTCTTCAAGTTCCATTCGGGCAGCTTTCTTTTTTACCGCATCCTCAATCCGGTACGCGGCTCGCAGCGCTGCATCCTGAATCGGATTACCCTGCCAAGCAGACAGATCTCTCTCGACATCGGCCCAAGAAAATGGATCAGGCGCGTCGAGTATGGCCAGGTCTGGTATCCCCTCTTTCTTAGCTGCCTGTACGGCCTCGAACGGCGTAACCCAGCGCAGCCCTTCGATCCGTGAGAGCTGCTCAGGTAAGGCTCGCATAAAATCAAAAATTCCTGTACTGGCCCACTGATGCTCACCAAAAGTCTCATAGTCCATAAAAAGACCTAAAAACGGAGTGCCGCCTCGAGCTGCTACCGGATTTTCCAAATCGATCATTCTGATCCAGTTCGCATATTTCTCAGCAGTCAGCGGCCACTGCGACCAACCTCGATCCGAGAACCTAAAAGCAATATCATCACTCAATTTATAATTTTTTAACAAAGCAACGAGCTCTGGAGCGCTTGACATCGAATACTTAAAGCTCGAACTTCGCCACCTCAAAATGTGATCTGCCCCCTCCATGAGCATTCCTTGAAAACCGAGCGACGCCACCTTCTTAGCTATGGCGTTGCTCGAGATTAACTCCGTATTTCTGAACACGGGCGAAGGAGAGATAAAGGCACGCGTCATCTCTCGACGGTGGAGTTCGATCTGCTCTTGAAACTCGGATTCGCTATAGAGCGATGCCAAGGAATGATGCGAGGTCTCCGACAGAAGCTCGACACACCCTGTATCAAAAAGCCTCTTAAAGGAAACGACGACTTCAGGAGCGTAAGCTTCCATTTGCTGAAGCACTGTGAGCGTAATAGAAAAGGCAAATTTGAATCGGCCCTCATGCTCTTGAATCAACTGATACAAGAGGTCGTTCATGGGCAGGTAGCACTGGTTCGCGACTTTTCGAAGGATCGAGGCGTTCTTTTCCTGATCAAAATATTGGTGATTTTTACCTACTTCAAGAAAACGATAGTGTCGAAGCCTCCAGGGCTGATGAACTTGAAAATAAAAACAGAGGTCCAGGGCCATAAAACTCTCCCGTCATTCAGAAAAATGATCAGATATATGATCAGACATATGATTAATTTTTTCTAAGCTTTGGCGATAACCAGCGATCACCTGACTAGCTGAATTATTCCAACTTAGTTGACGGAGCTGTCCCATCCCTTCGTCGACTAATTGCTGAGAGAGACCCTTGAGTCTCAGAGCCGCCAAAATTTGATCTGCCAATTTTTCATGATCCCAGAAGTCAACTTGGAGGGCCCGGTTGAGAACCTCTCTGACACCGGATTGTTTGGAAAGAATCACTGGGATTCCGCATCGAATTGCTTCTAACGCCACAAGACCAAAGGGTTCAGAAACACTCGGCATCACGAGTACTCGGGAATGAAGGAGGATCTCATCCACCTCAGTAGGATTCATGAAGCCAGCAAAATGCACCCGATCCTCGATCCCCAGTCGATGAGCCTGAGCTCGCAGCTGATCCAGCAGATCACCCGTACCGCAGAAGACGAACTGAGCTTCTCGGTTGGCTTCACAGACCAAGGCCGCCGCTCTCAAAAAGTGATCAGGCCCTTTTTGAAAAGTCAGACGCCCCAAAAAAACAACCTGCGGTTTGCGCTCAAAATCAGCAGAGAATAATGGAAGTTTCGAACCTTCTTCGGGAGCGTTATAAACGACACTAATTTTGTTCTTTGGAATTCCATAGAGGCGTTCAATCATTCCAGCTGTATACCGGCTCACAGCAAAAATATGGTTCGCCTTTCGAAACCCCTCTCGCTCAATCCGAAACACCTCATGATTCAGGTTCTCGCCACTTCGATCATATTCAGTCGCATGAACGTGCAAAAACACAGGCACTCCTGTGGCTCTCTGAAACTCAAATGCAGCGGGAAAAGTCATCCAATCATGAGCATGGACCAAATCTACCTCATGGGCTTCGGCGAGGTGCCTCACAGTCGCACAAAAGCGGTCAATCTCAGACCAGAGATTTTTACCGTAAATTTCAGAGGCGGGCGTCGAGATCTCTTTTTGAATTCGCTGGCTCTCCAATCTTTGTCCAAAGGGCTTAATCTGAGGGAGTTTAAAGTCCTGAGAAAAAGAATTTCCAACCTCGCCGGAAATTCCTAAAATAGGCTCCCCAGAGGACATGCGGTCGATTGCGTCACGCAAGTTTTGAGACATCGGTCCTTCAGGATGTTGGCCATAAGGAAATAGTTTAGCCTCGGACTGTAAACGAACCAGACCAGCTCCCTTCTCTGAAACTCCTTCATCAACCCGATAGGGCGAGACCTCATCTAAGTTCCAACCAGCTTCCAGGAGACACTCTCGTGCTCCCACAACCTCCAAGTGAGTCTCAGAGAGTCGCTCAGGAAAAGTAGGCAAAACAAAAAAAACTTGAACACCCGAACGAGCGAGCGCCTGAGAGAGGCCCTGACAAGCCTTTCCCAATCCTCCCGCAAAGCGCGGAGGATATTCCCAACCCAACATTAATACACGAATATTTCTTCCGAACCTCAACCGATACTCCCTCTTGCCTTGTCCTGCGCCAAGACCTCACTCATTTTCTGATCCACGCTCCAACGGCGTCTAGCCTGAGCCTCCTCAAAGCACGCCAAGCTCCAGGCTTGAGCCGGCGCACCACGCGCAACAAAAGGAGGTAAACTATCAAAAAGCTCTGAAATATGGCCTAATATTGGCATTTGCTTGAGCACAGTCGGGGGTAGTGTTTTGGCCCTCAAAACCGCAGGAGCTACGGCCATGGCACCCGCGTGCTTTGAACTCCGAGTCCGACTGAGGCGATCGCAAGCTACCATGAACTGTCCTCCTAGCCAGGGCCAGACCGGTCCCTGGTGGTAGGCTGCATCGCGCTCAGTGGGATGGCCTTTATAACGGGGCCGATAGGAAGGATTTTGTGGCGAGAGCGTTCTCAAACCCACAGGTGTCCAAAACAGATCCCCTAACAGAGTCAGATCAGACTCGAGCACTTCCCCTCCTTCCCACCCTAAACTCGACAAGACAAAACTCGGGGCCAGCGGAATGCTGTGCATGAAAACGAAATTCGGCCTAGAATCCTCGCGGCAAGCCAGTACGCGTTTGCCGAGGCTTGCGATATCGAACGTAAATCCTTGCTGTCCCCAAATATCATTCAGAACGAGGGCTTGAAACCAAAGTGCATTGATCTCGGGCAAAAGCCCTAGCCGGGGCGTCACTGCCTGAGCATTGATGCGAGCATCCATCCAAGTGGTGTGGCCATTTTTAGCTGCACCAGTCACTTCGATCAACCCGCTGTCCAAGACTCTCAAAAAGGGGTGGCGCCCAGTTCGGATAGATTGAATGGCCGCTTCTAGCAAGGGCTTAAACTCGAGCCGGAATAAAGGATAAAATTTTGGAAACACGAGCGTATAGCTCCAGAGAGCTGCCAGCGCATGGCACCACCACAAAGTGGCGTCGCAAGAGTCCCACTGAGCTTTACCCTCTTGCTCTAAAACATTCGGGAGACTTCCCACTGATTTAATCCACCCTCCCCAGCGCTCCATCAGCTCGCCGATCCAAGGGACCGAGTTTTTGAACTCTCCGGACGCTGCCTCCAGCTCCACCCAGGCCGCAGCTATTCCCGGAAGAGTCACGAACGTGTCGCGTCCCCACTCTCCAAACCAAGGAAATCCAGCTACCACCCCTGCCGGAGATTGAAGGATAAAATCGAATAAACGAGATCGAGGGCGAAGATCAACTTGAGCACCCTGACAAAGATCAAAAACCCCCGGATCCAACGAGTTCACCCAGCTACAGGACTCGCCAGACTTTAGGTGGATCTGTAAAAATCCGGCCGAATAGAGATTTTCTTGGCCAGAATACCCACGTTCAACTTCCTCGGAGTAATAAAAATTCTCGTACCACAGCGGATCATCCGACCATTCCCAGTTTCCTTGAAATAGACAAAAGCCCTCTTTGGTATCGCCCAGGCTCGCAAGAGTGCCTTGACAAGTCCCTTGCAAATCCAAGCTCTTCCACGACCAAGCCACACCACCCAAACCATGCAAGTCACGCATCGCCCAAAATCCACGCACTTTCAGCAGAGCAACCGATTGCGTCGTCGTGGCCCACTCCCATCGAACTGAGATCCCCGCAGGCTGCATGGGCACGACCCTAAAAGTGAGCTGACCCGATTGAAGGGTCCACGTCCAAGAGGGTCCCGAGGGCGAATCTTGAAAAATAGGTCGAATACCGATGTTTTCTGGCTCCGGATTTTGCAGAGGCCCTTGTGGACTCAAATAGAGGTGTGGCCAAAGAGAGACTCCTTGACACTCAAACTCAAGATCAACGAGATAAGCGGTCTGACTGCGCCCTGCAATGCCGTTGTAAAATCCGTGATACCTGCGTGTGCGAATTCCCGATGCAGTCCCCATAGCAAAGGCACCCTGCGGGTCAGTCACTAACCACTCAGCATCACCGCTCGGCATCACCACTCCTCGTCATCTCCTCACGATCTCCTGACCCTTCAGTCTGAAACAGACCCACCTCCCTTAGCAAAAAGGAAGCCAAAACTCAGAATAGGAGCCGAGAAACGGAGCGCGAAAAACCTATTGAAACCTTATTGCCTCTCCGGTATAAAGCTGAGCGAACCGGTCCGATGGCTGATAACAGCCTCAATCCAATCCAACTCAATGAATTGATTTCCGGTGATGAAAGGAAAGCCACATGGCTAATACAAAAACCGCGACCAAACGCGCAAAGCAAGCTCTCACTCGACAATCGAGAAACCAAGTCACCCGGAGTGCAACCCGTACAGCACTCAGAGGTGCAATCGACGCGATCAAGAAAAAAGATCAAGCACAACTCAAAACCGCTTACCTTAGCGCTGTTCGTGCACTTAGCAAAGCTGCTAGCAAGGGTGCCATTCCAAAAGCACGAGCCGCTCGTAAAATCAGTCGGCTAACTTTGTTCGTAAAAAAGAACATGCCTGCTGCTCTCCCTGCTCAGAAGTAAGACTCACTCCATTATGAACATTTGAAGTTGTGCTTTGGGCCGATCAAGATTGAGGTCGTACGCTCCAAGCGCAACTTCAAATTTCTTTCTTACGTCACCCCGCGCAAAATCGACAAACCAATGAAGTCCAGAGCCCTAGCGGCAAAAGGGGCGTCTGCTTAAAATTCAAATCCAGTTGAAAAAGCTCCCGCTGCAGCTCAATCACCTCAGCGAGCTTCCACTGACGACTCCAGCGTTTGAGGCGATTCACCTGAAGCGGATGAGCCTTGAACGCATGGGTGCGATACTCTAAATCAGACAAAATACCCGCAAGCTGCTTAGCATTCCAACTCAAGAGGCCCAAAAGGGGAAGCGCTTGGTCTACATTTTCTGCCAGCACATCCACCTGACTCAGAGCCGCTGCTCGATCCCTTGAAAAAAAATTTTCGATCCACTCATCTGAATCCCAAGCCGCTCGAGATGCCTTCACAACTGCATCTGACTCGGAACCCGAGAGAGCAAGCTTCTCCAACTCTTGAGCGATCCGATCCAAAGACCACGGATCTAAACAGGCTAAGCGACTGACTAAAGGAGGAGCAACCTGAACTCCCTGACGTTTGGCCAAAAAAAGAATCCACGATTCTCTCTCATCCTCGGTCACGCCCTCACATGAGATCACCGCAGCCTGCTCAATCAAGAGCTTTGAGAACTTCTTTCTCGCATCGAGGTCTTTAGCCAAACAGACGCATACGCTCGACACGTCTGACTGCGGCACAGGGGGCCCAAAAAGCTCGGACAAGGCCTCTGGGTTTTTAATGTGATGAGCATCTCGCACCACCACTAATTTAATTCCCCCACCGAGAAAAAGGCTTTTTGCCGCATCTGAGATCGCCGCACCATCGACCTCAGATCCGTCTAAATTCTCCTCGCCCCAGCTCGAGTTGACGACCTTCCGAATTTTCTTCAAAAGCTCGCGCCCTTTAAAAAGCTCAGGACCCCAAATCCAATAAAAAGGACGAAGAAGTCCCTGATCTAACTCGGTTTGAATGGCTTTGAGTTCAAATTTTGGCATAACTGATTTCGCTCGAATTAAATGGATTTATCAAAACCGTGAAAACATGGACTCTTCTGCATCCGTTGCAATCAGTCCAGACAATTCCGTCAAGGCCCGCTCAAATTCACTTTGATTGATCAATGGAGCAGTCGTCCCAGGCACATCAAGCTGATTGGCTGAGGGGAATTGCTTTCCCTTAGAAAAACCATGAGTCCAAAGAACTGGACTTTGTCCAGGCTTAGACCTGCTGCGTTTGAGCACCAGGTCATAACCCAGTACCGCCGAATAACTCTGAGCCACGGCAATGGCGGGAATATTGGCTGAACTCGTCGAAAACAATTGCCCCAGCGCTGGAAGCAGGCTTTGCACTTGCTGAAGGTTAGCCACTGAATAGGCAGCGGCCGAGACGGTTCCGCCCAAAACAACATCCGCAGCCGACTCGCTCGCCACGAGCTTCCATCGTCCTCGGGCCAAGAGCGCCCGAGTGAGGCTATTGTAGACCAGATCCTCTACGCCAGGCTGCGGCGTAGCGTTGGCTAAGTGCTGAATATATAAGGTGTTCAGACCCTCATCTGAATAAGGATTATGAGAAGTTTGAAATGCATAACCACAACTCACGGTTCCTGCGGCCAAAACCAGGATGACAAGCAGATAGGAAATTAAAAAACTCGCCTTATTTTTCCACAACATAGAATAATAGGGTAAAACTGATACCATGGTTTTTGGGAATTTTCATAGCCTTCTAGATATTATTAAAAAAGCTCAGAAAAAATACCCAAAATTTTCTCAGCGGGTTTCGGAGGCAGAAGCTTTGGGCCGATGGCAAATTGCTGTAGGTGAAAATATCGCAAAGCACTCTCGCGCCGTTCGCGTCCAAGAAGGAGTTCTTTGGGTAGAAGTGGACCACCCCGTTTGGAAATCAGAGCTTCATTACCGTAAACAGCAAATCCTTGATATTCTAAATGGAAAATCACCTTGCGCTCAGACTGGACTCACTCCATTTCAGGAGACGCTCAGCGATATCTACTACTTCGAACCAAGAACCCTTTCGATTAGCAGTAAAAAATAAATCAGGAGACCAGGAATGAGAAGATATTTCACCCATCTAATTCCTAGCCAAAATCCTGCTGAACGGCGGTGAAACAACCGTTCTCCTTTTACCTCCGACACGCCCGGAAGTCCTGCCGTTCTGAGCACTCCAGACCTAATCTGCTTTTCGGCAAGAGACTGAGGAGCATGTGTTTTTTTAAACTGATTAAACGTAATAACTCCAGTAGTCTGATCCTCGTCTGGCTGAGCCCGTCCTTCCACAGCTGGCTCAGTTACTTCTTCATCCTGGGTAAAATCAAGAATTCCAGTATCTTCTCCAATATCCTGCCCTGGATCAAGATCTCTCGGATAAGTCACCCCTAGATTTTCTAAAAGCTCGTCGCGTCGATGAAGAGGAATCCAGAAGCCGACGGACTCGCAGACTTCATCCTGCAGGGATAAACTTCTGGATCGAACCATTTCCTGAAGGTCTTCTTTCGGGAAGGGCCCCAAAATTTGATTCGAGTGGGTGCGAACCAACCACTTTTGACTCATTCTGACCTTTCAGAGCGAAAAACATTTAAGAACCTTCGCTCGGCATCCACAAAGCTTCGGATCACAGAATTTTCACTGACACGAAACTCCTCGGGAGTACCGGAGAAAATGATCCGCCCTCGATCGAGGAACGCAATGTGATCTGCTAAAAGAAGTGCGGAGGGAATATCATGACTAATCACAATTGAAGTCAGCCGTAACTCTCGTTTCAAGGTTTCAATCAACTCATCCACTGTCCTGCGAGTAACAGGATCCAGCCCAGTGGTAGGCTCATCGTAAAGCAAAATCGAAGGCTCGCGAATGATGGCCCGAGCAAGACCGACGCGCTTCCTCATCCCGCCAGACAACTCGCTTGGAAACTTATTGTATCCGTCCTTCATCCCGAGGAGAGATAGCGTGCGATGAACGGATACTTGAATTTCTGCATGGGACATCGACGTATGCTCAAGAAGAGGAAAAGCAACGTTCTCAAATACGGTCATATCGTCAAAAAGAGCTGAATTTTGAAAAAGCATCCCAAATCGTAACCTGAACTGCGTCAGCTCTTTACGGCTGAGCTGATTCACATTTTGACCCGAGACCCACACTTCACCCTGATCGGGCCGAAGCAGACCCAAAATATGCTTAATCAACACCGACTTACCGGCTCCAGAGGAGCCTAGAATATAAGTTAGTTTTTCGCGTGGAAAATCAAAAGAAACTCCCCTCAGTACGTGCTCACGGGCTTGTCCCTCCTGAAAACTCTTATGGACCCCGTCCAACCGTACTTCGAACTGATTTTGAGACTGATCTTTTGACTGTTTTCCCGCTTGGTCTTTCAATTCCCTTTTCTCCAAAAACTGACCCTACGTGACTCCCTACCTCACCCATGATATAGCGGTCAGGCCAACTTTGATTATCATGGAACTCATTCTGACGGCTTGCAAGAAAAATGGGAGCTAGCCAACCCCAGGCAATGGAGCTTTATGAAACAGAACTCTCAGAACTCAAAGACCCAAGTTTTAATTTTAGGAACCGGGATTGCAGGACTGAGTGCAGCCTTGAAGTTTGCAGAAAAATATCAGGTCATTGTCGCTTGCAAGTCCGATCCCGCTGAGGGAGCCACTCGATACGCCCAAGGAGGAATCGCATCTGTCTGGTCTAAAGAGGACAGTTTCGAGCAGCACATATCTGACACGATGATCGCAGGCGCTGGACTCTGCCATCCCAAAATTGTGGACATCTGCGTGAAGGAAGGCCCAGCTCGAGTAAAAGAACTCATCGAACTCGGCGTGGAGTTCACAAAAGCAGAGGCTCACCCGACCCAGCCGCCAGGAGACCCAGTCGATGCGTTTGACCTCCATCAAGAAGGAGGCCACGGGCAACGGAGAATTCTTCATGCGGATGATTTAACGGGCTGGGCGATCGAAAAAGCACTTCTAGCACAGATTAAAAAACATCCCAGGATCCAAGTCCTCGACGACCACATTGCGGTTGATCTAATTACCGAAGGAAAAAGTTTAAAACGCTGGAAAAAGCCCGAGCGCTGTCTCGGAGCCTACCTGCTCGACATCGGCAGAAACCAGATGAAAACGATCTCTGCCCAAATCACCCTGCTCGCCACGGGCGGTGCCGGAAAAGTTTATCTCTACACCTCGAACCCAGACACGTCTACGGGCGATGGGATCGCCCTAGCTCACCGAGCAGGTGCACGAGTGGCAAATCTTGAGTTTATGCAATTTCACCCGACGTGCCTTTATCATCCGGGCGCTCGGACGTTCCTGATTTCTGAGGCCCTTCGAGGCGAGGGAGCAGTGCTCAAGAATTTAGCAGGATTAGAATTCATGAAGCATCATCATCCGATGGGCTCATTGGCTCCGCGAGATATCGTAGCACGAGCGATCGACATAGAGATGAAGAAATCCGGCGACAAGCATGTCTGGTTGGATTGTTCGAAGATCCCGGCCCAGGAGCTCCGAAGAAAATTTCCCCACATCGATGCGACTTGTTTAAAAAACGGAGTGAATATCACACAAGAACCCATTCCCGTAGTACCGGCTGCACACTACACCTGCGGAGGTGTTTTGGTCGACGAAAACGCCCAAACTACCATCGACGCTCTCTACGCCGTTGGGGAAGTTGCCTGCACTGGGCTGCACGGGGCCAATCGCTTAGCCAGCAACTCGCTGCTCGAGGCGGTTGTTTTTTCCCACCGAGCCGTTCAACATGCGTCCCTCACGCTGAACCACCCCTTACCTTCAATTACCGAGTCAGTTCCTCACCTCCCCCTACCAGAGTGGGATACTGGCCACGCAGTGGAAATCGAGGAGCAGATCGATATCGCCGCCAATTGGCATGAGATTCGAACGCTCATGTGGAATTATGTCGGAATTGTTCGAAGTAACCGCAGACTCGAGCGGGCGCTCCGACGACTGACCCTCCTCAAAGCGGAAATCAACTCCCACTATTGGGAATTTATTTTAAGCAAGGATCTGATTGAACTCAGAAATATCCTCACCGTATCGGAACTCATCGTCCAGTGCGCCCTACTTCGCAAAGAGAGCCGCGGCTTACATTACACGGTCGATTATCCGGAGAGATTGCCCGACAGCGAAGCTCAAGACTCTGTTCTTTGATGGAGCTTCATCCAGGACAGAAGATTTTCGAAGACTTGCTCTTTACCGATCTCGTTATGGGATTCATGGAAAAAACCAGGATAAGTCTTGAGATCTTTATCAGGCATATTCAGTCGAGAATAGAATTTTAGACTGACTTCCGAATCCACCAACTGATCATCCATCGGGAGCAGAAACTGCACCGGATAATTCAAACTTGAAACCTGCTTAAGCGTATCTGCCATAGCTGCTTCCATCGTGATGAATAAGCTAGGCGTAATTTTCTTATGAACCAACCGGTCTCCCCGATAAGCCGCTACAACGTCCTGATCGTGAGATAAAATCTGAGCATCCACCTCAGAAGCCATTTGCAAAGAGCCCCAGACTTTGGAGAGCAAAACCCCCGCAGCCCTTTTCAGCCTGGGCACTTTGACTGCAATTCCTAAGAGAGGCGCAGATAATGTGACGGATCGAAGCGGGAGATTTTCGAATTGGATCATAGTCCGAAGCGCAATCAAGCCACCCATACTATGAGCGAAAAGGTGGATATCGACCGGACCTCCAAATCGTCTCTGTAGGGCCTCATCCAGTCGGCGAATTGCTAGCGCAGCATCTTCAGCGAAAAGACTGAAGCGGTCCACATGCCCACGAAGCCCCTCCGAGCGTCCATGGCCCCGATGATCCAAACAATAAACGGCACTCACTTGGGACTGCAGATAATGCGGAAAGTGCAGATACCGTCCACCGTGCTCACCCATACCGTGAAAAATAACCAACACTCGAGGAACAGCGGTTTCGGTGGAAGAGCTGGAACGTAGGCCATCAGATAAGCCAAGGCTTCCAGCAACTTTATGACTCACTGCATAAAGTTGCAGTCTGCCATCAGAACTCGGAAAGGTCTCCCATTCAGAGGTCCATCCGGGGGGAAGTCCGGGAAAACTTTTTGGCTGCACCGCTCCTTGATAAATCCGTTGCTCCTCACTCGGCTGATTCGAGGTAGTCTTCGACTGATCTTTTTGCACCGTCTGAGAGTCTACTAAATCTGAAGCTAAAACCACGCTCATCCTCCAAAATCCGAACCACAGTGCCTTCTGCTACGAAAGGTTGAAACCCTTTTCCCGATCCATCGCCCGAAGGACTAATATTCATTTTCAATTTGGATCCAACCGGTGCTGGAGCTCGATCGGTGAGCACCTGCAATCCTCCTACACTAATATCACGACAGATCCCAACTATCACAGTCTGTTCATCAGACATAAGAACTTGAGCAACCATGGGTCGACGAGGGGTCTCTCTTTTTTCAGAGCGGGCTCGGAGTTTTGCGGGTGCCGCTGAGGCGGGGGGCCGAGGGGACTCTACTCCAGATTTTTGGAAGGCCGGAACCTGCTCGAGCTTCTCCCAGCCTGGCATACCGTGCGACCAGACATGTACACTTAAGTTGATCTTTCCGATTTCAATCGCCCGCTGGACCTCCCCTTGCGTAAACGGACCGTACTGCGAGGAATTGTAATGCAGAAACCAAATCCTAGGCTCAGCGCTCGGATGAGATGGGGGCGTAGCCTGAGCTCCAGATCGCGACCCACTCCGAGTCACCACTCGCTCGGGAGCCTGAGCTTCAACTGACTTTTCCACTTTGCGCTGCAAATCCTTCGCAGGTCGTGAGGGCATTAGAGTTTTAAGGTCTTCCAGATCACAAAGCCTTTGCCAGGTGGTCTGTCCCTTTCGCCAGCCAAAATCGACCCAGTTCAGATGCCCACGATTAATTTTTTCATATAGCTCAGCGGTGGACATGGGTCCTACCCCTTTTTTTCCAACCGCTACGTACCACTGGGGCGAATCATCCCGGAATAGAATTTTGCTGGTATTTTCCATATGATTTTATTTTAGACCGAGGAATTCCAATCGGCAAGCTTGACGCGTCAAGTTAAGCTAAGGAATGAAAAATATAATGCTAAAATTAGACTAGAAATTGATGTGCTTTTGAATCAACTTTAAAAAATGAATATGCGTACCCCTTTTGTCATATTAATCTCTGCGATCTTGATAATTCACTCTTACATAGCCTTTTTCGCTGAAACCAGCTGGGCTGAACTTCGGGGGCCAGAATCAGTTTCCGAAGACAGTCGTTTTCAACCCACCATCGGAACGAAGGGAATGATCGTGTCGGATGATCCGATTGCCTCCGAGTGGGGAGCGGAAATTCTGCGGCACGGGGGAAATGCGGTGGACGCAGCAGTTGCCACGGCCTTTGCACTCGCGGTCACGCGCCCCCATTATGCAGCGCTGGGCGGCGGCGGTTTTATGGTCTATTGCCCAGCCCCCAGCACAAAATCAGCACCTGATTGCAAGACCTTAGACTTCCGAGAAAAAGCGCCCCAAGGTGCCACACATGACCTCTATATTCGAAATGGAAAAGCGGAGACCTCGCTATCAAGAGACGGGGCGCTTGCCTCGGCGGTACCTGGAATTCCGGCTGGACTGATTCAAGCTATCGAGTCTTGGGGATTTAAAAAACGACAAAGCCTGCTTAAGTACCCGATCCGCCTCGCTACGACGGGGTTTCGTTTCACTCCTCACGAGGAGGTCGCAGCGGTGCAACGATGGGAGGCGATGAACCCAGAGACCCGCAAAAATTTTGGCTGCCCCCAAAAAACTCCACATGGATCCCCAACCCCAACGCCTTGCGCACCGGGTACCCTCATCGAACAAAAGGACCTTGCCCGGGTACTGAAGGAAATCTCCCTCCGTGGTAAGAAGGGCTTTTATGAAGGGTGGGTGGCCAAGCGCATCGTCCAAGGCCTTCGTGAGGCGGGCGGGATTATGACTGAGGCCGACCTCAAGGCCTACGAACCTAAAAATCGACAGCCCATTCTCTCTGAGTTTCAAGGCCTCCAGGTCGTCTCCATGCCGCCGCCCTCCTCTGGAGGCATCATCCTTTCCCAACTTTTAGGATACGCCGAACGAGCCCAGGCGGCAGGCTGGTTCAAAAATGGATTCGAAGCACCCGAAGCCATTCATGCCATCGTCCATGGGATGTCTCTCGGGTTCAGAGACCGGGCCCACTTCTTGGGAGATCCAGACTCAGTTCAACTCCCTGACTTCCTCCTCTCCCCTGAGTATCTCAAGAGGCAGTGGGAATCTTTTCGCCCAGATCACGCGAGCCTAGCCAAGGAAGAGCCGAATCTAGATGAAAAGCATCCTCAGACCACTCACCTGTCGGCACTCGACTCCAAAGGAAATCTCGTCGCCATGACCCTCACCATCAACGACAACTTCGGTTCAGGCTTCACGCCCCCAGGAACCGGCGTCGTGATGAACAACCAAATGGATGACTTCAGCATTCAAACTGGAGTACCCAATCTCTATGGTTTAGTTGGGAAAGAAGCCAACGCGGTCGGCCCTGGCAAACGCCCCCTCAGTTCAATGACCCCAACGATTCTCCGCGAAAAATCAGGGAAGGTCAGAATCGCCATTGGTGCGGCCGGCGGCCCTCGGATTATTACGTCAGTCTATCTCTCGTTACTCAATCGATTTTTATTTGGGATGTCTCTCCGAGACGCCGTTGCGGCACCCCGGTTCCATCAGCAATGGGTTCCGAAGGCACTTCTTTTTGAACGCAACGGGCTTTCGAGTCCAATCACCCAATCACTCAAAGGCCTAGGCTACTCTCTCGAGGAGGTTTGGACCCTAGGCAAAGTGCAGGCCGTCGAGCTCCTCGCTAACGGTCGAGCCTCCGGCGCTGCTGATCCAAGAGGCGAGGGCGCCGCTGTGGCGGAGTAGCTAATAAGTTTCGGAGTTTGCTGCGCCGTAGGGCGTAAACTTCACCGAAGCCGTATCGTTGCCCGAAAGCATCGCGGAGCCATGGAGCTGAATTGCGTAGCCAGTTGCATTATTCATAAATGCTGTCGTGCCGGTTGGACCCACGAGCTGATTCACGCCTTGGTTATTAATATAGCCCGCATAAGTCCAGCCATCCGAAGAGCTCTGAGGAATATTCTTTGATGAATTAGTATTTCCACCGATATACTTTGTCACGACAACTGAGGACAAATTGGGAGGACCACTGAGAATCAAATATCGAGTCTGATAGGCAAGCTGAGTTGACGTGAGATTACCACTTACTCCCGCGAGAGTAGCGCCGATTGACTGACTACAAATATCATAACTTTGCCCACCAAGCGCAGTCGCCATTAATGAGTAGCGAGTTGACTGAATCGCTGGACCCGTATCACCTAGACAGCTGCTCGTGCCGTTAAGATTCTCCACAGCGTAGAATCTTACTGGATTAGCAGGCGAAGACCCCACATGAACAGTCGAAAACGCCCTCTGATAAGTACTGATATTGGTTGGATTAGAACCCGAGCACGAAGTCATGAATCCATCCCCCCGATCACATAGACTCAGGCCCGATGTATCATCACCGTTACCCATGACGATCAGAACTAAAAGCGAGTCGGGCCGTAAAAAACCAGTTCCCTGGATCGAAGTATTCAAAGTGGACTGAATGGTACTAAACCCGGGCTCAGCGCCACCTAGGTTGGTGTTGACTTGAGCTTGGGTTAAAAAATCAGTATAAGTGCTCGGACTACGAAAAAAACTCGAAATAATATTTTCACTTCCACCATACGGTGCACCAGGGTAAGGAGGAGTCCAACCGGGAGAGTTGCTATCGTAAATTGATCCCGCGACCTGAGGAATCTTGTTTCGTGGAGTCGTCAGAGGATTGGATGCAAAGTGATAGTCCCAATTCTGGGACTGAAGCTGACTTAAGAACTGAGGCACCTGAGTCGCAATCGTCGAATAAGCGGACGTCATTGATCCAGTGTCATCGACAAAAAGAAGAATATCTACTTTAGGGGGAATCACTGCGTACCCCGGATTAGGCTGATGCTGGATCGTCGCCAGCACGTTAAACGCCGTCTGCCCGCAACCCACAAAAGGAACGGCCAGAGCTGCAAGAAGAGCAGCGCGCAGATTAAAAAATTTTACAACTTGAGCGATATTATTACTCATAACTCCACTTCGCCTCACTTGAACGTTCCCAAATTGGGAAACTACATCGAATGGAGTAACAGCAAAATAAATGCCAAAAATGTAACAAATCAGCCCTAACAGGTAGCCTCAAACTCTCACAATTAAATCAGATAGTTATGAAAATAAAAAAAAACCCTCGGCCCCTTCTATCGCCCGAAAGCATCAAGAAGAGTCCAAGGGTTAGATGACTGTCTAAAATATTGACAGAAAAAAAATCGAACTAGCGCATTGCGATCAGCGGAGCGATCAGAAGCGATACCACGCTCATGACCTTGATCAAGATCGCAATCCCAGGACCTGAAGTATCTTTGAATGGATCACCCACCATATCGCCGATCACAGCAGCCTTGTGAGTGTCAGAACCCTTCAGATGTCCAGCACCGAGCTTGCCTTTTTCAATGTACTTTTTGGCATTGTCCCAAGCGCCTCCGGCATTAGCCATAAAGAGAGCAAGAGTTGCACCCACAGCCAAGGAACCCGCAAGCATACCCGCGAGTGCCGCAGGGCCCATCACAAACCCCACCACAGGGGGAGCAACTACGGCGATGAGACCTGGAATGACCATCTGATAAAGCGCGGCTTTCGTCGCGATATCTACGATTTTAGTTGGTTCTGGCTCAGCTTTGAGTTCCATCAACCCTGGAATCTCTCGGAACTGACGTCGAATTTCTTCAACAATCGCTCCCGCTGCTCGACCTACGGCAAGCATAGTGGTAGCGCCGACCATGAACGGAAGGATTGAACCAATCAAAATCCCAATTAAGATCTTAGCGTCGGTCAAAATCAGAGTGTACTCAGGTTGACCTGCTAGTTGTCGAGCGTGATTCACTTCCGAGTTAAATGCAGAGAAAAGAGCGATCACGGTCAGAATGGCCGAGCCAATGGCGAAGCCCTTCCCAATCGCTGCTGTGGTGTTCCCTACAGAGTCAAGCTCGTCAGTGATGTCTCGTACGCTCTTGCCGAGCCCAGACATTTCAGAAATCCCGCCCGCGTTATCTGAGATCGGGCCGTAAGCATCCACCGTCATGACAACAGCGGTGCCTGCTAACATCCCGACGGCAGCAATGGCGATCCCATAAAGACCGAGGACTTCGTTCGACAAGTATGCAATTGCGACTACAGCTAAGATCGGAATAGCCACCGATTCCATACCGAGAGCTAGGCCGTAAATCAGGTTAGTCCCTGCTCCAGTCTTGGAACTCTCTGCGATCCTGGCAATAGGACTGGCAGAAGTATAATAATCTGTAACCAAACCAATGAAAGCGCCACCAATCGCTCCACCTGCCAAAGCGATCGATACAGACTGAGTCACGCTGATCATGGGCATCACTAACACAGAAACAACTACCAAAATAAGTGGAGGCAGAATCAGCGCGCTTCGCAAAACCAAAGCTGGATTTAAACCTTTAAGAAGTCGGGTAATCAAGATCCCAACAATACTGACGGCCAATCCGAGCGCCATCAAGAAAAGTGGCAAAATCACGCCCATCATGCGGTTATCGAAGAAGCCAGTTGAAGTGAGAAGATTAGGCATCGTCGTTTCTGAGCCCGTGAGAGCAATCGCCATCGCGGCGACTACAGCAGCAATCATCGACTCATAGATGTCCGCACCCATTCCAGCCACATCCCCGACGTTATCTCCCACATTGTCGGCGATCACGCCTGGATTTCGTGGGTCGTCCTCTGGAATATTCTCAATCACTTTACCTGCAATGTCAGAACCCACGTCAGCAGCTTTGGTATAAATCCCGCCGCCAATTCGAGCAAAAAGAGCAATCGAACTCGCCCCCACTGCAAAAGAGTGGATGACGGTCCCAAATTCTGGGGTTCCATTGAAAACAATGTAGAGGAGGCCCATACCGAAAAGACCCAAACCCGCCACAGACAAGCCCATGACTGCGCCGCCATCGAGGGCGACCAAGAGAGCGTTGGCTTTGTTGCCAGAAATGGCAGCCTGAGTGGTTCTCACGTTAGCGTAAGTTGCGGCCTTCATCCCCACAAAGCCCGCCAAAAGACTCAGAAATGCGCCAAGCACGAAGCTCGCTCCCGCAGGCACACCGAGGGCATAGGAAATCAACCCGAAAACGACGAGGCAGTAGATTGCCAAGACTTTGTACTGACGCGAGAGAAACGCCATAGCGCCTTCACGGATGTAACCAGCAATTCGGTTCATCGTCTCATTACCATCGGGGAGGGCCTTCACCTTGAAGTAAAAAATCAATGCGAAAAAGAGCCCAATCAGGCCAATTCCTATCGGAGAATAGGTCATAAATTGCGATGACATGAGTAAAGAAGCCTCCATAAAATTTTTAGTGCAATAAAACTGCCTCCGCCCAGCCTGAAAGGCACACTTGGGAACTTATCCTGCTATTTGGGGGCAATGACTTTGGTTGGGTTTAATTCAAAAGTCCATGGACTGCAAGGAATCAGTCGATTCAGAGGCCGGGTATTCCGTGTTTGCGGGGCGTGGGATCTAAATCTTCAACGCCCCTAAACACGGAATACCCGGCCTCTGAATCGACGCTCACCCACACTCAGGGAGTTTCTCGTTCCGGGACTTGCGGGGCGTAGTACCTTAAAGATGCCGTCCCTTGGTCCCTGGAGGGCGCTCTTGAGACTGATCGGACTGAGGATTGAGATTACCATCCACGGCAAGGCGCCAGTCAAAGACGAAGCACTGCCCTTGATAATGAGCATCCTTGCAGTCTTCAAAGTATTTTAAGATTCCACCTTCGAGTTGATAGACGTTTTTAAACCCTTGCTTCACCAAAAGAGCCGCAGCCTTTTCGCAGCGAATGCCGCCAGTGCAGAAGGTAACGATGGGTTGATCTTTGGCAGACTCTGGAAGACCTTGAGTAGCCCGAGTGAAATCCCGAAAATGACTAATCCCGAGATCTTTTGCTCCCTCGAAGGTGCCGACGGCAATCTCATAATCATTGCGGGTATCGAGGAGAAGAAAATCTCGCTTTTCGTCCATCCAAGTTTTAAGCTCAGCGGGCGGTAGATAAGGGGCTGTAAACTCCTCAGGCCGAATGTCAGGATCCCCCATCGGGATGATCTCTTTTTTGATCTTGACCATCATCCGATTAAACGGTGAGTGAGTGCAAAAATTCACCTTCCATGACGGCAAAACAGGGAGTTTGAGTTCAGCCCGGATATACTCTCTAAACGCTTCGAGCTCACCTAAGGGGCCAAAAAGAAAGCAGTTGATCCCTTCAGGCGCAATCAGGATCGTCCCCTTGAATCCCCAATCTAAACACTTCTGCTTAAGTTCAGCGCGAAGCTCCGGAAGGTTCTCAATACGGACGAACTGATAGAGAGCGATCGTTGCGACTTTCATTGCCTGATCTTTTAACTCGAACTCGGCTGGAGTTCAAGATGCAAACCGGCAGCAGGCCCCCCTAAGACGAGCAAGATAAGGCGGAACACCCCGGTACATGACGAGCCCACTCGGGGCGTCTCGCGGCGAGATCCTCCTCGTGAGGAAGATCATCATAGGGGGTTTTTAAAACCCTTAAGAGACGCTCCATCACAGAGAAATCTCCCTGATCAGCTGCCGTAATTGCATTCTGCGCCAGGTAATTCCTTAGAACATACTTCGGGTTCGCTGCTTTCATCCTGCCACTTCTCTCGGCGTCGAGGATTCCGTCTCGTCGGATCTGATGGGTATACCTATTTGACCAAGAAGCCCATTGCCCTCGGAGATCTGCTCCAAGCGTCTCGGGCGAGTAAAATGCGGCAGAAACCAGTCGAAGAAACTCCTCACTTCGGTCCCCATCAACTAGGCTTTGGTCGTCTGGACTTCTGTCGGCTGGCTGACTATCGACTTTCCAATCACAGAGCGATCTAAAGAAAATGGTATAATCGATTTCTGATGATTGAAGGAGTTGAAAAAGATCATCAGCGATCTTTTCATTTTCACTCGATTTAACCTCAGAAAGACCGAGTTTCTGAGCGGTCATTTGGGCATGAGACTTCTCAAACGTTTCTTTATAGACCTGAATACTTCGGTGCAGTCGCGCCTCATCTTGAATGAGTGGAAAAAACGATTCACATAAGCGCATGAAATTCCAAAGGGCGATGTCGGGTTGATTTCCATAGCGATAGCGCCGTCGTTCGGCATCCGTAGTATTAGGCGTCCATTGGGGATCATAGGACTCAAGCCAACCATACGGCCCATAATCGATGGTCAGACCAAGAACCGACATGTTATCGGTATTCATCACGCCGTGGACAAATCCGACTCGCATCCAATGAGCGACCATTTCCGCTGTGCTCCGAGCGATCTCATCTAATAATTTTCCGAAGGCATCAGGATCATTTACCTGAATTTGGGGATAGTGATCTTCTATAAGAAACTGAGCCAAGCGCTTCAGGAGACTCACCTCGCCCTGGGCCGCAAGAATCTCAAAATGACCGAATCTAAGAAAAGATGGGCTGACTCGACAGACGATGGCCCCGGGTTCAGGCTTGGGATGACCATCATAAAAGAGATCCCTCATGACTGAATTTCCGGTGAGCACCAAACTCAGCGCACGAGTGGTAGGGACTCCCAGAAAATGCATCGCCTCACTACAGAGAAACTCACGTAGAGAAGAACGTAGAACTGCTCGTCCATCTCCCCTGCGCGAATAAGGGGTAGGCCCCGCGCCCTTGAGTTGAAACTCAAATCGCCCCGAGGCACCACACAGCGACTCACCCAACGTAATAGCCCGGCCATCGCCTAATTGCCCTGCCCAGTGGCCAAATTGGTGGCCGCCGTAGCGAGCCGCATAAGGCCGCATCGTCGGGAGAATCCGATTACCCGAAAGAACCTCAAGTGACAGAAGGTCGTCAGAAGTGGGGCACAAGATCCCAAGATAAGAGGCAAGAGCCTCCGACCAACCGATCAGCTTTGGGCTACCCACCGCAGTCGGACTCACCTCAGAGTAGGTGATATTTTGGACCTGCCTAGTGAAATTACGCTTCTCCGGGTCCCCAGGAAAACGATCGACAAGGCGGGACTCCCAAGGGAGTTCTGATAGTTTTTTAAGATTGAGGGGGCTCAATGAAATACCTCAACGATAGCTATAGCTGAACGGACCGCTCCACCGCAAGTACGAGCTCAGATCGGTCACTCCGTCCCTCGTTCTTTTCGCGTCCCTCGTTCTTTTCTTATTTTTGAAGGTCTAGAAACTCACTGAGAGCTCGCTTAATTTCGTCGACGAGCGAATCAGGCAAGGCCCCCAAATCTTTTTTAAAAAAGGCTTTATCCCAAGCGAGAATCTGATCGATCATGACGTCGCTGTCTTTTTCTAGGCCACAAACGCCTTGCCTAAGACGCACTCGAAGTGGAAATACATCGAAGCTCATGGTCTTTGTGGTGATGGGCAGAACAACAACACTGCCTAATCCACCCTCCGTAAACTCGTCGGGCTGAATCACAACACAAGGACGCTGCTTTCCGGGTTTTGTTCCAACGCGAGGCTCAAGGTCCACCACGTAAAGGTGCCACTGCCTGGGTTGAATCATAGCTTCTTGAATCGGGAATGGGTTTGAAACTCAAGATTGACTTCCTTGCTTGAGTCAGCAACCAGGGCGGCTGCTTTTTTCCATCGTTCCGCTTTTTCTTTACGACTGACTGCATTCGAGAGCAGTTCTAAACCCGCTCGCACCACTTCAATCTTGGTCTTGGCGTGTAGCTTTTCTTTGAGCTCATTAATTTTCTTCTCGTCATCTAACTGAATCATGAGGGGTTTTCCCATATAAACTCCTATGTTTATATGTAAGTATACTTACAAGTATATTACGTGTCAACTAACTAGGGAGACACAGCTCGAGTTAAGAGGGCTCCGTCCCCCGTTTACCCCCCCGTGGGGGCAGTAGTCAACGGGCAGTAGTCAACGGGGTAAACCCGTAGCCGATGGTCAGGAACCCCTCGGTCGAAGGGGTGACAATATCAGCCACTCCGTCCCCGTTGACGTCGCCTAAGCTAAAGCTGTAAGTATTGCCACCTTCGCTACTTGAAACCCAAACGGGTGGAGACGTGGGGGGCTGGGTAGGATCTCCATTACTCTTCACTCCGGTTCCCATGAGGGTAAATACAGCACCGTTACCAAAGACAAAGTCAGGGATGCCGTCGCCATTCAGGTCGGCTGTGTGAATATCGACCACGCCGCCGGCATTATTTCCGTTCTCCGCATAGGGCGCCTGGTTCTGGATAAGAAAACGTCCAGTACCATCACCATACAGAAAGTAAGCCTCAGAACTCGAAACGACCGCAATATCTGCGTTGAGGTCACCATCCCAGTCACCCACAACTAAAGCGACGGGGTTAACCTGACCCGCCTGGTTGTCGTTGATCGTCACCGTGTTATTGGTATTATAGCCCTGAGATGAAAGAAGAACAGACACAGTACCGTCCCACTGGTTACTCACCACGAGATCAGGTAAGTCGTCCCCATCGAAATCTGCCGCAGCAATCGCCGATGGACCATTTCCAACTGGGTAGGTAGAGAAATTTCCAAAAGTTCCGTCGCCGTTTCCAAGCATCACAGTTACGGTGCCGTCATCCATATTAACTACTGCGAGATCGAGTTTTCCGTCCCCATTCAGATCAGCTGCAACGAGACGACCTGGACTGGAGCCCGCGGGATAAGTAACCATTTGTGGCCCAGGATAATTCGTCCATGCAAATGTGCCATCTCCGTTGCCTAGAAAAATTCCGACTGTATTGTCACAGGTGTTCGAGACCGCCACGTCTAGATTGCTGCCACCATGAAAAGCGCCCGTCACGAGCGCCGTAGGACAATTACCCGTACTCACCACAGTCGTGGCACTCGGAGAAGTGAGCAGAAAATTAGATCCCTGTGAGCCGCTGAGATCGTAAATTGACAGTGTATTACTTCCCTGATCAATCATCGCAATATCATTTAAACCATCGCCATTAAAATCTGCCAGAGCGGTCATAGTCGGACTGTTGCCAGCAGCAAATTCGGACGAGTAAAAGTGCCCTTGATTATCTCCCTTAAAAATCGCCACATCATTACCGCCCCAGCGACTCACCGCCATTGATTTTAATCCATCTCCATCAAAATCACCTAATGCGAGGCCTCCGATGCCAGAATAGGACGTATTAAACTGACTTAAAATGGAGTAAGCGAGGGTACCGTCTCCTTGGACGCCCCCCATTTGATAGGCAATCACTTGTCCACACGAACCATTCCCAGCCTGCGAACCACAACTACTGAAGCCACCTATTGGCGCATAAAGAACCGCATGACTTCCTACTGAATTCGCTAGGAGTACATCTTGCACTCCTGGAATCGAAATCACTGTGGGTGTTTCATTAAATCCCTGACTCCCATTTCCCAACCAAATCGTGACCATACCATCCTCTCCATGATTATTACTGGTAACTGCAACATCTGGGTACCCGTCTTGATTGAAGTCATAAACTAGGATCGACGTGGGGCCCACGCCGACACGATGAGGTACGGAATCTGGAGTTGATGGGAAATTATTTAAGGCTCCTGGATAAATTTGAACTATTCCCGGCGAAGATCCATCGTTGCTCGAGAAAGCCACGACCAGACCAGGCACCGCGCCACTCCCAAATCTTCCTTCTGCGAGGGCCACTGCAGAGTAATTACTTAAAATATCAGCATTAAAAAGTAAATCAGGTTGCTGAGCAAAGGTGCCGTCACCATTGCCTTGAAAAAAGCTCACGCGGTCGGCACTGAGCACAGCAAGATCCAAGTGTTGATCCTGATTAAAGTCAGCGGACACGATCGAGATAGGCAGTAACGAGGGATCCAACGAGGGATCCCACGTAAGAGCCGTCGTATCGGTGAAAAAACCATTATTGTAAGTAGATACCGGGCAATAGAGATCCACCGAGGAGGTTTTCGTATTGCTATAGATGCTGATGCTATTAGGTGATCCCTGATGGAGGATCGCCAACCCAGGAAGCGGATTGATCTCATCAAACACACCGGCAGCCAAACTCACTGGATTAAAATTTTCTCCCTGGGTTGCTGAGGGGTTCCAGAACTGGGCATTTTCACCGAAGCCGTTTGGGCCACTCAAGAAAAGACCAAAAGAATTACCTGGTTTTAACCCAACAATATCCTGCTTGCCGTCACCATTGAAATCAGCAACGACGAGCTGTCCCTCGCCCCAACCTCCGAGGTGCATATTTTTAAAATACCTAGATCCTGTCAGCTGAGGTCCGCCTGCAAATTGTCCGTGCGATCCTGACGGCGAGTGCGAGCTAGATCCTGACGGAGAGCTCGAGCTAGATCCTGACGACGAGTCCGAAACCGCCCCTGATGTAGTGGACGACACTTGAGTCACGGTCGCATTAACGGTTACAGTATTATTGCAGCCTCCTAAGACAAGGGTCAGGGAGCAAAAAGGCAACAAAGCTAGGCTATTTTTGGACAATCTCATACGTTCCTCCGTAGTAAGAATCAACAAATTCTTACCTATTTATGAAGATATCTTAAAACTATCCTGCCGAAAACTGTGTCACTTTTGATTTTATATCTTATTGATATAATAACAATTTTAAAGACTAACAACCCAGGAACCAGACCAAACGCAGCTTGACGACTGCCAGACTCAATGGCAAGGTAGGGCGCGGTAGAATAACATGAAAGTCGATAGGAAAATCTGTGAAGAAAAGACCTCTCCCTTCTTGCATCTAAAAAGCATGAAACAGAGTATAAAAATCTGCGCTTTCTTCATTGCGTTGGGCTTAACAATTCCGCAGGCTGGATTTGCTGTAATAGTAGGTAAAAAGGCAGAAAGCGCTGAACTAGCGACAATCTTTGCTGATCCTCAATTTGCGAACATCCTGGAACAACTCTCGCAAGCCACCGAGACGCCTGTTCCCCAAATTACTCATGACTTTTCTCTTTGGCTTTCCAATAATAAAATTGATTTAAATACCCAAAATCTCCCTCAGTTTTTGTCTCACTATTATATCTTTGAAAAAGCAATTCCTGAAAGAATCTGGGCGATGGAGCTCAACCACCTGAAAGCGATCGCCGAAGCTCGGTTTATTTTTGATGAGTCCGGCATTTTTGTACGGAGCGATCCCGATGAAATTCTGCGGGACCCTCTGACCAACCAATGGACACTAGGAACGAAAAAAGGACAAACGTGGTCAGGTTCGTTTAAAACCATTTATCGAGTGACACTCCCTCAGGTCCCCAATCCTGAGGAGTACGCATTAGCACGAGTAATAAAGGACCCAATACCCACAAACTTCAGTAAGGATGTCTACCGCGCAGCACTGAATGAAATCTCCATCATTTCTACGATTACTCATCTGTCTCAGGACCAGCCAGTCCCTGGACTCCTTTTTTTCAAGCACCACCAGATCAGCAACAATACCGGAAGGATCCTTTTCTTATCCCGGTTTCATAATCGAGGAGACGCCTTCCAACGCGCCACCCACCATGGTAAAATCGAGCCCGAAGATCTTCTCAATATAACGGCCGAATTACTCGAAGGCGTCCGTTTTCTTCACAACAATCAAATCGTCCATCGGGATATCAAACCCTCCAATATTCTCATCCACCGAGGAACTGACAACTACGAGGCCGCACTAGCAGATTTTGGCACCGCCTACCACGAGGGACAACCTGGGTTGGCTGAAATGCTCAATAATGATGAAACATTTAGAACCACCCACAGGTATGCGGCTCCCGAAGCCATTGAGAAATTTGCTCTCAAACCTTACCTCGGCGATCAAAAAGTTTTCCAACAACAATGGAAAATACTAAAAAAGATTTACTCCCTACCTCCCCATCTGCAGATGAGGTGGGACCCTTCTTGGTCCGATCATGAATCGGACCGCGCAAGCGACCTATGGTCCCTAGGAGTTTCGCTTCTTGAAATCTCAACCGAAACCTCGCTGAGTTCAATGACCTGGACTGAGATTAAGAACCCAATGAATCCCTCCCTAGCCGATTTTCTGTCAGTTAATCAAGCCAAGGTCGATGCCATCTTAAGGAGAATCAGGTCGCCGTGGTCCAGTCACCCTCAATTGAAACATATGATACCCCTTCTCCAGTGCCTCCTACGGGTAAATCCAGCAAAGCGATGTAACATAGAACAAGCACTAGACGCCTTCTGGCACGGGTCATATCTGTCAGAAAATGAATTCTTACAAGCCTCTTAACCACTGAGAACCAACTCGTCGCTCAAAGCCGACAACAAAAGTCCACTTTCATTCGGTCCACACTTATGATACTTAAGCGGCTCTGCTGGGACGGATCAGATTAAACATCAATTAAATTATTATTGAGTAGGACTAGCGTGAGGCAAAATTATTTAAATCGAGTCATGATCTGCTTGTTTCTAGTTTTAGGCATTTCGCTAGAAATTAGAGCAGAAGAAGTAGATATTGCATCAGAGGGTCGATTACTTGCTTTTTCGGCTGAGAAATGGGCCGAAACCATTATTTTAAATGTTCGGCCTGAAATTACCAACCAACAATTTAACGATCTGGCAGAGGAATTCTGTAAAAAACGGGGCTACGAAAAAGCGACGTCCTACCATTTAGCCACTCAACTAGAAACGGGGCACTTCCATCATCCTAATGGAGTAGAGTCACTTGAAAAAGTCTCACAAGAATTCTATTTCATCGGCACTGAAGGCAAGCCTCAAAAAGTAGTTTCTTTTGACGAATACAGCCACCTTCTTAAGGAGGGCTCTACTCCTCTCTTCACGAGACGTTTCCCCCATCTGCTGGGCGGCATTTACTTTAACCAGCTCCAATGCTTTAGATCAGAAGAAAAAACAACGACTCTATCGGCTATAAATCCGATTCCAATTGAAGACGCTTCAAATCCGCCTTCGCAGCCAATGACTAGCCTCATTGAGGAGCTAGGCGTTGATCTAACCAAAATGCCTCAAGGAATAGCACTCCGAAAACATCCAAAAGAAAAAACCATCACACTCGGCGATTTGCATGGCAATGCCTTAAAACTTATTCACTTTCTCATCAAAGAGGGAGTTTTTAAGGTAAAACAACAGTACTATTCCATTTTTATAGAACTATACCAAGAAGAAGAAAGAAGTGCAGAGAGCATATTAGACACTAGACAACTCCAATGGCTCAATCATTTCATTGATGGGATTAAGGTTCAATCCCCGCCTCCTCTCATCCGACTCTTGGGCGATCTGCTTTGTGACCGCGGAGCAAATGACTACCTCACTTTAAAGATTTTGAAACGACTGGTAGGGGCTCGCGTCCCATTAGAAATTACTCTTTCTAATCACGACTTGGAATTTTTACATTTTTATCAAAAATTAACGAAACTAGAAGGACCCATCAACTCTCATAAAATCCCGGTCGCGATGGTTGCTGTGACACCCAGTGTTTCTTTGACAAAAATGCAGCAGCTCCTGACTCGCTTCCCAACGCTCCTCAACGAGGTCAAGGGCATAATCGAGTCCGTCTACTTGCCATCTCTCAAGCTTATTTCCTTGAGAAAAAATGATAACGATAAAAAAATCGCCCTTTTCTCTCATGCTTACACTGGGATCGAGTCGATTTCAGAAATTGCCGGTGCAATCGGAGCGCAGGGCTGTTCTGAATTTGAAATCGCAGCAAGCTCTTCCCAATTAGAAACCTGCGTTCAACGAGTGAATGACTGGTTCCAATTAAAAATGCAGAGCAAGCTTGAATTTCGACATTTTTTGAACACTATGAAAAAGGAATCTCTTAGAGCAAATCTATTCCTCGCTAGGCCACCGAGCAGCCCAGCTAGATCCTTGTCACACATTGGCGAGTTCCCAATTTTCTATACCCTCTGGAATCGCGAGCCAGGAAGCCCAGCTCACTTCAGAGGTGTAAACAGGCCTGCCATCATCAGCGAATACGCGGTGGAGTATATTTTTGGACACGTAGGAGAGGTCATGCCCCTAACCGAAGGAAATCTAGACACCAATCTCGGAAAGCTCATTGGACTCGAGATCGGCAGGTACCGCGTACATATATTTTAATAATTAAACACAAGAACTAGCGAGTTAGATCAGATTTTGGGGTTCCGGCCTGACTCTCTGAGGAAGATCCCTCGCCCGTCAACTCTCGCAGTTTACGGGTATACTTAATGACTTTCTGCAGAGGGACCTGACTGGCTTCCGACAATCGAGAGGCGACACCTAACATCGCTTCGCCACGACCCGATGCGTGGTCCACCTGGCCCCGAAAGTAGAACTCACCCACTTCCGCACGGGCGTTTTTATATTCATTTTTGTATTTTTCTATTTTCCGCTGATAACGCGCGACTTCTTTCTGCAAGCCTGGCTCAGGCGCCACTGATCTTGTTCCGCTCGCATAGGTCACGCTTAGAGCTAATCCTTGTACCACCGTGAAACCTAAGCAGAAAATCGATCTGCGCTTCAGCATATGAAAACCTCGCCCTCTATCCTAACATTAATTGTTGACTATTTCAATAAACCATTAACAAGTAGAGTTCGAAATATCCATCTCTGGAACCGTTGCAGGAATTTGAAGATGAGCGGCGGTCGCCCTCACAATCTCCTCGACACTCACCCCAGGGGCGCGCTCGCGGAGAACTAGACCCTCCGGGGTCACATCAATGACAGCGAGCTCGGAGACGATTTTCTTAACTACGCCCACCCCCGTAAGGGGCAGGGTACACTTAGGGAGAATTTTACTAACGCCATCTTTCGAGATGTGCTGCATGGCGACGATCAGGTTATTCACGCTTGCCACGAGATCCATAGCGCCGCCCATGCCCTTCACCATTTTGCCAGGAATCATCCAGTTAGCAATACTTCCCTGCTCATCCACTTCCATCGCTCCCAAGACAGTCAGATCCACGTGTCCACCTCGGATCATCGCAAAGGAGTCGGCACTAGACATGTAAGCCGCACCAGGAATCACGGTGACGGTTTCCTTCCCTGCATTGATGAGATCTGGATCAACTTCACTCTCCATTGGATATGGACCCACTCCTAAGATCCCGTTCTCACTCTGAAGTACGACACTCATTCCTTTGGGAATATAATTAGCAACCAATGTTGGGATACCTATCCCGAGATTGACGTAGTAGCCTTCTTTGAGTTCTTGTGCAATTCGTTGGGCGATCTGCTCTCGTGACAAACCTTTAGACTGAGCCATGGCGCACCGTCCGCTTTTCAATTCTTTTTTGATAGTGATGACCTTGAAAGATTCTCTGCACATAAATCCCCGGCAGATGAACTTGGTCGGGATCAAGGGAGCCAGTCGGAACCAATTCTTCGACCTCAGCAATGGTAATTTTGCCGGCAGTAGCAACCATGGGATTAAAATTACGGGCCGTTTTTCTGAAAATCAAATTACCCATCGGGTCGCCTCGCCAAGCCTTCACAATAGCAAAATCAGCTATCAACGCCCGCTCAAGAACATATTTTTTGCCGTTGAACTCGCGGACTTCCTTTCCCTCCGCCACGAGCGTTCCTACTCCCGTCGGAGTATAGAAGGCAGGAATACCCGCCCCCCCGGCTCGGAGCTTCTCTGCCAATGTTCCTTGGGGTGTGAGCTCGAGTTCTAGTTCTCCCGAAAGTACGAGTGATTCAAACAGTTTATTCTCACCGACATAACTGGAGATCATCTTCTTGACCTGACGTTTTTGAAGCATCAATCCGATACCAAACTCATCCACGCCGGCATTGTTCGAGATACAGGTGAGATTTTTAACTCCTTTCGCAACGAGCGCCGCGATGGAGTTTTCTGGAATTCCACACAAACCAAAACCACCGAGCGCCAAAATCGCCCCGTCAGGAATATCCCTGACCGCTTCTTGAGCACTTGCGACTTGCTTATTCATTTGATCCGTCCCTCGTTAGAGAGTTTCAATACAAACCGCGGTTGCTTCGCCTCCGCCAATACAAATTCCAGCCACACCCCTCTTGAGACCGCGATCCCTCAGAGCTGACGTGAGAGTCATCGCGATCCGGGCGCCACTCGCACCGATCGGGTGCCCGAGCGAAATCGCCCCCCCCCAAACGTTCAGTCGATCGGCTGGAATCTTGAGATCTCTTTGGGCAGCCATCGCCACCACAGCAAAAGCTTCGTTCACCTCAAACAAATCCACATCCGAAACCTGCCAACCCACTTTTTTCATCGCCCGACGCATCGCCTCGGCTGGGGCGGTGGTGAACCATTCAGGTTCTTGGGCGTTGGCTCCGTAGGCGACGATTTTGGCCAGGGGCTTTAAGCCTTGCTTATCGGCATAATCCGAAGAAACGAGCACTAAAGCAGCGGCCCCATCGTTAATAGTGGAAGCATTGGCAGCGGTCACACTGCCTTGTTTGTCAAAGACGGGCTTAAGCGTGGGAATTTTATCAAACTGGACCTTAGATGGACCCTCGTCGGTGTCGACCTTTTGAACATCCCCTTTTTTACCTTGAATCTCGACCGGTGTGATTTCGGATTTGAATTTACCGCTTTTTTGCGCTTCTAAAGCTCTTCTAAAGCTCTCCGTTGCAAACTCATCCTGAGCCTGACGGGTAAATTGGTACTCGCGAGCACAAAGCTCAGCGCAATTGCCCATATGTTGATTATTGTAGGGATCCCAAAGTCCATCAATGATCATTGAGTCGTAAACCGTCTGATTACCCATGCGATAGCCGCTCCGAGCACTGGGCATGAGATATGGGGCCAGGCTCATACTTTCCATCCCACCCGCTACGACGACCTCGCTATCACCCAAGAGGATCGACTGCATTCCGAGCATCAGGGACTTCATTCCGCTACCGCAAACCTTATTAATCGCCATCGCCGGGACACTCTTAGCAATCCCAGCCCGGATAGCGGCTTGACGGGCAGGAGCCTGCCCCTCGCCCGCCATCAGCACATTACCTAAAATGACCTCAGAGACCTCGTCCGGCGCTACTTGAGCACGTTTGAGCGCTGCTTCCATTGCGGTTGCCCCCAAGTGGACTGCGGGGACTGAGGAGAGCACTCCCTGGAAACTGCCAAAGGCTGTTCGTGCCATTCCGACGATATAAACTTCGCGCATCTGCTGAATCTCCTTTACCCGTACGTTGCCCTACCCAATTTGCTTGTCATAAACTTGTAGCCAGTTTATTTCTAAGTCAATATGAAAAACCCCATCATCTGCCCTAGCCTGGTAGCAGCAGCCATCGGAGTTTTCCTCACCTTCGCTTATCCCTCACTGGCCTGGTCTGGCGCCTTGCAGGGAGAGGAACTTCCCGACATGGTCGAGCGCGTCTCACCCGGCGTCGCCAACATTAGCTCCACAACCATCGTCCACACCTCATCTTATGGCATGGATGCGTATTTTCAGCTTTTTCTCATCCCTAGAGAACGAAAGCAGACTTCCCTCGGATCAGGTTTCATCATTGACAAGGATGGCTATGCGATCACCAACAATCACGTCGTCGATCATGCTGACGAGGTCATGGTAACTTTGAACGACCAGCGTCAATTCAAGGCTAAAATCATTGGAAAAGACGAAAAAATGGACCTCGCCCTAATTCAGATCCGGGACAAGAATGGTCAGACCCCTCCTGATTTGAAGCCCGTTAGCCTGGGAGACTCTGAACAAGTTCGAATTGCAGAGACGGTGGTAGCCGTCGGTAACCCCTTCGGACTTCAAAACACCGTTACTCGTGGGATTATTAGCGCCAAGAACCGCACCATCGGACTTGGTCCGTTTGACAATTTTCTCCAAACGGACGCCTCCATTAACCCGGGAAATAGCGGTGGGCCGTTGTTTAATTCAAGCGGGAAAGTTATTGGAATTAACTCAGCCATCCGGTCCGAGACCGGTCAGAGCAGCGGACTTGGTTTCGCCATTCCGATTAATGAGGCAAAAAAGCTCCTTCCCGACCTGAAGCGCTATGGACGAGTCCCACGCCCCTGGCTCGGAATTTTGGCAGAGAGAATGACCCCCCAACTCCAGCAATACTATGAACTCCCCGTTAACTCTGGAGTCCTCATCTATAATCTGGTACAAGGCGCACCTGCAGATCGCGCGGGTTTAGAAGAAGGCGACATTCTCGTTGAGATTAACCAGGAAAAAACCAAAGATCCTTACGAAGTCGAAAGGATCTTAGCCAAGCTCAAGCCCCTGGAAACCGTCAAGCTCAAGATCCATCGCGGTAAACGCATCCTAGAAATCTCAGTCAAACTGGACGAACTCCCTAGGCTCAAACAACTCCCGAAAGGAATTATTTAATTCGGTGTATTTATGAAACCCAACTTAGCTCATTTAGAACGTCGCCACGCATCTCCGTCCAAGTCCAGCCCCCTCCCGCAAGACTATCTCCGTATGGTCGAGGAAATTTTCACTCATCAGTTTGACCAAGCCCTCAAAGCCTACGAGGAGCTGAGACCTCAATCGCGCTTTCTCGCCTCCGGCGCAGTATTTGCCGATGAAGTCGTCGCGTCAGTGTCCCTCCTCAGTGAAGACCAGTTAGCTGCCACCACCGTGCACGCTAGCGCCGACTTTGATCCTAAAGCGAGCGCCCCGACCGTGCAGGACTTGCTCTCCGCGTGTATCGACGCCCTGGGAACGGTTTGGGCCACTCTGCTCGACTCGGAGAACGCAGAAGCCCTCGCCCACCTAGCTCACGAATCCCTCTCTGCTTTGGAGAAAGCACCCTACGAATGGACCGCAATCGACTCCAACCAAAGAAAAATTTTCGTAAAAACTGACAAATCCAATCCCCTCGTAGATCAGTTGGCCGAAGACTGGCTCAAGAGCCATGACCCCGACTACGTCAACACCATCGACGAAGAACAGTCCAAAACGGAGAAGCTCTTCGTTACCGGGCCATCTTCCTTGAACTTGCAGAGAAAGAAGAAGTAGCCTCAGGGGAGAAGCAGGGAGAGAAAGGGGACGGAGCACTAACTCCTTAGACTCTAACCGGCTTTCTAACTGCACGAGACGAAAAGCCCAATTTATCGAGCCCCGCTTTGCTTCGTTCTCACCTGATCAAGGCTCGGTCGTTTTTCTTGATTTTCTTTTGGTTGGTTCCGGGTTCGTGCATCGCCTGGTAGCGATAACTCACATTTCCACGCGCAACTCGTGACCCTGTGAGCGCAACTTCCCCCTCTCCTTTGCGAAGATCGGGTATTTTTCAGTTTTAAGACAGATATTCAGGACGACACTCAGGACGGAGAGGCCCGAGCCTTTGCGAGCTCCTTAGCTGCGAGCAGTTCCTTCAGAGCTTCCTCTCGCTGCCTCACCCAGGTAGCAGCTCCGATGAAGCGCTTTAAAAACTGGAACCCAGCTACAACTGATTGATCTAGATGATGCTGAAAAAGTTTGCGGTATGCTGTTTGTCGAGCCTCAGGAGTTACTCCAAGATCCAGGTACCACTGAGCTGGAGTAAGGTTCTTCGTCCACTCATCGAGCTCCCCGTGGGCATAATAGCGATAGGAATTCCAAAAGAAGAACCTCAGCTTCTCGAGTTTTACCATCCCGGCGCGAACTGGATTTGCTTCAATATAGAAATGGACCTTGATCTGGGATTCAATGCCGCCAATCAGGGGCGTCTTGGGACGTTCATTCGCTACTTTGCCGGAGCGCTTAAATGCATGATTGAAAAGTCTGCCAAACATTCCGTGCGCCACGCGCATAACGTGAGAGAGCTTTTCTGCTCCGTT
>CANFJX010000010.1 GCA_947447665.1 Bacteriovoracaceae bacterium | reverse complement strand
ATTTTTGATCTTCACGCATTTCACTCAATGTCCGAAGCGGTTTAATGATTTCATATCGGACACTTGCACCATCCAATACTCGGTTCGATAGTAGCTTATCCAGCAATGAACGCCGTTCTTCGGTCGTCATGTGTTTCCACAATGATTCTGCATTGGTAGCCAGTTCGATAATGGATTCGACGGTTTCAAGTGCAGCGTCGTTAATCGTGAGTTGGGCCTGTTCCATCATATCCGCGTATTGAAGCTGTTCCGCTTGCAACCGCTTGCGCTGATGGTTGTAGGCTTCTCGGTCAATTTCACCCTTGTCGTAATGGTCATAAGCGCGATCCTCGCGCTCCTTCACGGCAACGAGCGCAGCCTTGAACCGCTCAAGGTCGTCCTTCACCGCCCGCCGCATTTTCACCAAAGTCTCATTCACCGCTCGCATGAGTTCGTCGCGGAAATCCTCAAGCTACGAGCCAACGGCTTGAGCTACACCGATATTCAAAAGCAGCTCGGTGTTTCTTGCCCTTCGATCCGTCGCGCTTTGATTGCGGCGGGTGTTACAAAAACGTCGAAAAATTTGCAACCGAAACTTCAATCAAACCAAGGGGAACAACACCCACTCCGAGCCGGTACTTAAAGGTTCGTTTGTGTACCGACGACACGGGAATTATCGAGGTAATGAATGAGTGCCGAGGTTGAGACAATAAAATGCTCGAGATGCAAAACTTTCAAAAATAAGGAAGAGTTTGGGAAAGACTCCACGAGAGCGAAAGGCATTTCGTGTTGGTGCAAGTACTGCAAAAAGACGTGGCGGGCTAATCACAGGAAGAAATATCCTGAGAAAGCGAAAATCCGCGATTTCGCCGGTGACCTTTGGAAGCATTACCGAATGACCGTTGAGGAATATCGTCGGATCGAAAAGGTGCAGAAAAACAGGTGCGCATGTTGTGGAAAACATAAGTCCAACTTCAAGCGGCAACTTCATGTGGATCACGATCACAAGACGGGAAAAATTAGGAGGCTTCTTTGCACACAGTGCAATCCTGGCATCGGGTATTTCCAACACTCGGTTGCTCGTCTTAAAATGGCGATAAGATATTTGGAAAGGACCAAGGACTAGAGGATAAGGTAATCCTTACGACGATAGACCGCGAGTAGCTCTTGATGGGCTATCCGCGCCAAATCCATTATCCGGCAATAGAATCAATTGCACGTTGTCGCTACCAGCCCTGAGTTCGAGCTTGTCGGAAAAAAGGCCGAAATGTTTCCCGAGCAACTCACAAGCCTTGATAATGTCCGAATCCCGAGCGTTTTCATTATCGAAGGCAAACTCGGCAATTCTGTTAATCACGCGCTCGGCGGTTATGGCGGCTTTTTCAGCTTGGGCGTTGAGCCCTTGTTCAATAGCGGCGGCAATGTCAGGTTTTGTAAGGTTTTCTGCGCCAATTGATCGGGCGGTCCTTTTAGAGTATCCCGCCACAATCGCGGCTCGCGTGGCGTTCTTGTCAGTCAAGTATTCGCTGACGAAAATCCGCTGTTTTGAGCTTAATCCGATTTTAGGCCGCCTTCGTCGCTGGCGCAGTCGTAATGGCCTTATTACTTACAGGCAATGTGAAGTAGAACGTACTCCCTTCGCCGTCCCTGCTTTCAACCCCAACTTTTCCACCGTGCGTCTCAACGATGCTTTTGGTGATATACAAGCCAAGCCCCGAGCCTAAATACTGCTTATGCTTGGCTTGCCAGAATCGCTCAAAGACATGAGGTAACTGTTCCGCAGGAATACCGCATCCTGTGTCTTTAATCTGAAAACGAATCTGATCATTCACGCGATAAACATCGACTCCGATTACACCCCCTTCGCCGGTGAATTTAATCGCGTTATTTAGCAGATTCAATAATGCCTGGACCATACGATCCCGGTCACAAACAATATCGCCTATTTCTTCGGCAATATGTTTTTCAATCCGAATTGCCTTATCTAGAGCAAGCGGCAAAGAAAGCGTAATCACTTCTTCAATAAGTGTAATGGCCTCGACCGTCGCTAACTCAAGGGGGAAGTGTCCAGACTCAAACTTACTTACATCAAGAAGATCAGAGGTAATGCGCGCCATTCGATGTGCCGCAACGTAAATGTTATCGAGCAGCTTTTGAGCCTTTTCAGGCCCCTTCTCCAACGGCAATACCCTCTTGGCGAGGTCTACGCTGCTAGTGATTGTCGTAAGTGGGTTTTTCAGCTCATGAGAAACAACCGCAATTAACTCCTCTCGGGCTTTGAGAGCCTGATCTCGCTGCCTCTCAAGTTGTTTAACGACGGTAATATCACGGGCAATTTTTGAAGCCCCGATAACATTCCCCGCCGTATCCTTGATGGGGCTAATGCTAACTGAAACCTCTATTATTCTACCGTCTTTCCTTATTCGTTTCGTTTCAAAATTGTGAACCACTTCACCACCAATGATTCTATTGATAATGCGCATGGTTTCTCCCTTTGTTTCGGGTGCATCTAGCATTTCTATACTTTTCCCAATCGCTTCGCTTTTAGTGTAGCCAAAAATGGCTTCTGCGCCTTCATTCCATGTCGTAATTACCCCGTTTTTTGTTTTACTAATGATTGCGTCATCCGAGAATTGAACAATATTCGCCAGACGCCGCGCTCGCTCGATAGCCGCCGTTTTTTCGGTCACATCCTCAATGGCGAGCAAAATGAGCTTTTCGCTCACTGGCGCGGGGCCTACAACCTGACGAGCATTGAGCAGCATTACTTTACGACCAATCTCTTGAAATTCATGATCTACCTCAAAATCATCAAATGTCTTCTTGGTCGGAAGAATTTCCTCTAGTAACGAACGGAGCTTTGAAATATTCCATTGGCCATTTCCAATGTCGAAAATTAGCCGACCATCGGTTTCAGCGGGATTGACGTGAAAGTTTTTATAGAATGAAATATTCCCAATCCTGACCCTTAGTTCTTCGTCAAGTATAACTAGAGGGTCCCTAGCCGTGTTCATTATGCTGAGAAATAAATCTTCGGCATCGGTATCGGTAAATATAAATCTCCTTTTATGCGGCACATCAAGCGGTTTTTCACTATTCTTTGGCTCTTTATCGTCATTTGAATTGCTCATGGGTTTTTTGCCTCCTTATTTGGTATTCCACAATATTGTCTTACAAATTTTAGAAGGCCCCCAAACTCTATGGGCTTCTTTACAAAGGCGGCGGCCTTCGACATATCCGGTTTTTCGGCAACCCCTGAAACAAAACAGACCGGGATAGCAGCAATAGTAATTTCATGGCTTTTGGCTTCCATAAACTCCATGCCGTTCATTACTGGCATGAGTAAATCAAGAAGAACTAAGCATGGTCTAGGTATTGTGCGGAGAACTTTGAGCCCTTCCTCGCCATTACTTGCCGTATAAACAGAAAACCCTTCTAGCTCTAAAAGCATTTTTAGGTTTTCCCTAATCGTCGGCTCATCTTCCACGACTAGAATGCTTTTACAGGTATGCCCGCTTGTTTGTGTGTCTAGGGCAGCCATACCAACCCTTTATTGTTTTGGGCGCACCGTGCTGAGCGAACACTAAAACTCCAAGCAATCAGGCGAGTGGTGGTTGGTTGGTTGGTTGGTGCAAGTCCAATGCCCTGTTGCATAAGTCTTGTTGGCTGCAAGTCTCGTACAACTTGGGCCGGTCTTGACGTGGTAATCCCAAAAAGTAAATTGTGCGAATAATGACGCTTTGCTCGTTGGGAGCTGCTTGTCCTGTGGCCGTGAGTTCGATAGTGTCTCGTTGTCCCTACGCTCAAACCCCTCTATATTGCTTTACGCGGTCATGGTGAGACATTCAGTTATAAAGTCATCCACTCGTGCCCGCCATTTTCAGGCTCCGTTCGGAGCGTCACCCCGGCGAGAATCGATACCGTGGAGTGAATCCAGCTCGCGTACAAAACGAGAACATACCCAGCCAGTTGAGTCGAACTATTTGCTGCAAGTCGTTAGTCGCTGTAGGAAGCTCTGATAGTCGTTTGCTAGCCTGTGATGAATTCATAGGAGCTTCTTAAAAATGGCCAGAAATCTCATCAGGGGAATCACTCGTTCCATTGATTATTCCCCCTGCCAAAATGCTGCGTGCGGCATTATTCTTGCTCGTTAGCTCGTCGAAAACTCATAGAATAATGAGGCTAAATGAATCGTCAATGCAGATTTTGGGCATTTCAGAAAGCATAGCGCGACAAAGGTTGGAGGAAGACGGTCCCAATGAGCTTCCAACTGCAAAATCGCGCCATTTTTTGTTTTTCCTGAAAGAAGTGCTATCTGAACCGATGGTGTCGCTCCTGGTCGGTTGTGGAGCTATCTACATGATTCTTGGGGATCGACAAGAGGCTGCAATGCTGCTTGGGTTTCTGGGGATTATTGTTTTTATAACCATCTACCAGGAACGAAAGACCGAGACAGCGCTTGAAGCCTTACGAAATCTCACTAGTCCACGGGCTTTAGTGATCCGGGATGGTCAGAAGAAGAGAATCCCAGGCAATGGTGTCGTTCGGGGCGACTACTTGATTTTAACTGAGGGAGATCGAATTCCCGCTGACGCAAAGCTTTTGAGTGTATCAAATCTTATGGCGGACGAATCCCTTTTAACGGGTGAGTCCGTGCCGGTGGACAAGAAGAATGCTGACAACGTTTTTGCCGGAACAACGATTGTCCGTGGGCAGGCAACAGCACAAGTATTTGCCACCGGTGTGAAAACAGAAATCGGAAAAATTGGAAAAGTACTGGAAAAAGCTCAGTCTGAAGAGACCCGCTTGGAGTCAGAAACTCGTAGGCTTGTAAGAATCCTAGCGGTAGTAGCCGTCTTGCTCTGCCTGCTAGTTGTGGTGGTTTATGGATTTACCCGAGACGATTGGTTGGGTGGGTTTTTATCCGGGCTGACCCTTGCCATGGCAATCCTTCCAAACGAGTTACCAGCCGTTCTTATGATATTTTTGGCTCTCGGTGCTTGGAGAATCTCGCAGCTCCAGGTCTTAACGAGGAGGATGCCAGCACTAGAAAATCTAGGCTCCGCTACTGTTTTATGTGTCGATAAGACTGGCACACTTACGATGAATCAGATGAGTGTACGGATACTCTATAATGCCGAAAAGAATGGATCAGAGTTCGACTTACGAATAGAAGCCCACCGCGATCTGCCTGAGGAGTTTCATGAACTCGTCGAGTTTGGAATTCTGGCCTCGAGCCCCTCTCCGTTTGATCCAATGGAAAAAGCAGTTCATCAAGTCGGATATGAATATCTTGCACGCACTGAGCATCTTCACCCCAACTGGAGGCTTGCCCGTGAATATCCGTTGACTGCGGGGATGCTTGCCATGAGCCATGTCTGGAAAGAAGATTCCAAAAAAGTTTATGTCGTTGGCGCCAAAGGTGCTCCAGAAGCGATCATGGATCTTTGCCATTTTAATCAGGAACGTGTGGCTCAGGTTTCAAATAAGGTTCAAGAGCTGGCCGCTCGAGGACTCCGGGTATTGGGAGTAGCCCGGGCGACCTTCCCCGCTGGAGCGCTTCCCAGAATCCAGCACGACTATGATTTTGAGTTCCTTGGTCTGCTCGGCCTCTCTGATCCGGTGCGATCAAACGTCTCCAATGCGATCCAGGAGTGTTATGGGGCGGGTGTCCGCGTGATTATGATTACCGGAGATCATTCTCATACGGCAAGCAGTATCGCTCGCGAGATCGGTCTCAAGAACCCCGACGATGTCGTCACAGGTCCTGAGTTCGCCAAGATGGATGACGAATCGCTTTCAAGTCGCCTAAAGACGGTGAATTGCTTTGCGCGAATGGTTCCCGAGCAAAAACTCCGTCTAGTTCGGGCACTTCAGCGCAATGGCGAAGTCGTAGCGATGACAGGCGATGGAGTGAATGATGCGCCCGCCCTTAAAACCGCACAGATAGGGATTGCAATGGGTGGACGAGGAACTGATGTGGCCCGTGAGTCAGCCGCGCTTGTACTCTTGGATGATAATTTTACGTCAATCGTTGATGCGATTCGAATGGGACGCAGGATCTTCGATAATCTTCGCGGAGCGATGGCCTATCTTTTGGCAGTCCATGTTCCGATTGCTGGCATTTCCATTGTTCCAGTGCTTCTCAATCTTCCGTTGGTTCTGCTGCCCGTTCATATTGCCTTTCTGCATTTAATTATCGAGCCAGCCTGTTCGGTTGTATTCGAAGCCGAACCAGCTACGGATGATATTATGAGCAAAAAGCCTCGGCCTCCGGATCGAGCGCTTTTTTCAATGGACCTTATTCTTCCTAGTTTGGTTCAGGGGGTTGTCGTATTTGGAATTGTATTAGGCGTATTTTTGATCTCACTTTATCGCGGGCAGGACGAACGGGAAGCTCGTGCCTTGACGTTTACTACACTGATCTTTTCAAACCTGGGTCTGATTCTCGTTAATCGCTCGTGGTCTCGGACTATGATTGAGGGGGTCAAAGTGCCCAACCAGGCTTTGTGGTGGGTGCTGGCGGGCGCGCTCCTGATTTTGGCGGTCGTATTGTATGTTCCCTTCATACGGAACCTTTTCCGCCTTTCAGTTCTTCATCCAATTGATTTAGCGATCTGTTTTTCAGCAAGCGTTGTCAGCATCGCTTGGTTTGAAGGGTGGAAGCTTTGGCGGCGATGGAGGTGTTGTTGAACTCACAGTGGCATTTAAAAACAGAGTCTGAAACTCTCTCTGAACTGAAGACGAATCTGCATGAAGGCTTAAAAAGCGAGGACGTGGATCGCCGAAGGGCTTCGTTTGGGGCCAATGTTTTAGAGATGGCGAAGCGAAAGAATCCTTGGGGAATTTTGCTCGGACAGTTCACCAATTTTCTCATTTTGGTACTGCTTGGTGCGGCTTTGATCGCTGTTTTCTTGGGTGAGCCGCTAGACAGTATCGCTATTCTGACGATTGTGGTTTTGAACGGCATCTTGGGTTTTACTCAAGAGTATCGAGCTGAGAAGGCTATGGAGGCCCTTCAAACATTAGTGGCGCCACATACGAAGGTAAGACGAACTGGAAAGGTGATTTCGATTCCATCCTATGAGCTGGTTCCCGGCGATATTGTGTTGTTGGAAGCTGGGAATCTCGTTCCTGCTGATTTGCGGTTGGTCGAGTCTGCTTCGCTTGAGGTCAATGAGTCGACCCTGACGGGAGAGTCTAATCCAGTCGGAAAAGTGCGACAGGCAATTGGCTTAGAAAGTACGCTAGTCGCCGATCAGAGAAACATGGCCTTCAAAGGCACAATGGTGAGCGCCGGTCGCGGCACGGGCGTGGTTGTACGTACCGGAATGGGGACTGAACTGGGCAAGATAGCGAGTCTTCTCAGGACAGAAATCGAAGTCGAGACGCCACTTCAAAAGAAGATTGCACGATTCGCGAAAAACATAGCTTTTTTGGTGATTGGGCTATGTGTGGTGATTTTTGTTGTGGGGCTTGCGCGGGGCGAGGCGCCGGTGCTGATGCTTTTGACCGCGCTGAGCCTCGCAGTCGCAGCGATTCCAGAAGCCCTTCCAGCCGTTGTATCAGTAACACTTGCGCTGGGCGCCCGCGTGATGAGTAAAAGAAATGCGCTTGTGCGCAAGCTCTCAGCAGTGGAAGCGTTGGGCTCTGTCACGTTTATCTGTTCTGACAAAACGGGCACATTGACCGAGAATCGGATGGCGGTAGGTGAGGTTCGGCCGGTAAGCGCTGCTGCTGAGGGATTGCTGTATCGGATGCTCGCGCTCAGCAATGATGCGAGCGTGGGCGACAGCGGCGTCCTACAAGGAGATCCAACCGAGACCGCATTGCTCGCTGCTGCTCTGGAGGCCGGCTTCGAAAAATCGAGCCTCGAAACAGAATATCCGCGTATTGCTGAAATACCCTTCTCCGCGGAAAGAGGCATGATGACTACAGTTCATCGACTGGGCAAGGAACGGCTCGTCTTCTCCAAGGGGGCTCCAGAGCGTGTTTTCAAAAAATGCTTAGGTAGTGTGGGCGGACCTTTCGATGAAATCAAGTCTGAGGCAATATCGGCGAATTTAGCAACCCAGGGGTATCGAGTACTGGCGTTCGCTTTTGCTCGTATGCCGGATGACTCGACACTGATCGATATCGGAGCACTGGAGAGTAATCTCACCTTTGTCGGACTGGTCGGGTTGATTGATCCGCCACGCGGGGAGGCTAAGGAGGCGATCGAACTTTGCTTCAAAGCAGGAATTCGTCCGGTAATGATTACGGGTGACCACCCAGCTACCGCCAGTGCGATCGCTGGTAAGCTTGGTCTTTTAGTTGAAGGACGATCGGAAGTCATTACGGGTGTGCAACTCTCCAAAATGACGATTGAGCAGTTAAAAGAGCGGGTCAGTTCGGTTGCCGTATATGCTCGTGTAGCGCCAGAGCAAAAGATTCAAATCGTCAAAGTTCTCCAAGAATTGGGCGAAGTTGTAGCCATGACCGGAGATGGAGTGAATGATGCACCAGCGCTGAAGCGCGCAGATGTTGGCGTGGCAATGGGACTAGGAGGGACAGATGTGGCACGCGAGGCTTCGCATCTTATTCTATTGGATGATAACTTTGCTACGATTGTTGTTGCAGTAAGCGAAGGCAGGCGGATTTACGACAATATCAGAAAGTTTGTACGGTTTGCGTTGTCCGGAAATTCTGGAGAGCTTTGGACTCTATTTTTGGCTCCCTTCTTAGGTCTACCTACTCCGTTACTTCCGATTCAAATTTTGTGGATCAATCTTGTTACCGATGGCCTTCCGGGGCTCGCTCTTGCGTTTGAGCCTGAGGAGAAAGATGTGATGCAACGACCCCCGCGTGATCCAAAGGAGGGTATCTTTGCAGGCGGTCTCTGGCAGCATAGCTTGTGGGTTGGATTACTCACGGCCGGGTTGACCCTGAGTGCGCTCGCCTATGCCTATCGGGCGGGGAGCACGCATTGGCAGAGCATTGCATTCACGGTGCTTGCGTTGACCCAGATGGGGCATGTTCTAGCGGTGCGATCCGAGAGGCGCTCCTTGCTTACGATCGGTCTATTTTCAAATCCTCACGTGCTCGGTGCCGTATTGCTGACGATTGCTCTTCAGCTAATGTGCCTCTATGTCCCGATTTTTCGGTCGGTGTTCAAGACAACTCCCCTCACATGGGGTGAGTTGATATTGTGCTTTGCCGTGTCATCAGTCGTGTTTGCCGCTGTAGAATTCGAGAAGTGGATTCGCCAGAAATCGCCCACCTGAAGGAGTTCACCCGCTCTTCAGGGCGGGGGGATTGAAATTGAAAAGTAAGCCAAGTTAATTCCCAATTATCTCAATAACTTAAGTTTTATTCATTTGCCGCTTTGAACCCCCCGGCCCCGGCTATAGAATTATTCATAGATCCGTTTCTGAGGGGGGGAGTTGACTTTGAAATCGAGTCGTTTTGAAATACGAAAAAAGAAAGTGACTTTGTTCACATTCATTTTTTATTTGATACTGCATTGGATTGCGCTTAATTCTGTTTTTGCTAGTAATGACGGTAAAATAGATCAAGCCTCGTTGACTAACCAAGAGCAAGAGTCTCCACTTTCTGAGACACCGGATTTTCAAGGTTCTGATCTTACAGTTGCTTCAGTTTCTCCCCCAATCGCCGAAGAAAGAAAGCAGCTCTCTGAATGGGTTCAGTTATTGATATCCGAATTGGAAAAATCAAACCCGACTGAAGACAGTGAAAAAAGAAAACTAACCACAACAATCATCGAAAAAGCCAATGCTTATCGGGAAGTCCTTCGCAAACCCCAATACGAAGAGCTCCCGACTGCAAAAGCCTATGCCGATTATTGCAGGGCTATGTATTCTCATTCCAATGCCCAATCTGATCCACTCATCACGGCTGCTCAGAATTATGCTTCGAGCCTGGCTATTCGGCCGACAAAGCAAGACGCCACCAGCGAGCACGATTTCCACAAAAAGGCATCCCAATCCTATGCTAATTTAGCCAAAGAGTACCACGATAAGGTCAAATCTCATGCTGCCATTGCCCCCCATGCTGAGGTATTTGCCCAATCTGCTGCTCAATATGCAGAGATCATTGCCAAGTATGATTCCTCCTCGAGGGATGCGCTGACAGCTCACGGACATCTAGTTCAGTCTCACAAGACTTTGGTTTCTGAGTGGGGTTCTTTATTGCGGAGTGGTGCTATCCAGATTGTCGGGAGTGAGAAGCCACCTGAAACTGCCACTAGGGCTATTGAGGAGTTGGGCACTCAACTCAAAATGAAAGAGGAAGCATTACGTGCAGCTACCCAGCAGCATGCAGACTCCACTGCCGTCCTTCACCGAGAGGTAGCTGATCTGAGCAAACAAAAACTCGTCTTAGAGGCCGAACAAATTAAAAACCAAGAGCAGCACATTAAAACGATCCGGAAGCTAATGGCCCAGAAGGTGAAACAAGCCAAACAGAGTCGAAAAGTACTGATTGCCGCAAAAACTACACTTGCACGTGCAAAGAAGTCTCACGCTGAAAACGTAAAAGAGCTAAAAGAAAAAGTGACCCAGATATCTAAACGGGCAGAAGAAGAACAGGCGAGCGCTACCTCACAGATGCAGGAGCTAAGCAACCAGACCTCCGAACTTCATCGTAGAATTAGTGCTCATGAGGAAGAAATTGGTAATCGAAAAAAACAGGCGCAAGCGCTCCAATCGATAATCGTTGAAAAAGAGGCTGCTCTAAAAGTAGGGAAAACTGACCGCGATAAATTAAATCGAGACCTGGACCTCCTTAGAGGTACTCACGAAGCACTTAAGCGGACCGCTCAGGAACAGCAGGAAAGAGCCTCACACTCTGAGTTGACTGCTCAGGAATTGGATCGTCAGCTGACTGGGGAAAGAGGAAGGGCTCAGGCCGCTCATGAAGCTCACGCTGAAGCGATTAATCAGTTAACTACTGACCTCAACACTAAGGAGAAAGAATTAAGTGCAGCTACCCGACAGTTTGCCGCGAAGGACGAAGAAAAAAACGATGCCTTAGCTCTACAGCTGAGTATGTTGGCAAAAACTCATGCAAAAGACCTCAAATCTCAAGAGGCTCTGCTCCAAGCCCAGCATGCCGCTCAGGTCACAGAGTTTCAAAAATCGGAAAAACTGCTCAGCGGCGCTCTAACTAGTGCCCAGGAAGCAAGTAGATCCGCCCGAGAGGAGACTAAGAGAAATGCTACAGCACTGGCAGAACATAAAAAACAAAATGAGCAATTACTTGCCGCACTCTCTACATTGCAAGAAGAGATTCGAACGTTAAAAGCTGAACCTCGGGACGAAAAAAACTTTCCGGAAAAATTATATCGATTGAGTGAAGCAATAGAAAAAGAAGAGCAGAAGCTCCTTGAGTATCATTACGTTGGATGCAAAAAAGATGATTTAACAATAAATGCGACGGATAATGAAACAGTTAAAGCCAATAAAGAAGAATTACTTGCTATGTGTGGAAGAATTTTTACAGAAAAGGAGAAATTAAATAAGCTAATTTTATCCTTGAGGACAGCATCATTTAATTGGAATGCTATTAGCAATAGGCATCATAACCTACAGACTTGTACGCCAGAATCAGCGGGATATCATAAAAGTGTCGTGGAAGATCTGAATACACAGCTCAATCAAATTCTGAAAAAATTTCCCTCAATCGACTATAAAGCCCCATAAATGAACTAGTCCCAGGCTTTTCGACTCTTGCTTCAGAGTCTCTCCTTCATTATTTTCCTCCGCGTCCTGCTCCGAACTGAGCCACGCGGTGGGTAGTTAGTTTAAGATCTTCTTCTCCCTGGATTCTTTCGCTTAATGAGGGGATTTTTTCGCCATATTTTTTTTCGTACTCAGCCTTCACTAGAGTGTGGACCTTCTTGCGCCGGGCTGCACCCATGTCACCGCCATAGAGAGAGTTTAATTGAGCTACTTTTTTGATTTCTTCGAGCTTTGATAGGCGAGCCTCTTGATATTTTTTAACTGCTTCAAAAGATTTAAGGAGTAGAGCTACATCTGCGTCAGGAGCCTTTTTGGCTGCACAGGCTCCATCTGCGGCGGCACGGTGAAACTCAGATAGTAATCGATTCGACTTAATTTGTGCGGCTATGAGTTCATTTTTTGCCAATGTCTTCGGACTCGGTTTGAACCACTGCGATATTCCAGCAAATGTATCGTTTGATTCGATTTGGATAAAAATAAACAGAAATAACATTATATATTTATATTTCATACTCGCTCTGCCTCATTGTTTATGATGCAAGTCAGCTGCCAGTTCGGAGTGTGCTTTTGAGAATTAAAAGTGATAAAATTCAGGTCTTTAGAGCCGATAGGAGCTTGTGATTCTGTCGATTTTTTAGTCAATTGAGCATAGCTGTTACGAAGTAACCTAGGATTCCGCCTGATAGTACGAGCCATGCTGAATTGAGCTTGTAGCGAAACAGGAGGAATGCCGATAACCCCGCGATGATCAGGGTTATATAGTCTACTACCGCAGCCATTCCGAGTCCCCAGGTAACAAATGCCAGGAGGGCAAGAGAAGCCACGTTGATGCCATCGAGAAACGCACCCGCGGTGACTGACTTGCGAATTCTCGGTATGAGAGGTCCACTTACGGAGACGAGGACAAACGCGGGCAGGAAAATGCCGATAGTTGCCGCTACTGCGCCCGAGGTACCTCTCAGTAAGTAGCCGATGAATGTTGCAGTCGTGAAAACAGGGCCTGGCGTAAACTGCCCTACGGCCGCGGCTAAGGCTATGCTTGAAGCACCGAGTGCAAGCATACCCATGAAGCCGCCTCCCCTCCATCCTGGACCGCCAAGAATCAGTGCTGATGCGATACCCCCTGAGAGGAGAATCATCAGGATATTGAGCCCAAGTGCATTCAGGATGAAAGCTCCGATCCCAATGATGATCAGCTTTTTGGACTTCAGTGCTGTAATGCCAAGCTGATAGGTTGCTTGGATAACGATTGCAATTATGACGGGCTTGATCCCATAAAGGATGCCAGTCACTTGGGGTAAGCTCCCAAAACGAGCATAACTATAGGCAAATCCAAGTACAATGACTGCTGCCGGAAGGATAAAGCAGATTCCAGCAATCACTAATCCAGGTGCGCCGGCAAGAAGCTGTCCGATGTAGATAGCTACTTCACTTGAGCTCGGGCCTGGGATGAGGTTTGCGGCTCCCACCAGATCCAAGAACTTCTCCCGAGAAATCCATTGCCGGCGACTCACAAACTCCTGTTCCATCATCGCAATATGCGCAGCGGGTCCTCCAATTGAGGTGGTGCCCAGTCTGAGGAAGATAAGAGCTAGCTCACGGTGAGAGATTTTTTGAGAGGATTTTTGAGACACTGAATTCAATTCGCACCAGCCTTTCGGTGATTCGACTGATCATACCTGAGATTCAATTGAATTTGGATTGAGATCCCATTCAAACAAGATAGGATGTCGGTTGGAAATCCTCATGAAAAATAATTGGCTTCGTGACCCTAATACTCCGGAATGGCATCGCTGGTTTTTGGGCTGGCTCTCCTTCAGTCTTTTGACTCACCTGATTTGTAGTTATTTCAGCGTAGGCTATCACTCCATTGATGAATACTTTCAGATTCTAGAGTTCCTTAACTTTAAATTAGGGCACACTCCCCAGGCCGTGCTTCCGGTTGAGTTTGCTGAGCAAATGCGCCCATGGCTTCAGCCTGCATTTTACTACGGATGCGTTAAGTTATTAAAATGGGTTGGGATCGAGAGCCCCTTTGTCTGGAGCTGGGTATTTCGAATTTTTTGCTCTTGTTTAGGTTGGGTCAGTCTCGTCTATTTGGCGATTTGCTCACGCTTTTGGTTCAAGGATTCGCGAGCAAAAAAGTTTTGTCTCGCTGCAATTGGACTTCTTTGGTTTTTGCCCGCTCTCCATAGCAGGCCTTCTTCGGAGGGTCTGGGCGGATCATTTTTTGTGATCGGGCTTTGTATGACCTATCTCACGACCGTTTTGCCAGTCGGCGTCACTAGGGGGCGTTTCGGATGGTGGGGCGCCCTCTTTTCCGGGGTATTTTTTGGTTTGAGTTTTGAGTGTCGCTTTCAAATGGCGATCATGATTTTCGGCGCTCTGGCTTGGATTTTATACTTTAAAAAAGCTCGATGGGAGCAACTACTAGCCTGCGGAGCCGGATTTTTACTTATTTTTGCTTTGGGACGTTGGGTGGATGCGTGGGGATATGGAGTTTGGGCGTGGTCTCCCTGGAAATATTTTTCCTATAATTTAGTCCGTGGAGGGGTTTCGCAATATGGTGATTCTCCTTGGTGGGATATTTTCAGAATGTCCCTGACTGAGTCTTGGCCGCCGCTCGGTTTAATTCTCCTCCTGGGAACTCTAGTCGCATTCGTCAGGCACCCGAGGCATCTACTTACTTGGGCTCAAGTGCCATTTTTTATGGTGCATGAGATGATTGGGCACAAAGAACTTCGTTTCTTCTTTCCGATGGTTTCTGCTGGGCCGGTATTGCTGACACTTTGTTTTTACTCGCAAAAAAGTGGTTTTTTCTCATTTTACCCAATTCATAAGACACTGGGACGCCTTTTGAAATGGGTCTTGGGCTTGCTCGTGATCGACAACTGCGTGGCTCTGATCGTTTTAACTGGGTCGCCTGCATCCAGAACAGTTTTGTTTTATGAGGCTCTCTACCAGAAAAAGAACATTCATCCTGAGATCACAACTCTTTTCACCTTAGAGCGAAATCCCTACGAAATTTTCGGCAGCCCCACCTACTTTTATCATCCACCAGGACTTGAAGTTCTGAAGGTCGAATCGCCTGATTTTCTCATTCAATCCATTCAAAAGAGCGAAAGCCCTATTTATTTGGTTCATCCCTCGTTTGATCTCCCTCGCGGAGCCCCGATCTTGAGTTCCTTGTGTCATCCGATCTACCAGACTCTGCCACATTGGGTAAAATACCTTAATTTCCAGAATGTCGGCGTGCGAGGAACCTGGCTCGAGCGGGTGAATGTCTGGGGATTGTTCGAATGTAAGCGGATCTAGGGGATCACCGTCGAGTCTAAAATAGAATCATCCACTAAATTGGGCAGAGTGACTCTGAGTCGAGGCTCTTCTCTCATGGCACGCTTTATAGCAAAAATAGCCTCTTGATTACGAGCCCAGCTGCGCCTCGCTACTCCATTGTTAACATCCCAGTGGAGCATGGACTCAAGTCGCCGATCCGCTTCAGGCGTTCCGTCCAATACGAGCCCAAATCCGCCATTGATCACCTCGCCCCAGCCGACGCCGCCTCCATTGTGGAGAGACACCCAGGTAGCGCCCCGGATGGCGTCTCCAACAAAGTTATGGACTGCCATATCTGCGGTGAATTGCGAGCCGTCGTAAATATTTGATGTCTCTCGGTAGGGTGAGTCGGTCCCCGAAACGTCATGATGATCACGGCCTAGTACCACGGGGGCAGAAATAACGCCGTTTCGAATGGCTTGGTTGATTGCCTTAGAGATTTTTGTTCGTCCCTCTGCGTCAGCGTATAGAATTCGTGCTTGTGAGCCTACAACGAGTTGATTAGCTTGGGCCGTTTCGATCCAGAGGAGATTGTCTAAGAGCTGAGTACGAGTCTCGTTCGGCGCATCTTTGAGTATTTCCCGAATGGTCTCCGCTGCAATCATGTCAGTGGTTTTTAAGTCTTGCTCGGAGCCAGAGGTACAAATCCACCGGAAGGGTCCAAATCCATAGTCAAAACAGAGTGGACCTAGGATGTCCTGAACGTAAGAGGAATATCTGAATTTCCCAGTAGCTTTGAAAATGTCGGCCCCTGCCCGGCCAGTTTCCAGTAAGAATGCGTTTCCATAGTCAAAGAAGTACATTCCTTTTTGGGTGAGCTCATTGATGGCGCTTACTTGTCGTTTTAGACTGGATTGCACCTGCTTCTTAAATTCCTCTGGGTTATCCACCATCATTCGGTTGGAGTCCTCGAGGGAGAGATCTGCTGGGTAGTATCCGCCATTCCAAGGATTGTGAAGGGAGGTTTGATCGGACCCGATTTCGACTGGGATTTGATTTTTTGCAAAATGCTCCCAAAGATCGACGATGTTACCTTGGTAGGCAATCGCGATGGCTTCCTTTTTTTGGCGTGCCACTTTGATGCGCTGTGAGAGGAGATGAAGGTCGAGGTAGACCTCGTCTACCCATCGCTGGGATTTTCTCTTTTCGACGGCTTTGGGATTGATCTCTGCAATGACGCCCACGGCTCCTGCGATGACTGCAGCTTTCCCCTGGGCGCCGGACATGCCACCGAGCCCTGAGGATACAAAGAGCTTGCCTGCGAGTGAGTTTGAATCCGGGCTAATTTTTCTTCCTGCATTGAGGATCGTGATGGTTGTTCCGTGCACAATTCCTTGGGAGCCGATGTACATGAACGATCCTGCTGTCATTTGACCATACTGAGTCACTCCCAGCGCATTGAAACGCTCAAGGTCATCACGACTCGAATAATTAGGGATCATCATACCGTTGGTAACTACTAAGCGAGGGCCTTCCGGGTGAGAAGGAAACAATCCCATCGGATGTCCCGAATAGAGGACCAGTGTTTGATCATCATTCATTTGGGCCAGGTACTGCATGGTTAATAGGTACTGAGCCCAGTTCTGGAAAACCGCCCCATTGCCGCCGTAGGTGATGAGTTCGTGAGGGTGCTGTGCGACTTGAACGTCCAGATTATTGGAGATCATGAGCATGATTGCGCCTGCTTGCTGCGACTGGAAAGGATATTCCTCGATCGGGCGAGCATAGATGGGGTAGGTCGGCCGAAATCGATGCATATAGATCCGCCCATGAGTTCGAAGCTCTTCCAGAAACTCGGGGGCTAAAAACTCATGGTGCTCAGGTTTGAAGTAACGGAGAGCGTTACGGAGCGCGAGCATTTTATCCTCTCGGCTGAGGATGTCCTTGCGCCTAGGGGCATGATTAATGAGCGGATCGTAAGGCCTTTTTGGTGGGAGCGTATTTGGTATTCCGGCTAAAATGGCTTCTTTAAAGGCTTGTTTGGAGTTCGTGGAGGGTATCATAAATGAATATTTATCAGAATTATTAGACTCACTCCAAAAATTAATTTCCCTGGATTGAGAGTAAAAGTTTGGCCAAAATCTCAGACTGATTTTGTTTTTCCTGCAGGTCTGGGTAATCAGCAGGCACTGGGCGACTCGAACGTCGCCAGTGCTCAATCCAGTCTCGCCCAAGCGGACTTTCGAGTGAGCTAAACTGGGTGGTGGCAAGCGTGGTTTCTTTTTTGCCAGCGGTTGACGTCCCTTTACCAACATAAAATCCGGCAAGCATCAAGGCTGTTCGAGCTGCAGTCGATGCGCTGTAAGTGATGAGCAAGGTCTCCCGAGTGGTTTTTTTAGGAAGGGCGTGGGCCTTTTGAAATAGAGCTTGGAAGGTTCGAAGCCCCCAAAGCGCCGGGCAGGATTTGGGTGAGTAAAGATCAAAGAAAATGATATCTGCCAGAGGACAATCGGCTAGGTGATCACGAAAATCACCCACTTTCAGCTCCCAGTCGAATTCGACGCCGTTTCCTAGTTTTTCCGAAACAGGGCCACTTTCAATGAGCTTTTGGATAATGGCTGTGTTTCGGTCTAAAAATGGAAAAAGATCGTGACGAACGAGGGCGTCTTTGATTCCTTCTAGGTCGGTTTCGAAGCTCATCAGAATCACTCTTCGCCCTGGGCTGGTTTGGGCCGTGGTGGCCCTCAAAAGCTCCAAAGTCGCGAGAGCATTGGCTGCAATGCCTAGTCCTATGTCGTAAATCACGAAGGGCCGGGAGTCTGATCGGGCATCAGTCGAGAGGATTCGATCCACAAGGTGGGATTGCGCTAGATAAATCTGCTGGGCTTCGCTCCAAGGTCCAATAGACGAGTGCATGCACTCATTGAGTTCTAAGTTGCGGACTGAAAAGCTTCCGTTTGAAAACGATTCGATCTGGTGTTTGCTCATCTTTTGACCTTTGAATTGGCTGCAGCGATTGGTTTTAGGTCTCGACCCGTGTATATAAGGATGATGGCCTATTTACCAAAGAGTTTTGAATCCAAGTGGCAAAAACATTGGGACGATCAAGGGACTTTTCGAGCTGAACAGAAAAGCTCAAAGCCCAAGTACTATGTTCTGGATATGTTTCCCTATCCTAGTAGTTCGGGACTGCATGTGGGTCATCCTGAAGGGTATACGGCCTCAGATATTGTGGCTCGCTACAAAAGAGCTCGAGGTTTTAACGTGCTTCATCCCATGGGTTGGGATGCTTTTGGCCTGCCTGCTGAGCAGTATGCCCTGAAAACGGGCGTGCACCCTTCAGTGACGACTCGGAGCGCGATTGAGAATTTTCGTCGTCAGCTCAAGGCAATTGGTTTTAGTTTTGATTGGTCCAGAGAGATCTCGACCTGCGAGCCTGATTATTACAAATGGACTCAGTTCATTTTTCTGAAGCTTTACGAAAGAGGATTAGCCTACCAAAAGGAAGTCCCAGTTAACTGGTGCCCAGAGCTGAAGACGGTCCTCGCTAATGAAGAGGTCGTGGACGGAAAATCCGAGCGAGGGGGGCATCCTGTTTTTAGAGTGCCCATGAAGCAGTGGATGCTTAAGATTACCACCTATGCCGAGCGGCTGCTTAATGATCTCGATGATTTGGATTGGCCTGAGAGCACCAAAGAGTTGCAACGTAATTGGATTGGCCGAAGTGAAGGATTGTTGTTGAGGTTCGCGAATTCGTCTACTTCGGAGCCGATTGAGGTTTTTACTACTCGCCCCGACACAGTCTATGGAGCAACTTTTTTGGTGTTGGCCCCCGAACATCCGATGGTCGAAGTGATCACCACTCCAGAGCAAAAATCAGCGATTAGCGAGTATCGTAAGCAAGTGGCTCAGAAATCAGAAATTGCCCGGCAGGATTTGACTCAAGAGAAGACCGGTGTTTTTACTGGAGCATTGGTTCTGAATCCTTTTAGTGGAGAGAAAATCCCGGTATGGATTGCTGACTACGTCCTCATGGGCTACGGCACCGGCGCGATCATGGCCGTACCGGGTCATGATGATAGAGATGCTGAATTTGCAAAAAAATACGATCTTCCTATTCGAGTCGTAGTCCAAGGGGGGGCTGACGATCAGCAATGCTTTACGGGTCAAGGGATTGCCATTCATTCCGATTTTATTACTGGTCTGGCGACAGCTGATGCAATTCAATCAGTCATTCAGAGAGCTGAAGAGAAAGTCTGGGGTAAAAAGACGATTCAATACAAGCTCCGAGACTGGCTCTTTTCTCGCCAGCGCTATTGGGGCGAGCCTCTGCCCTTGATTCATTTAAAAAGCGGTGAGACCCGTCCCGTTCCTCTTAATGAGCTTCCTGTGGTTTTGCCGAGTGTTCAAAGCTATGAGCCCACAGGGACTGGCGAGAGCCCTTTGGCGGCGATTTCTGAGTGGGTGAATATTTCTGATCCTTTGAGCGGAGCGCCTGCACGCAGAGAAACCGACACGATGCCCGGGAGCGCCGGCTCTTCTTGGTATTTTCTTCGCTATTGTGATCCAAAAAATATGGACGAGCCCGTCAGCGCTGAGTCCGAAAAGTACTGGATGCCAGTGGATCTCTATGTTGGTGGCCCTGAGCACGCGGTGGGGCATCTCCTCTACTCCCGTTTTTGGACTAAAGTACTTTATGATCTCGGTTTAGTTTCTCACTCAGAGCCTTTCAAAAAATTGGTTCATCAAGGAATGATTTTAGGTGAAGACGGCGAGAAAATGTCTAAATCCCGCGGTAACGTTATCAATCCGGATCTTGTCATTGATAAGTATGGCGCAGATACGCTTCGGATTTATGAAATGTTTATGGGACCTCTCGAGCGAGATAAGCCTTGGTCTACTACGGCGATTGAAGGTGTTTATCGATTTTTGCAAAGGACTTGGCGACTTTTTGCTGAGGAAACGAGCGAATCCGAGGGTGAGAGTCATGACGTCTTGAGCTCTTCCGTAGCGGAATGTGAGCCAACCCCCGAGGATGTTAAGATCACCCACAAAACAATCAAAAAAGTCACCGAAGACCTCGAAAATCTTAGATTCAACACAGCTGTGAGTCAGATGATGATTTTCGTGAATCATATGACCGCGTTGAAACTCAGGCCCCGCTCTTGTCTCAGGGCGTTCGTACAACTCCTTCAGCCATTTGCCCCACACATTGCCGAAGAGCTTTGGGAGATGATGAGAGAGACGCAGCCGCTTTCTTTTGAGGCTTGGCCCACGTTTGACCCCGCCCTGGCTAAGGACCAAGTGATTTCGGTTGCCGTGCAGGTGATGGGTAAAATGCGAGGAACGGTTGAGGTTGAACCCGGAGCCGAGCAAAGCCAGGTAGAGAAACTAGCTCGAGAGCTTCCCTCTGTCGTCCAGCAATTCGAGGGCAAATCCGTCCGAAAAACTATTTTCGTTAAGGATAAGATCATCAATTTTGTGGTGGGCTAGGTAAATCCCAGAACTGTTTTGTCGAAGTCCGTGGGCCCAAAAACATTTTCCTATGCGCTCCAAAGCGTCTATCAAAATTGGACGATTTGAGGTACTCATAGCTATGCGAATGCGTGATTGGGTCATCCTCTCCGGTTTAGCAAATCGGCCTTTAGCTCAGAGTATCTGCGAGAAGTTGGGAAAGCCTCTGGCTCACGCCGAAGTGCGTCGTTTTAGCGATGGTGAAGTATTTGTAGAAATCGGCGAAAACGTCCGAGGTCGCGACGTTTATGTCATCCAAAGTACCTGCCGCCCTGCAAACGACACCCTGATGGAACTCCTCATTATGATTGACGCCCTCAAAAGGGCGAGCGCAAAAGAAGTGACGGCTGTGGTTCCCTATTACGGCTATGCTCGACAAGACCGCAAAGTGGCCCCCAGAACTCCGATCAGTGCGAAATTAGTGGCGGACCTCTTGACTGCGGCGGGAGCAACGCGGGTAGTTTCGATGGACCTTCATGCGGGTCAAATCCAAGGTTTTTTTAATATCCCATTTGATAATCTTTATGCTTCTCCCGTGATCTTGGAGTACGTGAAGAAGCACCTGACAACCCAGGCAACGCCCGTAATCGTGAGTCCTGATGCAGGAGGCGTGGAGAGAGCGCGGTCTTTTGCTAAGCGACTTAATGCGACGGTTGCTGTGATCGATAAGCGTAGGGTCGGTCCTAACGTGGCTAAAGCTATGAACATCATCGGCGATGTAGCGGGTAAGTCGGCTATCATTTTGGATGATATGATCGATACAGCGGGCACTCTGACCGAGGCTGTGGATGCGGTGTTAGGACATGGAGCAGTTGAGGTCTTTGCTGCTGCTACTCATGGCATTTTGTCTGGTCCAGCTATCCAGAGAATCCAGAACTCAAAAATCGAACGAGTGATCGTGACTGACACGATTCCACTTTCGGATGAGGCGGCTGCCTGCCCCAAGATTGTTCAACTTTCGGTGGCGGATCTTCTAGCCGAAGCGATTTATAGGATTCATAATTACGATAGCGTGAGCAGCTTGTTTCTATGAAGCTAGTTGTCGGTCTTGGGAATCCAGGATCAAAATATGAAACAACCCGACATAACGTCGGATTTTTGGCCATCGATCGACTGATCGAAAAGTGGAAAGCCCAGGGGCCCAGCCTTAAGCATCAGGGTGAGATCTATCAAACGACCGTCCGGGGTGAGAAAGTTTTGCTCATTAAGCCCCAGACTTTTATGAATCGTTCGGGGCTTTGTGTGGCTCCCATTTTCCAGTTTTATCAATGCCAAGCGAGCGATCTGATCGTCATTCACGATGATTTGGATTTGAGTCCCCTGACCCTCCGTCTTAAAACCGGGGGTGGCGCAGGGGGGCATAATGGGCTAAAATCCATTGATGAAAGTTTAGGGAAAAATCTAAACGGCTATCATCGAGTCAGAATTGGAATCGGCCATCCTGCGCGCCTCTTAGATGCTCCGCGCGACTGGTCTAGGCTATCGCCGGCAGATTATGTTTTGATGCCGCTGATGGATGACGAATTGGGCAAACTTGATCCCCTTCTCGACCAGGTAGCAGAGGCGATTGAAGAGATTATTCAGGGAAAAATTCAAGCGGCGATGACACGGATTCATCGCCATAAAGAGGAGTAGTACATGGGTTTTCAGTGCGGGATTGTCGGGCTTCCAAATGTTGGCAAATCAACCATTTTTAATGCTTTGACTTCGGCTAAGGCTGAAGCAGCAAATTATCCATTTTGCACCATTGATCCAAATACTGGAATCGTCAAAGTGCCTGATCCGCGCTTGGGCGAAATCGCCCGTTACATTCCGCCCCAGAAACTCGTGCCCGCCAGCATGATTTTTGTCGATATTGCTGGATTAGTCAAAGGTGCCTCGAAGGGTGAAGGTCTGGGTAATCAGTTTCTCGGTCACATTCGCGAGACCAATGCGATTGCTCATGTGGTGCGCTGCTTTTCAGATTCAAATGTGATTCATGTGGATGGTTCCGTCGACCCGCTTCGCGACGTCTCGGTCATTGATACCGAGCTGATGTTTGCTGATTTGGATACGGTCAATAAACGATTCGCTTCCATGCAGAAGGCCGCCCGGGCCGGCAGTGATAAGCGGGCTGCAGCAGTGATGGCAGTCCTCGAACCAGTGAAGACGGCCTTAGAGTCGGGCAGGCCCGTGCGCTCACTTAAATTAAGTGAGGACGAGCTCGCCTTAATTCATGATTTTCATCTGATTACGGCTAAAAAAGTGATGTACGTGGCCAATGTAGACGATAGTGATATTGGAAAATCTGAGCCAAATGAGTACGTGAAAAAGCTCATGGCCCACGCCGCCCATGAGGGTAGTCCAGTTGTTCAGATTTGCGGTAAAATTGAATCTGAAATTTCTGAGTTGGCCCAGGAGGAGAAGGAGTCCTTCTTAAAGGAAATGGGAATGGACGAGCCTGGGTTGAACCGTGTCATTCGAGCCGGCTATGAACTGCTGGGCTTGCAAACTTACTTTACCGCCGGTGAGACCGAAGTTCGAGCCTGGACGATTCAAAAAGGGTTTAAAGCTCCGCAGGCTGCGGGTGTGATTCACACTGACTTTGAAAAGGGCTTTATTAAAGCTGACGTCTATCATTACAACGATCTGATGAAGCATAAAAGCGAGTCGGCCATTCGGGATGCCGGAGCTCTCCGATTAGAGGGTAAGGAGTATATCGTAAAAGACGGCGATATTATGCATTTCCGTTTTGCGGTTTAGGTGAGGGAGCGCTAATCGACTTCCAAAAACCGTCGAGATTGTTCAGGCGATCTCCATGGATTTGGTAAGTATACCAGAAGTAATTTCGGATAATTGCGGCCACGTACTCACGTGTTTCTTTATACGGGATTGATTCAATAAATTCAGTCAGGGTCGTATCGGGCCCAGCCGTCTTGAGCCATCGATCCACAGCATTAGGACCAGCATTATAGGCCGCCAAGGCCAAAGCAATATTACCGTGGAAGCGGTCGAGTAGTTTTTTGAGATAAGTGGTTCCAACACGAATATTATCGTCAGCCTGGTGTAGTCGATGGATTGGGATATTGGACTCAGTTTCCAGCGCGGTGGCTGGCATGAGTTGCATTAATCCGAGCGCGCCGACGGATGAGCCTGCATTCTCATCGAACGCGGATTCTTGTTTAATTAAGCTGAGGACTAAGATTGGATCGAGTTGATTTGATTTGGAATATTTTTCGATCAGAGCATAATGCCGTCTAGGAAAAATAGCGCGTAGCCCGAAGGAAGTTCTAATCCCCTCAAATCCTCTTTGCCCGAGATCTGAGAAAATTTGTAGACCCGTTGCCGTATTTTGAGCCAAGGAGTTGAGCATTCCTAGGTAGAGTAGAAACTCACTTGATATGCCATCCCTCGCTTTAAGCTCTCGGAGTTCTAGTGCGGCCAGTTCTGGAGCTTTTTCAGCGATAAATTCTTGAGCTCTTCTGAGATGAAATGATTCGTTCGGCTGCAAAGACGGATCAGTATCGATTGCTACGGGGAGTTCTCCTTCAATGCCTTGATTTAAGGGCTGGGCTGTCTTGAAGGAGGCTAGTAGACCATAGTAAGTCAGCGGCGCTTCATTTTGCAGGTCCGAAAAAACTTTTTTCGCCTTTTCTGCTTCGTGATCCTGTTCGAACGATTGACCCAGCCAGTATTTGGCTCGGATGCGGAGACCTGAGCGCGGATAATCGTTTAGGAACTGGCCCCATGCCTGGGCTGCCTTGGAGGAACGCTTTTCAAGTGACAGTTGTAAGGCTGCCGTGAACGCGGTTTGGTCGAGATCCCCCGTTCTATAGGTAGTCACCAGTTTTTGAGCCCTAAAGGGTTTAATTTTCGGTTGATCCGAGATTTCTGGGAATTCCTCAATAATCGCAGCGACTTCCTTGGACTGTGCTGCAAAGGATGCTTTGACCTTATTTAGCCACGTGATGCAGGCGGGGGTCGTTTGTTTGCGGCAAGTCGCTGCGTAATGGGCAAACGAAGCGGGCTGAACGGAGATGAGTGCATTTTGGGCATTGAGGCGGAAGAGTGCTTTTTCGAAGTAACTCTGGGAAAGCTTCCAGTGTTGCAAGCCCCAGTTCGCGTCGCCTAGGACGAGTTCCACAGTCGCCAGATCCTTGGACGAGGGCCGAGTGAGCGGAGACATCGGGCTGGTTTCCATGATTTTAAGATAAGACTGAATCGCGAGCTCTGCCCAGCGGTTGACGAGCGCATAGTGTTTTTGCTCGATTGCCTTCTCCGCCTTGGCTCGATACGCCTGAAATCGAATCCAGTGTGCGTAGTCAATGTAGGCGTCTGCGGGTGCTAGTTTTGAGGCAGGTCGTACGATCGGATCAACTCCTTGAATGGCTCGATCGATTTTGCCTCTTTGGAAGGCTCCGTATGCGAGACTGATCCGATGGGCCTGCTTGGAATGGAAATTTTTTTCAAGGCTATGAATGAGAGCGTCCAGAGGTTGCCCCTGAATATCCGGGGACTGCGGACTGGGTGAGGGTTGTGGGTACGTTTTAGCGGAGGCGATGCGGGCTGCCCCTCCCTGCGTGAGTCCCATTAGGAGGCTGAGCCAAAAGCCCAAGTGGTGGGCTAATCGACGGTTCGAAGTGATTTTGCTATGATTTTTTCTCAAGCGCCCCCCTTTCGGTCATCTCGAATTGATTGGAAGTTATTTTCCGGGAATTCTCAGCCTTTCAACGGGGTTTCCATTTAAAATGTGCGATTGTACGATTTCAGAAACATCCTCAAGCGAAACCTTACCGTACCAGACCCCCTCGGGGTAGACCACCATAGAGGGGCCAAACTCACAAGCGTCCAAACACCCTGCTTTTTGGGCTCGGACTTCTTTAGCTAGGCCTACTTGGCTTAGTTCTTGTTTGAAAGCTTTTACGAGGGCTTCTGAGTTTTTGGATTGGCAGCACCCTCGTGGATGACCCTCAGGACGTTGATTGGTGCAAATAAAGAGGTGGGATTTGAGCTTCATAGAACTCAAACTATGCCCCGTTTTTTTTGCCCTGTAAACTCAGAGCCTAGAGTCTCTTATTTTGATCCGCCCCTTAGGTTGTTTTCGTTGCGCATCATATTGTCATCGCAGTTTTTTCGTGCTAGGATTTTGGAGTTCTTCATCAAGCTATTCAGGAGTAGCTCAGTGGTAGAGCAGCCGGCTGTTAACCGGCTGGTCGGGGGTTCGAATCCCTCCTCCTGAGCCATTTGTCGGGGCAATCTTCTGATTGCCCCGCATTAAATCAATTAAAATACCTATCCCAAGTGTTTCAGAGCTGAGCTCACTTCCGCCCTGCAAGTCTGGCAATAGCCAGTGCTAGTTTTTTTGCATCAACTGGCTTAGCTACGTGGGACTGAAATCCAGCAAGATGGGTTTGTTGAATATCTTCTCGACTTGCGTAAGCAGTGAGCGCAAGTGCGGGCGTTTTTGCACATTCAGATTTCAAAGCCCGAACTTTTTCAATCAGGCTGTATCCATCCTCAAACGGCATAGCGATATCACTGACTAAAACATCGGGTTTAAACTCTTGAAGGGTTGCCAGTGCTTGGCTTGCTGACTCAGCCGTCTTCACTTCTGCCCCGAGCTCTTGAAGCATGACAGAAAAAACCTCTCTTGCATTTGGCTCATCATCCACGATCAGGAGCTTCAATCCATGCAGAGTGACGTTTGATTCTGTCTCTGCTTCTGCCTCTGTCTCTGCTAAACTGACTTTAGTCGTAGGATGTACAGGTAAGCAAATTGTAAATGTCGCACCTTTGCCCTCACCCGGACTCTGTACGCTCACGGTTCCATGATGCATTTCTACGAGGTTTCGCACGATTGCAAGACCTAGTCCGAGTCCTCCATAGGCCCGCGTGCTTGTACTATCGACCTGTGTAAATCTTTCAAATATTACAGGTAGAAACTCCGATTTGATTCCCTTTCCATTATCTCTTACTTCTATGCAGACGCGCTCGCAGGATAGCTCTTCCTTGCGCGGTTGATCAGAGCAGGCTGGTCTTTGTTCCAGCTTGATCCATACCTTGCCTCCTTGGGATGAAAATTTGATGGAATTTGTAATGAGGTTCCACAAAATTTGTTGGAGGCGCGTCGGATCTGCAAAAATAGTTTTTACTGAGGAATCGATCTGTGTTTCAATTTGGATCGATTTCATCGCCGCAAGGCTTCGAGTAGATTCGACCGCAGCAGCAATAATCTTACTTGGATCCACTTCCTCGATAGTCAGATTCAGCTTACCCGCTTGGATTCTCGAAACATCCAGGAGATCGTCGATTAGCTGACTTTGCGCCCTAGCGCTTTGCTCTACAATTTCATTTCCACGCCGTGTTTTCTCAGCGTCGAGTCTACCCGTACAAAGCATTTGCGCCCACGAAAGGATTGCAGTCAGCGGAGTTCGCAGTTCATGAGAAAGAGTCGCTAAAAACTCATCCTTAGCTAGGTTTGCCTTTTCGGCCAGTGCCCTCGCCTCTTTCTCCCTGACAAGGATATTAGCTCGCTCCCTTTCTAATGCCTTGTGCTCCGATACATCCCGAATTGTAGCGGTGACAAAGGTGACGCCTTTTCTTTTTAGTGGAATCAGAGAGACATCGACAGGAAACTCATCCCCGTTCTTGCGCCTAGCAGTCACCTCAAGGTTTGATCCCATCATTCTTGCTGATGGATGAGCTAAGTATTTTTCACGATGGTTCACATGGATCGATCTCAACCGATCCGGTACCAAGACCTCAATGGGTTGACCGATCAGTTCTTTAGGTGAATATCCAAATACCTGCTCTACCCGCTGATTAGCGAATTCAATCTTTCCGTCCTGATCGGCGATGACGATACTGTCTAATGCATTCTCTACAGTAGCGCGGTACTTATCCTCAGCCTCTTTAGTGATCCGTGCTGCTTCTAGCTGGTCAGTTAGGTCTTCAATCCCAAGAAGGATGGCAAATTCAGATGATCCCGCAAGTCGAACCTTACTGGCATTGATTAGAATTTCCCTTTGTCCGATAGCCGGAAAATAATGAGCTAATTTCAAGGATGCAACAGGAGTGTCTTGGCGTAGTGCTTGCTCAAGTCGCTCGGGGAGTCCTTTAAAATTCCACTCACCCTCGCTAATCTCGCTGATGAGCTTTCCTTCGATTTTTGATCGGGGTAATTTGAACTTTTCGCAGAAAGCCTGATTCACAATTGTTACGGTATACTGAGTAGAAAGTACCAATAAAGGCAAAGGCTGCGCTTGGATGATCACGTTGGCATCGTCTGCAGCTCGCTTTAGCTCAATTGCAGCAATTTTGAGCTGATTGATATCTTGGAGCGCGATGACCGCACCATCGACCTGGTTGTCAGCGGTCCTATAGGGACTTACCTGGACAAGATACCAATGATTATCCCTGTCCTGGATCTCAAGCTTCCAGACTTGGTGACTGTGAATGGCCTGAGAGATCATGGCCTCAAGGTCTAGGCCTTGAATGTTTGGCCTGAGATGCCCAATCGGACGACCCATGTCAGAGGAGATCAAGTTCAGGAACTGAGCTGCTTTTGGGGTGAATCGTCGGATTCTATAATCACGACTTACCATGACAATCGGCATGTCAACGCTTGAAAGCAGATTGGTGAGATCGCTATTGAGGATCGTAATAGCGGTATTTTGAGTTTGCATCTCATCGTTGATGGTAGTGAGTTCCTCATTCCCAGATTGCAACTCCTCCTTGGCAGTTTCTAGCTCTTCATTTGTGGATTGAAGCTCTTCATTTGTGGATTGAAGCTCCTCATTAGCCGAAATGAGTTCTTCCTGTGAGGTTTCATATTGTTCAATCAGGGTCTGTTGATAGTCTTGACTAGCAGAGAGTTTTCTCTGCGTCTCCAAGTCTCGCCTATCTTTTAACCCTTGGGTTAAATTGCTATCGGTTAGATTATTTTTATTTGTTTCTTCGAAAAAAACAGTGAAATATCGATCTTTGCAGCGGATGTTTGCGGGTGATGGAGGTATCGGGATAACACAAATGGTTATCGTTCGAATAGTATCGCCATCATGGATCAATACTCCCTCTTTCGTAACTGGGGTGCTTTCTTTTCGGCTCGACTGAAGAAGCATTTTTAAATCTGCTGCTAATTCGGGGTGCGCCATCCTCAATAGATTTGGACTGAACTGACCTGATGATAGCTCCAGAAATGGGGAAAGGCGCCCTCTGGACTGAACCACATTCAGCGCATCGCTCACCACGACATGCGGCGGAGCGTATTTTAATAGCGCAATTTTTTCGGATTCCCGTTGGAGATCCAAAGGATTGAGTAAAGTCTCAGGAGTCTTATGTCCAGCTTGTACTTTCTCAATCGAATATCGACCGGCGGGAAAGTGAAGTTTGGGCGGAGTTGTGATCTGATTTTTAGAGTAAGCTTTAATATCTTTGTTCAGGGGGGTGAATAATTCTGAAAACCGATTAATCGTTTCAGAGTGTCCTAGGAGAAGGATTCCATTCGGATTGAGCGCATAGTGAAAAATCGGTATGACGCGCTTCTGCAGAACTGAGTCGAAGTAGATCAAAACATTCCGACAAGAGATGAGATCGATTTTCGCAAAAGGTGTATCGCGCGTAATATCATGCCTTGAGAAGAGGCAGGTATCGCGCAGCCACTTCGCAATTTTGTATCGACCGTCTTTTGTCTGCTCAAAGAATCGTTCAAGTCGTTCCTTGGAGACTTTCTTGTCAATCGATCGGGGGTAGATAGCCTTTCGAGCCGTTTGAAGTGCACTTTCACTCAGGTCCGTTGCGAAGATAGAAAGAGGGATGCCTGCCTTGGGAGTCTGCGAGTCATCTAGGTATTCGATGAAGGTCATTGCAATCGAATAGGCTTCCTCGCCTGTAGAGCACCCTGGCACCCATATGCGAAAAGGAAGAGGTCTATCTCGATTTTTCATGTAGTGGGGAAGGATTTGAGTTTTGAGGAGTTCAAAGACTTTTGGATCTCGAAAAAAGCTTGTGACATGGATGAGAATGTCAGAAAAGAGGGCTCTAATCTCGTCTGGGTGGGTTTCAAGATAGTGGACGTATTTTCCTAGGTCTTCAGTTTTTTGAAGGAACATTCTCCGTTCGATTCTTCGTTGAATTGTACTGTGCTTATAATTTGTAAAATCCGCATTCGCGCTATTTCGCAAAAGTGAGAAGACCTTGGCAAGGTTCTGATCCGTCTGCGCCGCCTGCTCCTGGTCCAGCTTGACTGGTTGAGAGGTTTCAGTGAAAACATCCGGGTGCTGAGCTATACGGATCAATTCTTCGGCGATTCTCTTAGGAGACAAAATGAGGTCGACTGCACCTGATGCAATGGCACTTCTAGGCATCCCGTCGTAATGAGCTGTTTCTGGATCCTGAACTAGCGTGATTCCGCCCTCTGCTTTGATCGCAGAGAGGCCATGGGTACCATCCGATGCGGTGCCTGAAAGCACTACTCCTATCGCTTGACTTTTTTGCTCTCGCGCAAGGGCTTCAAGAAAAAAATCGAGAGGCAAGTGCTGCCCGCGAACTTCGGTACGTGGCAGGATGTGTAATGTCACCATGGGTGAGATCTAAGTTACAATTGGGTGGAATCACATAAACCGAGTTAGGCTCCACTTGCATACCCTCCTCAGCCTCCCGCACAGGCATTTTAGTCTCCCTTGCGAGGATCTCGGATGTCATGCTTTCATGCTTGGGATCGAGGTGCTGAATAATAATAAATGCCATCCCTGTGTCCGAAGGTATACTGGAAAGAAGCTCTTTAAAGACTTCTAATGCACCGGCTGATCCTCCTATTCCTGCGATTGGAAATCCAGTGGACGCGGTAGTTGTGGTCATCTTAGTTGAGGATTGGGTGGGCATGTTGTCGTTTGGCGCTCGATTTCCCTTCTCAATCATTTATACCATTTTGGCGGGATGCGGCACAATGTCTTAGTCGCTCGCTTTGTTTTAAGGAGACGTTCCGCCTAATTTTTTTGGGAATGGATTGAGAGTTATCGAAATCGAGGGACCTTATATTTGCGAGAGGATGTGGCAAACTCCTCGGTATTAATCTGCTCTCTCTTTCGTGTTTCCCCTCCAGCGGCACCGATAGCATAAACCGATAGGAGGCGGCGTCGGACGGGATCTATTTGATGGCTCACGAAATCAACCAGTTCGGTTCGTTCGAGTTTTTTAAGGAGTTGAATCGCATCCTCCTTCCAGTCGAATCGTTCTCGATGTTCAAAGACGCCCGAGAGCATTGAGCTTACTTTTTGTTCGAATGTGAAGTGAGGCTTTTGGATCTCCTCTAAAAGTGACGCCCTGATCTGAGCGAAATTCTCATCCGAGACCCCAGCTAGCTTTTGAGGCATCTTCGCTAGCCACCCTAAGCAAGCGGCGTCGATTTTCTCAACCGGCCAAGAGGACTGAACTAAAACGCCCACCCCGCACTGCCCGGCGTTGGAATAGCTTCTTAGGCTAGCGATATACCCAATTTCACCTTCAGTGCGGAGGTCTTTGAAAAATTGATTGGACATCAGGAGTTCTAAGGCATTCATTGCCATCTGTTTGGTGGTCGTAGTCTTCCCAAATGATAGATAATGCTCAACACCGTGATTCTGATCTTTCACACGAGTCTCGTGAACTAATGCCCGGCTCTTTTCAAGAGCAACAAACTCTTGAAAGGCGACACTTTCCTTTTCAAGAAAAATGCGATTATTGACCGTTTTTTGAAAATAATTGAGGAAGGCTTGAGCTTCCTCGTGGGTAACATTGCCGAAGGCAGCAGAGTGAAGCAAGAGTGGTCTCGTCCAGAACTCTCGAGCAAAAGTTGTTACCTCTTCCAGAGTGGCTGATGCTAACTCATCCTTGATGTCTGCAAGAGTGAGGGCTCCCTCAATCAGGCTTTTGAAACGACTGTGGGCAATGCCATAAGGCTCTTGCGTGAGTTCATCCTCAATCTCGTTGAGGATGTCTTCTTGGATGGCCTGAAACTCCGCCCCCGTCACGTCACTGAGATCCAAGGTTTTAACTAGGACTTGAAAAAACTTCTCAAAACCGTCGGAATATCCGCCTAGGCGAAACAAATAGCCAGTTTTAGAGAGATCTCCAGTAAAGTTGTACCCAAAGCTCGATGCTTGGCTCAAAACAGGCCTGACTGCTAAGTTGACAGACTCTAAATAAAGGATTCGAAGGGCCTGCTCGCGCCGGGTAAAGGCTCGACCACTGAGAGTGTTGATCGTCAAATCAACCTTAGGAATCTCAAACTCATGGTCGGTTTGCACCCAGAGTCGCCTTCCAGGGCCTTCAAGTAACACTGGACTGAGATCAGGACTTCCGCGGAGGGAAAAGTCGGTGGGAAGGAATGGATTTGGGGCAGGGAAAACGAGCTCTGGATTGAGGGTCGCATTGGACCATCGCTCAATATCTTCCGAACTGAGTGGGGTCACCTGATATTGAACCTGATAAAATGGGTCTTTGAGGCCATCGAGTAGATGGTGATCCGTCAGTACGACTTGCATCTTTTCGGGACGAACGGAGCCTAAGACGCTCAGGAATGACTCGGGAGCATATCTCACGGTGAGATTCTCGAGCCCCTCCACCTCATCGCTCGGCCAGTCCTGAAGTCGGCCAGCAATGATCGACACACGATCCATGTGATTGGCAGGAGATGAGTGGATAAACTGAAGTTCTCCTTGGAGCTTGAGTTCCTCATAAATATAGCGAGGTACCCCAGTTTTTCTCAGAAGCGCAATGGCTTGATAGAAATCAAAAATAACGTCTTTCCAGTGGATTAGACCGAGATCAGTAAGTTGAAAATCAACTCCAAGAAGCTGGGAACTCCCTAAGTCTTCCTGACGTGTTGCCACTTGGGATGCCCAGCCTTTTTTCATTAATCGATCGTAAAGCATGCCCGGTCGATCACTTGAGATGAGCTGGCTGACTAAGGTATTAGGAGAAGAATACTTGAACGCATCAAATGCTGGGAGTTCAAATTCAAGGCTGAGCGTCTGTTTGGCCTCGACCCCTTTGTAGATCACCAATCTAGGAAGGTGCTCGGTAGGAAAGAAGGAGGCATTTTTATTTACGGTTTTTGCATTAGAATTATTTTTTACCAGACTGAAAATAGACCGGACCCAGCCCTCGACCTCAGAGAGATCATTTGGAGCAATAATCACTAACTTCATCAAGTGAGAGGAGTAGTGGTTTTGAAAAAACTCACGAATATTCTCTTGAGTTACTCCAGAGAGAGTGCTCTTGTTGCCCTGGAAGTCATAGAACTTCGGATGTAAGGGATTTCCGAGCGAATTGAGAATGTGGTTCAGACCCCATACATCCTGCTGCACATTCTTCTGATATTCAGAATCTACTGCCTCCAGCTCCCTGGCAAGCTGAGTAGGATCAAAAGTGGGGCAAATAAAGAACTGTCCGAAGCGATCCAAAGCCTCATGTAAAGCCGCTGCATTGACGTCGAAAAAATAATTAGTGTGGTAGGTGTCGGTGAATGCGTTTGAGCTTCCGTTGTTGTCTGCAGTAAATTTGTCAAATCCATTAAGTTCTGGATACTTGGTAGTGGAAACGAACAACATATGCTCCAGGTAGTGAGCAAGGCCAGAATGCTCTAGCGGATCACTAGCCTCACCGATGCCGACGTCAACCGCCACTGCTGCCTTTTTGGTTCTTGGATCTTGAATGAGCAGAGCCTCTAATCCGTTATCAAGGGTAAAGGACCTTTTTTTTCTGGGAAATTTTAAGTTCTGCCGGTCGCTCCAGGTCTGAAAGTAGGCTTTCTCATCGAGAGTGGGAATTTCCATTGCATATAAAGAATGAGTCAAAGAAACCACACCACCTAGCAAAGCGACATACAATTGTTTAGTCATTAACCCTCAGCTTATTCACCCAAAAGCAGCCACGATTAAGCATATTAGCACCATTAGAGCTACCCAGAGCTACCCAGAGCTACACAAGAACTACACTCGGGGTAGCATGATCGATTTTATCAGGCAAGAGTTGATTAACATGATTGGGATCAGTCGCGAGGATGTAGAGGGCCTGACGGTGGGGAGTCGATCTGGGGACATGAGCAGGGCCAATTGCTGGCGCCCTACTCATGTCCCCAGGACACGATGGTTAGTTGTAATAATTGTAGTAAGCAGGCGCCTCGCGACGCTGTCGCTTGAATGTAAGAGTCCCCCAACGCAATTTTACTTCTGATCCCGGTTCACGTTCTTCATGAATCAGCCAGTGGGCAATCAGATCTTCAATTGACGCTAGGTGTTTTCGGATATCTCGATAGTCAGTGTCTTCGTGATAGGTCTTCATGACCTCGGCGATGAATTCATCTTCATTTTCGATGACGAATTTATATCCATGCCGCTCAGATTCCCTCTTAAGAGTAGAGGCGAGTGTTTTACGGACCCCGGTTTTAAACTCCTCCTGTGTTGGAGTCGTCATCGGGATGATGTGTTGAATTCGTGAAAGAATGGCTTCCGCAATTCCATCTTCCGCGAGAGTCTGCCGAAGCTCACCCTCGTCTACTGAGCCATTTTTCCTGAGCTCACGCTTGATGTAGGCACCTGCGGCATTGGACGTCAGTATAAAGAGTGCATGTTTGGCGCTCACGTCACGAACCACAGTCTTGCCGAGTGGCATCTCCTCAGTCACTTGAAAAGCACCACTTTGGAGCATCGAGAGAGCGCCGGCCTGAACGCTTGGATGGGCCTTCTCCATTTCGTCCAACACGATCACTCGAAATGGATGTTCCAAGAGGGTCTGGTAAATTTCTCGTCGGAACAATTCAATTCCTCCGTGGGCAAATTTGTTCATTTCGATCACGGTCTTTTTGTAGCCCATAAGATTGGCAGATAATTCCGCGATTCTGGTTTTTCCGACTCCTGGAGGTCCGGCTAAAAGGAGGCTATTGACCTGATGGTCATCCCCTACTCCCGTAATTTTTCGAGCCCAGAGTCGATAAACAAGCGACTTGGCTTCGTCTTGCCCGATAAGCTCCTGGTCCAGGCCTGGCTTGAGCTGCGAGAGTTTAGTTCGGAGTTGAGCTGGATTGAGCTGGAACGGGTCGAAGCCGTATTTAATGACCGCCGTCTCTTTCAAATATCGAGGCGTGATCTCAGCTCCTTCCTGGCCCACAGATGCTAGGCGAGCTACCGCTTTTCTGATTAGGTTGACGGCAGATCTAGGTTGTGCAGCAGTCACATCGTAATTTTGCGAAAGATCAATCGCAAGTTCAATGAGTGCTGGAGACAAGTCCATTTTGAATTCAGACTTAAATCGTGCACGAATAATTTCCTGGAGCGCTAAACCTTCTGGTGGAGTGAGCTTCTTGATGTCAAACCGCTCAATGAAGGCCGGATCGTGAGCGAATGCATTGTAGAACTCATGATCCGTGTCGGTGCCGATTAAGAGAAGTTCTCCTGACTCTAGTCCCTTTTTCAAGTACTGAGTGACATCGTTTGTGTCATGGGAACTAGTGCCTGCCCCGGCCAAAACATGAAACTCGTCAAAGAAGAAAAGGCATCCTGATTCCTTGGCCGCTGAAAGTAGCTCTGCGATCCGTTGTTCAGTTGCTCCGATATAAGTCGTACCACTGAGGAGTGAGGAGACTTTAATATCAAAAATTTCCGTCGTCCGCGGTACACCACGGACGAGGCCCTTTCCGACGTCCCGAGCAAAAGCTCGAACGGCGCTACTCTTGCCCGTGCCGGGCTTTCCTAGGAGGATGACACTTCGCCTAGCCCAGAGGGCCTCACTGAAGTGCTGAAGGACGTCGTTATCCGAGCTTTCGCTATAACGCTCTGGATGAGCTATGGAATCCGAAACTAAGTCAGTATACTTAGAGCGAACCTTGGCCGTGCCGTCTACTGACTTACCCTTATCATCCAGTACTACGTCACCTTTACCGAGGAAGCTAAAGCGTCTCAGTTCTGCATCAAATTGATCGAGATCAATCCGATACCCGCCGCTTGCCTTGAGCTCAAAAATCCCATTGTTGACTGCATAAGAAGCTGAAATTCGAGCAGGGCTCCAATTTTTATCGTCCAGTTGGTACTGCTTTTGGTCTTGAAGGCGGATCAGGGAGGTGCCTGAGTGATCAAACGATTCTTGACAGGTCTTGATCGCAAAATCGGGGCGGTCTTTCAATGGATAGAGTAAACACATTGATTTTAAGTCGATTTGAGATTCGACACCTTGAACCTTTAGAAGTCCATGGGCAGAGATCTCAATCATTCCGTCTTGATGAAGGTGAGGAATGTAGGGTGTGGCAACCGAGAGGCAGTTAGTCCCACTTAAGCCATGGGAGAGATAGAGCATCCCCGACTCCCCTTTTTTTACACTTTCGATGACCCATTTTTGATCTGAAATTTCCAGAAGTCTTGCGCTCGCACTGGTCCAGTCTTTGCCACAGGAGGTCGCAACTGCGCCGCCTTCAAAAATATAGTAAGAGCTCTTTTTTTGAAGATTCCGGAGCCAGAAAAAACTTTGTGGACTTGGAATTACCGCAGGAATTCTCAATGAAGAGTTGGTGGAGATATTGAGATTAGGATTGCGAGGATCCTTTTGTCCAAGTAAGTGAAATTTTCCACGTTCTTGGTAAATTTCTCGAGGATCACTGATCGAGAGAGATTCGGAAAAAAGTACGCTGAGACTCATTTCTTCATCCTCGAGTGAGTATTGAATTTTTGCTTCGTTTTGATTTGTAAACTTGAAATACCGGGTCCATTCGGCGGCTGAGGCGTCTTGCGATACCCCTAGAGCTAGACTCGTAGAGATAAATAGAAAAAGACCAGGATACTGATGTGTTTTAGAATGATTCAATGAATTTCCCCTCTCTTATGCAGATTGCACTTGGCCCACCCTTATTGAACTACCACCGAATACTGCGGAGTGTTAATAAAAAAAACCAAGGAGCGAGCAAAAGCGGGCTGATTTTATTCCTGAAGATAGGAGAGGATGGAGCTTCCGACTGCGAACCCCTGGGAAACGCAGCCTTGAATCAGAAATCCACCCGTGGGAGCATCCCAATCCAACATTTCTCCTCCTATAAAGATCCCAGGGAACTTCTTAAGCATGAATTTCGTATTGATTTCATTCAGATTAATTCCACCTGCCGACGAGATAGCCTCGACGAGGGGTTGTTTGCCGATGAACAAAAGGGGAAACGACTTAATCAATTGGCATAATTTCTCGAGGTCACCCAAACAGGACTGCGGGGCTTCATGAAATAACAGAGCCAATGCAGCCTCGGATAGATTTAATTGCCTTTTCACTCGCCGAATTGGAGAAAGATTTTCGCGGACACTGCGGCACTTAGCAATCATTTGTCCTATGCTAAGGTCGGGCTTGAGGTCGAGTCGGACCTCTCCCGTCTGACCTACGAAATAGACTGGAGTGCCCTCCATGCCATAGTTTGTGATCACGATTTCGCCTCGGCGCACCCCCCGAGGCGATGAGAGCTCGATGTTTTTGATCGGCAGGCCCTCCGCCTCCTTCAAAAAGTTGGCCTTCCAGTCGACCCGGAAGCCGACATTAGAGGGGGTGAATGGTGAGAAGTCAATCTCCTTGCGGATGAAAAGCGCAGGCCACCTGAGGGGATCCTCCTTCGGCTCATAGCTTCCTCCCCCGAGAGCGAAGTACACGGCATCAAACTGCATTTTTTTCCCGCCCTCGAAGCTCAGTGTAATCCGAGGGGAGGTATGAGAAGTTTCGAAATCCACACACTCATGATCGAAGTAAAACTCAACTTTTCTCTGATCGAGCCTTTGCTTCCATTTTTGCAGAAGGCCTGAGGCCTTCATGTCTTGAACGAAGTAGCGTCCGCTCGTCCCCTTGAAGGTAGGTGATCCGAGGGTTTCGATAAATTGAATCCAGTCTTGTGGCGAGAATCCGCCTAGCACTTGGTTCCACAGCTCCGGGGGGCCTGAGTAGTGTCGCTTGAACTCCTCCACGGGGAGATCGTTGGTAATATTAAGGCCAGAGCTACCTGCGATGAGCAACTTTCGCCCAAGCCCCTTTCTTTTCTCAAAAATAGAGACCCGATGAGTTGACTGAGATAGAACATCAGCTGTCATAAGTGCTGCAGGGCCGGTACCGATGATGGCGATCGATTGACTGTCTCTCATAATTTAGGTGGTCGAGGCGTAGTTTTAGCCTTTTTGAACGGCCTGGTCGATCGGAAAGTTTAGACTCGGCAGTTGGGGCATGAGCTCCTCGAAATACCCTTCTAAAATAAGCCGATCCTTCTTAGCTCGCGCGACTCGAAACGCGGCTAGTTGATTTTCATACTGGGCGATATCGCCCAGGTAGCCTTGGATCACCTTCTTGAGGGATTCACTCGTAGCAGGAGAGTTGACCTCCGCAAGATCTGAAATCAGTTGGTTGAAATTGGTTTCGATCTCCTCTCGGGATTTGCCTTTTTTGCAAAGGTCCAGGGCAGCGTTATATTCTAAGGCGAGTAGATAGGAGTTTCTGTAGATGATCGACTTGAGCTGTTCCCTTTTTATTTCTAACTCATGAATCTGTGATTTAGCCAGGGGTACTTGTCCAACGAGATTCAATCCGAGGCTGTTTTTTTGATCCCCTGATGGATCCAGCCAGGTAAAAAAAAGTTCTAGTTTTTTTATTTTTGAAATTTGAATCAGGTAGTCTAACTGATCCAGCTCAAAAGACCGATGATGCGCCCAATCTGCCAGTTCAGCCCGGTCCACGGGGGATGCCTGCTCGGCGGTTTGAAGCTCTTCTCCGATAGAAATTTTTTCAATGGCTTCTGGATTATGTTTTCCGAGAGCTAGGCTAATTGCATACTGATCCTCCTTGAGAACTCGATCTAGTCCGTCTTGAAGGGATTGAACCCACCGGTGGAGCTCTTCGTGTCCGGCCGTGAGCAATGATACTCTTTGGTAGGCCGACATGATCTTTGAATCCCTTTCAAAGGAGTAAAACAATTGCTCAATGTTAGATGCTAGGTCGGCTTGCAGAATTGAGTGGGCATCGCGCTCGACTTTTGAGTTTAAATTCGCGATTTTTCCCTCCATCCACCACGTAGGGAGCAGAAAAGGGGTAAGGCCTTGGAGGGTGGCCACCACGCTGACGTAGGTCGGTAGGGGAGCGTTCCAGATGAGGTTGGTGGTGAGGTGAGGAAGAAGATTTAGCCACGCCGCTATAGCGGAGGCTCGAGCCTGGAGAATGTGCTCGAGTGAGATGCGAGAGTCATAATTTTTATGGAGTGCCTCACGAATCGAATCACCGAGAGAAAATTCCTGCGGAGGTTCGAATACAACTGGGGCCTCGTTTCTAAATAGACTGCCGGAGATCGTGAGCATTTGCGCCAAGTCGATCAGTTTTAGGTATACCTGAGCAGAATTGAAGCACAGGCTAACGTTGGGTTTAGCACGGAGGGATTCCGAGGTAGCAAAGCACTTTGATGGGTCAACTTGTTCTTGGGTTGGAACCTTTTTGAGCAGATAATAGCCATTTTGTAGCCCTTTGAGTTGTAATAGAATTTGGTGCTTCCTGGGGCGGGTGATGAAAAGAGTGGTGATGATCTCTTGTGAGTGATTTTTAACTTCGACCCTAACTTGATTAGGGCTTTGGTAGGCAACGTCTAGGTGGATTGGATCAATTTTGTACTTCGAGTCCACCTTTTTTAGAATATTGCCCTCATAGTGTCCGGGCTTAATTTTTTTCCTGCATGCAGATGTGAATAGAGTTGTTGCTGTGATGAATAGTAAAATGCCAACGTAAATCGGCTTTTTCCAGGCTTTTTCCAATTTCCAACCCCAAGTTACCGATTATTCCAATTAGATATTTTTGTCAACCGGCTTAATCAATATCCACCAACCTAAGCTCCCTGCGAGAATGGACGCAGCAAGAATGCCGAACTTAGCCTCTGCTAATGGGTAATCTGTGGAGAAAGTGAGCTGTGAAACAAATAATGAGACGGTAAATCCGATTCCAGCCAGGCAGGAGATCCCAATCATTTGCCGCCAATTTGCGCTTCGGGGAAGATTAGCTAACCGGGACTTGACTCCGAGATAAGATAAAAGGGTGATGCCCAATGGTTTACCGAGCGCTAGGCCAAAGAAAACTCCAAGAAAGATGGGGTGGGTTAGGCTGATTGGAATCCCATTTCTAAACGAAATTCCAGCGTTCGCAATTGCAAAAAGTGGAACGACTCCATAGATAATCCATGGCTCCAATTTTTTTTCCCATCTTGCCGCAAAGGGCGATTGAATCGGTATCGCAAGTGCGGTGATGACCCCGGCGAGGGTGGGTTGAATGCCTGCCTTAAAAAGTGCTAGCCATAAGACAACCCCCAGAATGAGGTAGGTCAACCCGCTTTGTAGCTTTTTCCTCGCAGCGACGAAAAGGAGGAGACTGGAGAGAGCTCCTCCGAAAAGAGCCCAGAGCGAAATGTTTCTTGAGTAAAAAATCGCAATCAGGAGGATGGATCCGATATCGTCTAGGGTTGCTAGAGCCGTCAGAAAGATTCGTAGCGATGCGGGCAGTCCATGACCAAAAACTGAGAGGGCACCTAGAGCGAAAGCGATGTCCGTAGCCATAGGAATTCCCCAACCCGATTGAGCTGAGGTCCCTCGATTGAACGCTGCATAAATGAACCCAGGCACCGCCATCCCACCTAAAGCAGCAAGGAGGGGAAGCGTCGCTCTTTTGAGGGACGCTAACTCCCCGATCAACAGCTCTCGTTTGAGTTCTAGGCCCACCAGAAAAAAGAAAAAGGTCATCGCGCCATCATTGATCCAATGGCTAAGGGAGAGCTCAAAAACCTGGAAGTTCCAGAGCTGATGATACCCTACCCTCCAGCGAGAATTGGACCAAAATAGCGCCAAGACGGTCGAGAGCAATAGGTAGAGAGAGGCTCTCTTTTTCGAGTTTTCCTCGACTTTTATCAGGGTCAACTGAGGTCGAGACTAGGCTTTCTTGCTCCAAGAGCCGCACCAGCCTTCGGCTGAAACTAGGCCGTTGGTGAGCATCTGGCATTTTCCCCACCCATCATTTTTTGGAGCGTAGAGCGCGCAGTTTTTGCAAAATTGATTCTTTGCTTCAGGTTTTTTGCGCTGCGGGTATCTGACGAAATCAGTATCCTTGGCGTTATGATGAAACCCGAGTGCCTTGGCCACTGCATCGGCTTCGTCTAGTTTTTTCTCGCCCTCTGGCAATGGGGCGCTCTTCACTTCTTTGGCAAAAACGGTCAGTGACTTTAAAAAAGTTCCTGAGAAGATGAAGGCACTTGCGGTGATTAAACTGGACTTTATAAATTCTCTGCGTGAAGGCTTAGACATCGGATAACTCTCCTATTTTTAGGCAGAGTAGAGCGCGTTTGCCCGATCAAATCAACACCTATTTTTGGCGCTATTTGAAATCTCAACGAGTTAGAACTCTGGAATCGGAAACTCTTCCGGGTCGACACTGCATTCAAAAAGAATTGGATTTTTTTGGTTCAGTCCCTGCTCGATGATTTTTCCGCAGGTTTCTGTCTCTTTTATTGAGAAGGCCTGAACGCCGCAGGCTTCAGCCACCTTCACAAAATCAATCGGCTGAAGTTCGCAACCATAAGGAGAATTTCCAGTGATCACCTTTTGCTCCCAGTGGGTCAGTGCAAACTGATTATTTTTAAGCACAATGATTTTGACTGGAAGTTGGTATTTAGCACAGGTAGAAATTTCGGCCATAAGCATGGAGAGGCTGCCGTCACCGATGAGGGCCACGACTTGACGTTTTGGGTAGGCAATCTGTGCTGCGATTGCATAAGGTAGGCCGCTGCCCATGGTGCCTAGGGTGCCGGATAGTGAGAATAGTTGCTCGCTTCGAGCTGGGATCTGTCTAGCCCACCAGGCGGCTGAGGTTCCTGAGTCACAAATGATAATCGCATCTGGATTGAGGCGCTTTCCTAACTCCCAAACAGGAACCTGCGGTTTCATGGGAAAAGTTGTTTTCCGACCTTGGCTTTCCATTAATTTCCACCAAGTTTTCATTTCATTCTGCAAGGAATCGATGAAATTCCGATGCTCTGTCCTTCGAAGAAGTGGAAGCAGACGGCTTAGGACTTGAGCACTATTACCTGTGATACCTACCTCAATCGGGCAACGCAAACCGAGTCGCTCCGGGTGCTGATCGATCTGGATGGCTCGTGTGGGCGGGAATCTGGGTAAAAATTCAGGATAAGGGAAAGAGGTCCCAACTAAAAGAAGTGTATCGCATCGTTCCATCGCATGCTTAGCCGGCAGCGTACCAATTAGACCTAAGCAGCCCATCGAATAGGCCGAGTCATCCGGAATGGTTCCTTTTCCCAGTAATGTTTTAACAATAGGAGCACCGAGAATTTCTGCCACTTCAGTGAGTTCGCGGCTTGCACCGAGGGCCCCCTGCCCGGCTAGAATTGCTACGCTTTTGCCAGAGTTTAATAGGTCGGCTGCAGCCTTGAGTTGCTCGTCTTTGAATGAGTTGCCGAATGAGTTGCCGAGGCCTTCTGTTGCGGTCGTAGCTGAGGCGGCAGACCGTCTGGTGCTTCCCCCTAGTCGCTTCGCTGGCAGATTCTGAAAATCTGCCGGGATAGTCACATGGGCAACTCCCTTCCTGGCAAGGGCAGTTCGACAGGCGAGCTGCACGACGGCCTCGGCGTGGTCAGCACCCATCACTCGAGCATTATAAACAGCAACATCCTGAAAAAGGCGATCCAAGCAAATGTCTTGTTGAGAATAAGTATCGATTCGTTGATGTTCGGTCATGCCGGTGATTGCCAGCACGGGTGCAGCATCCATTTTAGCGTCATAAAGCCCGTTCAGTAAGTGAACGCCTCCTGGCCCCGAGGAGCCGATACAAACTCCCAAGCGTCCAGTCATTTTGGCATACCCGCAAGCCATGAGTGCGGCAGCTTCCTCGTGACGGGCTTGGATGAATTTAATCCGGTCCTGCCGGATTCTGAGGGCTTCCATGATACCGCAAACGCCATTACCTGGGATTCCAAATAGGGTGTCTACATTCCAGTCATTGATGAGGATATCAACGAGTAGTTCAGCGACAGTGTGCATTATGAGCTTGTTCTTTTCCATTAAAAGAAATGAAAAGCAAATCGAAGACCAATGTTAACGCCTCATCCTCGTTCACATAGTTATTGGCCTCGGCCCTGCAACAAAAGTTTTTACTCTGAATAACTATTTGAAAGGAAGTGATTGATGAAGACGCAGCAACTCGCTTTGGTGTTTTTTTTAGGGCTAGCTGGAGCTCCTAGTATTACTCTAGCTGACACGTCATCTTTAGTTCAAAATATCCAAGGTTCCGAAGTCGACGTAAAAAAATCGCTTACTGAAGTCAGTCGGCAGACTGAAGAGGTTTTTAAGTCGATGGGAATTCAGGTAACCAGCAATAGGTCTGAGGACTCGGGTACAAAGCAGGTGATTCGAGGTAAGAAAGGGGAAAATATGGTTGAAGTTCAGCTGACACAAAAAAGCCCTGATCAAACTCACGTTTCTGTGATCGCTAAAAAGGGCTTAGTTGCTCTAAATAAAGATTTAGCCCAGCAGGTGCTTGATCAAATTATTCGGTCTAATTAAGAGAAGGAGACCTCCATCAACACGAAAGAGGTCTCCTGTTTTTCACTGGAAAAATAAATTCAGTTAAATTTTAAAGATAGAATTAAGCTGCTAGTTGGCCAGTGATTTTTCTTTCCAACATATTTCGGATAAAGTGCCGTGTTCTTTCTGCAAATGCTAGTTTCTCGGCAGCAATGCTTTGCAGGATAACTCCCACGCCGTGATGACCAGTGAGGTCGGCTGCAGCTACTAATGCAACGTACTCGCCGATTCTTAAATGAGTCAAATGGCAAGCCTTGGTGAGAATGAAAAGACCCTTGGCTTCTGGGCTTTGGATTTCGGTGAGCTCTCTGTGGAAGTCTTCCATAAAAACATCGCTCATTTTGCTGACGAGCTTCACGGGTTTCTCGCCCATGAGTCTAAAACACTCTTCGATTGCTTTAGTGTTTTGATGAGCGACGAAAGTCCTTGCTTCCAAGGCTTCTCTGATCCCCTTATCGGTAGCTAGGGTTCCCATTTCTTGATAAATTTTGGCCGAGCGCTCTGCTCCTTGCCAAACGTTACTTAAAAGCATGACAAAAAGTTCTTTGTTATTCTTGATAGGCATGTGTGTTGCTCCTTTAGATCGATGCGTTAATTGAGATCAGTTTTTATCTCTAATTTTTAACTGAACTTATCTCGGCGTAGATTTGCAACAATGGTTCCTATAGGGATTCAGCTTACGCACTAGGTCGCTGTCGAGCTCCAAAGAGAGAAGTCCCAACTCGGATATGGGTGGCGCCTTCCTGAATAGCGACTGCATAGTCACTCGACATTCCCATCGAGAGTTGGCAATGGGTCAGCGGACGGTATGACAATTCAATTTCTCGAAGCGCCGCAAAACTCTCTCCTGGATCTTGCAGTGGATCAGGAATACACATCAGTCCTAGAATTTCCAATTCCTGAATTTGAGCGATGAGGTGGATATTGGTTTTTAGTTGGCTCGGATCAAATCCAGCTTTGGATGGTTCTGAGTGCAGATTGACCTCTAAAAAAATTTTAACCTTTTGTTGCCTGTCAAGCGAACGCCATCGCTTAGCGATTTCTGTGGCTAATTCCAAAGAGTCAACCGTGTGAAGGATATCTACGATCGGGAGAAGAGCCTTCACCTTGTTGCGCTGGAGGTGTCCGATAAAATGCCAGCGGATGTCTTGAATCCCCTTCTCTCTGAGAACACGATCCTTCTCTAAGAGTTCTTGGACGTAGTTTTCGCCAAAGTCTCTTTGGCCTAAATGATAGAGGATCTCAATGGATTCGACCGGCTGAAATTTACTGACGGCGATCATCGTTACGGCTGAATTGCGCCCGGACTTTTCAATGAGTTCAGCGACGTGAGATTTGAGCTCAACGTATCTTTCTTGGAGAGTGTTCATTCTTCTTGTTTACTGGATCCAACTTAAAAGTTGGATTTTAAATTTGCTCTCAAGATCCATGAGGATTTCAGTCATCGGCAGACCGACCACGTTGGTATAGCTGCCGACGATTCTTTCAATCAGGGCGCCACCGATTCCTTGAGCGCCATAGGCTCCGGCTTTGTCCATGGGCTCTCCGGTGGTGATGTAGTCTCTGATCGTTTTCTCAGTCAGTTTTCGCATTTTGACTCTAGACTCGACGACTCGCACCCAGGGTGCTTTGTTCTTTCTGTCGAGTGGGTCCAAAATACAGTAACCTGTAAGAACCGAATGAGTTCTTCCCGAGATGGATTTGAGCATGCTCTTTGCCTCAATTGAGGATCTTGGTTTTCCGAGAATCTTTTTGCCTGTTGGAGATACGACGATAGTATCTGCCGCAATGATCAAGCCTGACCTCCCTTGGCCGAGGACGATTGTTTTTACGGACAGAGCCTTTGCTAGGCAGAGTCGTTGCACAAGCTTTTTAGGGCTTTCAGAAGGTTGAGGTGTTTCGTCTGCTTCGGGAGCGATGACATGAACTGGGAGCATTACCTGATTCATGAGGTCCAGGCGCCGGGGCGAAGTCGATGCTAGGATAAATTGGAGGGCTGGATTTTTTTGTTTGGATCGAGTAGGCATCGCGAAATTTTAGACTAAAAATAAAACTGAGTCGAAATAAATCGGAACTGATTCCTAAAATCTTTGAATTTATCAGATTTCTGGAAAAAAAGAATCGCCTCCGTCTTTACGCTCGCTTCGCATAAAAATAGAAGGCTGCCGCCAGTTTGGTGCACAGTAGAAAGCCCGATGCCAGCGTTGAACGTGGTGGTTTTTACTTTGTATTCTGATTTTGAAAAACCCTTGGAAATATAATTCATGAGCTTTGCCTTGTCTAGGCTTCCGTAGAAGTCAGTCACGGCAATACCAAAGTATTTTCCGTCAAAAGCCAAATCAATCAGGACGCTTCCTTTTTGTTCTAGGTCCTTTAAGTCCAAGGCTGGGGTTGTAGCATTGGAGGAGCTAGCGAAGCTTGCCTGAGGGGCGTCATAAAATGCGTTCATCAGTAATTCATCAACAGACGTAAGGATCCTGGAGGTAGGTCTCATGCTCCATTTAGCCGCTAAAAGGTAGGCCTTAACAGCTTCGAGCACCTTAGATTTTTGGGAGATTTGGCTCATTTCTATTCTTTGAACTTTTGCTTCCTCTAAGTAGATGTCCTTGAGTCCAAAAGACTTTGCCTTGAGCCCGGCCCGGATGATCCGTCCGTAGTGATTGCCTGCCCCGGCAGGGTCGGATGAACTACGTTTTACAAAGCTCCCGAGCAATGGGCTTTGTACAATAAAGCTAGCCTCGCTCATCGTAGAGTCTAACAAGAAGTGAATTGAGTTCGGATGCACCTTTTCAGAGAATAGGCCCAGCGAATTGCTAACGGCTCCCTCGAAAGTCGAATAAAGATCCTGAGTGGAGGCGTCCACCAGGATCACTTGGGGAGATGCTTCCTGCATTAGTTTTATGGCCTCTGGGGCCCGCCTCACCACCTGGATTTTCAGTTCAGAGAGTTTGCAGATTTCATCCGCAAAAGCCTTGTCATCGGCCCGTTCTGAAAGGAGTAGTAGAGTTTTACTCAAGCAGCACATCTCTTTCCATAAAAAGGGTTCACTCTAGCGATTGAGGAACGCTAAGTAGTCCTCTGGAATGTCGTCAAATTCGGCTTTTCCGCTGCATTTTGTGCATTTTAAAGTGGGTAAAGTCATGTTTAGCTTTTTTAAGTCCACGACTTTGAATAGCCCAGCCAGCTCCGTTCGGCATTGGGTGCAGGAAAATGGAAGATAGACGCTCTCAACAGTACCGCCGCAGTTGAAGTTGAGGATGAGGTTGATTTGCTCGACGATAGCAGTGGAGCACTCGACGTAGGTTATCTTAGAGCCCGCCTTTTGGCATCCTTGGAAATATTTGATCCAAGTTTTAACTCCGATTGAGTTAATTCTTGAGATGTTTTTGCAGTGGATTTCCATTTGAGGTTTGGGCGGTCCAAGGATCTCTTCAAGGTGGGTGTCTTCTTCAATATTGCCAGAAAGTTTGTAAACAGAAATAGACCCCTTTTGCTCTTTCTCGACTTGGATCATGTAACGCTTCCCCCTCGGATATAAGATCTATCTTAATAGTTTATATAGTTTGATGGAGGGGATCAATACTAAAAATCGGGGAAGGGGTCGAAAAAGGCCTTACCTTAAGCGATTGGGGTTGATTTGAGGTTCCGAATCATCTTCAGCTCCCTTACCTTCGAGTCCACGCTTGAAAGCTCCGGCGCCTTTTCCCAGGGCATGGCCCAATTCAGGAAGGCGGCGGTGGCCGAAAAGGAGAACAACAACAGTAAGAATGAGCAAATGACCTGCACTTAAACCAAGCATGACTTGTTAGTATCCCAACAGGATTCTGGCGTCAATTGGGTTCCTGTGTTAGTTTAAACGGCGATGAAACCCATTGAATTTCAGTGTCATGTCAAGTCGTTTAAAAAACTCACGCCTACTGTTTTCGAAACGGCGTTTGAAACTCATCAGCCGCTCCCTTTTGATGCAGGGCAGTTTATCAGCGTGGTGATTCCAGGGGCCGGTCCAAATGGACGGGATCTGAGACGGGCTTACTCGATCGCTTCGCCTCCTGAGGCAAAAGAAATAGAGCTTTGCGTCAAGATCGTAGAAGACGGGCCGGGAACTCAATACCTTTATCGTCTGAGACCAGGCGATCACGCGCGGGCAATTGCCCCCTATGGGAGCTTTGTTTTTGAAGATAAACCGGGCCGCAATGTATGTTTTGTAGCAACTGGGACAGGAATTGCCCCCTTTCGTTCTATGGCATTGAGTCGCAAGTTTCAGGAGAATCCCCCTGCCCTAGGTTATTGCCTGCTGGGTGTAAGAACTGAGGATGAGATCCTCTACGCAGATACTTTTGGGGCAATGCCGCGCATGAAGTTTGTCGCCGCGGTTTCTCAGGCTGGCCCAAATTGGAATGGGTTTCGGGGTCGAGTTACGGATTATCTAAAAGGTGTAGGTTCTGATTTCCCATGGTTGGAGACCGAGTACTACCTCTGCGGCCATGGTGGAATGATTAATGAAGTAAAGGCTTTGCTCCTCGAAAAGGGAGTGGGTAAAGAATCCGTTCATCAGGAAATCTACTATAAGTAGATTCGTCGACCGATCAGCCTAGTCGCACCTATTCTAAGCCTCGACGCTCGTTCAATTGGAGGTCGTTAGGGAAAGTCGATGTTTCGCTTTCAAGAATAGAAGATCGCGGTCTTTTTGGCTCACTGGATAGGTAAATTCTGAAATTTGAGATCGAGCCTTCTGTAGCGACAGAGCCTCGTGTTTCCAAAAAGCTAACACTTGCTTGATCTCATCTTGGATTGCTTTGCTTCTGCTTCTCGCTCCCGCGTTTTCGAGTAACTCGAGCGTCAGGATTTCTAGGAACTTCCTGGACTCACCCTGCAAAAAAGCTGCAATGGAATGGTACCAGTCCACTGGTATTTGCCTGAAAGTTTGGACGTATGAGTATTTGGGCAGAAATGTGTCTGGTGATGGCTTGCTTCGATGTCCGATGTAGCTCAGGAGTGTCATGAGTGAAAAAAATCCATCCCGAGAGATCTGCCTTGAGCGAAAAGCACCGTGGAGTTCAAAGTCAGAAAAGAATTCAGGTTGAGTCGTGTAGCAGAATGAAACTTCATCCCCAGATTTCCTCAAACCAATCATAGGATAGAGAAAATAAAAAGCCCCGACCACGTTCCATTTTGGGCGGAGACTTTGAATGAGTTGAGTTTCGAGAATTTCAGCGTCTTGCTCAGTTGGACAAATTTGAAAGTTAACCTGTGCGGCAGCAGCCACGATGATTTTCATCTTTCGATGTTTTTTTCGGCGCTTCGCATTTCTGTATTGTTCGATTCGTCTCTTTAAATTTTTTGCTTTACCCACGTAAATCACTTGGGCGGATTCATCAAGAAAACGATACACACCGGGCGAGCCGGGAAGCGACTCAAAAAAATTTTTGCCAAATTTGCGATCGAAAATCTTCATGCATCAGAACTCAAGATGGAGCGTTGAACTACTCTTGGTAGAGTGCGATTTTTCTTTCGAGAGTTCAAGCTCCTTTGAGACTGATACTAATTTTGTCTCCGCCTCTGTTAGGATTTTGAGGGCCAGATCCTTCTCTCGTTTTGTCTTGCTGACTTGTTCTTCGAGGTTTCGCCGCATGGCTCTTTCCTCATCGAGGAGTCTTCTTAAATCTGTGGATTCAATTTCCTGATTCTTTAATGAGGAAAGCCTCTGGCTGAGCGCCCTTTCTCGGTGATTGAGCGCAGTCCATGCGGCTTTAAATTCATGAAGCTTATTGAGGAGAAATTGGTTTTGATCTCGGAGCTTAAGACCCTCACTGAGGGCTGCCTCGTGTTTTGATTGAATGGATTCGAGGCTTTCTCGCAGGAATTTCTCCTGCTCCCTTCTTTGATCGCTCATCGATTTCTGAAGATCATTTTCAAGCTGAGATGATTTTCGCTCGAGCTCTAGCCTGCGTCGTTCCTCGGATAGGGTTTTGATCTGATCTAAGTAAGAACTGAGCTCGAATTTAAGATTCTTCTCGCTTCTCTGGATCTGAAATAGTTCATTTTTGAGTGCTTCTAGGTCACCCTGTCCTCGCTGGAGTTGGTCTATTTCCCTCTTGTTGAGTTCAACCTGCCCCTCCAGCTGCTGCCGGCGGGATTTTTCGCCTAGGTAAGTTGCCTTGAGTTGATTAAAGCGGGAATAGTTCAGTTCGAAGTGCTGGAGATTCTTGTTAAACGCGGCGAGAAGTCGAGAGTGCTCACTCTGAAGCTGATCGAACCTCTCTTTATCCTTTCGTGCTGCATCAGAAACGTCTCTTCCTCGCTTTTGTTCCTCTTGAAGGGCAGTTTCCAGGCTTCGACTTCGAGCGAGGATGGCCTCGATCTCCGCGATGACTCTTGAGGGTTGGGTTTCATTCGTGGGGATTTGGGTGGGGGCTTGTTGTGTAGGAGCGCGGGCTCGATCCTGGGTCGGTTCGTAGGGGTGGAGAGCAATGACCTGGCCTTCTCTGTCGCTTACGTAGGCACTCATCCCTTTATTTTCATCTGAACGAGAGGCGAAGTAAATGGGTTAAATTTGCCGTGCAGTCCTTGGCCTACCGAGACCGATCCATGCCAGAATTAAAGCACGCTGACCCGGGCGCTCCTAAGTCACCTCGAAAAACTGAAATGACGGGTGGAGACTTATTTTTTGAACTTGGTAGTTGATATTAAAAAGTACGATTACTTCAGTTTTCCTTTTGGGCCAGACGTTAAATACGGTGAGGCTTGAGGACTGAATCATCTGAAAAAGCCCGTTTCCACCCCCTCCTTTGCCTTCGATTTCTACCGAGATGGAGTCACCCTTCAGGCAGCGCTCCAAATTTTCAAGTACCGTCGATCGAGTCAATGCACCAAAAGGATCGATAGCCGAAAGAGCAAAGAACGATCCATCGCATGCATAGTTAAACTGAGCATACTCGCTTGGCTGGAGCTTAATTGTATCAGTCCGTTTTAGGTGATTGTATTTTGATCGGCCCTGCGGATCTGTCGGTGCATCGTAAATCGTATTCATGAGCATTTCTTCGGCGACGCGCAGCACCTTGCCTCTTAGTGCAGTTCGAACATCAATCGATTTGGCAAAGTTTTCCAAATTCGTCAACAACTCGGATCTCTGTTCACTCCCTGTTACTTCGTGTTCGGTGATCTCTGTGCCCCAGTTGAGGTATTTATCCATGCCGAATAGATCTTGGCCGGAAAGCTTTCGAATAGTCGTTGCGATGTTCTTGATCGTGAACGCCCGATCATTGGGATGGCGAGTTAAGATATTATTAAATTCTGGGTATTTGCTCAGAGTTTCAAAGTGCTGTCCGATGGGTTCGGAGGTAATAAATACAAACTGAGAGTGAACTCCAACGCTTCGTGCAAATTCAATCAACTCGACAAAGGGATGGGAGAGGCAGATAATATTGAAATCATTTTCTTGAATCGCTGCTTGAGCGAGCTCTAGAGTACCCGCAACAGTTACTTGCACCCCCGTTCCGACAAGTGACATCTTGGCATTAATCTGCTCCTCGATTTCACTCTCGACTAAGAGAACTTTCGTGTTTTGGGGTTTAGTTTCCTTCTCAAAGTGAGAAACTAATTCCTCAAATTCATTAAATACGCCAAACATCTCTGATTGGAGCGGCTGCCAGAGGGTAGTTTTGCTATCGATCTGGGCTGCGAGTTCCGAGGAAAGCTTATGGACAGACGGGAGGCGCTTTTTAAGAATCGAGTTCATTTTTTCGACTAGGTTTATTTGACCGGACCTGAGTTCATGAATGCGAGTTAAGCTTGCTGACTCGAGAGCCTTTTTTGCTGCGATCAACTCTCGATTGGTAATCTCAAATAGTCTCGCTTTTTCATTTGTCTCGGATAGTCGATCTGCCAAAATGCCTAAAAAGAGTTGATTGACAGCATGAGTGAAGATCAACTGCAAGCGAGGGGGGAGATGAGTGACTTGGCTCGGCTGAAGAACTAGAAAAATGCACCTTCCATGCGCATAATTAGAGGCTGTACAGGTTTTCTTGGTGATCAGGCTCATCTCGCCAAGAATATCTCCCGGAGTAGAGAGTGATGCGATTCGTTCGCCTCCATGGATGACGTCCACTCTTCCCTCGACTAAGAAGAAAAGAGAGTGATTGTTCGCACCCTCAGCGAGAACTAACTCGCCTGATTTAAATTCTTTATATTCCGCAAGAGTTGAAAGAAGATGGATTTCCTCAGCGTTGAGTTTCTCTTTGATTAGGAACTGCAGTAGATCTTGCTCGATCTTTCTCGTATTGATTTCCTGGAGCGAATTTTGGGTCATATGCTAATAATATAAAGCATAAATTGATGAAAATGAATTGTTTATGAAAAGTCAGATTTTTGGCGCATGAGCGACTTTAATATTTTACTGAGTTGAGCTGTGCTGTCTTTAGATACAGGCGTGTGGCCGTACTTCAGAGAGACATAAAGATCGGTAAAATCTTTTAGTATTTTTTGTAGTCCTGGAAGGCTGACCACTGATCTTTCTAGAAAATCGACCGGACCCTCATTTTCTTTTCGTTCTATTCCCATCGAGGATAAATGGAGACAGTATTTACGGTAGATCCGGGATATCAGTTGATCTGAGTTTGCACTGTTTCTTATTTTTTTTGAAAAATAGAACAGTACAAGAAAAGTCATAATGAAGAGAGCAGCCAGTAATCCAAAGATAAAATGTCGGATGAAAGAACCGGCTACTGGGCGCTTAGTCTCAAGAGATAGGTCTTCCCAGAAAAAGCGCCAGAGATCTGAAAAGGCTCCCCAGAGTAGCCCAGCACGATTGATGCCTCTGGGTTTGGCTTGGGTATTTAAAAATCGATTAGGGTCGATGGAAATCCAGCGGTTCTGCGTTTTAGACCAAGTCTCGACCCAGGCGTGTGCGTCCCAATCCCGAACACTTAAGGAGTGACTGATGGGGTTCCAGTCGCCTCCCTGAAACCCTATAATGACTCGCGCGGGAATACCCGCAAATCTCGCCAGCGTTGCGTAACTGGCCGCGAAGTGTTCGCAGAATCCATTTTTTGTTCGAAATAAAAATTCGGCGAACGAATTTTTCGCGAGTTTCCCAGGGTGATTCGAATATTGAAATTCGGATCGGTAAAAATTTCTGAGAAATTTTTGTACCTCGTCCTCAGAGGAAAGACTTCGGAGGACCTGAGCTAACTGCTCAACTCGTGCATCGTCGATGGGTGGAGTTATGAGAAATTGCTTGAGATCCTCTGGGGATAGCGGGCGATCCGGACTCGTCTGGTTAGGCCCGGAAGTTCCTCCGAAGTGCTGATCTAAGACAAAAGTAGTTTCACCAAAACGGGGTTCCAAAAGGATTTGGTATGGGAGGTTCTCGTTGGTTTGGCTTTGAGTTGATTGGGATTGCTTCGGAGACTGTAGTCGATACCAGTGGAGTCCATCGGAGGTTTCAGTGAGCGTGCTGCCTCGCCAGTAGAGCTGCTGAGTGTTAGGGTGCTGCCCACTGAACCTGACTCGGAAGGCTAGTTCTGGGGACGATTCTAGCTCGGCGACTTTCCCTGGATTGATCTCTAGTCCATCGCCAAATCCGGTTACGGCCTCTTTTTGCGGCGCGAAAAGTTCTACTGAAACTTTCGGTAAAACATTGAAAATAAAATAGAAAAAAACGCAGTTAAAACTCGCGATAGCGATGGTCTTTTTATTAAAAACCGAAATAAATTGGTTTGAGTTCATGGGAGAGTGGACACGGTAAAGGAGCCAAGAGAGGAGAAAAAAATCTGGCATTGCCAGGGTCTCCCAGTTGGTTCTCTCGGAACGGTAGAGCATCGCCGTGAGAAGCGCAAAGCAAGTCAGTAGTAGGGTGATGCTCGTTTGCGATTGGTTTCTGACGGCAATGAGAACGCTTGCTCCTAAAAAAGTTAATCCGACTGAGAGCAAGGTCGATGGAAGACTTGGTGAAGTCTGAGCCATAAAAAAAATGAAGTGGAGAGCCGTAATCGCTAGGATCGAGAATGAGAGTTTAGGAGTGAGTTTCATGATTGTCTCCCGAAAATACGGCCAGCTCTCGCAGGCAGGCCCAAAGATGATTTAATCCCGATCCAAGGGGAATCGTTTTGGATGGAAGAATGAGAGAATAGGCGTAACTACCTTCGTAGCAGTCGATCACCCAGCGAGCAATTTGGGAGAGTTTTGCCTCATCGCCCATCGGCTCTAATCGTTTCCATTGGATGAGGTAGGAGGGCTTTTGATTTGCTTCAAACTCTTTAATGAGCCAGGGCTTTCCGCGGGCATGAGCTTTCCAATCAATCCGTCTCGGAGAGTCACCGAGCTGAAAAGGGCGATGTCCCAGAAACTCCTCGTTCTCTCTCATTGGGGTAACATTCAGATTGTCGCCGCCCTGCATGGCATCGAATAAATCCAGAGGTTTTCCTTCTGGTCTTGGATACACCCAATGATTTTGATTCATTTGGCGATATTTCCAGGAAAAAAAGAGTCCAAGCGGAAATAGGGTAGAAATTCTCAACCTAGGGAGCTGATGGACTCCGCGTGTAGTTCCGATAAGGGTAAGTTCGACCGATTTTTTTGCGCCGGGGGGGAGTGATTTGATGATGGCAGTGTTGGGTTTTTTCGTTTTGGTGAATTGAACCGATACTAAAAAGCGAGGCTCGTTGCTTCTGTTTTCTAGAGTGATCTTGATTTGAGTCGGCTCGCCTACGGCTCCGTGTGGAGGTTTCACTTCGATGACCTCGATTCCAGCGAGGTTATCGTTAGTTTGGTTCATCCCTAGCACATAGAGTATCCCTAGAGCGAATGCGAGTATGGATAATGCTGGATGGTTTTGGCGTAGATTAAATATGGAAAATATTAGCCACAGCACCCCTGCGGCAAAAATGAGTCCGTAGATGCTGGGTACGATGTAGATTCTCTCTTTAGAGTTGAAGAGGGACTCGATCGACCAGTTCTTGTACAATTTCTCTTCCTCTTTTGTTGGTTTGCTCATGATCCAAGCGGTGACTAAGAACTACTGATGCGACCGCTTGTACATCCTCAGGAATAACAAAATTTCGTCCCTCCAAGAAAGCCCAGCTTTTGGAAGCTCGAAGTAAGGCCATTCCCGCCCGGGGCGAAAGTCCTTGGTTTGCAGTTCGACTCGCTCTGATAAGGGCCAAAGTGTAATTCACGAGTGCGTCCGAGGCGTGGGTGCTTTTGATGTCAGCTTGAATTTGGATCAATCGTGAGGGATTGAGAATGGGAGTGAGAGCCTCAATCGGATTGGAATGATCTCCGTTGATGAGTAGTTTTTTTTCTGAATCCTCGTTGGGAAACCCAAGCTCAATTCGCATCAAGAATCGATCTAATTGCGATTCGGGTAATGGGAAGGTACCGATAAAGCTCTGTGGGTTTTGGGTACCCACAAAAATAAAGGGTAATGGAAGGGCATGAGTCGTCCCATCGACCGTAATCTGACCTTCTTCCATGGCCTGGAGGCATGCACTTTGAGTTCGAGGTGAAGCCCGATTGAGTTCATCGCCTAAGACGAGATTTGAGAAAATTGGTCCTTCTTTGAAAATAAATTCTTCATTTTTGAAAATTGAAACACCGAGGACATCGGCTGGTAGAAGATCACTGGTAAATTGGATGCGAGTTGATTTTAAACCTAGAAGTCTCGCAAAGCCTTTGACGAGGGTTGTTTTGCCCATGCCTGGGAGGTCTTCGATGAGGAGATGCCCCCCTGCTAAAACTCCGCAGAGGAAAAGTTTGAGTTCATTTTCCTTTCCGAGGATGATCCGATTCGCGCTTTCTAGAACTTTCTGGGCATCATTGAGCGAGTTTTGCATTTCAAGTCTAAGCTTACCATTGAATGGAATAATGATAACCAATACTCCGCCCAGCGCGACATCCCTTGGATCGCGCGGGGCAATTGCTGTTCGATATTGCGGCATTTTGGGGCAAAATCGACACTGAGGCGCTCTTGACTCGGGGCAATAAAGCGAACAGCCCATGCAAGCTATTTCATTGATATTTATATAAAATATACACCTATTTCTTGATAGATTTTTTACACTTTTTAAAAGTAAATTACTAATTGACTCAACTAATAAATTAAGCGACCCTGTTTTTGTAGCCAAACTTTGTAACCAAAAAGGAAAAAAAGATTGGATCCAATCCGTACTTGGTACTGCATATTCTAGCAATGGAAGCAATGGCATCAGTATCAGCGGAATGGTTCTAGATACATTGCCCGGGAGCGGCGGACTAGATAACTTTGCTATGGGCAACCTCTGTGAGTATATCAAGAACAGTGCGGGCGGTACGACTAATGAGGGGGGACTATGCTCTGACGGCGACACTCTAGCCTCGATTTCATCCTACTCAAATTATCTCACTCTAGCTCAAGGCCTAGTAGGCCAGGCTCCAACACCACTTCCTTCCCCTAGCTTTTCGGGCGGAACGGCGTGGGATTGCACTGTGCCTTCGGGTTACACGATCAAGGTAGTAGACCTATCCTCTGAAGCAAATGCGGCGGCAAATTCACCGTCAGCTCCGCTACCCGGCACGTTAATCGGGGATTTTAACGCGTGTTCAAAACTTGCTAACACGCCTGCCGTAACTTGTATGTATTAGGTGGCGGCTTCTAGGGCCTTACGGCCTAAGGACAATGACTCGTGTCCCAATGGCTAACTCTGTGCTGTGGCTTTTATCTCCACGCAAGCTCTGAATGAGATGTGCGTGGAGATGAAAGCCACGATTGTTTCACTCACGCAGATACGGGACTGAATCGACGATCCCTTCAAGCTCGGCATCCAATCTCAGCATCGTGGAGTAATTGGAGAGTCAAGGTGGGTTGGGAAAAGTTCACCCATGGAGCTTTCCTTGGGACTAGATTTGGGTGTCATTTGAAAAAAGTATGGCGGAGAGAGAGAGATTCGAACTCTCGATACGCTTTTGGCGTATGCTCCCTTAGCAAGGGAGTGCCTTCGGCCACTCGGCCATCTCTCCGTTAGTGAACGTCCAATCAAACAGATCCGACCTATATCAAACTCAGTTTGAAATAGCAAAGCGAGAACTGAGAGCCTAAACTGATGTTTGAGTAAATCCTTGACGAGGAGAGAACATGATTCTTACGACTGAGTTGATTCTGGGTGCTTTTGGTTTTGTTTTTCTGACTGAAATGGTTGCAGATGTCCTCAATCTGGGGAGACTCAATTCTGAGCTGCCTTCGGAGTTTCAAGGGCTTTATGATCCGCAAAAGTACCAGGACTCACTTCGCTATCAGGCAGAGGTGACCCGATTTGAACTCGTTCACAGGACTGTGAACTTCGCGATCTTTGCCTTATTTCTTGTTTTAGGGGGGTGGAACTGGGCGGATCAATGGGCCCGCCAGTTTCAGTTGGGACTTTTGGGGACGGGGCTAGTTTTTGCTGCCTTCGTTTCGATTTTGCGGTTTCTAATTCAACTCCCCTTTTCCCTTTTTTCGACTTTTGTCATTGAGTCTCGGTTTGGTTTTAATCGTATGACCCCTCAGACCTATGTTTCCGATTCGATCAAGGGCTTGGTGATTGGAGCGACCTTGGGTGCGCCGGTTTTTGCCGGATTGATTTATTTTTTTGAAAACGCGGGCCCCCTGGCCTGGCTTTATGCATGGGTCGGGCTTACCCTGTTTCAGGTGATTTTAACCTACCTGGCTCCAGCGGTAATTATGCCCCTTTTTAATCGGTTTGAGCCTCTCCCTGAGGGGGACTTGAAGAAGGTAATCGAAGCCTACGCTGCTGAGAGAAAATTTAAGCTCAATGGAATTTTCACAATGGACGGTTCCAAGCGGTCGACCAAATCCAATGCTTTCTTTACTGGTTTTGGGAAGCTGAGAAGGCTAGTTCTATTTGATACCCTCATTTCTAAGCAAACCCCCGATGAGTTGGTTTCTGTTTTAGCTCATGAGATTGGACACTATGAGAAAAAGCATATTCTTCAGTCAATGGTTGTTTCCGTTCTATCCTCGGGCGTAATGCTTTATGGGGTCTCTCTCTTTTTGAATCGCTCTGATCTCTTTCAATCGTTTCGGGTGGAGGTACCATCCATTTATGCGGGTTTGGTCTTGATTTCCATTTTGGCCGGCCCGGCCTTGCGTTTGGTCTCGGTCTTAGCTCTTTGGCGATCTAGGTCTAATGAGTTTGAGGCGGATCGTTTTGCACGCGATACCTATGGTAAGCCAGAGGCTTTGATTTCTGCGCTCAAGAAACTAAGTGTAGATCATCTTTCCCATTTGACTCCTCATCCGATGAAGGTGGTGCTTGAGTACTCCCACCCTCCTATTCTAAAGAGAATTAATGCGTTGCGGAGCGCAGCTGTCATTTTTGCCCTTATTATTTCGACCTTTCAGGCAACAGCATCTGAACCAGGGACACAGATGGTCCAAGCTAAGCCGGTCCCGACTCCGAATGAGGCAACTCATAAAAACCCTTCAGAAGTGCAAAGAGAAAAACCGAAATACGGGGCAGACGCAGTGCCTCTTTCGGTTTCGCATGAGTACTTTAAGACCCATGATGCACCCCAGTTTTGGTCGCTCATTCCCTATTATGCCCCTCAGCAGACCGGAGGCTCATGCTCCGCAGCAGCAGCAACCATGCTGATCAATGCAGCCCGGGCAGGTAAGAAGTTGAACTCGGATGAGCCCCTCGCCCTGGAGTCTAAGGTCATACAAAAATCAAAAAGTCAGGCCTGGAAGTTTTCTGTGGGAATGCTTGGGCGGGGCGTGCTTTTGGATGATTTGGGTCCCTACGTTGAGGCGAGCCTCAAGGCTTATGGAGTCGTGCCCGCGGCTGTAGAGACAATCCATGCGGAAAAAGACTCTAAAAAAGTGCGTGAGCGGATTCATGAAATCTTAGTCGAGAGCGAGAAAAATCCAAAAATTATGATTTTGGCTAATTTCGTCCAAGGCGTATTTACTGGTGACGCCCCTGTGGGGCACTATGCACCGGTCGGTGCCTATGACTCGGAAAAAAAGAGAGTTCTGATTCTTGATCCTGACCGCGAATGGTATGAGCCTTACTGGGTCAGTGAAAATGTGTTTTTCAACGGCATAGCAACCGTCGATCCGAGCAATCAGGGGAAGTATCGCGGGCTGATTCGGGTGGTTTTGCCCTGAGCAGTAGAAAACTCTTAATTAGGCGTCGTTCCACTGTCCCTACCGTAAATCTGTCCCTATTCTGCCCCGCTTCTGGTAAGCTGCGTCGGTGGCCATTTTAATTAGTGTTTCAGGTGTACGGAAAGCGTTCGCGGCGCGTCCTCTGTTTGATAATCTCACTTTTTCGATCGAGAGCGGTGAGCGGATTGGATTGATCGGTCCTAATGGGGCAGGTAAATCCACATTGCTCAGGCTTTTAGCGTCTCAGGCGAGTCCAGATGAGGGGACGATTTCGTTTCAACGCGGGCTCCGGGTGGGATTTTTGGAGCAGACGCCAACGTTTAGGAAAGACGCTACGGTTCATTCGACTCTCTTAGAGGGTGCTGCCGATCCAGATGATTGGGAGTCGATCGCTTTGGCGGATGAGATTGCATCGAAACTCTCATTGCTGGATCCGAGTCAAAAAGTAGAGGAACTTTCGGGTGGATGGAAAAAGCGGGCGGCTCTAGGTCGCGAGCTAGTTCGGCAGCCAGACCTCTTACTTTTGGATGAGCCGACCAATCACCTTGATCTCGATAGCATTTATTGGCTAGAGGAGTGGATTCGAAATTCCCGTCTTGCCACGCTCACGATTACCCATGATCGTGCGTTTCTTCAAAAAGTTTCAGATCGAATTTTAGAGCTCGACCGCCGCAACCCGGGTGGGCTCCTGAGTATTCAAGGCGATTACATCACTTATCTGGAAGCGAAAGAACAATTGGTAGCGTCCCAAGAGCGCCGCGAGGTGATTTTGAAAAACACCTTGCGCCGAGAAACTGAGTGGCTCAGGCAAGGAGCTAAGGCAAGAACGACCAAGCAGCAAGCTCGAATTCAGCGTGCAGGGACGTTAAAGGACGAAGTCAGCGAGATCAGCTATCGCAATCAATCTCGAACGGTGAAACTCGATTTTCAGGCTACCGAAAGAAATCCAAAAAAGTTGATCGAAGCCAAAGCAATTTCCAAGTCCTGGGGTCGGGGATCTTTGTTTTCAAACTTAGATTTGGTCTTAACTCCTGGAAAACGGCTAGGAATTTTGGGTGCCAATGGATGCGGCAAGTCGACTCTGATTCAAACGCTTTTGAAAGAAGAAGAACCTGACTCCGGCTCGGTCTCTCACGTCGATGGTCTGCAGGTCGCTTATTTTCAGCAAAATCGAGAGGCACTGGATCCTAAAGTTTCAGTGGCCAAAACAATTTGTCCTACGGGCGATTTTGTGGATTATCGGGGAAGCCGGGTTCATATTCGTGGCTATCTTGATCGATTTCTTTTTACCCAAGGGCAAATGGATATGGCCGTGGGCAAACTTTCAGGAGGCGAGCAGGGCCGTCTTTTGATCGCTCAGCTCATGCTGCAGCCTGCTAATGTCCTTGTACTGGATGAGCCGACCAATGACTTGGACATGGCAACGCTCGCTGTATTGGAGGAGTGCTTGACTGAGTTTCAGGGGGCGATCCTCTTGGTGACCCATGATCGGTACTTCCTAGATCAGGTGGCCAACCAGATTTTGTCTTTCAGTCCATTTCCAGAAGAGCGAGGGCAGTTGACCTCCTTTGCTAGTCTTGGACAATGGGAGACGTGGTTTACCGACCGGTCTCGAAAACCTCGTTCTCAATTGGCAGAGACTTTGCCGTCTACTCCAGTCTCCGCCGATGTCCCGACTCAAAAGAAACGGAAGCTCAGCTTTAAAGAGCAACGTGAATTGGACTCCATGGAGGAGATCCTCCACAGAACTGAAAAAGAATTGGCTCATTGGACGGCAGAAAGCACGAAGGCCGAAAATACGAGTCATGCTGGGAAATTACTCGAAATCAGCCAAAAGATGACTCAGCTCCAGGCCGAAATCGACCGTCTTTATGTTCGATGGTCAGAGCTTGAGTGAGAATTTAGTTGAAACCATTTGAACATCTCCAGTAAAACTCTCCTTCGGTGAAAAGTGCGAACTGCGAAGAGGTGAATGCGCGTGAATTTTGAAACCTGGCTCCAATCTAACCATCCTGAAATCCCAACTCGTTCTGCTCATGCTGTCCTTGCTCTGGCAGGGGAGGGCGGAACGGTCCCGTTTATTGCTCGATACAGAAAGGAGCAAACGGGAAGCCTAGACGAGGTGGCCATTCGAACGGTCATCGATGAAAAGGAAAAGTGGGACCAACTTCTGAGTCGCCAAGAATACATTCTGAAGGAAATTGAAAATCAAAAGAAGCTGACGCCTGAGCTCAAGGAGCAGATTCTAGCGACTTTCAAGCCCGAGCTTCTGGAAGACCTCTACCTCCCCTACAAGCTCAAGAGGAAAACCAAAGCAGCGACGGCGAAAGAAGCAGGGCTTGAGCCTTTGGCAGATTGGATCTGGAACTGCGGCCATGGTACAGAAACGCCGCAGGAAGGTCAGACGCTCGAGATCTGGGCCTTTACCTTCAGAAATGACGCTAAAGATGTGAAAGATGCCGCCGCAGCGATTGCAGGCGCACAGGACATTCTGACTGAACGATTGTCGGAGATGCAGGATCTGAGACAAGGGGTTAGAACTCAGATTTTCGAAAAGGGCACGCTTCGAACTGAGAAGGCAAAAAAAGCCAAGCCGAATAGCAAATTTGAAAACTACTTTGATTACCGAGAGTCGATTCAATCTCTCTCGAATCCTCAAAATTCTCATCGCTACTTGGCGCTCAAGCGAGGCTGGACCGAGGAAGAGCTGACTCTCTCGATCCAGGGAGCGGCCGATGACGCCGATTTTGAGAAGCGAATGCTGGAGCAATTTGAAGCGGCCGCTTGCACAGTTCCCGATTCACCCGGTGCGGCAGTGCTTCAAAAAGCAGCCCGCATGGCTTTCAAGGTGCATGTGTTCACGAGTATCGAAGCTGAGGTGCATAAAGCTCTTCGAGAAGTGGCAGATGAAGCTGCGATTCACGTGTTTTCCGAAAACGTGCGAAAGCTTCTTTTGGCATCCCCTTATGGCTCCAAGTCGGTTCTGGGTGTAGATCCTGGAATCAGGACCGGATGTAAAGTGGCTGTGGTCGACGATTCAGGCAAGTACATAGCAAGTACTGTGATTCATCTTAACAGCGCAGAGGGTAAGGCCAAGGCTAAAGCACTCATTCCTGAAGTAGTGAAAACGGGGGGGATCTCCTCCGTTGCAGTGGGCAATGGGACTGCAGGTCGTGAGACTGAGTCGTTTATCCGAGAGACTTTGAAGGAAGCAGGCATCTCAGTTCCTGTGATCATGGTGAGTGAGGCGGGGGCGAGCGTTTATAGCGCAAGTGATGTTGCTCGCGAAGAGTTCCCAGATCTTGACCTTACCGTCCGAGGCGCTATCTCGATCGCCCGCAGGCTTCAAGATCCCTTGGCTGAGCTGGTTAAGGTTGATCCAAAAAGTATTGGGGTCGGTCAGTATCAGCACGATGTTTCGCCCAATGCACTGAAGCGCAGCCTCACCCACGTGGTAGAATCTTGCGTCAATCAGGTCGGCGTGAATATCAATACGGCATCCTATAATTTATTGGCCTACGTTTCCGGGATTGGCCCGTCGCTTGCGAAGGCGTTGGTTGAGTACCGGGGCACGAAGGGTCTTTTCCAATCTCGAGAGGACCTTTTCAAAGTCTCTCGCTTTAGTAAAAAGACCTACGAGCAATCCGCCGGATTTTTGCGGGTACCTGAAAGCACCAATCCCTTAGACAATACGGGAGTTCATCCTGAGAATTATTCCAAGCTTGAAAATCTAGCTGAAAAGCTGGGCAAGAGCGTAAAGGATTTTATCGGCTCGGGCGTAAAATTTTTGAAGGATGATGCGGCCTTTAAATCAGACGTGGGTGAGTTTACTTTTGCCGATATGGTGAAGGAACTCGAAAAGCCTGGTAGAGATCCTCGAGATCAGTTTGTTCATTTTCAGTTCCGAGATGACATTCACGAAGTGAAGGACTTGACCCCAGGGATGCTGTGTCCAGGAATCGTGACGAATGTCACTAATTTTGGAGCCTTCGTAGATATTGGGGTCCATCAGGACGGTCTGGTTCATATCTCTCAAGTGAGTGATAAATTCATTAAAGATCCGAGAGAGGTAGTTAACCCAGGGGATCACGTCAAAGTCAGAGTGCTTGAAGTGAATGTGGAGAAGAATCAAATCTCCCTTTCGATGAAAAACACCGCAGAGCGTGCTCGCCCTGCGTTGATCCCTGCGTCCCAGGTTCGTCCACAGATCGCTCGTGCGGCGGAGCCCCATCGTCCACCAGCACCTACTCCTTCGATCGGCGGGCCACGTGTGGCCATTCCGACTCCAAACGCTGCAAGTGCAGCGAATGCAAAGAGGCCCAAGCCGCCTAAGCCAAAAGAGGCTTTCAATAATCCGTTTGGCGGATTAGCCTCGCTGCGAAGTAATCTCAAACCTAAGGGCTAGAAGAAATGACTCCAAATAAGTACCAGCTTTATGAGCTCTCCGTTCAGAGTCCGGATGTCCATGCCGGATGGCTGGAAGAACTCTACAAGGGAATCACTAAGAAATCGGCCCGCAATATCCGCGAGGATTTTTGTGGCACATTCAAAATGTCTTGTGAGTGGGTGAAGCGGCACCCTAAAAATACTGCCCTTTGCCTCGATCTAGATTCAGAGCCGCTGACTTATGGGAGAGAGAATCATCTCGCCGAACTTTCAAAAGAGCAAAAGTCTCGTGTCAAAATTTTGAAGAAGGACGTTTTGACGCCAACCCACACAGGGGTAGACCTGATTAGCGCCGGTAATTTCTCTTTTTATATCTTCAAACAAAGAGACGTACTTTTAAAGTACTTTAAAAGCTGCAAGACCTCTCTAAAAACGGGGGGGATGGTGGTTTTGGAGCTCGCGGGTGGACCTGGAATGATTTCTCCCATGAGGGAGAAGAAAGAAGTCTGGTTGGACCGTACTCGAAAATTCGTTTACACCTGGCACCAGAAATCCTTCGACCCGATTACCCACGACGCTCAGTATGCGATTCATTTTAAGCTGCCTAACGGGCGAGTGCTGAATGACCAGTTCGTCTACGACTGGCGGCTTTGGACGATTCCTGAAGTTCGTGATGCCCTGACAGAAGTAGGATTCAAGAAGACCATGGTATACTGGGAGACTGCACACCAAGGCAAAGGCACCGGTGAGTACGTCCACATGGAAAACGGCGATAACTCGTTTGCTTGGGTCGCCTACGTGATTGGCATTAAATAATCTCAGTGATTGAGTTTTACTTACCCCGACGCTGGCTGATGGGCGTGTAGTCGGTTTTGGTCGGGCCTGTATAGATTTGGCGAGGCCGGCCAATTTTGGTCGACGTGTTCTCGGTCATTTCCTTCCAGTGAGCGATCCATCCGGGCAATCGACCCATAGCAAACATCACCGTGAACATATTGACTGGGATATTCAGGGCGCTATAGATAATGCCGCTGTAAAAATCGACGTTCGGATAGAGCTTTTTCTCAATAAAGTAAGAGTCTTTGAGCGCAGCTTCCTCGAGCTTTTTCGCTATCTCTAGGAGTGGGTTATTTACACCGAGTTTATTGAGTACTTGGTCACAGGCTTTTTTAATAATTGAAGCTCGGGGATCAAAGTTTTTGTAGACGCGGTGTCCAAAGCCCATGAGTTTAAATGTGGAGTTTTTATCCTTAGCTAGTCCGACGTATTTATTCACGTCGCCGCCATCCTTGTGGATCTCTTCCAGCATTTCCATCACGGCTTGATTAGCGCCGCCGTGGAGGGGGCCCCAGAGCGCGCAGATCCCGCCTGTAATAGAGGCGTAGATGTTAGCAGCGCTGCTCCCTACGAGTCTGACAGTAGAGGTACTGCAGTTTTGCTCGTGATCGGCGTGCAAGATGAGCAGTAGGTTGAGTGCATCGGCTACTTCTTTGGGGACGTGGTATTCTTCAGAGGGAACGGCAAACATCATTCTAAGAAAATTGGAGCAATAATCGAGATCATTTTTCGGCTGGATCTTGGGTTGACCAATGGATGTTTTGTAGGCGAATGCTGCGAGAGTCGGCAATTTGGCCATGAGACGAGTAATGTTTTGTTTGACCTGCTCGGGATCTGCTGGGTTGAGAGAGTCTTGATAGTAGGTTGAAAGAGCGCAGGTTGCCGCGCTGAGAATTGCCATGGGGTGGGCATCCCGGGGAAACCCGCTGAGAAGATGGGCAAGGTCTTCGTTGACCAGGGTATGGCGGGTGATGTCCGCCTTGAACTGACTCAGCTCAGATTGGGTGGGGAGGTGACCATAAATCAGCAGGTAGCTGACTTCGATAAAATTAGATTTCTCTGCGAGTTGTTCAATTGGAATGCCGCGATAACGCAAAATTCCAAGCTCGCCATCGAGGAAGGTGATTGAGCTCTGGCAGCTAGATGTATTAGCGTAGCCATTGTCCATGGTGATATAGCCGGTTTGAGCTCGAAGGGCTGAAATATCAAAGCCTTTTTCGTCTTCAGTGCCCTTTAAGGTAGGGTACTGAAATTTTTTGCCTTCGATTTCCAAAGTGACTGGTTTTTCAAGTTCTGCCTTCGATTTTAAGTTTTCGCTCATGGTCAAATATCTCCCTCGCCATATGGCTCGACTTCTTATCGGCATAAGCCTGAAAATATTGAGCCAGCAGGAGGTCGGTTAGCCATGATGCTGTATTTTGTCAATGATTCCGAACAGCATGACGCCCGGTTGATTGATTTATTCCGTAATTTGAGTGATGATCTCACAACTATGATGATCAACGAGAATTTCTTTCCATTAGCATCAGAACTTCCAAAATCTGTAGAAATTCCGAAAGTCGCCGGTCGTGTTCTTATTGACGGTCAGATTATAACAAATGGATTTGCTAGCCGAGTCGTTTCTAGTCCCTGTACGTTTCGGAGCGAAAAAGATCAGTCACTCTACTTCCCTGAGATCGGAACAACGCCTCAGGTTACGGCAGAGACTTTTATGCAGGCCGTTAATGCTGCCTCAAGTGCCTGGGCAAGGGGACGGGGAGAGTGGCCGAGCGCTCGGATGGAGGAGAGAATTAGTGCGATTGCTGCACTAAGAGACCGCGTCCTCAAGCAGCGAGAAGTCATTTGCCGTCTGCTCATGTGGGAAATTGCCAAGACCTGGACGGATGCTCAGGCTGAGTTTGATCGTACGATTACCTATATGAACGATACCATTGAGGCAACTAAGCAACTCGATCGAGATTGCAGCCGGATACAATTTGTCGACCAGATCATGGCGCAAGTGAGGCGATCTCCTTTGGGTGTCACTCTTTGTATGGGGCCTTTTAATTATCCTTTAAACGAGACTTTTACGACTCTGATTCCAGCCTTAATTGTCGGAAACACTGTGATCGTCAAGCTTCCTCGTTTCGGTCAGCTTCTGTGGGATTTCCTTCTTGAGCCATTTCGAGATTGCTTCCCACCGGGGGTGATCAATGTCGTCAACGGTACTGGCCGAGAGATTATCAATCCTGCCGTCCGAAGTGGTAAAATTGATGTGTTGGCATTCATTGGATCGAGCCAGGTAGCTAATCAAATTAAACAATCGCATCCGAACCCGCACCGTTTTCGAAGTATCCTCGGGCTCGACGCCAAAAATCCAGCAATCATCCTGCCGGATGCAGACCTCGACTTGACGTTGAATGAGTGCATTCGTGGATCCCTCTCGTTCAATGGTCAGAGGTGCACTGCCTTAAAGATGATCATGGTGCATCGATCGGTCGCCAAGACATTCATTGAGAAGTTCTCCGCCCGTGTGGATCAGCTGAACTGCGGCCTTCCTTGGGATTCTGGGGTGATGATTACCCCCTTGGCTGATCGCAATAAGCCCTCGCACTTGGAGTCCTACATGAAGGAAGTTTTGGAGAAAGGCGGGACGCTCTGTAATCCTAAAACTGGAGGAAAGACCTTAGGTTCCCTGTTTTTTCCTGCTGTGTTGAGCGGCGTGCCCCTCGATTCGCGACTCGCTCAAGAGGAGCAATTTGGTCCAATCGTTCCGATTATGGAGTTTGATCGAATCGAGGAGATTGAGGACTACGTTCTTAACTCTCAATACGGCATGCAGGCCAGTATCTTTGGGAGGGAGTCGAAGATGGTGGGTCGCCTGGTCGATTTTCTGTCGAATCAGGTTTGCCGGATTAACCTGAACTCCCAATGTCAGAGGGGTCCTGACGTGTTTCCATTTACAGGGAGAAAGAACTCGGCCGAGGGGACCCTGAGTGTGACGGACGCCCTACGGTCATTCAGTATTCGCTCCATGGTGGCGGCGAAACAAGACGCGATCGGTAAAGAAGTGATTCAGGGGGTGTTGGATGGGGATACATCACGTTTCCTCACCACAAATATTGTTCTTTAGGTAAAATTTGATTAATAAGGCTTAGATCCCCCACATTAACCCTCGAAGGAGCTTTGCTTCCATGTACAACGCAGAATATCTGAAAAAAGTAGCTATCACCGTGTCAGCCGCCCTGATCGCAATCCCTAGTATCGCCACAGGGTTTTACGTAGTCTATCTGGTCGTGACTGCAGTCGGCAATAATTAACGGCCTTTTTCGATCTCCTGTTGCTGCTGACGTTTTCCGCTCGATTGGCCTTGATTAGCGCCAGAGTGGTGAGCGTTAAAATTGCAATTTCCGCAAAAATTGGTTAATTCATTGCCTCCGGTTCCGATTCTCGTTGTGTGCCCGTAGCTCAGTTGGATAGAGCGTCAGCCTCCGGAGCTGAAGGTCGGAGGTTCGACTCCTCTCGGGCACGCCATTCGCTAGTTTCAGGGTTTCTCAAGTTGCCTAGCAAGAATCTCTTTCGCGATTTGTATAATCGCAGGGGACTCAACCGGCGTGAGGTCCCAAACATCGACTCCAACATTAATGCAACGGTCTCTCACCTGGTAGAGTGAGTGCACATGTCCGTGTAACAGTATTTTACCCTCATCTTTGGGGCGGTACTTTTGAAATCGATCAACGGCAGTGTGATCGCCGGTGTAGGGAAAGTGGCAGAGCAAGAAATCGATCCCGTCTAATGTGAGTGAGAGTTCTGTCTGGACGCTGGCAAAACCTGCTTTTAAGTATTCCTTCTCAAACTCTTGTTGCTTTGAGGCCTTCTTGTCGCTGGGGTGACACTTATCGTGATTGCCGCTGATGAGGTGGTGGGTACCCTTGAGCCTTGGAAGATAGACCTGCATGGGATGAAGGCTGAGACTAAAGTCACCGATGTGATAGGTGACGTCCCCCTCAGACACCCGGGTGTTGAAGTTTTTCACCAGTCCCTCGTTCATCTCCTCGACCGAAGAGAACTTACGAATGGGGCAATACTTGATGATATTGGCGTGGCCAAAATGCTGATCCGAAGTAAAAAAAATTTTCATATTCTAAGCAGCTCTATGCTCCTCTCATTTTGCTCCATGGGTTGGTACTAGCTTGGCAATCTCGACCGCTGTGGCTAATTTGTTTGTCATTTTAGCGATTGAGTTGAGTTCAGAGATGGAAATATGGATGTCGTTTAGTTTACCCGCTTCAACAGTCACGGCCTCAGCCGAGACTCTATGATCAAAGTGTCCGAACTTTTGAAATTCCGGCATGAGAATTTTTTCCGTTGATAAATCAAGGGCCAGGTTCAGGAGCTTTGCCTTATCCCTGAGGGGGATATTTGATTTCAGTACAATGTTAGCAGCAATATGGGCCCCGTCTGGATGGGAAAAAAATGGGATCATAGACTTGTGCTTTTCAAAGTCTTCAGGGTTTAAGTGTTTAAACGCCTCAGTTTTGACACGATTAATTTCTGCGTGATTTGTTGCAGGTAGGTGCGCTTCAATTTGAAGAAGATGGTCGATGATCTGCGGTTCTTTTTTTGCTGCCTCAAGTCTCAGTTTACTTGAATGAATTAATGTGTTGATTTCTCCCTGGATTATGACGTGATCAGGCCGGTGTTTGACTTCGACCTGTCTTCTTTTTGATGCTTCTAGAAGCGACGCATGGTCGCCTTCTCGGCTCGCTATATGTTGATGGGCCTGATTAAATATGGTTTGGACCCCAGCGATTTGCTTAAGTTGTTGATACCTCGATGGGTTAGCAAAAACAGGGGTGGAAATAAGTAGAAAAAGGGGCAAAAACTTGGCTAAACCATTCATATTTAATATTCCTCAGGTGCTTTTACGATTTTTCGTAATTTTATTCACCCGAATCAGATGTAAGCAAGTATTAAGCCGCCCTTTTGGAGTTGCTGGTGGCTTGGGCAAAGAGTTTTTTATTGAGTGAAGTGCTTAAGTTTTAAACAATATTAAAGTATTTAGACGAAATTTGAGCTCGGCAGAGATCCCCCCAGTAGTCGGACGCTTTTCACCGAAGCCAGCTAGCTCCAAAACGTCCACGGCACGATAGCGATCCCGCCCGTTTTCGGGAAAGTGGGGCGGTCCACGGGAGCAACAATCAGCCCAAATTTTGACCCCAGCTTTTTCATAGCCCCTAAGACAGGCTTCTCGAACCATCCCAGCGGAATCTTCGAGGGTGGCGCATGGACAATTTTAATCGGAACTTGATCCCAGACCAGATCCACTGCCTCCTTGGATTGAGCACTTTTGTAGTAGTGGGGATGAATGGGCTGCCCTCTGTACTGGCAATTAGCAAAAATCTCATTCAGAACAAAATGCCGCGCCAACGAGAGCGTAACCCCCTCTCCATGTTCTGCCCGCATTAAAGAAGCAGCAAGCCCTGAATCACCCACCATCCATCGATCCAAACCCGTGCCTTCCTGATGACAAGGTAGACGTTTCAGTAAAAAAATACTCTCCATCGCAGATAGGTACTTTCTCAGTTTTCGACTTTCGATCTTAAAATCTCCCAAGCTCGGAACTCTCCCCTCTTTGAGGAGTAATCCGATCCGATCCAAGATCGAGCGGGCGATATCCGGATCGTAACTTCGACCAAAGACTCGAGCAATATCCCGTAGAATTGCAGTCTCAAGCCACTGATCGAAATAGAGAGAGCGAACACTTGCATCACGCATAAAAAGGGGGACGGGTAATCCCCCCTTCGCCAATGACTCTGCAGCTTGCTCTGCCGTAAACCGCGTCTCTAGCGAATGAATCGGGGTAAGAACTCTCTTGGGTTGGAAAGATTCTCCATAGGCCTCAGCTAGAGTGAGAGGATAAAGTTGGAGGGTCGCTATTCGACCCGTTAAAGACTCTCGGATGCCCAACTTGGACGAAAACTCAGTCGAACCTGTGAGGTAATACTGCCCAGGTATTCTTTTTCGATCAATCCTCAGCTTAATTGCGTCAAAAAGCTCAGGAGCTTTTTGCACCTCATCGAGAACCGCGGGAAGAGCTATCCGACTCAGAAAAGTCTTAGCTGAGGTTTGAGCCTCATTCTTAATTTCGGAATCATCCAAACTATAACAATTCTTGATTCCGAGCTGCTGAGTGATCAGAGTGGTCTTGCCCACCTGGCGCAAACCTAAAACGCCCACAGAAGGTGAAAAGGAACCTAGCTTTTTCAAAAGAGGCAAAACATGACGAATTCGCTCATGTGGCATAAAATAGTATTAACATATTACATCAAAATGTCAAATATTAGTACTATTTTACTTTTTCCCCTCCGACTGAGCAACCACTTGGCGGGTAGAACCCCTGGGTGACGGCGCAGAGCGGATCCTTGGGTTCGGACGGGTAACGGTTGCAAAAATGAGTGCCAAAAGGCTAATAAAAGCGACCCAGGCAAGAATGGTTTTGAAATCCATAGTCGATTGTGTCTGGTGGAAAGAGAGTGCTCCGAGAGAAAAAATTTGAAATAGAAACCAACCACTTCCTTTGACGATAGAATAGATATCGTTCCTAATTTCCCTTTTTGCTAAAAAAATTAGGTAAATCACTAGAAAAAATCCCGAGAATACCATGAGATTTCTTAGGGCAATCCATCCACAAGAGAAAACCATTAAGTTCGAAAAAAGAATGGATAGATAGCAAAAAAAAGGAGCCCATTTTACGCGAAATGGTCGGGGCAACTCGGGCCTTATCTTTCTTAAAACAAGAAGGCTTGCGGGAGCGACGGTGTAGCCCAGAACAAACGCGGCAACGAGTAGGGCAATCATGGCCTTGAGATTAGGGAGTAGAACGAAGGCAAGGCATTCCAAGACCAGGGTAATGGCGAGAGCGGCTGGAGAAATCCCGTGACGGTTAAGTTTCAGTCCGGGGATCTCGATTGTAGATCCTTCAGTCAGACTGAAGAGGAGTCTGGGGGCAGCACTCGCATAGGTAAATGCTGTGCCGAGGGGTGATAAGACGGAGTCGAGATAAATGATAGATAGAATACCTCCCAGACCCAGAGCGACTGCGAGCCCAGCAAAGGGGCCATCGTCTCCAGGAAAGGAGAGGTTTTGCCAACCGCCTGCCAAACTCTCGGTAGGCACGGCCATGATAAAGACGTATTGAATCGCGAAGTAGAGAAGTCCTGAGATCAGAAGAGACCCCAAAATTGCGAACGGTATAGCCTTTTGTGGATTTTTGGCTTCGCCAGCAAAAAGTGTAGCCTGATTAAAGCCATTGAATGAAAAAATAATCCCGCTCGTGGCAATTGCTTGAAAGATCTGCGTCCAGGGAATAGCACCCGCTTCGCCGGGCGCTAGGCCGAGGTGTGATGAGTCAATCATCCGATCGAACCCGAGAGTGTAACTAAACGCAAAGCAGATGAGGACTGGCGTCATCAATTTAAAAAAAACGACTCCTTGAGTGATCTTGGCGGTGACCTTAGCCCCATAGAGATTAACGAGAGTCACCAATGTAAGCAGACAAAATGCAAGACCCGACTGGCCCACTTGGCCTAGGCCAGAGGGAAGAAAAGAGGTTTTCATGAAAGAAGAAAAGTATTGCAGGACAGCACGAACTTCAATTGCAGGCAGAATGATGAAAACAACGAGATTAAAGATCGTGAGCAGTAGCGACAAAAAACTTCCATGCGTTTCTTGTGCAATAGTGCTGAGTCCTCCCGATTTGGGGTAGAGCACGACGACCTCTGCCATAGTGATACCAATGACTATGGAAATCACTGCACCCAGTGCCCAGGCTAAAAGTGCAAAGGGCCCAGCCATTTGGGCGGCATAGAGTGGGGAGAACAGCCATCCAGAGCCAAAAATGGCAGCAAAGGAAATGAGCAATAGCTGGGTTTTGGAGATCTCTCTTTTCAGGGCATTTGGACGCATTGATTGCCTCATTTTTGTGCGACCCTAGAAGTTATAATGGACGACGGGAAGTGTCAATGAATATTAGATATTTGCGCTGTTTTTTGGGGATAAATTCAATTAATGTTCACCGAGTTTTTCAAATTTGATTTGGGGGAAACCATGAAATCTAACGTCATGCAGCGCTGTTGTCAGAAGGCAGCTAAAACATTGGTTTTAGTATCAGGTCTTATTTCACTGCAAAGTTTAGCAGCATTGAGAGAGGACCAGCAGACTTATGAGCGCCTATTAACTGAGGTGAACTCACAGCTGGGTATGGTCTCGCAGCAGCGCTCATGTCCAGGTGTTTCGCTCACTCTGACCTGCGGCAATGGAAGATGCGAGCCCGAGAGAGGGGAAAACGAGACCACCTGTCCACTGGATTGCCTGAATGCTCCAATCCAGTCCTACAATGCTCAGACGTTCTGTTCTGCTGTGAAAAAAGTTTACGCTCCAAGCACTCAAGATGAAGTGGTGTCCATCGTGCGAGATGCGATCAGTGCCGGGAATCATGTTCGAGCGATTGGGCATGCGCATACCGGAAATCAGCTGATCTGTAACGATGGAGTCGAGGTGAGTACCGAGAATCTCAATCATATTCTCGGCATTGAGATTCTCGGTGGATCTGAAGTGGTGACGGTTGAGCCCGGAGTTCATTTGTCGACTCTGGCGAATTGGCTAGATCAAAAAGGGAAATCCCTAGGATATCGATTGATCCAGTTCCGTGGAGTGACGATAGCGGGAGTGCTAGCGACTGGCTCTCATGGGAGTTCTGCTAAGCATCCGAGTGTGATGGCTGGAGCTATTGAATCGGTGACCTGGATTGGGGCAGACGGCGAAAAACACGAATCTAGCGCGACCAACACGGACCCAGAAACTTTTGGGGCCCTGAGGACGAACTTAGGGATGATGGGGATCGTCGTTCAGGTCAAGCTGAGGATTCAAAATCAATTCAAGCTGGAAATGAATTTGAGTTATCAGTCTGATTCGAAACTTTTTGAAAATAATGGAATCATCAATCAAGTGAGTTCTTGCGATTTTGGTCAGTTACTTTGGTTTCCTCATTCTAAAAAATTCATTCAAGTTTGTGGAACTGAAACCCAGCTGCCCGCCGATCGAGGGGCTCAGAATGTCATGCTCGATCCACCCGTGCCAGAGTTCGTTGTTAAGCCCTATCAGCTTGTCATGCATTATGGCGCTTGCTACTCAGGATTGAGTTGCTTGCTGGAGGATCTGCGGTATGCGACGTTGAAAATTTTGCCTCCATTTAAAAAAACGGTACTCGGAGTTCCTGAATATGTCATGCACCTGGTAGGTTGGTCGCATCAGGTCATGACGAGTGAGCTGAGCACGAAAGAAAGCGCAGTGCATGAGAAGGACTTGGAAATCGCAGTGCCCCTTTCTCAGGCCCAAAATGCTTTGTCGTTCATGGCTCAACGACTAGAGAGTAATCACTCATGTCTGCCTTTGCTGGGAGTGTTCATTCGATTTGTGATCTCAGAGGACGCCACCTTAATCGCACATACGGTTGCCCAGGGTGACTTCAAAAAAGGAGAACCGGCAGTCTTGTTTGAGATGCCTCAGTTTTTACCCGTTGGGCTGACGCCCCAGTTAGAAGAGGCCTATCAGAGGCAGTATAGTGAGGTAGCTGGCGGCCTAATCAAAAATTTCAAAGGCCGAGCCCATTGGGGAAAAAATGATTCCTCAATTTTTGAGCTCCAAAAGTCATTGGGCAGATATGGGGACCGGGTGGAGCGGTTTAAGTCTGTTTTGCAGAAGGCGGATCCTCATGGGGTCTTTTCGAATTTATTTCTAAACTATCTTTAGATGAGCATATGGGGGCCTCGTCTGATTTTGTGGGCGGGGCCACTGCTCTGGTGAAGCGAGTATGCTGGGTGTCGGTGCTTGAAAGTACTTGATCTTATTAATAAGTTAAGGCATGACTGGGGTCACACTCGTCACTCTTCAAGGCTTGCAGGGACTTATTTATGGAGCTTTTTCCGCTAATTAGGGATTTGGCACTGATTCTAGGGGTAGCAGCCGTTTTTGCCCTGATTTTTCAGCGCATTCACCAACCGCTCGTCTTGGGTTACCTTCTTGCGGGCCTGATCATTGGGCCCTACACTCCGTCGACTCCGATGATTGTCGATATTCCAAGTGTAAAGATGTGGGCCGAACTCGGCGTCATTTTTCTCATGTTTACTCTGGGTCTCGAATTTAGTTTCAACAAGCTGGGACGTGTTGGGCTGACCGCCGGGTTTACAGCGAGTTTTGAAGCGGCTGCGATGATTTTTCTAGGTTACGGCGTAGGACGCCTTCAGGGTTGGTCGTTTCGCGATAGTCTCTTTTTGGGCGCCATGCTTTCGATTTCCTCTACGACCATTATTATTAAAACCCTCGATGAGCTCAAACTCAAGCGAAGACGTTTTGCAGAACTGATCTTTGGCATCCTTATTGTTGAGGATTTGCTGGCTATTTTAATTTTGGTGGGATTATCGACCTTTTTTTCTTCGCAGACATTTTCGCTGATGACCCTGCTCTATTCTGCCGGGAAGTTAGTTTTCGTGATCGGCACATGGATTTTGGGTGGCTACTTTCTACTTCCCCGAGTGGTCCGATATGTAGGGCGCGTGGGAAGTGATGAAACCCTAATGATCCTTTCTATTGGGCTCTGTCTCTCACTCGTTGTGATTGCCGCCAAGTTTCATTACTCGGCCGCTCTGGGTGCTTTTATTATGGGCTCGATTTTGGCAGAAAGCTCGGAGTCCAACCGAATCGAAGAGCTGATGAGACCGCTTAGGGATTTATTTGCTTCGGTCTTTTTTGTTTCGGTCGGAATGCTACTGAATCCCAGTATCATTATTCAACATTTTTGGACAATTATCCTCGTCGCCGGCGTCACCATTGTCGGCAAAATTGTGAGCTCAACATTAGGCGCCTTGATCACCGGACAAACTCTCAGGACTTCAGTTCAAGTGGGATTTGGACTGGCTCAAATCGGCGAGTTTTCATTTATTATTGCTGGATTAGGTCTGTCACTCGGTGTGACGAGTGATTTTATTTACCCAGTGGGAGTAGCAGTTTCGCTCATTACTACCTTCACGACTCCGTATCTCATTCGCTCCTCTCATTCAGTTGCAGTATTTCTAGAGTCTGCCCTTCCTACTCCAGTTCAGACGGTGCTCAACGGTTACGTGGCTTGGCAACAGGAGAGGCTTGCGGATCTTGCGCTGATGCACTCGTTTTATCAAAGAGCACTGCGATGGGTTCTCAACGGTATTCTAGTCACGGCGCTATTTCTAATGGTGGGAGAATGGGTCACGCCATGGATTGAGAAATCGATTGAAGGGGAGTTTTTAGCAAGTCTGATTTCGTGGGCGGTTTCAATCCTATTATCGGCTCCGTTTATTTGGGCCATGAGCGTTGCTTTTATTCGTCATCTCCCCTCCGAGGAGTTGAGTCCGGAGATCCTAGCCGGGAGTGAAAATAAGCTCAGCTTCATTCCGAAGGGAGTAGCGCTTTTTGTCGGGCGCCTTTTGACTTTGATTTGGATGGGCATACTCAGTTTAGAGTTTTTCTCGCTTGGATTTATTTTTTTACTCCTCCTTTTGTTGTTCATTGTTTTGTTTATCGTTCAGGCAAGACAATTGGAGGCCTCTTACGGTTGGTTTGAGGCGCAGTTTTTGTCTGCGTTTGGAGGCACAGATAAGACGGCTAAGTCCGTGGATCTTCAACGCGCATTTGCACCATGGGATGCCCATTTGATTCGAATTAAGGTGAATCCCAATTCCGATTTTGTTTTAAAGCAGCTTGCCAATACTCAGCTAAAGGCTCGATTTGGTCTGAATGTGGTGGCAATCCAGCGAGGGATGCAGCTGATGGTGTCACCGAGTCGTCAAGAACTGGTGCTCCCAGGCGATGAGCTGCTCGTTTTGGGGACGGATGATCAAATTGAAAAAGTTCGTAAAAAGATCGAGAATCCGAGTCGGGACCTGGATGCGTCGAGACATATTTCGGGGTATCAACTCAAGCACCTTAAGCTGGAGACGGGTTCACCCTTGATTGGAAAAATGATAAAGGCTTCAGGAATCAGAGAAGATTTTGAATCCGTGATTGTCGGTATTGAGCATCAGGGGCAGAGAATTCTCAACCCCGGTGCAGATCTGCTTCTCTCCCAAGGAGATCTCATCTGGGTGGTGGGGAAAACGGACCACGTGGAGGCCCTGACTCGACTCTCTCAAAATCGGACTAATGATAGTTGATTGAGGGGGGAGGTTAAGGGTCGGGCTCCAACTTGCATCCTCCAAGAGGCTATGAATCGGAGAAACGATCGGACGATCGGCTTACTTTTTCGTGACTTGTTAGTGGGTGTCCAAAACATGCTTCTTGGCGAGGTTCAATTGATTCAGACGGAGCTGCGACGAACAGCTCAGGTGGCTCGGCGTCGCTCCATGTTGGCTGCCCTGTCATTTTCGGTTGCCCTGATTGGTCTCATACCATTAATGGGTTTTTTAGTCCTAGCGCTGGGCAAGGTCATGGGCGAGCGATATGCTCTCAGCTCGCTCATCGTGGGTATTTTCTTTCTAGCTACCGGGAGTTTTTTCGCATTTTATTTCACTAGGGAAATCCCGCTTCAAGGGTTTTTTCTGCCGAGGACGCGAGAGTCTTTGCAGCAAGAGGCACTTTTAATTTTTCAAAGAGGCCCCAAGTTCAAGCCTAATCAAGAACAAAGACAGGAGAAAAATGCATCATGAAGGCTCAAGTGGATCCAGAGATTCAGAGAATTCGAAATGAGATTGATGAAAATCACCTAAAGCTCGAAGAAACGCTGAGTGATCTAAAAGAGCGGTTTCGTGAAGGGGTAGCTTTTTTAAATCGAGATCCAAGTCTCACAAAGAAGGCTTTCCTCCTTGCTGGAGCTATGGTAGTTCTCGGCCTGGTTTTATTCTATGATAGAGGTTCAAAAAAATAAAGTTGTCCTGATCACTTATGTCTGGCCGGAGCCATTGTCCTCTGCCGCGGGGCTGCGGGAATTAAATTTGATTGACTCAGTACTTTGGGCTGGTTGGGATTTGGTGGTCGCTTCGTCCTCTCAGCAGAGCTCACAGTCAGCGGCTCTCGGAGAGAGGGGAGTGAGAACTGCCGAGATTCGTGCGAACGATTCAGCATTTGACGCTTGGATTAAATCCGAGGCCCCGGATCTCGTAATTTTCGACCGGTTTTTAGTGGAAGAGCAGTTTGGATGGAGAGTTCAAGAACAGTGCCCCGATGCGTTGAGAGTTCTTGATACGATCGACCTACACTTTTTAAGGAGAACTCGATCTCGCTTGATCGAGGATGGGAAATCGCTTGAGGAAATCCAGCGTGGATCACTCGATTTCAATAACGACGACACTTTTCGGGAGATTGCATCAATTTATCGATGCGATGGGGTATTCGTGGTTTCGAGCTTCGAGCACGAACTTCTTTCCCAACGCTTTCACGTTCCACAGGGGGCTCTTTCGTTGAGCCGGTTTCACTACCCAGATCCTCAGCCTAATCCTGGATTTCATTCTCGATCAGACTTTATGATGATCGGAAATTTTAGGCACCTCCCAAATCAAGACGGAGTGATTTGGTTATCAAAGGAGATATGGCCTCGGATTCGAAGAAAGATGCCAAATGCTACTTTGAATATTTACGGTGCCTACCCCTCCAGGGAAGTCATGCGACTCACTTCAGAAAAAACAGGTTTTTTTGTGAGAGGTCCTGCCGTGGATCAATTCGAAACCCTGAGAAAACATCGGGTCAATTTGGCACCACTTCGATTTGGAGCTGGGATCAAGGGCAAGATCTCAGATGGTTGGTGGTGCGGCACGCCTGTCGTTTCGACCTCTATGGGTGCTGAGGGAATGCATGACGCCTACCCATTTGGGGGGATCATCGCTGATTCTCCTGAAGCATTCGCTGATGCTGCAGTGCGGCTTGCTGAAGATGAAGACGAATGGATGATGCAGCAAGAGAGAGGTTATTTTTTAGCCAAGGCCCTTTATCATCAAGAGAAGAATCGCCCCGAACTGATTGGATTTCTAAAGTTTTTACTCAGTGAGCGAGTGGCCCTTCGAAGCGAAAATTGGATCGGGTCGATGTTGAGGTTTCATGCCTTAAGAAGTACTCGTTACTTCTCTAAGTGGATCGAAGAGAAGTCAAAAGGCCTTGGCAATAATGAAAGCCTGAATCGACGTTGAGGCGAGGGTAGGATGGGTTGGATAGATATTCAATACTGGGTTGATGGTGATATTTTTTGTGATGTCCCAGCTGATTCCAGGCTCAATATCAATCGGAGCATTTTGTAGTCCACTAATAAATCCTGACCGAGGACTCCGTGTCGCTTGGACCAGGTCAATCCAAATCGTAGCCTGGAGGTTGCTGGTCAGTTGGTAGTTGGCATAAGGCGCCGCGGTGAGTGCGTAAGTTGGCGCGGTTGGCAGCGTATCACCGCTCGGTACGTACCCTCGGATGAGTCCAAAAGTTCCTAGGGTCAACTTGGATGACGGGACTTCGTAACGAGCATTAAATACGGCTGAAACTGCTGTAGCTAAGTTTCTCGGTACGAGGGCGTCGAATTTGCTGGTTGGAAGCTGAAACGTTAGGCGAGTGTCGAGCCTAAATCCCTGACTGTTAATGAGGCCTGGTCTTGAAATAAAAACTACGGGATCAAGAAGTTGGACCCTCTGTCCTCCACCAGTCGGATCACTCCAGGGAAAGAAGTAGAAGTGTCCAACGGCTCCCACCATCCAGTTCTTATTTATTTTGTATGCGCCTGTAATTAAATTCTCCAGCATGGAAGGGCTCGTGGGGTCGAGCGTGCCATCGACCCGAGGCTGGAAAGAAGAGCCCATGTTGCTAATGGACGATCCCCGGTAAATGCCATAATAGTTGAGAGAGCCATAGTCAGAGAGCGTTTCCAAGATCGACTTTTCGCTCGTCGAGGTGGAGATGCTAGGTGTCGTGGTTTCGGTACTTGATTGAGCAGTGGGCACTAGTCCGATTGATAATATCAACATTAGGGCTAAAAAATTAGAGCGACTTTTCATAATCCCCCTAGAGGCATTGCCTGTTGCTCATCCTCAAAGTCACCTCAGGTGGTGAGAGGATGATTTCCACAGGTAAGTAAAACACTGTGGTGAGGATTCTCAAAGCAAGCTCTCTGCCAAAACTTGGTGGAAAAATGAGTCCGTTTTTTTATTTTCTAAATCCCTGATATTTAAGTGAAATTATTGACTTTGTACCTGAGCCAATTCGTACCTTGGCGCTAGTAACGGCGCGTTAAAGACTCATTGCGGCCCCGGTCAGGTGGTGTCATTTGGTCACCACAGTGAAAGGGATTGCGAACGATAAGATGGTGATGTCGTCAGGTCGGTCGGTGGAGTTTTTACCAAAAAATTGATCAGCTTGAGCCAGGACAAAGTCAGCAAGGGAGGAGTTTTCGGATGTATGAACGTTTTTCATAATGAGATCCGTTTTGCCTTTGAGTTCATCCATGAATTGCTTTTTCTTCAGTTTTTTTCCGTCCGATATCCTCGAGTCAAATAGTCCATCCGTGTACCATAGGACTTGGTCTCCTGGTGACAAGTCAGTGATGGAGAGGGTGGGCTCGTAAGTGAAGGCTTTCTGTCCGAGAGGGATCGAGGTGCCCGCAGAAAGGGTTTGGTATTTTTTTGAGCCTGCACGAAAAAGAAACGGTTGAGGATGACCCGCGTTAAATGACCACATCTTCAGAGTATTGAGATCAATGGCTGCCAAAAGACAAGGGAAGGTCGAGAGTTCGCCGGCGGCAAGGATCAGTGCCGAGTTAAGTGAGTTGGCCAGGATTCCAAGGATTTCAGTTTCGGGCCGAAGGGGGCGCTTGGCACGCTGGAGCTCTGAGACCATGAGAGAGAATGCGCTGTGAATCGAGGCAGTAATGAGCGCTGCCGATGCGCCGTGTCCGGTGGCATCTCCCATAATCACGATCAAATAATTTTGAACCTGTGCGTAGTGCCACCAATCTCCCCCACATTCGGAAGCGGATATCGAGGCACCATGGAGGATGAAATTGGGTAGTTTGAGAACCTTCGGTGGAAAAAATCGACTTTGAACTATCTGCGCCGTTTCAAGCTCTTGCTCCATTCGTGCACTCATCGCAGTCGCCTTGAGGAGCTTCTGAATCTCCTCCCCCATTTTATTGAATGATTGAGCTAAGGAGCTGAGTTCGTCTTGGGCTGATGCGGTCACGCGAATCTTGGTCGAGAAGTCTCCCGCTGATACCCTCTCAGTCCCAGCAACGAGCTCGTTCACCCGCACGATGAGGCTACGAATCAGGAGTAAGGTCGATCCGATCGCCAAGAGAAAAATACTGATCCCCAGTCCGAGTGATTTCTTCGCTAGCGCTCCGGCAGTACTGAGCGCCATGGTAGAGGGAACTAGGCTCAGGATGAAAATACGGTTTGAGAGTACCTGGTCGTAGCCCATTAAGTAGGACTGGTGGTTGATTTCGACCTCCCTGACGCCAGCATCAAATTCGGTCTTGGTCAGGTCATCCAGTAGATCGTGGGGAAACGGGCTAAATGAAGCTGCTGATTGGGTGTCTTTAGCTGTGATGAGGTGTCCGTCATTATCCATGACTAGAATCTGAAAATCCTTTGCAGTGCCATCGAAGAGCGGATGAGTCATTTTGATCTGCATGACAGCTAGTCGTAGATTGGAGATTGTAATTCCAACCGTCATGGTTTGTTGCTTGAGGTCAATCGCAAGTCGGGGGGGACCTGATGGAGTGAGTTGGTCGGTGGGCCAAGGAAGTGATTCGTGGGCCAAATCGACTCCGATTTGTTTTTCAACGGCGAGACCCTTCAAATTTGCTTGGGGACCTTTTTGACTAAAAATAACTAGGTAATTAGCTTGGAGATAGGATTGCTCCGCCAAAAATTCAAGCTCAATTCCAGAAGCATCCTTTGATTGAATCCGATTTTTAAAGTCATTAAATTTTTCAAGCTCATGTTGAATCGCCATAGAGGCCATTCGGACTTGGGAGAAGCTATAGTCGTAGATGTAAGAGGTCTTATCTTGAATGACTAGCTTAGATCCCATATAAAGATAGCTGGCTAGACTCAGTGCTAACGATCCGCCAATCAACGCAATCATTCTAAAACGAATTGAAATTTGAAACTTTAGCATGACCTACCAATCGTTTCGGCGAAACGCTCAAGATTCTTGAGCAAATTTCCGATAGTAAAGAACGGATGCGTGCTTTTTCCTTTCGAACTGATTTTAAAAGTCGTTGGACTGCGGCCACTGAGGAATGGGATGTAACCCTGGGAGCTTTTTTCTTGGCGCTTGGGGTGATTGGACTTTATATTGTACAGTTTACTGATTTTGCTGAAGGCGATGAGCAGCACCAGGCATCAGAGACGCTGGTTCTCGGGGAGGTATTGAAGACCCTCGGAGATGCGCGGATGCGTTACCGGGAGTCTGCTGTGTGGCGTGACCTAGGATCGTCTTTTGAGGCGTTCGAGGGAGGGGACTCCGTTTTTACCTCAAGTAGTGGCTTCGTGAGTGTGCGGTATAAGGAGTTTGAACCAGCTCAAATTTATCCAAATAGCTTAGTGGTATTGACCGTGGGAACTCGTCCCGGCTCGAAGGGGAAAACCCCCCTCTTAGATGTTAAGAAGGGAAAAATTAAGGTCGTTCTCAATCGTACCGGAAAGGGCCCCCGAGTACGCTCAGGAAGTAGCGAGTATGAGTTTAGTTCAAAGGAGCTTCAGCCTGGAAGTAGTATTGAGCTTCAGGTGATTTCCCCTGGACCCAATCAGAAAACAGAAATTTATAGCGGCTCTCCAGTTGATTTGAAAATTGAAGAATTGGATCCGAAGAAGGCAGCAATTTCGCCGCCCGAAGAAATTCACCTAGGACCAAATACTCCCTACAAAAGTGATCAGCCCAAAGGGCAGGGAACTGAGCAAGCACAAGAACTGTCCAAGTCCAAGGAATTTAAAAGTCAAAAGGGTGATGTGAAACATTTTATCCAGGCGATCTCACAGCTCAAAGGGGATGAGAAAGTTAAGGACGATGAAAAGAACAAGCTAGGGAATTCGCAGCTCGAGGAAGAGGTCCTTAAATCGCTGAACTCACGTCTTAAGAAATCCGGATTTAATAGCAAAATTGCGAAGTAAATCTGAACCCACTGGCTCCCCCCTCATTCCTCCCTTAATCCTCCTTCAGTTTGACCTGAATCTGCTCTTGTTCCTTTTTTCTCTCGCGCATCATTCTTTCTAAGTCGAGGGCAACTTTAACTAAGACGCGTCGATTCTTGGCCTGATTAGAGGAGATGGGAGTACCCTTTTCGTCTCGATTAGGCACGAACGGTCGTGCCGAGCCGTATCCGACTGCAGTCAAACTATCGGGCGAAAATCCATGGCCCTCGAAAAGGCGAACGATGATGGAGGCTCTCGCTGCGCTTAACTCCCAGTTCGATGGATATCGAGTATTATTTAAAATGGGATTATCATCCGTATGCCCCTCGATTCGGATAACAAAGGGCTTTCCCGATGTCTTCAGCACTTCCATCAACTCGAGAAGTGATTGGCCGGCTTCTGGGAGAAGTTCGGCGTTACCGGTTGCGAAAAGAATAGCATTGTCGAACGCGATTTCGAGACCCTTACCATCTTCAACGAGTGTGAGTTGGATGTCCTTTCCTACGTTCAGGTTTTTCACCTGTTGAGTCATATCGGCGGCAACTTTCTGCATCGATTGAATAGAGACATCCATGTGCTTGGCGATGCTCGAGTCGATTTCAATCGTGCCCTTTTCTCCTTCGAAAGTGCTGAATGTAAATAGCATTGCGAAGAATCCGAAAAGCAGGGTCATGAGATCGGCATAGGAGACGAGCCAGGGCTCCTCTGAGGTTGAAGATTCGTCGAGCTCGTTGCGACCTGTCTCGGAGATTGAGTCGCTAGATAAATCTGAAGAGTGCGGGGAGCTTCCCCATTCATCTATCATGCAGCTCTCTTCGACTCATCCTGCGAGACTTCTTTCCAGCTAATTCTCTCAGCTGTGAGGAGAAAAGAGTTGAGTTCTTCGGCGAGCACCACTGGGTTGGTTTTCTTAATGATGAGGCGAATTCCCTCGACGATAATCAGGTTTTTGATCCGATTTTCCTTAGAGCTGTCTCCAAGATTCTCGGCAATCGGAATAAAGATCAGATTCGCGAGAGCAATCCCATAAAAAGTTGCGACGAGCCCAACGGCCATCGCAGGTCCAATGAGTTTCTGTCCCCCTGTTTGGCCCAATTTGGAGAGCAAGGTAATCATACTCAGCGTGGTTCCCATTAAGCCGAAGGCGGGCGGAAATTTTCCAATGGCTCTAAACTTAATCACGTCCTCCGTTTGTCGCTGAAAAATAGTCTGCGCGCGGGTTCTTAAGATTCGAAGCAAGGTGGCTTCGTCGAATAGATCTTCCGAGAGTAAGCCGACTGCCTCCGTGAGGAAGTGATCATTCGTCTCTTTGAGAAGTTCCTCCGTTTTACCGGAGTTGAGCCGATTGGCTTCGGAGATTCGAATCAGGGATGCGATGAGTTTGACGTAGTCCTGTTTGCGACCTTGGATTACGCGTCGAAAGAACACCCGAAATAACATGAGAATCCTGTCGAATTGAAACGAAATCGCGCCAGCCGCTACGGTCCCTCCAAGGACAATGAGTGCGGCGTGTTGGCTGAGGAAGAGGTCTGCTGGACCAGCTGTGGCTACGCCAAAGGCCAAAACCCCGCCGGCTAGGATAAATGCAATAATTGATAAAAAATTCACGATTCTACCTCAAAAATAAAAGTTCAGTCCTACCAGCGCTTTTAGGAGCGACGCTCCAACAGTAATTGTCGAGACTCCAAAACCAAGGGAGTAGCCCACCTGAGTCTCCAATCCAATGACCGAGCTGAGCTGATAAATTAAGCCTAAATTCCCGCCCGCCTCGAGGAGTGCACTAGTGGTTTGCACCACTGGGGTATATTGTTTGATCACGACCTGCGAAAGCCCAAGTTCGGGTCCGAGATAAATCCTGAAGGTAGGGCTTTTCTTAATTTGAATACCCTCTTGCGCGTGATCGTAGCCTCGAGAGTCGCTCCATAAGTAATAGCGAGCGCCCACGCCCGTGTAGGCATAGGGAAGGACGCCGGTCTTTAGATCGAAGGCAATGATGGTGCGAAATAAAAACGATAGGTTGCGACTGCGAATCAGTTCATATTCAAGATCAAGTGAATTGGGGACGCTGATGGCACCATTTGCGTTATTTCCCAAGCCATTGAATTGAGCCGACACAAGTCCAAACCTCACGTGGAGCGCACTTTCTTGTAAATCTGCCCTCGCCCCAGATAAGGTTCCAAAGCTAAGGAGAAAAGCCGATACTAGGAGGAGTTTCCGCCTAAGCAGCATTTTCTCCTTCGCTTCCTCGATATTGCCCTGCAGTTTTCTCAGAGAGCCAATCGGATAAAATGTCCTTGGAGAGTTCTCCAACGGTGTCATTAGTTTTGACGAGATTTCTGACCGTCGAGATGAAGTCACGCCAGATTAGATTTTTCGATTTCTCAATTCTCTTTTTCCGAATCTCGTCGAACTCAATGTTCTGAATTTCGATGTCAATTAACTCGCGAGCCTTAGAATTAGCCTTTCCGATAGAATCAAGAAGGAGGCTTCGGTCCGAATCACTTCGAGAAACGATGATTTCAGCTCTCCGCTGGGTTGGGTAACGGTCCAAGCAGGCTTTCAGTGCTGCGCTGGGGAGTCTCATCATCAGCTCTGAGGGAAAGAATTGCTTAGCAGTTGCTTCGAGGAGCTGAAATTCTCCCGCCTCTGCAAGGGCTTTAAGAATCGTCTCTTCACGCTCAGGCCCAACAGAGTTGACGAGTTCGGCTGCTCGGTCCAAAAATGGAACCGACTTTTTCTTGTTCAAAACGCTTTGAATAGCTTGCTTGAGAGCAGAGGTTTGATCGGCAATCTCTTGTTCGGATACTTTCATCGCGGCAGTTGCAAGGGAGTCAGCCAGATCTCGATTCATAAGTGAATAAAGTCGTCCTGCTTGAGCGGTAGGAAGAAGGTCTAAGAGTAGGGCTCCCAGACTCACTTCTTGAGTGGCAATCTCGATGCAATCGACCAAGCTCAGTGCAGAAAGTAGTTTTTGTAGCTCCTCATCATTTGTCGATGGAGGGATTAATAGGGAGTCCACAATTTGAAAAGAGATAAAGTTTTCAGCAATTTTTGGACTTCGCTCATCGACGGGCGTGGAGAGGGCTTTTTTCCATTCTCGTCGATCTTCCTCTTTGAGGAATTTGAAAAGTTGCAGGCATTCTGCTGTACTCAGGACCTGGGGCAGAATCACTAACGCCTCGGTCGAGCCTCGGCCGGGGGATTTGACCCACTGACGTACCAGATCTGCCATTTTTTCCGGATTTTCAGCCAAGAGAGTTTTGAATCGATCGAATCCTGTTTCCTTGTTCTCGGTGGCCGCTGGACTGGAATCGGCCGAAGAGAGAGCCGCCTCGGTAGGGACTGTGAGTCTAGCTTCGTCAGCGGCGGCCTCTCGGGCGTTTTTTGACTCGAGAATGGCTGTTCTTCGACTTTCAATTCTGAAGTAGCCTCGGAAAACCAGGATGATCACCATCGACAGAAATGAGGCAATAATCAGGGTTGCAAAGATGATTGCAGCCGGAATTTTCAGCTCACTGATCCACTGAGTGGTGTCCCAGGTCTCCGCAAATTGCTTGGGGCTGTAAAGTTCCGCCTTATCGACAGTGGTACTCACGGCGGCCTCACCCAGGGAGGCTGTGACCCCTTTTGCGAGTTTAAGCAGGAGGTCCTTTTTTGTATCAGGGATTGAGTTATCCACGAGGATCGATACGTTGACTTTTTCTAGGAGCTCAAAGAGGTTGATGACCTTGAGTTTCTTGCGCTCTCCGAAGGAGTCCATGTAGCTGTCATCTTCTGAGTCCCCAAGCAATGGGGCATCAAAGTCCAATTTCCCGAGGGATATTCGACTGTCCTTGGAGTCGTTCTTGGTCTTGTCCTTGGCGTCGTCAGGGTTGGGCTTGGGAGATTCTATTTTTTTGAGGGTAATGTTGACGCTGATATTGAAATATTTTTCAGGAATTACCTTCATGATCGACTGATGAACGCGATCCTGGATTTTAGACTCGAGTTCGATTTTTTGCCATTCGAGCGATCCAACGCGGATTCCGTTTGAATTTCCGGTTTCGGCTGACCAGGCTCTTGAGATAGAGCCGAATAGAGTTGAAGCGATCAAGAGTGTGAAAAAAAGTTGAGTCCTCTTCATTTAAGTGTTTCCTCCCGTGGTGGAGCCCTGTCCAGGATTAACTGGATTGGTATTTTTGTTTTGGGCATCGGGTTGAGGAACAGTTTTTTCTGGCTTGATCTTGAGGGCCGTCTCCAAAAGGGAACGCATCTTGATAGACTCCATGTTCTTTGGATTCATTTTGATGGCTTGCTCATAGGCGTTGAGGGCATTTTGATATTTTTTCTGTAGGTAAAAAATTCCACCCTCAATTTCGTAAGTCGCTGCGAGCTGCGGTGCCTCTTTTTGAACAGCTTTGAGCTGGGAGAGGGCTTCATCATAACTGCCGCGCCGTGCCAGGTGTTGGCTTTCAAAAAGGCGATCCAGCAAGGAGTTCAGTTTTTCATGGTCTTCGAGGCCGCTGATGGAGTTTAATTTCAGGTTAAGTGAAAGATCTACGCTTTGAAGTTCGGTGATTAAGGTTCGAATGGTCTGATAACCATCTTTTTTTACTTCAATCAGTGCAGGTCCAGCTCCTTCATTCTCTCGTACTAGCAGAGATCCTGAAGCGACATAGGGGGTCTTACCGAGGAGTTTTGACTCGTTTTTTCCGATCGGGGTGATATAAATTTCTGCTTCATCGGGTGAGCTCTGAATGTTGACCGAGGAAGTAGAGCATCCTGCAAGGAGCGTCAAAAAAAGCGCCCCTGCTAGGTGCATCCGAAGAATCAACGGACTTGGAAGGGGTCCTGAACCTCTCGGGTGGAATCGATATTGTTTTGAATTCAACCTTCTTCTCGCCATTCCTTGCTACCTTGAGGTACCCTCGCGTCATTGAGTGTTGCCTGGAGCGAAAATCGCTCCTCTCTCCATGTCTTGTCGGCGCTTCAGTGGAAGGCTTAAGGGGTATTTGTTTTTTATGGTGAAAAGTCGAATAATAAAGCCAATTTTTGATCCCATCAGAGTCTTTTACGTCGGGCTCATTTCGATCATCATTGTATACCTCGTCGTCAGGTTCGGTCTGCTTTGGTATATCAATCCCAGCAGTCGAATCCCCCAGGATTTTAACGTTTACCGGTTGGCGGCCGAGAGGCTGTCTGAAGGAAAAGCGATTTACGTTCCTACGGATGAGCTGCCTTATAAGTACTCTCCTACGTTTGCGTATTTATTCAGATATTCTTTCTTTTTTATTGAGAAGAAGCTTGCAGCAGCGATTTGGAAGGCCCTTTCTGTTTTGGCCTTCTTGGGTGCGTTGGCTCGTTTCGGGCATCGCCTACTCCAAACAGCTCGCCTTGAGCGCCAGGTTCTGATGGCTTTGATCATCGGGATTCTGCTTTCTTGGCATGGCTTTTTGGAGACGCTTGGAATTGGGCAAGTCGATCTTCTGCTGGGTGCGGGGCTAATCGGCTTGGCTACTTCAGTGCTCAACCCTTCTTTCGAAATTTCTCAATGGTCTTGGATCATGCGGAGTTTTTTGTGCGCTTCCATTTTGGCCGTCAAGCCGCATATGGCTCTGGCAATTTTTCCGTTTTGTTTCGGTATGGGTTGGGCAGAGTGTTTGGGAGTCGCAGTTACCACATTAATCATCTATTTTTTGCCTTCCATGTGGATAGGCTTGGACCCACTGGTAGGGTTATTTCGGGAGTGGGTTGCTTGCCTTCGACAACAGCAGGATGTGACCTTTATGATTGGAAATCCTAATCAGGCTATCGGAGCGGTGATAGCACGTTGCCTCGGGCATCCAGATTCTGTGGGTTTGCTCAATCGTGTTTTTTTAGGGATCGATTTCTCTGTCTTCTTGGCGCTTGCATGGCCAAACCTCAGAAAAGCCACGAACTCAGGATTAGGTCGCAAAGCTCAGCTCCTTTGGTTGGCCTATGGGATCTCGAGCTATTTGTTATTTTCTCCTCTCAGTTGGCGCTGGTTCGTTTTTCTTTGGATTCCGGTAGTGGCGATCATTGCCTATGTCGATGAAAAACCGCTCAAATTGCTTTCAATCTGGGCGTTCCTCGCTATTCTTAATCACAGCGGAATGGCTCGGTTGAGCGGGATGGCAGAGGGTGACGGCGTGAGTTTTTTTGGATTCTATATGTGGGCTAGTCTCGCTCTATTTGTTGCAGTTCTGGTCTTACTTAGACAAAGGCAGTCGGAAACATCGTATTTAAGTTAATACTCTTTATTTCCTGCAGGTATTAAGGACTTCGCGGGCTGCATAAATCAGGCTGAACATTCAGATCAATGCCGATCATATTTATTTTAGCTATGCATCAGAGGCTGGTGCGCAAGCCAAAGAATCTACTGAGCGGCAAATGGTGTCGAACCAATTCTGGTGGCCCGAAAGACTCGATCTTAGTCCTCTTCGTCAACATTCGGCTGATTCAAATCCCATGGGCCCACACTATAAATATGCGCAGGAATTTAAGAAGCTCAATCTTAGTACTGTGAAGGAAGACATCAAGAAGGTGCTCACCACATCACAGGACTGGTGGCCTGCGGATTACGGCAACTATGGGCCGTTTTTTATCCGGATGGCATGGCACAGTGCAGGAACCTACCGAACCCTTGACGGGCGTGGAGGAGCCGGTCACGGTCAACAACGCTTTGAGCCTCTGAACAGTTGGCCGGACAACGTCAACCTAGATAAGGCAAGGCGGTTGCTTTTACCCATCAAAGAAAAGTACGGGAGTAAGCTTTCTTGGGCCGATCTTATGGTTCTCACGGGGAATGTTGGTTTGGAGTCCATGGGGTTTAAGACCTACGGTTTTGGTGGCGGACGTGTCGATGACTGGGAGGCAGATCTCGTCTACTGGGGACCTGAACACAAATGGCTTGCAGATGAGCGCTACCATGGCGACCGACAATTGCAGAAGCCGCTGGCTGCTGTTCAGATGTGGCGCAAATGGAGCTCGTATTCGTCTTACTCCCCAAAAGGACTGGCCAGTCAACGATCCGGAGGAGCTGTCTAAGGTCCTTTCTCGTTTAGAGACCATTCAGAAAGGATTCAATAAAGCGGGAGGAAAAAAAGTCTCGCTTGCGGATCTAATTGTCCTAGGCGGAGCTGTAGGTATTGAGCAGTCAGCTCACGAAGCTGAGTCTAATGTGAAAGTTCCATTTACTCCAGGGCGTATGGACGCCTCACAAGAACAAACAGATGAAAGCTCTTTTGCGGTGCTTGAGCCAAAGGCAGACGCGTTCCGCAACTACTACGGGGATGGCAACTCTCTTTCGCCTACTGAAATGCTAGTTGATCGGGCCAGTAGGTTGAAGCTCACCGTACCAGAGATGACTGTTCTCCTAGGCGGAATGCGAGTTTTGGACGTAAATGCAGGAAAATCCAAGCATGGGGTTTTTACTCAAAAGCCTGGGACCTTGAGCAATGACTTCTTCGTCAACCTTCTCGACATGTCGACGAAGTGGCAGAAATCAGATCAGCCTGAAGGGATTTATGCAGGCGTGGATCGCAAGACAGGCTCGCTCAAGTGGACTGCTACTCCTGTTGATCTAATTTTTGGGTCACATTCTGAGCTTCGTGCGGTGGCAGAAGTCTATGCAGCTGCAGATGGAAAGGAGAAGTTTGTGCGGGATTTTGTGAAGGCATGGAATAAGGTGATGATGCTCGATCGCTTTGATCAATGATGGCGGAGAGGGAGGGATTCGAACCCTCGTTACCCGTTAAGGTAAACACGCTTTCGAGGCGTGCGGATTCAACCACTCTCCCACCTCTCCGTTTTAAATTGTGATTTTGAGTACTACACCGATTGGCTTCGACAGACAAGAGGGATCTGGGGTGGGCGTGGGGGCTTGTGTTTTCTGCAAGATTTGCCATGCTGAGGGGGATGATATCTCAACGATTACAAGGGTACTTTGAAGATTACGCGTCCTATCACCGCACGAGTGGGAATCAGTGGACTCACTACCTGGGCATCCCATTGATCGCGTTAGGGTTGCTGGGTCTTTTGTCGGGCATCGAGCTGGGGTTGAGTATCCCTGGGACTTTGTTTCGACTGGACGGGGGTGTGGTACTCCTGGGGCTAGGGGGACTTTTTTATCTTTGGCTCGATTGGAAAGTGGCGATTCCGTTTCTTCTGATTTTAGCAGCAACTTATTTTTTGAGTCGTGTGTTTCCGGCTCAGTGGCTTTGGGGATTCTTTGTTTTTGGATGGGTTCTGCAGGGTGTTGGGCACTATTATTTCGAGAAAAGATCTCCCGCTTTTTTTAAAAATTTCACTCACCTTCTGGTTGGGCCACTCTGGATTTTTGCCAAAATCCTAGGTCTAAATGGACGTAGTCGAGCCTCTGGTTCGCCAAAAAAGTAGGATGCCCCCGATGAGTTCAGTAACGAGAAAAAAGGGACGGTTTGCGCTGAGGAGATGGTGTGCCAGGTCCGAGTGGGGCGAGACCGGAAAATCTCCGCTCAGAGGCCAGAGAAGGGGAAGATAAGTGAGGAGCGGAAGCTGAGGGAAGTGGATGAGTTGGTCGCTCAGGGCATCAAGAATTAAATGACTGATCACTCCCCAGGTGAGTGCCTGGGTGAATGGCGATTTTTTGCGGAGCTCTAGTCCAGCGCAGCAGGCCAGAAAAATAGCAGTATGGCCAAAGCTCCGGGTGCCGTGAATCACTGGGAGAGCAGCCCGGCTCAGGCCAGTTGTCCAGCAGAGCGAGTAGTAAGTCGTCTTATCCAGCAAATCAGGTAGCAGTGCTCCTAGCCAGAACGCCTTGAGTGAGTATGGCCTAATCCAAGGCCGACAGAGTCGTTCGCCGATTCCAAGATGGCCTAAAACAAACATGTAGCGATCGCGCTTAGTTTGATTTTAGCTCGGCCAAAATTCGGGTCGTAATGGCGTGGGCTGAGATACCAAACTTTTCGTAAAGTTCAGGGGCCTCACCGCTTTCGCCGAACTCATCTTGAATTCCAAGTCGAATCAACCGAGGGTGCTGGGACACTCCGGCCAGGACTTCAGCTACGCAGCTGCCGAGTCCTCCGATGACGGAGTGGTCTTCGACCGTAACGATCAATCGAGCGGAGTGAGCGAGTTTTAAGGTCGTTTCACTATCGAAGGGCTTAAGGCAGTGAGCATTCCAAACTGAGGCTTGTATCCCAAGCCCTTTCAGCGCTGCTGAGGCTTCAACAGCTTCAGCGACCGAGGCTCCAGTCGCAATGCAGACTACGTCTGCAGATTGAATGCTCCCACCGGGCTGAGGTCGGATTTGCATGAGTTTTCCTGGCTGAAACGGTTGGTCTTGCGGATAGAAATCCGGCAGAGTTTGTCGGGTCAGGCGCAGGTAAGCGGGACCCTTCCATTCTTTCACCAGATATTCCATGATGAGTTCAGTCTCTCGAGCATCCATCGGTTGAAACACGCCCATGGTGGGTAGTGCTCGCATTAAGCTGATATCTTCGAGACCCATTTGACTGTGTCCGTCATCTCCGATTCCGACTCCTGCATGGGTGCCGATGATTCGAATATTAGCTTGAGAATAGGCGGCGCTGAGTCGGATCGTATCGTATCGTCCAGTGATGAAGCATCCAAAGCTACAGAGAAAGGGAAGCTTTCCGGTGAATGATAATCCGGCAGCGACGCCAATCATATTTGCCTCTGAAATTCCCATCTCGTAAAATCGGTTTGGAAATTTTTTGGCAAAAAATTCGCTTTTGGTCGATTTAGATAAATCTGCGTCCAGTACTACAATTTCCGGATTCGATTCACCGAGACGAGCCAGGGTTTCCCCGAAGGCTTGACGAGTTGCCTTAGCCATTTTTGATACCTCGCGAAAGTTCTGCGATCGCTTGCTCAGCTTGCTCGGCTGAAGGAGCCATGCCGTGCCAGCCGATGTTGTTCTCCATAAAGGACACGCCCTTGCCTTTGATGGTTCGAGCTAGGATAAAAACAGGTTTTTTGCTGCCCTGCGCCTGAAGATCGCGAGCCTCCTGAAACGCGCTCAGAATTTGCTTGAAGTCATGGCCGTCGATCTCAATGACGTGCCAACCAAAGGCTTTCCATTTGTCCGCGATCGGCTCCAAGGGCATGACTTGATCTACGGGGCCGTCGATTTGACCATTGTTGGCATCTAAAATCGCACAGAGGTTAGAAAGCTCGAATTTGGAAGCAGAAAGAGCAGCTTCCCAGATCTGACCCTCTTGAATTTCCCCGTCGCCGAGGAGACAGTAAACTCGTGCTGGCGTGGACTGAAGTCCCATCGCCATCCCTTGGGCCACGGAAAGTCCTTGTCCGAGAGAACCCGTAGAGGCCTCGACGATCGGGAGGCGGACTCGATCAGGGTGTCCCTGGAGCCGACTTCCGGTTTGTCGAAGGGTTTTGAGTTCGTCTGTTGGAATGTATCCCTTTTTTGCTAATACCGCATAAAGAGCTGGCGCGGCGTGACCCTTGGATAGGATGAATCGATCTCGATTCACATCTCCCATGAGCTGAGGTTCAGCGCCTTTCATCTCTTTGAAAAATAGTGCAGTGATTAAGTCAATTGCCGAGAGACTCCCTCCAGGGTGACCGGACCTCGCTTGGGTGATCATCTTGAGGATGGAAATCCGAAACTCTTGGGCTAGTTTTGCTAATTCCTGGATTTGCATAGGGGCGACAAGCTATCATAAAAAGGGGGTAACTGATACTGTCATTGAACCCCCGGAAGGGAATTGTTAGGCTAATTTCATGACCCGAAAATGGTGGGTGCTTTCTGCAGTCGCATGCGGAACATTCATGGCAACTTTAGACTCGAGCATCGTGAACATTGCCTTGCCGACGCTGACCAAGGAGCTAGGGGCTGACTTGGATCGGGTCAAATGGGTGGTAATTGCTTACCTTTTAGTTATTACGTGCTTATTACTCCCTTTCGGCCTTCTATCGGACCAAAAGGGACGAAAACCAGTCTTTCAAATTGGATTTCTTGTCTTCGTTTTGGGTTCAGCGCTCTGTGGTTTGGCGCTTAACTTGCCACTTCTGGTATTTTTCAGAATGATTCAAGCGATGGGCGCCTCAATGCTCATGGCTAATGGACCCGCCATCATTACGAGTACTTTCTCATCCAAGGAGCGAGGCACTGCTTTGGGGACCCTGGCCATGGTCGTGAGCGCAGGATTGATGATGGGTCCCAGTCTAGGTGGATTTCTCATCGGTAAGCTCGGGTGGAGGAGTATTTTTTGGATTAATGTACCGATTGGAATGGTAGGAATTTTTCTGGTCGAAGTTTTTATTAAAAAAACTGGGCCGACCCGCCGCCACGGTTCGTTTGACTGGGCAGGGACTTTTTTGCAAACGATTCTTTTACTCCTTTTTATTGGGATTTTTGGTTCTCCCATAAAATTAGAGGCAACTCGTTCGGTGACATTACTACGTTGGCTTGGTTTCGCCCTCCTGATGGGGCTATCGATGCTTTTTATCCGAGTCGAGGCAGCGGCAAAAGCCCCGCTTTTTGACTTGTCTCTTTTTAAACACCGAACTTTTTGGACTTCGATTTTGGCCAGTTTTTTGACCTTTGTGGCATTTTCTTCGGTGACGGTTCTCATGCCGTTTTTTCTTCAAGAAGCGCTTCATTTTTCCCCTCAAAAAGCTGGATTTTTTATGACCGCAATTCCAGTGATTATTTTTATGGTCGCTCCCTTGAGTGGGCGATTGTCCGATCGTTTTGGGAGCCGCGGCCTGAGCTCAACGGGCAGCGGCGTGGGTATGATGGGGCTTTGGTTAATGTCAGGGATGATGGGCACAGAGCTGCGTGAGGTGTCTTCTCAGTGGATCATCGTCTCGACTCTCGGGCTGATTGGCTTGGCGATTGGTCTTTTCCAATCTCCGAACAATAGTGCGATTATGGGAAGCGTCCCGATGGCTAAGTTGGGAGTGGCCTCAGCCCTTTTGGCTACCGTTCGAAACTTGGGGCTTGTGACAGGCACTGGGCTCTCCACCGCCCTATTTACCTGGAGATATACTGAGACGGGTGACTTTATTTCTTCTTTTAGAACTACCCTATTTATTGCTGGATTGATTGCGGCTGCAGCATTTACCGCAACCCTTGGGAAATCAAAATCCTCATGAGCTGGGGGAACAAGTCCAAAGAGCTTACGGCCGAGGAGGCGATCGCGATTGCGAGAGAAGAATTAGCCCCCTATTGGTTCGGATCTGACCCATTGCTGATCGGCCTGGAGCAGGGAGGGGGATATCAGGCATTTCCTCTCAACCGAGATTTTGTTAAAAAACTCTGGTTAATTCTGATTGTGGATCCCACTACTTTTTTGGGTGAATCGATTTTGGATCTGATTCGAGAATGGGAAAAACGTTACCGGGTTCTCTCGTTGAATGTTCTCGTGATCTATTCAGTACGGTATCAATTTCAGAAAAATCCAAGAGCAGCGCAGAGGTGGATTGAAGGTGAGGCAACGACCTGTGTACGTTGTGTAGATGTGAACTCTCGTTTGGTTTCGGCCTTCCACGCGACCGACCTGCCGAAGGTGTTACTGTTTAGAGAGGGCGTGAGACTTTTCGAATATATTGGCAAAAACTGGATTTTCGAAACTGATTTTCAGATTCATAAGGCACTCCGAATGGCGGATCCTGGATTGCCATTGCCCCCCGTTCTGCAGGGTCTGGACCATTTGACGCTGGACACTCAGATGGTTGACTTGAATTCAACTACACTCGGATTTCCTGGATTAAGTTTGTTAGGCAACTGGAGTCATGATGAGGAAAAGATTTGGACTAATGATGAGGACGCAAGGCTGAACTTCCGAAGTTTTGGAAGTGAGGTCGCTCTGTTGGCTAGGCCTAAGGAGGAGTCGGATTCTACGCCTACTCTGGTGGTCGAGTTGAACGGTCTACCTCCCTATGATGCAGTTCGGGGAAGTAGTCTCCGAGTCTCTGAGAGTTCAGATTTAGTTGCGAGTTTGAATGGTTTAAATTTATTCTCCATTTTGACTGAATTGCCAACTCATGAACGAAATGTGACGGTTCGATTTAAAAATATAAAAGAATGCCCGATCGAAATTTATGGGCTTCGATTTGGCGAAAAAATGAGAGTTTCTGATTTGTGAATTTTCTCATGAGCCAGGTCAATGCAGCGCTGCCATTCTTGTTGAGCAACTTCATCTGTTTCTTGGTCTCGCCTACGAGTGATGAGAGAAAGAAAATCGCCCATGGCTTTTTCCTCCCCAAATCCACCATCGGTTAGTGTGTTGGCCAGCGTGATCGCTAGATTTCTGCTAAATTGAGCGGGCTTGACTCGACTGAGGGCTGAGTTTTTAATCCGAGAGCGGTACTCCTCTGAAGTCTCTTGGAGGAGATCGATCCAATGGTGAAGCAAGGTTGCATTGGAGTGGGAATCTGTAGGTTCTTCAGCCGCCTGGCGGCTCACCTTGCGGTTAAAAGGGCAGGCCTCCTGGCAAAGATCACAGCCGGCGATCCAGTTCTTGATTTTGTTTTTTTGCTCGGCCGTAATTTCAAGAGCGCCTCGTTTTTCGAGGGTCCAATAACTGATGCATTGATTAGAGTCTAAAGTTCCAGGGCTGATCAATGCTTGGGTCGGGCATGCGGTGAGGCAGCGAGTGCACTGACCACAATAATTGGGAAGGGGATGGGGCGCTTGTCCGGTCGTTTGATTGATCAGGACCTCTGCTAGGAATAAGTAGCTGCCATATTGCGGGTGAATCAGGAGGGTGTTTTTTCCAATCCAACCGAGTCCTGCAAGATGAGCCCAGGTCCGCTCTAAGATGGCGCTCGTGTCGACGCATATTTTCCACTCGAGCTGAGGTGCGGAATCAGTTCTTTGCCACAGGGCTTGGACCGTTTTCATGACGTTTTCCAAGCGCTCTGCAATTTTTAAATGATAATCAGGTCCTTGGAGGTAGCGAGCATACCGCGGACCTTGATTAGAGTCATGTGCCCCCGCGGGTTGAGCGTGGTAAGGGAGAGCAACGCAAAAAATGCTCTGGGCACTCGGAAATACCAGGCGCGGGTCAGACCTTCGCTCGCGGCCCCGCACCAGATATTCCATTTTGCCTGCATATCCAGAGTCAATCCATTGGTTATATCGTTCTCGGTGGAGAGCAAAAAGCGCCTGAGGATCCTGATTGGCTAAGTCAAGATCGACGATTCCAGTGAGCGGAAATCCAGCTTTCTTGGCTTCTTCAGTTAAGAGAGAGAGAAGATCCATCGATCCCTGGGAGAATGCGCAGAGCCTTTCCGAGTAGGTCATGAGGGAGAGCTTCGGTGATTTCAACCTCAACCATTTGGCCTGGCTTTAGGGCAAAATCTGCGAGCTCCTCAGTCATTTCGTTGATCAGGACGTGACCATCGATGTCTTGAGCTTGAGTCGGCATTCTGCCTTGAATGAGGAGATCTGTTTCTGAGCTCGGGCCTTCGACCATGACTGTAACGCGAGTTCCGACGAGGCGATTGTTTTTCGCAAGGGATTGCCTTTGGAGAATTTCGATCAACGTCTTAGAGCGGCGTCTCTTGGTGTTGGGGTGAACCTGCTCAGCCATGAGAGCTGCCGGGGTGCCTTCTTCTTTGGAGTAACGGAACACCCCCACGTGGTCGAGTTGAAGGGTCTCGAGATCGTCGCAAAGTTCAACAAATTCTTCTTCGGTCTCACCCGGGAATCCAACGATGATGGAGGTCCGAAAAACAATGCCTGGGATTTGCTCTCTCAGTTTTTTCACCAGATCAAAAAGCTTGGCTTTGGTGAGTCTTCGATTCATGGACTTCAACACACGGTCGTTGGTGTGTTGAATCGGCATGTCTAAGTATTTAACAATTTTTGGTTCGCGGGCGACGATGGAGACGAGTTCGTCTGAGAACTGATCTGGGTACACGTAGTGAAGTCTGATCCACTCAATGCCCTCGACCTTGCAAAGCTCGGGGAGGAGCATCTCTAGGTTTTGTTTATACTTCCACTCCATCCCGTACTCAGTCAAATCTTGGGCAACGAGATTGAGTTCACGAACTCCGCGCGCGGCCATTTGTTGGGCCTCAGCAACCAGAGACTCTACGGTTCGAGATCTGACGTTGCCCCGGAGCTTAGGGATAATACAAAACGCACAGCGACGATTGCATCCTTCCGAAAGCTTGAGAAAAGCTGAAAATGAAGCCCCCGTGTGAACGCGTGGGTCGGTCTCAGTATGGATGAAGGCAGGTTGATCGATGTAGGATCGCTGTGGGAGGGCTGCGCCCTCTTCGAGGGCTTTGCCGTGAGAGCTTAAGAGCTCAGTGATGCGCTGATATTGGCCAGTGCCGATGAAGAGATCCACTTCGGGCATCTCCTTTTCGAGCTCCTTAGAGTATCGTTGGGAGAGGCAGCCCGAAGCAACCAGGACTTTGCATTTGCCGCTCTGTTTGTGCTGGGCCATTTCTAGGATAGTCTCGATGGATTCTTCCTTCGATGCTTCAATAAATGCGCAGGTGTTGACGATGATGACTTCTGCCTCATCCGGCTGCTGGGTGACGGAGTAGTGCTCCTTTTCAAGCATGCCAAGCATGACTTGAGAGTCGACCAGGTTCTTAGGGCAACCGAGGCTGACAAAATAAACAGGGGATTTGGAATTCTGAGGGGCAGTGGATTCTAAATTCATAGGTACTACTTATTTCTTAGGGTTAATCTCTAAAATTACCGAATTGCAGCGGGACTTTGACTTTTTCTTGATTGGCTTTGAGAACTGCTATCGCTTCCTGAAGATCGTCTCGGTTTTTGCCGGTGACGCGAACTTGTTCGTCTTGAATTTGAGCTTGGACCTTGAGTTTGCTCTCCTTGATGACAGCAATCACTTCTTTGCCCTTTTCTTTGGAGATGCCGGCTTGAATTTCGATCACTTGCCGTACGCTTCCACCAAAGGCTGAGTCGATATCTTTGTAATCAAGGGATAGAAGAGAAATTCCACGCTTAATGAGTTTATTTTGGAGGACATCGTTCAGGGCGTCGAGTTTGCCTTCTTCGCTGCACCAGAGCGTGACGGTCTTAGCTTTTTGGTCGAGCTTAATCTCTGACTTAATTCCTTTAAAATCAAACCGTTGCGTGACTTCCTTGATCGCTTGGTTGATCGCATTGTCGAGCTCTTGCCAGTTCATTTCTGAAGATACGTCGAATGAGGGCATCGTGGTGACTCCTTTTGCAGGACGAAGGTATACAGAATTAGTCAGCTAAAGGCAAGGGGTAACTTGCGGGCTGGTTCATCTTGACCGGCAACACGGGCGGCCGACGCAGTACAGGGTGTCGCCTCGGGCCATTAACCCCCTATAAAATGTCTTATTCATGGTATTCTGAGGCCTACGGAGCGAAATTATGAAACGCCGGGCACTGGATGAGATTCAAGCGACGCCAGAAGTTTTCGCCCGACTTCGCTATTTTTTGAGGACACGCCAGCTGTTGCTGTCATTGCGGCGGGCTCGTTGTCGGAGTTTGCTCTCACTGATTCGAATTACAGTGTGCCTGTAGGAAGGGTGGAGTACCTCTGCCGCCGAACAGAAGGATAATCAGTTTAAGGTGTTGTTTTTGGACGTTGGACTCGTGGGAGTTCAACTTGGTCTGAGGGTGATCGATGTATTGAATGTCGAGTCCTTTGCTCGAGTCAACGAGGGGGCAATCGCTGAACAATGGGTGGGTCAGCATCTCCTCGAGCTTCGTGAATTTTCTCAGGCGCCTGAGCTTTTCTATTGGGTGAGAGAAAAGGCAGGGTCCATGGCCGAGGTTGATTATCTATTCCAACACGGGCCCCAGGTCGCACCAGTTGAAGTCAAAGCCGGGCCAGCGTCCCGGCTAAAATGAGTGTACTCTCTCCCTCCTGCTCCATGAGACGACTACTGCACCCGGTCCGTATTGGGTGGAGCTTTGAACACGAAGAGGTCATCTGCAAGTGGTTTTCCCAACTCAATCTGCGAGAGGGCGATCTCAGATTGGTTTCCACCACGATGCTGAAGGGTGACTTTTTGGATGAGCTGTTGGGCAAGATCTAGGGTGACGATGGCGCGAACAACCGTCGCGGCGGTGCCAGGCTTGGGGATAATCACAAAGGTCGAGGGAGAAGATTGCTGCACTTTGAGGCCTGCGACTTTTGAAAAATCACCCGAAAGCAAAGCCGTGGCAAGCTGGGATTGAACCTCAGAGGGTTTCCGTTCGATGAGTTGGCCGCTTTCTCCCTCATCAAAGGGTGGAGTGTAAAACCAAAATTTTTTCCCATTACTGACGAGGAGGTTAGGGTCGGGAGTTTCCGTTTCCCAGCGGATTTTTCCAGGTCGCTTGACAAAGATTTTGCCAGCACTTGTTTTTTTGCGCCCCAGAGTTTTGTTGTCGTCCGTCTGTGAGAAGTGAGCAGAGATGGTCGAGGAGGCGGTGTATTTTTTCTCAATCTCCAGCAGAATTTTGGGCAGTTTCGATGGAGCGTAATTTTGAGGCTCTTGTGTAAGTGGGGGTGCGCTCGCTTCGGCCGGAGATGGGCTCGACATCGGGGCTAAAATAACCGACGTGATGGGGCTAGGGGTAACTTCGATCTTGCGGGCCTGACCCGCCGCCCAGAGAGAATCACCCGATAATGAGATTCCTATACTTAGGCCTAAAAAACCCAAGAAGCCATGAGAGTAGGTTTCGTTTTTCATTTTTGATCCCCTGAATCTGTTTAAAAGTACACGTCCTAAAACGTCTTCTCTCTTACAAAATTACTGCATTTCAATGGATACCATTTTCGACACGCCGGGCTCTTCCATAGTGACGCCGTAGAGGGTGTCATTGAGTTCCATCGTTTTTTTATTGTGAGTGATTAAAATGAACTGACTTTTGACCGACATCTCTCGAAGTAGGGCGTTAAATTTCCCAATGTTCGCATCATCTAATGGGGCATCCACTTCATCGAGTACGCAGAAGGGAGAGGGTTTGACCATGAAGATTGCGAAAATCAGGGACACTGCCGTGAGAGCTTTCTCTCCCCCCGAGAGGAGAGTGATGTTCGCTACTTTTTTCCCTGGAGGTTGGGCCAAGATATCGACCCCGGCATCGAGGATGTCTTGAGATCCCTCGGGGTAAACGAGCGAAAGTTTCGCTTGCCCACCACCGAAAATGATGGGGAATAGTCTCTCGAATCGCCCAGCAATGGCTTCAAATGCCTTTTTAAAGCGTACTTCTGAGGTTTGATTAATATGCTCAATGGCATTTCTGAGGTTCTCTAAAGAGTGCTCGAGGTCGGCTCTTTCAGTTAGGAGATGGTCATATCGCTTTTTGAGCTGCTCGAACTCCTCGATGGCCATGACATTGACTTCGCCGAGCCGTCGAATACGCTCACGCAGTCGCTCAACTTCTTCTCCCAGGGCGATTTCTTCTTCTGGAGTGAACTCGGCGAGGAGTGGGGGGGCGACATCGGCGTTGCTTTCATCGCCCGACGATTGGCTGGCAGGCGCGCCGATGAGGTTCAGGCAGCCAGGGCCATATTTTTCCTCTAAGTTTGCTACCAAATGGGCCAACTCGCTTGAGATTTTCTCAATTTCAATGGCGAGTTGATTTGACTCCGAGGTTCTCTGATCTCCTGATTTATGCAGGAATTTAATGCTCTCAAGAGTTGCATTGACCTTAGCATTGGCTTGCTCCATCCGGTCTTTAACTTGTGCGATGGCTTCTCGAGCGGACGCGAGGGCAAGGGTGAGTTCTTCGATTTTTTGAGTGAGGTCTTCTTCGCCACCTGAGAATTGTTCTTGCTCCCGGGTGGCGCGATCTAAAGTTCTGACGACCTCGCTGAGGCGCCGCTCGCGGTCGGATTTGATCGAGCGCGTGGCTTCGAGTTCTCGTTTAAGGCTCACTGAACGTTCTCTGAGCGATGCCTCTCTTACCCGAACGGCCTGGAGCTCTTGGTCTTTTTCTTGATAAACGTTTTCTTTGGCCGAGAGGTCGGTTTCTAAGCCATGAATTGACTCTTCCAGCTCGACCCGGGCGGTGAGGAGCGTCTCGAGCTGGGACTCTAGCTTTTCGCGCTCTCCCTGGGCTCGCGCGCTATCGGAATGCATGGAGTCCGCATCTCGCTTCAAGTTTTGGAGGAGTCGTTGGGATTCTGCTAGGGCTCGCTCGGTTTGATGCACATCGCGTTGGGTAGCGGCGGCTTGAACTTCGAGATCCTGAGCTTCAGTTTGAATATCTTGGAGTTGTGCTCGAATGATTTCGAGATTTTCCTTGGCGGAAACAACGGACGCTTCTGCAGCAAGATTTTGATCCTCGGCTCCTTGGAGCTGTTCCTTCAGCTCTTCAATCGATCGCTTACGCCGCAAAATCCCTACTGCACCGCTCGATTTGAGACTGCCCCCGCGCAGAGTTCCTTGCGAGTCAAAAACGGTTCCATCTTTTGCAATCAGAGTGCAGCCTGCGAGTGAGGTCATGTTTTCACTCTCTAAAGCTGCAGGAAGGGGGGCGAGGGATTCGACCAGGTAAACTTTTTCAAAAAGCGAATCAAACCGTGGGGAATAAGTTTCCTCCCATCGGACGAACTCAGAAAGTTTTCCTTGGACTTCAAATCCGAGAGCTTTAAGGCCCTGGGGATCCGAGGCTAGGTCTTTCTTTTTCTCTGAGCCCTTGGTCTTTGTGCTGGGAGAGCGAGTCAGCTGAATCGTGACTCGACCGTGTTTGTTTTTTTGGATCTGCTCAAGCAAGGGTAGGACGACTTGGGAGTCCTGGGTAATCAAGCTTTCTAGCTGGTTCTCTAGCCAGCTCTCGAGGACCGTTTCATATCCTGGAGTCACTTGGAGAACATCAGTGAGCGCGAGAATCTGGTCGACCTTACCGTTGGACTTGGCCCAGTCTAAGGCGGCCTTGGGGCCATCGGCGAGACCCTCATGGGATTCATCGAGTTCTTCTAAGCTTTGGAGTTTGGATTTGATCTGGGTGAAGGCGCGGAGTGCTTGCTCCTTGGCCTTGTCAAGCTGGCGGATCTCTTGTTCCTGCTCCTGGACTCGGCCCTGCTGCTCTTGTCTTCTGGCCTGAAAGAGTTGCCGCTGTTCTTGAAGTTCGGAGTAAGCACCCTTTGCTTTCTCTAATTCCTGCTGGATTTCTTGGTGCCTCTCCTCTTGGATAGTGAGTTGCATCTGCAGACGCTCGGACTGAGACTGAGCCGAGTCAATTTTACCCAGGAGAGATGCTGATTTCGAGTTCAGATCGGAAGTCTGTTGGATTCCACTCATGAGCTGTCGTTGGGATCGATCCAGTTGGGATCGGGCGCCGTCGACTTCTTTTCGGAGGGCTTGGAGGGCTTGAGTCGCTTCTCGAGCCTCTTGGGCGGCGACTTGGAAAAGCTGCTCCACTTCTTGGGCCTGGGTTTCTTGCTCAGTGAGCCGCTCGGTGTCGGCTTCGATCGAAAATTGAAGTTCTTCCTTCTCCCCTTCGAGGGCTTCGAGTTGGGAGGTGAGATCACCCTGTCTTCGTCTCGAAAGATCCAGAGCGCTCTTCTCGTGCGAGAGATCAGCCGCAAGGTCTTGAATTCGCGCCTGGAGCGATTCGGCCTCTTTAGTCTCAGTGACCAGGTGGACTCGGTCGACTTCGATTGAGTTCTCAGCCGTTTGTAGGCGAGACTTCAGCCCGACTAGGTCTTGCTCTAGGGTATCTCTTTGGTTTTTTAAGACCTGAAGTTTTTCCTGGAGGATCGCGTTTTTCCTGCGACCCCAGGTCATTTCCTTATCGATCAACTCGTCTTTATATTTTTTGTACTGGCGGGCTTTCTGCGCCTGGCGCTCGAGAGAACCGAGCGTTTTTTCGATTTCTTGGATAATATCGGTCAATCGGGCCAGGTTGGCCTGAGTGGCTTCCATTTTCCTGAGAGATTCTTTTTTGCGGGCCTTGTACTTAGCGATCCCGGCAGCTTCTTCGATCAGTAGGCGGCGCTCCTCGGGTTTCGAGTTAACGATCTTGCCGATTTGCCCCTGCTCAATGACGGAGTAGCCTTTTGCGCCTACTCCGGTATCCATGAACAGCTCTTGAATGTCTTTGAGTCGGGCAGCAGTGCCGTTGATGAGATACTCCCCTTCGCCTGATCGATACAGGCGGCGGGTGACTGAGACTTCTTTCGTCTTGAGGTGGACCGGAATATCTTGCGATGAGGCTCCTGAGGGCGCCTCAGCCATCAAATCGACCACGTCGGTCTCTAGCACGAGGGTTGCCTCAGCAAGGCCGAGCGGCGAGTATTTTGAGCTCCCGTTAAAAATCAGGTCGTCACTGCTATTGCCCCTCATGTGTTTGTAGGATTGCTCCCCCATCACCCAGAAGAAAGCATCGACGATATTAGACTTCCCGCAGCCGTTCGGCCCAACAATCCCTGTGATGCTATGGTCAAAGTGCACCACAGTTCGGTCCTTGAACGACTTAAATCCCTGAATTTCCAGTCTTTTGACTCGCATTTAGCTTCTGACATTAGCAACCCCCGTTTGTCTAAGTCAACGGTGGTTTGAGGGAGTGTGCGGATTAAGGTAAAGACTTAGGGTTTCAAATAGAGTCGCGTTGCACCCGGGTGTTGACGCTGGGGTGACTTCCCTTAAGGAGTTGGCCTAAAAATGACAAACCCCTTTTCTATTTTTAGGCCAACCTGGTAGACTAGGTTTATGCCGCATTCTCGTGATCGCTACATCCGCTCGCTGATCCAAAAAGCTTTGGGCCACAGCCCAATTGTAGGGATTTTGGGGCACCGTCAAGTCGGCAAAACTACTCTCGCGTCAGGCTTAGCCAACGAATACGTTACTTTTGATTCGGCCAGTGAGCTAGAAAATGCCATAGACCATCCTACTGAGTTTCTTGAGAATCGCAAAACGCCATTTGCCGTAGATGAAGCCCAACTCTGCCCGTCCCTATTTCCCGCTGCAAAAGAGTGGGTCAGGACTCACCTCAAAAAAGGTCAATTCATCTTCACCGGTTCAGTGCGATTTACCGCTCGCAAACTCATTCGAGAATCCTTGACTGGACGGATCATCAACCTTGAAGTGCTCCCCATGACCTGGTCTGAGCTGAATGAACTTCCACTGCCTTCGCATCTGAGTACCCTAGCAAAAATTAATAGCACCTCAAAATTGGCTCACTGGCAGGATCTTTGTGTGTCTAAGAAATCCAAATCCTTTTTGGATTATTTAGAATCCGGAGGCCTCCCCGGGATTTGTTTTTTTCGCGACGCATCAGTTCGGCAAGCACGATTTGAATCCCATCTAGATACCATTCTCAACCGTGATCTGCACTTGATCATGGCGACGACCTTGAGCTCGCTTCAACTCAGGAAACTGGCTAGCTATCTCGCTCAAACCCAAGGAACCCCGCTCGAACTTAAGTCGGCTGCTCGAGCTTGCCAAGTATCAACAGCTACCGTAAAAAAATTACTCATTGCATTCGAAGCACTCTTTTTGATTCGTCCCATCTCTTCTGAGGGCACTGTTGCAAAAACGAGCTATTTTTTTGAAGATCAGGGCTTGGCTACCCACTTGCTCAGGAGTGCCCCCAGCCTCTCCGAGCAAATCTTACGCGGCATCTACGCCAATCTTAGGCAGGAGCTTCACTACCGTCCCCACCCAAAAAATGAGATCTTCGCGTTTAGAACCCACGATGGGACCGAGGTGCCGCTGGTATTTCGCACCCACGCAGGCGTAGTGGGAGTCATCCCCTCCGATGAGACTACCCCAACCCTCAAAGCAAGAGCGAGCGCCCGGAGCTTTCTCGAGCACTTTCCAGATGCGAAGGTCGTCATCACGACGACTGGCTTCCAAGCCGAGACTCGAGACTACAAAACGTTTGCTCTGCCCTTCTGGTGGCTTTGTTAGTGGGCAGAGTACAGCAGAGTACAGTACATAGAAAACCAGGGGATGAATGCCAAAGATGGTTAAAATTGAGCGTAATTAGCTCAAGTGCCGCGGCCTTTGCCGGGACTCGCATTACTGCAGCCCGCTATTGTAATGGTTGGTAATAAGAGCAGGAGGCAGGACGTAATTCTCAATAGCCACACCCATGATCTTGCCATTGAATTGAGTGTTGCTTGACAGTCCCCAGTTCCATTCGAACCCACCGCTGCCGCCAAGAGACCAGTAACCATTCAGGCCCTGGAGGTGTCCGCTATCTATAGATTCGCTCAATAAAGACCCAACCAGTACGCCATCAATATAGAGATTCAGTGTCTGAGATCGATAGGTTGCCACTGCGTAATGCCAATTGTCGTCGTTATAAGAGCCTGGAGAAGTCACCCCATAAATATCGTCCGTGGCAAATCCAAAGAAAATTTGCCCACTTTCAGTCATGATGAGCTGCTCATCGTAGCCTCCGCTGTTCGGATCTACAAAGCTTAGTAGAACGCCTCCGTTCCAGTCGGTTCGAAACCAAAGCTCGACTGAAACGGAACTGGGCTCATTAATGAGGGCATCCGGGCCTGGCTGAGCTGAGTTGGTAGATCTTGATATGCCAGCCCAGTTCTCGGTGTTCCATGAAGGTTGGTCGTCGCCTGAAGTGAAAATCCCTCCGGATGACGAGAGGTCTGGAGTAATGGTGGTGTAGGCAAAGTTCGTTGCTTGGTAATGGGCTAAAACCTGGGCCTGAGTGAGGGCTATATTGTTATAAATGGCGACTTCGGCGAGCCTCCCGTCAAAGTGGTCGGATCCGCCAATCCAGTTGCCGCCGCCACCTCCAATTCGCCAAAACGATGAATAGTTCCAGTTGCCCATGCTGCTACCCCAGTTTTGACCCATTACGTTTCCATCCACGTAAATCTTAAACAAGTTTCCATCTGCAACTGCCACTAAGTGGTGCCAATTACCGTCGTTATAACTGGTCGATGTTGGGGCTAATCGTGGATATCCATCCCAAGTCCCAAAGTAGATGTGTCCTTCCCCGTCCATCATAATCATTCGGTCATAGGCGCAACCGCCGCCCGCCGGCGCACTGTCTAAGGACAATAAGATTCCACCGTTTTGAGAAGTGGTTTGGAACCACAGCTCCTCGGACATGACGTTTGGAAAATAAGCCCCAGAGGGATTGTCATCGTTTTGAGAGTAAATAAAAGCACCACCCCTTAACTCAGCTCCTGTGGCAGGCCCTCCTAGATTCGCCCCGAAATTTCCGTACCCAGCATTATAGTAGCCAGGGTTAGGCGAGCTGCCCAGGTCAATTGCAGTTGTGTCGTTATCAGCGAGGCGCCAATAGTGAGTGGGCGAGTCGTCTAGCACCTTGAGCAAGTAAGGAACGAGGCTTATTTTTACGCTCGAGCTTGGAGTCGTACTAGGAGTCGGGCTGAAGCTCAATGTTCCATTCACATTTGAAATCACAGAGGCCACGTAATTACCAGGGGCCAGCGAAGAGAAAGTAACTGAGTTGACTGAGGTCACACTCGCTGGTAGGGCCGTCGTGCTTTGGAGAGTCACGGTGCCACTCGAATCTTGGTTAAATAATTCTACAAAGTAGAAAACCGGATCGCCGGCGCCGATGTAACTCGAGGCGACGGTATCTTTGCTGAGATATTGGTTCCAGAAAAGACTCCAGCTGATTGTGCAATTTAGTCCAGAGCAGGTTGAGGTGAGGTTCTTCGGCGTGATACGAGAGGTCGTGATAGCTGGGATGGTTGATTTTCGCTGATAGAGACCGTACATGAGTGAGACTGAGGCTGAATTCATGTCGATCTTGACTAAGTCAGAGATCCCATCGCCATTGATGTCTCCCACGGCTAGACCCAGTCCTGAGGCAGTTTGAGCTTTTGGATAGTAGAGCACAGGAGGAAGACCGAGCAAGCTAGAGGTAGCAGGGGCAATTGGATCGTGCATGAGGGTGAGGATTTGGTTATATTTATCGTCCGAAATCAAAACCAAGTCCGAGATATTGTCATCATTGAGAGTGATCGTCTTGAGGTCTTGAATCGAGCTAGGCATCCAGCTACTCAGGTAAGAGTTTTGTTGGCTTAAACTGTTTGCGCTTGAGATGTTGCCTTGGCCGTCCCCAAAGAGCATGTAGATGTCGTTGCCATTGCTAATCGCGACGTCTTGATTTCCGTCCCCGTTAAAATCGCCGGTCACCAAGGGTATGAGACCCTGTCGGTTTGGGTTTGCTCCTAAAGCATTCCAATTAGAGTCGTGCAAATAGTCCCAAGATGCATAGTTAAAAGAACCTTCTCCAAAATTCCCTTGGAAGGGAATATTGTTCGTGATGATAGAGTAGAAGGGCCCAGGGTTTCCCCAGGGGTCAGTGGAGTTAATGACTACTAAGTCAGGAAAGGTATCGTTGTTGAAGTCTGCTACGGCTAGACCCACCGGCTGAGAGTTACCATCCCACGGCGTAGCTGAAAAAGTAGTCGATTGGCTAAATGTCCCTGTGCCATCATTCAGGAGAACCGTAACGGTACTATTGTCAAAATTGGTGACCGCAAGGTCGAGTGAGCCGTCTTGGTCAAAGTCTGCTGCGACAATCGTGTTGGGTGTGTTTCCTACGGCGAAAATTCGACCGTTTCTGAAGGGATCTTGAAACGTGCCGTCTCCATTACCGATAAAAATGAGCACTTGATTGTTACTTGCATCGGTGACAGCAAAGTCGAGGTTCCCGTCGCCGTCGAAATCACCCACGACAAGACCCGTCGGATTAACATGTGATCCTAGGTCCGTGACAAGAACAGTCGGATTGCTGGAGGGTGCTTTCAAGGTTGAAGGTAGCAGGGGCATGAGAAGGACGCTGACCGATACTGTATCTTGATTGAGTGTAATCAGGTCCAGCTGGCCGTCGCCGTCGAAATCACCCATCTGAACTGTTGTGATCGAATTAGAGAACTGATCCAGTGGGATGACCGTGCTCGGACCAAAGGAGCCCGTAGCTGAGACGTTAGTAAGAATCTGTCTCAGCACGGATACGGTTGTGGTGGTGCCAGTCGCACCAGTCGCACCAGTCGCACCAGTCGCACCAGTAGCGCCGGTAGCACCAGTAGCGCCTTGAATGCCTTGGGCGCCAGTAGCGCCAGTAGCGCCTTGAATGCCTTGGGCACCAGTAGCGCCGGTAGCGCCGGTAGCGCCAGTAGCGCCGGTAGCGCCAGTAGCGCCGGTAGCGCCAGTAGCGCCTTGAATGCCTTGGGCACCAGTAGCGCCGGTAGCACCAGTCGCACCAGTAGCGCCGGTAGCGCCTTGAATGCCTTGGGCACCAGTAGCGCCAGTAGCACCAGTCGCACCAGTAGCGCCGGTAGCGCCTTGAATGCCTTGGGCACCAGTAGCGCCAGTAGCGCCAGTAGCGCCTTGAATGCCTTGGGCACCAGTAGCGCCGGTAGCACCAGTCGCACCAGTCGCACCAGTCGCACCAGTCGCACCAGTCGCACCAGTCGCACCAGTAGCGCCTTGAATGCCTTGGGCACCGGTAGCACCAGT
>CANFJX010000009.1 GCA_947447665.1 Bacteriovoracaceae bacterium | reverse complement strand
TACCCCCACTTTCTCTTTCAAAAAATTCATCCTAATTTTCAAAGAACTATCACGATTACCGCTGTTTGCGGCGTTCGCTTATTCGTCAGTGCCGAAGTGAAAGTGGTTCTAACTGCGTTCCTATTTTTGCGCAATACCTTTTTTTAAAAATTGTGATTTTTTTTAAGAAACCATCTTTTGACCGTCAGCAAAGGACTCCACTCACTGAAGAACATCGATGCCGTAGGCCTTAATTCGGCGCAGCAAGGTTGTCTTATTGATCCCAATTTGTTGTGCCGTGCGGTTAATTCTCCCGCCGTTTCGCCTCAAAGCCCGCTCAAAATACTCTCGCTCAAGGCGGCTGATCGTATCCTGGTAGCTAAGAGTGAGGGGCATTTCGACGGTCCCAAAAATCGGGTAAGCGAAAGCGGTCGACTTCTTCAGCTCGATTCTTGAAGTCCGTCGAGTAAAGGAGGCCGGCAAGTCTGCCAAAGTGATCTCAGTCCCTTCACATGCCAAAACCGCATATTCAATTACGTTTCGAAGCTCTCTTAGGTTTCCCGGCCAGTCATAGGACTCAAAAACCTCAGCAACCGCAGTCGAAATCCTATAAATTAGCTTCCCTGCCCGTCCCGCAAACTCATCCAGGCAGCCATGAACTAAGTCTCCCAGTTCCTCGCCTCTTTCACTGAGAGGACACAGATTAATCGAGACAACGCAGAGTCGATGAAGCAAGTCCTCGCGAAACTCACCTCTGGCGGCTGCTTCCCAGATGTCTCGGTGGGTGGCCGCAATCACTCGGACGTCGAGTTGAACCTCTCGATTGCCTCCCACGGGAATCACTTTGCGGGACTGGATAAAATCCAAGAGTCGAGCTTGCAGCCTCAGGGGTAACTCTCCAATTTCGTCCAAAAACACCGTCCCCCCTTGAGCTAGCTCGAGTCGCCCCATGCGTTTTTGATCCGCGCCCGTGAATGCGCCTCGCTCATGCCCGAAAAGCTCCGACTCGATCGTCCCTTCATGAATACTTGCGAGATTTACCACGACAAAGGGCCTACTTTTACGCTCACTTTCAAGATGAATTTGTCGGGCGAGAGACGTTTTACCTGTCCCTGTCGCCCCCGTAATCATCACCGTTGCATCGCTGTTTCGGGCGATTTTTATCAATTTCTCTAGACCACTACAGCTCGTTTTTGGCTGGCTCATATCTTGTTATTTCCTTCTCTCTGTGCGGTCATCTTAGCAAGACCCAGGCCAACGACTCAAACCTGTCTATTTCCGATCCTAATCGGCCAGGATCAAGCATTGTCGGCTCCACCCTACAGGAGGCAAAAGAAAGAGTTGGGAATTAGCCACACTTGAGTTATTATCCGAAGCCAGTTTAATTAATAGAAACAAAACAGGAAGGCCCAAAAAATAAACTTGGAACAAAACCTGAAAGTTTTTAGGGAATTTATGGAAACCTCTGCTCATATCTTGATCTGTGATGATAACCCCGTCTACCACCAGTACCTTCACCGCATTTTAGATAAGTCACTCAAAATCACATCAACTCAGAATGGGGACGAAGCACTCCAAGTCCTTCAGCAGCAATCCATTGACCTACTCCTCCTAGATATCCAACTCAGGAGTCCGAGTGAAGGAATTCAGTTTATCCCCAAATTCCTAGCCGCTGATCCAGAGCTCGCAATCGTCATGATTAGCTCAACGACGGACTTCAGAACCTTCAAAGAGGCCATGCGCTTGGGAGCGGTGAATTACATTGCCAAAGACTTCGACCCCGACGAGATCAATCACACCTTGAGACAGACTCTCGAGCGACGATCACTTCTCAAGAAGAACCAGCAGCAAAGCTTTGAAGCGCTCTCCCATCAGCGACATAACAGCTTGCTCGGAAACTCCAGAGCCATGCAAGAATTGAGGAGAAAGATCGAACGAATTCGAGAAAGCACGACCCATGTCATTATCAACGGCGAAACAGGAACGGGCAAAGAACTAGTCGCAAGACAGCTCAGAAAAAAACTTGAGAATCAAACCCTTGAACCATTCATTGCAATTGACTCCTCTACTATTCAAAGCACCATGGCCGAGAGTATTTTATTTGGTCACGAAAGAGGGGCATTCACCGGAGCCGATCGAACCATGAAGGGCATTTTCGAAGAAGCCCACCGAGGGGTTGTCTACTTTGACGAGCTGGCAAACATGCCTTTGGATATCCAAGCTAAACTGCTTCGAGTCATTCAGGAGAAAGAAATCAAGCGACTAGGATCATCCCGAACAATCGCCCTTGAGTTTCGAGTCATTTGCGCCACCAATCGAGACCTAGAAAAAATGGCCCAGGCAGGTCAATTCAAAGAAGATCTCTACCAGCGCCTCAATGTGATTCCCCTTCACATCCCTCCGCTCAGAGAGCGAACCGAAGATATCCCTCTGCTGGTCGATCACTTCCTGAAGAAAAAAAGCAACCCGGCTCACCCTCTCAAAATAAGTGAGGGGGCTCTCGAAGCCCTCATGGCGTATGATTGGCCCGGAAATGTCCGAGAGCTAGAAAATACAATTGCCTATATTGCGACCTTGTTCGAGGGGGAGGAGATCGAGATCGCCGACCTCCCCCCCAAACTGAGAGAGGCCATTCGAAAGAGGACCAGAGAGAACCCACCCGCGACAGTCGACTTCTCATCCAACAAACCTTTTTACCAAAGAATCGAGGAGTTTGAACGAGAGCTACTCTTAAGGGAAATCTCACAGCATCAAGGTAGCCTCTCAAAACTAGCTATCACGCTCGGAATGGACCGCTCTCACCTCTATACCAAAATGAAGGAATTTGGGATTCGCGCCGCGAAACAGAGCCACTAAGCTTGCTCGTTGGCGAACCAACTACGAATCAAGGCAGTAGACTTCTCAAAAAAAAGTAAGGTATCCGGAGTCAAAAGTAGGTCAATTTTAAGAAGTAAGCCTGGCCGAAGCGCCCCGATCGCCCACCCCTGCTGCACCAGCCCGCGAGCCTCCGTTTCGAGATTTACAGAATCGATAACCCGGAGATCGAAATGATAGTTACTCTTACTTCGCTCCGAAGGCCTAGACAACTCGTAGTTGCGCATGACGAAGTGCAGGCGATCCCGATTTTCCTTGAAATAATTGAGTTCAATTTGTTGATCAAGTGCAGCTCTCTTTAAACTCTCCGTTAGATGGCTCCAAATCCAAAAATAATCATCGGAGCCGGATAACCACCGCGGGGACTTCTGGTGAATATCGTCCTGATCTAAGTTAGCAATGAAGGAATACTTTCTCAGCTCAACCCCTTCGCGAAGATCCAATCCTCCATCGAGGATCTCAAATCGACTTCGAGGAAACCAAACCTGAAACCCCTGAATTAAGTGATGAATTCTCCGTGAAGTCGAATAATCTGTTAGCCCTTGAACTTTGCTAACAAAACTCTGAAGGTCGTGAGAGGGGGACTCAATCCATTCTAACAATCTAGAACTCCGGAACTTGGGTTTTCTTAGAGGGAGATGCAACGGTGACACGATCTGCGCAAGCACCCGAAGCCCATTCAGCCTCGAGTTCAACCTCAAAGCGGTCAATCCGCTTGGATTGTTCTTCAAATCTCCGCTCAGCGTCCTCCAAGAGCCACTTAAGCTCGTCTCTTTGGACTTCATGGGCCTGAATCAAAGCAAGAATCACGGGGAGGTCGGGATGACTTTTAGGAAGGGCGTCGAGTGACGTCCTCAATCGATCAATTTCGAGTTGCTTCGCTGTCCAAAGATCGTGAATCGGATAGACGCTTTTGATTTTCTCATTTTCCTTTTGAATCTGCTTTACCCAGGCGCTCATCTTTTCATGCTGCCTTTGGAGAGTGAAAATCTCGAGCTGAGCTCGTTGGCGAGGCTCTTTTTCCTTTTGAAGCAGCATTTCAAGATTCTGAACTTGAATCTTGAGCTGCGTCAACTCCCCACTAAGTCCCTGGCACTTCTCTACCTCGAGATGATAGTTAAGCTCGACTTCTTCAGATGCTCTCCAGAATATTTCCCAATCCTCAGGACGATCCACCTCTTTAGTTTGATCGGTTCCCTTTCGGCTGTCAATCACAGGATCAAACGACTCAAAAAACCAAAAAGTAAATTACCGAGAACCAAGACACAAAACAGCGTATACAGGTAGTCTTTCTGTAAGAAAAACACCAACCCGGCCAAGGCAACACGAATCATCGGTAAGCCGATCAAGACCATCAGCCCCAGGGTAATCCAGGCATTGGGGTATCCCGACCAGCGAATAGGCGAAACCATTTCAGTCGGAAGCTCCTGTCCGCGCCTAAGAAGTTCGAACATTCCTGAATTAATTGGGGTGAGCACCCTCAAAAACCATCCCACAGCGATGAGCCCCCCACCTAAAACCACGCCTCCGCGGAGAAGATAACCAATAGCAGTCTCAGCGGAGATCACCGAACCGAGGGAGCCATCCTCCTTCAAGTCGAGATTGATTTTTTCAAGCCCCATCGGCCTACCTTAATCCTTTCAGAATCATCTGAGTAGCAACCGCAGCGATCACCACAACAAATAAGCGTCTAATTTGGCGAGCAGGCAAGACTGGCATCAAACGCGCTCCAATCATTGAACCGATGAGAACCCCCAGAGCCACAGGGCCCGCCAGTTCTGGAATAATATCTCCCCGAAGGAAATAAACTCCCGCACTGGCCGCCGCAGTCACCCCGATCATAAAATTAGAGGTAGCCGAGGATACCTTGATCGGAAGGCCCATGGCACGATCCATAGCCAAGACTTTCAGCACACCGCTTCCAATTCCAAGAAGCCCCGACAGCACACCGGCCATCACCATATAAAGAAATCCTAAGGGAATCTGAGTTACCCGGTAGGCCACTTCCCTGCGGCTGGGCCCTTCGGGATAGCTACTGTTAAGTCTGAGGCGATTAGCCCAGGCGTTTTCTGCAAACTCAGGATCTGAACCAGACGGAGCACTATCCTCTCTTTTTCGGCTCATGAGATAGGCGGACTGGAGCAAAACCAACCCAAAAATAACATACAAAAGCTTGGACTTTAAAAAACCAGAAAGCCCGACACCCAGAAGCGCGCCTAAAGTGGTCGCAATCTCTAAAAAGATCGCAACTCTGATATTCGTCAACCGCTCCCGAACATAGGAGGCAGCTGCTCCTGACGACGTTGCAATCACCGAGATCAGACTGGCTCCGACGGCATAACGAATATGTATCCCAAATCCCAGGGTCAATGATGGAATCAGAACTGCCCCCCCTCCAATGCCCAAAATCGCACCTAGGAACCCAGCAAAAATAGAAATCCCAAAAATTAGGAAGGATTCCATCAAGACTCAATCTCAATCTTTAATCGACCTGCAAAATAGGTCTCAATTTCACGAGGATCAACTTCTAAGATCCGTGAGGGGTTCCATCTAGGTTTTTTATCCTTATCAATCAAAAGAGCCCTCACTCCTTCGATGAATTCTGTCCTACGACAAAACTCCAAAGCCAGATTCAACTCAAGATCGAAACACTCTCGAAGTGAGAGTTTTTTCGCCCTCTTGAGAAGTTCAAAAATCAATGCGACCGAAGTCGGTGAGCCCGCAAAAAACGGTTGCAGGCTCCAGGGGAAACCCGACTTTTCACCCGCCTCTAGCTTTTTGAAATTTTGCTCAATTTCAACGACTGAGCTTCCCTGGCACAATCTATCGATTTCTGCCTGTCGCTGCTCAAAGCGACTCGGAGGGAGCAAGAGCGCATCACGAGCTCCGTATTTTTTTAACTCATCCAAGAGCCCAGCCCGGTCCAAACGTTCCGGCAACCGGCCCATTGAAAGTCTCTCCAGTAGACCCGCCACCTGGTCCTGTTCTAGAGCGAGATCGGCCAGTCCGAGATAAATCGCGTCGGACGCACTCATTTGAGCAGCCGTCAAAGCACAAAAAAGGCCAGCCTTGCCTGGCATTCGATTGAGAAAATAGCTCGCCCCCACATCAGTGAAGTAGCCGATTGAGACCTCTGGCATCGCCAAAACTGAATTTGAGGTGACGAGTCGAACCGTCCCTCCTGCAAGAAGACCAATTCCGCCGCCGAAAGTCAGTCCGTGCGCAATTACCAAGATAGGCTTGCAGCAAGTATGAATAAGATAATCTAGACTATACTCCTGTAAAAAAAAATCATAGGCATAGGAGGTCCCCGAATGCTCTCGTAGGTTGAGCACTAAATTCTTAACATCTCCTCCTGCACAGAAGGCCTTCTCACCTGCCCCTCGAATGACAATCAGAGAAACCGATGGGTCGCGTGACCAGGTCAAAATTTGTTGGCGAAGGACCTGAAACATTTCTAGACTCAATGCGTTTAATGCCTGCGGACGATTCAGTGTGGCAATTCCAAGTTTTCCGAGCTTTTCACACTCCACATCCCCTTGGCCCTTAACCTTCACACTTTGAGCATTCATGGGACGAATCTAGCCCCCCGATTCGCCTTTTTGCACGGAAAAAATTTTGATCAGCCCTTGGCCCATCCCTTGAAAGACGTCCTAATTATGCAAACCACAGAAGTCAGCATACGACTCAATAGTCAGTGGATGATCCTCAGGGGAATTTTTTCTCTCCTCTTTGGGTTCATCGCCCTTAATTGGCCGGGCGCTACCGTGATCGCTATTACTCTTCTCTTTGGGATGTATGCCCTGGCGGACGGTATTTTCGCGATCGGCACAGGGATTCAGCTCGAACGGCGGCACGAGCCCTATGGACTATCGTTTCTAGAAGGAGTCATCGGAATTGGAGCGGGGGTTCTTACCCTCTTTTGGCCAAAAATTACTCTCATTGCTCTCTCGATGCTGACAGGGGTCTGGGCCCTCTCCACCGGATGCCTGGAAATTTTGGCCGCTTTTGAGTTTGCGAGAATCACCCAGACCCATGGATCGAAGACCACTCGTTGGATGCTCGGGATCATGGGGTTTCTTTCGATCGCCTTAGGGATGGCTATCTTTATTTGGCCAATACTGGGAGCGATTACACTCGTCTCGCTCATAGCGGCTTATGCAATCTGTTTCGGAGTCCTGGCCATCGCCTTCGGATTTCACCTCCGCAAAGTAGAACAACTTGCGCGTGCAGGAGATCAAAAAACAAGTCGTGTTGCCTAATACTGGACGAGGGCGACTCAACTAGGATAACTTCCCAGCCGCCCATGAAAACCAAATCGATTAGCGTAGTTCGTTATTTTATCTTAGGCCTTCAGCACGTGTTTACGATGAACATTTATGTAGCCCCCCTGATCCTTGCCAACTTGCTGGCCTCCGACGCGGAACAGGCGGCCCGCCTCATTCAAATGACTTTTCTCGCCTCAGGGCTTGCGACGCTGATCCAAGTGGGAATCGGCATCCAACTTCCTGTGATGCAAGGCCCATCGTTCGTGCCACTCGGTGCGCTAGCAGCAGTTGGAAAGCAATTTGGAATCCCAGCGATGATCGGAAGCATGATCCCAGGGGCTCTCGGCATTTTCCTGTTAAGTTACCCCCTTCGTATTCTCGGGAAATGGGCGAAGGAATGGATCACTCCCTTGGTCGGAGGTACCATCACGTTAGTGATCGGAGTTTCGCTCATCCCATTGGCGCTTAGCACGATCAACCATCTTCCAGGAAACACCTCCTCCAACTTTTTGGTCGGTGGCTTCACCTGCTTGCTTTTAACTCTCCTGGCTCACCTCAAGCTACCGTCGGCCCGCCTCCAAGGACTGTTGCAATCCAGCTCGGTGATTTTAGCCCTACTCGCGGGGACGGCACTCATGAGTGTTTTGGGCACGGTGGAATTTGCCTCTGCTTGGCAGGCTGACTGGCTTGCATTGCCTCAATGGCTCCCTTTTGGTGCCCCGCAATTTCAACTCGAGCCCATGATTTTGATCTCTTTGGTCTATGGTGTGATTCTCGTTGAGACGATCGGAACCTGGTATGTCGTGGGCGCCGTCATGAATCGACCGATTGATGAAACCCTGGTCAATCGAGGCGGCGTTGGAGAAGGCCTGGGCTGCCTAGTGGCTGCACTCGTAGGCGGGACTCCCGTGACCGGTTATTCGGCTAACGCAGGCATTTTATCGATCACTCGAAATCACAGCAGACTTGTTGCCGTCGCAGTGGGGCTGCAACTCCTGGTCATTGGACTCATCCCAAAACTTACGCATATTTTAGCCTCGATTCCGGCCCAAGCGATGCTAGGCGTTTTTCTGGCTGCCTGCGGAGTCATCGCCTATAATGGCTACCTCTTAGTCCAGAAATTTGGATGGGGCCGCAGAAACCAAGTGATCGTAGGGGTGCCAGTGCTTTTATCTATGATCACCACAATTATCCCTCCATCGTGGATACAGGCAATCCCCGCATCGATTGCGCCTTTTCTATCCTCAGGAATTTCGATCGGGGCTTTAGCGACGATTCTGCTCAACCGTGTCTGGCCTGAGACCACCTAAGGCCACTTGGTGCCAGTGGGTAAAAAGCATTTCAAAGTGATCAAAGATCGAGTCCACGATCTGGGATGCCTTACGCTCCAACTCTGGAGGTGAATCCGAACTGATCAGGCGAGTGACCGCCGACTCAGGTTGCCTGCTCGCAGAGCTCGAGCTCTCATCCTCAATCCATGAACCCATAGCGTGGGATTGCTCACCCAGATCATGTTTCTGACCGAAGTAGCTCAATTTTTCGTAAAAATCGCGTTTGACGAGCTGAGGTTTCAGATTTTCGATAAAAACCGCAAATGCAGCCTCCAAACACTCGATCATCGTAAGAATCAAACGAGAATCCCCCTCGCTCTGAATTAAATGGGTGATGTGATAGATCATTTTTCTAGGCATCTGTTCTTCATCAGACCAAATTCGAAAGAGAAACTTCTCGGGCGTCGTATTCAAGTAGCCCAACTTTTGGATGTCGGTCAAAAACCACTTCCAGTGCTCCCGATCTTCCTCGCAGTGATGATTAATTGCCAAATCGAGCTCTGAGGCGGGGCTCTCTCTTTTTGCAAGCGCCAAAATATCCCGAAACCCCAGAACAAAATAACTCATGGACGGGGCAAACCCGAGGGCATCCTGCTCGGGACCCACCTGCTGCAACCAAGTACAAAAGGCACTCTGTGAGAGTTGTTTTTTGCGCTGCTCAATTTTCTGAAAGGTCATTTTCATAGGACAATAATCGCCTGGGAAGCGGCCGCGGCACAACTAAAAAGTCCAATTCTGGATCGTAGCCCCCCACGATTGAGATCACTCGGGGAGCTGTGGGGTTTCAGAGGACTCATCTTTCAGAATCACGCCTGTGGCTCCAATTTTTTGGGCCTGCGCGATGAGGTAAAAAAGTCGACTCAAAGCCTGCGAATAACCTAGCCCATCAGGAGGGCGGACATTGGAAATACAGTTACGTTCAGCGTCAGTTCTACCGATTCGAGGTTCGTAGGTGAGGTAAATGCCAAGACTGTCCGCACTCGACAAACCTGGACGCTCGCCAATGAGCATCACCATCCACTGAAGTGAGGCTAATTGCCCAATCTCATCCCCAAGTGCGACCCGCCCATTCGGAACTAGAAACACGGGTGCGAGATCGATTCCAAGTTTTCGAGCACCCTCTGCGATTCCCAACACGAGAGGGAGCGAATGGCGCTGCACAGAAAAAGAGGAGAGGCCATTGGAGACGCAGACCCCCATTCGAGGCTTCTGCCCTTCAAGCTTCAAGGACTCGAGAATTGAGCGAGATTCTCTCTGAAGTTTCCGACCGAGGTCGGGGCGCTGGAGATAAGTCCGACGAGAGCCCTCGACCGCACTCTGCAAAGAGAGATATGGAATCTTTTTTTGAGCGAGTGCCAACTCCAAAGGCAGCGAATCCCATTCCGCCCCAATGCTGTCGCGCGCGAGAGCATGTGATTCTTCCAATTCTAAAAGCGCTTTCGTCGAAAGGGCATGACCTGACCTCTGCAGTCCGACGCGCGCCTGAGTGATCTTCCGTAATTCGTCCCAAATCATGAGGAGGCCTCATTTTTAAAGAAGTCTAAAAGAAGTGGGTTTTTATCTTCCGTCAGATCAGTGCCCGTCTTAAAAATTCCCATTTGGATCAACCACTGCTCAAACTCCGGAGCCGGCTTCAATCCAAGCGTATTTCTTAAAAACAAAGCATCATGAAACCCCGTACTCTGGTATCCCAACATGATATCATCACTGCCTGGGACTCCCATAATGTAGGTGCAGCCTGCCGCTCCCAAAGCAAGCAAAAGCAGATCCATATCATTGCCGTCGGCCTCGGCGTGATTGGTGTAGCAAACATCACAGCCCATGGGTAGCCCAAGGAGTTTGCCGCAGAAATGATCTTCAAGCCCGGCTCTAATAATCTGTTTACCGTCATACAAATACTCAGGCCCAATAAACCCCACCACGGTGTTCACCAGAAATGGGTCAAACTCTCTGGCAACGGCATAAGCGCGTGCCTCGATCGTTTGAGCATCCACACCATGATGGGCATTCGCCGACAATGCCGAGCCCTGACCTGTCTCAAAATACATAACCTGAGAACCCAGCGTAAAGCGCTTCAGTTCCAAAGCCATCTCGCGCGCCTCACGTAACATTGGGAGCGAAATCCCAAAGCTTCGATTCGTACCCTCTGTTCCACCAATCGACTGAAAGACTAAGTCCACCGGCGCACCCTCGCGCATCAATTGTATTTGCGTCGTAACATGGGAGAGCACGCAACTTTGAGTTGGAATCTGGTACCGGAGCCGCACTTGCTCGATGAACTCAAGAATCCCGCGCACATTTTTTGGGTGGTCAGTGGCTGGATTCACTCCAATCACCGCATCCCCTGCACCCAATAATAATCCATCGAGCATCGATGCGGCAATTCCCTGGAGATGATCCGTTGGATGATTCGGTTGTAAGCGAACTGAAAGCCGGCCCTTCAATCCGATCGTATTTCTGAATCGAGTGATCACCTCGCACTTCCTTGCGACTGCCACTAAATCCTGATTACGCATTAATTTGGATACAGCTGCCACCATTTCCGGGATGAGCCCACGACGGAGGGCACTCAGAGTATCGTTCTGAACTGAAGGAGAGAGAAGCCAATCTCTGAATTCACCCACCGTGAGAGATGCAACCGGAGCAAAGGCCGCGAGCTCATGTTGGTCAAGAATGAGTCGGGTCACATCATCTTCTTCTCCTGGAATGATCGGAAACCTAAGGAAATCGCGGAGGGGAATATCTGCGAGCACCTTTTTCGCAGCCACTCTCTCAGACTCGCTTTTTGCAGCGATTTGAGCAAGCTCATCGGCGGACCTTCGTGGAGAAGCCTTCGCTAAAACTTCCTTCAGATCTACGAAGGAATACTGTTCTTTTCCTACGGAAGCGCGATAATTCAAGAAAATTCTCTCCCTTAATCTTCCACGAGTGAGGCCTCTGGTTCTTTAGAGAAAAGCACAAAGCCAAGCCAACTCGCGGTCAGCAATGACAGAAAAATCAAACTCAATTTAAAATTATAAACCACGATCGCTATCAGACTCACTATCGATAGCACGAACGCAATCGCAGGAAACCACGGAAATAAAGGTGCCCTGAAGGGACGCACCAGATGCGGCTCAGACTTTCTCAGCCGAAACAAAGCTGCCATAACCATCCCATACATGCTGACCGCGCCGAGCGCAGACAAAACGATGAGCTGATCCGTCTTTCCTGAAAAAATTGCAATTACTCCAAAAACAGTCGTAAAGCACACAGCTTGTGCCGGTGCACCGTATCGATTCAATCGAGAGAGTGCGACGGGAAGCAATCCTGCCCTCGAAGCAGCAAAGATTTGCCGAGAAGCACTCAAAAGAATCCCATTCAAGGATGCAATCAGGCCAAAAAGACCCAAGACTGCAAAAATCCGCACCCAAGGATTGGATTGTCCCAGGGACATCGCGATGGCTTCCGGGAGAGGGTCATCGAGCAGGCTGAGCTTCTTCCAATCTCCGACTCCACCCGCACCCAGCATCACCCCGAGGGCAAGAAGAATCAGAGTCCCAATGCCGGTGAGATATCCTAAGGGAATATTACGCTCTGGATTAACCGTCTCTTCAGCCGCCATAGCGACTCCCTCGATGGCAAGAAAGAACCAGATCGCATAAGGGATACCGGCAAGAATCCCCTGCCAGCCTCCCACGAAGCCGTCCTGGGCAAAACGAGCCCACTCAAAATGGGGAATCGCAACACCAATAAAAATGAGAAGTTCGAGCACAGCGAGAATCGTGATCCCAAACTCAAAACGGGCGGAGAACTTAATTGGAAATAAATTAAGGAGGCCGAAAATAATAATAACAGCGATAGCAGCCTGCTCGACGCCCATAAACGGGAGAATTCGGTGGAGATATTTTCCCAGTCCATAAGCAATCGCGGGAGGAGCAAAAAGAAACTCGATCGTCGCAGAGAACCCCGCAAGAAATCCTCCCCCAGGCCCAAACGCTCGATGACAGTAAGCGTAAGGACCTCCAGCATCAGGAATGGCAGTGGTCAACTCAGTGAAGCTAAAAACTAATGTCGTATAAAGTAATGCAACCAGTGCAGTAGCCACGAGAAATCCAAGAGTGCCCGCGACGGACCATCCATAGTTCCATCCAAAATACTCACCCGAAATTACCAGTCCGACCGCTAAACCCCAGAGATGACGAGCTTGCAAGGAGCGATGAAGTTGCACCATTCGATTAACCTCAGGATCTCCTAAAACCAACCCCGAAGCTCACCCCAAATACATCGAACTCCCTTCATGGCGTGCCGGTAGGAGACACCCGTATCGCCATGACTCCCTCTGAAGCAATAAGCCGTCAATGAATTCCGAAGGGAACCCGTAGAAGCCCAAAAACTTCCGTCCATATCGGGAAGCAGCTGTCTTTGATAGCCAGCATCGCTCCCCGCACCCATCACTTTAGCTAAGAGCTCATACTCTCGCCGAGCGGGCAATCGCCCACCCACCGATTGACAAAACGAGCTTGCATCTTCGTGGCTCATTCGGGTCGGGTGGACTCCGCTCCAAACTCTATCCCCAATCCGATGCATACTGCCCAGATCTGCAAACTCTTTTGATACACTGACGTCTTCCATCAATACAGGATCAATGGGGCCGATAGAATCCGCCGGAGCGCTCACACCCGTTTGGAGTCCTAAGGTTAAAAAAACTGAAACTAATAGCGCGACAAAATTCAATATCATCTGGATTCACCTCCGAGAACGAAACGCAAAAAAAAAAGGCCGGATAGCTTTTACGCTTCCGGCCTTTTTTTGGTGGAGCTGAGCGGAATCGAACCGCTGACCCCCTGCTTGCAAAGCAGGTGCTCTACCAACTGAGCTACAACCCCACTGCACTACCAACAATATTCAATAGAGCGAAAACTTAAATACGAAATTTTTTCTCATTTCGCAACAAAATCTTCAGAAATTTTCGCACGAAGGTGATAATTTTAAGTTCATGATGGAATCCAATCCACTTCTGACCCCGGACAACTATTCTCGCGGCTTTCTCATTGACGAAGATCTCATGGCTGGAGTAACTGCACACCCCGAAGAAAAAGACGCTTTTGTCGCATTTGTCTTGCGCCACACCACGGGCGAATACCTAGGCTACCAACCCTTCTCCAGCCTGAACCTTGCCCTTGAAGCCATCAACCAAATCCCCCGCCCCTGGGCCTTTGAAAAAATCAGCGGTGGCTGCGGCGGAGGCAAATGTGGCACCGGCGAGGGCGCATGCGCCGGAGGAGGCTGCAAAAAAAGTGGAACCAGCTGCTGCCCTAAAACCGCCAGCGCCTCGAACCCAACTTAGAATCGAATTGTTAAGCAGTCACTTGGGTTTCACGTAGCCGCAGAATCGAGCGAGCTTTTCCAGTTTGCTCATCAACATCAATGATAACAGCGCTGTATCCGCCCGGCCCTTCGGCAGGCTCAAACTTCACGGGCCGCTTCGTCAAAAACCGCAGGATCGAGACCTCTTTTTTGACCCCAATGACAGAATCAAAACAGCCACACATTCCCGCATCAGTAATGGCTGCGGTTCCGCCAGGGAGAACTCGCTCATCAGCGGTTTGAACGTGAGAGTGACTACCCACTACGGCACTAACCTTACCATCCATAAAATGAGCAAAAGCCTGTTTTTCAGAAGTGGCCTCACCATGGAAATCAATCAAGATGCATTGAATTCCCAACTCATCCAGCCGGGCGACTTCCCTCTCGGCCGTCCGAAAAGGACAATCCAGTGCATCCATAAACACACGCCCCATCACCTGGAGCACACCCAAGCGCAGCCCTGAACGACGCCGAGACTCGACCACAGTCAGCCCTCTACCGGGAGCTCTGTGGGATGGATGATCTGGATAATTAGCAGGACGTAACACCCGAGTCGAAGTTGCCATGTAAGGGATAATTTGGCGCTGATCCCATGCATGATTCCCGGTCGTAATTACGTCGACGCCGAGAGCAAAAAACTGATCAGCCATTTCAGGTAGAATGCCGTTTCCGTGAGCAAAGTTTTCGCCATTGACCACCACAAAATCGATCTGATGTTGCGGAATCAGTTGCGCCATGGCGACTTGAACTGCCTCACGACCTGGGCGCCCGAAGGTATCTCCAAAATACAGAATCTTCATTTTTTACTTAGTCCTCTTGTACTCGTTGCAGTGGCTGTGGTTCTTAGCTCTCGCAAAACCGTCACTTGAATTTGTCCTGGAAATCGAACTTCCAACTGAATTCGATCCGCAATGTCTTTTGCGACTCGCTCCACATCCGTATCTAAAATTTTTGTACTATCCACGAAAACTCGAATCTCCCGCCCGGCCTGAACTGCATAAGCTTGTTGAACACCCGGTACCTCGAGCGCTATTTTCTCTAAAGACTCGGCTCGATCGAGACCCGCTTGAGTTGAGCCATTGCGAGCCCCGGGCCGAGCCCCAGAGAGAGCATCGGCTGCAATCACCAGATGATCCAACCAAGAGTCGGGAGCAACTTCCTCATGATGGGCTGCGATTGCTTGTACAACCTCAGAGTTCTCGCCGTAGCGTTTCGCGAATTCAGCACCAGCTGCAGCATGCCCTCCGTCGTGAGTTTGATCGAGGCCTTTTCCGAGGTCATGAAGCAACCCTGCCCTTCGTGCGATGGAGACATCAAAGCCTAACTCAGCAGCAAGACTGCCGCACAAGCCAGCTGTTTCTACGGCGTGCTCTAATTGATTTTGGCCAAAACTATGGCGAAACTTCAATGTTCCCAAAATTCTTAAAATGGCGGGATGCAGTCCCTCAATCCCCAAGGAGAGAGCAGCCTTAACGCCCGATTCCCTCACCTCCTGATCCACCTGAGTTTTCGCCTGAACGAGACAGTCCTCGATTCGAGCAGGCTGAATTCTCCCATCTCGGACCAGCATTTCAAGCGCGACCCGGGCCACTTCTCGACGAAAAGCATCGAAACTCGAAATCATTACCGAGTCCGCTTCCTCGTTCAGAAGGAGATCCACGCCCGCTTTCTCCTCAAAGGACTTGGCGTTGCGCCCATCTTTTCCGACGATCTTGCCCTTGATCCCGTCTTTCAATTGAGATTCAGAAAATGAAACTCGCGCCACACTGAGATGACTAATCACCCGAGTGGCCTGTCGCGAAATCGCAATGCAGAGCAACCTCTTAGCCTGCTCCTGTTCGCTGAGACTCATTTTTTGGAGCATCGATTTAACCACTCTTTTAAAAACTCGGTTTGCAGTTCAAATTTTTCAGTCAAAACCCAGTGCATCGCCTGATCCCAGGGATTTTGAGGCAAACTCGGTAAAACCTGAAAATCAAAGGCCAGAGCCACTCTCAACACTTCTGGCACTTGAGCCAAGAATCGATCATAAAATCCACCACCCCTGCCAAGGCGCTCTCCCGCAGGCCCAAAGGCTACTCCCGGAACTACGACCAGATCCAGCGCAGGGGCAAGCTCGCCGCGAAGCGAGGAAGCCGGTTCAAGAACACGATAGGAGCCCTTCTCCCAGAACTCAGGATCGCCGTCTAAAACAGCCTTCGGTGGAATTTTCACCCACTCTAAAGATTTTATTTCAGGAGATTCGGAGCTCTTAAGCACTCGCGGAAAATAGATCTCACACTCCATCCGCGCGAAAGCCCGACTTAAATTCTCTAAGTTGAGCTCATCAGGAAGGGATCGATAGAGTCCGACTTTGAGCCCTGGGGTGATTCGGCTCAAATCCAAGCGTTGGATCAATTGCCCAATAACCTCCTCGCTCAGCCGCTGTCGCATATCAAGAGAGAGCGATCGACGAAGGGCGAGAATCTGGTTTCTGATTAGGCTTTGATCTTTTGGGCTCACGGTGGGCCGCAATATAGCACTATTTCAGTCTGGATTCAAACCCTCTCTCAAAGAGGCCTGAGAAGGTCTAATCTTGATTTGCGCGTTGCCTCGCTGGCCTTGCCTCTAAACGCGCCAAATAGGCTTCTAAATGAGGAACATTGTGAAGCATTTGATACCTTTTCGCATTCAGAAGGGAATGCCCCAGCATGATATCTGCCGCAGAGAAGGTATCTCCCAAAAGGAATTCTTTTCCTTGAAGAGATTTCTCAATCAACTGAATCACTTCTTGAAAGTCGATTCGTGCTTTTTCCGCGAGAACAGGCGAGCGCTCCGCCTCGGGCAATCCACGAGTTTGCTGGAACAGCTGAGTAAATGGCCCCTCAAAAGTTCCTGGGCAATAGAACATCCATTGAAGATAATAAGGTCTGAGATGAGAGCCTACGGGGGGCGCCAGATTCTTCTCAGCGTATTGGTCCGCAAGGTACATACAAATTGCCCCGGACTCAATCAACGTCAGGTCGCCATCGACCAGGGCAGGTACCGCCCCGTGAGGGTGAATTTCTAAGTAGTTAGGCTGACTCTGAGAAAAATCGTTTAAATTAAGACGAATGAGTTCATACGGAAGGCCCATTTCTTCGAGGAGCCATCGAGGTCGAACTGCACGGGTACGGGGCGAGTAATAAAGCTTAATCATCTGACTTATTTAGCCTGCGCATTGATCAAAAGCACTCTATTTTTAGTTTCAGAGCCATTCTTCAATCCACCGCTGAGTCTCACCCGCCTGCTTCACTCCTGAGTTGCCCACGGCAAATCTTACCCATTGTCGAACCCCCGGCCTCGGCGCATGATTTAAAAATGGGCATAGACGTATCCTCCAATAAAAGCTCCAACACCTACAATGTGGAGGAGCAACGCATGAGGAATTACCGAAATCAGCTCGAACGCCAAAACGAGATTGAACTCAAGGACCTTGAAAACAGCTACAACCATGGCATCCAAAAACTCCAGCAATCCAAACTTCTTGAATTAGATAATCTCAGAAGTGCCTACGACGTTAAAATTTCCGAAGAAGCCGAAAGTTTAGATTCAAAACTCCAAAACATCCGCGGGGAAGCAGAAAAGAGGGTCTCCCTCGAAAAGCAATCAAGCGAGGACGAACTCACTAAGATCAGACAAAGCAATCAACAAAGAATCGACGAGTACAAAAAAAACGGGGAAATGCAAATCGAGTCGCTTAAAAAGCAACTCCAGGCTGATCAAGACTCCATTCGTGAACAGGCGAGAAAAGCCTTAAAGAGAGAAAGAGAGATGAGTAATCATGAATCGTAACCCAATTGAACCCAAGAACTCTGAACACTCAGAATCTGACGAACAAAAAATTCCTGTAGACGGCTTCAAACAAATCGTTGAAATGCTGGCGGTGGCCGATCCAACTTTTCGAGAGTCCCTTCTCAAACGTCTCGCTGCTCGAGATAGCTCATTAGCTGCGTCCCTCAAGCGCGATCTATCACATCGATCATCACATCGATCATAAACTCACTGACAGGAATAAGTTCACCGACAGAATTTTCTGGAATCCTTTTGGGCTTGGGATCTAGGACTTTTAGGCACTAAAATATCCGCTCAATCTCGGGAAAAAAAAACTCTTTTGCTAGAGTCCCCTGATCGCGCCGTAGCGGAGTCCTCGAGTGCTGACAATTATTTCAGGAAAATTGAGCAATTCCATGACCCGCCAAAGGATCAGCGAACCGGTAAGAATCACATCCGCTCGCAGGGGCTCCATACAGGGCAACGCCCGACGTTCAGCACTCGTGCGCCACTTCAGCTCCTCCACCATTCGATGCACATCACCACGAGTGAGGAGCAGCCCATCGACTTTTTGAGGATCGAATTTCTCCAGAGCCAAGTACCAAGCTGCCAAGGTCGTCACCGTGCCCGCCACGCCCACCAGAGGGGCGCTCTGAGGCAGGGCGCTACGCCATTCCTTAAAACCCTCAATTGCTTCGTCGATCGCCTGCTGACAGGCCCAAAATTCATCATCCGTAATTGGATCGGTGTGAACAAATCGCTCTGAAAATCGAACAGAACCCAGATCAAGGCTCTTAGAACCGTTAGCAGCAATAACTTCAGTGCTCCCACCGCCAATATCTAAAACTACCGAGGTCTGAGCGTCCATTCCCGGCAAAAGAGCTCCGAGAAAGGTCAGCCGGGCCTCTTCGTCTCCGCTGATTGTCCGAAAAGTGAACCCCAACTCCGCACGAACTCGCTCAAAGAACTCAGCTGAATTTTGAGCATCGCGTGCCTGACTGGTCGCCACACAAAGAACCTCAGAGGGGAGAATGCCAAATCCTTGCAGGATTTCTGAATATTCCCTCAGGGCCTTCTGAACTCGCTCCATTGCCGCAGGCTGGAATAAGCGCTTTTGATCCACGCCCTCCCCTAACCGAACCACTCGCGAAAGATCTGCGAGCACTGATTCGTCCCTCGAAACCAGAAGCAAACAAGTATTAGTGCCTAAATCGATTGCAGCTTTGAGCATGACCTAATTCTTTTGCTCAGTGCCATGAGTCAAATCGGAGGCTGCTTTATCTCGATTGAGTAGGACTTTCATTTTATAATTTTCCTTTTCAAGTCCTTCTGCCTTTTCTTTCCAGTACTTTAATTCCTGCTCGATCTCGGCGATCTTTTTATTCCGCTCAGCAGCAAGCGAGTAATATCCCTCAGAGAAGGTCTCAGACTCGGGACTGAAGACGCCCACTCGAGTTTCGCCATCGACAATCCCTCGAACACGAAACTGGCCACCGTCAATTTGCTCGGCCTCAACAACTTGCACGTCTGAGGCCTTCCCTGGATAAGCCTTATCCTGCCAGTAGCGCGCAGCCGATTCTTTCGCATGGTTTTTCATCTTATCGCTCGCACAACTAACCAAGACGAGGCCGCCCAACGCCAAAAATACAATCCAGCTTCGATTCATTTTCACCTGTAAATCTCCTTTGAATTCTTAAAAAAACTAGCGAAACAATCCCCTGAGTTTATCCTGTAAACCGGCGGGCAGCCCCTGGCCTCGATTGTTCAGTAACTGTCCTGCTTTTTTTATCAACTCGCTCTTGGCTTGGCTGGACAAGGCTTTGCCAATATTAGTCAAGGCTACCTTCGACAATGCCTCTGGAATCTCCATCGACGAATAGCACGGAGCCATCAAAGTACAGCCCACATGGAGCGGGAAATGAACCGGCGCTGCCCCGTCAGCAAAGATATGCTCTGCCTTCATTCCATTCTGCTCAATCGAAATATTTCTCAATTGGGTCAAATTGTAGGTATCAGTCAACTCCCAAAAAGCATTCAAACTAAAGCTTTTAATTCCAACTTCCGTTCTGCCCTTGAGATCAAAGCCCTGCCCTGTTTGGGCCTTAGCCACAAAGTTGGGAGCTGAAAAAAGAGCATTCTGAATCGAAAAATCTGAGCTGATCTCCACATACTCAGCCTTGTGAGATGGCAAAGCACCAATCCCCTTTCCCTTAAGCTGTGGTACTTTAGCGGTGACTCGAACTAGGGCCTGATCGACGGCTTCCTTCACCATTTTCATAATATCCAATGTGCTAAATTCTGCTGGGTGAACCTTGAGATTGCCGGAGGCCTTCAAATTCGACTTCGCCGTTTCTGTATTAAAACTTGCCCCTTGGAGATCAATCCTAAAATCGCCTCGACCTCGCAGAGTGTTCTTAAACATCGGACCAGAGGCCTCCGCAGCCTGAGTCAAGTCCAAACCCTTCACATCGAGATGTCCTTGATAGGTGGGGGCTGCTGCGCCTAAATTCGCTGACATTTTCGATTGAATCTCTCCATCAAAAATTTTCAGACCGCATTGATCAAACGAGGTCACCCAGTTTTTGAAGCCCATTTGACAGGCGATCTTAGAAACCTGAATCTGTTTGGCTTTAAATTTTCCAATTCTAATACTGAACTGACCCACCCAATTGCCCAAAACTGGGTTTTTGCGAAGCTCAGCAATCTGGGCGTCATAATTGATCTCAGGTGCTTTCTGATTTTTTTCATCTTTTGCAGGAGAAGCTTTTCCCTTTTCAGCCGAGCCGGTTCCGGAAGTAGCGGAAGTGAGATCAATCATCTGGTCTAGATCCATTTGGTCAGAGATCAACTGTAAACTCACATTAGGCTTTACAAAAGAAGTCACACTCCCCTTCAGTTCAGCCTGATTTCCCGGTGCAGTCATCGTCAAAAGAATTGAGTCGATCTGATCCGTTTTCACATGCACTTTGGCATTCCATCGAGGCTGCACCTTGAGCATGGGCGCCTTGGCACTCAAGTCCTTCACGACCAAGCTTGCCTCATAACTGGGCTGAGTCGAGGTGCCTTTGACATGACCATTCAGCTGGGCCGCACCGCCGAGATCAAAAAGCGACAAGACTGGGATCAGATTCGCCCAGGGTTTAAACTGAATCTCATTGGTGAAAAAACTCAAATTAAACTGCGGACCCGCTGCCGACTCCAGACCCTTCACGTCTCCTTGAGCATTGACCTCAGCGTTGAGAAAAGTCGTCTTAAACTCACTGATTTGAATCTCATCGGGAAGGACTTTCATAGCAATCTGAGTTTTTGCGGCAATCCCTTTATTTTTTTGAAAAGTGCCTGGCATCTGCACTTCTAAGTCATCAGCATTCAGACTTGCATCCAAGGTCAGGCTTTTAAAAGTCTGTCCTTGAAACTCAGGCTGAGCCTTTCCCTCCAAGCGGATCGGCCCAAGTAGGGAAAGAGTCTTCCCTAAACGAGTACTTAAGTCCGTCCAAACCGCCAGACGGACCGGATGACTCATCGAAAGATCCTCTAACTTGAGGTTAAAATCTTTGATCTCGGTCTTGAGATCACTTTTTCGATCATCATAAGTGAGAAGGGCATTTTTCAACTCAATGCCCAAACGAGACTTCACGACAATCGGTGGGAGGGGCGCTTCAGAGCTCTTGGGAGTGGAAGCCGGGACAATGCCCTGATTCTGGTCAGGCTTCGCTACCGACTGAGAAGCGGAGGTCCCGGAATGAGAAGGTACGACTAGAGCCATCACGTTGAACTTACCCTGTTTGTCCCGAACGAGGTGAATCGTTGGCTCATCCATTTTAAATACGAGCTGCGGCGAGCCGGAGAAAACTGAAGAAAATGGAATTTCAAAATAGGCGTGATGGACGCTGAGGACTTCCTGCTTCGAAAGATCGAACAACTTGACGCCCTCGACCTCAACCCAAAGGTGACCCCAGAGAGAGAGAGATAATTTCCCTAGCTGGAACTGACCTTGGATTTTTTGATTCACCGCCTGCTCAATTTGAGGTCGGAACCGATCGACTTGGATAAAAAATGGAGTTACGACGATTAGACCAAAAATGATTCCAAAAAAAATCCCTAAACGCGCGAACCACTTTTTCATCTTCTATCCTTTTTTAACCCCCCGGGCACAGTCTAGCCCAAGAGCTTTTTCTTAATCAGCTCGCCCAAAAGAGCTGGATTAGCTTTTCCGCCCGATTCCTTCATCACTTGTCCTACAAAGAACCCAAGCAGTTTATCTTTTCCACTTCTAAAATCAGCTGCCTGCTTAGCATTACCCTCAATCACTCTTTGAATAATAGGGTCTAACGAGCCCACATCACTGACCTGCTTCAAGCCTTCACGATCAACGATGACTTCAACAGCCTCACCCGAGTTCCAAACTAAGGCAAGCACCTGTTTCGCAGCTGTACTCGATAAGACTTGATCATGAACCAATCGGACAAGATCTGCAATATGTTCAGGCAGGATTCGGCTCTGCTGAATTTCAATTCCTTGCTCATTAATCAAACGAGAAACTTCCCCAGTGACCCAGTTCGCAGCGGGTTTCGCCAAGGCGGGATTACCTAGTTTATGAACTACTCGATCAAAAAACTCAGCGAGGGTCTTTGATCCGGTCAAGACTCCTGCATCATACACAGAAAGGCCTAGACTCGAGACCAACCGTGACTTCATTTGCTCCGGAAGCTCCGGCAGACCGGACTCGATCTTTCGAATCCAAGCCTCATCAATGGTCAAAGGGATCAAGTCAGGCTCGGTGAAATAACGATAGTCCTGAGCCTCTTCTTTAGAACGCATGGAGATCGTAATGTCCTTGTCAGAGTCGTACGTTCTCGTCTCTAAAACCACTCGCCCCCCCGATCGAATCACCTCAATCTGTCGGGCAATTTCATACTCGATGGCCTTCTCCACAAATCGAAAGGAATTCACGTTCTTGATCTCGGTGCGAGTACCAAAAACGGTGGAGCCCTTAGGCATCACACTGACGTTCGCATCACACCGAAAATTTCCCTCCTGAAGGTTGCCGTCACAAATTCCCAAGTAGGTCACTACGGCGTAGAGTGCTCGCAGGTAAGCTCCAGCCTCGTCGGCAGTTTTCATGTCCGGACCGGTGACGATTTCGATCAGTGGGACGCCCGCACGATTCAGATTGACCAGTGAAAAGCCTGACATATGGACATTCTTTCCGGCATCCTCCTCCATATGAATTCTTTGGATCTGGATTTTTTTCGGACCAGCGTCCGTCTCAATATTGAGCCAACCATTTTCGCAAATAGGTAGCTCAAACTGGCTAATTTGATAGCCCTTGGGCAGATCCGGGTAGAAGTAGTGCTTCCGGGCAAATCGATTCTTGAGGTTAATTCTACTGTGCGTCGCCAATCCAGCCTGAATCGCAAACTCAACCACCTTCTGATTCAGAACGGGTAATGTCCCTGGATGCCCCGCACAGATCGGGCAGGTATTTGAATTGACTGCGATCTCACTCACACTCTGATCAGCAGGAATACGAGCCGGGCAACTACAAAAAATCTTCGTCTCAGTCGCCAACTGACAATGAACCTCTAAGCCAATGACTGCTTCAAATTCAGGATGCATGATTAAACCTCAGACCTTTCCAAACAGAGAGCCATTTTGAAACGCATGGGCCGCGGACACCAGACGATCCTCCTGAAACGGGGCCGCCATAAGATGTAAGCCAATCGGGAGACCTTCCTCATCGATGCCGCAAGGAACGCTCAAAGCAGGGAGCCCGGCCAAATTGGCGGGAATCGTAAAAATGTCGTTCAAATACATTTTCAAGGGATCGCTACTTTTCTCACCCAACTTAAACGCGGTCGTCGGAGAAACAGGCCCCACAATCAAGTCCACCTTTTGGAAGGCATCGTTGAAATCTCCGACAATTTTTCGCCTCACCTGACAGGCCCTTTGAAAATAGGCTTCAGAATATCCGCTCGAAAGCGCGAATGTACCAAGAATAATTCTACGCTTCACTTCAGGGCCAAAAAGAGACCTGGACTTCATATAGAAATCATTCAAATCCTTGGCCTGATCTGATGCGGCAGGCCTCATACCGAACCGAATGCCATCATACCTCGCCAAATTACTGGACGCCTCCGAAACAGCCACCACGTAATAAACCGAGACAGCATACTCGGTATGCGGCAGCGAAATCGGGACGAGTTGGGCGCCCTGCTTTTCAAACCACTTTAAGGAAGCTTGAATCGATTGCTCCACGGCGGGGGTTAGACCACCTACGAAATACTCTTTCGGCACACCAATACGGATCTGGGACCACTCAGGCGCAGTCTGTGTCGCGGCATAGGTGTTCATCTTTTCTTGCGGGATCGATGTGGAATCCAGCGGGTCATACCCTGACATCACATCCATGAGGAGGGCAGCGTCTTCCACCGTTTGCGCGAACGGCCCCACTTGATCCAAGGACGAGGCAAAAGCCACAAGCCCAAAACGACTCACTCTTCCGTAAGTAGGCTTCATCCCAACCACACCGCAATAACTCGCTGGCAAACGGATCGACCCGCCCGTATCGCTCCCGAGCGAACCGAAACAAAGATTCGCTCTCACAGCAGCTGCTGAGCCACCGCTCGAGCCACCCGGAACTCGGTCAGGATGAGTCGGATGGCGAACTGGACCAAAGGCTGAATTCTCGTTAGATCCGCCCATAGCAAACTCATCCAGATTGAGCTTACCCAAAGTCACCGCTCCAGACTTTTGTAATCGACTGACGCAGGTAGCGGTATAAGGCGCTACGTAATTTTCTAACATTTTTGAGGCGCAAGTAGTTTTAACCCCATCCATGTTCAGATTGTCTTTAATCCCCAAAGGAATTCCCAATAAAGGATATTCAAGACAGGGAACTCGCCCCTGCCTCTGGATCAACGCTTCAGCTGCTCGAGCTTGCTGGAGCGCAACGTCCTCGCAAATCGTAAGATAAGCACCGATCTCGCTCTTCTTGGCTGCATTCAGGTAATCTTGGGTCAACTCCACCGGGGAAATTTTCTTGCTCTCAAAAGCGGAGTGGACGTCACGGACAGTACGAAATGAACTCAAATTTGCCATAACCTTAATTCCTCAAAAATTGATGTATTTCGCGGAGGCGACTAGAGAATCGGCGGAACTTTAAATCCGTCATAAAGAACTTCAGGAGCTGCCTGGAGAACCTTAGGCTTACCCTCCAAATCTGTGGGCGAAGCCAAAACGACATCCGGCCGCAACGGCGTGGGCAAATCAATGGGGTGACTAAGCGGTTCTACGCCCTTGACATCCACTTCCTGCAACTTTTCCACATATTTGATAATTTGACTCAACTGCGAGCTGAACGTCTTTACTTCATTTTCCGAGAGCTCTAGGCGCGCTAGAGCAGCTACTTGCCGGGTCAGAGCTTCATTTACGTCTACCATGGGTCATGCATATATCAGGGAGAAGCCGAACTGCAAATGATTCCGGCAATTTGGGAGCGAGAAAGATCTCAACCCAAACTAACGTGACTTCACCTGCCAAACCTGAACAGCACTGGCGCCACTCAGTTGCATCTCGATGTCCTGAGATTCATGGGCAGAACTTAAAATCACCCTCGACTCAGAATATTCACAACCAGCTGCCCCCGCCGCGACCTCGACCTGAGCTTGATGCCAAAATGGATGGATATACCGGGAGAATCTCAAATGAACCCGCCCCTCCCCGAGGTGGTACTGATCCACACCTGGAACAAGAGAAAACATAACAGCCGTACCCGCAGGAGCCGGATAGCCGGGCGGAGTCTGGCTCAAAGCACATTGACCCCGAGACTGTGAATTTGCAGCGTCGAACTCAACTGCGCAGAACAAATAAATGCGAGGAGCTCCCGAAATAAGCTTCAGCTGACGATCTACAAATGAGCTGCAAACCCATCCCTGCTGATACATCAGAGCTTGTGCCTGAACTGAGTTAAGAAAAAACCAACACAAGAAAACAATCAAAGAAGAAAGTTTCATCAAGAACCCCCCGAGTCGCTGAATAAAAAAAGCCAAGCCCACTCAATCGGGATACAATTCTAACCTCAGCATTGCAACTTTTAATCATTAACTAAAAAAACTAGCTACATATCTGAGTAAGAATTTCTTCTCCGAACCTCGACTAAAACAAATAGTAACCTTCTGATCCGTTCCGCCACCTTCAGAGGCGATGACCGTTCCTCGACCATACTCGGGGTGAATCATTTCACGCCCCACCCAACCTGTAAGATCTGCCTTCGGTTTAGAATAGCCAAACTGCCGCGACGATCCCACACGATACTCTTGGACGCGATTACCATAAGAAAAATCTCTCATCTCAAGATACTCCTCGGGGATCTCTTGAAAGAACCGCGAAGGCTCTTGGTAACTGACATCACCCCAAATCCGGCGAACTACAACACCCATGAGGTAGAGAACCTCACGAGATCGGGTCATCCCGACGTAGCACAAGCGGCGTTCTTCTTCGATGTCTTCATCGGTAGCCTCACCCCAGTTCCTCACCGAGGGAAATAAACCGTCTTCCATTCCCACCAAAAAAACGACCGGAAACTCAAGTCCCTTAGAAGAATGAAGAGTCATCAGCTTCACTGAACTCGCCGAAGCCTCCAGTTGATCGATATCTGAGGAAAGAGTCGACTGCTCGATGAAAAGACTCAGGAGTTCCAACTTTTTCTGGCCTTTTTGCTCCTCCGTAAGATTTTCTAAGTGATCCTCCTCAAACTCTTGAAGAATCGTATCAAATTCTTCCAAGTTCTCGATCCGCGCTGAGGACTCCTCAGTCCCCTCTTCGCGAAGCACTCGCACATAACCAATCTCATCCAAAATCTCGTGATAAAGTTCAGAAAGAAGGAGCTTCGGCTGATCTGCCATGAATTTTTTGAGCAATTGAACAAAACCAGAAATCTTTTTGGCCGTACCGGAGGAAGTCAAACTCGGGTCCAAAGCAGCTCTTTGTAGAACATCCCAGAAAGTGATTGAGCCCGTCCGATTCGAATCGATGTAAAACTGATCCAGCTTCTCTAGAGTGGTCTTGCCAATGCCTCGTCCTGGGACATTCAAAATCCGTTTTAAGCTAATGGAGTCCGATGGATTGACGATGCATTTGAGATAACAGAGAATATCTTTGATTTCTTTCCTATCGTAGAATCTCAACCCACCGACCACTTGGTAAGGCACCTTCTCCCGCCGCAAAACATCTTCAAACTGACGACTCTGAGCGTTGGTACGATAAAAAATTGCAAAATCACTATAAGATCGATCATTCCCTGCCAAAAGCTGCTTAATTTCGGCCACGACCATTTCGGCTTCGGCTCGCTCGTCGGCAAGCTGCGCTCGAATGATTTTTCGCCCTTCCTCATTCTCGGTCCAGAGCGTCTTTTCTTTTCTAGCTAAATTATTTCGGATCACACTCCCAGCAGCAGCAAGAATCGTTTTGGTCGAGCGATAGTTTTGTTCCAGCTTCACCACATGGCAGCCTGGATATTCCCTCTCAAAGTCGAGAATATTTCGAATATCTGCTCCACGCCATTTATAAATCGATTGATCCTCATCGCCCACGACGCAGATATTCTCGTGCCCCCCCAAACTTTTTGCTGCCAGAATCGACAAAAGTAGATACTGAGCCCGATTGGTGTCTTGATATTCATCAACGTGGATATACCGAAACCGCCGCTGATATTTTTCTCGGATGTCTGCATGATCTCGCAAAAGCCGATAGGTCATACAAATGATTTCGCCGAAATCGAGAGCCTGATTAGCAAAAAGAGATTTTTGATACTCCTCATAAACACGAGCAGCCTGCCGCGCAAAAACATCTGTAGCAGCAGCCCTAGCTTCGGCGGGCTCTACCGCATCACACTTAGCACGATTGATCGCCCCTTGAACCGCTTTAGGGTTGAACGATTTATCATCGATCTGAAGGGCAGACATAGCAGCTTTAATGAGGCTGAGCTGGTCAGAATCATCGTAAATCGTGAAGGGCTGGGTAAACGGCGTTCTCCCCAGCTCTCGTCTAAGCAAGCGCACACAAACCGAGTGAAAGGTTCCGATTTCGGGTTGCCCCAAGTGGCCGCTTCCCGACGCCAAGAGATTCTTCTCCACTCGCTCTCGCATCTCAGCTGCTGCCTTATTCGTAAAAGTCACTGCAAGGACTTGATAGGCTGGAACTTTCATCGCCTCGATGAGATAGGCAATACGAGAGGTCAGCATCTTGGTTTTGCCCGAACCTGCACCCGCTAATACAATGAGAGGACCTTCGGTATGAAGGACAGCCTCACGCTGCCGATCGTTGAGCTGTGCCGCTAACGGCGTAGGTTGGAGAGGGGGTGCCCAGGTATTTGCGAAATCATTCATTTTTCTCTTTTGTCACAAATTCGAATGATCTTCTACCCACTTCGCGCTCGTAAGCTAATCGAACATGAGACGCAAGAAGCAAACCAAGCAACTTCTGATCAGCCCCTAGCACCGGAAGACAAGGGAACTCATCAAACCAATGTACTACGGCCTTTAACGAGTCAGTCAGCTGTGCCGCAGGGATCTTGACTCCATAGCGGTAAACCAGATCCTTAGCCTCGAGGAACTGCCTCTTGGAGCCTACCTCTTCGATTCCATGAGGGGTCTCAAACTGGATCAAGTCAGAAGTCAGGAGCCCCCGAAACTGTCCTTCCCTGCTCACCACTGGCAAGAACGGATAAGGCGACTGAGCGGCACGAGCATGGACCTCTGCTTGACTCTCATGTTCGTAAACCCAAGCATAATCCGTTACCATGGCATCCTTAACGGAAAGCAAGCTTAGGACGTTCGAGGAGCGTCCGAGATAAAGCGCATGTCCCCGACTCATTAAATCGTACTCCAAAAGTGGTTTTACTCCCAAAGCGCCTCGAATTCGAATCCCCAAAAGCGCGATCATCCAGACGGGCAAGAGCCATTGAAAATCCTGAGTAAGCTCAAAGGCAAGAACCACCCCTGACAGAGGGGCGTTGAGCAAAACAGCCCAAAGAGCAACTGCCCCGGCTAAACCCGCTACGGGAGTCAGATTCAAAATCTCTTGAGGCATGAATTGAAATGCGGCACACCCCATCACGGCGCCGAGGCTCACGGCAGGCCAGATCCAACCCATCGTCCCCAGAGCTCCCACAAGGAGAGAAAACGTGAGAAACTGACTGAAAAAGATCAAAATCAATTGATGAGAATTGAACTTGCTCCAGAGGGCTTGCTCCATCAAAAACTCAGGCGGCAAACTGTACTGTACGCTCACCCAACGCACAAAAAACAGAAGCACTGCTCCCACGAAAATCTTGATCCAAGTGACTGACTTAAAAAGTGTGGATAAACTCTCCTGAGTATAGCGGGTCATCAAAACCAGCAAGGACCCTACCACTCCGCCCAAAACTCCCACCAAAAGGAGCCCCACCCAGTTTTTCCAATCTAAGAAATTAAAATGAGGTAAAACACTGTGAAGTTCAACGTGAGGCAAGGAAAACTGATAGATCAGCCAACGCGACCCAAGAAAGGCTGTCAGCGCGCTCATGGTAGCGGTCAAACTGCGTCCACCCACGCCCAATTCAAAAGTCAGTAACAGACCAGCAAACGGAGCTCCGAATGCCGCTGCCACAGCCGCTGCCAAAATAGAGGCAACGTGAGTTCGTCTTTTTTGCTCAAACCATTTCACCGAAAACGAGTCCAACCGCATCTGAATGGCCTGCATCCATTCGATGGCAGCCCCCTCTGGGCCAGCCAAGCCGCCGGCCATCGCAAGTAAAAACGAGACAAAACCGTGAGCAACCCAACTCAGAGGAGTCCCTTGCGCCATGGGCTTGTGAACGAAAATTAATAAATCGGCCAGACCATGGTACTGCGAGTCTCGAGGCCCGCGATCCAAAACCCAACGCTGAAGGATCACAGCTATGACCCCCACAAACAAAACCAATCCAGGAACGTAGTTCCACGAACTTGGCAAGTAGAGTCGCAGAATCTGAGGCAAACTCACCAAAGCAGCAGCGATAACTCCAATTCCAATGCCTTGAAACATTATTCTACCGTTACGCTCTTGGCTAGGTTTCTGGGTTTATCCACATCCGTCCCCTTGAGCACTGCTCGCCGATAACTCAGAAGTTGAACCACAGGTGAGAGAGCAAAGGGCAACAAATCAGGATCAATCTTTCGACTTTCTAGAGGCAAAGGAATCCAGTAATCACAAAGCTGACTCAGCTGATGGTCTTCGGCGTCTCCGACTCCGACTACTTTGGCGCCGCGGGCTTTCACCTCTTCGAGATTCGATCCTGTTTTTTCCCGCCATGAATCTTTCGGCGCTAGAACAACCACGACCATTTCAGGGTCAAGCATGGCAATCGGCCCATGTTTGAGCTCACCGGCTGCGTAGCCCTCGGCGTGATCATATGCAATCTCTTTCAACTTCAGAGCCCCCTCAAGTGCAATCGGAAATGAATGCCCACGCCCCATAAAGAAGAAGCCTTTGACCCCGGCAAATACCTTTGAACTGAGAGTCAGCGAATTAACCGTGGCATCAATTGCCTTTATCATTTCTGAATTTTGCTCTAATCCATCAGAAATTACGTGTGGGAGCCTCACAACATCTTCGAACAATCGACTCAGCTCAGAAACAGAAAGAGTTTTCCTCTCTCGACTTAAAAAACCCGCAAATAAGAGTAGCGTCAAAAGTTGGGACACAAAAGTTTTGGTTGCTGCCACTCCAATTTCTGGACCAGCCGAGGTATAAAAAACAGCGTCGGCGTCTCGAGAAATACTACTGCGGCGAACGTTCGAGATACCGAGGCAAGGAATCTTTCGCGCCCTCAATTCTCGCAAAACTGCCAAAGTGTCAGCCGTTTCTCCTGATTGAGAAATCCCTACTACCACGGTCCCTGGTCGAATCACCGGGTTACGGTAGCGAAATTCACTGGCAAGATCCACACTCACGGGGATCTTTGCCCAAGACTCCAACCAATACTTTCCAAGCAGGGCCGCATGCCATGAAGTTCCGCAGGCAAGCAAAACCAATTCCTTGGCATTACGAAGAACTTCTACTCCAGGCTGCTCAGCCAATGTGAAGGGCTCCGAACCTGTCCGATCCAGCAAGCCATTCAGAGTATCAACGAGAGCCCCAGGCTGCTCATAAATTTCCTTGAGCATATAGTGAGCGAATCCGGCCTTATCGATCTGCTCTACTGACCACTCTAAATGGGTGGTCTCCCTAGATACGAGCGCTCCAGTTTTTAGATCGATAATTTTTAAGTCGTGAGCAGTAGCGATCGCCACGTCTCCGTGCTCCAAAAAGATGACATCTCGAGTAAACTGCAAAAGAGGCTGTGAATCACTCGCAAAGAGAGCTCCTCCCAGCGGATCAGTAGCGATGACCAAGGGTGATCCGTTGCGCACACCTACCACCACTCCCGGTTCTCTCTCTGACATCACAACCATGCTGCACTGACCCCGAATTTTCGAGAAGCTCTCCCGCACAGCTCGCTCCAAACTTAGTCCTTCCTCCATTGCTTCAAGAACGAGAAAGCCAAAAAGCTCACTATCCGTCTCGGATCGCGGGATATGGCCTCTGGCCATGACCCCTTTTTTAATTTCGATATAATTTTCTATGATCCCATTGTGAACCAACACTATATGCCCTGTTTGGTGAGGGTGCGCGTTTTGAGTCGTGGGCTTCCCGTGAGTTGCCCACCGAGTATGTCCGATACCGCAAGTTGCGTTTTCGAGCCGCCTCGGATCACTTTGAACGAGCTTCTCTACATTGTCGAGCCTGCCTTCAGATTTTTGAATATCAATGGTTTGTCCTAGTAAAAGTGCGATTCCTGCAGAATCATATCCCCGATACTCAAGGCGCCTCAATCCATCTAAAAGTACTTTCGGCGCCGACCGACTCCCAACGTAACCCATGATTCCGCACATAAATCCTCACTTCTTCCGTAACTTTTTGGCATAGTCTAACTTATTGACCTGCCTCGCCCGCGCAATCGCCAAAGATCCGGCCTCCACATCTTCAGTCAGAGTTGAGCCCGAAGCCACGTAAGCTCCTCGACCAACTCTGAGGGGAGCTACCACCTGGCATGCGCTTCCTAAAAAAACGTCATCTTCAATAACGGTTCGATGCTTTCGCTGCCCATCGATGACCCGCCCGTCAAAGTTGCAAGTCACAAAACCACACCCAATATTGACGCGAGCACCTACCTCAGCATCTCCGAGGTAGGATAAATGTGCAATACTCGTTGACTCGCCGACTCGAGTCTTCTTGAGTTCGACAAAATTACCAATTTTTGCGTGTGGACCGATTTCGGTACCAGGCCTCAGGTGAGCATTGGGCCCTACCTGAGCAAAGGAACCTACTACGGACTCTTCGGCCACTGTTCCTGCGCGAATCATCGCATCGGACAAGACCGTAACATCTTTCAAAACGGAGTGAGGTCCGATTTTACACCGGTCCCCAATCTGAGTCCGTCCTTGCAATACAACGCCCGAGTCAATTACGACCTCAGATCCGAGAGTAACCAAACACTCAATCCGGACCGATCCAGGGTTAAGAAATTGTACTCCCTGAACGGCCCAGTTTTTTATACAGTTTTCATTGAAAATTTGACGCGCCTGAGCAAGCTCCCAGGGATCATTTACCCCCCGAAGTTGATCCACATCGCTCCAAAGCAAAGTTGAGACCTCCAGACCCCCTTGAGAAGCCATAGAAACTAGGTCTGTTAAATAATACTCCTTCTGGGCATTGTTTGCCGACAGCGCAGGGAGCGAACGACCAAGAAATTTCGACTCGAAGAAATAAATCGAGGTGGCCACCTCTTGAATTTCCCTCTCCTTGGGAGTTGCATCTTTTTCTTCAACAATTCTGACCACTTTATGACTCTCTGAGCCTCGCACTATCCGCCCGTAACCGGTCGGATGACTAAGCTGACAAGTGAGAGCACGAAGCGGCGACTTAGCTGCCAAGGGGGCGATCATTTCGCGAATCAGAGATTCAGAAATCAGTGGCAAATCCCCGGGAAGAACTAGAATTGGACTATCTTTTTGAACTCTTTCACTTCCCCACTCTGACTCCAATGCACATCGAGCGGCATGACCCGTTCCCTTTTGTTCAGCCTGTTGAATCAAGTGGATTGAAAGGCCAGCAAAAACGGGCTCATTTTGAATATACTCCTCAACCAGCTCCCGGCCATGGCCAACCACAATTCCAATCGAAGCCTCAGGACAAACTTTTTGAACCTGGTTTAAGACGTGAAAAATAAGCGGTTTTCCCGCCAAATCATGTAAAACCTTAGGGATACTGGAGCGCATTCGCTTTCCAAGTCCTGCAGCCAAAACTAAAACCCCGATATTTGAAACCGATTTGACCCCATTTTTCGCATTCATCCCTTTGAGCTATCGGAAATTAATGCATTACTCAAGCTAACAATCTGAAATGATGACTGAAATTGCCAAATACGCCCGTTTCTTTAGACTGGTAATGATCAAACCTCAGTAGCGATCCATTTCTTTTTTCTAACAATTCTTTCGATTGATATTTCTTTTGATTCGGAATAAAACCCGTTGTCAAAACTCAGGATCAGGTTAAAATAAAACGGATTCAGAGAACGGGGATAATTCTAAACGGGGGGAGAAAAAATGAATATTCAATTGGTAGCGAAATATAGAAAGCTACTCTTAGAAGAAAAGCAACGAATTTTAAATAACTCTAAAAATGCTTTAAAAAATGAACTCGTTCTGTCTCCCGATGACCTACCGGATGAGACTGACTTGGCAGCCAGTGAAATCAACCAAAACCTCGTCTTTAAGCTTCGTGACCGAGAAAGACAGCTCTTAAGCAAAATCGATGAAGCTCTCGCCCGAATGGACGAAGGCACCTTCGGCACTTGCGAAGAGTGCGAGGAGCCCATTGAACCTCGACGACTCGAAGCTAGACCTGTCTCTACGATGTGCATTGCATGCAAGGAAAGACAAGAGCACCGAGAAAAAATTTACGCTTAATGTTAAAAAATCCTGAAAGGATTTAAAAAAAGTTTTACCTAAAGGCACCTCTCCAATTGTCCGAATCGTCTATCAACAGTTCAAATCGGTTGTGGGCAACAATAGGAGGCCAGATGGTAACAAATTACGACGGCGAGCAAGTGGAGATCCCAGAAACTTTGCCGATGTTGCCCGTGAGGGACATTGTCGTTTTTCCGTATATGATTATTCCCTTGTTCGTAGGACGAGACTCCTCTATCAGGAGCGTCGAGGAGAGCCTGGCACGGCCAGACCGCCTAATTCTCCTCTCATCTCAGAAGGAAATCACTGACGAGCATCCATCTCCAGACGCCATCTATCGCACCGGCACAGTCGCGATGATTATGCGGATGCGAAAACTGCCAGATGGTCGAATCAAAATTTTGACACAAGGTCTATGCAAGGCAAACATCCAAAACTACACCCAGACCCAGCCCTTCTTTGAAGTAAAAATTAATAGAATCAATGAAACCAACTTCGGCGATATCGCCGAGGTCGAAGCCCTTATGCGAAACGTCCGGGAGCAACTGGAGCGAGTCATCTCTCTCGGAAAAGTACTGACGCCAGATATCCTGATGGTTTTAGACGACATTACTGATCCAGGTCGACTTGCAGACTTAGTCGCGTCCAATTTAGGACTAAAAGTGAGCGATGCCCAAGGTATCCTAGAAACCACGGATAGCACTATCCGGTTGAAGAAGGTCTACGAAATCCTCAGCAAGGAAATCGAAGTCCTCTCGATCCAAGCCAAAATAAGATCCCAGGCAAAAGATGAGATGACTAAATCCCAAAAGGAGTACTTCTTAAGGGAACAAATTAGAGCAATTAAGACTGAATTAGGCGACACAGACATCAAGGGCGAAGAGATTGGGGAACTAAAGGAAAAGATCCTGATCTGCAAAATGCCTCAAGAAGTCGAGATAGAAGCCCTCAAGCAGCTAGGACGTCTTGAGCGAATGCACCCAGATGCATCCGAAGCATCCATGCTACGCACCTACGTGGACTGGCTCATTGAAACTCCTTGGAGCAAGCAAACTCACGACAACCTTGATTTAAAAAGAGCTAAAATGACTCTCGACGAGGATCATTACAATCTCTCTAAAATTAAGGAACGAATTCTCGAGTACTTAGCTGTCAGAAAACTGAAAGAAAAAATGAAGGGACCACTGCTGTGCTTTGCAGGTCCTCCCGGAGTCGGTAAAACTTCACTGGGAAAATCGATCGCTCGAGCACTCGGACGGGAGTTTGTCAGAATTTCCCTCGGCGGCGTGAAGGACGAAGCAGAAGTCAGAGGCCATCGTAGAACTTACGTAGGAGCCCTTCCCGGTCGAATTATCCAAGGACTTAAACAAGCTGGAAGCAACAATCCAGTCTTTGTCTTGGATGAAATCGACAAACTAGGGAGTGACTTCAGGGGAGACCCTTCGGCAGCTCTATTAGAAGTTTTAGATCCAGAACAAAATAATTCATTCAGAGATCACTACCTGAATGTTCCATTTGACCTGTCGAATGTCATGTTCATCGCGACTTGTAACGTGTTGGATACAATTCCATCTGCTCTCCGAGATCGAATGGAAGTCATTCAGCTCTCTGGGTACACGGAGGAAGAAAAATTCTTCATATCCAAAAAATACATAATTCCTAAACAAATTAGTGAAAACGGAATCAATGAAGCCCAAATTCAATTTGAAGACGATGCGATTAAGACTGTTGTTTCTCAGTACACTCGTGAAGCCGGACTCAGAAACCTAGAGCGAAGCATTGGTACGGTTTGCAGAAAGACAGCTCGCTGGGTGGCTGAAGGGAAAACAGAAAAAACCTTAATCACACCCGACCAAGTTCAAAAGTTCCTTGGCCCAGCCCCTCACATCCGAGAGGACGAGCAGGAAAAGGACGAAGTGGGCATCGCAACCGGCCTTGCTTGGACATCAGTCGGAGGTGAAATTCTCTACGTCGAAGTCAACTCGATGAAGGGAAAGGGTGGAGTTACGCTCACGGGGCAACTTGGCGAGGTCATGAAAGAGTCTGGACAGGCAGCCCTTGGCTTGATTCGATCACGCGCAAAAGATTTTGAGATCGATGAGGACATTTTCTCTACGATTGATATCCATGTGCACTTTCCAGCGGGAGGAATTCCGAAAGATGGGCCCTCCGCAGGAATTACCATGGCTTCTGCAATGATCTCCAGACTCACGGGAATCCCCTTGAGACGAGACGTAGCGATGACCGGAGAAATCACGCTCACAGGGAGGGTCTTACCCATCGGTGGGTTAAAGGAAAAGGCTTTGGCTGCCATGAGACATGGAATCAAGACCATCGTTATTCCAGAAAAAAACAAAAAGGACCTCGAAGATATCCCTGAAGAGTTTCGAGACCAGCTCACCTTTATCACGGCTAAAACGATCGATGATGTGCTGAACGTAGTGCTGACAGCCAGACTACCAAAACTGAAGTTAACGGGTCCGACAAACCCTCCGAAGGAGGAGAAATCCAAAGCCTCTCGGAAAAAGACGACGACCGCACGGCCTGGATTTGACCGGGCTGCATAAAACTGACTCGATCCAGTACGTCCGAGCAATGAAGAAAGAGGCAGGAACTTCGATTCCTGCCTCTAATTCAATTCTTGCCCTTCCTCGCTTGATGACGCGGGGCAATCGTGCGAAAACTCTATGATGAACTCGTTTGAGCTCCTGGCTTGTCTCTTTCTAGTGCTTTTCTCTGCCTACCTATCCGCGTCCGAAATCGCCCTGTTCAGCCTTTCTCGATTTCAGATCAAGTCAATCAAGGATGAGTTTCGAACCACTCACAAAACCGTCAAAAAGCTTTTAGCCGATCCGAGCGGCTTACTCATTACGATCTTAATCTTGAATGAGATGATCAACATTACTTTAACATCCCTGATCACTGAGGCTGTCTCGACATCCGAAACGGTTCCAAGCCTCTTTCTTTTCCATCTTCCCCGATGGGGTTCCAATACGCTCCTGGGTATCCTCATTACAGCACCCATTGTCTTGATCCTCTGCGAAATTACGCCCAAAGTCATTGCCGCTCGACTCAATCGCTACATCGCCGTACTCACGGTGAGGCCACTGAACTTTCTTTATGTGGCATTTAGACCCGTCCGGTGGATCGTCCAGCGCCTGCTGCGACTTGTTCCCGGCAAATCTACGACTTCTGGCCACGGAACTCAGGAGAACCCCCTCATCCTAAAAGAATCAGATTTTTTGCTCATGGTTGAGGAGGGACACAAGGAAGGGGCCATCGGGCAAAGTGAATTTGATTTGATCAAAAATGTTTTTGAACTCGATGACACTCCAGTCTCAGAAGTAACCACTCCTTTGTCACAAGTACTGTCTCTCCCCCTTCAAACCTCGGTCAAAGACGCGCTGACAGCCTTTCGAGATCGAAGGTATTCACGAGTGCCTATTTTAAGCGCCAACAAGAAAGACATTGTAGGCGTACTCTACTCTAAAGATCTTCTCAGGGCCAAATTCGATCCCGGATTATCCTCCAAAACAATTGCAGATCTAATGCGACGACCATTCTTTGTACGTCCGAACCTAAGGCTCAACGTACTTTTCAGGAAATTTAAGCGCCAAAAAATCCATATGGCCGTCGTCAAAGATGCCCTCGGAGAAGTCATTGGGGTAGTCACCATGAGCGACCTCCTAGATGCAGTTTTCGAGGACCTTTTTGCAGGCGAAATATTTCGGCCAGAAACGAAGGACCCAGGTTACGGCTACCACTACTTGAAGAAGGAAAAGCAAAACCCCAGGAGCGAATCATGAATCTCTCCCTGATGAAACTTTTTGCGCTAGTCCTTCCGATTCTGATCATCGAGGGGTTTTTTTCTGGCTCTGAAATTGCGCTTCTTGCAGCCGATAGGATCAACCTCAAAAAACAAGGCAAATCAGGGGACTTAGGTGCGGAGCTAGCTCTCGCGCTCGCTAATCATCCAGAGCGAGTCTTTGCGACCACCCTTTTAATTTCAAGTCTTTGCGTCATTACTATTTCGACTCTCGTCTCACTTTTTTTCCTAGAAAGACAAGTCAGATATCCAAATCTTTTCGCAGTGCTACTCACATCGCCTTTGGTTGTTCTTTTTGGAGAATTGATTCCGAAGACGATTTATCAAAGAAACTCAAAGCTTCTAGCGCCCTGGGTAGCCTATCCTATTTTTTGGACTTACTGGATCCTCTATCCAGTTACAAGAATGATTGCCTACTATACGACTCGCCTCTCACGACTGATCGGACCTCTTGAAGAGATTCTTGCAGGTAAACAAAGAACCACTCGCGATGATATAAGAGCACTTTTATCTTATAATCAGAATGAAACCGAAATTAAATCGATCGAAAAAACAATGATTAAGAGAATTTTTGACTTCAAAGACACTGAAGCAAAAAATGCGCTCCTCCCCTTGGTTCAGGTGGATGCAATCTCGAATCAAGCTACAGTCCAAAATGCACTCGAGAGTTTCTTAAAACATCGACACTCGCGCATGCCAGTATACTCGCAAAGAATCGACAATATTGTAGGTATTCTTGAAAACTCTGATCTTTTGGGCGCAAACGACCCAAAGGAATCAATTCAACTCTATATTTCTCCAGCCCACTATGCTGCCGAGACCCAATCGCTCGAAGACCTCATGCATGATATGCGATCTGAGGATAGCGAAATGGTCATTGTCGTCGACGAACATGGAGGCGCAGTCGGTATCTTAACCTTTGAGGATATCGTGGAAGAAATTGTCGGTGAAATTAGCGATGAGTTCGACTTCGAGTCCCTTCCATATAAGGAACTGTCGGATCGGAGCTGGAGTGTCCAGGCAAAGATGGAAATTCAGCAAATTAATGAAACACTCAAAATTGAAATTCCCCAGGGTGACTATGAAACACTTAGCGGATTTCTACTTCAACAATTCGGGCGCATCCCGGAGCCCAGAGATGAGCTTTTTTTTAATACCACCACTGGATACTATAAATTTATGATTCAAAGCGCTACCGAGCGACACATAGAATCGGTATTGATTGAGAAAATCAAATAGATTCCATTAGTCTTTTGTTAATTCATTTGTACAATAATGAGTATGACCAAGACAATCCTTGTTGTAGACGACATCGCTTTCGTGAGGAAGACCCTCACTGAGATCTTCACTGAGGGTCACTATGAGGTGATCGGTCAAGCCGCTGACGGTAAAGAAGCCATTGAACTCTTTACCAAACTCAAGCCCGATCTAGTGACACTAGACCTGGTGATGCCCAAAATGAGCGGAATAGAAGCTGCGCGTCAAATCATAAAAACAGATCCTCATGCAAAACTCATTATGATTACGGCCATGGCTCAAGAAAATCTCGTTATGGAGGCAATCAATGCTGGCATCCGAGACTACATACTAAAACCATTTACTGCTCAGGACATTTTAAGAACTGCAGAACGCGCCTTATTTTCAGATGTCGCCGGCAATACTCGAGCTCGGAGCTCCTAGGAGTTGAGATGAAAAAAGATAAGACTCAGACTGAAGCCAATCCATTACCTGCGCAAGAGAATTTGGTCTCACTTACCACAACTTACTCAGACCACTTGGACATGAGTGTCTTAGAAGGAGCCCTTCCCGGGTCTTTTGATTTTTACTCTTGGGGATCCGTCCAACTCCAGAGTGCGTTGCCGAAACGAGAGTCGGCCCGAGAAAAATCTGGAATTTTTTACGCTCTTCAGGGAGATCCGAAAGTATTCATTACAGTCCTTCTCAACCCGAGTTCAGATCTCTCGCTTTACTCCGAGATGGGGAATATCATTGCAGCAAAAATGTCGCTTTCGTTAGAGAAGCCACAAGAAACTAAGCCGACAGTCGGGATAAACCCAGTCAGAATGATTACGCCGCCTCGGGTTTTGAATGAACTAGAGCTCGAAAGAATGACCGCTATTGATAGCCCGCAGCTCCTGCGCGAATACCATCATGTCATGGGAGATCGTATCCAGCCATTCCAAGTGCTCATCGTGCTAGCTCCCGACGAGGCAACCGGAAATGCTTAGTCTCTTAAAGTTCACCATAAAATGGGCGGTCCTCAGCCTTCTTATTTTGACTCTAGGGAACTGGGTGCACTGGAATGGGCGCACGCTATCCGAAATCGTGAAGACCACCATGGCACCTTTTGAAAACAAGCACCTCTTGGAGACCGCTCAAAAATGGGGTGAAGGCCTTACTCGAGACGCCAAACAAGGCCTCCAGAACAAGCTGAGCTCGTCTTCTTCCCAAATGACGTCAACCCCCATGGAGCAAGAAGTCCCCAGATCGGAACGTCAAAAGCTGCGCACCCTCATTCGAGAACTCAGCTCGTCAGACACAACCGATTAAATTGCGCTCGCACTTCTTGAGGAGGATTTCGGAGCACTCGGGCCCGAGTTCTGCTCGTTTGGCAATTTCTTAATCCCTACCCTTTCACAATCTAAAGCGGAACCAGGAATAACTCCGTTCTTCCACGGGTCTTTTTGACCCGTAGCTGAAAGAGAAAAGTCATCCGCCACTACCCCGCGTGAAACCGACAACAGAGCTACAACAACTAAAAATACATTCTTCATAACTATTTCTTCCTCATCATCATCATCATCAACATCAACAACGTCCACATCAACTTCAGTACGGCACTCAGTCCGCAATGACACACCTTGTCTAGACAGACGTAATGCAATCGCGATACCAAAGATCAAAGGGAAAAAGAGACTCATTACAACTAGCTAAGTAGTGATAATAATTAGATTTAGCTATTCAAGTAGCCACTACAAACCTAGGACAAAACCCTGCGAGATAACTAAAAAGAAGGCAATTGACTAACATTTTGACAATTTTATTCATAAAAAAGTAAAAAAAAAGCCCACAATCTTCCTTGATTGTAGGCCTCCACAAATCGTAATCGATTTAAGAAAGAAAACTTACTTTACGGTGTCCTTGAACTCACGTCCTGGGCGAAACTTTGGGACGGTCATAGCAGGAATCTTGATTTCCTTGCCGGTCTGAGGATTTCTTCCGATGCGTGCCTTACGCTTGGTCTTGGTGAATGTACCGAAACCAATCAGGGTCACGTCTTCGCCTTTTTTTACACTCTTTTTAATCGCATCTAAAGCACTGTTGAGAACATTTTCGGCGTCCACTTTTGTAAGCTTAGTGGTCTTAACAACTGCCTCGATTAATTGAGCTTTATTCATTTGAGTCTATCTCCTTAAAAAACAGATTAATAATAACTTTAGCTTACCCAGATTTGGACTTCCCCCCCTTGACTTTCCTAGAGGGCTCCCTCACGACAAGCTAAAACTGACATGGCTGAGATGATGTCCAAAACTAGAGTCACTGTCAACGGCCCTTTTAAAAAAAGATTAAATCTCGCGAACAATTTTTACCCGAACGAGTTTTACTTCGTCGCGGGGGCGGTCCATTGAGCCAGTTGGAACGCCACCTAGTGTCTTTAGTACATCTTCACCACGAACCAGTTTTCCAAAAACCGCATGCTTGCCATCCAACCAAGGCGTCGGAACGAGCGTAATAAAAAATTGGCTTCCATTGGTGTTTGGTCCCGAATTGGCCATCGATAAAATCCCTGCACCCAGATGCTTTAACGATAGATGAAACTCATCTTTAAATCGATACCCTGGGCCGCCCGTGCCTTGGCCCAGCCGGTCCCCACCTTGGATCATGAAATTTTTAATAATTCTATGAAATACAGTCCCATCAAAAAAGGGAGCGTGTGATTTCTCTCCCGTCTTAGGATCCGTATATTCTTTTTCGCCCGTGGCCAGACCCACAAAGTTTTTCACGGTCTCAGGAGCTTTCTCTTCCTCCAGCTGAACCGTCATCTCTCCGAGAGAGGTCTCAAAAATAGCATACAAGCCTTTGCCTAAACCCAAACTCTCTGTAACTACTTGCGTCATATTCATTCTCCTTTTGATTTTTGTCCAGTCCTCAAGCCTTCGGTGCTAACCTCAACTCCCCAACTTATCCAAGAGAGCCCTCAAAACCTTTGAATTCGAGGCGAATTTAACCCTGCTGAGCGCCTCCTGCGCAGAAACCCAGGCAAACTGATCATGCTCCCGAGCATCGAGTCGCACCACAGGTGGGCGATCGAGAGGCTGAGTCACCTCGAGAGCAAAGGGGGTTTCGGTAGCCGGCCCCCACTGGCTTTCAAACTCAAAGGGTTCCCCGATTCGAAAGAGTGACCCCGCCCCACTTAAAGGACTCAGGCCTGTTTCCTCTTGAACTTCTCGTAGCGCAGCTTCCTCAAGACCTTCGCCCGCATCCACCCCGCCCGTGACGGGCTGCCAAAAGCCTCCCCTCTCGGGTTGAGTCTTAAGGAGCAGAAACATCGATTGAGGAACCCAGTACAACCAAACTTGAACTTTGAGCCGGCGCACCATGGATTGATCTGAACTCATTGGACGCACAACGTAGACGAAAATCACTCGACACGCAACTCTATAGGGCTTGCAACTCGATACCGCTATCAGAAGCCAAAAGGTACTTTCAGCGAGAGCTAGGCGGTTTGAGCGAGAAGAAATTCTCGCCCTTTTCCTACGTTTGGATTGATTGGCACCCCTTGTTTGCAGAGGGGACAGTCCGAGGCTTCCCAGCTTTCTAAATTCAGATCTATGAGACTCAGAAGCTCTGGGACGCCGCCGAGACTCTGGGAGGTAAGCTGACCGCGATTACAGAGAGCGCCGACTCCAACCACATCGGCTGGGAGTTGTCTCAGCGCCTCAACCACTTTGCGAACTGATCCTCCAGTCGTCAGAACGTCCTCTACCACTAAGACTCGATTCGATCGAGCCAAAGCATCGTAGCCACGCTTAATGACAAAAGACCGGCCGTCATCGGCCTTTTCTGCATAAAGTCCGAGGACGGGTTTACCGGAGAGCTGCGTCAGGTGGTAGGCCGTCCACTGAGAGAGAATCACTCCCCCGAGAGCAGGGGCGATGACACAATCGACTTTCGCAGCCAAAAAATATTCTGCCATTTGTCGACAAAGATCCGAGGTGAGTTCGGTGCGGGGATAAATCGCATCCTTATTAATATATGAAGTCCCGTGTCGCCCCGACGTATAGACAATGTGCTGATCTAAAATAACGGCATTGAGTCGATCGAGAACATCCAAGGTCAAATTAGATTTAAATGCCTTTTTTTCCATAAAAACCTCGTATTTCTGATGAAAGTACCGACGCCATTTCTTCTAAAATCGTTTGAGTTGCTACTGCTGGCGAACCGATCTCCCATAGAGATCGGAGAGTCATTACATGCCTTCCTATCCTGACTCTAGTGTCCCAGAAAATGTTTTAGGGTGCGAGCTCCAAATCGATTCTCCCCGGGAAACTAGAACATTGGTAAATCCATTTAGAATAGAGCCGAATCGTCTAGCGAGTGAAAATCACAGCCCGCCACTCACCGCGCTCGGTAATTTGGGGAGTAGCACCATCCAGGAGGGATGAATACTTAGCTCGGATCGGTTCTACATCCGTATCAATCAAACCCGAGAGAATGAGCACCCCTCCTGGAGCCAATCTATCGACAAGCAAATCTGCGCACTCGATCAGCACCGGGCGAAGTATATTTGCAACGACGATGCCATACTGCGCCGGAGCAGGCGGGATTTCCCGATAGAACCGAATCTGATCCTGGACCTGGTTAATCTGCGCATTCTCAACGGCATTATCAATTGCCAACAAGTCAATTTCTACTGCATTGACCTTGGCACCCATCTTAGCCAACCCAATCGCCAAGATTCCTGAGCCACTTCCAAAATCAAGAGCATCGATACCTTGGAGCGCACCGCCGTGGACATCACCCCCTAGACGCAAAGCCACTTCACCGATCGCCTGGAGGCAAAGCTGAGTTGCCTCATGAGTACCAGTCCCAAAACCAGCGCCTGGATTGATTTTGATGAAGCCAGGCTTAGAATCCACCCAAGGGGGAACGACTCTCCAAAAAGGGGGGATTTCTACGCCAGCTCCGGCATTGAGAAAGGACGCTTTCCACTCTGCGTCCCAATCGCGAGGTTTTTGCTCTTCGACAGGGCCAATCTTAAGTTCAGGGATTTCTTTAAAAATCGAAATCGCCTCTAAAGCAAACTCGCTACTTGAAAAGTAGAGTTCTGTACTGACTTCCCTTTGCCTTCCAACCCAGTCTCTCTCTCGAGGGGCCTCTCCTGCATCTACTGTCCAAGACTCGGTCTCTAGTCCCTGCTCGGCAGCCTCCTCAGAAAGAAGGGTGCCCTCATGCACACCCAAGAGACCACGATCACCGAATTGCTGCCAAATCCATTGATAAAAGGTTTCTCGATCGACTTGAACTGCCGTCCCATCCGTGCCCGAAAGCACAAGATGGGATGGCAAAGTGATCAAAAATCGAAACGTGCTAGGCTGGGCTGCATGCAACATAGGCACTCCTCACTCGAAGTGATTTATACCGGTGGCTGGGATTGATCCCCACCGTTGCCTGAGCCGCCACCTGTGTTCTCACCCGAACCACTGGTCGAAGTGGCCGATCGAGATTCCGTAGTGTTTGCGACGACTTCTCTCGGACCCTTAACTGTGGGTTGCGGACTATAGGCTTTCTGCCCTCCGCGGTCCCGATTTCGCTCTGGCCCGCGTTTAAATTTTCCACCTCTTCGGCCACGACCACCCCGATTGTTCATCCCACCTCGATCGCTTCGATCGCCTCGATTAGAATGATCCGTCGGCGTCCGCCCAGCAGGCGCGTGCGCATTCCCATTACCCAATCGAGCCAGAGCAGCGTCTTGGGCTGCTTGAGCTCTCAAGAATGCAAGGCGGTCTTCTTCATCAAAGGAGCCATCTTGAGACGCCTGAGAACTGGAGACTCCCTGACCTTCAGAAACGGGAAGCGGAACTGGAATAGCAACCGCTACTACAGGACTGACAACCGGGATCGGCACAAGTACCGGCGAAATAATCACAGGAGTAATTACTCCGGTCGTCTGTCCAGAAGCTCGGCTAGAATCCCGATCTTTGTCCCGTTCACGGTCCTTCTCTCGGTCTCGGCCGCGATCTCGACCCCGATCCGCGTTTCGTCCTCGGCTTCGGTCTCCGCCGGACTCACTCGGCTGCGACTTCTCAGTTCGCTCTCCCTTATCTGCAGTCACTTCAAATTGCTCGGGATGGAAATCCGTCACAGCCTGGAGATAAACTTGTTTACGATAACGGCGTTCCAACTGATCGAGGGTTTCTCGCTCATCGATAGCGAGAATATCAATCACGTCGGGATGAGCTTGAACCAAAATTTTGCTCACATCTCGCTCAATCCCAGCTCGCTCGATCTCGCGCATAGCCTCGTAAGCCACGGTGAGCTTACCCTTAATAAATCCTTTGCCTTCACAATGAGTGCAAGAATCACATAAAGTTCGAACGATGGTATCGCGAGTGCGCTTTCGAGTCATCTCGATCAAGCCCAGTTCTGAAATCTTTAAAATCGAAGGTCGTGCTCGATCCCTCATCAACGCTTCTTCGAGAGCACGGTAAACTCGCTGCTTATTCTCTTCCTTCTCCATGTCAATCAGATCAAGAATAATAATGCCGCCACAGTTTCTTAAGCGGAGTTGGTAAGCAATTTCCTGAACCGCCTCTAAATTGGTTTTTAGAATCGTATCTTCAAGGTTCTTTTTCCCAACATACCGCCCAGTGTTCACATCAATTGCAACGAGCGCTTCTGCCTGGTCGACTACAATGTATCCACCCGACTTCAGCCAGACTTTTCTTTCAAGCGCCCTGGAGAGCTCAGTCGAAATCCCGTAAGCGTCAAAGATCGGGATATCGCCGTGATAGAGTTCGATCTTGTTCTTTAATGAAGGCATGAAATGCGAGACAAATCTCAAGACGTCATTATAGTGATATCGCGAATCCACGATCACCTTGTCGATTTCCTCGGTGACCCAATCACGAACCGCTCTCAGGACGGAGTTCAAATCTTCATAGACCAAGGATGGCGCCGTAAGAGTTGCAGCCTTCTCACGAATTTCAGTCCAAAGACGAGTGAGGTACTCAATGTCCTGTTTGATTCTTTTCTCTGACTGCTGCTTTCCACTGGCAGTGCGAACAATGAAGCCTAAATTTCTAGGTCGATTTCGCTCAACATACTCACGCAGCCGTCGTCTCTCTTCATCTCGCTCAATCCGTCGAGAGACTCCCACGTGATCAATCGTCGGCATGCAAACCAAATGACGTCCAGGGAGACTAATATGGCAGGTTAGTCGAGCACCCTTAGTAGCAATCGGATCTTTCGCTACCTGAACTAAAACTTCCTGTCCCTCTTTCAATAAGTCCTGAATATTAACCTGGCTACGAACTGGACGAGCAATCGTTTTCTGTTTAATTCGTCGGTCCCGAGCACGAGGCGCCTTAAACTCCGGGCGATCCCCCACAGGGCTCACAACCCGGCGCTCTGCGACAGCCGACCGTGGCATTTCCTCAGGCCTTCCTGCTTCAGGACCCTGTTCATCTGCTCCAGCCGTGGTTGCTTCAGTACTAATTCCCGAACGATCCGAAGCTGGGTTTCCTGGATCAGCCACCTGCTCATGATAGTTTTCTGGGTAGCTTTCTTGAGCGACCTTAGGAGCTAACGGTTCTTGAGCCGAACCCTTCCTTCTGAAACGTCCGCCTCTTCTGCCTCTTTTATGTCTTTTTCTTGGGGCCCCTGGAGTAGCCTCCGGATCCGAATCTTCGCCTGAACCTTCAGGTGCAATCGTCCCCTCTGGCAAATCGCCTGCCCCCTTACCTTCGGAGCTCTCACCATCTTCGGAGCTTTCGTCACCACCTTGATCAGAATCTTTCGGATCGGCATCCATTTTTACTGGATTCCCAGATCCTTCCGAATCATCGTCCTCTTCGGGGTCTAACCCACTGATAGCGAGACCTTCGTCATCAAAATCATCTTCCAGCTCGTCGCTCTCAGAAATAGACGACTTAGACCATTGCCCCTCTTGGTCTTCGATCGAGGGAGCTTCCCAGGTAGATCCCTCTGTGCGATCTGAGGGACCTTGTACTTCGGCTTCTTCAGACTGACTTTCGCTGCCTGGAGTCTGTTCACCTTCTAAGGGAGTAGGAACTGGACTCGATAAAGAACTCGCCAAACCTTGGCTTGAAACTGGGCTGATGACTTGAATTGGCTTTTTAACCACCTCGCCATCTTGTTCATCCCCGTCTTCTTCATCTTCCCAAACTTCAGAGTGAACGTAAACATCATCAACATAAAGGAAGGCGGCTTTCTCTAGCCCAATATCCACAAATGCTGCCTGCATCCCAGGAAGAACTCGCGTCACGCGCCCCTTGTAAATATTTCCGACAATTCCCTTTCCTGATGCTCTTTCGATCAGTAACTCTTGAATTTCCCCATTTTCCATCAGTGCGATGCGGGTTTCGGGCAATGATGCATTAATAATTAATTCATTCGACATGGACTCTCCCAAACAAAAAGGTAAATCGAGTTTACCTAGCTAGGGAAACCTAACGGCAAACAAAACGCAACGTGGAAGGTTGCCTGCCCCAAACTGGGCAGACTTTTTGCGACACATGAAAGTAAATCTGATTCTTCATAGAGTGACTATTTCGGGGCAACTTAATGCTCCCAAACCTTTTCCACAGTGGCTTCGATGCCACGGGTTTCCAAAAATTTGATCTCCCGGATCTTTGTGCGTTAAAACTTCGCAAATACAATAACTTACAAAATCTGCTTTTATTCAACCTTCTGAATAAAAGGTGATGATCACTCAAAATTGGGAGTTACATCCCAGATTGATCACCTACTCATTTTGTCCCTAAGCCTAACGAATCCATCTTGACACTTCAAGTAAAAAGTAGGAAGGCTACCGGGGTAAGACTGTCAATTAAACTCCAGCATTCCGTAGACTACAGGAAACCAAACCCATGGCCTCTTCCCTCGTCGCTCCCTCTTCATTAAACGAAAATCTCGCCCGGTTCATCGACCACACACTACTCAAGCCAGACGCTACCCTGGACGAAATAACTACCCTTTGCGAAGAAGCTCGCCAGTATCAGTTCGCCACGGTTTGCGTCAACTCAGCCTGGGTAGGCATTGCAGCAGAACTCCTAAAAGGCTCAACCGTTCTACCCATTGCGGTCGTCGGTTTTCCGCTAGGAGCGAGCTCCTCCGCAGCGAAGGCCTTCGAAACCCGAGAGGCAATCAGAGCAGGGGCCCAAGAAATAGATATGGTTATTCAACTCGGAGCACTCAAAGGTCACGATTACGCACTTGTTTTTGAGGACATTCGCGCCGTAGTTGAAGCAGCAAAACCTTTTACGGTCAAAGTCATTCTAGAAACGAGCGCCCTCACTCAAGAACAAAAAATCATCGGATGTGCTCTAGCCAAAGCTGCCGGAGCGGCCTTCGTTAAAACTTCCACGGGTTTTGGCTCGGGAGGCGCAACTGTCAGCGACGTTGAGCTTATGAGAAAAATTGTAGGTCCTAATGTAGGAGTGAAAGCTTCCGGTGGAATTCGCACCCGCGAGGACGCCCTTAAAATGATCGAAGCAGGAGCCAACCGAATTGGTGCTTCTGCGAGTGTATCAATGATCCAACCATCTACCCCAAGAGAGTGAGTTTGACATGTTGACTACCAAAAATAAGGGATCTTTCAAAAGAGTCATCTGGATTGTTCTGGATGGAGTCGGTGCTGGCGAATTGCCCGATTCCGCAAATTACGGAGATACAGGCTCAAATACTCTAGGAAATCTTGCCCGAGCGTTTTCTCAAAAAACTGGACGAACCCTCCAACTACCGCATCTTCAGGCCTGGGGACTGGGCAACATTACTTCGATTTTAGGCGTTCCCCCAACGACAGCAGGCTCGCCAACGGCAGCATTTGGGAAGGCTTGTGAACTTTCTGCAGGCAAAGACACGACATCGGGCCACTGGGAAATGGCAGGACTCGTCTTGAAAAAGCCGTTTGTCACTTTTCCAAATGGATTTCCTCAAGCGATTGTCGATCGATGGGTCGCTGAAAACCATCTACCTGGAGTCCTGGCCAATCATGCCGCCAGCGGCACTACGATCATCGAAGAGCTAGGCACCGAGCACCTTCGAACCGGTAAACCCATCCTCTATACTAGCGCAGATAGTGTTTGGCAGGTAGCTGCTCATGAAGAATCGTTTGGGCTCGAACGGCTCTACGATGTTTGCAAATCTGCTCGTAAAATCTGCGACGAACTGCAAATCGGAAGAGTCATCGCACGGCCCTTCATCGGAAACCCTCTCGAAGGCAAACCATTTGAGCGAACTTATCACCGAAAAGACTATGCCCAACTCCCCGGCACAGATACCTTTTTAGACCTCCTAGTCAAGGCAGGCGTCCCCACTTTGGGCGTCGGAAAAATTTCCAATATTTACGCGGCTCAAGGAATTCAAAAAAATATTGATACGCACGGAAACACGGACGGCATTCGGGTTTTAATCGAGCAGATGAAAACCGTTCCTAATGGCCTAATCTTCTGCAATCTAATTGATTTTGACATGCTCTACGGCCATCGGAGAGATGTCGTCGGATTTGGAAACGCTTTGGAAGAATTCGACCGCGCGCTTCCAGCTATTCAAGAGGCAATGAGGCCCGAGGATTTAATTCTGATCGCATCTGACCACGGCAACGATCCAACCTATCCAGGCACGGACCACACTCGTGAATACATCCCCCTGCTAGCTTACACTCAGTCACAACACTCCGCTCAAAACGCGAGTCGTCCGGGCCCTATCGACTTAGGAGTCCGCACCAGTTTTGGAGACGTGGGAGCTACTGTGGTTCATGCTCTTGTGGGCACCCCCCCTCAAGAAGCTGAATTAGTCGGAACTTCTTTTCTGAATTCAATGAGCACCCAATGATGATGCTTCAAAACGGTGTTAAATGAACTCCCCAGCCTGGACCATTCAGAAAAAGAGAGATGGCAAAGAACTCGAACATAAGGAGATCCTCGAGTTTATTCAAGGAGTCACAGGCGGGAGTGTTGCTGACTACCAAGCAAGCGCTTTCCTCATGGCGGTCTACCTCAAGGGAATGTCTTTGAATGAAACGGTCGCACTCACCGAAGCGATGCTTAACAGTGGGGTGCGATATGACTTATCAAAGGTCACCGGAATCAAAGTCGACAAACATTCGACTGGCGGAGTAGGTGATAAAGTTTCTCTCATTTTAGCGCCTTTAGCTGCTGCTTGTGGCCTCAAAGTACCCATGATGTCAGGTCGAGGACTCGGTCATAGTGGCGGAACAATTGATAAACTTGAAGCCATCCCAGGCTTCAACATTCACCTGACGCGCGAACAGTTTATCGAAACTCTGGCCCGCGTAGGATGCGCCATGACCAGTCAAACCAGTCTCATTTGTCCAGCCGACAAAAAGCTCTATGCTCTTCGTGACGTTACAGCCACGGTCGAATGTATTCCCCTCATTGTCGCATCGATTCTATCAAAAAAAATAGCCGAAGGAACCGAAGCCCTCGTTCTCGATGTCAAAGTCGGTAACGGCGCCTTCATGAAAAGTAGCAAGCAAGCTCGGTCTTTGGCAAAAACGCTGATTCAAGTCGCAAAAATCATGAATCTCCCCACGAGAGCCGTCCTCACGAATATGGACCAGCCCCTGGGCTATTCCGCTGGAAATGCGATCGAACTAAAGGAGTCCATCGAGGTCCTAAAAAATGAAAAGCAGGCCGACCTCTGCTCTGCCGACCTTAAGGAGCTCACGATTCAGCTCTGCGCTCAAATGCTAGAATTAGGGAAAGTCACACGAAATCTAACCGAAGGGCGAAGACTAGCTCACAGTCGGCTCGCCGACGGCAGCGCATGGAAAGTCTTTCGGGAGCTGGTGCGCGAACAAGGCGGAAATCTCGAAGCAATCGAAAACCCCCAAGCGATCCCACTTGCGCCGCAGAAAAAAGTCTACACCGCTAAAAAATCCGGATACATCGTTAAAATGAACACAGAGTCTCTCGGCCGCATTCTGATTGAACTGGGGGGAGGCAGAAAAGTTGCTTCAGACCAGATCGATCCCACCGTCGGTCTCGTTTTTCACCAAAAGTTAGGCGCAAAAATCAAAGTAGGAGAACCCGTTGTTACGGTTTATGCCCGGAACGATGCCGAACTCGATCCACTCATGGAGCGAGTCGCCCAATCGGTGCAAATCTCCGCCGCCAAGAAACCCGTCCCCAAACTTATTTTAGAACAAATCAAAGATTAACCAAGGATCCACTCATGTCACAAATGACTATCTACAAAAAAATACGAGAAGCCGTTGAGTCCATTCAGAAACAAACTCAAATTCAACCAGCCATTGGCTTGATTCTTGGATCGGGCCTAGGCTCAATTGCTGAGAACGTCACCGATGCCGTGAGCCTTTCGTATTCCCAAATCCCCCATTTCCAGAGCCCCTCGATCGAGGGACACGCCGGTAAGATGATCATCGGCAAAATGAACGGAATTCCAGTCGTTTTACTGCAGGGACGCTTTCACTTGTATGAAGGTCACTCGATGGAGGACGTTGTATTTCCAACCCGCACTATCTGCGGACTCGGGATCCACACTTTAGTTCTCACCAACGCAGCAGGAGGAATCAACACACGATTCCGCCCGGGGGATCTTATGTTCATCGAAGATCACTTGAATCTCATGGGAGACAACCCTCTCAAAGGTCCTAACCTTAGTCAGCTGGGTCCGCGGTTCCCAGATCTCTCCGAAGCTTATCATCGAGGATGCCTGGACGCCTTCAAAAAAACGGCGGAAGAACTCAATATCAACTTTCAAACAGGCACCTACGCTGGACTCCTCGGCCCTACTTACGAGACCCCTGCCGAAGTGCGCATGCTGAGAACTTTGGGAGCGGATGCCGTCGGGATGTCCACAGTTCCAGAAAGTATTGCTGCAAATCACCTCGGAGTCAGGGTCGCAGGATTGAGCTGCATCACCAACCTAGCAGCAGGGTTATCGCCCCACAAATTAAGCCATCAAGAAGTGATTGATACATCGAACCAGGCGGCAGAAAAAATGAAGAATCTAATTCTCTCTACCCTTCCTAAACTGACCCACACAGTGAAGGCAAACGCTTGAAGCCCTCATCAAAACTCAGAATCGAGCAGGCACCTCAGCGACTCCAAGACCTGTATGAGCAGGCCAAATTAGCTCGCTCTCACTCCTACTCGCCTTACAGTGGTTATGCAGTAGGCTCAGCGATCCGCATCCACGATGGGCGCACCTGGAGCGGCTGTAATGTAGAAAACGCCTCTTACGGTGCAACCGTCTGCGCCGAGCGAGTTGCGATCCAAAAAGCCGCCAGCGAGGTCGAGGGGAAATTAGTGATTGCTGAGGTGATGGTGGTGACCGACTCCAATCCTCCCTGGTCACCCTGTGGAATGTGCCGACAAGTCATCGCCGAATTTGCTCAAGACACGCAAGTCTATACAGCCAATCTTGAGGGAGAATATTTCGCTCTATCATTTGCGGAGCTTTTCCCTAGCGCCTTTGACAGAACCCAGATCCACCTCCCCTAGATTAGAGGGCCTCTCTCACAGCTTAAAGACGCGCTCCGGGCAATTGAGGGCAGTATTTTTGGGAGGTTAGCTCTGCACCGCACCAAGCCTCAGCGCCCACCCAACTCCTCCCCCGTAACCCCAGGGAGACCTGTATCACGGGTTAAAACACGCTCAGACTAACTCAAGGCCTCAATTACTTAACATTCGCGTCCCAGTAAACGAATGAAATCCAAAACACATTGCAAAACCCCTTGACACCTCTACCACTTTAAGGCAGTTTCCACCGTCTATGTACGCAGTTATTGAATCAGGTGGAAAGCAATATCGTGTTCAACCCGGCGACATCCTGCAGATTGAAAAGCAGGAAGGCGAAGTGGGTTCAGCCATGACTTTTAGTCACGTTCTCTTTTTGAGCAAGCCCGGAACTGAAAGCTCCCAGATTACTCTGGGTAAGCCTTACGTTCAAGGCGCTCAAGTCACAGGGGAAGTCGTGGGACAAGGCAGAGGCGAGAAAATTTTGATCGTCAAGATGAAGCGCCGTAAGCAGTATCGACGCACTCAAGGGCATCGCCAGAACTACACCCAACTCTTGGTCACCGCTGTAAATAGTGGATCAGGGGATCAAGTAGCTCTGACTGCTGAGGAAAAAGCTGAGAAACTAGCTAAGTTCCAGTCTCACTTAAAACCTAAGGGACCCGCTTCTACTCAGCCGATCCTAGGCTCACGTAAGAGACTAGCTGCTGCTCAAAAAAGCGCAGTCTAAAGAGCGCGCCCGGAAAGATTGTATCTCCTTGCCAAGAGGAGCAATCCGACGTAAGCGTAATGAATCAATTCGTTCAGTTAGTTTTATTTGAAAGATTTTAAGAGGATTTTAAGCCATGGCACATAAAAAAGCAGGTGGTAGTTCTAGAAACGGTCGCGATAGTAATCCAAAAATGCGCGGCGTTAAGCGTTACGGCGGACAGGTGGTCAACACTGGTGAAATTTTAGTTCGCCAGGTAGGCACCAAGTTTCACCCAGGCCGCAATGTCGGTCTCGGTCGTGACTTTACCCTTTACGCATTGATCGAGGGCGTAGTGACCTTCGAAAGATACGACAGAAAGCGTAAGCAAGTTTCCGTTTATCCAGCAGCCTAAACGGCAGTCTGGTCGTCTGAGCCCGTTCTTCTCGACTCACTCGCTTTTCTGGAGCGGGATTCCATAGTGACCCAGGTAATCATTTGGTATCCGGTGCTCCATAAAGTATTTTAGGGCGTTTAAGATTTTGATTCCGCGCCGTAAAGTATTTTCTGGACCACGGTAAAATGGATTGTTTTATTTTTAACCTCACGGACCAAAGAACTGTAAATTACCTAGGGAAGCCTTTCTATGCGTTTTATTGACGAAGCAAAAATTAAGATGTCTGCCGGTCACGGTGGCCCTGGATGCGTAAGCTTTCGACGAGAGACTTTCATCCCTAGGGGAGGACCAGACGGTGGAGATGGTGGGGACGGAGGAGACGTCATCATCGAGAGTGCTGCTCAACTCAGCACGCTTCAGGACTTTCGCTTCAGGAGAGTCTATCAAGCACCCAGAGGAATGCATGGCTCAAGCAGCCATAAGGCCGGCCGTGACGGGGAGAACATCCTCATCCGAGTGCCCGTAGGCACCGTAATCAAGGACATTGACACCCAAGAAGTGCTGTTTGACTTCACTGAAGAAAAGCAAACCTGGGTCGCCTGCAAGGGCGGACGGGGCGGCAAAGGCAACAGCCATTTCACGACATCAACGTTTCAAGCACCAAAATTTGCTCAGCCCGGCGAAGAAGGCGAGACCAGGGAAATCATCCTGGAGCTCAAACTTCTGGCCGATGTAGGAATCATTGGGTTTCCGAATGCTGGAAAATCTACCCTGATCTCTCGAATGAGCGCCGCGCGACCTAAAATCGCCGATTACCCCTTCACCACCCTGACTCCCAACTTGGGTGTCGTCGAAGCGGACGAGCACGAAACGTTTGTCGTGGCAGATATTCCCGGGCTAGTCGAGGGAGCTCACCGCGGAGTCGGCCTCGGACACAAATTTTTGAAACATATTGAAAGAACGCGTCTCTTTGTCCACTTACTGGACGGCACGCAGCTTCTTGAAGATGCCACAGCCCCAGGAGATGACCAGCTTAACGCGGTGATCGACCAGTTCATCTATCGCTATCAGGCGATCCGGACCGAGCTGGGCCTTTTTGCTGAAAAGTTGCTTCACGTGCAAGAAATCGTCGTACTCAACAAACTCGATCTTTTGGAATCGGATCCCGCTCTCGTCGATCGCGCTCGAACAGCCCTTCGCCAGAGAATCAACTCAATCCGAGGAACTCCTCCCTTTCCGGGCGAGCCCTTCGTCATTTCAGCAGTCAGCGGATCTGGCGTGCGCGATCTCATTTTCACTCTCCACCAGGAAATCAAGGCCCAAAAGGCACGTCACGCAAAGGCGACCGATGGTATTCCTCTCCCGAATGACGAGAGGATGCGATCTTAATGACGGGTCCTGTCTGGAGTGAGGTCACAGCCGTATTTGGCGGCCGAATGGACCCACCACACCGAGGACATCGAGAGGCGGTTCGAGGCCTGTTTCAAAATCCAGGCATCCGAAACGTCCTGGTGATTCCATCAGCATCCCCCCCCCATAAGGCTGCTCAGGTCGCTGCAGAACACCGGGCACAAATGACTCGGATTAATTTTGGTCCCTCGCAATTGGACCGGCTCCCAAATGAAATTCAAGTGGATCTGCTCGAACTCACAAGATCACAGAGAACACCCCTTCGTCCGAGCTATAGCTTCGATACACTTCAAGAATTAGGTACCCGCTACCCTCGTCTCGCTTTCGTATTAGGAGCCGATCAATTTCAAGAGCTGCCTACCTGGCATCGCTTTCCCGAAATCTTGTCTCTTTGCCACTGGATCGTTCTCCAACGCAAGCCAAACGGCAGTGAGCTGGCGCAAAAGACGCTTCAACTCTGGAGCGCAAGTGGTTTAATTGAAAAAACTCAATCAAGCGCGTGGAGCATCCGGGGCTCTCGCTTCTTTATTCAGACCGTCACAACCGATGCGCCCGACTTGTCATCTACTCAAATTCGAAAAGAAATCGCTAAAACAGGCTCTCCGCCGCCCTCCTCAGTCATCCCCGAGGTCGAAGGCTATTTGAAGCTTCATCAACTTTATGGTATAAGGTGGACCACATGACTCAAGAACGAACCGTAAAAGAATCAGAATCCTCGACCTATGAACAGTCCTCTTGCCAGAAGGCTTTAGCGTGCGCTCGTGCTGCGATCGACAAAAAAGCAGAGAATGTAAAAATTCTCAATCTCACTGATATCTCTGGTTTTACTGACTACTTTGTTATCTGCAGCGGCATGTCGGATCGTCAAGTCCAGGCCGTAGCAGACTCTGTAAAAAAGACCATGCACACTCAGCACCGAGATCTCCTTTCTGCCGAAGGCTATTCGGATGGACGATGGGTACTGATGGACTTCGGGGATGTGGTAGTCCACGTTTTCCTCGATGCACTCAGAGAATATTATGATTTAGAAAATCTCTGGGCCGATGCTCCAAGGATTAAAATCCCTGCTGAATACTACGGCCCCGGAGCCACTCGTCTGAATTAATCTCCTCCGCGATGCAGCTTTTCCTTTTTGCCTTTAGTAAATTAAAAACACCGGGCCTTCGAGAAGCTGCGGACTATTACAAGAAAATGGCAAGGACTTGGGCACCTCTGCAGGAGATTGAACTCAAACCTCTGAGCGTACCAGACAAAGCCCCATCAACCCGAACTCGCATCCAAGAAAAAGAGGGAGAACTCTTGCTCGAGCGGATTCAAAGCTCGACCCAAGCACGCACTCTTATCTTTCTTCTCGATGAAGGAGGAAAGGCCCAAACTTCTGAAGCTTGGGCCCAACAATGGAGGGATTGGGAAGACTCGGGGGTCTCTGCGATTTCTCTCTGCATCGGCAGCAGCCTAGGATTTTCTAGCCAAGTTCGAGCCAGAGCACAGGGCCGATTTAGCCTCGGTCCTCAAACGATGTCTCATGAACTCGCTCGCGTCGTCTTGTTTGAACAAATCTATCGATCCTACAGCATTCTAAAAGGTCACCCCTACCATAACAGCGGTTCGTAAATCCCTTGTAACTCCTGGAGTTTAGCTGTAGCGTATTGCAGAGGTTTCCACCATGAGCCACCGCGCCATCCTGATTGTTTTAGACGGCTTCGGCATCGGAAAAGATTCGCCCTTCAACGCGATCGCCAATGCTCGCATGCCTTTTTTCCACGAAGTATTAAAAAAATACCCGCATTCACAATTAATGACCTCTGGAGAGGCTGTCGGACTTCCGGCTGGCGTCATGGGCAATTCAGAAGTAGGTCACTCCACCATGGGCTCCGGTCGAGTCACTTATCAGGACCTCTCACGCATTTCGAAATCAATTCGAGATAAAAATTTTTCTAAAAACTCAGTTCTCCGAAAAACTCTTCAAGCCGGAGCAGAGAAAACAGGGCGCGTGCACTTAATGGGTCTCCTTTCAGACGGGGGAGTTCACAGCCACATCGACCATCTTCTTGCGCTTTTGGACCTCTGCGCGGAAATGAAGATCCCACACGTCAGTGTTCACGCGTTCCTTGACGGACGCGATACGCCGCCTCAATCGGCTCCAAAATACATCGAGAAACTCCTTAGTCATCCGACATTCTCTACTCAGGACTCAGGGCAAGGCACTCGAGCAACGCTCGCCACCCTCATCGGTCGTTATTGGGCCATGGACCGCGACCACCGTTGGGAGCGAGTAGCCCGCGCCTACTTTGCCCTCACCGGCCAAGTCAATCCGATTGAGAGCCCAGCTCTCCAAGTGATCGAGGCGTCTTATCAAGCTGGAAAATCAGACGAATTTTTAGAGCCCGTACTACTTGATCCTCAGGGAGCCATGCGAAACGGTGACAGTGTAATTTTCTTTAATTACCGCTCTGACCGAGCTCGCGAAATCACCCGGGCCATCACCGAAAAAGACTTTCACGAATTCGATCGAGGACGTGGATTTCTTCCGAGTGCTTACGCAGGCATGACTAGCTACGACGAGAAGCTCACCGGGGCTTTGGCAGCCTTCCTTCCACAAAGCTCAGAAAATATTTTTGGTCAGGTGCTTGAAGCCAAAAACCTCACCCAACTCAGAATTGCCGAAACTGAAAAATACGCCCATGTGACATTCTTTTTTAATGGTGGACGCGAGGCTCCATTTCTACGGGAGGACCGATTGCTCATTCCTTCTCCCAGAGATGTGGAAACCTACGATCAAAAGCCCGAAATGAGCGCCGATCAGATTGCAGAACAGGCCACTCAAAAAATCCGGCAAAAAAAATATGATTTCATCCTCATGAACTTTGCCAACGCGGACATGGTGGGACACACAGGAAATTACGAAGCCACTGTCCGCGCCATGGAAACTCTCGATCGCTGTCTGTCGCAGGTCGTCGGCGCAGCAGAGAAATCTGGCTACCAAGTACTCATTACAGCTGATCACGGAAACGCCGAAGAGATGTGCGACGAGCACGGGCAAATTCACACCCAACACACCCTCAATCCCGTGCCAGCAATCTGGATTGCACCCAACTCCTCGATCGCTCCCAAGTCCTCTCGAATTGCACTTCGAGACGGAGGTCTCAGCGACGTCATGCCCACCTTGTGCGATCTGATGCATTTACAAATTCCTAAAGAAGTTACTGGTCGTAGTCTCATTCCCGAGGGAGCTTCATGCTAAAAATTCCTAAGATCACCACCCGCAAAAAATATTCCTCCATTGCCGTACTTACAAGTGGAGGCGATGCACCCGGGATGAACGCCGCAATTCGAGCCGTCGTCAGGTATGCAGTCGTTCATGGCTGTCAGGTTCACGGCATTTTACGGGGTTATAGCGGTCTCTTAGAGGAGCAGATTATTCCGCTCGAGGCGTCCTCTGTTGCTAACATCATCCAACGCGGAGGCACCATTCTCAAGACTGACCGCTGTAAAGCGTTCTATAAAAAATCGACCCGTAAAAAAGCTGCAGCAATCCTTCGGCGGAGAGGAATCGAGGGACTTGTGGTGATTGGCGGAGATGGCTCATTCACGGGCGCTTACCATCTCGAAAAAGAGAATGAATTTCCCGTTATCGGAGTTCCCGGAACCATCGATAACGACATTGCCCAGACCGACGATACCATTGGCTTTGACACTGCCGTCAGCACGGCAATTGAAGCGATTGACCGAATTCGAGACACTGCCAGTTCGCACGATCGAACTTTCCTAGTCGAGGTCATGGGACGAAGCTCAGGATTTATTGCGCTTCAAGTCGGCATGGGCGGGGGCGCTGAAACGATTATTATTCCTGAACGTAAACAATCTATTAAGAATATTTGTGAGACCATCGATCGAGGTATACGTCGAGGAAAAACCAGCAGTATCATCGTGGTTGCCGAAGGGCAGGAGCCCGGGCTTTCCTCACGACTCGCACAGGATCTAGCGAAAAAAGGACATGCCTCGAAAGTATGCATTTTAGGTCACACCCAGCGAGGAGGGAGCCCAACAGCTCATGACCGAGTTTTAGCCTCCGTTCTCGGAGCCTCCGCCGTCGCGTACCTCATGGCAGGAAAGTCGAGTGCCATGGTAGGGATCCAGGACAGCAACGTGGCTCTCGTCCCATTCAGCCGAGTCATTGGTTTTAAAAAACAAGTAGCTAGCGCGCTCTTGAAGCTTTCTCAAGAGCTAGCGTCCTGAAGCAGATCAGGAACTACTCTTTCATTTGATAGGCATTCCGAAGCGGATAAACTTCGCTCTCCCAAAGCTTGTCGAATCGCGATTGATTCACTACCGGCTTTTTAATTAAACCGGCGCAAAGAAGCATTTGCAACTTCGTGCTGCTGGTCTTTGAGTAAAGCTGGAGCGCAAACTTTGAGAAATCCCTGACCATGAAGTCAAAAATCTGATCTAAAAGTTCGTCCCCAATGGAGTATATCTTCGCATTTTCAATCAAGAGTTGTCCGTAAGCCACCAAAGTAAAAAGCTCACCCAAGACGAGGAGAAAATCAAAATCCTTAGATTGCTCTGCACTCGGGCCTGCGAGCATGAGAAGCCTCTTAAACCCAGCAATTTGCTTCTTAAAAAGTTCAATATTGGGCAACTTCACGCTCTGATAAGCTAAGCGATAGTCATGGAACTGAATCTTCCCTAGTCCTTTAGTTGGGCCTTGGCGAAATAGAAAATCGTCCTGTGTGGCCTCATTTTTTTGAGGGATATTCGGAAACTTGGCGGGCTTGAAAAAATAATTCTTCATGAACTTCATGATCAGAGCCATATTCACATGAACCGTGCCTTCCAGCTTCGGGAGGGCACGAATATCGCGAGCAGCCGTTTCGAAAAACATATTCTTTTCAAACCCTTTGGCTGCAATAATATCCCAAAGTAGATTCATGACCTCTTCGCCTTGGGTCGTCACCTTCATTTTAACCATAGGATTATAGAGCAAGTACCGACGATCTTCAGAGGAGGCGGCCCGCATGTAGTCGGTGGCTCGGAGCGAAAATAACTTCATCGCAACCAGGCGGGAGTACGCATCAACAAAGAGCTGCTTCACGTGAGGAAAGTCAGTGACGTATTGGTCAAAAAGCCGCCGCCTCGAAGCATGCCCAATGGCTTCATAGAACGAGTGAGTACAAATACCGATCGAAGCCCAGCCTAGATTAAATTTGCAGATGTTAATGGTATTGAGAGAGGTATCCCAAGCATCTCCCCCCTTCGATAAAATGTCTGCCTCGGTGATCGGATAATTATGAAGGGCAAATTCGGCTACAAAATTTTGGGAACTGACCACATTTTGTACACATTCGTAGTTCTTATGCTGGGAATCAACGGCAAAAAAGACATAATTTTCAGACTTTGCTGCCGATTGATTCTTCGTCTCTTCTGCTTTAATTTTACCAAAAGTAGAAACGAGGGCCGCCTGGTTGCCATTCCCAATATAATACTTTTGGCCCTGAGCAAGGTATCCGCCGCCAGGTTGGGGCACCAGGGTCATTTCAGAGGAGTAGAGATCCGCTCCGTGTTCCTTCTCAGATAGCCCAAAGGCAAAAATGCCCCCATCTTGCAGCAATTTTGCCGTTTTCTTTTTGATTTCTTCGTTTTGGCTCATCCAAATAGGCCCTAAGCCCAACATAGTGACCTGCCAGGTGTACCAATAATTGAGGCCGTAAAAGCCTAAAATTTCGTTAAACTCGCAAATCCGCCACGTGTCCCAGCGAGCATCCGGGCTCCCATAGGGCGAAGGAGTCATGAGGGTGGCGAAAATTTTTTCCTTCTTAATAAAATCGAGAAAATCGGAATACCAAACACGCTGGTGATCGTCCTCTTTCAGGCGCTTTTTGCCGCGGGACTCGAAAAATGCGATCGTTTTCTGCATAATCTCTCGAGAGAGAGGGTCTGAAAACTGACGACTGAGCCGATTAGGATTGAGTAGAATCATCTGAGTTCCTCCAGGTGTGGCAATCACCAAGATTTACATGAGGCACCCACAAAAGCAAGCGAATGGAATCGGACCTCGCCTAAGAGGCCGACCGGGGCAAGCCGAAAATCTCTGCCCACCGGACTGGATCTACTTTTAAAAGTACCTGCCCTAGAATCCGAATAATCTGGTGATTTTTTTCAGTGGCAAGATTTGTAACTAAGGCCTCTGAAACCTCATGACATTCCGGACTGATTTTGTTCAGCGCAAGCAGAATTGCCCGCCGCACCTCGTTCAAATGGACTGGACTAAAATCACTCCGCATCAAGGCACTCGCCAGAGCAAGATGGACCTCGCGACTGACATAAATGAGCGCTCCGGCGGCGTTTGCAGCTAATACGGTATCTGCATACCTACCATGCTCCAAGCCGTCGGCAAGTTGATGAAAAAACCGTTGAAAAGCTCGCGTATGACCGAGTCGTCCATCGAATAAAAACCGGTGAATCAGATGCCAAGGGGTCTCATCGTTAGTGAATTTATTCCGCCTAAAATCTTCAATAATCCACTCTGCGGTCTGTTCGATTTCAGAGGCAGAAAAAGCATCCGAACACTCTATGACCGAAGGGTAAAGAAAATAGGAATATCGGGTCAGGAATTCACCCGAAATATTAAAGCGTTCACTGACCTCTTTTTTCATTCGCCTGATAAAATCACCGACCGATTCGGACCGAGCCAGATCTGGACCTCTTTGGAGGAGAGTCATCCACTCGGCGAACGCGGATGGATCCAAGAGGCCCGACACTTCTTGAATTCTGATCACTTGAGTAAAGACTTCACCCATCTGTCGCTGGCTCATCTCCATTAAGAACTCAAACAGATTCTCTTTCTCGGATTCAGGATCCGCTGCAGACTCGAAAAAAATTGAGGTCGCAGGTGATACATTGGTCCGAATTTCCGTCAAAAGCTGGTTCCTAAAGGTCAAAGCCAGACCCTCGGGAGTTTGAGTCTGATGGTCATACTGGCCGGAATTATATCCCTCGCGAGGGCTAAAATCTTCGAGCACCCTCCGCAATTGAGGTTTAAAATAGGCGAATTGCACCCTCTTCTGACCTTGAGCATGGGACTTGAACACTCCAGAAATCGCCGGGTAGTTCAGCAAAGCCGGTAGTTTTTCTCTCGGAGGCAATAAGATAACACTCACCCCGAGAGCCGACTTGGATTGATCGAGCCCCCTCAAAATCAGCTCAACATCGCCTGAACTGATATGACTCCCACTGATCGTATGCAAATAGAGAGCGGTTTCTCCGCCTTTGTTCACTCGGGTCGCGCTGACGTAACCTTTGAGTTCAGAGGGAAGACTTGGATTCAGCACAAAGAACACGAGCTCGTCAGGATCATTTGGGTACGGAAAAGAAACTCGAGACGAACAATCCGAACCGACAAACCCCCTGAAAACACCTAAGACTGGAGGTACCTGAACCAATCTCACCGGCACGGTCGCCAGCCCTTCCAATGTTTGAGTCTGGCTGACAAAGTGGTGGACTCGGTCGTAGAGATCGTCCGTTACGGTCCGATGCAATTTTTGGTAGGATGGACCAGCGTCCAGCGCTGAAATCCCGGCAAATCTTAAAACTTCCATCACCCGAGGAGCTAAAAAGTCGTCGCGGTCGTGAAACTGAATTAAAGCATTCTCGTCTACCGCCTTGAGTCTCGTGCTCATCTCGCTCCAGCTCGCGGACAAGTCCCATCGAGCACTCAGGTCGGCAAACACAGCCAAGCCGACCATCTTTCTAAAGACCTCTTTTTTAGCAAAAACATTGCGAGCCGTTTGGAGAGCCTCCCGACTGAGGCCGTTCAGCCGAGACAAGTCTTTGATACGCTCCCACTCTGCAACCATCGCATCGAGTCGGGAAAAATCACGACTTGGACCCAACTTTCGATGATTTAGTAGGATCGAATTGATCGCCGCCTGTTGGAGCTTTAGCGCCTCGAGCTCCCCACTAAGCATCCCTCTTGGAATAGACCCCAAACGTTTTGTTTGCTCTACAACTTTGGAGGCCGCATCGACACTATCCTCAGTCAAACCATCTGCCAGTAATCGCAACTTTTCAGCAAAATCTACAAGAAAAATGCCATTAACCGTATCGCCCCGAAGTTCTTCTAATTCCGCCAAAAGCTCGCGTTTCCAGGCTTCCACAGCTTTCGGATTTAATTGAATCTGTCCTACTGGGATTCCTCCCGGGGGCGGGACCAAATCCATTTGGATCATTTGCTGAGCTTCGAGCGAATTTAAATAAAGAGGATCGCGGCTAAGTGTCTGAAGCACCTCTTTCTGATGCCTGATCAGACGAAATAGATCGACCCGAGTTCGCATGCTATCTCGAAATAGGGTAGGCAATTTTTTTCTGAGAGTAAGCAGAAAAGTAAGCTTCTCTCCATCTGAATCGATGGGTGGGTGCCAGGCTGCTGTGATAGCAAACAAAGGGGAGGGCGCCAGCCCCACGAGTCCGACGAGGAGCCACCGAATCAAAGCCAAATTGAACAGTCGCTGCACAAAGGTCCTCTCCAAAAAACAGAAACATGACACAAGTTGGCCTATTTTTTCAACAATTTTCGATTTAATTTCTCTCAAACCCGAGTATAGTCGCGCCATGCTGAATACGACGCTGTCTAGTCTTCGATGTCCTCGCAGAAAAAAGGGGCGATCCCGCTGCTTAAGTCCGCTAAAACTCCATTGCAAGATCCAGACGCGCGTAGGCAGCGAAGTTTTTGAGATCCGCTCAGGCTCGCTGGAATGCCCCTCATGCACTACCCATTACCCAATTTTGGAGGGGGTGGCTGTTTTGGTAGACGACCTGCGGAGCTACCTCCTCAGCCATGTGAAGGGGATCTCAAAGCGCGTAAAAATCGATGATATCCCAAAGGAATATCGCAGGGAGTTTTTAGAGGCTCGTGATGAGATCGAATCTGAGCACATCGAAGAGGACTTAGAGGCCGAGCGAGTGAATGCGCTCTACTTGATGAATCATTTTTTGCGAGCGAAGGGCGCTCCAGCAACAGGATCGGGCCCCTCCTGGTGGCAACCCCTATCTGGTGAGCCTAGCCCCTGGATCGATGCCTGGGTCAGAAACTATTGGGATTGCGGTCCCTTCGCGAAGATCGAGGATTGGATTTCAACTAAGGCCAAGACGCAGAACCCCATGCAAGTGATCGAACTTGGATGCGGCGTCGGCGGGCTGTATCGACAGCTCAAGCCCTTTATCAGTTCTTACTTAGGGGTCGACGGATCATTTGCAAGTATTTCAATGGCCCGACACCTCGGCTTAGGGGTGCCCGATCGATCCAGTTTTCGCGTGCCGGGAGACCTGCTTCAGGGACCTCTTTCCCGCGAAGTATCCATTCCGGTCGAGACGAACACGAGCGGGCAAGTTGACTGGATCGTCGGCGACTTAGACTCTCTCCCTTTGCGTGAAGGAGGCGCTGATCTTTGCATAGCACTCAACACAATCGATATGCTTGACTCTCCCCAAGAACTCCCAAAAATTCAACACTCTCTCTTGAAAGAGGGCGGAATCGCAATTCAAAGCTGCCCCTACATCTGGCATGAGGCTGTCGCAAAGAAACTACGTAAGCTTTTACCTAAGGATATTCATGACTCAGCTCGCGCCGTAAAATGGCTCTATGAACAGACTGGGTTTAAAATTGAAGCGAACGAGGAGCATGTCCCCTGGCTGTTTTTCAAACACTTACGACAAATCGAGCTCTATTCGGTTCATATTTTCATGGGTAAAAAATCTCGCTCACCCAATATCTAAAACTATGATAAAGTCCCGCTCCGGAGAATACCTTGAAACCCACCCAATTTGATTTTAATACGCTGCCGCTCTCAAAAACCCTCATTGAAGTCGTCCAAGAACTAGGCTTCAACCAAATGACTCCCATTCAAGCTCAGAGTATTCCGCACCTACTAGAGGGACGGGACTTAGTGGGTCAATCCAAAACAGGAAGCGGCAAAACAGCAGCATTCTCGCTCCCCATTCTGAATCGACTTAATCTGTCGCAACGCCATATTCAAGCATTGATTCTTTGCCCAACCCGCGAACTCTGCACCCAAGTCGCTCGAGAGATCAGACGCCTCGGCCGTAAACAATCAGGACTCCAAGTTCTGATCATTTCCGGCGGCCAACCTATTTATCCTCAGCTCACTGCTTTAGAAAAAGGAGTCCATATCGTAGTCGGAACTCCGGGTCGCGTCCTTGACCACATCCGGCGTAAGTCGATCGACCTAAGCCAAGCAGAAACCCTCGTACTCGACGAAGCAGACCGAATGCTCGACATGGGATTTCAAGACGATATGGAGCAGATTTTGGATGCGATTCCAAAATCCCGTCAAACGGTATTTTTCTCCGCAACGTTTCCAAAAACAATTGAATCTATGAGCCGAGCCTATCAAAACAATCCAGTGCGAGTCACACTGGAGGACGACGCAGCTCAACCTTTAAATATTCGGCAGATTTTTTATCAAGCCGAACCCGAAGTCAAACTGAACGGCTTAATCTGGATTATCCAGCAAAGTCAGCCCGAGTCTGCCATCATTTTCTGCAATCTCAAAGCGACGGTCATTGAGTTGGGTCGTGCCTTTCCGCAATTAGGCATCAGCAGTGGATGCCTTCATGGCGATCTGGAGCAGCCGGAGCGAGATCGCGTCATGGCTAAATTTAGAAATCGAAGCACACGCCTCCTCATTGCGACCGATGTGGCTGCGCGAGGAATCGATGTCGAAAATCTTGATGCGGTCTATAACTTTGACCTCCCACTTCAGCCCGAAATCTACGTTCACCGAATCGGACGAACTGGTCGCGCAGGAAAAAAAGGCGTAGCCGTCTCGCTCGTTACTGCCCGGCAAAAGTCAAAGCTGAAAACTATCGAAGCTTATACTGGGGTTCAGATTCAAGAGAAAACTCTAGCTCAGGTGGGCCAACTTGACCTTGATCAGTTCAAGAATTGCGTCAACCAAGAAGCAGCCATGGCAACTCTTTTTGTCTCAGGAGGTCGCAAAGACAAAGTGAGACCAGGAGATTTGCTGGGCGCCCTCACCGGTGATGCTGGAGGATTCCAAGGAGCAGATATTGGAAAAATCGAAATTCATGACCGTTTCTCCTACGTTGCGATCTCGAAACCTCTCGCTGCTGTCGCACTTCAAAGATTGAGAGACGGCCGCATCAAGGGACGGAAGTTCAGAGTCGAGATGGTCCGGTAAAACACTCAAGAAAATATTTATATGATCGAATTTAAATCGGAATTTATTTTCACAGTCTGTCAGATCGGCGCTGAGCCTGCTCTAAAAAAGGAGATTGCCAAAAACCATCCTGAACTCAGGTTTGCTTTTTCGCGCCCGGGCTATGTCACCTTCAAGAGTCTGAACGGAATGATTCCCTTCGATTTTACCTTAAACTCCGTCTTTGCTCGAGCTTACGGCATTTCCTTAGGAACGTTGGGAGAAGGCGAGCTGGGCAGAGTCCTCGAGCTCGCTCACACTCTCAAGGATCAAGATCCGGCCCGAAAAATTCACCTCCACGCCTGGGAGCGTGACCTGCATCTGTCAGGGGAGGAGCCCCTTGGCTTTATCCCGGGGGCGCTCTTGGGTAAGGTCGAATCGCAACTCAGAGACCAAGCGCAAGACGGATTACTTTTGCACAAAAACCAACTTCCTACAGAGGGCGACTGGGTCATTCAATTGATCGCCCTCGATCCGGGTAAGTTTGCCTTTGGCGCCTTGACCTACTCTGCTGCTCACTCACCTCACCCAGGCGGACGACCACCTCTTCTTCTCCCCCTCCAGGCCCCATCACGAGCTTATCTCAAACTCGAAAATAGCCTGATTTGGTCCAACGCACCGATTCGAAAGGGAGATATCGCAGTGGAGATCGGTAGCGCTCCCGGAGGGGCGAGCTACGCTCTGCTTCAACGCGGACTCAAAGTCATCGGAATTGATCCGGCAGCGATGGATCCTATTGTCATGAGCCACCCTGAGTTTAAACACGTCCAACGGCCGGTAAACCAAATTTTACGCGAAGAACTTCCTGATTCAGTCCAGTGGATTGTCCTCGACATGAATGTGGAGCCCAACCTTTCTCTCTATGCCGTGGATCGCCTGGCGGCTCGGATGAAAGACTCACTCCATGGCATGCTACTCACCGTTAAACTCAATCAATGGAAATTCGCAGACGAAATTCCGTACTTCATCGACCACGTCAAAGCAATGGGTATGACCCGCGTCAAAGCAGCGCAGCTCGCCTATCACCGACAGGAAATCTTGATCTACGGTCTCACTCGAAGAGGAGTTCGAGAACAAAGCATGAGTCGCACGCGACTTTAAGAACCAAGGAATCAGCGAGTAGTCGGAGCACGAGGGAGAGATCGATTCAAGATTTTTAGATCCTCACCGGTAGGATTAGGCTTTGAGAGAAGCTGATTAATCTTAAACTGTGGAACATTATTTCGTGCCGCTCCTCGGCTTCTAGGGCTGATTGCGGTTTTTTTCGCTGCAAGATCAGCTTTTCTCAATCTCAGACGCTCAATAGATCCTTGGTGGGATTTTTTTGCTTCTTCGGCTATTTTTTTGGCATTTTGCAATGCCTGCTCCGGACTCTTCACGGGAGGTTGCGGCGCCACCTTAGGCTTAGGCTTACCAAAAATACTTCGCTTCACCCGTCCCAACCAGCCTCTAGGTGGCGACCCACTCTGGGACGCACTAGACCGCCCAAATAAGCCCCAGGCATTGACCTCACGCTCAAGTACGAATCCAACAGCAAGAAACAGTAAAATACCCACTGCAAACGTCCTGCAACAAACCAAGAGCGCTGCCCTATCGGGGTTCCTAATTTTCATCATTCTCTAAATATATATTATTTAAATTGATAAAATAATGGGTCCCAATTGACACATGAATTCAGCCACTATAATGAACTTTGAAACCATTAAATTTTGTGTTAGAAGGTGCAAAAATTGTTATGAAAAACAATACGAAATACAAGTTGATACTTTCATTAGTTTTAGCCACTTTAGAACTTCAGTTAACTCCAGTATTCGCAAATCCAATCGATATAGAAATCAACCGAATCTTTCAGGACTTTAAGTCTTCTATTTCGCAAACTTGCTTCTCGTCTATTTCCGATTCTTCTGAATATTCCAGCTGTCAAAATAAAATCAATGCATTCGATGCTGAAGTGTCGAACTTAAATCGCCTAATCAAAATAACTTACCAATCAAAGATTACCTTTTCCCAGGAGATGGCACTTAAACTGTCAAAACTTTATGCCTCTTTGGGTAGCATTTATGGGGGCTACGAAATCAGTTATCTTGAAAATATTCCGACCCCTTACTTTCCCCCAACTGAGCAAAACCTCCAGTGGGCGGACCGATGGCTTTCAGAGGCACTTCTTCAACTAGTTTCGACTCCAGTAGTCGCACAAAAAGAAACCATGAGCGGCAATACCGGGAAGTCAGTAAGAAGTTTTGGCTTTATTCAGACGCTATGGAGAAGAGGAGGGGTTCGAGTAGAACTGAGGACCCGGCATAATCGCTCACCTATCTCTTACTCTCGCTACTACGAAGAAACGACACCACTTCTAATGGAAGTTTTTTCCGCTGCTAACGCTCTAATGAATCTAGGCAATTATTCGACTTTGGACTGGAGCAGCGATCCTGGAATTTCTGACCTATCAGCCGTCTATCAATACTTAGCTCAAAAATCAGTTTTTTACACTCGAAACGATCTCCTTAAGATTCAGGTCATGAATCATCTCCCATCGGCAGAACCGGAGGTCGTAAACCAGCTCTTTCTAGCTGAGATCAAAAAGAAATTATTTAATTCTATTGCCCAACTCACCTCCCAGGTTCGCAACCAGGAAGCTTCGTCAAGGGCTTTACTAGGAATTCCTTGACCTAAAAAAGTAAGCTCCACCTCGTTCACTGGCACTGGTCTTTCATTGCAACTAGATCATGATTCATTGGCTATTCAAATGTATTGGCTGCAAACAGTCACTCAATGAACTGGGCGCGTTCCCGCTTTGCTCTATCTGTCAGGATAGCCTAGTACCCTGCCCGCCCCTGTGCAAGCATTGCGGCAGTCCGATTTGCCCAACTCACCTCAACGAGCAATGCCTACGACCCTGGAATGACACTTCCCTGATTCAATCCTACTCAGCAAGGTACATCCTCCTTGGGCATGGCTACGCGGTTTTAAAGCGCTGGAAGCTTCACCGTGGATCGATTTTTGATCGTAGAATCCTAAAATCGGACCCTGAGCATTTTGTAAAATGGATCGACCTCGGTATTGAGGCGATCGTGCCAATCCCTCAAAGATTCTCACGCTCGTGGCAAATGCGCGGGAGTCGTTCCCTAAAAATTGCGGAGTGGATTAGTTCTGAGACGAAACTGCCTATTCTTCAGCTCCTTCTCTCGACCCCTCGAGTAGCATCGATCAAACGCCAAGCCGAACTCAGCCTGAAGGAAAGACTAGAGAATCCCATTCGATTTGAACCGAATTTAGAGCTGTCGAAAAATATCCAGCTCCCCTCCAACATTCTTCTCATCGATGACTTCTTTACCACGGGGCATACGCTGCGACAGGCAGCCCAAGCTCTAAAGAGTCTGAGTGGGAGCCAAATTCACGTCTTCTGCTTGGGGCTCCGCCCCGCGCTCGCGAACACTCGGGCCAAAATCTAAAAGCCCGCTACCGACTTGTTGCATGGCGTATGCAGGTCCGTAGGCATCCGTAAGGAAAACAATCCCATCCAGCTGGTTCACTTCAAAGGGAGCTTCAGGGGGCACACCGTCAGCAAAGATCGCTTCCTCTTCGAACCGGAACTGTTCGCCTACTAAAGTCGAAGTGAAACTCTCCTTTCCAGAAGGAATGATATCGCTTCCTTGAAAAATTCGATCCAGACCACTTTTCAGCTTCCTGAATTTCTTTGCGATCTCGTGATTGTCCTCCGCCTCTTCACCCGATAGGCAGAGTGTCCAGACACTTCGCTTACCGTCCGAGGAGAAATAGCCCCAAAGATGCCTCTCGAGCTTGTCGCCGGCTTCTCGATGCATTGGCGCAAAAAATGTCTGTAAAACTCCGCCCTGAAGTGGGGGGTCATGTTCAAAACTCGCCTGAAGTACGCCAACAGGGTCTCTTTTACGAAGGAAACTCAACGGCCTCGGTACATTTTCAATTCCACTTAACAAACTCCATCGATCAGCATAAATCACCTGCGAGCCTAGAATCTGCTCACCAGAGCCCAAGATGACTCCGGCCACAGTTTGTATTTCGCCGTCTTTCTTCTCCGTCAACAAAGACTGAATCGGCAGACCCTGGAGTCGAGTTAAATTCGGATACCGGTCCGAGGTGAGTTGCGCACGGATTTGATCCTCTAGATCGAGAATTGGAAGCGAAAACCGGAACTCCGTGGGAGCGACCCATCGCTGCTCAGGCTCCCAAAGCACTTCCTCGATCACCTCTTTTCGAGCATCCATGGAGGGTGCTTTATACCAAGCGGGATCTCTGAAAGCTTTGTTGCGAAACTCTTTCACAAATGCGCCCATCTGAGGTTCACTCAAGTCGGGCTGAAACTTCTTGCCCAACTCCCACCAGACCTGCGAGCCACCGGAGTGATTCAAAGCGACCGTGGGAGCGAGAAGTCTCGCACCAGAGCCTGCTAACCAAACTACCTCGACACCTGCCGTAACTAGAAACGCTACACTTCCCAGGGCAGACCATCCATCTCCTATAACAATCACTCTCGAGCTCCAGCCAGGGGGGTTCGAGGACTTCTTGAACGACTGCGTTTGCATGGTGTTCAGACCTTCTTACTTTCCAAAAATGCGGCATGGAGTGCACGGACTGCATCATCCACTTGGTGAATTAATACCCCCAGGGTGATAGCCAATGAGGAGGCAGAGCCAGAAACGACTGAAATATGCGACTGACTCAACACGTCGATTACCTCGGAGAGAGCGGATCCATCCTGTGAGAACCGATCTCCGACGACCGAAACCGGTACAATTTCAGACACCATCTCGTACGACTCAACAAACCCCTGGGACGAGAGCTCATCAAAAATTTTCTTCCACTCCGAATCCCCATCTCGCTCAGAGTAAAATGAAACATCCTGGCCTGAAAACACCGGGGAAATCAAACTCAGGTGAGCCTGAGCTGATCGCTCCCACACCGCCCCGAGCACTGTCGGGCGAGTCAGGCGTAAACGAATTAAAACTTTTTCTTTGTCCGATGTCACGCCCACGACTCGGAACTCTTCCATCCCTAAACTTGAATTACCTGCCTGACGCTGTATCAAGATCGTACCCATGCTTTCATTTGGATCTAAACTATTTTTCACGATGAGCTGCATTTGATTTTGTTTAGCTAGCTCGACGCATCTCGGATGCAAAACCCCTGCGCCACGAGTGGCAAGTTCCACCATTAAATCATGAGGTAGCTTCTCCCACAAAAAGGCAGAGGAAACGACGCGAGGATCTGCTGAGTAAACGCCATGAACGTCCGTAAAAATCTCGCATCGCTCAGCACCGAGTGCAACGGCAAGCGCAACTGCGCTGGTATCTGACCCTCCCCGCCCGAGAGTGGTAATCTCTTTCGTCTCACTCACACCCTGAAAACCTGCGACGATGACTACTTTTTTCTCCGCGAGGGCAGAGCGGATGCGATCTCCAAGAATGCGTCGGATCCTAGCCCGTCGATGACTTTGATCCGTAATGATCCCGCTCTGTGATCCTGTCAAAGAAAGGGCCGGAATTTGGCAGTCAACCAGAGCCATACTCAAAAGAGCCATAGAGATTCTCTCACCCGCCGAAAGGAGCATGTCCATTTCTCGATGAGGAGGTTGATCCGACACCTGCTGGGCTAGAGTGATCAATTCATCCGTAGTATGTCCCATCGCGGAAACAACCACGACTAAGGGATGACCTTCGGAGTACTTTTTCGCGATCTTCTTCGCCACTTGACGAATTCGCTCAGGAGTACCGACCGAGGTACCCCCAAACTTTTGTACGATGAGGCCCATATGACTTTAATCGCACATTTTAGCCTGAGTAGGGAAGGCTGATTTAGGAATTTTCTGTGTCAGGAGACCCAACCGTCATCCGGGAGGTCCGACGATGCCTCCGATGATGACGACGCCGACGTTTTTCAGGTGGATCTCGGACCTCCAGAGAGGCAAAGGTTCTAGATCGGTCATTGGGCATCGGAAGAAGAACCTTGACCCCATTCCGCAGCGGCATTCGAGGGGATACTCGGTTCAAATCGCTCATCGGATCCACCTTGATTCCAAAGTGCTGAGCAATTCGGCTCAGGGTCTCTCCGCGGCGGACCTTATAAGTCATAAACTGAACTTGTCTCGGAAACGCATCATGATTGTAGGTCACCAGGAACCGCTCCTTCACAAAAGCAGGGAGCTTAATCCGGTAGTTTGCGACTGTCGGAGGAGTACACCAACGCAAAATCTCTGGATTAAGACTCTTCACGGTTTGATAAGAAAGTCCTGCTGCGCGAGCCACCTTAAGAAGGTCGGCTGGACTTTGCACTTCAAAATCAGCCAACTCTTCACCCCCGACCTCACCTTTTTTAGTCACATGGGGAGTTTGAATGGGTCTCGCCTTGGGGGCTGGACGACTTGCCACGACAGGAGAGCCTGCTCCTTCTGAGCTAGCTACTTGTCCACTCGGGAGCACACCCTCCGCGGGAAGAGTCAGCGTCGCTGGACTTACGTCACTCACGCTATTTTCCTCATCGTTATCAAAATCATCCTCTGGGTCGGCCAGAGCTTTTACATCAGCCTCTCTTTGGGCACGGTACTCAGAGTCTGCAACAGGCTGCTCTGTCTTGATCAGCTTGACGATTTCCCCGTCCCCTGCGACCGCTTCGTCCGCACCAGGAGCTGCCCGCTCCTCTTCAAAACCAAACTGGGTCCGATTCTTAGAAATAATCGCAGCCGCCATAATCTTAGGAACATAATCTCTCGTCTCAGGTCTCAGAAAGCGATGTTGAGAGATGACCCAAAAGTCCTTGGTTCCAAAGCGCTGAATTGCCCGGGCAATCTTAGCTTCGCCTGAGTTATAGGCAGCTGCAGCCAACTCCCAACTCTGAAACATGGTATAGAGATCCTTGAGATATCCCACAGCTGCTGATGTAGACTTTCCAATATCGCGTCGCTCATCAGTCCACCAATTAACACTCAAACCATAGCGCTTCCCCGTGGCTGAAATAAACTGCCAGGGTCCGACTGCGCGAGCCCGTGAGCGAGCTAAATTATTAAACCCACTTTCAATCATTGCTAGATAAACTAGATCCTCAGGAACCCCATTTTGCTTCAATATGGGGACAATATAAGGAATAAAATACTCTGATCGAGTCAGGTATTTTTGAAAATAGGATCGACCTCTTCCGCAGAAATAATCAATCCAATGCTCGACATGAGAATTGATCGTTACCGGATAGTCAAAATGGGTGTTTTTGAGCTTAACTCCCCGCACAATCATCACTTGACCTTCTGAGTCATGACTTGGCGTAATTTGAGTCTGCTTAGCGTCTCTTTTGAGGACCTCACTCACCGTTCTCGGCTCAGACTCTGACTCCGGGAGGCGCACGTGAGCACAGCCCGTCATCAAAGCAAGCCCCAGAAGGGGTAAAATCACAGCGGGGCTAGCGGTTTTTCCGCTCTTTAATCTAATATTCATTTCAAAATCCATTTTTTTACTGCCCCACCATTTTAATTTCCTAATTGTGCCCTCGGCTTAAGTACGGCCTACTTACAAACTCCCAGGCGCAATCTATCCATGGACCTTAAGTTTAGCCGACCCACTACAAAATTGTCAATTAGCACTCAAGCGTAAGCTAGCCCTTCTTTACTCTATGGGCTCAATTACCAGGCGCCCTGGGTTAGGACTTTTTGATTCGCCTTGGATTAAATCACCTGAGCGAGAATCTGCCTCCGAACGAAGTTGAAATCGGGTGATCTTAGAAAGCTCTTGGAGGTCCTTGGGATAACGTCCCATCTCGCCCAAAAAAATAGTCTGCGCGAGTGCCTCCTGTCCTACTGAGAGACCCTCCTCCGCTCCCTCTACTCGGGCTAAGGAGCGCTCAACCGGATCACCTGCCAGAATCGACTCAAGCTCCAATGTTAGGCCTTCATCACTCGACGCACTGAGTTCAATCAAATCTCCATCAACGGGCGATTTAACCCCGAGAGCAAAAGCATGGAGTTCCTGGGAAGATGAGGACCTCAGGCTATACTCAAAATATCCACGATAAATACCTGTCTCTGGAATCGACACGCCCTGGGGTGCTTCGCGAAGTAATCGAAGATGCTTAAATGCCTGCGCCCTCAGGTATTCTCGCCTCGGACTGGGGAGGGCAAATTTGGAGTGCACCTGAAAATCCTGATCGACAGAAACGACGTCAAAAATTTTACCGTCTTTTTCTGAAATCGCATTTAGGAGAAAAAAATCAGCCGAGGCAACCACAATCCGAATGTCATATTCTGCGCGAATACGACTGGAGAATTGGAATCCAATTCGATTCAGAACTAGCGTAAAGCGACCGGTGAGAGAATGATAGTAATGCTCATAAGACGCTAGGCGATCCAAGTCTTCAATCAACTCTTGGCGAAGCAATTGTTGAGAGACGCTGGCCTGAGCCGAAACAGAGGGGTCGGACTTCGAGACATCAACTGCCTCCAACGCCGAAAACCACCTCAACCCGACTAGAAAAGAAAAAAAGAGAGGTAAAAAAAAGTACTGCCTGAGCATATGCACCTACCTAGTGATGCAAACAGGAAGCCAAGCATTTACTTTTTCTTAACAATTATTCTCAATAATTACAGGAGCTTATAATTTTCGTTTTTCATGTTTTGGTGTTTTTTTATCTAACTTTTAAACACCGTAAAAAACTTCGACGCTTTCCGAGAATCTTAATGCAGCTCTGCAGGATTGAAGTGCTGAACCGTCTCCACGATCTGATGCTCCAAGTCCTCATCCGTTTCATAGACATCATCAATATGGGAGGATCGCATTAGATATTGAACAATCGTCTGAGCTACGACTTTGGGCGACTTCTGGAAATAAAATCCATTCAGAACATCATGCCCAAAGCTACTTCTCACTACCGCCTTAGCAGCTCGAAACTGTTCACTATCAGTAAAAGCCGAATCCTGCAGCATTTCTGCTTTAGCCCCCACCTTGGCTAAGGTCCGATCCTTGAGGTCCTCGTCAGTCAAGATAAAGGGCCCCACCAGTCCAAAAACCTCATCTTGAACCACTTGCCTCAGTCTAGCGGGAAAACTGATCGACTTTTTATTTTCCAATCGAGTGATAATGCTCCTACACAACAATCGAACTGTTTCTTTCTGAGTAGCCATCGAATCCCCTCGTCTCACAAAAATAGATCTGACCGCGTCGGTACAAACCGGCACTCTCATGGAATGCTTACTTCCCACCTTAGCTCAGGTTTGTTTCCGACTCAGCTTATTTTTGAATTTTTTGGTAAAAAGATCGAAAGCGATTTGGAATTCTTCAAGTTTGAAGAAATAACTCCAGAACATCACCCAGGCAACCCCTTCCACTAGCAACACCCCAACTCGAAACATTCGAGCCACCCACAAACCTGACTTTCCGAGCCCATCGATCCATGCAGCATCCGAAATAAGGATGCGCAACCCGGAATGCGAGTAATAACATAAAATTCCCATCGTGACGGCCAAGAGCGAGTAACTCATTAAACCGGACAAAATTACCTTAAATTGAACCTTCTCCCCCCGTTCTAGAAGAATTCGAGAAAGGGCGACAAGCAGAAAAACGGAGTTAAAAATTGCCGCAATCGAGGTCCCAAGCGCTAAACCCCAGTATCCCAGGGGCTTGACCATCAGAACGTTCAGGAGGATTGTCAACCCGACCGACAAAACACTCGAAATCACAGGAATTCGAGTGTTTCCCAATGCGTAACAAGCAGGAACCAAGACCTTCACTGCAGAATAAGCAGCCAGACCGACAGCGTACATCGCCAATGCCCAAGCCGTGGCCTGAGCGTCGGAGGCCTGAAATCGTCCATACTGAAAGATCAGCTCAATGATGGGAAATCCCAAAAACGCCAAACCAGCAGAAGCAGGAAGGTTGACAGCAAAGACCATTCTGAGACTCCGCGTGAGCGTCTCGTTCACGGACGAATAATCCCTCCTCACCCACTGCTCGGAGATTTTCGGCAAAGTCGCGGAAGCCAGCGAAACCCCAAAAATGCCGATCGGAAACTGCATAAGTCTAAAAGCATAATTGAGCCAGGATACGGCTCCTGGTCCCTGAGATGTAGCGAGCACTGTGTTCACAAGAAGATTAACCTGAGTAGCAGCTAGGCCAATCGTCCCTGGCACCATCATCCAAAGCATTTTTCTCAATCGATCGTCTCGGTACCAAATGGGATCTTCTTGACGTTTAGAGACCCAACGATAGCCCCGGCGGTAGAGACTCGGCAACTGACAAAAGGCCTGAACCGCACCTCCCACTACCACTCCAAGAGCCATCCCTTCGATCGGATGAACTCCCCAACGACTTCCCCAAATCGAAAAAACACGGGCCAGAACTACTCCGATCCCCACCGAAGCCAAATTGAAGAGGGCGGATGCAAAAGCCGGCAAAAAGAAGACTCCGCAAGCATTGAGAATCCCCATAAAAGCGGCTGCGAGCGCGACCAGGGGAAAAAATGGAAACATTTCTCTCGTCATTCGAGCCGTGAGCTCGAACTTACCTGGAACCGAATGAAATGCAGAAGCATAGAGATTGACCAACTCCGGCGCAAAGAAAATACCCACGACAGAGAGAAGCCCGACAAAACAAAAAAGAACACGAAACACGAGCCCCGCCACTCTCCAAGCCCTGAGCTCTCCCTCTTCATGCCTCGCTCGGGTAAAAGTCGGCACCAGAGAGGCGCTCATCGCACCTTCTGCAAAAAGATCCCGTAATAAATTAGGAATTCTAAAAGCGACCTGATAGGCGTCGGTCATATTTCCGGCACCAAAAAGATAAGCAAAAACCTGTTCTCGAATCAGCCCCATGATCCGACTTAGAAAGGTAGCAGCCCCCATAGCGCCGGCTGCCTTCAATACTCCCGACGAAGCCTGCCCCTGGCCTGATTCGGACTGATTTCTATCATGAGCCCCCATACTCCCCAGAGTGCTCGATCAGGTGAAGTTCGTCAAATTGAAAGTCTTAGACAGCCAGCGATTAATTCCTTCATCCAGCTGCGAGCGAAACGGCATCGCAAGAAGACTCAACTTTGCATTCAGCTCCATCCGAGAATCTTGGCACACTAAGGTCGCGGAAAAAATAGCTCCGCGAATTCGCACTTCCTTTCGGCCCGGATCTCTCTCCACATCAAATTTTCCAATCGGGGATTGAGAGAGAAAATTTTCAATATCCTGAGCGATGAGATCATAAAGCTCCTGGGATGTACGACCGGGAACTTCAACCTGACGCTGATAACTTGGCATAAAAACCTCCACTCTTAAGGAGTCAAAATTTCGATTTCTGCAAGGATCTGACCGGTAATCACTCGATCATTAGCACCCACGCTCCATCGAGTCACCCGAATATTCACAGGTAGGGCATGCGGAACAAAAACCCCCAAAGACTCCAACATCAAAGCGGGTTCATGGGCACTGATCACTGCCCCTTCGCGAAACAAAAGGGCTTCTACTCGTCCAGAAATCAAAGCCAGAAGTTTTGCAACTCTTCTTTCCTGGCGCGCACCGGGCCCCAACGGAGCCGTCGACAAAGACGAAGCCGCCCGTGTACTCTTCAGGGAAAAAAACCACTGCCCCACTCGGACATTCCATCTAGCTTGAGCCGTTGGATAGACACAAATACGATAAATCAAACCCGAGTACTCAATCTCCCCAGAAACCCCCGGAAATGCCTGATCAAACCAGAACAAGGGCGATTTCACCCATCGCCAAGAGGAGGACCTTTCAGCATCCAAAACTACTCTGCGGTCATTAACAAACCAAACAGACGCCTGAGTCTCTGTGCGCCAAAATGGATGATCTAAGAATGCCTGAGTTAAAACCGGCGCAAGGCCTTGGGGAGGGTGGCAGGCGGGTAAGAACTCATCGTCCACAAATTCGGAATGAAAAATCCCCTCCTGCACCCAAGGATGACTCATGAGTTCTGAAATAAATTTCTCATTCGTATTGAGCGACCCAGCAAACCAAAGTTTCTCCAGAGCGCTTTGCCCTAGGCTAATCACCTGCTCAAAACTCTCGGCAAACGCAAAAAGATGAGCAAGAGATCCGGAGTCCTGGGGATCTACTTTTTCTCCCGTTTTATAATTTTGAAAAAACTGAAGTGCTGTGGCGTCCTGAGCGCTCTGAACTGGGGATGAGCTTTCGAATATTGTCCCAGGGCGAGGCAAAAGAAGTGGAGAATCTTCACAAAGAATCTTCACCATCAAGCCCTGCCTCGAACGATCTCGTGAAGCGATTTCCGGAGGAGCTTCTGGATGAATGGCCTGAAGGTCTGCCGCCGCCATTTGCCAAGCGAGAGCATTGGTTCCAGCGATTTCCTCCCAAAGATGAAAGCCCGTATTGAGGCGGGCCGCACCTGACTTAAGAAAAACTCGAGACACATCCACTAAAAATTCAAAATGACCCAGCCCAACGTAATCAAAACTCTCAATCAGATGAGCGGTCCACTTCCTTAAGAGAGTCTGCGCTTCGGGTTCGATCGAATGAGCAGGACAAAACTCGATCAGTTTTCGGTGGCGGCTCTGAAGGGAGACATCCGAAGCGGGGAAAAGCTGAATTCTGCCATTCCGAAAACGAACAAAGGGGACCAAAACTTGGCGAGCTCCCTCGACGTACTTCTCTAAAATAAAAATAACCTCGCCGAGACTACGGCGAAGCTGATCAAACCAAATCGGTAACTGAGCTTGGAGAAAGGTTTCATCCCGGACCAAGATACTGCTCAAACTCCCTCCGCCTCGCGCAGCGCGGAGAACAAATGGAAACTTCTGACCACTTTGAGTCAAAAACTCCTCGAGCTCGCGCACGGTGTACATGGGGTCTGAAGTCTGAATCAGATTGGGCACTCCCAATTTCTCAGCCTCCACTAAGAGGTGAAGTTGATTTCCAAATAGATATTGAATTCGCGCAGGCGGTCCAATCACCCGCAAGTCAAGGCGCCTAGCAAGCGGAATGAGCTCTGGACGCTCGGCCCATGCAGATACTCCTGGATGAACCATCCCAATACTGCCGGGCTGAGAAGCGATTTGCGAAGCAAACTGAATGAAGGCGTCCTTCAACGTTCTTAAACTTTCTGGGTCCCCTACCGGGGGAAGACGAGAAAGTCCGACGGCCGACTGTAAAACAGTTTCATAACCCAAGGCCTTGAGCCTCTGGCTAATTACCTCGGCACTGACTGGCTCTGCTAAAATGAGAATCTTACAACGCGACCGCATGCCCCACCCAAGCTAACGCAGCCCGAGAACAAAGGCTACAGTGTTTGCTCAGTTGTGGTACTAAGGAGGAATGAAAGTACCTGAGTCTTTGTCTTTGGCCTTTGGGAGCGAATTTGAGCGCCTTATTTCCGACTTTATCAATCAAGAAAAACTCCTCCCAGAAGAGACCTCTCTTGGGTCCAATCGATTCCTCTCACGAGCCGTCATCCCGCATATTCTCAAGCTCTCACAGCTTTATAATCGTGAAGACAAAAGCCAGGCAAGCAGCCTGCCTGCTTACTGGAAAGACAGCTCCAACCCACAAAACCTGAGGCTCGCCTACTTCCTGTATTTTATGCCCTGCAACCTCTTCAGGATGGCATCGATCTGGGCGGAGCTTGCGAGATTGGGATTTCAGTGGAAACCCAAGCGCCTCCACGGAATTGAATTTGGTGCGGGCCCCGCGTCGGGCCTCTGTGGCATTGCCGCCGGGGAGACCTTCGCTAGCATCCAAGCGCCTCAATCGGCCCAATGGGCACTGATTGAGCAAGATCAAGCGATATTGGAGCTAGGATCCCGCTGGGCACAGACTTACACCCAAAGCCTCGGTAAGTTAGACTGGGGCATCCGGACTTTTCACCGCAAGATTGACCTTAAGCGAGGCTTTCTCCCCAAGAGCGCCCCGGTGTTTAACCTCTGGCTCATGAGCTACTATCTCAATGAACTCGAAATTTCACCCCAAGACCTAGCCCCGCTGCTTTTGGATTCCTGGCAAGAACACCTGGAAGAGGAGGGCTTAGTCATCCTCATGGAGCCCGCTCTCCGACTTCAGTCTCGAAAAATTTTAGAACTGCGAAAGGCTCTTCTGATTGAGCTGCAAAAACGAAAGCGAGATGATTTTAAGATATTACTCCCCTGCCTTGGCCATCAAACTTGTGGCGCCCTGGAAAATCCAGACGACTGGTGCCACGAAGAAGTCACCTGGTGGCGCCCTCCTTACCTCAGAAAACTCGACTCCCTGGCCGGGCTCGATCGCAAATCCCTGCCTTTTAGCTACCTTGTAGTGATGAGAACTCGTCGCAGCCGAGAAGAAATCCTTCCAGCACTAAAAAGAATGCCGGAGAACCAAAGGCACCGCCTCGTCAGCCCTGCCCACGCTGAGGGCCGAGATCTGGAATTCTTTACTTGCGGCCAAGATGGTAAAAAGCGCGCAAGGTATCGCACTGAACAACCGATCCAACGAGGCGACATCTTGCTCGGCTCGCAACTTCGGGGCGATCGTAACGCTTCACGGGTGGAGGGCTCACCCGAGGTGATTGAGTAGCTACTCTGATTTTGTAATTTTCTTGATTCCCGTTTTTTTAGAATCCTCCGGAATCACCAAATGAGGTCGCGCAGTGGGCGCCTCGCTGAAGGAGTCCTGAGGCGCCTTCGCAGCACTCCTTGAAGGGCGCGAGACCTGGGTCGAGTGGGCAACTCGAGGGAGCGGAAAAGCTTCCAAACCAGTCAGCGGACGGTTCGGACGAAACCCTGGACTCTCAACCCTGTGATACGCTGCCGGATCAAACGTATGAACGGGAGACTCTACACTCAAACTTAAACTCGACTTACTCGTCCACGGAGCTTTTGACCTCGGAGGATTCGCCAGGGGATCCTCCTCCTCAAAAATCGGGGTCACAGGAGCGATCGAGCCATAATGCCGGGAGTTTCTCGCAAGACCTGCGATCGAATCGGTCGGAGCAGGGTGCTGAACAGGAGGCCGCGCAGCCAGGCGTTTCCACCAGACAGGCGACTTGTTACTCTGGGAGTTTCCAAAAGGGATTCCATGAGAATTTCCAGCTAAAACAAAGTCAGGAAAAAAGCTCGCACTCAAAAACACAACCAGAACCAAGCGGCACAACATATAAAAAACCTCCCCCTCAGTCTAATGAGCTCAGTGACACAAATAAATAAAAATCGAATAAATAATAGAATTACTACTAATTGAGTTTATTTTTTTATTTTATTAACTTTTTAAGTTTAAAAAAGCTACTACATAAATCAATGCCCTAGCTGATTTTTGTCTGAAATTGTGATACTTAAGCTCCCAGAGTATTTTTATGAGAAATCTAATATTTTTACTATTCACGATTCAACTTATCCTCATCCAGAACTCAATTTTTTCTTTTGCTCAATCGTCCTACCTTAAAAAAAATAAGCTCGATCCGCAATCTGAAGCAATCCGTCATCAAACCGAAATTCGATTTTTTGATCGCGAAACCCTACCAAACCAAGGAAAAGCCTCCACCTGCTATGGGAGCGCCGCTTATTTTCTACTGCAGTTCCACTACTTCACGACTTCGTTAGAGAAAGATCACCTTTCACTTCTCGACGTCATCCTGCGCGGTTCTGAACAAGAGCTCAGAGAGGGTGGACATTCCGCGATTATTCTCAAGAAGATTAGTGGTCAGGAAATAGCCCTAGAAAACCCACTCGAAAAACCTAAAAACTTTGGGATCAATCTTCAAAAAATCTACTCACTCCGTCGAGAGCAACTCAAAAAACAGGCCCCAGACCACCCCCTGCCCATAAAATGGCCTCACCCACTTCTCAACCCCACACAGAGCAAAGTCCAACCAGCTCAATACAACGTTCATATTTTTGATCCCCTCTCGCCAAAGGTGAGTCGACTTTTAGAGGCACATCCTCAGTGGTCTCGAGAAATTATTTTAATTCGTGAAGTCCAATTCCTGCTACAACAGGACTCTCATGCCACCCCTCTACCCATCGCGTTCGGCTTCTGTGCATCCGAAGATCCTCTCAACCGTTGCACGAGTGGCCATGAGGCTATCATTGTTGGAAGCCGTATTATCTGTTCAAACGAAAACCCAGAAAACTGTCGATCGGAATGGAAGGTCATTAACAGCTGGGGCGAAAAACACGACGGATGGTTTGATGCGACCCTTCTGGCTCGTGGGATCCTTCGCAATCCAGGAGAACTAACCTACATTCGTTCCTGCGGTACTAGCGAACCGTGCAGCGCGTTCTTTGTCTCAGCAGATCTCCCTCCCGAGTTCACCGAAGCGAATACTTCGCAGGAAACTTTTTTTCCACTCCACTTCTTAGCTGCAACCGAGAGCCTCGATTCTTTTCTAACTTACCTGAGAGTAAACGAAGGAGCTCCCGCTCGACTTTTTGAGCCGAGTGGCGATCTCTCTTTACCTGCTCACTTTGCAGCAAGTTTTAAACAACCCGAAGTTCTGGCTGAAATCGCCCGCCTCGCACCCGAATCTCTCACACAAAAAGATCGCGCAGGATTCACACCAGCACTCTTAGCTGCAGGTGTCGATTGTGCAAATTGCTTGATCAAAATCGCTGAATCTCACCCAAATCTTTTTCAAGAAACCGACCCAGTCGGCAACACCTTAGCGCATATCGGCGCGGCTCGTGGTGCTGATCAAGTCTTAGCCCTCTTAGCGGAGCGCGCTCCCGATCTTTTTCTTTTAAAAAACCAGTTAAACCAGACCCCAGCCCAAATCGTTTCGTTGACCGAGCGCTCGGAGCTATCCAAATGGATAGAAAATCATCCTAACCTCAAAGCCAACCGCAGATGGAGACTTCTCCGTTCCTTGTTTCACAGGTCAAGCTAACCTTCTTGCAGCAGAAAAATCAGATTTATTTCGTGAGCTGGGCACGTATATCGGCGAGGTAGTTTTTCACCTTATCCTCGTGAGCTTCCTTTGCAGCTTTTGAACTGAGATCAGGAGACGAAGAATGATCGATCCGCACGATTAGATCGGAAGGTATTTCTTCTAAAAATCGGCTCGGATTTCTGGGTACCGGCTTTCCAAATCGAATGCGATTTTTAGCCCGAGTGATAAAAAGATGATCTCGGGCTCGGGTAATGCCTACATAACAGAGCCGTCGCTCCTCACTGAGATCAGTCGCCTCGTCGATCGTTCGACGATGCGGCAGAAAACCGTCTTCAAAGCCCACTAAAAAAACCACTGGATACTCGAGCCCTTTGGCGCCATGAAGAGTCAAAAGGGTCGTCTTATTTTTCTGAGTGTCTGGGTCTTGATCTTTATCCTTCTCTGCCTCTTGAGCTTCCAGGGTCATGCGATTAATAAACTCTCGCAGTAACTGAGTCCCTGTGGTCGACGGTGCATTGAGCTCTTCGATCGGATCATCGAGGCGCAGTTGGAACTGACCCACAGAGTGCACCAACTCCTCGACGTTTTCCCATTTTCTTCCTGCCTGAACTGGGTCATCACATTCTTCTTCGATTGCCTTCTTGCTCTGGATCCTTTCCAAAGATCGCTTCGCCCAAAGCGAGACAGCCTCGGAGGTGGCAGGCGAAGAATCTAGATCCTCCTTAAGCCGAAGAATGAGGTCACAAAACCCTTGAATTGCGGATGCCGACTTCGGGGTCAACTCTCTCGCCTCGCCTAATGCATCGAACACGGGGATCTGATTCTCAAAGGCATGACTTCCCAGCTTCTCGATCGAGCCTTTTCCAATTCCACGTGCGGGCCAATTAATAATCCGCCTGAGCGATGCGTCGTCCTTCAGATTGACAATCAAACGCCAGTAGGCGAGGACATCCTTGACTTCTTTACGCTCCAAGAAAGAAAGCCCCCCCACGATGTGATAAGGGATCACATTTCTTCTCAAGGCCTCCTCAAACACTCTCGACTGAGAATTAGATCGATAAAGAATCGCAAAATCTTTCCACTTGAAGTTCTGATCACGAGTGCGTCTCAAAATTTCCTCTGCTACAAATTCTGCCTCAGCTCGATCCTCCTCGAGTACCACTTCGGTTAAGGGCTCTCCCACCCCTCGGTCGGACCAAAGCTTCTTAGGATAGCGTTGTTTGTTTTTCTCGATGACGCTGTTAGCCGCCTCTAGAATTCGCGAAGTGCTCCGATAGTTCTGCTCTAAAGCAATCGTGTGAGCGGCTGGATAATGATGAGAAAACCCTAAAATATGCGCCGGATCTGCTCCTCGCCAAGAATAAATCGATTGATCATCATCTCCAACGACGCAGATATTTTGCTGTCGCTGGGTGAGAAGCTGTAAAATTTTGAATTGAGCTGGATTGGTATCTTGATATTCATCTACCAAGACGTGCCTGAACATTAAATTATATTGCTCTCGGACATCCTCTTGAGATTCCAATAGATGGACAGTCTGAAAAATCAGATCATCAAAATCCATTGCATTGAGAACTTTGAGCTGGTCCTGATACTTTTGAAAGCTCGCCACTGCAGCTAACGCGTAGTCTGATGCAAGGCGGCCTGACTCTAAGAAAAACTCCTCTGCTTGCTCAGGAGAGAGAAATCGATTCTTAGCCTGTCCGATTTCAAAAAGAATCACCTGAGGATCAAATTTGCGATCATCGAGACGAATATTCCTGAGTACTTGCTTGAGCACGTCGAGCTGATCATTTTGATCGAGGATCGTAAAATTATTCTGAAACCCGATCTGATCCGAATGTGCTCGAAGGAGCCGCGCACAAAGACTGTGAAAGGTCGTAATCTTGAGACCTCGGGATGCTTTTTTACCCGCACTCTGCTGAACCAGCTTCGTCACCCGCTCCCGAAGCTCCACCGCAGCTTTATTCGTAAATGAAAGTCCCAAAATGGCATGCCCCGGCATATGACGATCCGCAATCAAATGCGCGATGCGGTAAGCCATCGTACTGGTCTTGCCGCTCCCAGCGCCAGCCAACACGAGCAATGGCCCCATCGGGTGAAGAACCGCTTCTCGCTGCTGTGCATTTAGATGATTAAAATTGACTCCCATAGTTTCTTGATTAGAAAAGAGTTGGGCAGGGTTTTAAAAATTTAGAAAAGGAACGTAATAGATGAGCCTCAAAAAAGTCAGTTCCTGCATCGCTACAATCGCATTGGCCATCTTGCTCTCCTCTTCTCCGAGCCAAGCCACTCGCACCGCAACTCAGTCTCAAAATCTTTCTGACGCTCAACGACGATCCCTCCGCTACCATTTGGAAAACCTCTACAATGAATTCGACCTTTTGATCCGAAACCAAAAAGTCGATGAATTTGACTTAACTAAACAGGCTCGCACGATCTCTGGCCTTAAGATTTACGAGAGGATTCCCTTCTCTCCACTCCTGCAAGAACTCAAAACACAGGTCATTGAAAGTGCAAAAGAGGCCCAAATCCAAATCCGCCAATTTAAAATCCGTGAGGGAAAGTATCCGGACTCAAAAACGTCGATCGTTAGCGCTCCCTCTCAGATGCCCAAAACTCACTCGATACGCGGAGGTTACTTTAGCCCCAAGCCCGGCCAATTCATCCGAGAGCACTCTTTCGAGCTTCTCGTCAATGGGTCACCTACTCAAATTGAGAGTTGGACCCATTCCTGGAAGGAACAGCTCATGCGGTTGGTCGAAATAGACCGTCTGGAACGACTCCCACCCGGTCATAACTCCAAGTTCGGTCAGTATCGCATTCGCGCCCACACGTTTCAATTCAAGAAAGTCGATTTCCCAAAAATCATCCCCCCACGCCCTCTGGAGTATTTGCCCGAATGGGCGCAAAAGAATCCCGACAGCTTTAGTCAGAAAGAACCGGTACTCTGGGATTTCGTGATACGATCGGAGAAGCTCCGCCCCCTCACCCCGCCTCTCTACCGAAAAAGGGAGCGCTTCTTGATGACGGCAGCGAGAATAGACTTTTTCCTATCCAAGGCAAGGCCCTAGCTAGAGTAACTCGGTCGTTGGCCTTATCGTAAAACGCAGAGAAAAGTCAGTCGGCCTCAGCCATCCCTAATGTTTTTAACAAAAAGGCATAGATGAATGCGCGTTCACGAAGTTGAGTGTAGCGTCCCGATGGTTCACCGTGCCCTGCATCCATCCCTGCATTAAGAAGAACCAGGTTCGAATCAGTCTTCTCAGCTCTGAGTTTGGCTGCAAACTTTGTAGGCTCCCAATACGGAACTCGGTTGTCATGGATACCCGTCATGAGTAGAAGATTTGGATAATCCGCCTTCTGAATATTCTCGTAGGGGGCATAGGACTGGATATAGCGGTATGCCTCTCGATCATTGGGGTTTCCCCATTCTTCATATTCAGCGACAGTCAAGGGAAGGGTCTCGTCCAACATCGTATTCATCACGTCGACAAATGGGACACCTGCAATCACGGACTTAAATAAGTCGGGCCTCAAATTCATCGCAGCGGTCACCAGCAATCCTCCAGCACTCCTACCGTGGATCGCTAGTTTTTTGGCTTGAGTGTACCCCTGCTCAATGAGGTACTCAGCACACGTCACAAAATCCGTGAAGCTATTTTTTTTATTAAATAGCTTCCCATCAAAATACCAGGGGTCTCCATATTCTCCGCCCCCCCGTACATGTGCGATCCCATAGGCAAACCCCCGACTCAGAAGACTAATCAAGGACTGCGAAAACAAGGGATCATAGGGTACTCCGTACGCCCCGTAACCGACTAGTACAAAGGGGTGACTCCCATCTCTTTTGAAGCCCTTTTTGTAAACCAGCGAAATGGGAATCATTTTCCCGTCCGCTGCTTTCGCAAAAATGCGGTCCGTCTGGTAGTCATCGGCGTTAAACTCTGGCACTGGCATCTGTTTCTGCAGTCGCAGCTGCTGGGTCCTGATATCAAAATCCAGAACAGACTCAGGCCTCCCTAAGGTTTGATAATCCACACGGAGAAAGGGAGTCGAAAACTCCGCATTATCACCGACAGAAACCGTATAGGTCAGATCTGGAAAACGAATATTTTTTTGCTTTGTTAGATTCCGAAAATCAAGAACCTTCAGCTCAGTGAGCCCAGCCTCTCTTACCGAAAGAACAACGAAATCCTCAAACACATTAATATCTTCAATAGGAACATGGGATTGCTCAGGAAAAAATGGCAACCAATTCGCTAAGCCAGGAGAAGAAACCGGAGCCATGACGACTTTAAATAAAGGCGCTCGGTCGTTCGTCCGAATGAAGAAATGGTTCAGTCGGTGATCCACATAATAGCTATGTCCCGCTCTTCTTGGCTCAATCACTTGAGGCGACGCATCTGGATGATCGGCATCGATAAACCAGACTTCAGTGGTGCTTTTACTCGCTGAACTCAAAAGAATATATCCGCCACTCCGTACGCGCTCGATACTGACATCAAACTTCTCGTCTGATTCCTGAAAGATCATTTGATCAGCTTCATAGCTCGTGCCGATCTTGTGGCGATAAATTCGATTCGGCCGCATTGACTCGCTATAGGATGCATAGAATAAAGTTCGACTATCATTTGCCCAAGCAAACTCATCGCTCATAGCCGGTATAAAATCCAGCTGGGCTCCGGTCGCGAGATCCTTGAAAAAAATATCGTAATGACGGGATCCATCAAAATCTAAGCCATAGGCTAGAGTCCGACCATCTGGACTTACCTTGATCAGACCCAAACTGATAAACTCTTTACCTGTCGCAAGAGTGTTGAGATCTAGAACCACTTCAGGTCGAGAGTTTGAATCCACTTTCTTCCTGAGGTAGATTGGGTACTCCTTGCCTTTTTCAGTAACGGAGTAATAATCGTAGTTTCCTTTTTTATACGGAACAGCCTCATCATCCTCTCTGACTCGGCTGAGCATCTCGGCATAGAGTTGCTCTCGGAGACTAGTCATATCTTTCATCTGATGGTCTGTGTAGGCATTCTCTTCATCGAGATAAGATAGAATCTTCGGATTCTTGACCTCGCTTGTATCTTTTAACCACGCAAATGCATCGGTTCGGACCTCACCATGAAGTTTACTGACCGAGGGTTGTTTTTCAGCAATGGGCGGTCTCATGGCAAACGCGAAAGAGGAGTGCAAATTCATCAGCAGGAACCCAACAAAAATCAACCCAAGGCAACGCCGGTATTGCAAAACACACCTTCCCTTTCAAAGGATGAGTGGATAACTAAGTCTCTGTTCGAAGTCAACCCCGTGCTGGAGTTCGCCGGTAATGCACGAGGGCCGTCGCTGCGACATAGGCCAGTTCAATAGCGACAAATCCGAGAACCCAAGGGGTGCCGCCGGTCGAAAAACCATAGGAGTGAAGCCCGACACCTAAGATAAAGTTCACGCCGTACCAGGCCATGACTACAGACATAAAACTCACGGCAGATCCGACAGCAAATCCAAATTGGCCCATCCAGCTAGTGTATCGACCATGAAGGATCACGAGATAACAAAGTAAGGTGATGAGCGCCCAAACCTCTTTTGGGTCCCAGCCCCAGAATCGACCCCAGGAATAATCAGCCCAAATTCCGCCCAGAATCGTGCCAGCAGCAATGAACACAACACCAAACTGCATGGCACGGTAAGTGAGCTGATTGACCGCCAGGATTTTCTGTTTAGCTGCGCGCCTCGCAATTTGAAAAAGTGCAACATTAGCGAGTCCAAAGGTAAGAGCAAAAGCTGCGTAACCCAAGGTAATCGTGAGCACATGAACGGTGAGCCAGTAGTTGCTTCGCAAAACTGGGACTAGGGGATTGATCGATGGATCCAAAATTGCCGGAGCCGCGTCCCCCGCCACCAAACCAAAGCAGGCCAAGAAATGCGCCACGCAAAGCAAGATCGTTTGTCGCTGGAGTCCGTACAAGATCCACGCAAAAACGACGACTCCGAGACTCACCCAAACAACAGACTCATACATATTAGTTACGGGAGGACGACCTGCGATGAAACATCTCAAAGCAAACCCTACGATGTGACTCAGCACTGCAAGAGCCGACGTAGCGTAGGCAAACCTGACGGTTGCCTTTAATGCCCTCTTATTCTTAAGTACCGCACTCAAGCCCCAAGCCACTGCGGAAACGAGGTAAAAAACCCAAGCCATCAGAAACGGCCGCATTCGGTGGTAAAGATTCTCAGCCTCCAAAACGTGACGGGTGTGAGCATCAAATCCGGGCACTGCGCCCTCGACCTGATGCCGAAGTAGCTGTGAGACGGATTCAAACTCGCCTTGATCTCCCGTCTGGTAGGCTTTCAAGAGCTGAATAAAATGCTTTTGAATCGGTAGAGCCTGGGGATTATGCTCTAGTAAGCTCCCCCAACCCTCGGGCAGAGCCTTCGGAATGAGAAGCCAGCTTTGCCCAGTAATCAGGCCGTGAAATAGACTAATTTTTTCGAGCACTCCCTTAAGTTCCTGCTCTCTCGGATTATTTTTACTCGCGCCGGGAGGAAGGGAACCTGGGTCCTTACGTTCGATTTGGTCGGCGTACTGCACTAAACTTGAATTCTTAAGCAGCTCTTCAGGCGAATAAACCGTTCTCACCTCGTCTAGCCCCAGTTGTCTTCGCACATCGTCTCTTGAAATCCTAATCCAGGGCCGCGACTCCCAATAGGTAGGAAACGCGATCCAGGAAAAAATCAAATCCACGGGATCCCATTTTTCAAATTTTCTAGAACCAGTCTCAAACAAGACCGTCTCGCGAGCAAAGGAGTCAAAGGGCTTGAGCCTTCCGCCACTCAAAGTCGGAGTCAATCCCACCTGTCGAAAAGACCAGTTCGAATGGGGAATTGGATCAGCTCCTTGAGCGAACCAAGGAAAAAGACAGAGGACAAACAATAGCAAACGAATCGTACGCATGGGGACAAACCTCATTTTTTCTTATACCTCGTAGCAAACAAGAGAACCGATCCCAAAACAATGAGAAGCGAGCCAGAATATTTCAAAAATCGACCAGGATCCTGATTGACTGAAAAGATCGAGGTGATCGGCCGAGGCTCTCCATCTTCGTAGCTCGCTTGATAGATCGAATAACCATTCATCTTTAAAGGCTCGTTCATACTAATCGTCGCCTTCTGATCCACATTTCTTCCTACCACCGTTACCTGAGATGAATAGGCGGCGGCTCGCGAGGTGCCTGGGTCATGCTCCACCTCAAATCGATCGAGACGAACTGCAAAAGGCAGAACCACGCGTCTTGGAAAATATCCTAGACTAATGTCCTTGTCGCCTGAGTGGAGAACCGCTCGCTCCCCGAGTCCCAGCCATACGGATTCGCCTTGAGTTCCCACCACATGAATCGCTGAACTCGGAGCCTGAGCCCCGTATTGAATCCGTGAAGGTCGATAGTCGACTTGAATTTTAGCGTCAGAAATCCATTTCTCCACCGTCAGGGTCACGTCCCCTTTCCATCCCGGATGGATCACTTTTCCCAAAATTCCGTCACGTTCGCTCAGAAATCCACGAAGCCATTTGCCATCAGAGGACTTGGCTGTGTAGGCCAAACCTCCGTCTTTGGACTCGATCCCAAACCAGGGGCCAGGTCGACCTTCGTTTGGAATTTTTTTCCGGTAGATAAAAAATCGCGCCGGTCCTGCTTGGACGTCCTGCCATTGCGGCGCACCTTCCCAAAGCCAAATTTCCTGAGAAATCTTCATCGGGCCACCCGTGACGCGAAGTCTCAGAGCCCTAGTCTTTTGCGCAGGCTCTGCATCTGAGCGAGGGATAAAGGACACTTCCGGATCGGCGTGAGAGACCCACTGATCGATCGTCAACGGCATCGGAAAATAATGTGAGGAGGTAGTAATCGGATTGAATTTTACTCCCGGCGGAATCCAGGGGACAGGCATCGAGTAGACTCGCTCCTGATCGACCTCGACGAGGGAGGCCTGATCGAGCTCGACCACACTTTCAGCATCCCCTTCAGTCACTCTCAGATTGCCATCAATTCCTTTTCGCTGAGTGACCCAGGAGCCCACGAGCAGCAGAATAATCCCAAGGTGTGCCAATAAAAAGGGAGTATGCCGAAGCCTCCAAGGAACCCGACTCACGGCCACACAAAAAATATTCACGCCCAACAATGCCAAATTCACTTCAAACCAGCGTGCCCGGTAGACCCAGTACTGCGCGGTGGGAGTATCGTAGAGGGACTCCAAAAACGTCGCCGTCCCCAAGGCAATGGCCAGTGTAAGGATGACCAAAACAGCTAATTTGAGCGAACAAAGGACGTCAAAAACTTTTTCTGCAAGTTTCCAAAAGGGTGAGCTGGGTACTTCGACTTTATTCATCTCAAAAACCTTAAAAGTAAAACTAAACGAGACCCTTCATCCCTGGGAGATCGAGGGCAATCTCTTTTCCCAAATCAGGTGGAACATCGCCCGCCTGAACAAAGGCGATACCCGCTAGATTGAGTACCTGCTTTTGGACGAATCGTTCTTTTTTAAGAATTTCCTCGGGGATATTGCCGCCGTCAGACATCTCATCGTAAATGCGATGGTAGATTTTTTTTCGAAACATCCCGGCATTTCTTCCCACGACAAACCGAGCTCTTCTCCTGAGAGAAAAAGCGTGAAACATGCCTTGCCTCTGACGGGGACCTGTAAAATCAATCAGGAGATCCACCATTTTCGGCGCCACAGCACCCACCGGCTTGCCATCAGTCGTTTGAAAAAATACGACTGAATCCGGGTAAGACAAGAGGACTTTTTGCCTCAGCGACTCGATATCGTAAACCATCCCACGGGAGGAAAGCACAATGAGGATGAACTTCACCCCCTCCACCCGATTCGAGATGACATCGTCCTTTTCTGCCATTTGCGTCAAACGGATCTCCGACTCACGGTCAATGGCAGACTCTCCAACCCAGCTCGTATTGTGTTCCATAGAAATTGATTTACCAGATTTTAACCGAGGAACAAAGCTGGATTAATAAAGTTGGTAGTGCAAAAGGCGGCACTCGATGGGCCCATTAAACAGGACATGACGCCGAGCTGCCTTAAGACCCACGACCTTGGCGAGATCCGAACTCCCCGTAAAAATAAAGCCCTCCCATCCTTTAAATCGCTGTTTAAGGATATCACCCATAGTTTTATACAGGGGCTTCAGAGTCTCGACCTCTCCCAGTCGCTCTCCATAAGGAGGATTCACCAAAAACAGACCTGCCTCAGCAATTCGCTCACAAGAGCTCAGCTCGCGCTTTTCAATATGAACTTTCCCCCGCAATCCCGCTCTCTCAACGTTTTCTAAGGCTACTCGGACTACTCGGAAATCTTGATCATATCCGACGATGGCAGGAAGCTTTTTTCGGTCACGAATCTCCAAATCCCGGGCCTCCTCAAGAAGACGCTTCCAGAGCGTCGGCACATGGCCTTGCCAGCCCAAAAATCCAAAATAATCCCGAGTCAGCCCCGGAGCCCGATTGGAAGCCATCCAGGCCGCCTCAATCGGAAGGGTTCCCGAACCACACATCGGATCCAAGAACGCCCAGGACGGATCTTTAGGCCAGCCTGCCGTCTTAAGAAGCGCAGCCGCCAAATTCTCTTTGAGAGGCGCGGCGACACCTTCTTGCCGATACCCTCGGCGATGCAGACTTTCTCCCGAGAGATCGATACTCACCGTGGCTTCGTCCTGAAACAGATAAACATTAATTCGCACGCTCGGCCTGCCCGGATCGACGGAGGGTCGGGAGCCCTGCAACGTTCTAAATTGATCGACAATCGCATCCTTCACCTTCAAAGCACCAAAATGAGAATGAGTGATTTGCGATTGGGAAGTCGAAAAATCGACAGCCAGAGTATCCTCGGTCGTTAAATGATCAGTCCAATGAATGGTGCGGACCCCCCCGTAGAGCTGGTCTGGATTTTCCGCCCGAAAAGTTTTCAAAGGAAGAAGAATGCGATTCGCGATTCGCGACCAGAGACAGGCCCGAAGTCCGATCTCGAGCTTACCTTGAAAGTAAACCCCAGCGCGCACGGATCGCAACGAAAGGGCGCCAATGGCCTCAAGTTCCTGTACTAAAGGAAGCTCCATTCCGAGGGCTGTGGTGGCAAAAAACTGATAAACTTCTGAACTCATGGTGAACTCACAATTTAAAGGATTTTAGAGAAAAGCTGAGCGAGCCTACCACGATAGGACATTATTATCCAGAGAAGATTGATAAGGTATTAAAGCCCTCAAGAAGACGTTTTCGAGGCATGGAACCCTTCCATAGAATACCCCGAAAACGATCTTCAGCACTCGAGGACTCTTTGGTTTTACTCCATATCCAGCGACAGATCAGTCCGAGTCCGACTACAACTCATCTCAATCGAAGATGACTCGATCGTCTCCGCTGGGGCGTCAACGAGAGCCTCCAGGCGCTTCCTTTTCATCTTAAGCTGAGCCGGTGCTGTCAAAGCATTCGGACTAGACTCACTGATTTCAAGCTCAACCTCAACCGACTGTGGCAAGGCACTTTGTCCCTTGAACACCCATTGATTAGAGCGAACAGCCAGATTAGCTTGCTCAATAAAAGCAATTGGCCGGACGGTCCGATTGATCACTTCTTGAACTCTCATTTTATAGTTTTCTTTGCCCTCGACTTGAGGCCCAGAAAGGGGATCATGCCAAACTCGGGCGTAAATATTCGAACTCCCTCCACCCAAATTGTAACAAGCCCACCCTAGATCCGTGAGGAGTTCAACTCGATGCACTTTCTGAATCGAATAGAGCCTGACTCCATAGTCCACCACATCTCCGTCTAGCTGAACGACAGAACCAGGGCTCACCTGAACCCCGCCCAGCTCCATCACGCTGGGTGCACGAGTCTTACCCAAGTTGAGCTTTTCATCAAGAAGGTACTGGGCACCCCCGGACTGGATCACTAAGCTCCAATACATTTGGGACTTTTTGCAAGGCGACCCCTCGCAAACTTGGTCCATGACTCGGGTGTATCGAGGTTCATAGCTGACTTTGCCAGTCACGGTCTGGCGCGAAAGAACGTGAGAGACCTCGTCAGCTCTGGAGCTTTCAATCGAATTGGCCACCGTCAGACAAAAAAACAAACCTAATGAAACCCGCTTTTGAAATTCCATAAATTCCCCTTCGTTTGAGTTGAACGCCGAAGGGCTTGGAAGCAAATTTCGTTCCGCTCCCTCACGGAGCGACTGCGCCCATCCAACCCTTCAGGTAGCGACCTTCTGGGAATTCGGCCAAAACCGGATGATCGGGGGATTGGCTGCCGCGCGCAATCCACTGAACTTTTACTGAATTTCTCTGTATTGCCTTAGCTTGAGCCTCAATGAAACTCTCCTCCTCTAAAAGTGCTGAGCAAGAGCAACACACCACGCCTCCTCCGCGGCGCACCAGTCTAAAGACCTGAGTCGCAAGTTGCAGATAGGCTCGAGTACCGACGGAAATATCTTTTCGAGCTTTAATTAACGCCGGTGGATCTGAAATAACCAGATCAAAACCTTGATCCGGGAGCGAAACTAAATCTTTCAGAACATTGCCACAGAGCGATTCAAACTGGGCGCCTTGCGCCTCCACGTTGACTTTCGCAAACTCAAGAGCCCGAGCGGATGCGTCGACTGCAACAACTTCTACCTTCCTGCCCTGCGCCGCAAATACCGCCGCCAGCTGGGCGCTCCATTGACCAACGTAGCAACAAAGGTCTAAAATTTTCACCACTCGGTTGGACGATCCGCCAGCAAATTCAAACGATTTAAAAGCATTTGCAGCAATCTGAATGTTGGAGAATTGATCGAGAAAAAAACCAGTCTTTTGGCCCCCCTCTAGATCCACCCGAAACCAGAGCGGATCAGCATCCTGAACGGATCGAACGGCTATCTCAACCGACTTTAGGTTTAAGCCAGAAATGGCCTTCAACACTCGAGGCTCTTCGTCTTGCAATCCCTCTCGAACTCTAACCCCCACATCATTCCTTAAGACGACGGCTACCCCATCCCAATGGGGTGCATTTTTGACGCGAGCCAGAAACCCCTTCAGAATCTCTTCCCAGCGCACCAGAAGTCCATCAGCACCCGCCGTATGAGCCTGAATAACAAAAACCTGACCCGAACGGAGAAAGTATCGGTCAATCACCCAGCCCGGCAATCCATCCGATTCGCCGTAGCAGAGGCGGTGACTCACGCCACCGAAGCCGGCCTGTACGCGTAACCCATGGGATCGGACCAGCGCATCGACGAGATTTTCAGTCGAAACGGGTTCCAAAACCTGAGGATCTCGCGTGAGCGCCCTAAATGAAATCAAAGAGTTAGAGTTACCAAACCCCCGAGCTAGGAATCCCCCCGAAGCATCCTGAAGCTGCACCACCGCGCCGGGCTCTACCCCCTTAGGGCTCTCCATCAACTCGTTGGAGTAAACCCATGGGTGCCCCGAACGAAATCGACGATCCATCCCGCGGCGCACGCGCCAAACCACTTCAGCTTCAGCTTTAGATTGCATCGCTATTTCATACCTGATTCCCGGCTCAGCGGCTAGTCATTAGAACGAATTAGCTTCGACCAGATCTTTCCTGTAAAAATGGAAACCCCCATTTCCATTTTTACAGAAGGCTGTTAAACTCAAACCTAATGCCACATACCAGAAATCGTTACCTCAAACATCTTTTAGAAAAATCAAAAAAATTTTCTCCGATCGTAGGTATTTTTGGACATCGCCAAGTAGGGAAGACCACATTAGCTTCCAGTTTAGCGGGCAAATACATTACGCTGGATGACGTTCAAGCTCTCGAGTTTGCGACGGAGGATCCGAAGGCTTTTTTAGATGAAAATCAGTCTCGTCCTTTAGTGATTGATGAATGCCAGATGGCTCCACCACTCTTTCCAAGCATGAAGGAGTGGGTGCGAACTCATCCCGACCCAGGTCAATTTTTGCTAACAGGATCCGTTCGATTTAGTAGTCGGAAGGCGATTCGAGAGTCTCTCACGGGAAGAATGATCGCTTGGGAACTTCTCCCCATGAATCTCAGAGAGGCACATGAGCTGCCGCTCAACGACGCTGTCATACGGCTATCAAGAGCCCGGACGGTTGAGATTGAATTGAAGAGCTCCACTTATTGCAACGAGTCGGAGTTTCAGAAATACTTGATCCAAGGAGGACTGCCCGGCATATTTGCAGTCCGAGATGGAGGCATCCGTCGGCAGAAATTTGAAACTCAGTTGAATACAATACTCGAACGAGATCTCCGCCTTATTCTAGAGACGAGCTTAAGTCTCAGAACATTAAAAAACGTTCTTAGTGTTCTCGCTCAGCACCAAAACCAACCGCTCGGGTTTGCAAGCCTTTCTCGCCAGACACGTGTTTCGGTCCCAACGTTAAGAAAACTGATTGCGGCATTCGAGGCTATTTACCTAATCAGGATAATAGAAACAGAAGGGACTGAAAAAAAACCTGTCATTTTCTTCGAAGATCAGGGAGAGGCAACTCATTTAGTCTCGAACCGCTATGATGAACTTACTCAACTCACACGGTTTCTGTTTGCGCAACTTCGACATCAGTGGCACTACCGCCCGGAGGTGGAAGGATCGCTCTTTCAGTTTCGCACTCGAGGCGGCGCCTATGTGCCCCTTTGTTTTCGTGGCAAAGACGGAATACTTGGGATGATCCCGATTTTGGAGGAAAATCCAAACGCGAATGCCCTTGCTGGCGCGAGGAGCTTTCTCAAATTCTACCCTCAGTCTAAGGTCGTTTTTATTCATCGCGGAAAGAACGACCAAGTACTTTCATCTCGCATGAGAACCATCGGAATTGCTCAGATCGTGTAGACCAGAAGGGGGGCGAATTGCCATCCCTCACTGACTATTTCCGTCTTAACGTCGCTAATCTGCCACGTAAAGCCGCAGATTTTTTCCCATAGTATTCTGCTTTTGTCGTTTGGCGTATTGCGGCTTCTTCGTGGGTCTCTCCAGCCCAATGTTTATGCCAGCCACTCTGAGGGTGCGATTGAGCTTTTGCCTTTGAAACTTCGGCTTTTCTACTAGCCTCCGCTCCCTTTTTATCGGACCGCTCCAGCATTGATTCGATTTTTTTAGGATCTTGCATGTTGGGAATGACCTCGCGAACTACCGTGTTGCGCTTGTCGTTTTTTACCTCTGCCCTTATTTTACCAACATTATACCCAAGGGATGCCCCAGCGAGAGGGGCCCCGATACCGGAAAAAGGCAGGACAATGTTCAAAGGAACGCTAACTGCAGCGCCTGTTGCTAATCCACGCCAAAATCCCCGTGCTGCCTGATGTGCTTCATTATAAGTGGGATTAATGGCGTTTCTAGGACGATCATAAGTGGGATTAGTGGCGCTTAGTAGGACGATCAGGGTGATCATAAGACCAATTCTCGCCAGGTCCTGCTATTGCTCTCACACTAGAGAGCAGGACCATAGAAAAAAAGGTGAAGTTCAACCAATTTCTCATATTCATATTCATATAATCTCATAAACTAATTATCATTTAAACTGTGTCACAGCGGACCCGCGGCCCAACGAACCGTTTTTTAATGCCGTTTCATCTCGCAGGAGAACCCTCAACGTTGCCCAGATCGTTTAGCAGTATCGAGGCTTACGTGGGCATATCGATTATGTTAGGCATGGGATTATGGAGAATTACCCCGAATGATCCCTCAACTGAATTGGCTTGAAATCGCTGCTCTAATCGACCGTATCCGCCCCGAGGTCGAAGGCGTTTTTGTCGACCGAGTGATTGTGCCGGAACGGGAGAAATTCCCGTCAGGGTATCTCAAGGGCGAATGGTTGATACGCCTCACAGGGAGAAGGCAAGACGCGTTCCTCTTAGTCAGCATCTTTCCAAGGAGATCTTACCTGGCTTGGAGTCCCGGCAAGGGTCCCAAGGCGTCTCCTGCAGCAACACGATCGCCATTTGACTTGAATCTCTCCAAACACCTCAAGGGTTCGAAGCTGCTCAAGCTCGAAGCCCTACCCAGGGAGCGGGTAGCGATTCTCTGGTTTTCGCAAGCCGACCGAAGTTCTGAGGTTCTGGGCCTAGTGCTCTCTCTGATCCCATCGGCTCCTGAAGCATTTCTTGTCCTAGCCCCCAGCCCTGCAATCACAGAGAGCAGCCAGTGGCATATTCTGGCCCGGAGCCGCACGATCCGTGATGAGAGCAAGCAAATCGCCTTCTACACACCACCCACCGGCTTCAATGCTCCAGAGCAGCCCGTCGTGCGCACCGAATTGTTCAGTCGACCTGATTCATTTTATCAATTTCTAGAAAGAGAGCTAAAATCAGAGGCTTTCGAGCAAAGAAATCGCATCGCAGCGAAATCGCTCAAAGAATCCATCCAACATGCTCAAGACCGAATGAGACAGAGTCAAGTCACACTCAAAGAGGCTCAGCACGAGGAAGACTGGCAAAAAAAGGGGGACCTTCTCAAGTCAGCGCTGAGTGATCCTTCGCGAGTTGAAAACTCGTCTATTGCGGAGACTCAACGAAACTCAGCCTATCGGGTTTTAGATTACGTCACGGGACTCGAAGTTTCCGTACCACGCGACCCCAAGCTCACTCTGCAACAACAAGTCGAAAAATATTATCAGAATGCCCGGAGAAAACAAAAGCGCATCTCCGAGGCCCGGGGCAGAATCGAGAGATTCCAAGAATCACTCGATTTCTTTTCGGAACTCCTCTCGACTCTTCCTAAAAGTACGCCCTCGCCCGTGACTGAAAAAGACTGGCAGAGTTTAGAAAAAATAGAAAAAAAAGCCGGACTCCAAATCTCTCCCTCGATTCCTGGGGTAAAATCTGCCAAAAAATCTGCCCAATGGCTGGGAAAGTCTTTTCTTTCCAAAGATGGACTCGCTATTTTTATTGGTAGAAATAAGGATGAGAACCTCGAACTGACATTTAAACATGCGAGAGGAAACGACCTCTGGCTCCACGTGAGGGGTAGACCGGGGGCTCATGGCGTCATCCCGATCCAGCCAGGAAAATCCGCCTCGCTCGACACCTTGATCGATGCAGCTCTACTCGTAATTTTTTATAGCGGAGGCGAAAACTGGGGCAAAACTGAAGTCGATTACACGTTTAAGAAATATGTCAAACGCATCAAAGACTCTACCGAAGCGAGCTACAACCACAATAAGACTTTGATCATCGAGCCCGACCAGGCCAGGCTCAAGCGGCTCCTGGGGCAAGGGTAGTCTCATGAGTGACTTATGCATTTAAACCCCCTCTAATTTTTGCATTGACTGTAATTTTCGACGGGGGTTAAAATGCAATCATGCCACATCTAAGAAAGCGGTATGTCCTAAAAAAATTACTAAAAAAACTTAAATTCTTCCCTGTAGTCTCAATCCAAGGAGCTCGGCAAACCGGCAAAAGCGTTTTAGCTCGAGACCTCCTCGTATCATACCTTAAACCATTGGAGTATTTGACCTTTGATGACCTCAGCACACGCAAGGAAGCTGAGACCAGTCCCAGAACATTACTGACAAGCCACTCACAATCTGAACCTCTGGTAATCGACGAAGCCCAAAAGGTGCCTGAAATTTTTGATGCCATCAAGTTCCAAGTCGATAAAAATCGTATACCGGGCAAATACATCCTTCTGGGATCGACTGAGTTCTCCATTTTGTCACAAATCCGGGAGTCGCTCACCGGGAGGATGGGAAAAATCCGAATCTATCCATTCACCCTCCAAGAGACCCTGGATAAGCCCAACCATAAAGGCACTCAAACGCCCCCCAAGCAAGAGGATGTCACCCGATACCTCCAAAATGGAGGCATGCCGGGGATGTTTGCAGTTCGTGACCACGAGGCACAAACATCACTCTTTCAGGACTGGCTCGAATTAATTTGTTATCGGGATCTTTTTCAATTCAAAACTTTAAAACTGGATGGAGACCTCGCCTTCGAGATCCTCCGGTGCACCGCCACACTAGAGGAGCCTTCGCAAGCCGCAATTGCCAAAAAATTGAATGTCGACGGCAGAAAAATAGGCACACACCTCAAAGCCCTCTGCGAGCTATTCGTACTTCAACGACTCGACCCCTGGCTCAAAGGGAGCGGCAAGCCCATTTTTCTGCTACTTGACCCAGGAGTAGCGAACTTTCTAGGAGCACCCGTCGTTCGACGACTCCACATCTGGATCATGAACGAACGTTTAGCGTTCAACGCCTATTTCGAAACCAAGAGATCTCGATTTTACTATTATCGCTCCAGGGCAAAGACATGGGTACATCTAGTCGAGGATCGAATTGATGGGGGCATCCAGGCCTATCAATGCGTCACTCAAGAAGCACTCACCAAAAGAGACATGGAACTCATGAAGTCTTTTTTGAGCAAAAACCCCACGGCTCGAGGCTTCATGCTGGCACCTATTTTAAGACAAACTCAAATTGAATCAATTCCAGTATTACCTTGGGAATCGATCTGCAGCCCCGTCCATGCGCCGCTCATCACCGGACGAAGTTCTTAATCACATACTCGAGAGCTTGGTCCTGGGTCGTAAGCTTCTTCTCCAAGGTGAGGTCCTCGATCGTAGCTAGGATCTCAGAGAAAAGCGGGCCTGGGCTAAATCCCAACTGAATTAGATCTCGTCCATCGATGAGCTTAGGAATTTCTATTTGTGAGCCATTTTTGATTTGATTGAGACGCGAGGAGCAAAATTCATAATAAGCTAAATTTCCATCCGATGCACATGTGTCGGCACGGTGGAGGGCGAGAAGTTCTTCGAAGTGGTCCTCTCGCAATAAACGTTGAAGGGTGGCCTCGCGCATCTGGAAAACGTCTTTAAGCTTAAGATGATCGGCAACCAGGGCGACGACTCGCTGGGTTTCATTCCCTGATAACTTAAGACGTTGGGTGATTTTATCCGCTAACTTAGCGGCTTCGAGCTCGTGTCCGTTAAAATTCCGCCCTTCATTTTTGATCGACACCACAGGTTTCCCAACCTCATGCAGGATCGCAGCCCAGGCAAGCGTGGCGGAACGCTGGGGGGTTTGCTGGGCAAGCATTTCGACCATTTTTATCAGATGCGACCAGACATCCTCGTTAGGATGGTAGGACGGAATTTGAACTACTCCCTTCAATGCCTCCACTTCGGGCAAGACGACCGGCAAGAGCTCGAGCTCAGAAAGAAGCGTCAGCGCTTCACCCGGGTGGGGCCCGGTCCACATGGCGGTGAGTTCGTCTCGAATACGCTCTGAGCTGACTTTCGATATCAGACGAGCCCGACTCCGAATGGCTTGGGCCGTCTCGGGATCAATGGAAAAACCCAAACGAGTTTTAAACCGAACAGCTCGTAATAACCTCAAGGCGTCTTCCCGAAATCTCACCGAAGGGTTTCCGATCGCACGAATGACCTTGCGCCGGATATCTTCTACCCCCTCCACACAATCTAAAATGCGATTGGTTTTAGGGTCATAAAAAAGACCATTCATCGTAAAGTCTCGACGACTCGCATCCTCGAGAGGTCCCGAGAAGACCACCCCCTCTGGACGTCGATGGTCATGGTAATCCAAATCTTTTCTAAAAGTTGCGATTTCGAGCAAGGGAGGTTGCGTGCCCGTAGGGACCTTAATCACCCCAAAGGCTTTTCCCACAGTAATCGCCATCGGAAAAAGCTTACACAAGAGATCCGGGTTGGCATCCGTGGCGATATCGTAATCTTTGATTTCCCGTCCGATGAGAAAATCACGGACACAGCCACCGACCAGGTAAGCGACATGTCCAGATTCACTTAACTTTTGCAGCGCTTCCCTCACGTACGTAGGTAACTGAAAGGGTCGATCCACGCGGACCCACTTCTCTTGCTCGTTCAATCGGTATCCACCTCAAGGTTTTGCCCATCCAACTCGTATCGACTTTTGATAATCGTATCCTGGTCGAATCGATTGGGGGCTTGAGTGCCTTCGGCCTCTTTCTCATGGGAGACCTGATGCTTCCGGCGCAGAACAGGATTGCCCGAAGGCACTGACTGGGGGGCATGGTCTGAATCCACAGGAGGAGTCGCCTTGGCTTCTCTCTGCGAGAGCGAAAAAACAGCTGGGATCAGAATGAGAAACGCACAGATCTTCACCGAATCAAAACCTCACGAGGCCGAGCCCCCTCTTGGGGACCCACTATTCCGCGCGACTCCATCGTCTCGATCATTCGCGCAGCGCGATTATAACCCACTTTTAAGTGGCGCTGCAAGAAACTTGCTGAAGCGTGGCCAGAGTGTTTGACCAAGTCCACCGCTTGTCGGAACAACTCATCATCCGCCTCGTCTTCCTTGCCTTCTTCGGATTCTTCATCCTCATCCGCTAGGAGGATTTCATCCCGATAGGCTGGCTTCCCTTGAGCTTTCAAAAAACTCGTAATTTTTCCGATCTCATCATCATCTAAGTAAGCGCCGTGGAGTCTCAAACTTTGCGAAACACCTGGGGGAATAAAAAGCATATCGCCCTGACCCAGTAAACGCTCGGCGCCCGCCCGATCGAGGATGGTCTTGGAGTCTACATAGCTCGCTAACTGGAAGGAGACTCGCGAAGGTAGATTGGCTTTGATTAGCCCTGTGATCACGTCCGTCGAAGGCCTTTGCGTCGCAATGATCAGATGAATACCAGCGGCACGGGCTTTCTGTGCGATTCTAGCAATAGAGATTTCAACCTCTTTTTTAGCGACCATCATGAGATCAGCCAACTCATCAATGATCACAACAATATAGGGGAGCTTACCGACTTTCGGAGCACCCGACTCGTCTGGATCAAAGGCTTCGACCCAGTCCGACCCACTAGCTGAAGTCGAAACCTCACCCGAGTTCTCCTCCGAGAACAAGAGGTCATGCACCACACTCGCGCCCATCTCCTCGACTTTTTGATTAAAACTAGCCAAATTTCTCGCTCCCAATTTTGCCAAAATACGATAGCGCCGTTCCATCTCTCGGACGGCCCATCTCAGAGCGATGCTGGCCTGCTTAGGGTCATCGACCACAGGAAGCAAAAGATGCGGAATATCCTGATAAGCCCGAAACTCGATAAATTTGGGATCAACTAAAATCATCCGTAGTTCATCTGGGCTAAATCGGTAAAACAGAGAACAAATAAGGCCATTCATAAAAACAGACTTACCCGAACCCGTCTGACCTGCGCAGAGGAGATGAGGCATTCGAGCTAAATCTGAAAGAAAGGTCTGACCCCCAATGTCCTTGCCCATCACGACGGGAATCGAGTGCTTCGAACCGTAAAAATCTGGATGCTGCAAGAACTCACGGAGGTAAACCGTCTCACGAGTATCGCTGGGAATCTCAATCCCAACGACCGACTTTCCCGGAAGAGGTGCGAGGATTCGAACACTCTGGGCCGACAGAGCCATCGACAAATCATCCGCGAGCGCGGCGATTCTAGAAACCTTTACCCCAGGTCCAGGCTTAAACTCATAAAGTGTAATAACTGGACCTGGACGGACTGCCGTCACCTCACCATCGATTCCAAAATCGGCGAACTTCTGCTTAAGAATTTGAGAATTAGCCAGGAGGCGACTTCGGTCCACTGACGACTCAACGACGGGTGGCTTTTTGAGAAACTCAATCGTCGGGAGCTTCCACTGTCCGCGCCTCGTTTGCACGGCAGCGCGAGGGGATTTAACTTGAGGTTCAGCGGCGGGGCTGATCTCCCGCGGGAGAATTTTAATCTCATTCTCACCCGCTGAAATCGAACTTGCCAGAGCCTGCAGAGGAGCTTCTTCGAGGAGCACCGGGGACAGGGGCGCGACACGAGGAGCAACCGAACGAGTCACCTCATTCACTGCTCGAGGCTCCAGCCGCATGCGGACCCAACGGCCAATCATTTCCCAAAAACCAACCACGCCCTTTTTAATCAGAGAAAAAAACTGGTACAGAAACCAAGCCGTTAACCTCAGGGAAAGAAGACCGAGAGCCCGGGACCCTTGAATAAAGAAATGAGTCAGACTCAGGGGCGTTGCAATCGCAATCGAAACGAGAAATACAACAAACGAAACCAGAGAGGATCCAAAATAATTCAGCTGACTTTTTAATCCAACAGCAACCCACTCTCCGAGAACGCCCCCTGTGAGTAAAACACCGCTTCCAAAGGACCAGGACTTCCACTGCAGCGCAAGAAATACAGTGAAGGAACTCACTGCTGCCGTCATGCTTCCCAATATGCTCACTATTTTTACGCTGCTCTCGCTCTCGTAAATTGAATAGGCAATAAAACCGAATGCAGCAGGGAAGAGGAATCCGCCCAATCCAAAAACATTCAATAACGCAGCGGCCAGATACGATCCTACTCTGCCGCATGCATTCAGAGGCACCTCGACTCCACTACTAAAAAAGGATGGATCGGTCGCATGGTAACTTACCAGCGCAACGCAGGTAAACACCCCCAGGGCCAAAACAAAAAGACTCCCCACCTCAACACTGATATTTTTTCGGTTTCCCATTGTATAGTCTATGTTACATCCTCATGTATGAGTCAGAAAGTACTCTCTTACGACTTGGGCGGAACAAAAATAGCAGTGGGCGTGATTCATCGCAGCGGTCGGATTATTGACGAAATTCGCGCGCCAGCAGAATTTCACCTGGGAAAAGCTGCAGTGCTAAAAAAATTGATCGAGCTCGGCAAAAATTTCCTGGATCGACACCCAGAAATACAGCGCGTAGGAGTCGCCTCGGCAGGCCCACTCGATCCAATTCAAGGTCTCTTGCTGAGTCCTACGAATTTTTCTACAAATCATGATCAATGGAAAAAAGTGCCGATCGTTCGAATTTTAGGCGCGGCTCTCAAGCGATCAGTCCATCTAGAGAATGATGCGGCCGCAGCCGTTCTGGCCGAACACTGGATGGGCTCGGCAAAAAAATTTCAGAATGTCATGGTATTGACATTGGGCACGGGTCTGGGAACCGGCGTCATTTGTAATGGAAAACTCGTCCGATCAGGCCGAAACCTTCATCCCGAAGCAGGTCACATCATCCTCAATTTCGCAGATCAATCCGCCCCCTGCGGTTGCGGAAATCTCGGATGCGCAGAAGCTTATTTATCCGGAAAATACTTTAGTCAGCGCACTTGCATCAAGTTGCGCCGCAGTGGACTCACTGGGCAAGAAATTGCCGAACTCGCTCGAGCTCGAAATCGCATCGCTCTCCAAGCATTTGATGAGTACTCGACGCTCATGTCCATCGCGTTACAAAACTACATACGCCTCTACACCCCTGAGATCATTCTTTTCACTGGCAGCTTTGCCGAGGCGTCTGATCTTTTTCTTAAAGCGACTCGCACCAAACTCAAGGCTATCCTAAAAAATCAAAAAGGTGGGCTACAGTGGATGCCCAAACTCGCCCTCTCCAGCCTAGATAACCGCGCCGGACTCCTCGGTGGAGCCTACATCGCACTCAACTCTCATCAGAATTAAACCAACCTCAAACACGAAGATATCGATCAATCAAATTCTTGGTCATCGATCCCGTCGCGCCCCAAATCCTATGCTCAGCTACTTGAAACACATCAATCGGATAACTCAAGTTGCCAACACTCATTGTCTCGAGCGCATAAACTCCCTGAGTCAGTAATACTGAAAACGGGATCCATACAGTTGCAGCAACCTCAAGAGGATCAAGCGTCAGGATGAGATCTTCTTTCTGTCCTTCTAACATCCCAACGAACGGAGCGATTTCGAAACGAGACGGCGTAACGATCGCTGGCAATCGACCTAGTACCCGCACTCGATGTCGCTCGACTCCTACTTCTTCCTCAGTCTCTCGGAGCGCCGTGACCACTGGATCGCCTTGATCGTGAGACTCCGCCTTGCCACCCGGAAAGGCCATCTGCCCCGAGTGAGTACCCGTATCTTCGGCCCGTCGGATAAAAAGGACCGAGGACTGACCCTCCCGATCCAATGCAAAAAGGATGAGTATGGCTGCAGACTTAGTTTCTCCCTCAAAATTCACTCGATGAGGATAAGGTAAGTTAAGCTCAAGTGCCGCAATCAATCTCGACTCTAAATCCTGCATCATGATCTCCCCCTCAGCTCAATCCCATATTTTTGAGCCTTTCGGTAAAGAGTGGCCCGATCGATTCCTAAAATTTCTGAGGTTCGAGATTTATTGTAGTTGGTTTCTTTAAGAATTTTAAGAATATGAAATTTTTCTAAGTCTTCAAGTGAGGGTTTGGTCTCAAGCCCATTTGAAGCGGACGCTTTCCCCTCCCTCTTGCTTACCTCAGTTGGAAAATCCTCTGGGAATAAAACCGTAGTATTAGTCATAGCCACAGCTCGTTCAATGGCATGTTCTAATTCTCGAATATTTCCAGGCCAATGGTAAGTTTTTAGCAACTGCATCGCATCTTCTGAGACATGGGAGACTCGCTTTTTATTCTTATCTGCGTAGCGTGCTAAAAAGTACTCCACTAAATCTGACAAGTCCTCCATTCGGTCGCGTAAAGCAGGCAAATCAATCGCAATCACCTTGAGCCGATAAAACAAGTCGTCTCTAAACTTGCCTAACTTCACCATTGCATCTAGATCCCGGTGGGTAGCAGCAATCACTCTCACGTCAACTTTTTTAGACTCCACTGCGCCCACTGGCTTAAACTCACCCTCCTGTAAAACGCGAAGGAGTTTAATTTGAAGTGCCTGGGTAATATCCCCGATTTCATCCAGAAAAAGAGTCCCACCATGGGCCTCTTCAAAAAGACCTCGCTTATCTGAGATCGCACCCGTAAACGAGCCCTTAAGATGCCCAAACAGTTCGGACTCAAGCAGGTTTTCAGAAAGAGCGCCGCAATTCACTGCCAAAAACCTGCGCTCCCTCCGAGCACTGTTGTCGTGGATAGCGCGGGCGACGAGCTCCTTACCCGTACCACTCTCCCCGATCACCAGAACTGTACTCGATGACATAGCCGCCCGAGCTAAAGTCTTATAGACTTCAACAATTTTTGGCGACTTACCGATCAACGTTTTTGCCGTTTTCTCTAGCGGCACCAGAGTTACGGATCCGCGGGCATCCTGAAGAGACTCCCAGTGCTTGGCAGCACGAGCAACAACCGCTTTGAGTTCGTTCATTTGAAAGGGCTTGCTGACGTAGTCAAACGCTCCCTGTTGAATAGCCTGAATCGCGCCCTCCATGCTCCCAAAACCGGTCATCAAAATCACAGCCGACTGAAGCTGGCTTTGCTTCACTTGCCTCAATACAGCCATTCCATCCATCTCCACCATGCGGATATCGGAAAGCACAATTGGGTACCGAAATTTTTTAATCAGCCTCACAGCCTCTTCGCCACTTCCGGCGAGCTGCACCGGATAGCCTTCGCGCTGCAAGACCTCTTTTAGGAGATTACGAGTTACTTCATCATCATCCACGATCAAAACTTGAGGGGTCATCCCCACCTCCATCAGACGCTCGTATGGTAAGGCAAGCGGATCACCACCTTAGTCCAAGCGCCTTCTTTTGAATCAATAGCGAAATCGCCTCCATACTTTTGGATCAATTGCTGGCAAATGGTCAACCCTAAACCAGTTCCCTCACCGGGTCGCTTAGTCGTGAAAAAAGGCTTCAGCACGTTCTTGAGATCTAACTTTCTAATCCCCTCGCCCGTATCATAGACTGAGAGCTGTGCCCAATCACGACCTTGGTGCTTCACCGTTTCGGTGCTCACCTCGAGTCGGAGTGCGCTCCGGACTCCGCCGCGAGCCAACATTTTGGATTGAATACTATCAAGGGAATTATTGAGGACGTTGAGTAGGACCTGCTCTAAATCAAGGGGTACGACACGCACTGGACCCATCTCACGGTTCATCTGACGCTTGAGCTCAATTGCCATCGTCTCTACCCGCGGGGTCACGATCCCCAACGCTTTCTCCATCAAACGATTCGGATCGACTAGCTGTTTTTGAGACTCAGGCTTAGCCGTGCTCTGGAGAAACCCCTTCACGATGCCTGCGATCTTGGTGAGCTGTCCTTGAATGACCTCAAATCGTCCATCAACCGACGATTGAACCAACGGAGAAACTTCTTCCTTCAGCAATTGGAGATGCCCGCCAACGGCGTTGAGCGGAGTTCCAATTTCATGAGCAAAACTGGCCGTGAGCTGCCCCATGACCGCCAACTTCTCAGTGATCATCAGCTGCCTTTGAGTCTCATGAAGTTGCTCAGTGAGCTGAAGATTTTGAGACTCGGCCAATCTCAGAAGGCGATCACTCGTAATGGTTTTTCTTAAAAAATAACTCAGAACACCAAAGAGGATGATCACGCTCAGCCCGGCCGCTGTTGCCTGCGTTCGCCAAAGAGCCTCCGTGAGCCTAGCCAGCAGGCTAGTCGAAACCATTACGTGCACCATACCTAAAAGGCGCTTTGGTCCCCGAATATCTCGACCCTGGTGCTCAATCGGGACAAAAATATCCCATAGCCCATTTCCCAGCTCATCGGTCTTATACTCGCTCAAAACCGTGTCGATCAGAGTCACGACCGGAAGAGGCGCACCCGGTTCATCCTCGATATTCGAGGCCATCATCCTGATGCCTCCGGTTGCAGGATCCTTCACTAAAACATCCACTCGAACCAAATCAGGCTGAGCGAAGAGAATCTCCTGCATCACGTTTTCAATTGCGGGCGTGGGACTGGGCAAGGAAAGGAGACGTCCGCTTTCCACTCGCGCTGCCAAGGTCTTCCCAGAGTGGATGCCTATTTGGCGAATCTCCTCACTTAAGATAGGCAGGGTGAGCTTATTCTCGGCAAGCGTCACGATCACGAAGGTGGGCACAATGACTGCCACCAAAACCAAAGTGATTTTAGCGTGTAAACTTAATTTTCTTCGAAACAGATCCATAAAGGCACGCTAGCATAAAAAAAGCCGGAGATCCCAAGGGATGCTCCGGCTAAAAGAGTAGACGACTACCAGAACAGATCTTACTTCGCTGCGCCTTCAGCTGCAGGGGCTGCAGCTGCTGCTGGAGCTTCAGCTGGCTTTTCAGCGGCGGCTTTTTTTGCCTTTTTACCCTTCTTCTTCTTAGATTTCTTATGCTTCTTTACAGACATGGATTGAGAAGAGTGATTCATGCTTGCGCTTCCGCTTGCAGAGTCAGCAGCAAAGGCAACAGCGTTCATGGCAAAAGCAGCAACTACCAAAGTAACTAAAGTCTTTTTCATAGTATTCTCCTTGATTCCTAACCCTCTGACCGATTGATCGATCAGCATTTAATTCATTTATGAAGCAATGAATATGCCAATCAGAAAACTCAATTATTTCAGAATGTTAGACACTCAAGTGCTCGAATCACTGTCGCAGATAGCTACAACTTGCTGTAGCTATCTGCGACAGTCTTCTTACCACAAGAAGACTCAGCAACTCACTTGCAACTTACTGCTTCAACATATTCAGAAACGTCACTGTGCCACACATAGGAGAAGTCAGCGTCCCATTCAACTGAACACTCGGCCATCCGCCTGTGGCAGTAATATTACCTATGAAATTGCAAGGCATGCTACCAATTGTAGCCATCGCTGTCACATTACTGATCGAATCCCCATTCACGGTTCCAGAGCTCAAGGTTAAATTCAGTGTTGCCCCTCCCCCGTAAAGACACACTTCTTGATCGCTCGAGGTGCCATTAATCAGATTTCCCTGCTGATTAAGGGTCAGAGTAGCATTCTGCGCCTGACATAAAGCCACACCACTAGAACTAGCGCCAGCACCAGAACTAGCCCCAGGATTATAATTGACAGACCCTTTGTAAGTTCCACCATACATACGACCACAACCGACCAAATTTGCTGCAATTACCAACGACAACAACAACGTTAAATTCTTTTTCATTTTCAACTCCACTCTTTTTAAATAATCAACTTCCACTCGACTGATCTCTTTCCAGAGACTCAATCACGAGTGACACATAGAGCAAGTTGAATGCCAAATATAAATCCAGCAAAATCAGACACTTATAATTTAGTTAATGTTTAAAAGTGTAAAAAAACTAGACACCTATCAAAAATCTAGAGAGCAATAAGGTTTTTGGAGACATAGAACACAGGAACGACATGCTCAGCTAATGCGATGCCACACTTTCGCTTCCGACCGTAGGGGCGGCATGTCGGGTCAACTTAATAAGTACGCGGCGGTTTTTTTCTTGGTTTGCTGCAATAGGAGCTCCCGATAGATCTCGATTGGGCAAAAGGGGCCGGGCATCGCCGTAACCGACCGCTGTCAGGCGATTTTTTGGAAAGCCCGCAATCTCGAAACTATTCAATACACGACAAGCCCTCACGCTCGATAGTTCCCAATTGCTCTGATATTCAAGCTTTGAACTGACGGGAACATCATCCGTATGGCCTTCAATCACGATATCAAAATCCGTCGGCTCAGCTTGAATGATGGGGATGATTTTGCGCACCAAATCAACGGCTTCGGCTTTAAGATTAGCGGATCCAAGCTCAAAAAACACCGTACCCGTAATCGAAATTTCTACCCCGTCGTCTGTTTGATGAATGTTCAACGATTGCTCAAGCCCTAAATTCCGGACTGACTCTTGGATACGCTTGCTCATCTGCTCAAAGGGAACTTGATAAGAGCCGCCAAACTCTTCGGCTGCTGATTTTTTCATTTGTTCGAACTTTTTGGGATCGATGGTGGAAAAACTCAAAAGAATCACAAAAAACATCACCAGAAGGGTCATCATATCTGCGTATGAAACTAACCAATTGCTCCCCCCTCCTTCTTCGACATGCTCTACCGAGGCATGAGCATTCGCCATCGCATCCCGAATATTGACTTCCTCTGTCTCCTGAGGCTCCTTCAAGAGGCCATCCTCTTCAGACTTTCTCTTTCCTGGGGCAGAAGATAGCTCTTTAAATGCTCTTCAACAATTTTAGGGTGCTCGCCACGATGAATCAATCGAAAGCCATCAATGATGATCATCCGCACCGTATCGTCCTCGCGATTAATCATAGCTAAGTTCTCAGCGATGGGAATGAAAACGAGATTGGCAAGAACTAGTCCGTAAAACGTCGCAACTAATCCAATCGCCATAGCAGGACCCATGAGCTTCTGCGCGTCTTTTTCGCCGAGCTGTTGAAGTAGGGATATCATACCTAGAGTAGTGCCCATCAATCCGAACGCGGGCGGAAATTTAGCAATCGTTCTAAACACGTTAACATCGTGGTCATAGCGCTTGGAATGGGTCACGGCGCGCTTGATTAATATTTCCTCAAGCGCACTCTCAGGGATCCCCCCTTGAACTAAAAGCTGGATGGCATCCTTGAGGAAAGGAGTTTTGATCGCTTGCACTTTCTCCTTCAAGTAATTGGGATCAGCTCTCAGTCCACGAGACAGATCCACAATTTCCTGAATCACTAGATCGGATCGAGTTCCATAGCTGCCTAAGAACTTATCAATAAAAACACCAAAGACCCGAATGTAGAAACGAAGTGGGAAGCTCATCATTCCAGCTGCCATCGTCCCCCCGAGCACAATCAGAATTCCATGAGGATCTAAAAATATTTCTGTCGACTTTGACGACGTCGCGATCGAAATGGAAATTACAAAAAGCGCTGCCAATAGTCCGACTAAAGAGGATATTTTCATAGAATAAATTTAATTTTAAACTATAAATATGTTATATGAAACTCATTTTTCAAGGCGACTTGCGTCAATAGTTTTCAGAAATTTGTAAACAACCCCAAATGAAATGAGGTGGAACTCATCGCGGTTGAAGTTACAGATACTAGGTAGCTCATTTCCGGTCTAAAGCCAATTCCCTGGCTGAGCGAGAAATCGAGCCCTGCTCGCGCTCCCGCAACCCAAGAGGAACCTTGAACTACCGGAAAAATTGAATTTTCCTGACGGATATCCGTTGTAGCATAACCCATACTTAGCCCCACGAAGGGTGCCCACCCACCCAGAGTCACTCGACTCTCACTTGATTTGAACTTGGACGTCATCGGAATTGAACCAAAAAAATACCATCGACCTGCCAATCCTGTCTCCGCATACCCGCTGCTCAGTGGACCAATACTCAGAAACCTTGAATGCTCAGCTGAAATAGCAAAATGATCATCTAAGATGAGGCCGAAGAAAATTGAAACCGCCCCTGGCCCTTCACTTCGATTAACTCGATAGGAAGGTGCCAGCGGACGAGGCGACATCGTTGTAGTAATTGCACCAGCCCCATAACCCATCGAGGCCCCGAGCTCAAAATCAGCTCCGAAGGCGTTAGCCTGCCCTAACCATAGACTGTTAAGCAAGCCGGTAGCCAAAGTAGCAGTAATGATGTTCAGGCCCCAACCACGATCAGGCGGCATTTTGATCCTCACCACCGGCTCCTAGCTCAGGAGAGTCACCCAAGTCAGCGGAAGCTGTATCTTGGAACACCTGCTCTAAATTGATCATTTTTTGTTGAATCAGTGCATCCAATACGCCCAAAAAGGCGACCATGTGCCGAGTCTTCTGTTCGCCACTGAGATTGTCCCCCATGGACAGTTCATCTTCTACCATCTCAGCAGTCATTCGAGGTGCAAGCGCCAGCCATCGGTCTTTCAGCTCGGGGAGAATTCGAAGGTAAGTGACGATCTGGTCAGGTGATGCCTTGGCGATTAATTGAGAGAGCGGTTGATCACGCCATGAATTAAGAAAAGCAAGCGAGGGGGTCTTTTTCTTAAACTCATCCAAAGCATCGCCAGAGAGGTTTGAGAAAAGAACAATTTCCTCAATCGGCGACAGGGACTCGCGCAGTCGCTCAAGTCCCATTTCAAGTGAGATAGCCTGGGAACCGTAATCCAATTTAAGTTTAGTCTTGATTTGACGATCTGAAGACCTCAGTTCATCGTTTGGTATCTCACTCATCCGAGCAGCAGTTCGGACCATTGCTCGCTTCTGATCAAGGCTGAGGGAGTTGAGATAGGAAGTTCTTAGCTCTCGCGGCATATAGAGTGACACAAGCATTTGTAATTTTGGATTTTCGTCAATTAAAACGTTTTTCACCATTCTGAGATTCATCGCACCCAAATATCCGAAAGGTCGCTCCAAAGATTCTGGCCCCAGGCTGACGATCGATAGCAAGTCCCAAAAGATCTTCTTCAGGAGCGCGCACTTTTCATCCAGCTTCATTTCCGGCATCCGATTAAAAACAGGCAACAAGCCCTGAAGCGCATCCGCGGGGATAGCGAGATTGCCCACTTCTTGACCCACTAATTCAGCAAAGAGTGGTACTTTGAGCTTACCTTCGTCTCCTGCAGCGCACCATACACGGAGCATGGACTCCGTGTATTTCCAATTCTTCATGGCGAGCTCATGAATCCGCTTTTTATGATTTTCTATGTCATCCAGAAGCTGGGCTGACTGCTGCGCAATATTTTCTTTTTCTTTGAGTTCAATGGTTTGAATAGGGAGAGGCAAGACTTCCTTGCCTAACTCAGCCGATGAATTTTCGATCCTAATTATATCCGGCTTTACATCTGACTTATCAGAGGTCGCATTTCTACTGGTCATTTTCCAAATCAAAACCACCAAGATCATCGCTAATGCGATGATTAATTTCCCAATCAAATCTTGAAGCTCACTCATTCTATCTAGAATTGTCTTAGACTCAGGAAGCGATGAGGGCTTAGGTTGAGGCGACTGAATAAAGGAGACAGTCCCTTCGCCCATTTTTCCAACTTCGCTAGCCAAACGACGATGCAACCAACTCTCAGCCTTATTTTTCACATCAGGAGGGAGCGCATCTTTAAGGCCAACAGACACCACAAGGCGCTTGAATTGAAACGACTTCAGAAAATCCCTAAAATGATCGGAGTCCTGTTGGTCAGCAACGGGGTCTTTCATCTCCCCATCGAAACCCTGTTGTTGAGCAGCGTAATGTTTAACCTCACGACCGACATCTAAGCTCCCAATCAGAAGGTCCAGGGGAAGCTGATCATCACGCTCTGACACAGCTTTACCATCCTGCTCTTGCTCTGGTTTGGCCTCGACTAAGTCCAAGTGAGCGGACATTATAAAGGCATTTCTATCAATGATTGTGGCCAGTTCCTGAGAAAACCGGCGCACCACGATGTCCTCGAGAATTTCTATTGCACCCAGACTTTTAGGAGTAAAAAGAGCAGTCGATTCTGCAGTCTGAGGACTTGGAGATTTTTGAGGAGTTGTACTAGCTGCCGATATACCAGCTAAAAATAGAAGTATAAAAATCGACCCAGCAAAGTGCCACCGCACAGAAAGCGCTACTTCCTTAGCGTGGCTGATCAATGGCTGGATCTGCTTCATTTTTTTCCAACTTTCTCAAATTCATGATCTTTAATTTTTTTGATCATTTTCAGAACGTCATCTAAATTAGGTTCGACAGCAAGAGCCCTTTCGTACCATTTCAAACTTTCGCCGTAATTCTTTTCGATATAATAAATCGATGCTCTCATCGTAAGTGCGCGCGGAAAATCTGGAAATGCAACCAAAACTTGGTCCAACTCAATTTGTGCTCGCTCGTGTTCGCCGCTCATAGCTAACCGTTGTGCTAGAAAAATATGATCTAATGCGTCTTTAGCTGTATGAATTTCCTTCTCTGTATTACCTTGCTTAAGAACGACGTCGAGCGAAGTCACCATCAGGCCTGTCCGGGAGGATGGGATCATAAGTTTTTCTGGATTATACTTTGCCTTTTCGACTGATACTTCAAAAAAATCGCCGTTTTTAATCGGCTCGTCGAGTTTTTCCTTTAACTCCGAAACAGTTATTTCGAGGGGGGATTTTCCTAGGAGTTTCTTTTGGGCTGTTTTCGAATTGATCAGATAGACTTCAGCATCGGGAGGATCGCTCTTGACCCGAAGGACCGGGGCACATCCAAAGGTCATACCAATGGCCATGAGGGCACTCATGAGGGCACTAAGTTGATTAAGTCGACTCTTCACGTTCTTTCTCCTGAATCTCCGTTAAAAACTGAGGGTTCAATTCAATCAACTCATCGGGATTTAATAAAATAGATTAAATAAAAAATCATGAATGACCTAGGTGGATCATGACCCACTCGGCGGCCAATACCTTACTTGATTTATCAATTATATAATATATATTTATAGATATCCGATAAAAGAGTCAGGCCTAACTTGTTTGTGGGTTTTGAAAGAACAAGGGGCTTGTGACAACTAGGATACGTCTGATTGCTAACTAGGGGACTTCTGATAATGGTTCGATTTTTTTTGACAGAACTTTTTCTTCAGCTCGATCTGCTCAAAAGACAGGGTCGAGACGTTGTATTAGGTTCTCTCTGTTTTTTATCCCTTCTCAGTTCCTTCAGTGCCTGCGCGCCGACAAGTCAAGACACCATCGCAGTAGGAGGGAGTTCGAATTCAATTTTTGCCGGTCTACGAACGGTACAAACTCTAGACGGAAACAAGGTCAGCCTCAGCTGGAGTCCAGCCAATAGCCGAATTGTTACCGATTACAGAATCTATCAGATTAATTCATATTCCGAGCCAATCCTGATTCAAACAGTAGCAGCCCCCTTCACCTCAGCAACAGTTTCTGGCCTTAACCCACAAACTTTATACCAATTTCAGGTACGTGCGGCAGATGCTCAAAACAATGAGGACACGAATACGTTATCCCTCCCGGCAATCACCTATGGAGGGATCCTTTCGGCACAAAAAGTGAGCGGCACGCAGGAGTTAATTACTGTTTCTGATGGTGCCAACGGGAGTGCTATTACGATCACTTGCAAGAATACGACGAAAGGTACAGCTTACCCTCCAGTTGTCCTCGCCCCCTCGCTCACATCAACCACCCTCACCGGATTGACCCCTGGCGACGAAACAGTTTGTAAAGCCAACCTGACCATCGGCGGAGTCCAGGACAACAATCAAAAAACCCAAACATTTACCGCGCTGTGGCCGGCCGCTTCCTTAATTTTTTCTACCGCTCCCCTTGGATCTCAAATCGTGGGCCAGCAATTTAGCCCCCAACCTGTCGTTAAAATTCTCGACAACCAAGGTCAATTGGTAAACCAGGGACCGGACTCAACTGCTCTGATTACGCTTACGGTCACCAATAGCAGTGGGAGTCCCATTCCGATCATAGGAACTTTTGCGGTCGCCGCAATCGGGGGCATCGCTACCTTCAGCGGGTTGTCAATTGCGACACCTGGGACTTATACTCTCACAGCCACCAAGTCCGATGCGACGCAAACCTTGACTGCGAACCTACAAAATTTGGTCATCACTCCCGCCCCAGCGACACAACTCGTTTTAAGCAGCGGGTATTCGCTCCCTTCATCAGTCGCATCTGGAGTGGACTTTAGCCCGATCCCCTCAATCTCTGCCAAAGACTCAGCTGGAAATATCGCTAACTATAGTGGTAGTTTGACTGCTCAGGCCTATTCAGATAATTCCTGCGCAACTGTTTCTTCTAATGGCACGATCACTGCCTCGTCTCAAGGATTCTCAGGCTCATCGACAAGTTCGTTTAGTAACTTCTCTTACTCAGGCACTGCAGAGAATATATTCCTCAAGTTCTCCTCCACTCCATCCTCCTCCGGAAGCCCGATTAATTCGACTTGTCTCGGACCGGTGACGATTACCCCCGGTGCAGTCGATCACTTGGCTTTCACGGTGCAACCTACCCCAACAGCAACAGCAGGTATAAAAATGTCAGGAGCATCGGGATCTCCCAGCCCGATTGTGACCGTCTATGACGCTAACAATAACGTCCTGTCGGGCGTGACGGTCACCATGAGCACGACTAATTCATTCTCCAGCACAAGTACGATCGCTGCAACGACTTTAGCCTCG
>CANFJX010000008.1 GCA_947447665.1 Bacteriovoracaceae bacterium | reverse complement strand
CTCTCCAAAATTTTATACAAGTTTGGGGGTGTCAATAGCGGCGGGGTTACACCTGATCCCATCTCGAACTCAGAAGTTAAGCCCGCCCACGGCGATCCTAGTACCGAGGAAGCTCGGCGCTAACCTAGCTCGACGCCCCCATTTTTTTTCTTCAAACTTCTTCCTAATCATCCGCACTGTGTTAATTTTTCATCATGGTTCAATCGCGGAATTGCCTCATAATCAGATTAAGTAGCCTAGGCGATATGATCCTCGCATGTTCAGCTTTGGAGGCTCAGGCTCTCCCTGCTCAAGTCGATTGGGTAGTGTCGCGTGATTATGCGGAGCTCATTCAAAATCATCCGAGAATTAGAACAGTTTACGCCTTTGACCGAGCCGCCGGATTTCGTGGGTGGTTAGATCTTTGCCGGTTTTTTTGGAATCGTCGCTATGACGAGGTTTATGATCTTCATGGAAGTATGAGGACGCGAGTGATGCGCGTCCTTTTTTTGTTTTGGGGCCTGCGAGAGGCTTCCCTCGGGAAGAGTCAGCCAGGCTCTCCTCGATGGTTCAAAATCAGTAAGCAAAAAATTAGGCTCTGGGGTTACCTGACTGCCAAACAGTGGTGGCCCAGAGCTTGGCGGCCTGAGGCTTGGGTTAGTCGGTTTGCTCGGGCAGTAGGTGGGACAGGGGCAGAGCGGCCCAACTTGCGCCACCTTTGTCACGTTAGTCCGGTGAGTGCTCAGCAACTGAGCTTCGATTTGAACTCCCGATGGGTTTGTGTCATGCCGAGTTCTCGCTGGAATGGGAAAAAGTGGCCAGTATCTTATTATGCTCAGTTAATTGCCAAAATGGGCGCCTATCCAGTGGTTTTGGGGAGTAAGAAAGACGCCGAGAGTTTTCAGTTGTGCGAAGAGTTGGAGCGAATGCGCATTCCCTATTTTTCAGCCGTCGGTCAGTGGAATCTCTCCTTTACTGCCTGGGCGCTCAGCCAGGCTCCGGGTGGGTACCTAGGTTGTGATACGGGCCTTGCCCATTTGGCAGAAGCAGTGGGCGCGAGGGCTCAAGTCATCTTCGGACCCACGAGTCCTGAGATGGGTTTTGGGCCTTGGCGGACCGAGAGTCGCTCAATTCAGAGTGCAATCGTGTGCAGGCCCTGCAGTCGCAACGGAAGATTTTGTTATCGCTTCGGACAGCCCTATGAGTGTTTAAGGGGCCTCACCGCCGAAGCAGCGCACGCTCAAATCATGGGGGGTCAAGCGTGACGTGGGATTTGAGCCGTCTCATCGGTCACTTCCTGAGAAATTTCTACCTCGGTTTAAATTCTCACGTTATTGAGCCCTGGATCTTACCCAGGGTTTTTTCTCCCGCGCGTCTTAGGGAGGCCAAGAAGGATCAGGAGCGTCTTGGTACTCTCGATCTAGGCGCACGCGGCACAAATTTTAATCGTATCTGGTTTCATGCTGCGAGCGTTGGGGAGCTCGAATCTCTCTGGCCATTGATCTCGATCAGCGCAGATCGGGGGCATGAGCTCATCATCACCATTTTGAGCGAATCGGCTCACACTGCTCTAGCAAACTTAGTCCTGGAGTTGAGTGGGCGGGCCTCGTCGTTGATTTTCTCCGGGTATTCGCCCTGGGAAGGACACTGGGGTGAGTATCTGGATCAACTTAAGCCCACTCTATTGGTCACGGCTCGATATGAGGCGTGGCCGGATCTCTGGATGAGTCTGAGTCAGAGACAAATTCCCCTGGGCATCATCGCAGCTCGGGATCGCCGGTCGCTGCGGCTCGCTGAAAAACTTTGTAGGTGGATGAGCCAAGACGTTCCTCAGCTCTTCTTTTTTTCGGCTACCCCTGGCGAACGAGAGGGATTACAGAGACGGTTTCCCAAGGCCCAGGTGAAGGATTTAGGAGACCCTCGTTGGGACCGTGTTCACGAGCGCTCTCAGCGAGGAAATCCGCGCGCCAGTGCATTAGTTCAAGCCGCCCAGGACCTTCCTCGGCCTTGGGGGGTTTTAGGGAGTGCATGGATGGCAGACCTTGCTTTTCTCTTTCCTGGAGTCCTCCAAAAGCACGGGACACTCTGGATTGTCCCCCACCGCGTGGAGGAGGAGAGTGTTCTTCCTATGGAGGCCTTTTTGATGACTCACGGCGTAGGGGTCGTTAAGACTCGTGGCCTACTCCGATTTGAAGATCAACCTCAGGTCGTCTTAGTGAATGAAATGGGGTTTTTGAGCGAGCTTTACTCCGCCGCCGATTGGGCCTGGGTGGGAGGAGGGTTTGGGCAAGGAATTCACAGCACCTTAGAGCCCGCTCTTCAGGGAGTGCCTATCGGCACAGGTCCTCGCGGGACTTCGAAGTTTTCAGAGGTGGAGGCTCTCTCTGAATCCGGGCAACTTGCCGTCCTCTCGACGCCCAATGATCTTGAACTTTGGATTCAATCCGCTCCCAGTTCCCAAGTCCAGAACCGCTGGAAGGAACAAGCGCAAGCTCGCCTAGGCGCGGGAGAGCGCATTTTTGCGGAGTTAAACTTAATTTTAAAAAAATGCAGTGACTAGCTCATTTTGAGCTTTTTTTTTATTCTTAAATTAATCAGCGGCAGAGTGGATTCGTTCTATCATTGGGGTATTGCTTGGAGATCACTCAGGTCATGGCTCCTAAGTCATACTTTCATCGCCCTGATAATCATGATAAACTTTTTGCCATGAGTGAGCCAAAGATTCCAAAGTCTCCAAAGTATCTTGATGAAGTGATGATTCGCCTCCGAATGAGTTTGCATGACGGGCATTATGCGGGAGGTCTGGTAGACGGATCTCGGATTCTGCAGCTTTTCGGCGATGTAGCCACAGAACTACTCATTCGCTTGGATGGAGATGAGGGACTTTTTCGAGCCTACGAATCGGTCGAGTTTCTCGCTCCTGTGTACGCGGGAGATTATATTGAGGCACGGGGTAAGATCGTTCGGACTGGAAAAACTTCCCGGACCATGGAGTTTGAAGCAATCAAGGTGATTCAGTTGCTGCCGAAGGGGGAGGGAGGACATGCCGAATCCTCTGCTGAGACTTTAGCCACGCCTAGTGTCGTCTGTCGGGCGAAGGGGACTTGCGTTACCCCGTTGCATTTGCAAAGACTCAAGCATGAAGCTTAGCTTAAAAGGGGGCAGCCCGTGAAAGTGAGAGATCGTTACGATTGGATTGTTCTCGGCACTCATCCCGGAGCATTAGTGAGTGCAAGTTTGGCAGCGAGGCTTGGCCTATCGGTTTTGATTCTGCCGTTTGGTTTACCATTGGCGTCGAGGCGCACGGGTAAGGGGCAAGTTTTCGACCCCGAGTCTAATTTAATTTTAGGAATCTCGGAGGATGGCCTCAACCCAGGTTTGGTCCTTCAGTGTCTTGGGCTGGGCGACGTAGCCTCTGAGTTTTTAATGCCTTGCCGGGGTCAGGGAAGAGTTCGTCCTCAGGTCCTTACCCCTCGAGCGCGATTGGTACTCGAGTCTAATGAATTGCTCCCTTTTGAGATTCAAAGGGAGTTGGGTGCTTCTGCGAGCACTCAGTTAGGGTTAGATCAAGCCCTCAAGAACTATGAGGCAGATCTCCTCGCTTTTTGGAGTCAACTGCCAAAAGATCTGATTTTGCGAGAGCCCATTTCGATCGAATCCAAATCCAAACGGTATACTTACTCTCTCCATCGGTCTCTCGAAGAAATGCGTAAAAAGCTCCTGGCGGGCACCCGTCATGCCGGATGGCTTTCTGATCGTGAGTCCGTCGGGCAGCTTGCTGAGAGGATCGGGGTCGGGGATTTTACTCAAATAGCTCGGGGTCTTTATGCAGGATTGGCTTCTACCCCTGTAGAGGATCCACATCTCTTTGATCTTCTACTTTTATTGAACGTTTCGCGAACAAGCGCGTCCTTTCGAGGCGGGATGAGTGCCTACCGTGAATTTCTGATTCAGAGGGCTCTTGAGCTGGGAGTTCATTACTCTCCCCAGGCTGAGTGTAAGCGGATTTTCATTGAGCAGAACCAATTTTTAGGCGTTCAGATTGCCGGCGCAGGGAATATGATCTTAGGGGATAGGGGAATTTTAGGTTGTTCTTTTAGCCGAGTGGATTCCACTCTGATTGAACGATCGAGTGGCTGGCGCTTGCCGTGGCAGCAGAAAAAAATTCCGCGTCCTGAGCCGATCGGTTGGAGATTTACCCTCACGCTGAGTGTCCACCGCGAGGCGATTCCTGAGCCCATGCAGAGCCGTGCATTCTGGCAAGAGGGAGGCGCACCCCCTCTTGAAATCGAAGTACTCGAAGCGAGCGACTACGGGAAGGCTGACGCCGAAAATCAAACCCTATTTTTACGCACCGTTCTCCCGTTTGAGTTAGAAACCCTGGATCGGGATTATCAGAGACGAATAGCTGGACGGATGTTCCGGCAGGCAACTGAGCTCCTTCCGTTTCTGGAGTATCATGTGACCGAAATTTATCCTGATTTTAGGGGAAATTCTCAAGCCGTTCAAGCCTTGCTTCGATCTCAGCCGCAGCATTCTGTTCCGACCCTGGATCATCACTCTCCAGTTGATTTAAACGACGAGTTGACTCGCCTCTATGGGTTCCCGTCATTAGAAGCTATTCCCGATCCCCTTCTTTGCTATTCGGGCCAGGGTCGAGGCCCGATCACGGAAGTCGAAAAACTCTATTCGGCTTCGGATGAGTCTTATCCATTTTTAGGAAGTTTAGGCGGAGTGATCGCAGCAATTCAGGCTGTTTCAGAGGCCACCCGTCGATCGAGTATACGAAGAGACTGAGGTTATGGCTCTATGAAGATTTTGATAGTACATCCCGTTCGCCTGCCGCCCCGTGATTATGGAGGCGTCGAGCGGGTCGTTCTCTGGTTGGCTAAAGGGTTGGTCGAGAGGGGGCACGAAGTCTTTGTTGCAGCCGAGCCAGGGAGTCAGTTGCCCGCGGGGAGTCAGTTGGTTGAGGCGCAGAGCGGCTATCGGCTCGAGGACTGGCTTCGGGTGTTACCCCCAGGCTTAGAGTTGGCCCATTTCATGGCGCCTGTAGGGGATGATCTCTGGAACTCCTTTCCGGTTCCCTCTCTCTTGACTGTTCACGGTAATGGGCAGATCGGGGAGAAGTACCCAAAAAATTCAGTTTTTTTGAGTCAGGATCATGCCAAAAGGCATGGCGCTTCAGCCTATGTTTATAACGGAATCGATCCGTCGGAGTATCTCTTCGAACCCAGGTCAAAGAAAAATTGGAATCTTTTCTTATCTAAAACGAGTTGGAGCGTGAAAAATGTTCACGGTGCAGCCCGTTGGTCTGCGCTCTCTCGTCAGCGCCTTAAGATAGCGGGCGGTCGTCGGCCCTTGGGACTGAGAATCTGGAGTCAATTCTCGCCTTATCTAGATTGGGTGGGGCCTGTTGCAGGTCAAAAAAAAGCTGAACTTTTGACCCAAGCGCAGGCGCTTCTTTTTCCGGTGCGTTGGCCAGAGCCCTTTGGACTGGTCATTGCTGAAGCTTTGATTTCGGGCACCCCTGTCATTGGAAATCCTCGAGGCAGTTTAGTGGAGTTGATTCCTTCTCAGGTCGGTTCGCTGCCTGATAGTGACGAAGAATGGTTAGAAACTCTGAGTCGACTCCCAGGAGCGTATGATTCCGAGGCCTGTCGAAGTTGGGCCATGGATCAGTTCCATTATCGCACGATGGCCCAGAAATATGAGGAAGTTTATCGACTAGTCAGTGGGGGAGGGCTACTTCACGGCGCGCCTCCCATGACCCTTGACACCGCAGAAAATCGGGATTGGAGGAGACGATGAAGGTCACCCACTCGAAAGCATTTATTTTTTCCTAGTTAGGTCAAGATCACTTTAAAGTCTGCCGATAACTACAAGTGGATGGACGTATCTAATTTTAGGAAAAAGCGCGCCCAAAGATCTCGACATCAGCGGGGACAAGCTGTCACCGAGTATATTCTATTGCTGTGTGTGATTGTGAGTGCGTTTTTGGCAGTGTTTAAAAGTTCTTTGAGCCCGGCCCTAGCCAAGCTGTCTGGTGGTATATCTCAAAATATTCAGAATCAATTTCTATCAACGGACCTGCATTATTTTCCGGTGGGTCATTAACTGAAACTGAGAAGAGAAAAAATTTGGATAGGAAAATCAGCCAAGAAAGTCAGCCAAGAATGTCAGACAGATGGGCTAACCCAGGGGGGATATGAGGGGGTTAGGGGGTAGAGGCGTTAGCCCATCTGTCTGACATTGACTAATAAAGCAAGCTGGATGCCATTCATTTAAAAATAAAAATGATAAAAATATTAATTAGTTAGAAAATCCGGCATGTTCTTCAAAGTTGGTTAGAGTGTCGATCAAATACTCACTTGCCTAATCTTGTGGCGGTGAGAACCTGCGCCGTGGCATTTATTTCCTTTTCTTAAGGAATAAAATTGTTATGATCCGCGGAGAATACGGGAGAATCATCATGACTCAAACTCAGAATCCAAATCCAGCATTTCGCCTTGAATCCGCCCCTGCTCTCAAGGGAGGGGCTAAGCTGTGGACGCTCACCTTCGATCTTCCTGGCGAAAAGGTGAATAAACTGAGTCGCAAGGTGATGACTGAGGTCGATACCCTCCTCGTTGAGCTCGAGGAGAAGGGGAGAAAAGGGGAGATCGACGCCCTCGTTTTATTCTCCGGAAAGCCCGGAAACTTTATTGCTGGTGCCGATATTGAGATGATTCAGTCGGTGAAAACCGCTCATGAGGCCGAGGAGCTCTCCCGTTCTGGACAAGTCCTGATTGATCGCTGGGAAGACTTGCCGTTTCCCACGATCGCGGCAATCAACGGGGCAGCTCTCGGGGGAGGATGCGAGTTTGCTTTGGCCAGCACTGCAATCGTCATGTCCAACGACCCTGCCGCTAAGATTGGTCTCCCTGAGGTTCTGCTTGGACTCTGTCCAGGTATGGGCGGTTGCGTGCGACTCCCTCGCAAGGTGGGTTTGGCTGCCTCTTTGGATCTCATCCTCACGGGCAAGACTCTGAGTGGTGATCGTGCCGCCAAGGCGGGACTTGCCGATGCGTGCCTGCCAAAAGAAAATTTTAATGATTCTGTGATGAATTGGACCGCCACCCGTCTGTCTGCCCTCAAGGCCGGTAAGAGGATTGCTAAAGAGCCCAAACTGGGGGGGATTGGTGGACCCGTCGGTGATCTGCTCGAAAAAACTCCCGCCCGAGCCATTGCATTCAAGAAGGCGCGTGAAGGTGTCCTGTCTAAAACTCACGGGCATTACCCAGGGCCGCTCGAAGCGATTCAGATCATTCAAGATACCGTCGGCGAATACGGCGATAAGCTCCGCGGTCGCGAGCGCGAAGCAGCAATGAAGCGAGAGGCTCAAGGCTTTGGAAGACTAGCAGCGACCGATGTTTCAAAAAATCTCATCCGCCTTTTCTTCCTCACCGAAGAGGTCAAAAAGTCCAAAGGACTGCCTGAGGGAGTTAAGAGCCGAGAAGTGAAAATCCGCCGGGCCTCAGTGCTCGGAGCAGGTGTCATGGGGGGCGGAATTGCGCAGCTGTTTGCGGATAAGAATCTCCCAATTCGTATGAAGGACTTGAACTCAAAAGCTTTGGCGCTTGGCATGCAAGCTGCCGCTAAGATTTTTAGTAAGCAGGTTCAAAAGAAAAAAATTAATCGGAGAGAATTTCTTCAGAAGCTCAATTTGATTGCTCCCGTTACCGACTTCAGCGGATTTCGATCGACCGATCTCGTCGTCGAGGCCATCGTTGAGAATATCGACGTGAAAAAGAAGGTCTTCCAAGAGCTCGAGGGTCAAATCAGTAACGAGTGCATCGTGGCTAGCAATACCTCCTCTCTCTCTATCTCTGCCATGCAAAAGGTTTTTGAGCATCCCGAGCGCTTCGTTGGTATGCATTTTTTCAATCCCGTCCATAAAATGCCCTTAGTCGAAGTTATTCGTGGTGAGAGGACCTCGGACGAGGCCGTCTCTGCTGTGTTTCAGCTGAGCAAGACCCTTGGTAAGACTCCGATCGTAGTCAAGGATGCCCCTGGTTTCTTGGTTAACCGCCTCCTGATGCCTTACCTCAATGAAGCAGTTTATCTGCTCTCTGAGGGCGTCCCCATTCCTGAACTCGATCAAACCCTTCTCGACTTTGGTATGCCCATGGGGCCTATGGAGTTAATCGACGAAGTGGGCGTGGATGTGGGAGATAAAGTTTCTCACATTCTCCACGAAGCCTTCGGTGATCGTATGCTTCCTGCTCCTCTCAATGGCAAAGCAGTGGCTGCTGGGCGCCTGGGCAAGAAAAACGGTAAAGGTCTTTATAGTTATGAAGGCCCGAAAAAAAGCAAAGTGCTCGATCCCTCGATCTACGAGATCATGGGAGTTAAGCCCAAGCCGCACTGTCTATCCACGGAAGAAATCATCGAGCGATGCATCCTGCCGATGATCAACGAGGCCAGCCGTTGTTTGGAGGAAGGGATTGTGAGTACCGCAGCCGAAGTGGATTTGGGCATGATCATGGGCACGGGCTTTCCGCCGTTTCGAGGTGGGCTCCTGCGCTACGCCGACACTCTCGGACCCAGGACGCTCGTAGATCGTCTCCGAAAATATGAGGCTCGATTTGGAGCCCGTTTCGCTCCTGCACCCGCGCTTTTAGCAAGAGCTCAGAATGAACAAAAGTTCTACTCAAAGTAAGACAAACAGGAAAGCTTCGCCGCTGACTGCAAGTGTCCTTGCCCTGCTTAAGGATCTTAAAAGTCTATGGAAAAGTCCATGGACCCTTTGGGTTGGGGTTAGGTATCTCAAGTCGAAAAAAAATTCTCGGTTTCTGAGTTTCATTACCCTCCTCTCCGTTTTAGGCGTGGGACTGGGGGTGACGTCTATGCTCGTCGTCCTCTCTGTGATGGATGGATTTGAGAATGAACTCAAAAAGAGGATGATGTCCTCTGATCTTCATATTCTCATTCAGCCCACTTCTGACTCCCCTGATTTTGAGGGGGGATTGGTGCCAGAGTCTGTGCTGGATTTACCAGAAATCAATCGACTGAAAAACGACCCACGCGGACTCACTGGTTTTTGGCCGACCCTTGCAACCGAAGTGATCCTCAAGGCTGGTAAAAAAATCACTGGCGTCTCACTCAAGGGGGTGCCCCCTGCTCGCATCGAATTACTCAAGGGGCAAATAACTGAGTCTGCTGATCCTGGGCTACTTAAGCCTGAAGCCGGGGCTGCCCAACTCCCAGGGATTTATCTGGGCCAAGAATTAGCCTTTGAGCTTGGGCTGATTCCGGGCGATATCGTGACTCTGATTTCTCCGACTGAAACTGAGGGGCCTATGAGCGCCGTGCCTCGGTTGCGTCGTTATGTCATTCAGGGAGTCTATCATAGCGGGGAACCCGAGCAAGAGATGCACACAGCTTACGCCTCCCTCGGGGCAGTGCGTTCGTTTTTACGAAAAGCGCATGTCGTTAATCAGTGGGAGATCTCCGTCGGGGATTTTGATCAAGCGCCGGCCTTGGCTCAGATCATTCGTAAAATCATTCCTGAATTTCGAGTCCAGGACTGGAATCAGCTCAACGCACACCTCTTTGCTTCCCTTCGGACTGAGCGTCTCTCGATGTCCATTATTCTAGCGTTTATTATTATTGTGGCGTCTTTTAATATCGTTACGACGCTGACCCTCATGGTCTTAGAGAAAAAGAAAGAAATAGCCATCCTCAAGACTATGGGAGCCCGAAAGACCGAAGTCGCCGCCATCTTTGTGGGAGAAGGGCTCCTCATTGGCGGACTCGGCACCGTGGGCGGCATCCTGTTTAGTCTCCTCATTTGTGGCGCCCTTAAGCGCTATGACTTTATTCAACTCCCGGCCATCTACTACGACCGGACTTTGCCCGTGAGTTTTAGGATGAGTTACTTCATCGGTGTGCCTGTGACTGCCCTTTTCATTGTCCTCACCGCTTGCCTTTACCCGAGTCGCAGAGCAGCCCGTCTCAACCCTCTCGATGGCATCCGTTTTGGCTGAGCTGAGTGCCACCGCTCGATGATCAACACGGACCCTTTGGCGTTTGGTAAAATGGCTTTTGTCAGTGGTCCAAGGCAGTGTGGAAAAACCACGTTAGCCGAAAGTTTACTGGTAGCGGCCGGGCACGAAGCAAATTACTTTAACTGGGATGATGTTGAATTTAGAAGGCTTTGGTTGCATTCCCCAGCAGCAATTCTACCCCTGCTTCATATTGTTCCTGGATGTTTGCCTCTTTTGGTGTTTATCGTAAATCGGGTGATAGTTTAGCAGGCAGTTGCCAGGGGCGAGGCTTGAAAATTTAGTCGCTGGCCATCTTTTGAAATCCGTCCACGCTTGGACTGATAGTGCCATGGGTGATTTTGAATTATTTTATATCCGAGATAAGATGAAACGTGAGGTCGACTTTTGCGTCACGAAGGACGGCTATCCTTGGCTTTTGCTTGAGGTGAAAAGCTCCGAAAAGGCGTTGTCTCCGGCCTTGGTTCATTACTCCGAACTGCTTAGGCCTGAGTTCTCTATTCAGCTTTTGCCCGAGGGAGCCCCGCGCAGAGAACAGTACAGCTCGCAGGGAGCGAGGATTCAAATGATCGCGATCGATGAATTTTTGAGCGCATTGAATTAGAGAGGCTCGCTCCTTATCGAGATCTTGAGTCGAATTTAAGAGGTCAGAATTGCTGGGTTTTAACAACCAGAAAATCAATGTGTCGAATCAGACACAATTTTAATTAATTTAAAGATCAATTAAACTGAAGGCGTCTCCAATCAAAAGCGTTTCTGACATATAGGCGCTTGGGTTGCAAAATCAAGCAGGGGTAACTAGCAAGGGTTAAAAGATATGAAAATAAAAGATCTTAAACTAAATAAAATTAAAAATAGATTCCTACTGAGAACGACTGGGTCTACCAGTGTTTTCCTTGGCCTGAGTGCCCCCGCCATGGCTCTGTTGTTAGGATCGACTCTTGTCTTATATGCTCCCCCTGCTCAGGCGATTTACAATCCTTTCATTAGCCGCGAAGTGGCAGCCCAGCGCAATGCCCAGCGCTCTGCCATTTCCGCTGCTAAAGCCCATGCTGCCGCTGCAGAAAAAGCCGCTAAGCAATCAACGGCTCAGGCAGAGAAAGCCAGAAAAGCCAGGGAGTCAGCCAGAGCGCATGTTCAATCGGACCAAAAACTAAGAAGGCTTAATGATTCAAATAAGGCCAACGAGAAAGCAAGGACAGAGGCAGCCAATGCTGCTGCCAAGGCCGCCAAAGACGCTCAAGCTGCCTATGCAAAAGCCGCTAAAAAAACTGAAGGGGGGAACGCCACCGAGGCCGATCACCGTGCAGCCGCAGACGCTGCTACAAAGCACGCCGAGGCCGAAAAAGCTCACGCAAAAATTCTTGCCGACCATGAGAAAGCGGTTCGTGCCGATCAGAAAGCTCTGAGTGCAGCAGAGCAACAAGCTCGCTCTACAAAAAAAGCTGCCATACGAGCAGGAAACGATGAGAGCAGGCTGATGGCGAGAGCAGAAAAAGCAGAGAGGGGACAAACAGCAGCAGCATCGAAGCGGCGAGTGGCATTCAGTCGAGGTAATTCAAGAGTGGCCACTGGTCGAGGTAAGGCACGAGAAGCAGCACCAGCAGCAGTAGTAGCACCAGCAAGAGATGCAGCAGCAACAAAAGCAGCAAATAATGCAGCACCAGCACCGAGGGTGGCGGCAGGAACAGGCGGCACCCCCGACACCACCCCCGGAGGACGGTCACCGAGGGTAGCGGCAGGAACAGGCGGCACCCCCAGAACACCCGTTCAGGCTGGAGCAGAGTCCCAATCCGCTAGGGTGAGGGCGGATTTCGAGGCTGGGATTTCGCCGAGAAAGGGAACTGTGACTGGAGGTGCAGTTCGATTGGCTGAACAAGCCCTTAATAAAAATCCCAATGATCTCCAAAAGCAGGAGCAACTCAGGGGCGCCCAAACAAAGTACCTAAAGGCGAGCGGGTTAGATCCGAAATCCGAAGAGTTTCATAATAATGTTAAGAGTCAATTAGGCGTGGAGCTAGATGCCGGTGGCAAAGTGACAGAGACATCCGTAAAAGCCGAAATCGCAAAAAACCAAGCCCAAATTGACAATGTTATAGCTGAAGGTGGCAATCCCAACGCCCCGCCCTCTCCAGGTGGTATGGATCCGATGACCAAAATGATGATGCTCCAAAGTGTCATGGGTGTTTTGCCGTCGTTGATTCCTCAACCGACTCCTGCGAAGTGATCTGACGGGAGCGCTAGGGACGAGGCGCTTCGCTTTTCCAAATTATTAAATTTTTTTAATTAACTAAAGTGAGATTGAAAAAACTATCTAATTAAGATATACCAATGTCACCTTTATGAGGCGCCTGCGCGATTTTATTAGTTTTTTTGATTTCCCTATTCCGATCTGCATCTCCTTGTTCATCGCTCTTGTTTCCGTCATCGAGCTTGGATGTTTTGAATCTTGCGGGTTGTGTGGAGAGGCCGAAGAAACAAATCAAGAGGCGGGTGACTTTTTAGCAAAAGAGTTAGAAATAAAGCTGAAACTCGAGGAGGCCTCCTGGACTCCGAGCTGGGTGAAGGCTCAGCGTAAAACTGAAATTCCTTCTACTGAAGTTCTCCCAACTGAAGTTCTCTCAAAAGAAGCGCAGATTTCCCAAGTTCTGATCCCCTATCGGCCTGATGGTGGAGGGAAGGGCGCTTTCTATGATCACTCCACTCTGCAGAGGCTCACTCAACATCCCACGGCTTTTGATCCGACCGAGGAGGAGTTCCAAGAGTTTGTTGAATTTGCCTATGGAGCCGATCTCAGGATCCCCTCTCGCGAGTATTTACATCCAGAACAGCATGGACTGCTCGTGATTCCTGGTAGGGTGCGGGAGGCCGAAGCAGATGTGCAACAGACCGCGAGGGAACAGGAGTGGATTCGTAAGGCCCGAAGGCGAGGCCAGCCGATTCTTGCGCTCTGCGCGGGGTGTTGGCAGCTCTGGGAAGCTTACGGCGGTAAGTGTAAAGAAGTTCGAGATCACTGTTACGGCGGTGGGATGCTCCGGTTGGGGGCCGACGGTCGGACTACGTATAATGTGCAGATTCATGGCGTGCGGATCAATCGCGATAGTCTCCTCGAAGGAACCATTACTGGGGGCCGAGGGGCTCGCCAAGGGGATTTAGTTTTGATGGTGAATTCCGTGCACTGGAAGGCAGCTGATGCCGAGGATGCCCCTGCCTCACTCAGTGTGAGCGCATCTGCAGTTCGTCTGGGTGACATTCACATTCATACTCGCCAGGGACATCCGATGAAGCCAGAACTCGCAACCGTCGAGGCTTTTGAGAGCCGCTGGGGTGCGCCCGTTTTTGGAATTCAGTGGCACCCCGAGGGATACAACGTCGATGATGATGACAAGCACAAAGAGAAGGATTCGAAGTTCTTTCGACCGTTAGAGCAAATCCAAATCCTCTGCTACCTGGTTCAGGCAGGCGATGCCTATTGCCTGAAGCGCAGAATGTTGCGAGATCTGAACCGGCTGGTCGAGAGAGTTAATTAAATACCCGATTAAGGAATCTCTGGGGGCGGAGTCCAAGCGGCGTCAACCCACCCAAGCGTTCCAGTGATCGATCCATACGCGAGGAGCGAGCTCACCTCTGCGGTTCCATCGACCTAGGATTAAAACTTTAGACCCTGGAAAAGCCTTTTGAAAGCTTTGGGCGCTGGCCAAGAGACTTGGAATCGGAGTATCGAGCCAGGTAGGAATCACACCGATGATGCCCAACTGGGTCTCAAAGGCAAGGGGCACTTCTGCTCCTCCCCGAGTTCGGTAGCAGAATGCTTGGGAAACAAGTTCCGGTCGATAGTGGAACTGAGGAAAAAAGTGAGAAAAAGCAAGACGGAGGGCAAAAGTACTTTCAGGAAGTCTCCCTCGTCCAAAGTAGTTTGCGAGACCCGAATCTTCAAAGAATAAAATGGGCTTTTTTGCTCCTCCACGACACTCGAGGACACGCAACAAAAAAAGCGCCTCAAACGCTTCGATTAAATGCGGCAGAGTCTTAACTGACACACGAACTCGTCTGGATAATGAAGCCATTTCAAGTGGCAACCCCTGACCCAGGGCCACCTCTGTGAGAATGTTTTGAATAACTGAGGTCGGAAGAGTCGTATCAAAAACTAGACGAAGATCTCGTCGCAGCAAAGTATCCGCGTGAGAAGCGAATTTCCCAGCCCGAATAGCAGGGTCACGCTGAAAGCAAATGCCTGGCAATCCGCCCAAGTCAAAATGACGAAGGAGTTCATTCAAGCGGCTTTGATTGCCGCCAGGGCCTTGCCACGTCTTCAGATGAGTCGTCTTCAAAAAGCGAATGACTGAGTCTGAGAGCGGCCGCCGCTGAGCCTCCTCTAACGTCATCGGTAGGAGTTCGAGCTGAAACAATCTGCCCGTCAAGGATTCACGAATCACCTTGCGACTGCTAAACCGAACTGAACCCGTTAATAAGTACTGACCGGGCGATTTTTTTACTCTCACCGCCTCCTTGAGAGCAGGAAAGAGAGGTGGCGCTAGCTGGCACTCATCAATCACCAGCGGTAATTTACGATTCAAGATAAAAGCTTCAGGATTCTGTTCAGCTAAAATCAAATCCTGGGCACGATCTAACGTGATATATTCAGCTCCCAGTTTTTCAGCTAAGGTTGTCTTGCCAGTCTGTCGCTGACCAAACACTCCAACAATCGAGCTATATTTCAATGCCTTTTCAATCAGGGGCCGTAAAAATCGGTCTCGGGTATGAGCCATTATGTGAGGATACGCCCCTTCTAGCGAAAATGGAAGCCCCCTTCCAGTTTTGCTAGAACCCCATCACCCGCTTTTCGAAGATAGCTGGGCAAATAGCTGGGGACAATAGCTGGGAACGGCGTCTCACGTTTAAGCAATTATTCGCTAAAACAGTTCAATCTGCGGTTGGGCGCGACTCAACTCAATGCCTTGCAAGTGGATGCCGTGGCTCTTGCCGTAGGCCTGGTTGAGGCGATCGACAAAAAACTGCACGAGCTCAATCGCCCCTGCTTCCTCTGGTTGATGCATAAAAAAATAAACCTCATGGATACCGGCTGCGAGCCATTCCCCTAGGCGAGTCACCCAGTACTCGATGCGAGTGAAATCCGAGGGGTGAAGGGAGTTGCCCAAGAAACGAATGAGGACTCGGGAGGTCGTCAACGATCCATGCAGCACATCGGCGCGCCCTAAGGCGTCCGTGATAACGGGTGAGATGGAGTGTTCAGAAAGGAGTTGGAAAGCTCCCTCGATCAGTCGATGGTCCTGGAACCAGTCGGGGTGACGAAACTCAATCGCCAATGGAAAACGAGCTGGAAGAAGCTTAAAAAATCGTTTGAGAATCAAGATCCGCTCCGGCCCGAAATAAGGCGGAAGTTGGAGAAAACACGTACCTAGGTTTTGGTCAAAAAGCTGGACGGCTTCGCAGAATTGATTCAGGAGTTTTGGAATCTCAGCGAGTTGAGTGAACTGGGAGATACCCTGGAAAACTTTAGGGCAGAATCTAAAATCCGCTGGCACCGATTGCTTCCAGTTGAGAACCGTCGTGGGCTCCGGGATCCGGTAAAAAGTCGTATTCAGCTCGATGCTATTCATCTGGAGGGCGTAGAATTTTAGAAAATCCTTGGGTGAGGTCTTGGGCGGGTAGAGTTGGCCGATCCACTCTTTTTTCCCCCAAACTGGAGCGCCCACAAAGATGCGCGGAGTTGCAGGGGCGCTGGCCTGCTGGGGGGGCGCAGGTGAGTGTTGGGTCGTGATTCGAGGGATCGGGGAATTAAGCTGACTCGGGTGGGTGACCTTGCCAAAATTCATGCAGGAGCTATAGCAAGAGTCGATGCTGCTGTGCAAGACGCACCCTTGGGGCGTTTCAAGAAGTTGCAGGAGGCCAAGAAGTTGCAGGAGACGGTGATGAGGCCAAAAGTCATTTCGCCGTACTTACCCTTTTTTACTGGTGTGGTATCCTAAGGCTTAGATGCTATTGCCACCTCCATTCATAGGTTTTCAAAGTCTAAGTCTAGCCCTGCTTTGCTGGCTATCGTTTCGTCTCCTGTCTAAACATCGGGTCACGCCGGTTCCGGGGAAAGCGATTTTTCTGTTCCGAGCATTTTTTCCGAGTTGGCGGTTCTTTGATAAACTAGGTGATGTTCCACTTTTAGAGTATCGCTGGGGCTCTGATGGGGGAGAGTTAGGCTCATGGACTTCGGCTACCGTAAAGCAGCCTCGCCAATTATCTCATCTAATTTTTAATGCTCACGGAAATTTATTGCTGGCCGAGCAAAGCCTACTCCAGCAGCTCTTGTCTGACTTAAGCGAGCTTCAGGATGTGGAGACTCCCGGACCTCAACCTGTAAGTGTCGAACAGCTCACCTCGTTTAGCCTCGTTCAGAATCTAGTCCTGCACCGAGTCTGCTCTGCCTCTTTGCCTACACATCCGGGTGCTTCGAGTCTGCAATATCAGTTTCGCCTACGGACTCGGTTTGCCGGGGACGAGAGCGCCGAATGGGAGGACGTGCTGATGAGCCCGGTCGAGTCCACGTCAATAGACATTGAAGATAGGGACCCCACGTTTTAAAATGATCACTGGAGTAACCCCCCTTATGGCGCTGAACCTGACAGAAGCACAGGCCCTTCTCTGGACCCAAAGATTGATCGCACTCGCGCTGATGCAGCAAGCGGGAGAGTTTCTTGTGATTCGGGGTGATTTTGGGCTGGGCGGCGCATGGTCATGGCGAATTTTACGCCAGGATTTCCAGTTCTTTCCGCGCCCTATGCTAGCAGTATTAGACACAATTTTAGGGGGGCGTTGGTTTATCGGTGTGATCGCCCTTCAGTTGATTTTGGGGGCCACGAGTCTCGCGTATCCACGGGTGCCGGTCTTTGTGGGGCTTCTTTTAACCCATACTCTGATTTGTCTGAGATGGCGCGGTACCTTTAACGGTGGCAGCGATTTCATGACTCTCGTAGTGCTCACTGCTCTCGTTTTGGCAGGAAGTTTTGGAGAGGGGAGCGAGGTCGTTCGGCTCGCGCTGATCTATATTTCACTTCATTCAATCGCCTCTTATTGTATTGCGGGGGCTGCCAAGGTCTCCAGTGCGAGCTGGAGATCGGGCCAAGCCCTGCGGTATTTCACTGCTTACGTTCCTGCTCCTCAGCTGGCTCGGCTCATGACAGGAGTGATTCTGCTTTTTGAGTGTAGTTTTCCATTAGCCGTCTCACGGCCCGAGGTTTGTGTTTTTTACATCGGATTGGGCCTTTGCTTTCATATTGGCAACGCCTGGGTTTTGGGACTCAATCGGTTTATTCTCCCCTGGGGAGCGACCTATCCTGCCTTGCTGTTTTTAAGTCAGTGGGCGCCGGCAGGGTAGTTTTTTAATTATTCGACTTGACCGTCAGGCTCCAGATCTTGAGATGGGCAGCATAGCTGCTGACCGTTTCTTGAGGGAGATTTAGTTTCTCAACTGAGGTTAACTTCAAACCCGGGGCAATTTGCGGAAACGCTTGCAGCTCGAACCCGAGTGCTTCGAAGAATTCTTGAATGTGGGCCTCGCTTTGAAATGCGGATTTTCTAAAATCACGTCCCGTCACTGTCTTGATGCTATCAGTTAGTTGCTTCATGGCGTCCGAGTGCTGCCACCGTTGTTCGATGTCCTCTACGGTGTTCAGGTCTGGAGTCATCCACACACCACCAAATCGTTTCAGGATCAAATGAATATGGGTCGCGGCTATTTTTTTCTCCTCAAGGGAGAGATACTGAAAAAGCCCTTCGTGAATCACTGCGATCGGTCGGCTCTCAAAAAATGGTTCAACCGCCTCTTCCATCTGCTTGCGCTCAAGGACATTCACCTCTCGGAAGAAAAGATTGCTCCGCTCGGGGATGTTTTGTTGCTCTCGGATTTGCCGCACCACCGCGATCTTTTCTTCGGACATTCCAGGGAGGTCAGTTTCCACGTAGATCATCTCTGGGTCCATGGTCATCGCTAGGCCACGGAGAGAAACTCCGCTGGCTAGTTCGAGCACCTGCTTAATGTTTTTTTGTCGGATTGCCTGGACCATGCTCTTGTACCGCGCCTCGATCATCGGCGCAAACCATGCGGTGTGCTCGGAGGAGGTGGAGGTGTGTTTGAGAAAATCTTCGAAGACCTCATCTGCACGTACGAGCCTGGCAACATCTTGAGCGAACGGTACATCACTGAACTGACGCCAATAGGCAACCATCTTGGCGGTAGGACTGATTTTGCTGGGTTCAGGCATGGATTTTTTCATTTGAGTTCCTCCCTTTTTTTGAGGTTAAACAGCATCGAGCGCCCTATTGCAAGGGGCAGAGCATCAAAGGAGATCGGCAGCACAGTTTGAGGTGAATTTCTTCAAATGATTCTAGTTAATATATTTAAATTATTGAATCAAAAATGACACATATTGCCAAAAAGACTCTCTATTCATAAAATATTGATAGGGAATTGAGTCTTTACGTTTGAGGAGAGTTTAAAATGAGATCGCAAAATCGGAAAATCTATTGTCGCAACCTTCTCAGCTCATTTGTGATTTCGGCTGCTCTCATTTTTTCTGGTGCTGGGTGCAATGGGACCGCGACGGTTAATGTTAACGTCTCGTCTCCGTCTGGCAGCGAATCTTCCCCAGGCAGCGACTCTTCCCCAGGGAACTGCCCCGCGGGCGGTTCGCCCATGGCTTGCCTCAGTTCTTCTGGCAGCGACGGGACGGCCGCTGTGGGGAGCGACTGCACTCTTTCTTTCTCCTCTGCTCAGGCTGCTTATAACGCTGCGGACACGTACCAGAAAATGTGCGACGGGACCGTGATTATCTCTCTCGGTGTCGGACATTTTGGCGGTATCAATCTCTCTCAGTTGACGACGCCGGGAGATTGGAACCCAAACATCCGCATTCAAGGGGCTGGCGACACTCTGTCATTTTTGGGTGGGATTAACGGCGATGCGCCAAGTGATAGTGATAGTGGTTGGAGTATTACTGTCTATGGAACTGACGTCAATCTCGATGACATCAGCTCCAATGGCGGGAGTGTCAGCGGCCGGGGTGGCTCTATTGAAATTCATGGCCCAGTCGCCGGGAATATCACTGTAAATGGTGGAGACGGGGGTGGTGGCGGCGTGATTACTATAGGAGAAGAAAGCACAGTCAATGGGAACGTCACTGCGAACGGCGGCGGCTCGGGTGGCAGTATTAGAATTGGCGGCATAGTCACCGGGAACGTTACTGCGAACGGCGGCGGCTCGGGTGGCGGTGGCGGCGAAATTGGTATCTCCGGCAGAGTCAACGGGGATGTCACTGCAAACGGCGGCACGGGAAGCGACCCCTCGGGCGGCGGAGGAAACGGCGGAAACATTAATATCGACCCTAGCGGCACCGTCTCTGGCACAATTACGGCCAACGGTGGGGCGGGCTATGACAACAGCTCAACCCCAGACACCACCGCCAGCAAGGGCGTAGGTGGAACAATTACAGTTAGCGGCGCTGTGGGAGCAATTACGGCAAATGGCGGCAACGCCCTAGGGGGATTAAGTCACCCAGGTGGTGCGGGCGGAATCATCACGATTAACGATGGGGCAACTTATGGCGCTACCACCGTAAGCGGCGGTGCCGGCGCCATACCTGGAGATGCCGGCCTGGTCATAACTCCATCAGCTCCTGGCTCAGATTTAGAGCTCCCGTTAATGTAACTTCCACGCGGACGAGTCTATCGGGGGGGGGGTGCAGCTCAGCCGAGGTGGCTAAGGATCATGCCGACCCTACATCACCTGGGGTCGGTTGAAGTCCTTTTTCCAGAAGGGTTCGTCGAGGGGTGCGCATTGGGGACAAACGGCTCGCGTGAGGGTCACTCTTTTAAAGATTCTAGGTAGTTTAGTCAGTAAACTGATCAGGTTGTAGCGAAGCGGGTGATGGTTTTGAGAACGCTGTGACTCGAGAACTACCAACTTACCGGGGAAGGGGGCCTTCCGTTTTTTTAGTTTCTTGGGGGGAGTTGTTCTGCTTTTCGATTTTAGTTCGTTCGTAGTCATGGATTACCGCCTCGCCCTGACAGGTAGACTTGGGCGGGGAAGTAAGTAACATATATTAAATATTATAGCTAGACTAAAATCTTTTATGTAATAACGGTAGCCTTGGTCAAAATTCGGAGCGAAATCCTAAGACCGCACTGTGGAACCAGGCAAAATTATAGACCTCAGTAACATTGGCACCGCCTTCGATGGTTCGATAACCCATATATGCGCTGCATCCTGCAAGGGGGAGGGGGTGCTCAACAAAGACTCCCACGTCAAACGCGCGCCCTTGTGGCGCAGCAAGACCGTCAAAATCAAGCTTGAAAAGCCAATCGTTCCCTAATGATTTTTTGACTCTAAAGTTGATCAGAGGAACAAATCCAACATTAGTTTTGCTTTTAATGAGTGGCCCTTGAGTCAGGCGAACTTCTGCATCTCGAATTTTTGCTGAAAACCCAAGGGAGAAATACCAGTCGCTTACGGGGTCGAAGTGATAAGTATAGGTGAGGCGGTAGGAGTTAAATTTATAGAACCCGATCGTGTCAGTTCCAGAAGCAAAGGTGGCGTCCATAAACTGGACATCGGTGCCAAGCTTTCCGTTGACCTGGATTGATAAGGGAGCGTAAAGAGCTCGAATCTCGTGATGCGGACCAAATAAGTGACCTAAGTAAACGCGGTAGTTGGCGAAGGGACCAGAGTTCAGCTGACTAAGTGAGAAGTTAGTGCCACCCTTTCCCGGGATACGTTGGTCATTTCGGCTTTGCCAAGTGAGTGAGCCCTCGACCGACAGGTAGGTTTCTGCCCGAGCTTCAGCAACTGCGAAAAAAGTTCCTAAAACAGCCATACAATAAGAGATAAAAAGGTTCATCGATGCCAGGTTAATTCAACTTAATTTAATTAGTAATATAAATTCTATTTTAAATAATAAAATTCACAACAAGACGTGTCTCGTAGCCTATTAAGATTTGATCTACCTCTAGGCGCATTGAGTCATAAAAAGGTAGGCTCGGTCTTAAGTCTGGTAATCTTGGTGGGGTTGAAATCTAATATTTTTCTCGACCAGCCCTAGTGGCCCACCGGCATCCTGATTTTAAGTCAAAATTGAATCAAATCTTAAGCTAAATTAAAACAATCCGTTTAACATTTGTGCTCTAATAAAATTAAAATATTTTAATTTTTAAACACAATGTTAAGGTTTAAGTGTATTATTAAAAAAAAGTAATTTACTTGGTCTAGTTGCGTTAAGCTAGTCTAGGTAAATGAATTAATTTTAAGGGACCTATAAAGGTTCAGAAGGATGAATCGCATGATTCAGCTGACATCGTCACAGTTTATGCTGGTGTACAATGTGTTGTCATTTACGATTGCCGCAATGTTTGCAGCTTTTATTTTTTTCACTGGTGCAAGAACTCAAGTAGGTGAGAAGTATCGTCCTGCTCTTCTCATTTCTTCAGTCGTCGTTGCAATTGCTGGCTATCACTACTTCCGTATTTTCAATAGTTGGGAAGAAGCCTTTACTCTCACGAACGGCTCTTATGTAGCTTCAGGCAAGCCCTTCAACGATGCTTATCGTTATGTTGACTGGCTTTTGACTGTTCCATTGCTCCTGATCGAATTGGTTGCCGTTCTTAACCTTCCTAAATCTGAGCGAGAAGGTCTTTTCGGTAAGCTAGCTATCGCTGCCTTTTTGATGATTGTCTTGGGATATCCTGGCGAAATTTCTGGTGATATGACCACTCGCGCTATCTGGGGTACCTTAAGCACTATCCCTTTCATCTATATTCTCTCAGTATTGTGGGGAAAATTGGGCGCGACCATTCCTGGTCAGCCTCCCTATGTACAAGTTCTCATGAAAAACATTCGGTTGTTGGTTTTGGCGACTTGGGGCTTCTACCCGATCACCTATATGTTTCCGATGATGGGCATTTCTCACGAAGCCTCTCTGGTCGGAGTTCAAGTAGGTTATGCCGTTTCTGACGTTTTGGCAAAAGCCTTTTACGGTGTAATGATCTATTGGATTGCTTATGCTAAATCCGAAGCGGATGGATCCTTGCCAAAGGGCGCGCACTAAGTTAGTTCGTTCAAGAAGTCTTAAGCCCGGCAGACCCAATGAGTTTGCCGGGCTTTTTTATTTGATCGTTCCATAAAAGCGTTTGATGGCTTGTGAGTGGGAAATTGTGAGCGCACCCAAGGTCATAAACAGTGCAGACCAGAAGTTAGCTAACTTGCCAAAGTAATTTAGTATAAAAATCAGACTAAAAATTCCAATCCATGAGACGACCGTCAGCAAGAATCCCTTTCTATAATATTCAAGTAAACTCCAGTTTTTTGCTTGGATCTGGTGGGAGATTGAGTCCCATGAATGCCAAAAAGAAAAAAAGCACAAAAATCCAGGAAGCAACGGGAGTTTAATCAAAAACCAAGCGAGCAGAATGGATGAAGTGAAGGCATCTAGCCAGTCCTCCTGAGGTTTCGAGGCCAGACTACCCACTAAGGCCATTCCTAAGAGCGCAAAACTGAGGAGCTGAGCGGTTGCCGGCGTCCACCACAAAAATCGGGTAGCGCTACCCATCATTAAGTTAAGAATGGGTAGAGTTTCTTCCCAGTGGTAAAGCGGCGAAAAACCGGCTGCAAAAAGGCCCCACAGCCATGCCATGGATCTTTGAAGGTTATCTCTAGGTGTGTTCCTGTATGATTGCTTCCATTGGCACTCACCAAAATGACTAGCAGAATAGATAATAAAAACAATGATTGCGACTCTTGGGTTTGCTATCCAGAGCACTCCATAAGATAGCATTCCAATCAGATAAACTGAAAAAAATAGGAGTCGAGAATCCTTGGAGGATGGATCGAGTTCATAATCTACCGATCCGTGGGTAATTCCAACCGTAGCAAGCCCGATTAATGGAATGACATATTGAGAATTGCCACTCATCCCAAGAGTGGCGGCAGATGCAAAAATAAAAGGAATTCTCGATTTAAGTAGTTTCATCGGTTGCTGATTTTAACTGGCGCCCTTTCCATCGGATCGGCTGAGTTAAGTTGTGACGAATCACAAGTGTAACCAAAAAGTCTAAATAGAGGAGCGATTTAAAGTGACTCAGCGCAGCCCAGGTAGGATTTTTGAAGGCTCGAGCGGTGATGATCCGGCAGGCCAGGATTAAAAATAAGCTCAGTAGAGCCCACTGCCAGCGAAAAGCAAGGAGCCAGAGAGGCGAAAAAAACAAGAAATTTACCCAAACGATTAAGGCGATAAATCTTGGAATGGTGCCTCCAAAGAGTGGAATCACATTCTTAGAGAACCCCTCCACCAGGTGGTCCCAGCTCGAATACATCGTGACTCGAAGGTCTTGCGCGGCAAGAACTGGAATGATCGGAGGTTGCCTCATTTGAGTGAACTTACGAGCGAGGGCTACATCGTCCAAGACTTCTCGCCCTAAGGCGCCGTGCCCCCCTAATTTTTCATAAGCCTTTTTGCGAATGGCGATCCACTGCCCGTTCCCGATTTGTAGGGACGCAAACCGAGTTCGCCAAGAAAAGGCCAAGGGAACTGATAAAAAAATGGGAATTTGAACAATCCAAGGAATTACGAGTTGCTCACGAATGCCGATCGTATCTTGACTAGGAAACCCGGTGACACCGCTGACCTCGGGGTAGTGATTCAAGATCGAAAGCGTTCTGCCCACGGCTTCCCGGCTGGCAACTACGTCTGCGTCACAAAATAAAAGAACATCTCCACTCGCAAGTTCTGCAAGCTGCTGGCAGGCGTGATTTTTGCCAGTCATTCCGGAGGATAAGCTCCAGGCTTTGCCCCGGATGACCTGAAACGGGATACTTCCCGCTGCTAGTAGGGTTTGCGCGACCTCGTAGGTGCGATCCTCAGACTGGTCGTCGAGAACTAAAATCTCTTTGGGGTGGAATGAGGAGTGAGCGAGACTATTCAAGATTTTTGTGAGATTTTGCTCTTCATTTCGAGCAGGAATCAGGATGCTCACGGTTTCAGAAGCAGTCGGTGGGCACCCATCGAAGTCCTCGAGTCGCTTTGCAGTAAAATAATTGAACACGCCCATGCTGCAAAGAAGGATCAAGAAAATGATCGCGATCAGCGAAATCAAACGGATCTCTCCTGAGCGATTGGTCCACGGAGGAGCTCCAAGGATTTATCAAGAGCGGAGATCTTTAGTAACTGGAGAATCTCGTCCTCCAAGTCATCAGTTCGAATCGCTTCCTGGTCACTTCTCCTGATTCGTCCGGTCCGAATCCAGGCAGATGGCTTGGGCGTTTGCATGGGCTCGATGTGTAGAGCTACCGGTACGACCTGAATTGGATGGAGAAGGCGAATGAGAGGATCAAGCCCTTTTTGAAATCCGAGGGGCCGGTACTGTTGAGGCCTGATCTCGCCTTGAGGGAAAAATCCAATACTCAAGGCTCCCAAAGATCGGCGAAGGCGGCGAAGCTCCAAAAATGACCGAGCCACGCTGAATGGATCATGGGGGACCAAACCGACTGCCCCTAGTTTGCGCAAAAAAGGGAATTGAGTAAGTTCACTTTCCAGCATCAATGTGAAGTGGCTGAAATTTGGAGTCAGTTTTTTTTGGAGCTCTAAAAGAAAAAAACCATCCCACCAGCTCATATGATTGGAGACGAATAGGACGGGTACTGAAGGGTTCAGTTGATTTTGGATCTGCCCAAGCTCAAAGATCACTTTCTCAAAGCCACTCCTGAGTTTGAGCTGGAGATAGAAATCAAACAGCCTCCGAAAGCGGGCAGAGTATTGTCCCCTCATGAGGGCGTCCGCAGGGGCCTGCTCTCTTTGGTTAACTGCGCAAGACCGTAGCAACCCAGAATCACTGCGAGAGTGACAAAAATCGAAACCCAAAGCTGGGCTACCAAAGCCAGACCGAGTGGGAGAAGAAGATTTGCGAAATAGAACTTCAGAGGGAAGAGGGAGTCTGACCAACGTTGGGATCGTGGAAATCCAAGAAGCTCAAAGGCCGAGAGAATGAGAAGCCCTGTAAAAAACCATCCTCCCAGATTCCAAATCGGCATATTGAGCAGGGTTGAGCCCGAACTTTCCCAGAGCCAAAATGGCGTCAGGTGACTCATGGCAGGATCAAGAGTGAAGTCCCAGGTCATGAGCAGGAGTGAGCCCAGGAAAACTCGTCTCCAGGGTGATCCATAGGCCCCGAGCAAACGTTCAGCAATCCAGAGGCTGGGAAGGGACATAAAAAACCAACTCAGCGGAATCAGTAATGGCACCTGACCTGCTATCTTCCATCCTAAAAGTGCAGTGTAGGAGTATTTTCCAAAAGGTACCCCAAAAGTTGTCCCTAGAAATTCCATGACAAAGCTAATGACTGATGCAGCTAGCAAATATCTGATCCAACGCGATTTAAAGGCCCTTTGGCATTCGTAAGCCATAATTCCAAATCCAACCGCGATCTGAAGCTGGGCAAAAAATGAATAGGATGCAGCAAAAATCGGCGGCGCCCACTCAAACCGGACCAATAGTTCTGGATGCATTCCAAAGGTTGCGAAGCCAAAAATAGAAATTAAATTAATAAAAACGAGCAAAATCATGATTCCCGAATAGTATCTGCTGCGACTACTTGTTTCAATTAAAATTCCGATTTCCTTGATACTCCAGGTGCTGCAACCGAGGGATAGGTGTAAGGCAGGAATGCCTGGATTTTTGTGACCTATTTGGTAACTTCAGGAGTCTATGGCGCTTTTCATGGGAGTTGGCATCATTCTTACTTGGATTTTTAGTGTCAGCTATGTGCTTACTCACTTGGAAATTTATTCTGCTTTTGATTTTTTTAGAAACCTCGGATGGTTCGCTTGGATACAGTTTCTAAGCGTTGGGCTTTTTGTCACAAGTCACGATGCTTGTCATGGTTCGGCGGCACCGAACTATCCTCGAGTCAATCGGTGGATCGGTCGAATTGCAGCCGGTCTCTACGCCGGGTTACTCTTTGATTCCATTATCCTCAAACATAGCGACCACCACGCCTTTGTTGGTTCTGAAAATGACCCTGATTTTCACTCAGTCGAGCAGGGTCACTCACCCGGATTCTTGAGTTGGATGCTCCGGTTTTTTTCTCATTATCTGAGCCTCCCTCAGCTTTTATGGATGACCATCGCCTCACAAATTCTGATGCATGGCTTTCACTTCAGAGAACCTAACGTTCTGTTGTTTTGGGCGGTCCCCAGCTTTTTAAGCGCAATCCAGCTCTTTTACTTCGGAACCTATCTCCCGCACCACTCACGCAATCGACCCTTTCAAGACCAGCACCATGCTCGCAATACAGTCCAGCCCTACTGGAGCTCGTTGGTAAGCTGTTATCACTTCGGAGCGTACCATCATCTGCACCATCTCAAACCGGGGTTACCCTGGTTTCGACTGCCGCAAGAGCACCTTCGGTCCCAGCTCAAATCCTAGAGCTGTTTTATAAATAGTCGCCTGGGACGACCAAGAATGGGGGACTTTGGTATGGGAAGACCGTGATTCAGATTCTTAATTTCAATAGACGGCCATGAAGCAGGCGTGGTCGGATTGGGGCGGTCCTGGTGTGGCCCATGGGGGCTGTTCCGGGTATGATTCGGCTCGGTATAGGCGAAGTCATGTAAAACAGGATAAAAAATATACTTACGTTTAAACGTAAGTTAGAGTAGGCTAGAGTGTATATGCGGCGAGACTACCTGCTAAGGTTAACGATCAACGGAAAACTAGTCAATCGAGTGCTCATTGACAGTCATTATGAGATTAATCATTTTAGATTCTATGAATGACTCGTTGATTCTTGAGTTGGTGAAAGGGTTGAACGGCAGAACCTTTGGGGCAGATTCGATTTCAGGTGAAGGATGGTAGATTTTTGTAAATGATCCACTTTATTTTGGCCAGAAGCCCTATCGTTTAGTTTGGTGTTTGCATCCCGATGAAGATTATATCGTTATTATTAATGCTTTTAGGAGGTCTCGTGGCAAAGTTTCCTAGTGAACAGGAATTAAAATTAATTCGGAAAAAGATGGCATGTGTGAAGGGGTCCGAAGGTTTGTCTCCCGATGCCTCTCCCTTAGACCGCGCTAAATATGATGTTTGTGAGCAGATTCTTGTTTTTATGAAGAAGAAGAAGATGACTCAACGAGAACTTGCGGAGGTGTTGGGCACTTCGGAGACTCGTGTTAGTGAAATTATTCATTATAGAATTCAGAAGTTTACCTTGGATCGGTTGATTACATTCCTGCAGATGATTAAGCCTATGTTGACGTTGAAGATTGCTTGAAAAGCAGAGGTGCTCCGTACAGCCTCTGAATTCCTAACGTATTAGCATAATATAATATGAAATGGATCCTTATAGGATAATTGACCTAGGATGACCTCCTGAGGTCATTTGGCCTATGAAAAGCAATGTATCGAAAGCTATACTGGAAAAATGCGACGAAGTGAGTCAGGTTCTAAAATCTCTCTCTCACCCTGTCACTAGGAGGGACGGAGCACATGTTTATTACGGAATACGCGACAAAAAATCGTCAAACTCCTGCGGGCTCTGAAAGAGATTTACTGTTGAGAAAATATAGGAATGACCTCTTTATTTGTATTAATAATAAATAAAATATAAACGAGATGTTTATGAAATTTCAATTCGCTTGGGTCGAAAAAATGAGCTTCATTCTTCCAGAGAGTAGGCCGTAACTCAATGGCAACAATGAATACCTGGGACACCAGATACAGTACGGATGAATTTTATTATGGGACTGAGCCTAACGATTTTTTAAAGGCAAACGCAAATCTGATCCCTAATGTTGGAGAGGTGTTGTGTTTAGCCGAGGGTGAAGGTCGCAATGCAGTCTTTCTTGCGGGCCTGGGTCTTAAAGTGACAGCAGTCGATGGGTCGGCAGTCGGCTTGAATAAGATGGATCGGCTAGCGAAAATGAAGGGGGTATCTGTAGCTTCGATCGTGAGTGACCTTGGTGATTACCAAATAGAGCCTGGAAAATGGGATGGAATCATCTCCATTTGGTGCCACGTCCCCAAGGAGCTGAGAAAGAAACTTCATCGCGCTGTCTTAGAGGGACTCCGTCCTGGGGGAGTTTTGCTTTTGGAATCCTATCACCCTAGGCAGCTGGGGCTTAAAACGGGAGGACCTTCGGACTCAAGTCTTATGATGACCCTTCATGACTTGCACGAAGAACTCTCAGGGCTAGCATTTGTCGTAGCCCATGAAATCGAAAGAGAGATTCAAGAGGGCAAAGGCCATTTTGGATTGAGTGCCGTAACACAAGTAATCTGTAGGAAAGTAAAATAAAGGGAGCCAAGTTATGGATTTTGAAAACCTACAAACCTATCTAATCCCTGCCGTTCTGGTTGGGCTCGTCGTCTGGCGCGTTCTTAGGTTTCGCTGGGTGCGCAAACAACTTCCGTCTCTTCTTGCGCAAGGGGCAGTGGTAGTAGACGTTCGCAGTCAAGGCGAGTTCTCTAGCGGCGCCCGTGAGGGAAGTCTCAATATTCCTTTAGATGCGCTGGAGCGAGAAGTGGATCGACTTGATCGTAAAAAACCTATCGTCCTCTGCTGTGCATCTGGGACGCGCAGCGGAATGGCTTTAGCCTTATTAAAGCGAAAAGGCTTTAGTAACGTGTATAATGCGGGGCCTTGGAAGAACACCGTACTATGAACACGCTCGTTATCTGTACATGGGGACGGAGCTCACCTATGTACATGGGGACGGAGTTCACCTAAGCGGCTGAATTTAAGACGGAAATCCCTACTCCGTCCCCAAAATCGCCCCCAAAATCCCCCCAAAATCTCCTGTTACAGGAAACTCTATTTCTATTTGTGGATTTTTTTGGAAACTTAGGTTCTAATAAAAGGTATGTTTACTCGCATTTTGAATCTAGAAAACCTGATAGAAAAGAACAGTTTCTTTCTCTTCGGCCCCCGAGGGACCGGTAAATCGACTCTCGTGCAGGGCATCGAGAATACGGTTTATTATGATTTGTTAGAACCGGGTACGTTTTCTCGTTTGCTGGCTCGTCCGGCCTTACTCGAAGAAGAGCTCGCCCTGTCGGAGCCGGGCCGTATCGTGGTTTTGGATGAAATTCAGAAGCTTCCAGTTTTGCTCGACTCAGTGCATCGGCTCATCGAAAGACAACGATTAAAGTTTATCTTGACTGGAAGTAGTGCTCGAAAGTTAAAACGGCAAAGCGAATCGAATCTCCTCGGTGGGAGGGTGTGGGAGGCCAATCTTTTTCCTCTGACTTATCGAGAAATTCCAAATTTTGACCTGACTCAATATGTTAATCGGGGTGGGATTCCGAAAGTATTTTTGTCTGAGTATTTTTTAGAAGATTTAAAAGCCTATGTAGGCATCTATCTCAAGGAAGAGATTCTGGCTGAAGCCTTAGTTAGAAAATTGGACCAATTTTCAAGGTTCCTCGAGGTGGCGGCGCTCCAGTCGGGAGAAGAGTTATCTCTCGAGGGCATTGCAAGTGATGCACAGGTCAAAGCAAAAACAGTAGGCAACTACGTAGAGATTTTGGAAGACACTCTGATTGGGTTTAGACTGCATTCATTCTGGAAAACCAAAAAACGCAAGGCGATCTCGCGCTCTAAATTTTATCTCTTCGATTTGGGGGTGACGAATTATTTGGCCCGACGCCGTGATCTCTTGCCGGGGAGTGAGCTTTTTGGCAAGGCGTTTGAACAGTTTATCATTTGCGAGGTCCGCGCCTACGTCTCCTATTTGAGAAGAGATCTCGAATTATTTTATTGGCGGAGTGTTCATAGCCAAGAGGTTGATCTGATTGTCCAGGACGTGCTTGCGATTGAAATCAAATCGACTAGCTTGGTTCAAGAAAAACATCTCAAGGGATTAAAGGCATTAAAAGAAGAAGAATTGATCCAAAATTACATTGTAGTTTCCCAAGACCCAAAAGTTCGTAAAGTCGATGGCATTACGATCTACCCGTGGAGAGATTTTTTGGACCGATTGTGGTCGGGGCAATGGTTTTAGAGTCTCTTCCCGTTTTGTCTATGAGGCTCACTACGAAAACTTGCGACAGGGCAGACGTGAAAAAGAAGGGGCTCCCTGGCCATCCGCAATTGGTATCGACGAGCACGCTTATGGCAAAAACAAGAAGTGAGAAGAACTCAGTTTGTCACCACGATCGTCAACCACAGCAAAGGAAAAATGGTTGAAGCTGTGATTGGCAAAACCCAAGCCGAACTGGTGGTCGCCTCTGCACATATCCCCGGTCGAGAAAACGTTAAATGGGCCACCATGAAGCGTGAAGAACCGGAGGACACCGGTTTGGTTTAACTAAAAATTGGGGTGACCAGTGTACTATAGTGTTATATATGGGCCAGTTCAAATTTATTCTCTGGTTAGCTTACTGGTATCTACAAAGCGAGTCGTTCGAATTTGAATGGGATGTGGGTAACTCTACGAAGCGCAAGACGAAGCATGGAGTCGGCTGTGACGAGGTGGAGTCTGTCTTCAGTCTTCGCATGGCAGTACCTCTTGGACGACAGGTAACCCCTGCAGTAGATGAAGAGCGCCTTTGTGTGGTCGGGCCGTCACTTTCGGGAAAGTTCATTTCTGTGGTTTTTACTCTGCGTGAGGGTCGGGTTCGTCCGATCAGTTCAAGACCGGCAAATCAGAAGGAGAAGCGAGTTTATGAAGAAGTACGCAAAACGCTTGAAGGAATACGATAAGGTAGAGTTTGACCCTAAAGAAATTATTGAGGGTATGAGCCGTCTTAAGGGTGCTCGCCGCAAGCCGACCAGTGTTGCCCTTGAAGATGAGCTTTTAGGAGAACTTAAAAGTCTCGCCCAAGAGCGCGGTGTTCCCTATCAGGTGCTCATGCGTCTTTTGATTGCAGATGGTGTAAGGCGCCTCAAGGATGCGGCTTAACTCAATTGACAAGCGGAATTTGAGGTCAGCAGAGTTATTGAGTTGAGGTCCCATCTGCGCCATTGAACCAGGGGCCAATTTTAGCAACTGCATCGGATGGATGGCATTTGAGCTGATTTGTTGCCCACTGGACTTCGATCCCAGAAATTCGTCACCATCATCGTGAACCACAACAAAGGTCGGGTCTTTGAAGAGGTCATTGGCAAATCCCAAGCCGAGCTAGAATTAGTTACGGCACGCATTCATGGCCCTAAACGCTTCCTCCTGAAGGCTTTCGGACACGCGTCCACCATGAAGCGTAAAGAACCGGAGGACACGGGTTTGGTTTAACTAAAATTTGGGGTGACCAACGGGGCTCGAACCCGCGACCACCGGAATCACAATCCGGTGCTCTACCAACTGAGCTATGGCCACCACATGATGTCCCCAGCTAGAGATCCTGGGGAAAGTCAGAAATGTCCTGTTTGGATACAAAGAAACAGCGATCGTGTCAATACTCAATTCATCCAGTTTTTAGACGAAAAGGAACTGGCAGAGGATCTCCCGCTCCGCCGGGTTCATCGCCGCAAATTGACGGTCAACCGTATGCGGTTCGAGTGCGGTGTTCTGCGCGTTCGGACCTGGGTCATTTTCAAGATAGTAGACTCGTAGCTGACGGTGGTTTTTGCTCGATTGCCAAATCAGCCCCGCGCACATCCGGCAGGGCTTAAGTGAGGTGATCACCACCGCGTCCTCGGGGATGAGTTTGCCCGTAGCACGATACCAGTTTTGGATGAGATTGACCTCGGCGTGAAGTGTTCGGTTTTTTGCATTTTGGTTGCAGGCCGCAGCAAGGAGCTCAAGATCGGTGCTTTTGGGCTTTTGAGTGAGCAGAAGGGCTACGACGGGTCGGTCGCTTTGGTGTCGGAGCGGATGGCGGGGGAGGCTCTGGGCGAGGTTCTGGGTAAACTTCATCCAGTTCTCAAGTGTTTTCGGGGCTTGATCGAGTGCGCTGAGCCGCTCATTGAGGATTTTCTCAAAAACGTCGCTTCGAGCAGAGTGCGGCGTCGTATCCCATTCAGTGAGATCAATTGCAGGGAGATTGAGCTGGCCAGTCATGGTTTGGATCTCAGATTCTCCATCGCTCCCAGTGCCCAAAAGGGTAATCCGTTTTGCAGCGACACGTACCATTCCGCGGCAAAACGGAGTAAGCCGAGGCTGGGTCGTGTAAATCCTTGCTCGGCAGAGCATCCGCGCGGAGTCTGGGTATTTTTCGTAAATTCCCTGGATCAATCGAGTGACTGAGCTCGAGGGGGGGCTTGATTCTTGGAGCGTCTCTCTGGCCGCTTCAGTCGCATAAAACAATGCCGGCTCAGTGGATTGAGGTTCCGTCGCAATCAAGAAGGAGGACCAGAGCTGGCTGCGATTCAAGTTTTGGAAGGTTACCATTCAGTTTCCTCAAAAAATCATTGACTTACGGGCAGTAGGGAAGGACTTTTGAGGGACGAGTTTGAACTAGTAAAACCCAACTGGCTCGGAGGGCAGTCATGAATCATTTTAGTGCATCCACCTTGAGAAAAAAGTTTAGCCTAGGGGCAGTAGGACTAGTTGCCTTCGCTTTACTTAGTCAGTTGTCTCCCCACGCTGCCTGGGCTGGCTTTTTTACGATGCCCCATTTCGTCTCGCAAGATCAATTTACCGTTGGGCTTGAACCTGAGGTGGTTTTTAATCAGGGGGGGAGTCTCGGGATGAATTTACGGTATACCCGTGGCATTTCAGAGTCGTCGAATTTGACGGGGATCTTTGGCACCGGCTCAGGAACGAAGGGCCTCCGCATCGGGGGTGCGGCGACGTTTGACGTATTTCCTGACGCGGGCAAGCAGCCTGGCGTGGGGTTTGGCGCGAAGGGGATGTTGGTGGAGTGGGCGAACTTAGCGGTTTTTCAAGCGACGGGATTTGCCTATATTCATAAAAGTTTTGCAGTGACTTCAGATTACGTCCAGGCGGTCGAACCATTTTCAGTGATTCCGCTTGGAGTTCAGATGGGTGCGGGACTTTATCAGTGGATGTCGTCTATCTCCGTGGGATCGATTTTCCAACATAGTCAGCATTTTAGAAGCGTGTTTGAAATCACGGTGGGCATCAACAGCTCGGACACTTCGATTTCGGGAGGGGTGGCTTATTACCCTTAAGGCAAGGCATCAAGCGGCGTCCCTGGCTCTTGGGGCGACTCTCGTGTTGACAGCACTCAAACTGGGAGCTGCCTGGCTCTCTCATTCGGTAGGCGTCCTATCCGAGGGGATTCACTCGGGCTTGGATCTGGTCTCTGCTGCGGTTTCGTACTTCTCGATCCGGGAGGCTGGCAAACCTGCTGATGCGGAGCATCCTTTTGGTCATGGCAAAATCGAGACCTTATCAAGCCTCTTTGAGTCGCTGCTGTTAATTTTTGCAGCAGCCTTGATTTTTTATGAGGGGGTCGATCACTTGCTTCATCCAGAGGTGGTCCTCTATCCTGGTCTTGCAGTAGGCGTGATCGCGATATCGATTGGGTTGAGTTATTATGTTTTTCTTCATAACTCTCGAGTGGCAGATAGCACTGAGAGTAGCGCCTTGCAGGTGAACTCGGTTCATTTTTTATCCGACGTGGTCTCCTCAGTTGGTGTGTTGGTTGCTCTGGTGCTGTTGCGGCTGACGGGCTGGCTCTGGATTGATTCGGTGACGGCCTTTTCCGTGGCGATCTATATTCTCTATGTATCCTTACGTCAGGTTCGCGGCGCGGTTTTGGAGCTCACCGATACTCAGTTGCCTGAGAGTGAAATTCAGCAGATTCGAGAACTGCTGAGTGGCTTCCAAGCGCCCTCCTTGGAGGTTCATGACCTTCGTACTCGTAAGAGCGGCGCTACTCGCCATATCGACTTTCATCTCGTGGTCTGTGGTCATATGACGGTCAATGATTCACACTCGGTTTGTGATCAGATGGAGGCTAAGCTCTCGGGGGCTTTTTACGAAACCTCGGTGAATATTCATGTTGAACCTTGCGAGAAGGAGAAGACCCAGTGCCACCTCTCATGCCCCATCCGTTTGGAAAATCTCAGCATCAGCAATTAGCTCAAATCCAAGGGGTTTGCCTTGATATTGACGATACGCTCTCGACCGAAGGTCAGCTCACCGCTGAGGCTTACGGAGCCCTCTGGAAGCTGAAGGAAGCTGGATTCTATGTGGTCCCCATCACGGGCCGCCCGGCAGGTTGGTGCGACCTGATTGCTCGCTTCTGGCCCGTCGATGCCGTAGTGGGGGAGAACGGTGCGTTTACTTTTTTTGTTGATCAATCAGGTTCAGACGCCCACACCGTGAAGCGGCGACTCGACACTCCTAAGGGCGATTCGGATTCAGTGCTTCAACAAAAGTTAAAGGATCTCGGCAAAGAAATTCAGATCCTATTTCCTCAGTCTCGGCCCGCTTCGGATCAGGCTTACCGTGAATTCGATCTTGCGATTGATATTTGCGAGGACGTTTCACCCTGGCCTGAGGATGAAGTTCAGAGATTGCTTCAGTTTTGTCGAGATCGTGGAGCTCATGCCAAGCTTTCCAGTATTCATGTTAACGTGTGGTTTGGTGATTACGACAAAAAAAAGGGCTTTGATCACTGGTTGAGTCAGGCTCAGAATCGCTCTGCTCCTCCGATAGAGAGTTGGCTTTATATTGGGGATTCTCCCAATGATGAACCCTTGTTCGCGACTTTTAAATATTCGGTAGGAGTGTCGAATTTAAAAAAATACTTCGATCGACTTCAGTTCTTCCCCACTTGGATCACTCAACGCGAGTGCGGCGCGGGCTTTGTCGAGATGGCAGAGCGACTGATTGAGTCTCGTCTCAGGGGGAGAGGCGCTTGAGCATCCAGCCTTCTCCGCTTCGGGTATAGAGGAATCGATCGTGGAGACGATGCGCTCCCTCCACCCAAAATTCAAAACGATCTGGAACGAGGCAGAAACCTCCCCAGTGGGGGGGTCTGGGGACGGTTTGGTCTTTATGTTTTTGCTGGAGTTCAAAAAAGCGATTCTCTAATTCCTCACGGCTCGAGATCTCTCGGCTTTGTTCGGAGGAGAGGGCACTGATGCGACTGTCTCGAGGGCGAGAATTCCAATAATCATCAGATTCCTGTTCAGTTGTTTTTTCAATTCTACCTTCGACGCGAATCTGCCGATCCAGCACAGACCAGTAAAACACGAGGGCCGCACGAGGATTTGCGAGAAGCTCTCGGGACTTTCGACTCTCGTAATTGGTATAGAAACAAATCCCCTTTGAGTTGAGCCCTCTGAACAGGACCATTCGAGCCGAGGGGCTTCCGTCGGGTGTGGACGTTGCCAGCGTCATGGCTTCGGGATATTTGGGTTGCTGGGATTTCGCTTCCTGAAACCAGAGTTGAAATAGTTCGAACGGGTTGCTCGTCATCATGCCCTCCAGGGCTCTGTGGTGGTGTCGATAAAGGTTTGAAGGTCTCCCGTGAGTGGCGCTGAGAATTCCATTCGCTTGCCGGTCGTGGGGTGCGTGAATCGAATCGACGAAGCGTGCAGCGCATGTCGAGGAAGCAGGAGCTGAGCCTCCGCCTCGGGCGTTAAATGCTGGCGTTCGTAGAACCTGAGTGCTTCTCGTTCGGGTAGGCCGTAAAGTTTATCTCCCACGATGGGATGTCCGACCGCATCGAGGTGGACTCGGATTTGATGTTGCCGCCCTGTTTTTGGAAAACACTCGACGAGTGAGAAGTGTCCGTTGGTTTGAAGGCGCTTAAAAGCCGTGAAGGAGGGTAATCCTCCCTCACTCTCAGGTAGGGGGGCCATCTTTAGTTCGATCAGTGAGTTCGTCGCGCGATTCATTGCCAATGGGACATCGAACTGCTCCGGGCAAACACCCCGGACAATCGCCAAATAACGTTTTTGCGTCGTTCTTTCAGCAAATTGTCGAGTAATATGGGCACAGCCCTCTTTAGTTTTTGTGAGAACCAAAACTCCACTAGTTTCTTTATCGATCCGGTGAGCAAGAAAAAATTCGTGCTCGATTTTGAGTGGATTTTGGTGTCCCTGCGTCTTGAGGTGGATCAGTAGTGTATTGAAAAAATAACGGCCCGCCGGATGGACAGGAAGGTTGGCGGGCTTATTAATCACGAAAAGGCTCTCATCCTCAAAAAGAATTTGATAATCGAACGAGACATCGGGCTCAGGCTTTCGTTCAGTTAAGACGAGGATTTCATCTCCAGGGACGAGCTGATAGCTTGGCTTGGTTCGACCCAAGGTGAGGTGAGGGCTTTGGTTTCTCTTGATGGTCACGATGCCGGCATCGATCGCTCGCTTGAGTTGTTCTCTTGAGCGTTTTCGGTATCGCTCCTTAAGAAATGAGTCCAAGCGGATGCCGTGTTGATTTGGGCCAACTGAGTGCGTGACTAAATACTGATCAGACGTGAGAGTGTGGGACACGTTCATCGGTTCTTACTCATGGATCAGTACCTTTGTTGCATCAAAAAGGTGATGACCTCACGTGCGCAAGACTGACAGTAACCTTGCTTGGATTTCATGTTTTCTACTGTCTGCCGAGCCAGGATGCCGCCCTCCGAACTCGGGTCGGAAGCACTGGTGTCGTAGACCAGGAGAGCATCACTCATCTTAGTGAGAAGGGCCTTTTGGGATTCGAAATAATGCTTTTCAAGCTTCCGCCAAAAGTCTGGAAAAACTTTGGCGTAGTTCATCGTTTCTTTTGGGTGATCAAGCGACCAGACTCCGATTTGAGAGATGATGTTTTGTCGGAAGGAGTCTTTTTCACGAGACTCCTCGGGCGCCCCGACAATCTTTTCAAACTCTGAAATCAGGGCAAAATCCGGGTCTTCCATTTTGCCTGTGATCGGATTTTTGACTTTTTCCTTCTTAATTGCGATCGAAATTTGGAGGACATATTTCTTAAGGAACTCCTCCCACTGCGCAGAGTCGTAGATTCCGATTGAGTCACGGACCTCTCGATCAATTCGATTAATGTACTCCGTGCGCACGAGTTGGATGAACTCCATGGAGCTGTGATAGCCGTCTTTGACGTCTTGTTTCAAAAACTCATACTCGCTCGTTCGCTTGGTGAGTTCCTCGATCTCGCGGAGGACGGCCAGCGGAGAGAGGCATGCAAAATCAGGGTTTTGGGCTGCATCGAAAAGTACGGTTTTTAGTTCTCGAGCCGATGCTCCCATTCGACCTTCGTAATAAGGGACATTCGTATATTCATCACGAAGCTTAGCTAATGAGGCTCGGAGCACCTTTCGTTCTTCGGGAGTGATGTTGCTCGGGAGTTCCCCGGTGTCGTAGAGCTTAGCTTTTTCCAAGGGACGGAGCGCAGCCACTAGGCTGCTGACGTTCGGTGCAAAATTGATACTATTAGGTTTCTTGAGTCGGGTGAGCACAGCCCAGAGTGCGAGCGTCCAGGACACGTGAGGGGCTACGTGCTTTTCACCCGCCATTTGCTGAAGCTGAGCTTCGTAAATCTCTTGTTCATCGCTCGTTGAGAGGAGATAGGGGACTCGAATGAGTTCGATTCGGGCTTTGAAGCTTGTAAAGTCCGGGAACTCTTTGAAGGCATCGAGCTGAATCTCATTGGCAGAGCCCAGAAGGAGAGTGTCTAGATAGGCGATCGTATTTCCGATATTGACGGCTCCAGTCTCGCAAGCACTCAGTAAATATTTAAACGAATCGACGGGTCTTTTTAGGAGATCGCTGTACTCGACCAGTCCTCGATTGCCATCGACGAGATCGCCGGTGAGGGTGAAAAGGTTGAGGCTTTGGAGCGATGCAGGGAGAGATGCCAAGTTTTTATTAATCGAAAGTTGCTGATATTGAGCATCGACGTGGAGCTGAGGCTCAATCGTGACGAGTCCCTTTCGGTAGCGTCGAGCAAAGTAAGTCCTCTCGACCTGAATGTTCATGAGGACTTTTTTGAAGTCCCCGCCGTTGGAGGTGATCAGGACATCAAAAATTTGTTTACACCGGTGACAGAGATCACCTTTGGTTAGGTAATGAGGGAGGTGACCCCAGAGCTCCTGGGCTTTATCTTCGCCGAGGAGATGTTCCAAGAAAGATTTTCTCTGCTCTTGAGGTATCACTAGGAGTGGATGATCCTTGAGATCGCAGGGAACGCGCGCCGCAATTTCCTCGTCTGGGATGCGAGCATAAGAGGTGAGGTTCTCCCTCTTCGATGCGTAGGTATTGATCCCAATATTTCCCTTGGTATAATGTTCAAGTGGAAATACCCAATTGAAACTGTAGAGAGCGCCCTCGGGAAGTTTTGAATAATTCTCCAACCCTGCCATGACTGCATGGATCATTGAGCTTTTTGCGCTACCATTGGGCCCATGTAAAAGGATGAGCTTATTGTTGAGCCCCTGGCGAGCGAAGGCCTTCAGGGTTTTGTATAAATGATTTTGAACCGCCTCGTGGCCAACGACTTTAGGGGCGATTCCATCAATCGGAAAGTCAAAGAGCTTAAATCGTGGATGAGCACTCCCTGCCCTGATTTGAGACTCGGATGCCGGTTCGGTCCCATAGTGATCCATCATGTCGACCGTGTATTGGGCGACTCCCCGGGTTTGTTGCTTTGGATTTTCTGCGACCAGTCCGAGGTAGTCCTCGAAAGAAAGGATGCGCCGGTTGGACTCAAAGTCCTTTTTTACGGCCTGATCAATCGAACCAAGAATCTCACTACCAGAAAAAGGGTGGCGTTCAGGTTTCATTCCAAGAGCTTACCACAAACTTGATTTCGAGTTCAGCCCCTTCTTTTAGGGTGCTTCCGGTGGCGGTGAGGGCGGGTGTTTTTCTTGAGCAGGGAGCGTCCAAAGCTGATTCGAGGGTGTTCTGGGTCCACCATGGGATGAGTCTCCGTATTGATGGGACCGCTTTTTTCAACATACTGCACGAGTGCGTCCCGAATGAGGGTGCCCGTGTCAGGCTGAACTCGATCTCTCGGGATCTTGGACATTGGCCATTTCATATCATCACCTCCGGCGACGATGAAATCCACTGTGGCTAAAGTGTAGTATTGTTGAGGGATTAAGGCATCTCCGTTGGATTTTCGCACGTCGAGCAAGCGGTTGGTTTCCCAGACTTCATACTTCCCCTCACCGGAGAGGTCATCGATGGGGGCCTCCATGGATAAATCGATGAGTTTGAGCGTCAGTCCGGACACCGAAGCGAGGCCCCGTGAGCCGCTCTCTGCTACTCTGAGGATATGAGTCAGTTCGCGGCCTGTCACTCGCAGCGTCGCAATGGCATTATCAAACGGCATGGTTCTAAAGATATCGCCATAGGTAATCGTGCCAGGCTGGAGAGCAGCTCGGATCCCGCCTGAGTTGATGAGTGCAAAATCTGATCGGGTGTTTTGGCGTATCGCATCAGCCATGAGATTCCCCAAGGGTGACTCTGCTGAGAGGAAGTGTTCGAGTTTATGAGCAGCCCAACCGACCGGCCTTTTTTTGTACTGGTCTGCTGTTTTGAGGATCGGGTCGATCAATTCTTTGACTCGCTCTGAGGGTAGAACGGGTTTGCCATGGAATCTCGGGGTAACCAAAGGACCTCTCCCATTTCTTGGTGCGGGACGATCCCCATTGCAATCGTTTTGGTTCTGAAAAACGTGGGTGCAAACAGGTATAGGGCCTTCGATTCGAGATTCTTCTGGGATGATTCGGTGAGTTGAGGTGTCGTAGCTGAGGTAAATCACATTTAAATAACGACCATAAGATCCCGCTTGAACCACGGGCACCCCGGCAATCCAGTGATGAACGATGGTGTGTGAGTGTCCCGCCACGACTGCGTCCACTGTTCCGGGGGGAAGGGATTCGATAAGTTTTACCATCTCGTCTTGAGTGTTGCAGGCCTCTTGGAGGTCAGTCGGTTTTCGAAGTTGGTAGGCTACGGAGTTTCGGCTACCTGATGGGCAATCCAAGCCGACATGGGCGGTGAGTAAGATGATCTGCGCGCCTTTTTTGCGGAGCGTCTCCACCTCGCGGAGTGTTGCGGTTTTTAAGTTCTCGAAGCGGAGTGACTGGACGTTGGCAGCCCGTGTCGTTTTCGGCGTATCGAGGGTGGAGAGCCCAAGAATTCCGACTTTTAAATTTCCTGCAGTCACGACGAGGTGCGGCAACGTATTGGGGAGGGCGGCTCGCTCACTCGTCTTTGCATCTAAAATATTTGCAGCGAGAAAGGGATATTGGGCTTCCTTCATTCGCTCTTTTAATGAAGGGAGTCCAAAGTCAAACTCATGATTCCCAATGGCCGCGGCTGTAAGTTTCTGAAAGTTAAAAAACTGAACCATCGTAGCCCCACCCGAGGGATTGCTTTCGAGGGTTCCTTGAAACTCATCGCCAGCGTCAAGCCAAAGGAGGTGGTCGCCAAACTCGGATCTCAAGATGTCAATGTAGGCACTTAACGTGGAAGCTCCCCCGGCTTCATATGAAATCTGACTCTTTGCGTCTTCTGTTTTCATTTGAATTGGGGCTAGGTTGCCATGAATATCATTGGTACCGAGGATCGCTAAAGTTTCTAGGGTCGATGGATGGGCCTCGGGCCGGGAGGGAGCTTCCCAGCGAGGGGGCTCCTGAGAGTCCGTGGCTTGGTAGGCCGTTTGACAGCCAAAGAGAAAAGCACAGGACATGACACCCCAATAAGAGACCTTTTTGATAAACATAAGACCCGTATCATCCCTTTTTTTCACGGGAATTCAAATATTTTTCTAATTTTACGCCAGGATCTGTCGAAAAATAAGGAGGACAGTTTGAGGTTTTTAATTTTAGTAAAAAATTTGAAAAGTGGTACCTATGGCACCGAAAACGGTTAGAGTCGTCATCCCAGTGGTCTTGTTTTTTTCAGGATTATCCATCATTTTTGTCATTGGAATCGGAAAATTCCCTAAGCGGTTAGGTTCAGATTTGGCCGGGTTGTCTAGCGCTTTTCAACGAAAAATTTCCTCCCATTCATCCAGCTCGAAGTCTGGACCGGAAGCTCATGAAGGTCAGGTCTGGTCCTCAACCCCAGCCCCTGCCCCTAGGCCGGTCGAGGTCTCCCTTGGTGGGCATGATGGTGGGAATGCTGGTGAGCATGATGGTGATGAGATGGATGGCTCGCAAGTCGGGCTTGATAAGAAGGGTGGGGGGCTGAGGCTCTCGCCTCAAGATCATCAGGCCCACGGTCTTGCTCAAAAGAATGGGGTTTGTCAGTCCTTTGAGCTTCGAGGAGAAGGCGTAACTAAGAATCAGGTCACCCCTGAAGAGTGGGGACGCACTGTGAAAGCTTTTCACCACTCCAAAGAAATTCTCTCAAGCTGGTTGAAGGACCATGCTGAAAATCTCTCAAAAGAAGCGCGAGCGACGATGGAAAAGCGTGTGTCTGAACTGAAAATCGTACAGCCGGTTCACGCCTCAGTCGAGGAGCCTGACTTGAGTTGGCGGGGAATCGGAGTATGGGTTCGAGATGATCAAGGGGCCCCGATGCTTTTAATGGGCGGTGGGTTCTTAAAACTCATGGAGCTTGATTCAAAGCGGGCGTCTTTTGAAATGACCCGACTCGTAGCGCAGTCCTGGAGTCCATGCGAGCTAGCTCACTCAGGCGTGCAAGCGGTTTGGTCTCCTCTCTTAAAGTGCCTAGGAGAAGTCGAAGAAAAAAACTGTAGTGCTGAGAATTCGTCAGAAAACACTTGGGGTGTTTCATCTAGTTTGGCGGCCTATCTCGATGAACCAAAATGTCAGCTTCCTGTTTTTACGGATGAGAAGCGGAAGGCTTGTTTACATGATGTCCTCGGTAAAAAGCTGAAGGCAATTGCAAAGACTGAGAAGGGGATAAGTGAATGATTTTTTCAACTAGGCGTGATCTAGTTTCGATCGCAGGCAATTGGGTATTTGGAGCTCTGACGGCTCTCTCCATATCGGTGGGGTTGAGCGGCTGCTTTGGTTCATCAAAGGGCGGCAATGTCCTGGATGGTCGATTAAATGAGGACGGCAATCCACCGTTCACCGAGGCAATCATTGAGTACCCCGGACCGGCTGAAAAATGGGCGGGTCCGCAAAGTCTTATGGCGCATTTGTCGGCTCAGGGTGGCAGGAGTGGGGAAATTACTGTTTCGCATGCAGGGTTTAAACTTTCCGAGTTTCATCCGCTGATTTCAATTGAGCAGGCTCGGGAGCAGTTAGATCGCATCCATTCGGTCGTGAATCACGAATTGAAAGGGAGCCCTCAGTGCTCGTCGCCAGTTAAGATTCGGCTGATACGAACAGACGGGGCCCTGATTTCGAAGCAGGCATGCCGAGGTCAATCGGGCTGGCCGAGAGTGGCAAGTGATTTGACCGCACAGTGGATGGGCCTTTCGTTCGTCTCAGCTGAGAAGGCGAAAGGCGTTGTCGGAGAGCATCCATCTAAGAAGTAAAGGGCCAAAGAAGTAAACGGCAGTCTGCTCGAGCGCGAGGCGCCTCCTGAGTGCCTACTTAGTGAAGGACAACGATTGTCCAGAGCCCTGCCCGTAGCCTTGCCCGTAGTAGCCTTGTCCGTAGCCTTGCCCATATCCTTGCCCGTACCCTTGACCATACCCTTGGCCATAAGAAGAGCCCACCATTAAGGACATGAAATTTCCACTCACCGTGTAGCTGTAAGTCCCGAAAGGGGCTGGCTGCGCAAAATAGGTATAACTCGTTCCGGTTGCAGTCGTGGATGAGGAGTAAGACGTCCATGATCCTGATTGCTGGAGAGCGCAATTGGTAGGACCCGCCACAGTGGCTACCGTTGGAGTGGAGGAGATGGGTCCACCTGAGTAAGATAGGGTAACTTGGGCCCCTGAATAGGTTAGGCTGAGAGGGAGCATTACGGTGCAGTTAGTGTTGTAGGTCATGATGAGTTGACCGCCTCCGCCTCCGATATTTAAACGATTAATGCTAGTTGAGTTACCGCCATAGGATATTTGCTGAAGCAGAGTCAAAGCCGGATTATTCGGATTTGCTCCATTCATGTTGGCAGCCTGCACGATCCCGTAAAACGTATTGCCCCCGCCAGCGCCCTGATAGTTCCAGTTACCGTTGATCGATCCTATCCCGATGCCAGGGATGCCTATTGGATTCGCTGGACCGCACGCCGTTGCTAGGGATGCGAAAATAACCAAACTCGCCGATATAAAATTCAACTTCTTCATATACGCTTCTCTCTTTCTGCTTGTCTGTTCTTTTTTATGTGACAACTCTCGGAGTTTTTCCACAAGCACGAGGGCACTAGAGCAACTTGTGTGCCGTTTTTTATTTACACTAATTATAAATTTTAAGTACCTAAAACTATTGAATTATATCTGTAAAGTGTAAATAATTAGATCAGAATCAGAGCGGAAGACGATGAGATAAAGTGCTGAACTTTTTGACAGGTGACTAACCTCTAATTATTGCTGAGGCTTATTCACTAGGCGTGCGCAGTAATGGTTCAGACAAAATTGGACAAAAAGGAGAGCTTGAGCTCACACGTGATCGAGGTGATGGACAAACGCCTCGCGATGCACGAGAGATGAGGCTCGGGTGAAGCTCATGAGGTGAGTCCCCTCCGTATGTTTGGATTCGTTCTGCGAGTCTAAACAAACCAGGCGATTCACTACGAGGCGATCCCTCAGGCGTATAAGCAAACTGACTGCGGAAAAGGCCTACGAATGTTTCGGCGACTAGAGGTATTTTTTGTTTACGGCGCTTGGCGAAAGAGAAGTCGTCGCTCAGTACTTTAACTACTAAAATAAAATCACCCTTAAAGTCCAAGTCAGCGTAGGAGGCTTCCTTGCAGGAGGCACCAATACTAATTTCGGGTTTGAACTCCTCGGTTCCCAAATCCTTGGCGGCGATGTAGCATTCCATGCGGTCCAGGGCTTGATTGAGTTTTTCTTCGCGTGTGTCGAGTGTCCAGCGAGATGATTCGCTGACCATTCCTCGCAGCAGGTCTAAGCTGATGCGGATGTCGTCCTCGGCGTTAATCTGCAGAGATAGGGAAGCATCACGTGTAAATTCAATCCGTTTACCTTGCAGCTCAACCACCACTCCCGAATGGGCTGACGGTAGGAGACCGAATAACGCTAATTGAATACAAATTAAACTGAATTTCAGGGTAACTGAGTTTACTTTTTTCATGATGGGCGTTTAATTAACACACAAAATATAAAAAAGCGAATTTTTCCTGATTATAATGTGACTAACCACCGCTCCGCGATCGAAAAGACTTAGATTTATGGGGCCGACCTCGTTCCTTGATTAAGTTTTTTTCCTCAAGAGATGGGTTAAGGGCGTGTCCTGGGCGATGTTTCATGTGCGGGAGTTGAGACCACCATCGAACTCTCAGGTAGGGTTCCTCAGGTGAATGTGAGTATTCAACGAACCCTTGAAAACTATTCTCTAGCTCTCGGCCAATTCGTCTAGCCAGTTCTGGGAGCGCGACATAGATCTTAGTCATGGTTTTGAGCTCCTTGATCCAGAGAATTCGCTCTTGGTCATTTCGGCTACGAGCAATAGTCTCAGTGTTTCTGAGGGTGTTTAATACCTCCTCTTGAGTTTGTTTCCACGCTTCTCCTCTTAACTCAACTACTCCGAGAGCGAATTCGTCTTCTTTTTGATGGCAAGCGGGACATTTTAACTCATTTTTAGGTTCCTCGGACGGCTTGTTTGCAGGAGCCAGGCGAGCGACTTGCTGTTGAGATAGCCAGCGCCCACGAACATTCACCGCATGACAAGCGGGACATTGCGGATGGTTCTTGGGTTTACTGGTGGACCGGTAGGGGTCTTGCCGAGCGGTTTCCTTAAAGGGGTGCTTGTATTTGCGTCGAGGGGTAAAGGTTTTCATAGTGATAGCTAAAGCAAGGTTTTCGCCAAAAAATTCAAAATGAATTAGTCCTAATTGCTTGATCTTTTATTTGACCCTGACTTGGCCCTCGATTGGCCCCAATGATGCACCGTGAATATGGCTAGTTTAATTATTGCAATTAGATGAGGTAATTATGAGTTTGCGATCACAGCGAAAAAAACCAGTCGATTTGGATCAGAAAGTGAAGGTTGAGCCAGGAGAGTTTTTTACCAAAGATATTGAAATTGTCGATCGTTCTGTGGTGCTTCCCGGTACTCTTGTCGTTCCCTCTCAATGCAGAGGCATGGTGGTTTTTGCCCATGGGAGTGGGAGCAGTCGGCTGAGCCCCAGAAATGTTCGTGTTTCTGAGTATCTGAATGAGGGACGTTTAGGGACGCTTCTCTTTGATCTCTTAACCTGGGATGAGGCTCAAGATCGCGAGAACGTTTTTGACATAGAGCTCTTGGCGGACCGTCTGGTTGCAGCTACTCGATGGGTCAAATCCCAAGAGATTTCCAAAGACTTACCCGTTGGGTACTTTGGAGCGAGTACGGGGGGCGCTGCAGCTCTGTGGGCTGCGGCAGAATTAGGTTCGATGATTCAAGCAGTCGTATCTCGTGGCGGGAGGCCTGATTTGGCGCTTCCGCGCCTGAGCGAGGTGACTGCTCCCACTCTCCTCATTGTGGGTGGAAATGACGATATCGTGATTGCAATGAATCAAAAAGCACTGAAAAAATTGAAGCAAGCAAGTCTGGTAATTATTCCAGGCGCGACTCATCTTTTTGAACAGCCAGGTGCATTGGATGCAGTTTCTGAGCATGCTCGGAAGTGGTTTACGACCTATCTTAAGTTTTAGGTTTGCATGTGCGTTGCAGGGAGTGATCTTTGAATCGTTTTTCAGTTGAAATGAAATCAAATGAAGGGAAATTTATGGAACATTTTTCGATTTTAATCGATCAGCATAAAAATATTAGGAATTTACTGCAGGCTGTACAAAAAAAAATTCCAATACAGGAGCGCACCGAGCTGCTGAAGCGTATTCTGACGGAAATTAACGCCCATACTTTGGTCGAAGAGCGGCACGTCTACCCGGTCCTTGAAAACTTCGAGCCGCTTAAACGTGAAGTCTATGGCTTTTGGAGGGAGCACGAGCGCCTGAGGCAGGAGTTACATAGTGTCATTGCAGTGGCTCAAGACGAGCGTCAGTTTCAAAATCAAATGGTCCGACTGAGCCAGACCTTTGAAGAACATATTAAAGAGGAAGAGAATCGCATTTTTCCAGAGGCTTCCAAGGTGGTACCCAAGGAAGAATTAAAAAAAATCGATCGGAATATTGCAATTTCGGTCGAACAGACCAAAAAAGTAGCATAAAAAAAAAGGAGAGATTCTATGGCTATCCGAAATTTATTACCAAGTTTGTGGAGTGGTGAGCGCAATGTCGTAAATCCATTTCGAGAGATTACTCGCTTGCAAAGGAGGATGGAGCATCTCTTTGATGATCTACTCATAGAGCCTACTCAGAGTTTGAATCGCGTCAAGGGTGAGTGGCCTGAGTTAGTGGGGGAGTTTGTTCCTCCCTGTGATGTTAATGAGACCGATACTCATTTTATGGTAAGTTTTGATCTTCCGGGCGTAAAGAAGGAAGAGATTAAGATTGAGTGTCGTGATCAGGTGCTGATGGTCTCCGGTGAGCGAAAGAAGGAGAAGAGAGAGGAAGTGAAGGGTCGCCTTACAGAAGAGCGATTCTCTGGTAACTTTATGCGCTCCTTTACTTTGCCTGCGAACGTGAACTTTGATCAGGCTGAGGCTCGCTTTGAAGATGGCGTGCTGCAGATCGCCCTTCCTAAGGTTGAGGTGGCCCCTGCCAAGCAAATTCCAATTAAAGAGGGCAAAATGCTTTTGAATAAAAAGGAAATTAAGTCCGAAAAAGCTGCTTAGGAGGTTTTCGAGGGCTTCTCGAGGTCATACTCGGGGAGTTCAAGAGTGGTATCAAACTTGAAATAGATTAAGATAAATGGTGAGAGGTTCGAAAGGGTCTCTCTCCTGAAAAGGGATGATGGAACGATTATTTCTTCATCCTTAGCTCATGGTGAATATTTTTTTTGCTTTATCATGAGAGGATTCCCGGTGTACCCAAAAACATTGGGGTCGGAAAAAGTGCCAAAAGCGCTTCTTCTCTGAGGGATAGCTGTTCGAACTATTCCAGTGGTCATGCTGGCAAGAGCCAACGCGAAAGCGGAGGATTAATACAGCTGAGATCGTGACTCTACAAGAGGTTCTGAGTCCAGGGAGTTTTTGGTGTCGGATGTTGAATTGGGAATTCGATGCCTGCCTGTTCGAGAATGAAACGAACTCGAATAGGCGACCTAGCTCGCTTAATCGAGCGGGCCAGGGTCCATTGCAATGAAAACCGCTGAAAGAGCCTGAGCGGTCTGGGGGTCGGAGATGCTGATAACATCTCCGGCCTACAGTTGTTTGATCATGTTGATTGTTTGAAATAGATCATATTCGAATATTAATAAAAAAGTAAAGGATCTAAGTGAGAGAGCGAGTGCCTCTGGTTTTTAACCCGATTTTCGAGTGAGTCGAAGAATCGTTCGGCACAGGTCGTAGCTACTCACGGGTTTAGCCAGATGGGTTTGATAACCGGCCTCTAATACCCGTTCAATATCATGATTGGCTGCAAAAGCGGTCAGAGCGATCGCTGGGATCTTTCCTCCCTGGGAGGGGGAGAGGGACCGGACTCTTTGGATTAAGCTGTAGCCGTCTTCAGTCGGCATGGCAATATCACTCACAAGGATGTGAGGTTGGTTATTTTGCAAAGCCTTCCATGCTTCCTTTGCTGAAGAGCAGGGGATCGGGACTCCCCCAAAAGATTGGATTACTTCTACGAAAGCCTCGAGAGAGCTGGGCTCGTCATCGACGATGATAATCCTGAGGCCTGACAAGTCAGGTGCCGGCATTTCATCTTCCTGAATGAGCTCATTTTTCTGATGAGGAATTTCAGGGCGTTCGCGGAGTAAAGGCAAATACACAGTAAACTGGGCTCCTTGCTCTGGACCGTTGCTTGCGGCCTCCACGTAGCCCCCGTGTGCTTTGGCTAGATCTTGCACTAAAGCTAATCCAATTCCTAATCCACCGTGAAGTCGCGTCAATGTGCTGTCTTGCTGTGAAAATCGGGTGAATAAATAAGGTAAAAATTTCGGATCAATTCCCCGTCCGTGGTCGATGACCTGCAGCATGACGTAGTTCCGTGCTTGCTCCTTGGTCTGAGAAATGAGGACCTCGATTCGGCTCGACTCAGGAGAGAACTTAATCGCGTTGTTGAGAAGATTCCAGAGGATCTGTTGAATTCTGCCGCTGTCTCCGTGGAGTTTACCCGACGGGAGTTGGTCGATCATTTCGATGTTGATTTTTTTGGCAGCAGCCAGCGGACGGGCGGATTCGATCGCAGCGCGTACGATTTGAGCAGGATCGATCGTGTTCAGAGTGAGGGAGAGTTTTCCAGATTGGATTCGAGACATATCCAAAAGGTCGTTGATGAGTTGGCCCTGCGCCTGAGCACTTTGCTCAATGGTGTCCAACCCTCTTTTTATCTTTTCGACATCGATTGGCCCCCGCTTCAGGAGCTGAGCCCAGACTAAGATGGATGTGAGGGGAGTGCGGAGCTCATGAGAGAGTATCGCGAGAAATACGTCCTTAGCTTCGTTGGCTCGGACGGCTTCGGCTCTTGCGTGCTCAGCATCGGCATGGGCCATTTTTTCTTGTTCGAACAGCGCTTTTTTCTCGTCCAAAAGCCGACGTGCTTCAGTGACGTCTCGGACGATCGCAGCAATACGAACTTCGTGATTAAAGTAGATGGGGCTCAAAGAAATTTCTACGGGAAATTCACTTCCATCTTTTCTTCTACCCCAGAGTTCGGTGCGGCTGGTCATCGTTCGTGGCTCAGGACTCTTGAGGTACGTCTCTCGATAAGAAATATGTTGGCTTCGAAACCGATCAGGGACGAGCGTCTCAACATCTAGATGAATCAACTCTCCTGCGGAATACCCAAACCAGTGATTGGCCTGGGCATTGGCGAATTCAATTTTGCCGTTCGAGTCAATAATCAAAATAGCGTCTTGGGCTGACTCGATGAGGAGGCGAAAACGCTCTTGGGAGCTGAGGAGGTCTTTTTCTAGATTGCGGCGATTGGAAATGTCTTCCATTGAAACGAGGATGGCCTTAGGGAGCGGGTCTTGCCAACGAATCTGCTGGGCACTAAAGAGGATGACCCGGCGGCCTTGCTTGAAAAAGTCATAGGTCACCTCGAAGTGCGAGAGTGGTTTGTCGGCTGCAAGTACTTCTTTAAGTCGATCGATCAGATCCGGGATGCGCTGAGCCCCATCACCAATGGTCGTGAGAAAATCTGATCCGAGTTCCTGATTTGGATCGAAATCAAAGGCTCGGGAAAACTCTTGATTGACTGAGAGAATTCGAAGCGACTCATCCAGAACGACTAGGGGTAGCGGGAATGTGTCCGCGACGGATGCGGCGTACCTGAGGGCGGTTTGGCTCTCAATCAGAGTTTGCTTAAGGGCGGTGATGTCGATGAGAGAGATGACAGCACCTTCGATTCGATGGTCCGCGGTTTTGTAGGGTCGTACTTGAAGCCTGAACCAACGGCCTTCACTATTTCTGATCTCATGTTCTTGGGGGGTTAAGGCTTCGGTGACTTGTGTCACGAGTTGGCTAAGTTCAGGGCCCTGAAAGTTAGGTTTGACATCGCCAATGGGTCGGCCAATGTCAGTCGGGATGAGGTTAAAATACTGGCTTGCCCTCGGAGTGAACCGACGGACGCGTCCATCTGGACCGACCATCACTATGGGTAGATCTACGTTTCCGAATAGGTTGGCCAGGTCATTACTGAGTTCAAGTAGTTCGGAGTTTCGGTTCCGCAGCTCCTCGTTGATCGAGGAGACCTCTTCGTTGGTCGATTGAAGCTCCTCTTTGGCGGTTTCCAACTCTTCGATCGTGGATTGGAGCTCCTCGTTGGCACTTTGGAGTTCCTCGTTGGTGGAGGTGATTTCCTCTTGGTTGGCTTCGAAGTCGTCACTCACCGTTTGTTGATAAGTTTTTGCTTCGGCGAGCTCCTCTTCGAGCTCCCGAATTCGGCTATTTTTAAAAAGGGTTAAAGCACTGCTGAGTTTGAATTTCCCTTCTTTTTTTGTGATGAGAGTTTCGGCGGTTCCAATTTTTTCAAACAGGACCAGGAATTCTTGTTTTTGAGGTTTCTCCTTTTGAGCGAAAGGAAAAATCGAGAGGGTGACGAATTTCTTCCGTTCGCCGTCGACCAGGGCGATTCCCTTTTTTCTGATCGGCGAGCCTTTCTTTTTTGCCGCCTGAATAGCCATGCGGAGTTCTGATATGAGCTCAAGCCTCGCCATTTTAAATAAATTCAAGCTCGCAGTGCCCGAGGGGAGCTGCAAGTAAGGGGAGGTGTTCCCCCTTGCCATAATTATTTCATTTCGACTGTTAATGACGACCCCAGGAGGGGCATATTCGGTCAGAAGAAGTTCTTCCACATTCTGCTGGATTCGGGATTCATCCCAGGATGAGCCCGCCGGACGGCTCGTGCTGAGTTCATGTTTTCCCGCCCAAAGTGTCCGAGTGGGGAATTCTAAGCGAGGAACGACTTGATCTTTATCTCTGAAGTAAAAACGATGAGTCTTGTCTGCTACTCGAAACAAGGGGGCGAGCCGACCCACGGACTCGGAGCGACCGAGCCAGAGAAATCCCTTCGGATTTAAGGCGTAGAGGAGGAGTGGGAGAATTCGCTTTTGGAGATCAGAATCAAAATAGATGAGAAGATTTCGGCAACAGATCAAGTCAAGTCTCACAAAAGGGGGATCCAGCGTCACGTCATGCCGCGAAAAAAGGCAAATCTCTCGGATTTCCTTTTTAACTTTATAGCTCTGTTCGTGGAGTGTGAAAAAACGGCTGAGGCGTTCTTCGGAGACGTTTTTACGAATGCTTGGGGGATAGATGCCAGCCCGCGCTTTTTGGATTGCGGCTTCACTCAGGTCGGTTGCAAAGATTTGGATGGGAGCCTTTTTTCCTAATTCTTCTAATGTCTCGACCAGGCTCATTGTCACTGAGTAGGCTTCTTCGCCGGTAGCGCATCCCAGGATCCAGACTCGAATGGGGGTACCCGGAGCCTTGTTTTTAACAATTTTTGAAAGGACTTTCTGCTTCAGGGCTTCAAAAGACCTAGGATCACGGAAAAATTCAGTTACCCGGATCAATAAATCATCAAAGAGCTTCTTGAGTTCTTGGGGCTGTGATTGAAGGAATTGAAGGTACTCCTTCATGGTTTCCTTTTTTTGGATCGCCATCCGGCGTTCAATCCGCCGCCTCAGAGTGGTCTGTTTGTAGTGAGAAAAGTCAGCCTGAAATTGACTCTTTAAAAGAGAAAAAATTGCATCGAGATCTGACGCTTCTTGGGGGGGGGTCTTGGGTTTTAAGGCGGGTGTGATTTTTTGCGGCAGCTTCAGGCCTTGAAGTTGAGCGATCTCGACGAGTTTCCTTCCGATTTTTTGCGGGCTCAAAATAAGATCTGCCATGCCAGCTTCAATGGCGCTTTGGGACATTTCTTGGTGCTGGGCAGTGGTGGGATCCTGAGCGAGGGTGAGTCCTCGATGGGTTCGAATCTCCTTGAGTCCGAGAGTGCCATCTGATCCGTTTCCTGAGAGTATAATCCCGACACTTTTAGATTTATGATCTCTGGCTAAGGATTGAAAAAAGTAATCGATGGTCGATGAGGGTTTCTGCTTCAGCTCTGACGCTAAAAGGTTCAAAACTCCATGGTTCAGCCTCACCTGAGTATGAGGGGGGGCGACGTAAACTTTTCCAGCTTCTAAAGGGATGCCATCTTTGACTTCCAAAACCGGGAGTTTAGAGATTTTGGAGAGGATCTTGACCAGGAGACTCTTGTGAGTGGGGTCGAGGTGTTGGACCACGATGATCGCTAATTTGAGATTGGCAGGGAGTTCGGCCAGAACCTGAGAGATGGCCTCTAACCCTCCGGCTGATGCACCCATGCCGACGATCGGAAACGTGCGTAGAGTTCGTTTTTTCGTCACTTTAGCCATGATTGAGTGAGTCGTATATCACAACACCGTGCGGGTGCGAAATCCTCTTTTTCGCCTGCTAGGAAGATGTTAGGATCCGGTACGAATTTTCGATACTGAGGCGTCCTTTTTAGATCGTTCGACCACGAGGTTGATAGGGAGTATGACCAGGTAATAAACCACAGCCGAAACAATCAAGAAGGAGAGAATTGCATTGATGAAGTCGCCATAAGCAAATCGGCTTCCTCGAATGGTAAAGGCAAGGGCTGAGAAATCAGGCTGCCCGCCGATTGCTGCAATCAACGGAGTGAGCAGATCTTTGACGAGAGCTGAGACGACCGTCCCAAATGCTCCCCCCACCACGACGGCTACGGCCAAATCGATGACATTCCCGCGCAATAGGAACTGCTTAAATCCTGTATTCATGACGGATATGAAGAGCAAGTCCCAAGCCAGGGCTAACGCCTGGCTTGGCTAGAAGTCTATTTTACGAACATAATGACAGGTGTACCCATCACGATGTTTGACCAAGTACTTTTGGTGATATTCCTCTGCTCGAATAAATGTCGTGTCGGGTACGATCTCGGTGCGGATCGGCTTTCCCCATTTTCCAGATTGATCGACCCGTTTTTTAACTTTCTCGGCAATCACCTTCTGCTCAGCGTTTTGATACAGGATCGCTGAGCGATACTGGCTCCCGACGTCATTTCCTTGTCGATTGAGAGTAGTCGGGTCATGAATCTTAAAAAAACGAAGGAGAATGTCTTCGTACTGGATCTTCTTGGGGTCAAAGAGGATTTGCAGGGCCTCTGCATGTCCCGTATTTCCTGTTTTAACATCCTCATAGGTGGCCTTTGAGGTTTTTCCGCCGGCATAACCAACTTGGGTCTCGATGATCCCGGGAAGTTCGCCAAATAAGTGCTCCATCCCCCAGAAGCATCCGCCTGCAAGCGTGGCGGTTTGCCAGCCTTCCTTCTTGGTAAATAAAAATAGGAACTGTCCGTAGCCTTGGCTTTTCATGTCTTTGAGGGGGACGAACTTGAGCGCCGCTGAGTTGGTGCAATACCTGCGGCCCGAGGGTAGGGGGCCATCGTCAAAGACATGTCCAAGGTGGGAGTCAGCTGTAGTTGAGCGGATTTCGGTACGCTCTGCTCCGAGTTGATGATCTGGCTTTTCTCTCACAACACTGGGGGAGATGGGTTTAAAAAAGCTAGGCCACCCCGTACCTGAGTCGTACTTGTCTAAAGAACTGAATAGAGGTTCTCCGCTGACGACATCGACGTAGATCCCATCTTCATGCTGGTTCCAGTAAGCATTGGCGAATGGGCGTTCCGTGCCTTCTTCTTGGGTACATCGATATTGTTCAGGCGTGAGGCGAGTTCGAAGTTCAGATGCGGAAGGCTTTTTGTAGGTTGGGGTATCTCCCATGGCGACTCCTGGATGAATCAGTGGATGACTCAATAAAAAGGTGATGAAGTAACAGAAAAATCGAATCATCATAGACTCTCACCCTACCGGTGATGAAAAAAAAATTCAAGACTTAGGGCAAGAAGTGAGAAACATGATTGACTGAATGAATGAGATCTATCATTGTAATTCACCGGGGTGATGCGGATGAAAAATATCTATGGAATTTTAGTTTTTGGAGTTCTATCAGGATTGGTCTTGATCGAAGGGCAGTCGCTCGGTATCGCTGAAACGGTCAAGTCGTCTAAATCTCAGCCAAGTGCCCAGGCTAGTCCGCAAGCGGGTGAACAAAAGAGTCACAAGAATGAGTCCAAATGGCGAGAAAAAATGCAGGATCTCTACAGGGCCCTCGTAGAACTCACGACGGACGCCAGCAGTGAGCAGCGATTTAATGCACCTGCGAATCACAGTCGGATTGAGAAAAATACCAAAAAGCTCATGGACCGTGCTCATGAGATGAGCGAAAAAGGGCTCTCTCCAGACGCAGATCCAACCATCAAAATGGTTTCCGGACTTTTTCAAGATGAGACAAAAAGGGCCTATTGGGCACTTAAGTCTGGGAATCGGGCTTATGCTCGCGGTATTTTGAATCAAGTATCGAGCTATTGCATTGCCTGTCATACCCGAAATAATTCCGGGCCTAGTTTTGCTTCGCTTCCCTTGGAGCCTGTGTCCAAAGGACTCGATGCGCTCGAGCAGGGCAGATTTTATGCGGCCACTCGGCAGTACGACCGAGCGCTCGATACCTTTCTTAAGGTAGTGGATGATCCCTCTGCCCCGATTCAGCGCCCGCTCGAATGGGAGCAGGCTATTCGATCTGGACTAGCGATCGCGGTCCGAGTTAAAAAAGATCCCGACCAAGCGCAGGCCCTGGTGGAGCGAGTGATCGCTTCTAAAAAAGCTCCTTATTTCCTTAAGCAGGATGCCGCTCAGTGGAAGGTGTCCATCGTTAAGTGGCGCGAGGAAATTCCAAGGCGAGCCCTGACTGAGGCAGGACTCCATGTTGAGGCGATGCAACTCATTGCTCAGGCTCGGGAGTTGCAAAAATATCCGATGGACCATTCTGCAGATGTCTTGTACCTGCGTGCGACTGCAGTTCTTCATGAGTTAATGCAAACAGCCCCTGACGGACGGTTTTCCCAAGATGCCCTCTTTCTGGCTGGCATGTGTTATGATATCCTTCGGCCTCTTCATTTGGATGATCTTCATGAGATTTACTATGAAGCCTGCATCCAAAAAATCCCCCATTCTCCCACTGCCGAGACCTGCTATCGTCGTTATGAGCAAAGCACCTATGAGGGTTATACCGGAAGTTCAGGCACTCATATCCCCGAGGAGATGAGGCTAAAACTCGAGCGTCTGGAGAGTTTAGCTCGTCCCGAGAAGAGTATTAATTTTTGACCGTCCTGGGCAGCTCCTGAGCTCGACACAGATGGCACAAACCCTGCTCTAAAATAAAAAAGGAGGGTTTATGAATCAATCAACCAGGAAGCTCAATCTAGCCGAACCGATTATGAGTGTTCACGATGCAATTCACTATCGGCGTTCTACCCGTCAGTATGTTGCTCAGGCCGTTACCGAGAAGCAAGTTCATACTCTCATCGATGCGGCTATCCACGCCCCGAGCGCCATGAACCGTCAGCCCTGGGCGTTTGTAGTTATTCAGCGTCCGGCTTTACTGAAGCAAATTTCCGATGCAGCAAAGGATCATCTCCTGCAGATCTCGGATGAGTCGCATCATAAGGAGTTCGGTCATCTCCCTTTGGATGATCCAGGTTTTGATATTTTTTATGGAGCAAACACGTTGATTGTGATTTGCGCAAAAGAAGAGGTAGGTTTTTCGCCAGTGGGGGACTGTTACCTCGCAGCAGAGAATCTGATGCTTGAAGCACATGAGATGGGGCTTGCGACTTGCTCCGTTGGCTTTGCCCGCGACGTTTTATGTCAGCCTCAATGGAAGGAGCGGCTCTCGATACCGGCGGGCTATCATCCGGTGTTGCCGATTGTCGTGGGGTATTCTGCCCATTCAGTACCTGAAACCGAGAGAGCCCCTGCTAAAGTGTTTGCTTGGATCACTTAAGACGTAGCTTAGGCCGTAGAGATAAGATAATGCTGAGAAACTATGGCAAAGGACACCCGCCTTGTATATTCCACCGATCCCGCCCTCAATAAAAAGTGCGCTAAATGTAAAGAGTTAGTCTCCGAATGTATTTGCGTTGCGGATGTGGACGTAAAGACCTATCGGTTTATTGCTATCCTGCGGATTGAAAAGGCGGGGAGGGGTGGAAAGATTGTCACAGTCATTGATCGACTTCCTAAGAACGAGCTTTTTCTAAAAAACCTGACGACTCTTTTAAAAAAGAAATGCGGCTCGGGTGGCACCTACTTGATGGACGGCCAGGATGGGGTGATTGAGATCCAGGGAGATCGGCGGGAAATGATTCGCCAGGCGCTTGCTAAAGAGGGGATTCAATCGAAAGGTTGATTGAGTTCACAAGTCAAGAGTCGATGGCATTGTTGGCGAAAAATCTGTTAACAACTCAACGCTATAGAGAGGGAGAGTGTAATTCCTGTCATCCCAATTTACTGAAATGGCACTTTTTCCTGTCTCTGGAGTTTTATTTGGCGGCAGGCTGATCCCCGGGGTTTTGATTGGAAATAGGCGACAGCCAGAATTCTCAGCCAAAAAATAAAGCATATACGGACCAGCCAAAACATCATTGACGGCAGGATTTAGCTCAACCCACGCCTTAGGATGATTTTTGCAGTGCTCTCTTAATTTATTCCAAGTTAAAGTATAGTTAGGATCGTCGCTGAGGTTCATTTGACGGATTCCTTGGAGGTGTCCCGATTGAGAAATCTCATGAACCGCACTTATTGAGATCAGAGCACAAACAAGAACTCCGGTCGCCCGAGGATTTTTGAGCGAGCTTATCCATTCTTTTAAAACTAAACCGATTGAGACCGCCAAAGTAAGCATGACTAAAGGAGTCAGGCGGGCAAAGCATCGTGCGCTGCTAATTAACGCATGTACTACCAACCCTCCCCATTGGGTGCTCCAAAAGCCAATTAAAAGGGCGCCAAAAAACCAGGACCTCTCCAAGTGGTTGAGTCTCCGTGCTCGTTTAATTCTTAAAAACAGAGTCATAAAACAAAGAAACATCAAAGTGTCCCCCATGTAGGACACTCCTTCTCCCCGGTTACTCGTAGCGAAGATTTTATTCCCTCCGGGAAGCCCCAAAGCGCTCCAGGCCCTTCTCAATCCTTCATTGAAGTAGTCCATTATGTTTGCACTATAGAGTCGAACATCGGAAATGGAGCGGTTTGCTGTTTCGCTATTTTTAATTCCATCCTGGCCTAGGATCACATAACCGAAAGAGCGATAAAGTATGCCAATACCGATCAACGATGTCAGCGCAAAGAAAAGTAGGAAATTTCTGGAAAGCACTGTATTTTTCCAATTTTTCCAAGCGGTCTTGAGATCTCGCCCGCCAGTCCAAACTCCAATCAGGAAAAAGAACGGTGCCACTACGGCTGCGAACATTAAATAGTAGAAGGAAAAAAAAGCGACCAAATGAAATGCCCCGATCGCAGCTGTCCAGGTCAAGGCTAACCATTGTGTTTTTTTTCGATCCGATTCCTTGGCTGCGATTATCCCTAGCCCGACACAAATGCTGGCAAATAAAAAAAGAGGCCAAATCCCCACCAGTGGAAAGTGCCCTCCCAAGCGACCGAGAATAGATGGATGCATCCCTACTAATAACCCGAGCGGAGCCGCTAGCAGAGGTACCCCGGTGATAGCTGTCACGAGAGCAGAGCCAGAAATCGTATTCAGGGTGAGGTGAGCGAGGTGAGTGATTTTCACAATATCCTCAGAACTTAAATGGAAATAGGCACCGGCTCTCCCAAAAAAGTAGAATGACCTCCACTCATGAGGCATAAACTGGAGATGGATGCATCCGGCCTGATTCCAGTCACACTGATGAATAAACTCAGAATAGCTGCTTGAGTGTTCAGCCCGCTCGATAGCCCACAGGTAAAAAGACTGATCTCCCGTGGCTTGGTAATACAGTCTTCCTTCAGATCTCAGGGCAGTCTCAAACGCTGGTAGGGTTGCAGTCAGGGCTAGAAATGCACAAAGAAAAAAGGCAATAATTTGATTTCTAAGCAACAGCGAAGTTTTGAACCAGCGAAACAATTTGGTCATGGTGATCTCTCATACATAGCATGGTTCGACTCCCGTTTTTTAGGTTGTCCGAGCCGGCAATGACGTTTTTAGTGAGAGAAAATATCTAAAAATGTGACAAATTTGCAATCTCAAATTTCCCCATTTTAATGGAATATAAGGAGTGCTAGGATCCAAAGCTTAGAAAGTATCAAAAGGCTTAAAAATGAAGGCTTCGATGTTAGCAAGTCAGCTTGTATTCTGTAACAATTGTGGTCAGGAAGCTCATTTTTCAGATGGCAGCGCCTGGTTTCCGAAAACGCGCCAGTGTCAAAAATGTCAGGCCTTCGTTTATCCAATTAATTCGGGTGTTTCCCTTGCAGATCATTATCAAGAAAATTACTTCGAAGGCACAGAGTATTTAGGGTACCTCGATTCCAGAAATGTAAATCGCAAGAATTTCGCACGCAAAATAGCTTTGCTGGAGCGTACTCTGAAAAAAACGATGAGTGAGTTCAAGATTTTAGAAATTGGAACTGCGTCAGGGGACTTCTTGGAGTTGTGTCGTGAAAAGGGTGCGACTAAACTCTTGGGCATTGAAATTTCTGGATATTGTCGAGATATTTGTCATAAAAAGAAAATCTCGGTCCTGAGTCCTAGTGATCCTGAGCTTAGCCAAAAAATAATGCAATTTAAGCCAGATTTAATTGTGGCTTGGGATGTTTGGGAGCACCTGGAAAATCCTGCTCAAGTCTTTGATCAAATTATGCGATACGCGGAAAAAACTGCAGCAGTTGCACTCACTACAGTTCAAGTAGATAGTCTGACGGCTTGGCTAAGGAGAGCGAAATGGCGGCAATTCCACCCGCCTACTCATCTTTGTTACCCAACACGCCTGAGTTTTAATTTATTTTTTAAAAATCGTGGCTTTAAAATTTTGAGGCATTCGTTTTTCGGGTATTCTCGCTCATTGGCCGAGTATGTAGCTGCGATTTTTCCGAGGATTAAATCAAAACGAAAGTTTTTGAAGCCATTATTTCGATTGTCGGTTTATTTGAATCTCTATGATATTCAGATAGTTATTGCTAACCGAGAACCTTAGGTTAATTTTATCTTTTTTTTCTATTTAAGATGAAAAGTGGTAAATTGGAACGGAAGACTTTTTGAATCAGGTACTCGCCGATTAAACCGATCGAAAAAATTTGCACCCCGGATAAAAAGCTAATGAGGATGACAACGCTCGTCCATCCGGGGAGGGTTTTACCAATCGAGAATGCGACTAAACTGAAAATTGAAAAAAATAGGCAGAAAAATAAAGTACATCCACCAATCAGTGTGCTCATCCGCAGGGGTAGATCCGTATATGAGAAAAAGCCTCTCGTGGCTAAGGAAGCCATCTTTTTGAGAGTAAAGCGACTTTTTCTTCCTTCTCGAAATACTTGGTCAAATGAAACCAGTGGACCGTCCGAATAGACCCAGACCGAAAATAATCGGATAGAACCGCAGTTTGGAAGAAAAGATGCCACCTGTTTGAGTAGTATGCCATCCCAGGCTTTAAAGTCGGCCATCCCTGGTTTAATATTGAGGCCTCCGAGTCTCATCAAAAAATAAAACAATTGACTGGTAACTCTTTTAAAATAGGGAAGATGAGTAGCTTCATTGCGAACAGTGTGGACGATGGGTATTCCCTGGCTCCATAATTCTAGTAGCTTTAAGATTATGGAAGGGGGATGTTCTCCATCCGCATCCATAGTTACTACCACGTCGGCATGATGATCTTGAGCTTCTATTAATCCACAGGTCAGTGCAGCTTGGTGACCAAAGTTGCGGATCAGCGAAAAACATCTCACATCAAAATACTGCTCATCAAATAGGCTTCGACTCTCGATAACTTTTTGTCGAGTGTGGTCCCTTGATCCATCATCGATCACCGCTAGTGTAAATTTATATTGATCAGTCACTGAGCCCAGGCTCCCATGCAGATCAATCAAAAATTGTTGTATGTTTTCCGCCTCATTGAAGGCTGGAGTAATGATCCAAGCATTTTTTCGAGCTGTCAGATTTTCAGTGTTTTTGGTGCTCACGAAATAGCCTCAGTAAGATTTAGATTTGTTCAAATTTTTGGGGCAAATTACTTGCAATTTAACACGCATTGCTTCGCCCTTCCTAGCGAGAATTGGGATGATTCTGAATTAGTCTGCCTTTTCGGCAATTTCTGGACAACTGCAAGTGACTCAGAGTATTTGTAAAGAGCTAAGAAGGGGGTCTGCACCATGATATCTATTGACGCACTTCTCGATTTTTCAATCTTTTTTTCCTTTGATCGCTCTGGTTACGAGCGTCATCAAAAGCACTTTGATCCAAGGGATCAAAAAATGCGCCTGGATGGTAAAGTGTGCCTGGTAACAGGTGCGAACGCTGGGCTTGGTTATGAGACCGCAATCGGGCTGGCAAAATTGGGGGCTCGCGTGGTCTTACTCTGCAGAAATCCTGAAAAGGGGGCGGAGGCAGCGCGAAAAATCCAAGAACAAACTCAAAATCAATTCGTGTCATTTGCTCAGCTGGATGTTTCCGACTTGTCGTCGGTTCGAAATTTTGTAGAGCAATTTTCAGAGCCGAGAGTTGACGTACTGATTCACAATGCAGGGATTCTCCCGAGCGCTCGGAGTGTGACGAAAGAGGGGATTGAGATGACCCTCGCTACCCATGGTGTGGGCCCCTTCCTTCTTACTTATTTACTGATGCCTAAGCTCAGGGCCTCCCAAGATGCAAGAGTAATCACGGTCTCCTCAGGTGGGATGTACCTTCAGCCACTGGACTTAAAAAATATTCAAGCCGACCAAGGGAGTTACAGCGGGGTTACTGCCTACGCCAATACAAAGCGCGCTCAAGTCATTCTGAATGAATTGTGGGCAACCAACGAGTCCTACTCAGGGGTTAAGTTTAATGCGATGCACCCCGGATGGGCTGCGACGCCGGGGGTAAAAAAATCGCTTCCGACGTTTTGGGGTTTCTTGAAATCGAGACTGAGGACCCCCGCTCAGGGGGCTGATACTGCTATTTGGCTAGCTGCTTCAGACTCGGTAAAAAATATTAGCGGGAAATTTTGGTTCGACCGAAAGCAGGTTCCAACCCATCTGCTACCTTGGACGAAAGAGTCAAAACAAGAGAGAAAAAAACTCTGGGACCTCCTCGTGGATCTAAGTGGTCTGAATATTTCTTAATCTGAGTGCATTGGTAATCACGGATACGGAGCTGAGGCTCATGGCCGCGCTGGCAATCATGGGGCTGAGTAAGACTCCAAATAAAGGGTAAAGTGCTCCAGAGGCGATGATGATCCCAAAAAGATTATAGATGAGAGCGAAAAAAAGATTTTGACGAATATTTTTCACTGTTTCTCGGCTAATTTTTCTCGCTAACGCAATTGATCGGAGGTCACCTTTGACTAGTGCAATTCCAGCACTCTCGATCGCAACATCAGTTCCCGTGCCCATTGCGATTCCTACTTGAGCCTGAGCGAGTGCAGGGGCATCGTTGATTCCGTCTCCCGCCATAGCGACCCAGTGCCCTTGGGATTGGAGTTTTTTTATGAACTCGCTTTTTTCTTCTGGTCTGACGCCAGCCATGAACTCTACTATTCCAAGCTGATTAGCGACTGACTTGGCTGTTGCCTGATGGTCGCCTGTGAGCATGATAACGTTGATGCCTTCCCTTTTGATTGTTTGAAGGGCTTGGGGCGTAGTTGACTTGATAGGGTCAGTAACTCCAAGTATTCCAGCAATCTCTCGCTCGACTGCGAGGTAGATGACGGTCTGTCCGTTGGCAAGGAGAGGGGCTGATTGCCCTTCGAGCTTGGACGAGTCGATCCTTAGAGATCGTAAGAGCTCGATACTCCCGAGTGCGACAGCCTGAGAGTTAATCTGGGCGGTTACGCCTTGGCCTGTGATAGATTTAAAATTTTGAGTGAGGAGATTGGTATCAATTCCTCGCCCTTTTGCCGCATCTAGGATGGCGGCCGCGAGCGGGTGCTCACTGCTTTTTTCAATGCTTCCAGCGTACTGAAGCACCTGAGATTCTGAAAAGTGTGGAAACGCTAGGAGCGATACGAGCCGAGGTCTTCCTTCGGTGAGGGTTCCGGTTTTGTCCACGATCAGGGTATCGATTTTTTGTAAGGTCTCCAGTGCTTCGGCGTTTTTGAAGAGGATTCCATGGCGCGCTCCTTCGCCCGTTCCGACGAGAATCGACATGGGGGTTGCAAGACCCAGAGCGCAGGGGCAAGCGATGATAAGGACAGCAACCGCATTCACAACTGCATAAGCTAAGCGAGGCTCGGGCCCGAACAGGGTCCAGATCAACCCAGTGATCAGCGAGATCAGGATAACTGCCGGGACAAAAATACTCGAGACTCGATCTGCGATGCGCTGAATCGACGCGCGAGTTCTCTGTGCCTCGGCTACGCTCCTTACGATTTGAGCGAGCAATGTCTCAGCACCGACTCGAGTAGCCTTGAGAGTGAAGCTGCCAGTTCCATTTAAGCTTCCTGCGGAGACTCGGGAGCCTACAGTTTTCTCAATAGGCAGGGACTCGCCAGAGATCATCGATTCATCCACCGAGCTCTGACCAGATTGAACGATGCCATCTACAGGGATTTTTTCGCCCGGTCGCACCCGTAAAAGATGACCGACATGGATCGTTTCAATGCTTACGTCCTCCTCCGTGCCACCGCTCCGAATGATGCGAGCCGATTTGGGTGCAAGCTGAAGAAGGGCACGAATGGCAGCTCCGGCTTGCCCTCGAGCCTTGAGTTCTAGGACTTGCCCCAAAAGGACTAAAGTTACAATGACGGCCGCAGGTTCAAAGTAGACCTCCACTCGACCTGAGTGCATCGTTAGAATCGGAGATAGAGAGCTGGGCAGGAAGGTAAAAAGGAGTGTAGCAATGATACTAAAGCCAAAGGAAATACCCGTCCCTAACGCAATCAGGGTAAACATGTTCAGGCTTTGGTCCCTAACCGACTGCCAGCCTCTTTTAAAAATAGGTGATCCAGCCCAAAGGACCACAGGACTTGCCAACGCTAATTCAATCCAAATCTGGATGGAATGATTCGCTAAAAGATCCAACATCGATAAAATAAGTAGAGGGAGTGAGAAGGCCGCACCAATCCAAAATCTGCGGGTCATATCGGCGATTTCCAGGTCCATCGGCGAGGGGCCTGTTTCTGTTCCGGGTTGAATCATGTTTGGTTCTGAGCAACAGGGGGATGAGTTCATAATAGTCTAATCCTATGAGTCGTAGCTTGGCATTGGCTCGCATCGAAACTCAGAGTCTTGGACTTCATAGGCACTCAAGTCCAAATCCTCAATTTTTTCCGGTTGCGGCTTAAAGATTCGAGAAAAAATTCCGATCGCCTTACCACTCGGCATTTGCCAAAGTCCCCATGGATGAATGTCGGCCCCTCTGTTTCCCAGGAGGGTGAGGTTTAGATTCCCAATGTCGAGTCTCGCAACCAGGTCCTTTTGTTTCAGGATTGAGTCATTCTCGCCAACGTCGATTCGTAAGCTTGGCAAAGATCCCGTGATTTTTGGAACAAATACTTCATGGGTTTGGAATTTGATTTCAGTATCACCACCCGGGTCGTTCCTCGGAAAAGCATCAAGAATTTGTTGCCCCATCATAAGTCTGCCCGCAGGACGAATTGGAGAGAGATCTAGCTTGCCCTGCCTCAAGGGGGTTGAGAGTGCGAAAGTACGGTCCACTCTAACTCGGTAGCCTGGAGTTTGAGGGCAAGGCGAGCGATATCCCGTGCGGATCTCCGGTATTTCCAATATTTTCTTAGACTCTAGGATGGCTTGTTTGAGTCCCTTTTTTGCGTCGACTCGGTCGTGAAATGTAAAGAGTCGCAAATAGGGGCGGGTGGGGTGCTTCGGGTCTTGGGAGATTTGCGGTAGACTGTTCAAAATGTCTTGAGAGAAGCAGCCGATCACAGCAAGAAATCTGAGATTGGGGTGAGTCTTCTCGAAAGCGGGTGTGATGTCGAAGCCGCGAGCATCAATCATCTTGTGGGTGCGCAAGATTGGGTCTGAAACTCCCGCTAGGCTGGCGTGAGACAACCAAAAAACGGCCACATTGGTGGGATCATGGAGCACGCTCCACAGGTCAAATTGATCGGCATCATGGACGATCTCGATGACATATTGGGTTCGCTCAAACTCACTTCGAAAACGCTCCTCCAGTTTTTGAACGTAGGTTTGATAATAATTTCTTCTAAAAATAGCCGAAACGTTCTTTGTATTGAGCGACGTAAGAAAAACGACTTTCTGATGATCTCCCTTTGCGACCGGAGAGGTGGCTACAGCGGAGATCAAAGCGAGAACTAAAAAGACTGTGATCTTGACAGTTAGGTGCATAGGGGGGCTCACTCGAGTCCACTCAGGACACCACTCGAGATGCCTGGTGGGCGCAATCAGAGTGGTGTCCTGAGTGAATCTGTCTGATGGCCTATTTTTTATCGATTTGTAACCAGATGGCGAGCGATTTTATTAAATGCCCGGTGAGCATCATCTTGCAGTTGAGCTAGGAGTGTTTGCATCACTTCTTTTGCTTGCTCGTGTGAGGATTCTAGGGTCAGTTCTTGGGAAGCTTGTTGGAAAATGGCTTCCATGTCCCCGTTGTCTACGGCTTCGTTGTAAGATAGTCTTTCAGATTCTGTCAGTCCGTATTGAGTCGCTTCTTGAGGACTGACTTTCTGAACAGTTCCGGTTTGGCTCTGATCATCTAAGAAGAGCAGGCCTAAAAAAAACTCACCAAGCGTCACACCCCAGAGATTACTCGCTCTGCGGTGAAAACCCTCGGCTGAATTGGCGACGGCTGCAGATCCTGTGCAAAGCGCGACAACTTCCAAGGCAGCTCCTACCACCATGAGGGGAAATAGTGGCCAGGCGGAGGCTCCGATTGCGGCCTGGGCATTTGCAGGTTGAACCAGACTGGTAACTCCAAAGCTAGATAAGATTATAGTAGAGATAAAACCCATTTTCTTGACTAATTTTTTCATGATTGATCCCCTGTTTTTCGATTAAATAGTTCCCTCTATTAGAACAAAGGAACACTTATGAATGAACTAACATGCAGCGTTTATGTGCACAATAATAATTTCAAATGAATTAGACCGCTGCTTTTTCCCCTGATTCCCAGTAACCTGGCATTCCGTAATGGGCGAAGATTTTAGTCTCTAGCTCTCGATTGACGTCGATTTGCGCGGCATAGTGCGGAGCTGAGGCAAAAAGCGATGGCTCCAGATTGAGGGTTACCTTTCTTTTTAGGTAAGAGATGGATTCGATCCATTGCGGGAAGATGAGAAAAAATTGAGTCGATAGAAGTTTCGTTTTTTTTACTACGAAATATCGAATCACAGAACTCTCGGTTTCAATGAGAAAGTCTGACACTCGTCCAATTTGCTTTTGGCGGCTCTCGATCTGCATTCCAAGAATCTGCTTCCCTGATCTGAGGTGAGGATCGGATCTCCGGTTTTTCTCTCGCTCGCTAAAAATTCCCACCAAATGAGGCGCCGCTCCCCAGATTCCACCATCATCTGGATAGATCGGCCATCGGTAGATGGGGTGAGTTAGGTCCACCTGCTGCGAGAGTGGGTGTTCGGTGACGAGTAGGGGTGCTGCGTCAATTGTGTTTCGGTCAACATTCAAGAAGCCTAATTCAATTCCGTGCTGAAGGTCACCTAGTACGGTCGGAGCAATGAGTAGTTTCGAGCTGACGAGCCCCAATTTGCGGGACATATAGTAGCAGACCTTCCATTGGTCATCTGTTGTGATCAAGTCAAAAATGTGACCGAGATCATTCTCTCCGGATTTCACTCTGATTTTAGAAAGTCTTTTTAATGATGTAATCATGATGATTTAAATGGTCCGGTATTAATAAATATATTTTAATGAATGCAAATAAAAGTCCAATACAGAGGCAGATCGAGCGGCTTTGATTTCCTGGTTGATCGCTAATTTTTTCTATCTTTTTTTTCAGGGTAGATGGTAACATTTTTTAATAATAAAAAAATTAGTTTATTTAATATAAATTTAAATATTAAATGAAAGTTACAGCGTCAAAAAAATGACCGGAGACAGATGACATGGAAGTAACGCCAAGAATTAAGTCAGAAAGTACAAAAATTCAGTTAGCTGCTCCGGAGAACGACCTCACTGTGGACGAGCGCATGCAGGACTTAAATGGTAAAGTCGTTGCTATTAACAAGTCACAGGCGGTAATTGAGTTTGGTCTCGACGGAACTGTATTAGACGCGAATGATAATTTCCTACATACCCTAGGGTATTCTATTGATGAAATTAAGGGTAAGCATCATCGAATGTTTTGCGATCCGAGTTATGTCAAATCGCCGGCTTATCGGGAGTTATGGGATAAGTTGAATCGAGGCGATTTTGAGTCTGGTGAGTTTAAGCGCATAGGTAAGGGTGGAAGTGAAGTTTGGATTAATGCATCCTACAATCCTATTTTCGACTTAAAAGGAAAGCCCTATAAAGTCGTAAAGTTTGCGACCGATGTCACTGAGCAGAGAGTGAGAAATGCCGACTACGAGGCACAAATTACAGCTATTTCTAAGTCTCAGGCCGTCATTGAGTTTGGCATGGACGGGATAGTGCGATCAGCCAACGAAAACTTTCTAAAAACGCTCGGTTATTCACTTGATGAAATTAAAGGTAAGCATCACAGCATGTTCTGTGAGGGCAGTTATGCGAGTTCACGAGAGTACCAGATTTTTTGGGAAAAACTGCGGAGCGGTGAGTACGATGCAGGTGAATATAAGCGAATTGGGAAGGGAGGCCGAGAGGTCTGGATTTCTGCCTCTTATAACCCGATCCGTGATCTGAATGGCAAGCCGATTAAAGTGATCAAATATGCTTCTGATATTAGTAAGCAAAAATTGAAAGATGCCGAGCTAGCGGCGCTTTCCAAAACACAGGCAGTTATTAACTTTAATTTAGATGGTTCGGTCATTGAGGCTAATGACAATTTTCTTAGTGTGATGGGCTATCGTGCCGAGGAGATCACGGGCAAACATCATTCCATGTTCTGTGATCCGGCCTTCGTGAGTAGTCCGAAATATCGAGAGTTCTGGGAAAAGCTCGGTCGTGGTGAGTTTCAGTCCGGAGAGTTTAAGCGGATCGCCAAGGGCAATCGTGAGGTCTGGATTAATGCCGCATACAACCCCGTCTTCGATTTGAGTGGTAAAGTTTTTAAGGTCGTCAAGTATGCGACCGAAATTACCAAGCAGAAAGCAGAGTGGATCGATCTGGTGTCAACTCTAGCGGATACAGCCTCTCAGCTAGGCGCTGCCTCGGAGGAGTTAACAGCCACGGCTGCTCAGTTGTCGTCCAATGCTCAGAAAACTACGGATCAGTCGAACTCTGCTTCGGCAGCCTCTGAGGAAGTATCTAAAGGGGTTCGAAGCGTTGCGACGAATACCGAAGAAATGTCGGCATCTATTAAGGAAATTGCCAAAAACACTTCCGCTGGGTCTACAAAAACCAAGGAAAGTATGCAGAAAGCAAAGGAAACCAATGAGCTCGTCACTCAGTTGGGTGAAGACAGTAAAGAAATTGGTACCGTCATCAAAACGATTAGTTCCATTGCTCAACAAACCAATCTTCTTGCTTTGAACGCTACAATTGAGGCGGCACGTGCTGGAGATGCAGGTAAGGGATTTGCCGTGGTTGCAAACGAAGTTAAGGAACTGGCAAAGCAGACGGCAAAGGCCACAGAGGAAATCTCGAGCAAAATTGGTACGATTCAACATAGTACTGGCAATGCGGTCCTGGCAATTCGAGAAATTTCTAAGGCTGTGGAGGAAATTAACTCAATTTCAATGACTATCGCGACTGCGGTTGAGGAACAGACAGCGACGACCCATGAGGTGTCACGTGTGGTAGCGGAGTCGAGCAAGGCCGTTGTGGCAATCTCTGATACGATTAAATCCGTATCTCAGACGGCGAGCCAGAGCTCGACCGGTGCCGATCAACTCTTGGGTGCAGCTAAGGGGCTCAGTCAGCTTGCTTTGAAACTCAAAGACCTCGTAGCTAAGCTCGAAGCCAGGGCTTAGTTAAACTGGGGAGCTCGCACAAGAAGTTCATAATCAATCTCCGAAATGGGCCCCTCTGAATAAGTGGGGCCCCTCATCGGGGATGCATTGCCCGATCTTCGAACCCGCTCGAGCCACTTCTGGTCCAGGGGGTCCTGCAAAAGCTCCAAGTGGTTGGAGGCCAGAGTAGTTTCGAGCTTTTCCCCAATTGAGCATCCTCTTCCTACATAAAACCCCGCCAGGAGCAGCGTCACCCGAACCGCTGTTGATCGGGTATAGTTAGACCATAAAGAGGGTACCCGAGAATCTAAGCGAGTTCTGAGGTTCTGAAAATGCTCGAGAGTCCACATGTCTAGATTTTCAGCTGCCGAGTAGGGATCATAGAGAACTGAGTGAGGCGCAGGAAAATTCGGCTCAGCAATGGCCCTCTGAAATTCGGATAAATGGAGATGCCAGGTTATCTGAGCTGAGAGCCTAACTTGCCCGTGTGTCATCAGCTCTTGGATTTGACTTTGGTAAGGAAGGAGATAGCCCAGGGCCGTCGCATTTTGCAGGGCAAATTCAAGGGGTGAAATAGTCTTGTCGAAACTATGGATCTCGATTCTTGATGAAATCTTTTGAGTAGAGTTGATCAAGGCTGAAATCGCTGCGAGAACATTGGCTCCTGCTCCCAGTCCAACATCCCAAATCACAAAAGGATCAGTTTCTGCTGCGCGCTCAAGGAGTCTTTGCTGATTGACGTGTAGAATCTCAGCCTCTGCCATGGGACCAATGCCCGGGTGAAAAGTTTGCCCCCGAGTGATGGATCGAATACTCTTGATCCCTGATTTTAAAGTCACGATTTCGAATTCATCCAGATTGTGCGAGTTTGCGGTGGAGGAGTTTTCCATGCAGCGCATGCTACCACAAAATCTTCAAAGAAAGCTCGAAAGTACACGCTGAGGGCGCGACTCGTAAGTTTAGGATATGAATAATTAGATGGGTGTGTGCTTTGAAGTCCGCCTCGAAACTAGAAAACAATTGCAGAGTGGAGTAAAGTCTGATAAAATCGGTTTTTTCGCGTTTTAACCAGTTTAACGTAACTCACTTCTTAGGTAAATTTTATGAAGAATCCAAAAAAATCCGTTTTTCTTAGATATGAATTCACGAACGAAAAGGGCCGTCTCGAAGGTGGCGATATTTTTGAACTGAAGACTCAGCGAGATGTTGAATTGATGGCTCAAGACATCATCAAAGTCGCTCATTCAGATGGCGTTGCAGTCAATCTGACCATCGGAATCGACAAGCCATTTCATGGTTTCCTCAAGAACGCAGGTATGACTGCAGAAAACATCAAGGCTGAACTAGTAGATCAAACTGCTGTACCTGCCAAAGAAAAAGCACCGGCTAAAAAGCCTGCTGCTAAGAAAAAGCCTGCCGCTAAGAAAAAATCTAAAAAGTAGTTTTCCTGATCTATTTCCGTTCGTAAAAGGATCGTTCCGCGTCCAGAGTTCTAGAAAAAGTTTTAGAGTATGAGGGCTTGATTTATCCGAGTCCGAGGCTTTTTCTAGAACTCTAACGCAAGTTAATTGGGGGAGAATCTCTCAATATACTGGCAGCGCTGACAAAGATCCTCAACCAGCTTTCTCCTTTTAAATCCTGCCAAAATGCTCTGTGACCTGGTTGATTGCAGGATCTCCAAAATCGGTTGATCCTTGAGATTGCCGAGCGGGATCGAGCCCTGGTGATCAAGGCAGCAGGGAACCACGGTGCCGTCCACTAAGATCCCAAAATGATTAGAAAGTCCATGGCAGCGTCCCTCCTGACCGAGGATGGGAAGCTCCAGAGACGGCCACACAAACTCGCTGTCAAAGTGAAGGTAGAGTCGATTTTTAACTCGGTAGCTCTTTTTGGATCGTACGTCGACCGGGGTCGGAATTTTGAATTGAAATCGTTCTTCCACCCTTCTGAGCATTTCCTGGTTTTGGCCGGCTCCATTGCCATTTGGCTCCAGGTTCCAGAGTCGATAATTAATATAGAGCTCGGGCCTGATTTCAAATGCCGTCTCGGTGTAATTAAAAATTCTCTCGAGATAGAGACTCGGGTCACGCTCCGGGTAGTTATCAAAAAAACTATGGAGCGAAAAGTTGACCTGCCGAAATGCTGGATTTAAGAGTAGCTGGGCCTGCTTTTCCCTCATGAGAACGCCATTCGTGACCAAAAAAATACGAACCTGATGCTGGTCACAAATCTCTACAAACTTTTCGAGTTCGGGATGGACGAGAGGATCGCCCATGAGATGAAAGCAAACCTGATCGGTCAGGGGTGCCACTTGTGCGATGATCGTTCGAAATAACTCCAAATCCATCAAGCCTTTCGAGCGGACGACTTCTGGACAAAAACTGCATTGTAGGTTGCAGATATTGCTAATTTCGATATTGACCTTCTGAAAACGCCGCTGGGGTTCCAATATAGGCATCAAGACGGCTACCTCTCTTTGATAGGGGCGAGTTTACACCCTTTTTCGAAAAGATTTTACACAAATAGATAGGCAGCAGTGCAGCTGACTCTAGCCCTTTCTCGTTTGCTTATCCGATGAGTTTGCTTTAAATAATGGGTCTTCTTCTATGACGAGAATCAAACATTACTTCATTTCAGGAGCAATTTGGATTGGGTTCGCCTATCTCCTTGGCTCCAACTCGGGCATTGCCGCAAGCCATTCGCCTGCCGCGATCCAGTCATTTGAAAGGGTTGAGCAATTTCTTCGATCTCGAGCTGCTCTAGAAAATCCCACCTGTCCTAGAATCGGACAAGTTTGCAGAAAAGTCCGCAGGCCCTGTGATCCATCTTTTTATCAGCGAGACTACAAACCTGATTACATTTACCTCACTCAAGAGTTCTACCTCAGCTTGGAGCCAGCGCACCGACTTTGGTACGGAGCGGGGCTTGATGCTGAGGTCTCCGAGGAGCAAATCCAGGCATCCGACTCTCTCATTCAAGAGCTTCACTATGCCCTCTTGGGCGGCGCTCCTTCTCGGCTTACTGAACTGATTCCGGAGTTTCAAGCGTTTCTGCAGATTGACCTAAAGGTGAAAAGAGAACTCCGTAGCCAAAGCTTGACTAATCAAGTCGTTCCCGTTTCAATCGCCTCGGTGGGCTTCCTTTGTGCATCGATTCCTCCTCCTGCGTTAGGTTTGAGTTGTTGTGGTTCTGCCGTGGGCGCGGGGTTCTTGTGTGGATTGTACAATTTCCCTCGGGAGCTTTTTTGTCCAGCCTTGGTTAACCTTACTGAGGCTTCTCGTGCGGAAGCTGTCAGTCTGCTTCCATGCCCGACCTCCCCAGCTGCAGTCTGTTGGCCCTCGCCTTCAGAAATCCTTGCCCGAGGCGCGGCTGCGAGTCAGCTCAAAGTTAAATTGGATGAAATTGCCGTGCCGGGAGTCATTGAAGCCCCATTCCTCTTAATGATTTTGGCCCACCTGTACCATCAAACCGGGTTCGATGTAGCTCTTGACGCACACTCAGAGGTGGACCCGATTTGGGTGAATGACGGAGCACTCACGGGTTCTGCTAGAGATCTGAACGCCGTCCTCTTGGGGTCGTCGTCCAAGACTTCGCTGGAGGAGCTACCCGAGGCTGACTCGCCTCCCATGAGCTTAGTCGAATCTGACAGTTGCCCGATCTGTTTAGAGCCGAGCACCCCGCGGCTGGGGGCCCTTCGAGCTACGCTTTGTCGCCACAAATTCCATGTAGGATGTCTCCGGAAGTGGATGGAAAATAAAGAGTGCCTTCCAAAGTGCCCCGTTTGCCGCGCACGGATTCATTAATGAACACAACGAACCCATGCCAGGACTTGGCGTTTTGCGTGATACATAAAAGGCGCATGTTCTAAACCTTGTTTGAGGATTTTAGCTTTTGCTTGGAACAAATGGAAGTGACTCGAAGATGACCAAAAATCCTTCTCAATCATGTCAGGGAGTAGGATGAATCGTTCAAATATCGGCGCACTCAGTGGATCGTTGAGTTCGTACCACGGTTCTTCAGTCTTTACTCTCGTTGTTTCGAGCAGGGCCTGATACTCGGCCTCTGTTGGTAGTCTCGATCCATCACCCAGGCCAGCACAAAAAGCCTTTGCTTGCCATTGATTCATTTTCAAATTTGGAACCCCACTCCAGAGCAATCCGGCGATTTCATAGGAGTCTCCGAGGGATCTAAACTTTTCACTCATTTGAGAATACTGAGGATGGCCTTGAATAATGGGTACTATCCCCGGAACGAGATCCCAGGAGATACCTATGACTTGCTGATAGAGATTGGCTAAAACCGCATCCTTGGTTGAGCGCTCTGCTGTGGGATTTTTGGGCGCGAAAGCCGTTGCTCCAGGTTCAGAGAGTTGGACCATTTTATTTAAGAGTTTATAGTACTGCCGGTAAAGTTTGTGAGTACGGCGAACATCGAGGGAGAAATCTCCTAGACCGCCGAGTCGCCGGATTTCTGCCCTAATGAGGGCACCATTTCTTAAGTCCAGGATCTGGTCTTGATAGAAAGCTTCGTTTTGAAGAAGTTCGATTTTAGCTGTGAGCGGGAGTTCAATATTAGCTTGGACCTGCCTGATCCAATTGGATGGCGATACTCCAAAAGGCATGGGCCACATTTTTTGATCCTTGAGGTAGGCCGCGCTCTCTCGTATGGCCTGATTCAGTCTTGGATTGGGGAAGTTCCCTTGAATGATAGCGCTCAGGTTATTTCTCGCATCTAACCAGTGTTGGCGGTCCATTTGGGCTGGGGGGTCGTCCCTGGACGTGTTGAATGCTTCGGTTATCATCCACTTGAATCGCTCGATTTTGTTCCTGACTCTGACTCGATCTCCAGGATTGGGCGTCTGCCAGGTAACGGCATGAGGCTGAACGGCTGCGGACACACCGTTTTGAAAACAGAGCGCTATCAGTGCCAGGAGTAAAATGAATCTCATTAACTCAAACTGCATCAGCAAAAATGATGCCGAATGCTTCCATGGGTGTCAATTGAATCAGCCCATTGCCTTTCACTGCTAAATAGATAAAATCGATCGATGGATCTCCCGATTGATTCTTTACTCCCTGACATTCTGAGTTCGCTCGAGAATCACTCCAATCTTATTATCGAGGCTTCGCCTGGTTCCGGAAAAACGACTCGAGTGCCTCCCGCCTTGCTTAACTCAGCATTTCGCTTGGATCATCAAGAGATTTTAATTCTTGAACCCAGGCGACTCGCAGCCAAATACAGTGCTCATCGAATCGCCTCTGAAATGGGCTGTGCTCTAGGTTCAGAGGTCGGATATCAGTTTCGTTTTGAGAATGTCAGTGGTCCAAAAACTCGGTTGAAGTTCGTCACCGAAGGGATGTTCATGCGCCTTCTGATGAGTAACCCGAGGCTGGATCGAGTTGCTGCCGTCGTGCTGGATGAGTTTCATGAACGACATATTCATAGCGATGTCGCTTTGAGTTATCTTAAGTGGCTTCAAAAAACACACCGGCCGGAACTCAGAATTATTTTGATGTCAGCTACACTTGAGTCTGAGCCCTTGTCTCGTTTCTTGGGGGACGCACCGATTCTTAGACTGCAGACAGCACTTCATCCGGTCAAATTGCAGTACCTTCCTTCGCCTCCGGCAAAGTACCTCGATCAGATGGTTCGGGAGGCTGTACTGAAGGGTATTGAGGAGACTTCGGGCGATTTATTAGTGTTTCTTCCTGGAATAGCAGAAATCAGAAGGTGCGAACAATCGATTGGGAGTCTCCCTCAGGCGAGGATTTTCCTACTTCATGGAGAGTTGTCACGGGATGAGCAGGATCAAGCTCTCAGGGTTGGAGGGGGAAGAAAAATCATCCTCTCCACCAATGTAGCAGAAACCTCGCTGACCATTCCAGGAGTGACTGCAGTCATTGATAGCGGGCTTCACCGAATGGCGAGCTACTCCTGGTGGTCTGGGATTCCGGCTCTAAAAACTCGGCCCATCAGCCGAGCTTCAGCGATTCAGCGCACAGGCCGGGCAGGAAGAACGGGGCCTGGTGTTTGCTACCGACTCTATACTCGAGGAGATTTTGAAACCCGCGCTGGTTTTGAGAAACCCGAGATCATGCGATCAGATCTTTCACAGATCCTCCTGGATCTCAAAGCTTTGGGCGTCGTCGTTTCTCAGTTTCCTTGGTTTGAGTCTCCGCCGAGTCAATCTCTTCAAGCAGCAGAAGATCTACTTCATCGTCTCGGGGCGACTGAAAAAAAAGGACTTCTCACTGAGATCGGGCGATCCATGTCACGAATGCCCGCTCATCCTCGAGTTTCACGGATGCTTTTGGAGGCGCAAAAATTGGAGGTTCTCGAGTCAGCCACCTGGCTCGGTGCTGCGCTCACTGAGGGTAGGATCGAAAGCGGAAACCCTCTCGAAGGTTTGGGGAGCTACTCTCAGGATGAATCTCTGAGAAAATCTCAAAAGATTTTGCTTCAAGCCATACCCAGTTCAAAGAGCTCAGGGATGGCGCCAAGGTCTTCCTCGCAAAAGCAACAGGCTCTTGCTCGGTCAATTCTCATGGGTTTTCCAGATCGAGTGGCTCAAAAAAGAAAGCTAGGGGGAAGCGTGACTCGGGGAAACGCACACGAAATCGAGCTTCTACTTTCCTCGGGTGGATCGGCGATACTCAGTGAAACGCAGGCGATGACTGGGGACGATTTTTTTGTCCTTCTTGACTTGCAAGAGCAGCAAAATCAAAATCAGAAAAAATCGAACCTTCGCGTGCGCTCTTGGATACCGATGAACGAAGATTGGCTCTTGGACGTTAAACCCGTCGGGATCGAGGAAAGTGAAGAATGCACTTGGGACATGGCACGGAAAAAAGTAGTCACCTTTTCTCGTCTTACTTACGGTGAACTCGTGCTCTCCGAGGCTTCGAGTGGGGGAGGTGACAAAAAAGCGGTGATTCTAATTTTAATCAAAAATGCTCTCGGAATCGATCCTGAAAGCGCATCTACGGCCGACTGGATTTCAGCGCTGGCTCCAATGGGGGAGTCTTCAGATACTATGGACATCGAGTCGGCGTTTGCTCGTGCAAAGATTTATCATGAGTATTTAAAGTGTGAGCCCCGAGATTTCTGGACTCATCTATTACCACAACTCGAAGGAAAGTCGTCACTCACTGAGCTTAAGTCTATGGACTGGCCATCAGAAATCCTTCAGGCCCTCTTGGGAGAAAATGTGCATGCACTCAGAGATCTCCTACCAACGCACATGACGCTTCCATCCGGGAGGCGAGTGAAAATTCAGTACTCCTCCAATCAAGCTCCCTGGGTTCAGTCGCGGCTTCAAGATTTCTTCGGAATGAAAAAAGGTCCCGTGCTTTTAAATGGACGCCTGCCCCTCTTAATTCATCTCCTGGCGCCTAACCAAAGGCCCTTGCAAGTGACAAGCGATCTCGAGAGTTTTTGGAAAAATCATTACCCTGAACTTAGGCCCGCGCTGAGTCGTCGTTATCCTCGACACTCATGGCCAGAAAATCCCTGCGCCTAAAGCCACTCTGCCGAGCGGGTTCCTTTTGGGGCCTCACCGCGCTGCACCCAAGAGTTGTCACAGTGATCGTGAAATCCTGGAATATCGAATTTGAATCCTAAAATAATTAAGTGCTCGGGCTGAATGAAGCGATATTGGTCATGGATCACATTGATGGCAGTGAATCTTTTGAGTGAGTTGGATGGCTTGAGAATGAGTGATGGAAACTCAGACGTTAGGCGCTCCAGAGTTTCCGGGGTCAGTGCCTCAAGATAAGCATAAGCACTCTCCTCAACTGCACTTCTGAGGACCTCCGGACCCGTCAGCTCCAGGGTTAAGCTAAAGCGGGTATGGGTTCCGGGGTTGTAACGTTTGGTGATCCAGAGTCCATAGGACCAACGGGTGACTTTTCCTTTTGAGTTACGGCTATGTCCTCTTCCCTCGTCTTCTTTGTACTTGTGGAGGAAGATCATTTTTTGCTGTATTTGATTTAAAAAATAAGAGTCTTTGACTGCTGCCAAAACATTATTGTTCCAGCCAGAAATTTTTGGCAAACCCGTAGCCGAGTTCTTCCCTTTGGGAGGCTCTGGGGTTTGGTTCTTCGTCTCGACGTTGAAGAGAAATCCAAAAGGAGCATAGATATTCCCAAGACTGCTGATCGAGTCATTGAATTTTTCCTCCATAAACACGTCCGTGTCGAAGTAAACGCCCCCCTCGTCGATCAAAATTTGGATACGAATGATGTCGCTTGCTGCAGCAAAGTTAGGAAAAACACCGTTCCTTTCCCTTTCAAAATAACTTTGTAAAAGAGGAGGAAGATGCGGGAGAGTTTCTTGAAACGATCGGGTCCGAAGGGGAAGCTGACCTGCGTCGAGGAGGGCAAGGGAGAGTTCATAGTTCATGGGTCGGTCGAGCCATAAATTGAACTCGTAGTCGGGATTCCTAATAATAAAAGAACGGATGTTGTCGATATATTTTTGAGGTATGCGCTTGCCCATCCAAACAAAATGCACCTTCTTTGGAACGAGAAAAAACGAAGAGCTCTCGGTCTGGGTGACGGGAGTGGGATTGGACTGAGCAGTTAGAGGATAGGAAAAAACCAGCGCCCCGATCAAAAAAACAAGGCGGAATATCATGTCTCTCACAAAAAACTCCCTGTGGATTGCCAACCTGGAGTTTCTACACTTGGACAGCGAATGAATCAATCAAGTAAAAAAGCTGCACTTCCGACTGCTTCAGGGGTTTAGCCAGAGGAGGATGTCATTCATAGCTCACGCGTAAGTCACGCGTATGTAAAGACTAAGGGGACCTCTACATCTGGGTGGAGGCTTTCCCGAACAGGGCAATGGAGAGCGACGTTCTCTAACTTTTTGCGGTACTCGGGTGAGAGAGTCTGGGGAAGCGTAATTTGGACGCTCAAACGGGCGATTCTTCTAGGTTGGGCGTTCATTTCCTTTTGAGCATCAGCCCGGGCCCCCTTTAATGAGACTCCATCCCGTTCAGCGACAATGGCCATAGTCGTGAGAATGCAGCTGGCGAGAGCAGCCCCCACTAGGTCGGTGGGGGAGAACTTTTCCCCTTTTCCTTGGTTATCCTTGGGCGCGTCCGTGTCGAGTAATGATCCCGAGGGTCCATGGGTTAATTCACAGTGCTTTTCGCCTGCGTAAATTGCTGATATTTTTACCATGCTGCCATCTCCTTCGATGGCAATACATAATAAGTTTGCTTGCGGAAAACAAGGTGATTTGTGGGCAATTCGATGATCGAGAGATTAAGCTGCGGCAACGACTCGTTCCTGGTATTGTGCCTCAAGTGACGCCACCATACTTGCAGCGCAGGCGTCTAGGCTTGTAAATGCCTCTCCAGAATTAACCCCCGCAATACTTTCCCGAAGTCGCCAATTTACTCCCTCTTTGATGACTAGATTAGTTGAGGTTAAGATGTGTTTAATGCAAAAGATAAGAAACTCTCGATCGGCTCGACTCATCGGACCCGTCCTCGGTCGTAGAGTTCGAATAACCGGAGTTGCGGTTCCCCTTCGAAGGACGGCTTTGTGGCCGGGAGTAAGCGAGACCTTCAGCTTTTTACGCCCATAAGTACCGAGCTGAGGGCCAGAGGTTGTTTTAGGTCGCTTGCGTGCTTCAAGAGATGCAACCCCCTTTTTACGGGATGATTTACGAGCCATGATCGTACTTTTAGGTGACATAAGCCTCTCCCTTTTTTTTCAGTGCTTACCTTGTTGGTTTGCACGGAGCATGCCCAGCCTGAAACCTATCCACTCGGTTTCTTGTTTGATAAAAAATTCAATCCCGACTCAAGAACATCGAGGGCCTCTTTTAGTTCAACATCCTGAATCACCAAAGGCACGAGCAGACGGATTACGTTTCCAAAGGTGCCCGCACTTAGGATTACTACTCCATTTTCATAGCAGTACTGAATGAGAGCAGCGGTAGCGTCGCGATGGGGCGCTTTCGTGTTCTGATCCTTCACGAGCTCCAGCGCACGCATTGGGCCGAGTCCCCTGACATCTCCAATGATGGGGTATTGAGACTTCCATGAGTTCAACCGAGTGCTGATCTGATTTCCGAGGTCTTGGGCACGGAGCAGGAGTTTTCCATCCTGAAACATCCGAAAAACCGCGAGAGCAGACGCGCAGGCAACAGGATTTCCTCCATACGTGCCACCGATTCCGCCCTCCATGGGGGCATCCATGATCTCGGCGCGGCCGGTCACTGCGGCCAAAGGAAGTCCACCAGCAAGGCCCTTAGCGCTCGTGATTAAGTCAGGGGCGATCTCCAGTTGCTCGCAGGCAAATAAGCTCCCCGTGCGGCCAAATCCCGTTTGAATTTCGTCCGCGATCAGGACAATTCCATGAGTGGTGCAGTACTCTCTGATAAGCTTCATGAAGGCTTTAGGCGCAGGAACAAAACCACCTTCTCCCAAGACCGGTTCGATAATCACTGCTGCCGTGTTGGTCGCGCCCACTTGAGTACCGACGATTTCCTCAAATCTGTCAAAGCATTCCCTGGAGACTTGCTCAGGATCCGATGTGGTGGGCCACCGGTAAGCGTAGGGAAAGGGTGCTCGGTAGACTTCCGAAGCAAACGGTCCAAAATCTTGGCGATAGGGTTTGACCTTCGAGGTGAGGGTCATCGCCATGTAAGTGCGACCGTGATAGCCATGCTCAAAGCAAACCACCGACGAGCGCTTGGTGAAAGCGCGAGCGATCTTCACTGCATTCTCCACCGCTTCGGCGCCGCTATTCAGCAGCAAGGTCTTCTTTGGGAAATCTCCCGGGGTGAATTGATTGAGTGCTGCTGCTACGTCGATGTACTGGCGGTAGGGGAGAACGTTGAAGCTCGTATGAAGCATCTGGCTTGCCTGCGCTTGGATGGCTTGGACGAGTTCAGGTGGTGCATGCCCCACATTGGTGACTCCGATGCCGCAGGCGAGGTCAATTAATGTATTCCCATCTACATCATGAACTAAGGCTCCCTTAGCGCTCGATGCAAAGATTGGCGTCGTATGAAAAGGGCCACGGGCGACGTGTTTTCTACGCTCCTTCATGAGGAGTTGAGAATTGGGTCCAGGCAAAGAAGTCTTCAGTTGAATTGCCATCCTAGTACCATCCGATCGGAGTCTCATCGAGGTTGATGTTGATCTGCTTGATTTCGAGATAGCCCTCAATTCCGTAAAGCCCTAACTCCCGTCCTATTCCACTTTGCTTGTATCCGCCCCAGGGCATTTCATTGAAGGTGGGGTGATAGGTGTTGAGCCACACGATACCCGCACGAATTTGGTTCATCACCCGCAAACCACGATTGACATTCTTCGTCCAAACGCCTGCTGCCAAACCATACTCGGTATCGTTGGCAATTTGAATGGCTTGTTCTTCGGTTTCAAAGGGGATCACTGAAAGAACCGGCCCAAAAATTTCTTCTCTGGCAATCCGCATTTGCGGACTTACATGATCAAAGATCGTGGGTTCAAGAAAGTTTCCGGCTTCAAACTCGGCGCCCGAAGGCCGTTGACCGCCGCAGAGGAGGGTTGCTCCTTCCTTGATGCCGATTTTTATGTAGTTCTCCACTTTTTGCCGGTGATCTGATGAGATGAGCGGTCCCATTTTTACCCCAGGGGTGAGTCCGTGGCCCAGTTTAATTCGAGGGATTTTCTTGAGGATGGCTGCTATGAGCGCTGAGTGGATCGACTTTTCGACTAAAAGGCGGGATCCAGCGGAGCAGACCTCGCCTTGATTGGCGAAGGCCCCAAAGAGTGCTCCATCGACAGCAGCTTCAAAGTCGGCATCCGCAAAAACGATGTTTGGATTTTTCCCTCCCAACTCAAGCGATATTTTTTTAAGATTAGAGGTGGCACCTAGCATGATCTTTCGGCCTGTTGCGGTGCCGCCAGTAAAGGCAATTTTATCGACTTTTGGACTGGATGCGAGCTCATCGCCAGCTCCCACACCAGGACCGGTGACGATGTTTACGACGCCGGGGGGGATCCCTACGGCTTCGATGATTCGGGCAAGCTCAAGGGCGGTGAGGGGAGTGAGTTCGGATGGCTTGAGGACGCAAACATTTCCAGCCGCTAGGGCAGGAGCCAATTTCCATGCGGCCATCATGAGTGGATAGTTCCAAGGAATGATCTGGCCGCAAACCCCGACGGGCTCGCGCACCACGTAGCTGACTGAGTTAGCGGGAACGCTCAAGGTTTGTCCATGAATTTTAGTCGCTAAACCTGCATAAAACTCGAAGCAATTAGCAGCGTCAGCGACATCAAATTCGGCCTCGGCAAGGGGCTTACCACAATTGCGAACTTCAAGCTCAGCCAGGAATTGACTCTCATTACGAATGGCATTAGCGACTTTGAAAAGCAATTTGCCTCGATCGAGAGCGGAGACCTTTCTCCAGGCTCCTTGATCGAAAGCCTGACGAGCTGCATCAACTGCGAGCGACATGTCCTTTTGTGATCCTTCGGGCACTCGCGCAATCAGCTCCCCGCTACCTGGATCGAAGAGGTCCCGAGTGGCACCTGAGAGCGCCTCTACCCACTTGCCGTCGATCCACATCCGGTAGGTTTTAGTCTGACTTGCTGCTGCCATAGGAATTCCCTCTTATAATAAGGCATTTTAGGTAAAAAAAAGTAATTTTCAATGGGAAATTAGTCCTAGTTAGAGTGGGGGGCTAAATTTTTGCTAGCCTTGAGCCGATAACTAAATTGGGAACTTTTAATGATTATTTAAAAATAAAGTCAACGCATGATTGAACCTATGAGTTTTGAAGATGAGAAACGTCTCGAATTTATCAAGGCCCTTTTACGGCTAGGCGCCTTCTTTGTTTCTGTTCCCCTATTCATTGTTTTCGTACCCTGCGATTATTTATATGCGAGAGACAAGGTTCTCCTGTTTTTAATGATCAGAATGAGTGGTTTACCTGTTTTCATTGCAACTGGAATTTTAATAAAAAGAATAAAAACTCTAGTAAAAGCGCAAATTCTTGCGGTCGTATTTGTGTTTACAAATTCAATCATTATTACAATTATGACATTTCTGTCTGAGGGTACATCCTCACCTTATTACGCTGGTCTGAATCTAGTCTGTCTCGGCGTGGTTGGCTTCACTCCTTGGACACGATTTTTTCTGGTGTTACATATTTTGGCGATTTATTTGCCCTATTATTTGTTTGCTTTTTTTTCTGGAGGTAAATCGCTCAACTCAGCATTGGTGATCAATTCATTTTTTATGATTAGCACCATTTTTATGACTCTCTACTTGAGGTATATGGCTGAAGTTCTTCGGACTGAATTAAGCGATAAAAATTCACAATTAGAAACAGCGATTAAGGATCTAAAGAAAACCCAAGCCGATTTAATTATTCAGAATCAAATGGCTACTTTAGGGTATGTTTCTGCCAGTATTTCCCATGAGTTAAATAACTCTTTAAATTATGTTTCTGGCGCTCTTTATCCTTTTGAGAAAATTATTTCAAAATTAGACTTAAAAATTAGTGATAAGAAGAGCTCCCTTGTTTTACTAGATTCGATGAAGAACGGAATTGAGCTATCGCTCATGACGATTAAACATTTATCTAACTTCAGCGCAAAAGACGGCGGAAAATTTACGAACGTCAATCTATATAAAATGACGACAACAGTCTTGGCTATTCTAAAATCCAGGACTGGCCAAAATCATCAAGTAATCATGGAAATAGAAAAGAATTTTACAGTCAAGGGGAGTCACGCCGGATTGGTGCAAATTGTCACTAATCTTGTTAAAAATGCTCTGGACTCACTCAAGCTTAATGGCGGTCAGGTAGTGATTCGAGCCTACTCAAAAGAAGTCTCCTGGTTTTTAGAGGTTGAAGATACCGGATGTGGCATCCCAGATGATATTCGTACCAATATTTTTGAGCCATTTTTTACGACTAAGGAACTAGGAAACGGAATGGGAATAGGCCTTGATATTGTTAAAACAGACGTAGCGAGGCACGGCGGAGTGATTACTTTAGAGAGTAAAGTTGGAAAAGGCACTAAATTTACTATTCAATTTCCAGTTCGCCATGGGGAATTAGAGAAGCCTCGGGAGCACTCGGCTGCATGAAACCAATTATTGTTTATGTCGATGATGAACCCAATAATCTGGTTATTTTTGAGGCTTCGATGTCTCCTGACTGGGAGGTTAGATCCTTCGTCAGTCCGACGAAAGCACTTGAGTGTCTCAGTTGTCTAGTTCCCTCCGTGCTCGTAGCCGATCAGAGAATGCCTGAGATGAACGGGGTTGAGTTCTTGGTGGCTGCTGGGAAGCTCCACCCAGAAGCGATCAGAATCATTGTGACTGGATACTCGGATGAGCACCTCATGATCCAGTCTGTTCGCAGCGCCCAGGTCTTTGATTACATCCGCAAGCCCTGGGAGTCGAGGGATCTAGAGGCGAGCGTTCGACGCGCGATTGATCTCTTTCGATCCAAGGAGGAGCGCCGCGCTCAGCAGCTAAGACTCGCAGAGAGGGAGGCAATGCTATCTTGTCAAAATCAGGAGCTCATTGCCAAGGTGGGGGCTTTAGAAAATGATTATCTCGCAAGCTCTGAGGCTATTCAAGAGTTGGAATGTTGGGTTCCTCCCGCTTTGGTCGCTATGGTTCGGAACAAAACAGTTACTTTTCCTCTAACTCGAGACATCGTAATGATCTCGTTTGGAATGACTGGGAGCGCGGGCGTTTCTGATGTCATGATTAATAAACGTTCGCTTAGAGAGCATTTTTACAGGCTATTTTCACAGTGCGTGCACCGCCAAGGAGGATGGCACGAGTCCCACTCCGGGGAGTCCGCTTATGGATATTTTGGCCTCTGGGGGAGCAGGGCGAATCCTCATCAGGCTGCCCTAGCAGCGGCTCAAGATTTTCAGATGATGTTCACCGGGCTTTGTCGAGTGAACGGAGTTTCTGTCGACTTTGGGATTGGACTTCATTTAGCTCGAAAAACCACTGTGAACATTCTGGTTCACGAAGTACAAATTAGTATGGACAGAGGCCCGTTCGTGACCAAATCATTCGATACGCACTCAAGTGAAGTAGATCTGCTCCATAGAATTAAACAGGTCGCAAATCGAGTTCCAGGATCAAATCTGATCATGTCAGGTGACTTCGTAGCAGGCCTGGAACAAAAGCCTGCTCAGCTCCTCGGCCTTGGGTCGGTGCTCCTCCACGGTCAATTCAAGCCCACTGAGCTTTTTCTGGTTGCGAGCAACGGGGTGACCGAGTCTGACCTTGCTCGTCTCAGAGCTGAGTTGGCAGAGACCGGGCAATTGATCCCCTTGGCTGCTTAGAAGGGGGGATTCTTGCCTCGCGTACCCCTCAGGTGGGGATAAAGGTGGAGGTCCTCCTTAGTCGTTGGATCAAACGTCGTTAAGGAAAGATTCTGAAAACCCGCCTCCGCCAAGGCAATAGATTCTTGCTTGCCAGTGAGGCCTCCGTCTAGGTGTTCATCCACATAAATCGGGGTAGATTTTGGCAGGTATCGATAGCGTTCTAGAAACTCAGAAACGCTCGAGCAGGTTACGATCAAAAGACCTTTCGACGTGGCGGCCTCCGACCAATCCATTCGGATTGACTCATGGTTATCAATGAGGACGGCTGCGACAGTTTTGGCTGGGTCTAGAGGTTCAATGATCTCAAACGATATAGAATTTAAATACTGTTTAGGCATGATCCTAACACCCAGGGCTTGGGCCTGTGCTTGGATCCGGGAGTCAGCCCATGCATTGGTCAATAGTATTGAGTGCCCTGCGGCATTCAAACTTTTGATGAGTTCGATCCCATTTTTGAACTGATTGTGGGATGAGTTGCTGAGCTGAAAATAGTAATCGATTAATAATAATATGTTTTCGCTATTTGCGGTCTTGAGGTACTCCATACAAGACTCTGGAGAGATAAAAAAGTGAAGGTCGAGCTCATGAAAAAAATGGATCATTTTGCTCTCCATGATGGGGAGCATTGAAGCATCGTCATCGACATGTATGATATTTTTTCCAGCTCTAACTCTTAAGCTTCCTTGAAACCAACTGGGGGCGGGAGCCTTGGGGAGAGTCAGGCGAAGCAGTGTCCCTGTTTCTGGAGTGGAGTTGATTAGCTCAATTCCGCCACCCCAGGACTCCAAACGGGCTTTAGTTGAACTGAGACCGAGTCCGGTCCCGCCGATTTTTCCGAAAGTTACACCCCGTTCGAAGATCCTTGCTTGCACCTCCGGAGGGATTCCCTTGCCGTTGTCTTGGATGCTGATCCAAATCTGTTCCTTTTGTTCTTCAATCGTCACCTGCACGATGCCCGTGTGGTGGTCAAGAATGGCTTGAGCAGAATTAGTAAGTAGACTTCGAATTGATCCAGAAAATTCTTGCGTATTGATCCGAGCAAAGACCAGGTTTTTAATATGAGAAGTGAACGAAATATTCTTGAATTGATCACTGAGTTTTAAATTAGAAATGACTTCGTCAACGAGGCTTGGGATAAATTCAACTTCTGTGCTCATGACGAGCGCTCTTCCACTGGAGACGGCCCTCCACTTCTTAATGTATTTTTCCATATCCCGCAAAAAAGTATCTGATTTTTCTGGGCGATCGGGTATCGCAGAAACCCTTTTAATGAGCATCAAGAGGGTCTCGCAGTCATGAGCCAGTTCGCTACTCTGCTTCATCATCTCTTGAGACTGAGCACGTAATTTGTAGAAATAATAGCAGACGGTGATCAGAGCAAATACTGAAATAAAAGACAGCCAAAAATTAACTTGGATTTCGGTTGGCCGCATTTCAAAATCCAGGGTCAATCACCTGTAGGATGAGGAGCGCCGCTTTGAGTCGCTGAAGTTCGGTTTCCAATGCTTCTAATTCTACTGGAGTGAGTGCCACTTTTTTAAGCTTCTTCAGGGCTCTCTCGAGTTGATAAATAGCCTCACCCGCCGTGTGCTTCGCCTGTCGTTCCTGATCTCTATTCATTGCTTCGTCCATATTTATCTCCAAAAATTGCTGTGAGTTCATCTAATGTCACTATGCCTGAGTCTTGAAGTGTTCTCAGGCGCTCTGAAATAGCCGTTCTCGAAATGTCCAAGCAGCGCTCGAGCGATCGAAAGGTCGTTCTTCGTCCGTAGTTGCGATCTTGGTTAGCGACCAGTCGGACAAGTTCGAGGAGAAGGTAGCCTGACAGAATCTGGTAATTAGGGGTGGCAGCACTGAGGTGGATAGATACTGGATGAGTCTGCAGGCCTCCGGTGGCGATCAGGGAGGAAGGAAGGCTCTCTAGGGTGATCTTACCCGAGCGGGCGTTTGAGCCCATGAGTTCAACTGTTTCTTTTAATTCACGGACGTGACCGGATGTAAATGAAGCACTTGCGACTCTTGCTGAAGCCTCGGGCGACACCATGAATGGGCCATTTTTGAGTCGCTCCAAGAAGTGATTAAAGAAAACCGGAATCTCCTCTCGCCGATTGGCGAGATCGGGGACTTGGATATGCTCTGCTGCTAAATAAGCGAGGAGTTTGCTGCTCACCTTGCCGGTCGCGGCTGCTTCTCGAAGATCTTGAAGCCCGAGTCGAGTGGTCGCCAAAATACGAGGCCGCCGCTGTGTTTTTAGTGCACTAATCGTGCGATAAAGAGCATCTTGTTCGACCACTGAGAAGGTCTGAAGCTCATCAATGAGGAGCCAGCTGTCTCCCTGGAGAGAGAGTTCGCTGAGGGACTTTTTTGAAAGGGGAGAGATGATCAGGTTTTTCTTGAAAGAGGCCCCGAGAAGTTGAATGAGAGCTTGGAGGACGTAGGTTTTTCCTGTGCCGCTGGATCCTGTCAAGAGGATGCCTAGCGTGAGGTCTTCACGAATGACTTGGAGAATCGACTGGAGAATCTTTTTCGTGCTTTGGCCAAGAATAGGAATTCCGGCACTTTCAAGTGCGCTAAATGAAGCTCTCTCCGGTGGTTTTGGTTGGTTTCCAAGATGGCTCTTAAGTAACTCTAGTAGTTGGATTTCGATCGGCTTTTGCTTGGATATGAAAGCTGAGGCACCCATCAGGGATGCAAGCTTCAGATGCTCGGCGTCCATGAATCGAGAGAACATACACACCGTAACGAGTGGGTGAGTTTTTTTAATTTCTGAGCAGAGATCAAAACCGCTGAGCTTCGATTTCAATTGAATGTCCAGTAGAACCATATCTGGAACAGGGGAATTTTTGAGAGCAGTGAGGAATGAGTTCGTAGTCGTAAATGATCTAAATTTGAGCTTGTAGCCGTGGAGTCCCTTTGCGGCTAACTTAAGGTCATTGATGTCGGATTTTATGTCGTCGACGACCCAAATTTCTAAACTAACCATGTTTTATATTATAGTGTAAGAATACGATAAGTACACCCAGAAAATCGGAAGTACTATGGGCTTAAACTTACGAGATACATGCCGATCAAAATAAATAAGATGCAAAGCCATTGTAATTTGGTCACAGCCTCTTTAAGTACTAGGGCCGCAAAACCGAGGGTCACTAAGGGATAGGCTCCAGTAATTGGGGTGACGAGGGAAATGGGGCCAAATCGGTTAGCAATGATGACTCCCAGATCGCCCCCTGCCATCATGCCCATAGGGAGGAGAGATCGGATCCAATCACCTGATGCAAGGCGGTGGCCTCGTCCCTTTAGAATCCCGTATACTCCCAGAGTGAGCGCTCCCCCTAGTGTGTTGCACAAGGCTAAATTGACTTCGCTGGCCTGAGGTAAACCATAGGAGTACTTTACTAGGGTTTGAGATCCCGCCCAAAGAATAAGAGCCATAACTGAAAGTAAAATCCATCTAGAATCTCGATGGCCTGATTTTGAGTCGGGCGGGGAGTAAGCAAGCCCGAGGCATCCCACGACAACTGCAATGACCCCTGCATATTGGTGCATAAGCAGGGTCTCTCCCAGAAATACTCGCCCAAAAACAACGGTGAGGGCTGGATACGCAGCGGATAGCGTACCTACAATTGTGATTGGGCCCAAGAGGATGGATTGAAAATAGAAAATCCAGCCTAGACCATCCCAGATATAAGCCAATACTCCAAGAGTCAAAAAGGGGAGTCCACCTGCGGCAGTCAGAGGTGGGTGGGTCTGAGTGAAGTAAAAGCTCAAATTGACGATGGCTTTTGCAAATACAAAGTAAATACAAAAGAGAGCAGGAGGGATATCGGAAATCCATTTCTTGACCAGTCCTTGGCCCAAGCCATAGAGGACCAGCGCAGAAATGGCCGGGGTAAACCAGAGCCAGACCGGAGAAGAGCTCAGATTCACTTCTTTACCCCTTTGAGCCGGGAGATGAGCTGCCTTGCAACTCGAGCTGCTGATTGAAATGCTCCGCTGGAGTGGGTGCCTTCGGTAAAATCACCTGCTAAGTAGATTTGATTTTCCGGTGTCCGGATTTCGTCTGAGAGGGCATCGAATCGAGATCGCCCTACCGGCCAACCCGCAATCGCTCGCGGATGATATCGATAAAATTCCATGCCTTGAACTTCCTTCGAGAATCCGGGCCAAAGCTGTTCAAATGCTGCCATGATTTGCTTTTTGACTTCGTCCAGCGGCATCATGGTAAATTTTTCGGCATGATACCCTGTCACTAGCAACGATAGAATTTGAGTGTCTGTTTTCTGGTCGGGGTTGCCTTCATAGATGACTCCTAAGTCTGAGTCCGAGAGAAGGGGTAAGATGTCGCTCTTCTTTTGGGTGTAAAAGTGATGAGCTGTGCGCGGTACAAATACGTGAGCCTTAAAATATGAACCCCAAGTTTGAGTTTTGATCGCCTCCCATTTTTTCTCTGAAAGGGGAGGACTGAACTGAAGTTCAGACAATCGATAAAGGGGGATGGTGCTGACGACTGCTTTCGCCTCGATGATCCGATTCTCGTGAGTTACTTGGTTTAAAACTGATACATAAACCCGGCCATTTTTGCTTTCTACCCGAGTGACGCGTTCGTTTAGGGTGATTTGCTTGGGGTTGATGAACTTGGATAAGGCCTGAGTGAATTTTTTATTCCCGCCGATGACCCGAAAACTGACTTCACCCTTGCCTAAGAAAATATGGAATTCAGAAATGCCGTCCAGCGCAGAAATTTGCTCCCACTGGGTTCCGATCTCGCACTCAACAGAGATCCGAATCCATTCAGAGACTCGCTTAGGGAGCTTCTGTTGTTGTACCCACTCGGAGAAAGCGATGTCCTTAAGGGTCATCAGATCTGGGGGTAGGGGGCTTTCTCCTTGGATTCGGTCAATGAGCGGACTCACTTTGGATCGGAACAACTCAAATGCGCTCAGCTCTTGGGCTGAGAAGATGCGCTTGAGAAAACCCTCAAGGTTTTCGTTCTCACTTAAGACCTCGAGCTTCTCACTGAGAATGATGCTAGAGGCTGAGCCCTCTATTTTTAGAGGAAGCTTAAGCTCCTTCAGAATTTTTACTGCAGGGTTACTCTCCCAGTACTCCTCCATTCCTGAGTCGGCATGAAGCGTCACTTGATCTTTTCGTTCGTAATCAACCGTTCTTACTCTCCCGCCAATGATTGGGGTGATTTCTACGATATGGTAGGGAATACCAGCTTTCTTAAGATGGTAAGCCGTAGCTAAACCGCTAAGACCTGCACCAATGATGAGGACATCCGTTTGCCTAGGTAGATTTGCAAATGCAGTAGATGAAAAAAATAAAAGGATGAATAGAGATTGAACCAGAGATTTTGGATTCATGGTGAATGCGGCCTTTCCATAATAATTCCCAATAAAATTATTTGGGAATATGTTATTGAAATGAACAGGTCTTGACGAAGGTCCAAGCTCCTTTATTTAAGATTTTTGGATTAAACACAAGGAAACTCATGCCTAAAAAATCAAAAGATAAAAATCCAATCCATCCGATTTTCATTGAAGGAAAATGGGTGCCCTCTCATTCTACGATCCAAAGAGAGATTCGAAATCCAGCCACCCTAGAGCTTTTGGGCACAGCAGCGGATTGCGATGAGCAAGATGTCCATGCTGCAGTTACTGCTGCGCGTCAATCTCAGCAGAATTGGTGGAGAGTTCCGGGGGTTGAGAAAGCTAAGCTATTGCGCGAACTAGGGGGAAGGATTCGTGAGAGGGAGCATGAGCTGGCCCGCTTGATGACTCAAGAAACGGGCAAGCCTTGGTGCGAGTCCGTGGATTGCATCGATTGGGTGGCAGCTGCATTTGAGTATTATGCTGAAGTAGCTCGTTCGAGTTATGGAAACTCCGTTCCTCCGGTAGGGCCCCATCAGATTAACTTTACCATCAAAGAGCCATATGGAGTGGTGGCTGCAATTTGTCCCTTCAATTTTCCACTCTTACTCATGGCATGGAAAGTCGCGCCGGCGCTGGCTGCAGGAAACACCATTGTGTGCAAAGCTCCCCATCAAAATCCACTGACCAACCTTTTGATGGCTCGTATCTATGAAGGAGTGCTGCCGCCTGGCGTGGTGAATGTGATCACGGGAGGCGAGAGTACAGGTGAGTGGTTGATCCATCATGAGGGCGTCGACTTGATTGCATTTACGGGGTCTACGCCAGTGGGCAGAAGGATTGCGGCAGTCGCGGGGAGCCAGCTCAAGAAGGTGAATCTCGAGTTGGGCTCAGTGGATCCGTTTTTAGTTTTTAAGGATGCAAACTTGGATATTGCTGTTCCGGGAGTTGCTTGGGCCAGGCTTTTGAATGCGGGTCAAGTTTGTACCTCGAGCAAGAGAATCTACTTAGAGCGGCCGATCGCGAATGAGTTTATTGATCGACTGGTTGCCCATGTGAAGACGCTGCAAGTAGGGGATCCACTTAATCCTGATATCGATATCGGCACGCTGATCTCGGCAGAGGCGGTAACGAAAGTGGAGAGTCAAGTGCGGGCAGCCATCCAAGAAGGTGCGGTCCTGATTCTGGGAGGGAAGCGATTTCAGCCCGGAGGGCTTCCTGGGTATTTTTTTGAGCCAACGATCCTGACTCAGGTCAAGCATGGATCGATTCCCACCCGAGAGGAGATCTTTGGTCCTGTCCTCTCGATCACTGTTGCAGAAAATGCCGATGAAATGATTGAAATGGCAAATGATTCAAAGTACGGACTAGGGGCTTGTATTTACACAAATAATCTTGAGATTTCTATGAGAGCAATGGAAAATATTAAGGCGGGGACATTTTGGATTAATGACCCCCTGACCGATAATGATGCAGCTCCCTTTGGTGGAATGCGGTGGAGTGGAATCGGCCGTGAGTTAGGAGAAGAGGGACTCGATGCTTTTCGTGAGCCCAAACATGTGCATTTAGATTATGTCGCTGAAAAAAAACCCTATTGGTATCCCTATAAAAATAGAAAAATCCCTCTCAAAAAGGAGTCAAAGTCTTGAGTGAAAAAATAACTCGGTACACCGTAGTAGGTGGGGCGGGAGCGATGGGGAGAATCACGGTTCGTGACTTGGTCGAAACCCTACCTTCTCGCAATGTGGAAATTATTATCGCAGATCATGATATAAACAAAGCCTCACGATTGCTTAATGAGTTGAATGACCCGCGCCTCCGAGCAGTCAGGGTGAATGTAAAAGACCAGGCTGAAGCTCAGAAAATTTTGGCGGGCTCCTTTGTTCTAATTAACGCTGCTCAGTACACCCTCAATTTGGATGTTATGGCGATTGCTTTGGCGATTCCATCTCACTATATTGATCTCGGTGGACTTTTCCATGTGACTCGCCAACAGCTCGAATGGGATAGTCGGTTTAAGGCAATTGGAAAACTGGCTCTCTTAGGAATGGGCGCTGCTCCTGGGATTACAAATATTTTATCTCGCCATGCCTGCGATCAGCTTGATACAGTAAGTGAAATTCACCTGCGGGTGGGATCGATGGACGCGACTCGCTACCGTCCTCAACCGGTATTAGCCCTTTCTTATTCTCTTCAGACTATTTTGGAGGAGTTTTCGTTTGATCCTGCTGTCTTTACTCGAGGTCAATTCAAGTTTTTGACTCCGATGTCAGGAGCGGTCCCTCATCGCTTTCCTGAGCCCATTGGGCTCAGGTACCCTATGAGTACAATTCATTCAGAGGTAGCGACGCTCCCCCTGTCATTCCAAAAGCAAGGAGTCAGGGAGGTCAGTTTTAAGATTGCATTCGACCCAGAGTTTGTCGATCGAGTCCGTTTTCTTAGAGACTTGGGTATGGGATCTCATGAGTGGGTAAATTTGCCTGAGGGCGGGAGAGCAAAGCCGATCGATGTCATTCATCAGGTGGCGATGTCACAGCCGACTCCGAGACAAGTCGGACGGATCAAGCAGTACGAGGTGGTTCGCGCCATTGTGAAGGGAACCCGAGGCCGAAAAAAGGTCACGCTGATCCATGATTGTCACACCTCGGGTAAGCCCCAGTGGGGGGTTGGACTTGATATCGATACAGGTAGTCCTCCCTCTATTGTGGCTCAGATGCTGGCTAAGGGTGAGATTACCGAGTGTGGAGCTCTGCCTGCTGAAATCGCCGTGCCTCCTCGCTTATTTTTTAGCTACCTTAGGAAACGCAATATGAGAATCAAAACTACCGAAAAATCTGGATGGAAGTTCACTACCTAGTGACCCCCATCGCAAAGATCTCCTTTGGGTCTCAAGTCCTGGGCGCGTCTGTCGGGCCGAGTAATTGAGTCGTTTGATCTTAAATTCTAGTTAAATCGGAATAAAAAATAAGATGGACATGATTTATTTATGGTATCCTTTGAGTAACGAATCAAAATAATTAAATAGCGAGAAAAATCAAGAAAATGTGGGGTTTTCTGTGTCTAAATGTCCTTATACTTGGTTGAGGAATGTCTTTAGTAATGCCGAGAAGACTTCCTCTGAGGAGGCGGCCCACCTTCGAGTTCAGGTGAATCGGGATCTTAAAACGGTAGTCGATGTCACTCTTCCTGCTCGAAGCGCTCGTTGGCTGATGGATGTGATCCCTGATGATGTGATCGTTAAGATCAAAGAGGAAGGGATTCCTATAAGTGAAATCCAGGAATACCTGAGTCAGGCCACTACTTTAGTTCCTTGCCCAATTTTTACCCTCGAAGAGCCGGCCCGGGTCGTCAAGGTTTGGTTGGAGTGAGTGCGTCAATTGAGGGCGACCAAAAGCACTATGGCTCCATCCGTACTCGCTCGAAAGCAGGCTCTATTTTGAGGTGTTGAAAGAGTATCGCCCTCTTCCAGGCTACCGATCTCTGCGTCAAGTGCTCCCTCGATCACGTAAGCGAAGTTCCATTGACCCTCAGCATTCCAAGTGTATTCTTGATTTGGCTCAATCTCCTGAGTCCTCACGTCGGCTCCGACTTCGCCTGTGCGCATGAACAAGCTGAAATCGGTGATCGGGCCGCCTAAAAGCTCGCATCGACTCTTTATGTCACCGGGAAATTCATAGGGTTGCAGGGGGAGTACCTCGGAGGTGTCCTCTGGTTCTCCTTCCTCAAGGGAGTGAATCATTCGAATGCCTTCACCTTTTAAAACCACCAAGACTCGATCGTGCGCTGGGAAAAGTGAAAATGCCGAAGCATGCTCGATACGCGCGGAGCTGAGTCGCCAAAGAAAATCCCCTTTCGTCAGGGACGATCCCGGAGGGAAAATGGCAATTTCGTCCGTATAGCCTAGATTGTTTTTCCAGCTAGCGCGCCTGTAGGCACCCTTACGAAGGATGCTCATGTGGGATAGGGTCATAGGTCGTTCAACCTCTCAAAGATGGAGTTAGAATTTAGTTCGAGAATTGGGTTGCAAGCCAGTAAAAAATGCACGATGAACAGAAACTGCCAAGTCAATGGGTGAAACTTTCAGTTGTGTTTTAACGAGTATAGGGAAGAGTTTTATGAAGGTCACGGTTTGGAATTCCAAAAGTTGGTTGTTGTTGTGGTTTATTTCGGCTGGATTGGTTCCTTACGGGATGGTCTATGCCGGTCCAGGCGATCAAGCAGGCCCCACAAATGAAATCACCGATCCCGCCGCAGCCACTGAGTTGCCAGAACGAGATCAAAATCCCTTACAAAATCCCTTAGAAGATGCCGATGGGCAAGACCGCCTATCCGTTAGCCAGTCCGAGAGTTCCGCGTGCTGCCATGTTTCATTCGATTATCCGCAAATGAATTTGGTCCCTCGCAAGTGCGTTGTCGCTTCGAGGAGTCTTTGTGACACCTCCTGTGCTCTGGGAGCTCGCAGGTTTAAGATGCCGATTATGCCTGCAAATATGGAGTGTGTCGTCGACCTATCGGTTGCAACAAAGCTTGCACAAGCTGGCTACTTTTATGTTTATCACCGATTTTCAGATACCCTCGCTTTTGCAGCTCACATGAAGTCCCTCTCTCTGCCGGTTTCAATCTCAGTAGGTGTGAACGAAGAAGCCTACACGTTGATTGATTCTCTTGCTGAAGCAGATATTTTTCCTGATTACGTTACGGTAGATATTGCTCACGGACATACTGAAAAGATGAGAGACATTATTGGTCATATTAAAGCTGCTTTTCCTAAGAGTTTCGTGATCGCTGGCAACGTTGCGACGGCCGAAGCAACCCGAGACCTTGAGTCTTATGGAGCGGATGCGATTAAAGTAGGAATCGGTCCTGGTTCCGCATGTACAACTTACTCCGCAACGGGGTTTGGTAGCCGAGGTGCCCAAGCCTCGATCGTTCAGCTCTGCGCAAAAGCCTGTCTCAATCCAGAAACCGTGATTATTGCAGACGGTGGCATCAAAGAGCCTGGAGATATCGCCAAAAGCCTAGCGCTCGGTGCACGGATGGTCATGGTGGGGGGTATGTTTTCCTCTTTGTCGGACTCTCCGGGAGCAAAAGTGCAGGGGGCTGATGGGCGGATGTATAAAGAGTTCTGGGGTAGTGCGTCTAGCTTTCAGAGCAGTAAAATGAATCGCATTGAAGGAACTAAAAAGCTTCTTCTCATGAAGAGTCACGGCGTTCTGGATGAGATGCATTATCTTGAGGAGTGTTTGCAGAGCGCCATTTCTTATGGTGGGGGTAGAGACTTGGAATGTTTCAAGGACGTGAAGTTTTTCCTTCAGGGCTCGAGCGGATAGGGGCACAGTGTCTCTTATTCTCCCTAGTGCACGTGGCGGGGATTTGTATTGCTAATCTAGGGAGCGGACAAGTTCAGCTATGATTGGATTTGGAAACTTTTTCTGGCGAGTGATGGCATAGAACTTCTGTTTGATGTTTTTAAACTCATGTAGGATCACTAGGTCTTTGTTTGTGACGTCATCGGCAACTCCTACGCGGGGTATCACCACGAGTCCTTTTCCAGTTAGGGCTAGAACGCGCAGCAAAGCAACGTCGTCTATTTCCCCGACTATATTCAAGGTAATCCCCTTAGATTCTACGAAATGATCAAAGTCAGATCGGCTTTCTAAAGCTGCAGTGGGCAAAAAAACAGGTCTACTTTGGAGGACGGAATCAAGGGGGAGTTCGTTTCGGGTAGCAGTTGACTTCGAGGTTACGAGGCACAAAGGGCTCTGGGTAAGTAAATGAGTATAGAGCTCCTTTGAAGCGTCCTCTCCTGCCGGAAACGTAGAGAGTACGATGTCCAAAGTGTGTTCGCGTAGTAGGCGGAAGAGTCGCTTGGAGTCCCCGACCGTGACGGCAAAATGAACATCCTGGCGCTCTAGAAGAGGGCGAAGAAATGCCGCCTGTAAATTTCTGGAAAGACTACCTAACGCACCAATGCGGAGGAGTTGGCGGCTCTTGCTGGGCCGATGTTTCATGAAGTCCATTAACTCTTTTCCTGACGCAAAGATGGTGTCGGCATATTTCAGGGCTGCCTTGCCTGCCTCCGTGAGCTCAAAACGTCTAGTGGTGCGTGCAATCAATTTCTGCCCAAAAGACTCCTCTAGCCGACTGACCTGCTCGCTTATGGCTGATTGTGAGAGGCGCAATTTTAGGCCGGCCTTGGTAAATCCTCCCTCATGGCAAACCGTCCAAAAGTAATATAGGTGGTGATAATTCAACGATTCCATAGTTTTTCATTTATCGGTAAAACAGATGAATAGCAAACAATTTATCTATTATCGCAATTTGATTCTCCGTTTTAGAATCAGCTCATGAACCTAAATCATGCCTCGGAAGAAAATAAGACATCCCCCCTCAGAGCCAAAACTGACGTGCTGGTGATCCACTTTTTGTTGTGGGTTTTGTTTTTGGTTGCGATTGGGACTCAATTTTGGCACTGGCTGAGAGGGGATCAAGTTTTAACATTTGCCCAGCTTCAATTTAGTGGAGTCAATCTGCCACTAGGGTTCAAGATCGACATTCTCTCGACTTCAATGTTTGTGATGGTGACTCTTCTGGGGGCCACGATCGGCCAGTATTCTTTGAGGTATTTAAATGGCGAGAGGCGCCAAAGCTATTTCTATCGCTTTTTATTTTTGACGTTAACATCCGTTTCATTTCTTGTCCTTGCTAGTAATCTTCTTGTGTTCTTTATCATGTGGCTTACAACTAGTTTCGGACTGCATAAATTACTGGTTTATTATCCAGAGCGTAAAGCCGCAGTGGATGCAGCTCGTAAGAAGTTTTTTGTAAGTCGACTCGGGGATATCGCTCTTATTTTAGGTATCGGACTCACTTATCATGTTTTTGGTACTTTTGATTTCTCTCAGCTATTTGAAGCAGCGAACCGACTTTCAGAGAATACGCCTGAGGCTTCAAGTCTCTCTTGGATTGGTTTACTCTTTGTCTTTGGCGCAATGACCAAGTCTGCCCAGTTTCCATTTCACTTCTGGTTGCCGGAGACCATGGAAGCTCCCACTCCGGTTTCTGCTCTGATGCATGCTGGGGTGATCAACGCTGGCGGATTCTTAATCATTCGGTTGAGTCCAATTTTGCAGCACGCGGACCTTGCACATTTCGTGTTAGCTGCCATGGGCGCAATTACTGCAGTTTTCGGCGCGCTCGTCATGGTCACGCAAAACAATATTAAACAGAAATTAGCCTATTCCACGATCAGCCAAATGGGAATTATGATGTTCTCTTGTGGACTGGGCTCATTTTCATTAGCACTTTTCCACATTGTTGCTCACAGCTTTTATAAAGCCCACGCCTTTCTGACTACGGGCCTTTTGGTGGAGGAATCAAAGAAAATTAAATTCAGCCACACGCCTCCATCTGCCAAATTTATTACCCTAGCGAGTTTGTGTAGCCTGCTCCTAGTTGTGCTTGGCGTGAGTCTGATGGACGGTAGTCATGTAGCGTATTTCACTTATGCGGCGGTTCTTCTGCTAGGGCTTGCCCAAAACGTGAGCCTATCGGGCCGACAATTCCGTAGGATGGGTTTTTTATTTTTCGCTGGTCTAACCATGGTCTTTTCGGCAGCTGCCGCATTGAGTGGTGTGATCGAATCGATCATTTTTAATAGACTCGGATCGATTATTCCCATTGTCTGGGGTACTGACTTGGGACACGCCCATCAATGGATTACCTGTTTGTTCACATTTCTTATATTCGTTTTTGGCTTCGGACTGAGCGGTCTTCTTATTCAACCTCAGGGACGAGTGCTCCAGAGAATCTACGTTTATCTCTGGAATGGAGGCTATTTCTTAGAGCGTACTCGATGGTTATCTGGCCGCGTATCAGATTCGAAAAATCAATAGATGGTTTCAAAGGAGCTTAATTTTATGGAAAGATCGAAACAAAACTGGCAGGAGAGTTTAGAAATCGTGGCGCCTGCATGGCCATTGCAAAACACTGTTGCGGTGAATCCCTTCTGGTTCCTCAAGCATAAGACTTTTCATTCTGCCTTAGAGGGGTTGTCTCCAGTAATTCATGACTCACTCTTTATGCCACTAAGTTTTTATTTAGAACTCGTTAAAAGTGGCAGCATTACGGAATCGTCCCTCAAGACATCAATCCAATTGAATCGGGCATTTTATCCCAACATGCCTAATCAGGTGGCGGACCTAATTAAGGCTTGCCAAGAAGAGGGGAACGAAACTGAGCACTGGAAAACTTGGAGTGAGCAGTACGATCTAAAAAATAGTTGGCACTCAAAAGTAGTCACAGATCTAGGAAAATACTGTGCTGCCTATTTGGATGATCAGCAGGCTATTGCCCGGTTCCCCTGGAAAGAATTCGATTTTTGGAAGAGTTGGCATCATGCACAGAAATTAGACGTAAGTATGGAGAGGTGGGGGGCAGAAGGATTTAGCACCTTCATAAGTGATCTTAAAGAGCATGATTCAGAGACGGGCATCCGGATCATGCTCGAACGTATGGGGTTTTCGTCGAATCAGTCTCAGATAAACTACATGCAGCGCCTGATAGCAAGTACTTTGGGTTGGGCCTCGCAGTTCAGATATGCCGAATGGCAAAGGCAGCTCGGATATCCCGTTGAAAATAAGGCCGAGCTCCGTGATCTGTTGGCGGTGCGAATGGCCTACGATTTCGGTCTTTTCTGTATCTTCGAGCGTGAAGATTCTCCAACGGCGTCAACTCAGGTCCGATCCTGGCAGGCTTCGTTCGAAACCAAGTCTCCCTCCTTTTGGCGCCAACACTGTTTGCAGCTCGCTTTTGAAATCACCTATCAGGAGAAAACTAGTTCTCAAATTAATGCGTCTCGTTCAAGTACTGAGGTAAACGAGCGGACACCATTGAAACAATCCCCGAAGGCTCAACTCGTTTTCTGCATTGATGTCCGCTCAGAAATGCTTCGACGAAACATTGAAAATGTCGACCATCAACTCCAGACGGTAGGATTTGCAGGATTCTTTGGCGTTCCATTTGACTACAGAACCTTAGGGGAGTCCACGGCAAGTCACAGACTGCCCGTACTATTGTCTCCAGCTTTTGAAGTGAAAGAGAGTTCCCCTTCACAGAATCCAGAGGTAAGTGACCAGCGGGTCGTCTTGTTTCAGGTGTCCAGCTTCTTTCGTAGTTTAAGAAAAAATCCGTTATCGTCGTTTGTGTATGTTGAGCTGTTTGGGGCTTTGTATGTTGAAAAGATGATCAAACGGACTTTTCTTTTTCTCGTAGATAGTATGAGATCTCGGCGGATTCCGCACCGATTTGATCCCCGTGGTGCAGACCCAGCCCTGTTGGGATGGACCAATGCTCAGGGGCTACCCCTAGGGGACGATCAAAAAGTAGAACGTGCCGAGGCTGTTCTCAGGCACATGGGGCTGACGGGCCCATTTGCGCCTCTTCTCCTGATTGTAGGGCACGGGAGCGTTACCACCAACAATGCGTTCGGGTCTTCACTTGATTGTGGTGCCTGTGGAGGGAACTCTGGCGACATCAATGCTCGCATACTTGCTGATCTTTTAAACGATGCCAAGGTTCGACAAGGGCTTGGCCAAAAGGGGATTCAAATCCCATCGACCACTTGGTTTGCAGCCGGAGTACATGAAACGGTTACAGACGATGTTCATATTCTCGAACCTGAAAAAGTCCCGCTCGAATTTCAGGCCATCCTATCGGAGGTGACTCATCAGATCGCAAAGGCTTCTGAGAGAACTAGAAGAGAGCGGCAAGTATCCCGTTCAAGCGTGCTCGATTCGCAAGCCGATCGTCGTTCAAGGAACTGGTCAGAGGTGCGACCCGAGTGGGGCCTTGCCGGCAACGCATGTTTCATTGTAGCTCCTCGTGCGAGGACCCGGGGAGTTGACCTGGGTGGTAGGTCTTTTTTGCATGATTATCATTGGGAAAAAGATGCTACTCAAAATTACAAGACGCTCGAGCTCATTATGACGGCTCCCATGGTGGTCACCAATTGGATCAATTTGCAATATTATGCGTCAACGGTGGCTCCCAAAGTTTTTGGGTCTGGAAATAAAATTCTGCACAACTTGACCAATGAGAACGGAGTCGTCGAAGGGAACGGAGGCGATCTTCGCTTCGGTCTCCCTATTCAATCGGTGCATGATGGTTCGAGGTTCGTTCACGACCCGATCCGCCTGAGTGTGTTTATTGAAGCACCCCAAGAGGAGATCGAAAAAATTATTCAGAAACATGAATCGGTCCGGCAACTCATTGAAAACGATTGGATCCACTTATTACAAATACTACCAGGTGAGTCAAAAGTGAAGAGACGGGTTAAAGGTGGAGGCTACGCAGACCTTTAATTAAAAGAATGGCTAAAAACATGGCTCTTGCATTGAGCTCTCTCGTAGGGGAGCGAGTGCTTATGGTCATTAATTCAAAAGTCATTTTATTTCTATGTGGCGATGTCATGACGGGTCGAGGAATCGATCAAATCCATCCTCATCCTAACCATCCCCGGATTAATGAACCGTTTGTTCATGATGCTCGAGATTATGTTTCGTTAGCAGAGAAAAAGTCAGGAGAAATAGCCAAGCCTGTGCCTTTTTCGTACATTTGGGGGGTTGCCTTACAGGAGTTCGGCCGCGTTAAGCCTGATGTTCGGATCATCAATCTCGAAACAACGATTACACAGAGTGAGGACTGGGCTGCAAGGCCGGATCGCCCTGGAGTTAATTTTCTTGAGGATTTGTCTGATACATCCGTAAATCGGGTTGCCCATCTGGTGAAAAGATTTAAAGTTCAGGAGCACGATTTTGCTATCGCTTCGATCCACTGGGGAGAAAACTGGAGCTATCAGATTACTGATGAAGAAATCTCCTTTGCCCATAGCTTAATCGATGAAGCAGGGATTGACTTAGTTCACGGACACTCGTCTCATCACCCGAAGGGAATCGAAGTCTATCAGGACTGTGCGATCCTTTATGGTTGCGGAGACTTCATCACAGACTACGAGGGGATTCAAGGGTATGAAGAGTTTCGAGGGGATCTTGGCTTCATGTATTTTGTTACGGTGAACCCATCGACGGGGAAGCTCCTTCGGCTCGAAATGGTTCCGACTCAAATGAGACGCCTTCAGATAAATCGGGCATCAATTCAAGATACTGAATGGTTAAAAGATCTGATGAACCGAGAAGGTCAACCGTTTGGTACACAAGTGGTTCTAAGTAAGGATCACTCCTTATTGCTAAAGTGGAAGAGCGCCGATAACAGACTTTAATCGGAGGCTCGACAGCTTCTCCCATTTGATGGTACCTTCAATTAGTTTTCGAAAGCTATAGGCAACGGGAAGGTCATTTTATGAAATACTCTCAATCAAATGCTTTGCCAGGCAAGTTACTAAACCTTGCCATATTAATTTACTGCTCTTTTTTAGGGGCTTTCGCACAGGCTGAGGTCGTCGGTTATATCGAGTTGGGCCCCAAAGACGGTTTGAAGCCAATTAGATCAATTGTGGATTGGGCTGGACATAAGTTTGAAGTCGCAGGTGGCGATATTTTAACTGTGTTTGATTGGGATAATACCATTACGAAGCGAAATGGTATTAATTTTCCGAGAAAAAGCGTTAAATCTTTGATGGAGTATTTAGTTCAACAAAAAATTCCATCAGTGGTATTGACGGCTAGGTATGGTGGATCTAAGGCGCCGAAAGAAAAAAATATGAAGGAGTCACTTACCACGCTTAGCCAAGATATGATGGATGAGTTGTCGGCATTATTGGGTGGTTCTAGCAAAAACGCGTTTATTCAAAGTCCTTTTTTTAATCTACAGCAAGCTCCAAAATTGGTTGAAATCGAAACAGCGGAGTCAGTTTTTTACTTGATGAATAATATCATGTTTGCAGGTCACAAAAAGGGTGAAGGCTTAATAACTCTGCTCGATGATAAAAATTTAAATAAAAATTTTAAACCGAAATTTATTATTGTGATGGATGATGTGAGAGCAAACCTCCTATCGATAGGAATGTCGTTTGACTCTCATCGTCCTGAGAGCGTGTTGTTAGTTCATGTTTATAACAGCGAGACTGCAAATCGATCAGATAACACAGGGAAAAATATTATTTCAGGTTTAGCGAAATATCCTCATGGTGTTTCCTTGTTCCCTTCTGATTCATCAATTAGCTTGGAAACGTCGGGGGCGGTCAGTGCACCGGCAGTTCTAGATGATTCGCCGAACTCAAGTGATAGAAAAAGAAAAGACCCACCTCAATAGTTTTCTTCTCTGTTGCTTATCAGGCGGATAGGGGTGGGTACCTATGATTTGACAGGGGATAAGTTCCGGTAAATAATAGAAAGATGAAAAATATTTTGGTAATAGCCGCACTAATCCTAGTCTCAGCCCCTGCGTTAGCAGCTCGCGGTGGTAGCAGGCCCCACCATTTGAGCGGTCGCAGAGCTTCCACAGGTTCGGTGCCTAATCATTTGGCAGGAGTTGGAATGAATCACGTCGGAGGTCACGTGAGTGGCTCTTCTTCGCCCACCCTTGGTGCTCGTCCTGTTCCTCTCAAGAGTGTAGCTGGCGTAGAAGACGCAGCCTTAGCTCACAGAAGGTCTCGTACACAATCGCCCGCAGGGTCTACCGACGGATCCGGGAGCGTGAGCCCGCGTTAGTCGATGTGGCGATCGATCTCATCTTCCCTCAGAGCTCAGCGAACTTCAGTGCTCAGGCATTGCCTTTAAGAATCAGATCAAGCGTTTGCACAGCACTGGCCCATGTCTTCTCTACAGTTTTTCTCGCCCATGCGGCGATGTAAACTCAAGAATAGGCCCGACTGGCACCACTTGGGTCGGATTGATGAAATTTTGAGAAATGTAGTAGTGTCGCTTGATATGGTCTGGAAAGCATGTCTCGGCGACTCCAGGGGTTTGGTAAATGTCACGCACAAACGCCCATAGGTTTGGATACTCGTAGAGATGCCTTTGATTGCACTTGAAATGGGAGTAGTAGACGAGATCAAAACGAAAGAGAGTGGTAAACATGCAAACATCCGCTAGCGTTAACTGATCGCCGCACATGTATCGCCTTGCCCCCAGCTCTTGTTCCCAGTGATCGAGCGCGGCGAACAAATCTCGATAGGCCCGTTCGTAGGCGCCCTGTGTTGTCGCGAAGCCAGCACGATAGACTCCATTATTGATCGTAGGGTAAATTTTGGCAATGACTCGGTCTATCTCTGAACGACTGGTCTGTGGATAAAGATCAATCGGGTGCTTTGCGAGCGCACCGAACTCGGTGGCAAACATCTTGATGATCTCAAGCGACTCATTGTTTACGATGGTTTGATGCTTTTTATCCCAAAGTACCGGGGTAGTCTCGTCTCCGTCAAACTGAGGATCTGCAAGTCGGTAGATATCAATTAAGTCTTTTTTGTTGTTTATAAAGTCAGGGATACAGCCCGAGGCATTCGTGAAGGTCCAGCCATTTTCATTCCATACCGGATCTACAGCTGAAATGCTTACCGCATTCTCTAGTCCCAGAATGGATCGTACTATAGCTGTGCGTTGCGCCCAGGGGCAGGCCCAAGAAATGTAGAGATGATATCGACTCGTCTCGACAACAAATCGACTGTCAGCTCCTCGTGTTACACGATCTTGAAAACCAGACTTGTGCCTGGTGAACTCGCCCTTTTCGTTATTGTTCATAAAGTACTCCAGTGTAGATGTTAAATGTGCCCTCACTCAGTTTAGTGGGTTCGGCTTAAGATGTGAAATTTTAACGTGAAATATTGAATCAAGAATGACACGTCTTGTTAAAGAAACTCCTTCTTGAGAGACTTTAGATCGGTACTGGTCGGTTTATTTTGTTAGTAGAGGAGACTGAAAAATGAAACTGCAAATTCAGAAAATCTACATTCAAGGCTTCTTTAGCTCGTTTGTGATTCCGACCGCTATAATTTTTTGTCTTGCTGGGTGCAACGGGACTGCGAACATTAATGTAAGTGTCTCGTCCACGTCGAGCGGTCGCTCTCCTAGTGCTTCTGCCTCTGGTAGCCCTTCCTCTTCGAATAGCGACTTCTCATCGAGTAATTGCCCTGCGGTCGATTCGCCGATGGCCTACCTGAGTTCGTCCGGCGATGACAACACGGCCAGTGTTGGGAGCGACTGCACTCTTTCTTTTTCATCTGCCCAATCTGCTTATGACGCCGCAAACGACTATCAGCAAAATTTTGGTGGGACCGTGATTCTCTACGTGAGCGGCGGCCATTTCGGGGGAATTGGCCTCTCAAACGAATGGAACCCAATGGTACTAGTCCAGGGAGACGGATCTGCCGCTTCATTTTTAGGCGGCATTAATGGTGATGATATGGATCATCAGAATATCTTCGTAACGGGACATGACGTACATCTCGGAGCCATTATGTCCTCTGGCCACCAGATCTGCCTGGATGGCGGATCGATTCAGGTAGCAGGTAATGTCACTGTGAGTGATGTCACGGCGAACGGGGGTCCTGGTTCGAGCAGCGATTGTGGTGGCTCTGGCGGCTCGATCACCATCGGCGAAGGCGTCACAGTCGAAAACAATGTAAATTCATCGGGTGGTGATGGAAATCCCCCTGGCAGCGGCGGGACGGTTATCAACAACGGCCGTGTTTCCGGTGCAATCGTCACCCTATCTGGGTCGATTATCGAGCCACCTGTCATCCTCCCGATTGAAAATTGGTCCCTGAGCGGGTCAAACAACTCAAACGATTTTATCGATGATCGTTCGACGATCCTGAACTCGATCTCTGATCACCATGGGACTGCGTCTAATTCAGACGGAGCGCTAGCCTATATTACTGAGGACGGACGAACGGGGATTTCTTTTAACGCCAATAATATTATTAACATCGACAGGAGTACTGGGAACTATGGAACGGATGACTTCTCGGTCTCTGCGTGGATCAAAACGACCGATGCCAGCACAAGTCAGTCGATCGTAGCAAAACGAGGAGGCCAAGATGGGATGTGTAGTCACGAAAACTTCTGGAACTTAAACCTAGCTGGAGGTCAGCCTTACTTTGAAATCGATGAAGATGAGAACGGCACCAATTATAATGCAGCTATGTGGCCTCAAAGCTTGGCCGATGGCCATTGGCACCTACTGGTTGGCGTGAGGAGCGGCCCTACTTTGACTTTATATGTCGACGGAGTATTTCGTAGTACTGCTACGGGCGCCGGGACCGCAAATTTAACTAATTCCCATATGCTGAGCATCGGAGGGAGGTCGGACTGCGTGAATACATTTGAGTGGGGAAATTATTTCATCGGAACCATTAGCGACGTGACGCTCCAGCACACAGCCCTTTCTTCTGGCGATGTGCAGTCACTCTACAATGGCCAGTAGATCCGTCTTAGAGCGGCAGAACGCATCTAGAGTGGCTATTATCTGCTAGACGGTGGGCGACGGCTCTACACATGCTTTTGGTCTAGCACCCCACCAGTATCGGAAGGGGATGCTGGGCACTCTCTATTCTCAAAAGAGAAGTGCGGAGGCAATTCAGCGAATCAATTGTTCAATAAAATAGTTTCGGATTGAGTGACTCCAAAAAGCAAAAGAATAAATAATCATTCCCATATGGTCTAGGTGTTTTTGGGTCACTTTCGGTTTTTTCCAAGCTTGCCAGAGTTGCCACTGAGTAGAATGAGGAACTGTGGTATCGGCAGTCGCTATAAACATCCAGAGGTTCTTAGTCGCTGCCTGATCTGCATATTTAAGTGTATCGAACTGGATAGATTCCGAAAGCTTTTGTTCGTACTGCTCATCCGAGGTGAAGGAATCCTGCTTCATTCGTTGCGTTTTTAACGCTCGAGAATCCTTAATGGAGCTCTTGGTGAGGATCTCGTGGAGGGGGCCTCCTCCTACGATGAGAACACCAGCGGTGAGTCGAGGTTCGATGCTGAGCGCAAGTGAGGACGACATCGCACCCAAGCTAGTTCCCAAAATTCCTACAGGGCCCGGCTTTTTGGCAAATAAATACTCAAGGACATGTCTAATTGCTGTCACCGCTCTCAGTGCTCCTCGGTCGTGAACCTCCCAGTCAATCCCAGGGTCCGAATAAAACTCCCAATTTTGAATGACTGCAGTTTGGAGTCCCGCATGACAAAATCGCCGGGCGTTCCAAGTATCAAAGACGGTGTCACCGTAGATGGGAGGAACGACAATCACCGAGCCTAATTTGGTTTGCTCGTGAACAGGGCTAAAAATCTGAAGGTCAATGATTCTTTCTTGAAGATTGACAGGATCGATTCCCTTAATTTTAATCTGACTGAGGCGGCACGATGACGAGCACTGCGAGTGATTATGAGTCTCGCTTATTAGCTCGACCCGGGCATCGTAGTTTTCTTCAAGACTGCTGTAGTGGTGGGTTAAATTAGGTTCGGGTTTAATTTCGTGAACGGGTTTAGATTTACCCAATGCAAGGGCTAGGTTTGGCAACACGATAAGACCAATGGTACTGATTATTGACCAGGTGAATGTGCGCTTCATCGGGCTTTTCATTTTGTTTTTATCTACTCTAAAAGATAAAGTCATACAGAATAATGGGTCCCGCTGATGAGTGCTCATATAGGCCTCCGTGGCTTTCCGGATGGCTTACCTGATTTGATTGAGATAGGAAAGTTTCAAATTTTTATAATTTTGATCCAAAACTCAGGGTGCGCATGGAGATTGATCCATTTTGAAAACCCTCAAAATCAAATGAGAGTTCGTCGTCATTGTCAGCCGCGCCCAAGGTATAGAGCAGCGGATAGTAATGGTCTGGCGTTGGCACACTGAGGCGACCCGCTGCTGAGGAAAGGTAATCTGAACATAAAGCTTTTAGATCTCTTTTTTCAAGCTTTACTCTGACCCATTCATCAAACTCCACTGACCAATCGAATGGTTTAGACTCTGGTTCCCAGCTAATTTGGCGAAGATTATGCACTACGTTACCGCTTCCCACAATCAAAACACCTTGTTCGCGCAACCTCTGGAGGTGCCGTCCAAGTTGGTAGTGATATTCGCCTGGCTTCTGGATATCGATACTGAGCTGTAGCACTGGTACGTCGGCTTTAGGGTACATGTGCCGGAGAACGGACCAACTGCCATGATCTAAGCCCCAGGTTTCATCGTCATTTTTTACGGTCGGATTTTTTACTTCAAATCCCACTAGGTCAGCGAACTCAGGACTGCCTGGAGCGGGATACTGTATATCGAAGAGGGGCTTCGGGAAGCCACCGAAATCATGAATAGTTTTGGGGTTTGGCATATGCGTGATCCACGTGCCATCGGTCAACCAATGGGCCGAGATGCAGAGAATTGCCTTAGGGTGAGGTAGGGTCTTCCCGAGGTTGACGAGGGAGCGAGTAAACGCGTTTTCTTGAATAGCGTTCATCGGGCTACCATGGCCGATGAATAGGACCGGTAAGCGACTAGAGCGATGACTATTACTACGAGAGGTTTTTGTGGGATTCATACGATGCCTCCTTTTTCTTAAACTTTCTTGACGAACTGAATACCGAGAGTAATGGAAATATCATCACCAACAAGAACTCCTCCAGTTTCCAGTGCTGCATTCCAATTTAGACCGAAATCCTTACGCTTGATCTGGGTCGTTGCCGAGGCGCCAATTTTTAAATTGCCCCACGGATCCTTCATCTCTGAGTCTAAACCTTCAACCTTAAGATTTACCTCGCGAGTGACCCCGTGAATGGTCAGGTCACCATCATCATATGACGAACGCTGAAATTGGCGTTTGAGTGAGTAGGGTCAATTTCCCAGGTGCTGGTGTTGTTTGTTTGGGTATTCATAGTTTTCTCCTTCGAAAGTTTGTTAATTGCCATGACTCTAAGATACGGGATTTTTGCTTTTTGTATAAGATGGTAAAATTAAGAGATATTTTTCCATAAATGAGATAATAGCTAACTTATGGATGTAAATAATGTTTTGGTCTTTGTTCGAGTCGTTCAGGCCGGAAGCTTTAGCAGGGCGGCCAAGCTCTTAAATATGCCTGTATCTACGGTGAGCCGGCGGGTGGCGGATCTCGAAGCGGAATTGGGGGTGGCCCTTCTCATGCGCACTACACGTAGTCTCAAGATTACTGATGTGGGGCAGACTTACTTCGAGCATGGAGTCAAGATCGCAACCGAGATAGAGCTAGCTGAGTCGATTGCCAGGAATCTTCAGGCTATTCCACAGGGAACCCTAAGGGTTACAGCAACGCGTGATTTTGGCAACCGGTTCCTGGGGAAAATTGTCTGCGATTTTTTGAAGGCAAACCCCAGAGTGAATGCCGATATTGTATTAACCGACCGTTTAGTTGATCTTGTCGCAGAAGGTTTTGATGTTGCTATCCGCATGGGCGAGCTTTCCAATTCTACTTTGGTAGCAAAGAAAATAGGAAGCCTGAACATGCAGCTCTACGCCAGCCCCTCTTTCATTAACAAGCAAGGTGAACCCATCAATCCGAACGATTTGTCGAAGTTTGAATGCATTCGTTTTACGGGAGATGAAAATTCTGAAGAATGGGTGCTCAAAAGTGGAAAGGTCGCAAAAAATGTAAGAGTATCGGGCCGGATCTCTACTAATGACATGACTCTGCTCCGTAGCTTTGTTCTATCGGGGGAAGGCATAGCTTTCATGCCGCATTTTCTTTGTGCAGAAGATGTGAATAGCGGCAAACTTAAAATTCTGATGAAGGATTGGGCGCTCAGTTATGGCGTTATTCATGTTGTCTACCCCGGTCAGCGCTTTTTGCTGCCCAAGGTAAGGGCCTTCGTTGATCATCTATCTCGAACCTGTGCCGATATAGAATGGCGAACATCGGCGGTATAAATTGTCTTTTCGGTTAAGCTGCGATTACTAGAGAGGATTAAGTAATCGACCTCCCTTTTGGTAGATTGCTTGAGCTAGGAATGGTTGAAAATTCCGACTCGTCAGCGAGGCCATATCATCCAAGCGAGCCCCTTCATCGCGTCTTCTCACCCGACTTCGGTTGGTCGCTTTTTCCCTGGTTGTATTCCTTCTAGGATGCAGCTCGCACTTTGACCTGGGTGAACTCCCATGGAACTCTCGGAAGGCGGCAGGACAGCCACCAGCCATTTTCATACATGGCTCGATTCCCAAGAATTTCAAAATACTGCTTGGTATGTCTTGAGTGCTCTTTAGGGTCGTCCCTTATTTCATCATTCTGTGTTTTTTGAGAGTCTCAAGTGGGATAGAATTAAGAGTGTTTTCGTGGGTCGATTCCAGTATTACTTTGGGCGCTCGGCCCGCGCTTTCCGCTTCTAACCAGCGTGCTGCACACAAACACCAGCTTTGTCCCGGCCTCAGCCCTGGAAAACCAAACTGAGGCAATGGAGTTGAAAGATCATTACCTTTACTCTTTGTAAACTCTAGAAACTCTGCTGTAAGGACCGCACATACTGTATGCATCCCCTTATCATCGGGGCCTGTCGCACAAGAGCCTGTCCGATAAAAGCCCGTCAAAGGGTCCATTCCGCAGGAGACTAGCTCGGTTCCCAGAACATTTTTCTGCTTTGCTGATCTAGAGTCTAACCTATCCATCTTGCCTCCAATGCCTAGACATACAGAAGCCTCCTTTGACGAATCAGAATTGCAACTCACCTGGCATGCGGCTTTGCCAGAGAAGGTGGAAACAAAACCAATTGTTAGTAGGGCGGCCAGTAAAACCATTGTGAGTCGAGTCTAGCACAAGAGATAAAAGGGGAAGCGACAAAAGGAGAGACAAAAGGGACGGATCTCAATTTGGCGCAGTTTTTCCACTAGCCATACGCGATATGCGTGTATCCCGATACCATGCTAAGCTTTCTCCTTTTATGCGATTTATTCAACGCTCCGGACCGTTGCTAACGAACGCCCGAAGGTCCCTCTCTTTGATGGTGCCGAATCAGATCTAACCAACTGCAAAACGTTCACTCTGCGTAAGTGAAGAAAATCAGAGGAAAAGTGGCTCCGTCCACAAAGCTCATTAAACCTCGATTCGCCGAAATGTGAGATTAATTCGCTGCCCCACGACGCGAGATGTTTTAGGAATCTGATGTTCCCAGAAGGTTTGGCAATCCCCTCGCATCACTAAGAGACTGCCGCTGCTCAGGGGCACAGAGATGCTTTTTTCCTTGCTTCGATAGCGTCTAAGCTGAAAGACCCGCTCAGCCCCCAAGCTCACCGAAGCAATCACCGGCTGAGGGCCTAACTCCTTTTCATTGTCTCGATGCCAACCCATGCTGTCGTTGCCATCTCGATATAAATTGATGAGTACGCTGTTAAATGAACACCCTAAAATGGGCTCAATGCGATTCTTAATCACAAGCAAGGGCTCAATCCATCTTTCAGCAGTCAGGGTGATTCCAGAATACTTATAAGTTAATCCATCATCTCCGCACCATGCTGTGAGTCTGGGCTGCAAAACCCTCTTCCCAAACATCCGTATCGATTCCTGCCGCCACTCAATTGAGTTGAACAAATCCTGAAAAAGCGATTGACCCTCTGAGGAGCTAAAAATATCAGAATAAAGTAAAACCTCGGCATCCTGCTCAATGATCGTCACTGGACTATAGATTTTCATTTTCTCAGAACTACCTCACTATGAACTGAGCAGCATTAGTCGCACTGATCATCGCTCCGTTGATTGTGCCCAGATAAGCTCCCAAGCAGGTTGCATCACCTGCAAAGTAAAGGACGTTGCCGATGGGGCGAGCCAGCGTTTGCGTGGCCCCTAATCCACCGACCCTGATATAGGGATACACCCCTCGCGAAAAGGGATCATCGCTCCAGTTAAAAACATAAGAACCTTGTAGTTCCCGTTCCAGCTCCTTTTCTGAGGTTTTAAAAATGCGAGCCAGTTGTTCGAGGGCATTTTTCTGAACTTCAGATTGAGTGAGAGTGAGCAGGGTTGAAGGACCACCCTGCCATCCTACGATTTGATTCTTCCCTCGTCTCCACCACACTCGAAAATAGGCTCCCGGTGTTGTGTCGAGAATCATCGCAAAATGAGAATTCTTTGAATCCCTACTCCAAGGCGAAGACTTGAATACGAAGTTCATTTTCAGGGCAGTTCCCATTTTGAAAAAACTCAGTGCACTAGCGAATTCGCTGGGTAACGGCGGTTCAAAATCGATGGCGCCTGGCGATTGGGATGGCGCTTGAAGTACGCCAATAGGCACGGTGACTAAGATTTTCTTGGCCTGGATCGGCTGAATCGAGGAATCTGTGAAAGAGACTTCTGCCCCCTGCTGAGACCAGCTCACTTTTTTCACCACGTGATTGAGTAAGATTGGTTGATTCAACTCACGAATCAAGCGATCCAGCAACCGAGACTGTCCACCTCGAAAAAACTGTGCACCTTCAACCGCGTCGACTTCTTGAGATTCTCGCTCGATTTCTCGTAACGCTGCCCCACTGATATCGGAGGCATCAGCTCCGTGGTAGCCCTGGATATAGCCTGTGACCCAATCTTTCAACTGGGCGCTATAGTCCGTCTGCTGTTCGAGCCAGTCTTGAAATGAGAGATCGTGTTGAGTGATTTGCGAAAGGCGTTCCATCACACCTGAGATTTGCTCAAAGTAGGCTGGCGATTGGGTGAGCTGGCCGCCTTCAAAGATCAAAAAATCACCCTCGCGGGCTTCGAGATCTTTTTCAGGGTCGAGCCACCTCCGGGTTTCCTCAGGCAGCCCATGCACGAGCTCGGCACCTAACTCGACAGGATCCCCCTTGAGCGGATTCTGTAGGGTTAAGATTCTTCCTCCGACTCGATTGCGCGCCTCGACGATTTCTACTCGAAACCCTGCTCTTTTCAACAGGCACGCAGCTGTGAGTCCACAGACCCCTGCTCCAATGACGATGATCTCAGTTTTCATCCTATTTCGCCCTCTCACCATTCTAGAATCGGACGCATGAACTGGGCCCGACCCAGAGCTTCATCTTTACCAGCTAACGTAATAGAAGCGTGAGGAATCTGAAAGGATTCTCGACTAATTTTAGGCTTAATTTTAGATGAATCTGATGGGAGAATCGCCGAATTTTTCTTTTTTTCGTACCTTTGCTTTAGGCGTAGCACTGTCCTTTTTTTCAATCCACGCCAGTCAAGCCGTGGAGTCGGCGACTACGACCTCCAATTATCCCTTCAACTATAACGTTAGTGTCAATCCGTTGGGATTTGTTTTTGGGACCTATAATCTCGATTTTGAACTAGCCGTAGGCGATCACTTGACCGTAGGTCCAGCTGTGCAATTTGCTTCAGTTGGTGCTTCGGGTGTTTCAGTAACGGGGGCAGGGGGCGGAGTGAATCTGATGTACTATTTCACGGCTCCTCGGCTTTCGGGTGGATGGTACCTTTCTCCGGAGTTGGGCTACATTTCTGTAAGCGCGAGCGATCGCTACTCTACAATCAGCGTGTCCTTGGGCGGAGTTTACGCAGAGACGACTCTGGGCTATCATTGGTTTAATTCATCCGGTTTCAATTGTCAGCTTGGGCTGGGGGCTCGATATATTGGATTGGGAGCTTCTGCTAATGTGAACGGACGCACTGACTCCCTGCCTGGTGTGTTGCATGGCATGAACATCATAGGTGATTTGAGGATCGGCTACGCATTCTAGCAGGAGGTAAAAAGGGTAAAATGGGGACGGAGCAGTTAGGATGCAGACTTCTCGCAGAGGTTGTACTTGAGGCGATCGGCCTTGGAGGCGTTTATAACGTCGATATAGATAGCATCTGCTTCTAGAAGTTAGGTCAGGCGGTATTGCTTTGAATTGTGCTCAAGCAAAGTTGCAAAGAGGGAGGATAGTTTCTCCTTTTTTCGCACCGATACATTAAAATGGATCAATCGTTGCTTTTCGCGGACCTCTGCAGGCCTTCCCGTCCATGCGGTTCCCAGTGGTCAAGTGCCGCGAACAGATCTCGATAGGCACGCTCGTAGCCGCAAGGCCGGCACGATAAACCCCATTGTTGATAGAGGGGTAAACTTCAGAAATGACTCGATCTATATCTGAACGCCGGGTCTGCGGATAGAGATCAATCTGATGTCTTGCTATCGCACCGAACTCGGTTGCGAACATCTTAATGATGTCGAGCGACTCATTTTATGGGCATCGAAAGCCTATGGTCTGAAATAAATATGCTAAAATTAATTATTATTGAAGACTAATTTTTTTTCGTTCTTTTCGAAATTGCTGGCAAACCAAAAGGCGTGATTGAAATGGCAAAAAACCAAATGATTGGGCCACCCACGGTGCCTACATTCATCTCAATTACTCCGGGCGCGACCATGGTAAACAAAAATGCCAGGTCAGCAATTCCAATAATGAACACCCCGATGAAGTATGCGGCCCACGAGGCACGAGTCCAGATAAGAAACGCGACGACCATTCCAAGCACACCATACCCGCCCACATCTAGGCAGAAATTGAGAATCAAGTGTTTCTGCGCATACGCAGTTGCGGCATCATGCGTATGCTGAAATGCCTCTCGCGGAACAATACTCCCCCCGATTAGCATATCCCATAGAGTCTTTACATCCCCTGCGATGTATTGATGGACTCCCTCAGCTCCGACCCAAATATGCAATAAACCCCACAATACAAATAATGCCGCTCCTGCTTTTGCCAGTGTGCCAACTGTGTCCTGTTTCTTTTCGATCGCCATAGTGTGCTCCTTTATTTGTAGTATTATCCCTCATTGAGAGTCCTTTTAAAGAGACAATAAGAGAATTTTATGTTCCTTTATTGCAACATGAGAAATCTCTCGTCTTTGGAAATATTTGAGGCGGTTGGGCGACAACGGAGCTTTTCAAAGGCTGCAGAGGGTCTTGGACTTACTAAATCGACTGTGTCCAGGCAAATCAAGGCGCTTGAGCAAGCCCTCGGAGTAACACTGATACACCGGGATCCTCGCCACTTTGCCCTAACTGACCAAGGTGAGGTTTTGTTGAAGAGGGCTGAAGGCCTCCTTGCTCAGGTGGATGCTGCTTTTGATGAAGTTAGGAGCTCTGTAGCTGGTTTAAGTGGCAGTATTCATATCTCCACGACAGCAGATATGGCGCTTTTGTATTTAGCGACACCGGCAGCCATTTTTGTAATCAATCATCCAGAGGTGGAGCTGAATATTGATTTGAATCCGAATGTGGTTGATCTTAAATCAGAGCGGGTTGATATGGCAATTCGCTCAGGTGAACTCAAGGACTCCGGACTTTATGCTCGGAAGCTCATCGATGTACAATCTGGTTTCTTTTCATCTCCGGAGTTTATGACCAGAAATGGTCGCCCAAAGTCCATCTTAGAAATGATGAAGTTACCCTTCATTTCAACTTCAAAGATAAAAGTCGAAACTAAAACTGTCACGCCTTCAATTTTGGCAAATAATATGTCCGTTGTTAAACAACTCACTCTGAATGGTGCGGGGATCGGTCTACTCCCCGAAGAGTTAGTGCGCAAAGAAAAGAGAGAGGGCAAGCTATTGCAAATCCTAAATCATGTACAAATACCAAATGTGCCTATCTTTTTAGTTTTTCCAGACAAAAACCTGCCAAAGCGGGTTGAGGCCTTGGTTAAGAATATTTTTGAGACTATGAGGACTAGGTAGGTCATTCAGCGCCTCACAAGATGAGCAGGGGAGCGCAATCGCCATGACCAATCCAAAAACAAACCTAAAAATGAAAAGTCGTCTAACACCGCGAGGCCGTGATCGAGGTTTTGTATCGACATGGGATTACCATCGGGGGGAAGGGAAACAGAGGGACGGAGCACCTCTTTTGCTTGATTTATTTACGGAAGGTTAGCCAGCTAACGGCCCACAAGGGGGACGGGTTCAAGGGACGGAGTCAATTTCGGTCTCAAGTTCAGTAGTTAGAGAACTAGACGTTAAAAATTTAGCAGGTGGAAGGCGGCAAGTGTGGCTAGGGTGAATAGAAGAATATAGGTCACCCCTTAATGTTTGGAATGTTCTACGAAGGGCTTTAGTCTTGAGGGACTATTTTTGTAGTTAATCCCCGACCAACTACAGCCACTAACTACAAAATGATGCAAATTGGGTAATTTCCAGTGATTTTGAGTGATATTCGGCCAGGCCGCGAAAACTCACGAGAGCGCGCAACTTGCTGAAATCCCAAGCTAAAACAAAAAAGCCCGAGGGATGAGCTCCCTCGGGCGGAATTTGGTGGAGACGGCGTTTCCGCTCTTAACTCATTGATAATGCGTTAGTTCGTGCTCCCACTGCAACGGCAATGACATCTCTTGTTCCGAGTTAGTGCAAATTTGAGTCAAGCAGCCCAGGGAAAGTCGAGGAAGTAGACCGAACTATTATACAAAGTTCCCTGGGTTTCCCGGAGTCGCTGGCTGAAGCAGATGGCTCACCACACTCATTTCAAGTCGGCATCTCGCTTGTCGATGAATTGTGTGAAAGCCTTTGAGATATCAATGTTCAGTCGCTCTGACAAAACAAGTGTCCACCATAAACACTCAGCCATCTTGTCCTTAAGTTTGGCGCGCACATCTCCATCGTGAACCCAGCGCCCCTCAGCAGTCATTACCAGGCGACTGAGTGCGCCGATATCGGAGGAGAAGGCAAGCATGTCCTCTTCGGTAGTCCAAACCTTCTTATGATGAAGCTTTTCGAGTTGCTGGTACTTCTTCCGAATGCGCATTGCACGATCAGAGGCACCCGAGAAATTAAGGCTTTCTGCTCTTTGCCATACTATTTCTCACTCATGTGCTTCAGTAGCCTCAAATAGTCCTTGCTGGATTCATAGACCATGCTCCCGATGAAGTTCACAAAGTCGGTGTCATCTTTTTTGCCCAGTTGTGACCGCTTTATGAAGGCAATATAATCAGCTCTAAGTAAAGGCGGGATCACTGTGATGGCATAGCCAGTTTGGAACAGGGCAAGGTTCATTAGCAGTCTTGCGGTCCTTCCATTGCCGTCGACAAACGGATGGATGTTGACCAGTTCCTCATGTAACTTTGCGGCAAACACTACGGGGTGAAGCTTCTTTCTTAGGGCAGGGATCCTAGCCACGAACTTCTTCATCATGGCAGGGACTTTGCCAGGAGCTGGAGGAAGATAGTCAGTCCCACTGATCATCACTGGCACCTTGCGGTACTTGCCAGCATTGACTTCATCAATCCTGTAATAAAATAGCCTGTGAATGCCCAGGATGTCCTTCTCGGTGATGACTTTCTTCTTGGCGAGGTCATAGACAAAGTCAAACGCTTCACTGTGGCCTGAGGCTTCGTAGTGATCTTTGAGCGGCTTACCTGAAATGGTTAGGCCGTCCTCAAGAACGATTTTCGTCTCGGTCTCAGTCAGCGTGTTGCCTTCAATGGCGTTGCTGGAATAGGTCAGCCCAATACGGAAGTATTCCTTGATCTGCTTGAGGGCATCTTTGGAGATAGGTCGGAAGGATTGGATCTCTTTGTTAAGCTTGTCGATTTGGTCGAGTTTGTTTTCGTAGTTCAGAGGTCCTCCGGTTTTTTTTAGAAACAGGAAGGGCTGGGATTTCTTGGTCCCAGCCCCTAAATTTGGTGGAGACGGTGGGAGTTGAACCCACGTCCGAAAGCAATCTGCCGCCAGAATCTACATGTGTAGTCTATGTTTTAGATTGAATCAGTCACGTCCACAGACAAACTCGACTGATCCCCCGTAGACTTTAGTTTCGATCTTCAGGCATCTACGAGACCAGAAGAGCTATCCCACTGAATGACGTCTTTTTCTAGGCCATGGGAGAGCGCAGAAAAGACGTGGTACTTAAATAGAGTTAACTATTAAGCAGCCATTGCGTAATTGTTGTCAATTACTAGTTGCCACGGTTTTACGAGGCCTATGGCACCTCGACATGCATCCGGGGCTTCAATACTCCCGTCGAAGCCGGATCGTCCCCAGAGATGGTAGAGTAGCATAGGGTGAGTTTCAGCGCAACTCAGCGTGTGGCGTCATCGCCCGCGGATGGCTAGGCCCATGACGGTGATTCTATATCTGCTCGGCGAGGTGAGGGGGGTGAGTTGTATTCTGAAATGGATGACGGCTGCAGCGCCGCGGCGGCGGGCTTTGTATTTGATTTCTCGTTGGAGGGCAGTGACGAGATCTTGGTACTCGCTGGTGGTCTCGGCTTCGACTGCAAAGGTTTGAAGGGTGGCGGAGGCGGTGAGGGTATCGATGGCAACGTATCGGTCGAGTCCTGGGAGGGTTCGCTCGGTAGTGACAGGGATAGTATCAGCTGGATGTTGGGGCTCGGTACGATCGGGGATGTCCAGTTGATCGACGCTCGTTGGGTTCCAAAAGGGCTGGGTATCCTCGGTCGTTCCTTGGGCTGCAAAGATTTCCTCGGAGGGGCCGAATCGGATTTTAGCGCGGGTTTCGCGCAGTTGCTGGACGATGTAGACCCCTGTAAATTCGCTGATGCGGGGGAGGAGGATTTTTTCGCATTGAAATTGCGGTTCGAGATCGATTTCCCGAATTCCCATGTTCTCACGATGGATGATGTCGAGGAGTTTTTCTTTTTCGCGCGCGGTGAGAGGACCCTCGATGAGGAGTGTGAAGGGGAATGCGGCGGGTACGGAGGCATGGACTGCCGTAGGTATTTTTTGGGTGAGCGAGACGGGTTGAGTCTCGGTTTGCTGTTCAGGCTCGTGCTGAAATTGGGGCTCGGTCGTTTCGGTAGGACTTATAAACCCGAGGCTTACTTCGACTTCGGCGGATTCGATCGGGTCATGAGGTTCGGTCGGAGCAACTCCTGGGTCCATCAATCCTGCGTCGATCGCTTCTGCTTGGACGCTAGGGTGAGCCTGAGCGTACGAATCCAAGCTTTCGAAGTCGTCGATTTTCTCAATCGGAGTCTCTTCGAAAACGAGCCCTTCAGGGAGGGGGGGTTCTTGCCCTGACTCTCTGAGTTCCTCGGAAAGTTCAAAGAGCCCAGTCAGATCCTTTTTGCTTTCGCTCATCGTACTTTAAGGATAGCGCAGTTATTGCGTTCCTGAAAAGTTTTCTGAGCGCCGGACCGAATTCTCTCCGCACTTCAGCGGATCACGCGCCGTGGCACTTTTTGAACTTTTTACCGCTCCCACAGGGGCAAGGATCATTCCGTCCTGCTTTACTTAGCTCATCGACGGAAGGGCCTTGGTTGAGGGTCATTCTCTGCGGTCCTCGCAGTAGGTTGCCTAGGGCCGGTTCGGCTACCTGTACTTCGTTTTGACTCACTGGGTTTTCGGAGGACTGCGAACCCTCCCATCCGCCGCCGGAGGCTTGGGGAACGAGTCGCCCATCGGGGAGGAGTTGGTATTGAATGTCTGCAGATTCGGCGCTCTCGGCTTCTTCCTCGAGTTCGAGGTCCTCGGTCATTTCGAGGGCCTCCTCCTGCGTCATTTGAACAGCGAAGACTTTCCGTACAACATCCCCGGTGATTTGGTTCATCATCATTTCAAAGAATTTAAAGCCCTGCTTTTTGTACTCAATCAGGGGATCTTTTTGTCCGTATCCCTGGAGTCCGATGCCCTCTCTCAGGTGATCCATGGCGAGTAGGTGGTCTTTCCAGAGGTGATCGATGGTCGTGAGGAGTACCATCTTCTCAATCTGTCCCAGAGCCTCCACGCCCAGGGCGGCGAGCTTGTTTTCGTAAGCTTCTTCCGCTAGTTGTCGAATTTTTTTCTTCAATCCGAGGTGATTAAAGGGCTGAATTTCATTCTCTCGAATCTGGCAGGGGACTTGGAGAGTAACTTGAACCGCATCGTGCAGTTCTTTGAGATTTAAGTGGGATTCGCCCTGAGTTCTTTTGAGTTTTCCGTTCGGGAAAAAGTCCTCGGCAATGGCTCCAGCGAGCTCATCGACCATGGAGAACACCATTTCCTTGAGATGATTGCGGGCGAGCACTTCTTTTCGCCACTCATAGACGACCTTGCGCTGCTGATTCATGACGTCGTCGTATTCAAGGAGGTGCTTACGAATATCGTAATTATGGCCCTCGACTTTACGCTGAGCATTTTCGATGGCCTTCGTAATCCATCGGTGCTCGATCGGTAGATCGTCTTCCATGAAGCGAGCAATGTTGGAGCCACCGAAAATTCGCATCAGGTCATCATCTAAGGAGAGATAGAAGCGACTTCCTCCTGGGTCTCCCTGTCGTCCGGCTCGCCCTCGAAGCTGGTTGTCAATTCGGCGGGATTCGTGTCGCTCAGTTCCAAGGATAAATAGTCCGCCGGATTTCTTCACTTCTTCGCGCTCTTTTTGGCAGAGATCCGTCCATCGGGCGATGGCCTCTTCGATTTTCTTGTCGTGGACTTCTTTTTCTTCTGGTGTGGCTTGAGGTGAAAGGGCCCCTACTTCTGCCTTTGCGAGGAAGTCCGGATTTCCTCCGAGGAGGATATCGGTTCCGCGACCTGCCATATTAGTCGAAATGGTGACTGATCCCTTGCGTCCGGCCTGAGCTACGATCTCTGCTTCACGCTCGTGTTGCTTCGCATTGAGAACATGGTGTTTGATTCCCTCGCTCTTGAGGAGGTGGGAGAGGCGCTCCGACTTTTCGACCGATACGGTGCCGACGAGGACTGGCTGACCCTTTTCTTTGAGTTGTTTGATTTCCTCAGAGATGGTTTTGAACTTCCCTGCTTCAGTTTTGAAAATGACATCGGCATGGTCGAGGCGGATCATTTCACGGTTCGTGGGAATGATGGTCACGTCGAGTTTGTAGATTTGTTTAAACTCAGTGGCTTCGGTATCTGCTGTACCCGTCATGCCGCCAAGTTTTTTATACATTCTAAAATAATTTTGGTACGTGATCGTGGCCAAGGTCTGATTTTCGTTTTCGATCGTCACGGCTTCTTTGGCTTCAATTGCTTGGTGAAGTCCGTCCGACCAGCGTCTGCCCGGCATGAGTCGTCCGGTGAATTCATCGACAATGAGAACTTCGCCTTCTTTGACGACGTAGTCGACGTCGCGCTTATAAAGGACGTGAGCTCGCAATCCTTGGTTAACGTGGTGAAGGAGTTCGATGTGCTTCGGATCGTAGAGATTAGTGATTTTTAGGCGGCTTTCCATTTTGTCCACACCAGCCTCGGTGAGTGAGGCTGTCTTGGATTTCTCGTCAATGGTAAAGTCGATTTCTTTGATGAGACCGCCACCTGCAGTGATTTGACGATCAATCTGGTAATAGAGGTCCGTGGAGTCTTCGGTCGGGCCGCTGATAATCAACGGAGTGCGGGCCTCGTCAATTAGAATCGAGTCAACTTCGTCGACAATGGCATAATGAAGATCCCGCTGAACATAGTCGTTCAGTCTGAACTTCATATTATCTCGCAAATAATCAAAACCGAATTCACTGTTGGTGCCGTAAGTAATGTCGCAAGCGTAGTTCTGTTTACGTTGGGAGTCGCTGAGGCCGTGGGCAATGATTCCTGTTTGCATTCCGAGGAACCCAAAGATTTTTCCCATCCAGGCGGAGTCACGTTTCGCCAAATAGTCGTTCACCGTAATGACGTGAACCCCTTTGCCCTCGAGCGCGTTGAGATAGCAGGGAAGGGTAGCGACCAAGGTTTTACCCTCGCCGGTTCTCATTTCTGCGATTCGACCCCGATGCAGGGTAATTCCACCGATCATCTGCACGTCATAGTGGCGTTGGCCAATTACCCGCCAGGCTGCTTCTCTGACCACTGCAAAGGCATCAGGTAGGATCTGATCCAAAGATTCTCCGCGAGAGATTCGTTCCTTAAACTCTGCCGTCTTTGCTTGAAGCTGTGCGTCTGTCAACGGCTTGATCAGAGCTTCTCGCTGGTTGATCTGACCAACGAGTGGGTAGATCGACTTGAGTTCTCGGTCGTTTTGGGTGCCAAATACTTTTTTTGCAAGGTTCTGAAGGGGCATCATTTGAACGAAGACTCTAGTATTCTAGGTTCGAACTGTCACGTGAAAATCACGCGCAGGGCCAAAATATCTCTGCTTCGATCAAGGATTCGAGTCTTCAAAAATATAAGACCGAGGATCGACTGGATATCCGTGCACCCGAACCTCGTAATGCACGTGGGGACCGGTGGACCGTCCGGTATTGCCGAGCATTGCAATTTTGGTTCCTCTCCTGACTTTTTCTCCCTTAGCAACGGCAAACCGTCGAAGGTGCCCATACCAAGTCTCGATCCCGTAACCATGATTGAGGACGAGAGTAAGGCCGTAACCGGCCTTGGACGCCGCAAAGACTACCTCTCCGTCGGCTGGGGCGCGGATGGGGGTGTCGAGTCGGTTAGCAATATCGAGGCCCTCGTGCATTTTGATACGGTCCCCGTAAGGGGATGTGCGTACGCCAAACCCTGAGGTAAAGTATCCCGGGGCCGGCTGCCGGGTTGGAAGAGCTGCAAGAAAAGACTTTTTATCATAAAGAATTTCATACTCATCCTGGAGGAGTTCTTCCGTATGCAGAGCTTCTTGAGTGAGTTGGGAGATTTTTGTGTCGAGAGCAGAGTATTCTTTTTTTAATTCTTGTTTCTCTGGATCAATGAGGTCCCCCTGGTCTTCGGCGACTGGGGGAGTGGTAGCGCCACTCGTGGATGCTGTCAGGTTGACATTCGCGTCCGGGAGTTTACTTTGTAGGTTCGGGGCTTGGTCCTCGACGTGCATAATGACACGAAGGCGAGTTGCGAATGACTTGACCCGCTCAAGCGTGCTTTCTGCAGTGGTAATTTTATTTTGAAATAGTTGGACTTGCTGTCGGAGACGCCGGTTTTCGAGTTTGAGTTGCTTATTTTCTCCCACTTGACTCATGACGTAAGTGTAGTCAAAAATCATGACCCCGCCGAGGAGGATGCAGAAGGCTAGTCCGAAGGCGATCCCCCGAATCACCCAGGAAGGTAGTACGATGTGTCTGACTTGGGCGGTTTTTTCTGGAACGATGAGAATAGTATAAAAGCGGTTTTTTGCCATAGAATTAGGTCACCTGCACTACTAGAGAGGTGATGTTGTCGTCACCTCCTTGAGCGTTAGCCTCTCGTGTCAATGCTTCGGCGATTTCCTGAGGGGGGGGGCCTTTTTTACTCCACTCTTCGAGAAGTTTAAAAAGAAGTGGGTCGTCGATCATACCCGAAAGACCGTCAGAGCAAATTAGAAAGACATCACCAGGAAGGCATTCGAGCGAGTAAGTTTCGACTTCGACTTGAGGCTCAAATCCCACCGAGCGAGTGATCACGTTTCTCATTCGATCGCTTTTGACTTGTTCTCGGGAGATTAAACCGGCTCGATATTTTTCTTCGACGAGTGAATGATCTCGAGTGGTTTGCCAAAATCCATGATCTCGGAGGAGGTAGCAGCGACTATCGCCCACTTGCGCAATGCAGAGGGAATGGTCTTTGAAGAGGAGTGCGGTGACGGTGGTTCCCATTCCCTGAAGTGCTGGCTCTGAGGAAGAACGTTGGAAAATCGCCTGATTAGCAGCATGGATGGCTTCAGTGAGGGTTGATTCAATGGGCCAGTGCGCCATTTCTTTTTGAGTTTTTTTGATTTGTTTGGCGACGGTCTCGGTGGCGAGTTGGCTAGCGGTTTGCCCTCCTTGGTGACCACCCATTCCGTCTGCGACGACGAAGAGTCCGATTTCCGGAAGAGCAATGAAGCTATCTTGATTTTGCGTCCGCTTTCGACCTGTGTCAGTAGACGCTCCGACTTTGAGACCCATGTAGATATGGTAAGAAACAATAGGTCAGATTTCAAGCTCGGTTGAGCGCTTTAGTCAAAATAAAATATTCGAACTTGTGAACTTTACAGTCACTCCATAATGAAGTTAGTATGATGAAAAGAAGGTGAAAAATCCATGTCGCACAGCGAAAATTTGAGCACGAATCAAGAATGGAATAAACTACTGGGCGAAATTAGCTCAGTTAAAGATTTTAAGAATTTCCACTGGGAAGGCTCTTTTTCTGATTATCTGGATGTCGTCAAGAAAAATCCCGGTGTTTGCCGTAACGCATTTCAGCGGATGTATGACATGGTGCTTTCTTGGGGCACGAGCTCTTACGTTGAATATAAAAAGAACATCGTGCGTTATAAGTTTTTCGATGACCCAATCGATCATGGAAAAGATGCAGTTTTCGGTCTCGATGTTCAGTTGATGAAGTTGGTGCACTTTTTCAAGTCAGCTGCCCTCGGTTACGGCACTGAAAAACGAGTGCTTCTTTTGCACGGGCCCGTGGGATCGGCAAAATCGACCATTGCTCGCTTATTAAAAAAGGGGATTGAACGGTACTCCAGACAGGACGAGGGCACTCTCTACACTTTTCGTTGGGTCGATGCGAAGAGTGGAGACCACATTCTAGGCAATCAAACCGAAATGCCTTGCCCGATGCACGAAGATCCACTCAGGCTGATTCCCGAGGAAATGCGCCCTAAAATACTCGAAGAGCTGAATAAGGGCAACAAAGGCTATAAAGTCACCATCACGGGAGATCTTTGTCCGGCCTGTCGCTATGTTCAGCGGGAATTCATGAAGCGATACCAGGGCGATATTACAAGGGTACTGCAACACATAAAAGTAGAACGCCTGATCCTGTCTGAAAAAGACCGAATCGGGATCGGGACCTTTCAGCCGAAAGATGAAAAAAATCAAGACTCCACCGAGCTGACCGGTGATATCAATTATCGTAAGATTGCCGAGTATGGTTCGGATTCGGATCCCCGGGCATTTAACTTCGATGGTGAGTTCAATATTGCTAATCGCGGCGTGGTTGAGTTCATCGAAGTGCTGAAGTTAGATGTCGCCTTCCTTTATGACCTCCTCGGAGCTTCGCAAGAGCATAAGATCAAGCCCAAGAAGTTTCCTCAGACCGATATCGATGAGGTCATCTTGGGTCACACGAACGAGCCCGAATTCAAAAAACTCCAAAACAACGAGTTTATGGAGGCTTTGCGAGATCGAACGGTGAAAATTGACGTTCCTTACATTACAAAATTGAAGGAAGAGATCAAAATTTACGAAAAGGACTTCAACGCGATCAAGATTAAAGGCAAGCATATCGCTCCCCATACGGTTGAAATGGCAGCGATGTGGGCTATTCTTACTCGACTGGAGCAGCCGAAGAAGGCAAACCTCTCACTGCTTCAAAAATTGAAGCTCTATGATGGCAAGACGCTCACTGGGTACACCGAAGATAACGTGAAGGAGCTCCGTAAAGAAGCCGTTCGCGAAGGCTTGGAAGGTATCAGCCCGCGCTATGTGCAGGATAAAGTCTCCAACGCTCTCGTGAATGACAAGAATGGGGAAATCGGATGCGTGAATCCCTTCATGGTCATGAACGAGCTCGAAAGCGGCTTGAAGCATCATGCCTTGATCGGGAGTGATGAAAGACGCCGCGAGTATAAAGAATTGCTCGCAGTGGTTAAGCAAGAATACGAAGACATCGTTAAAAATGAAGTGCAGAGGGCGATCTCCGCAGATGAAGATGCGATCTCGAAGCTTTGCTCCAACTACATTGACAATGTCAAAGCATACACTCAGCGCGAGAAGGTGAAGAATAAATACACAGGACAAGATGAGGAGCCAGATGAGCGACTCATGCGTGCGATCGAAGATAAGGTTGATATTCCGGAGAGCCGGAAGGATGATTTCCGCCGCGAAATCATGAATTACATTGGTGCACTGGCGATCGAAGGTCGTACGTTTGACTACAAAACGAATGAGCGGCTGCATAAGGCTCTGGAGCTCAAACTTTTTGAAGATCAAAAGGACACGATCAAGCTCACTTCGCTAGTCTCAAATGTCGTCGATCGAACGACCCAAGAGAAAATCGATGTGGTCAAGACTCGCTTGATCAAGAACCACGGTTACTGCGAAATCTGCTCGACGGACGTATTGAACTTCGTGGCGAGCATCTTTGCCCGAGGAGATGTGAAGAAGCGATCATGATTGACAATATTAAACGCGATCACTCTCGGTTTAGGTCGATTGTCAAAGGCAGGATTAAGCAGGATCTAAAGAAGTACGTGACCCACGGAGAAATGATCGGACGCAAGGGCAAGGACCTCGTCTCTATCCCATTGCCTCAGATCGAGATCCCTCGTTTTCGCTTTGGTGATCGAGAGCAGGGAGGCGTAGGCCAGGGCGAAGGTAAGGCAGGTGATCCGGTAGGTCAAGGAGACCCGCAGCCAGGAGAAGGGCAAGTCGGAGATCAGCCGGGCAATCATTCGCTTGAGGTCGATTTGACGCTTCAGGAGTTGGCCGAAATCTTGGGAGAGCAGCTTGAACTCCCCAAAATTGAGCCAAGGGGTCACAATACTCTGAAGTCAAAAACCGATAAGTACACCGGGATTGCCAGTCAAGGCCCGAGCTCGCTGAGGCATTTTAAGAGAACGTTTCGGGAGACTCTGAGACGGCAAATCGCCTCGGGTATATATAATCCAGACAACCCGGTGATTATCCCTATCAGAAAGGATATGCGCTATCGTTCTTGGAAGTCCGACGTTCGACACGAGAATAATGCCGTGATCATTTACATGATGGACGTCTCCGGTTCGATGGGGGATGAGCAAAAAGAGATCGTTCGAACTGAGGCATTTTGGATCGATACTTGGCTTCGTTCTCAATACCAGGGGATTGAAACTCGATACATTATCCATGATGCCACCGCTCGTGAAGTCGATGAGGATACGTTTTTTAAGACCCGAGAATCGGGTGGAACGTTGATCAGCTCTGCCTACAAACTCTGCGAGAAAATGATTGAGACGGATTATCCACCGACGGATTGGAATATTTATCCTTTTCACTTCTCAGACGGTGATAACTGGTCGGGAGAGGATACTCGGGTTTGTTTGGAAATTTTGGAAAAAAACTTGCTGAAGACCTGCAACGTTTTTTGCTACGGACAGGTGGAGTCTCGGTATGGATCGGGCCAGTTTTATAAAGATCTGAGAGAGCATTTCGGAAATCAGCACGACTCAGTCATTCTCTCTAAGATCGAGAACAAAGAAGGTATCCTCCAGTCCATAAAAGATTTTTTGGGCAAGGGAAAGTGAGTTGGGTATGTCCTCAACAGAATTTATGAACAGTCAGTTGACGCCTGAACTTGCAAAAGTCCGAGATCAAATTCGAAAGTATGCAGAGGAATATGGCTTGGATTTTTTTGAGACCATTTTTGAGATGGTTGACCACGAGCAAATCAATTCGTTTGCCGCCTTGGGTGGTTTTCCTGTTCGATATCCTCATTGGCGTTTTGGTATGGAATACGACCAGCTCTCGAAGGGCTATACCTGGGGACTTCAAAAAATCTACGAGATGGTGATTAATACCAATCCCTCTTATGCCTACCTGATGAAGTCCAACAACATGGTGGACCAGAAAACCGTGATCGCCCACGTGTATGGTCACGTGGACTTTTTTAAAAATAATTACTGGTTTTCAAAAACCAATCGAAAAATGCTCGATACCATGGCCAATCATGCCGTGAAAATTCGAGATCATATGGATCAGTATGGGCAGGATCGAGTGGAGACCTTTATCGATCATTGTCTAGCGCTCGAAAATTTGATTGATCCGCATTTACCTTTTTTAAATCCTAAACGAAGAGACGCCGAAGAGGCTCCTGAAAAATCGACCGAACCCGGACGGATTAAGTCCGACCGCCAGTACATGGATCATTATATTAATCCTCCAGAGTTTCTCGCGGCACAGCGTAAGAAGCTCGAGCAGCAGGTGCAAAAGGATAAGAAAAATCCTCCTGAGCCAAAAAAAGACGTTCTCCAGTTTCTCCTCGAAAATGCGCCCCTCGAGCACTGGGAGCATGATGTTCTCACGATCGTCCGGGACGAGGCCTATTACTTCGCCCCGCAAGGACAGACCAAAATCATGAACGAGGGATGGGCCTCCTATTGGCACTCGAAAATGATGACTCAAAAGGCTCTCAAGGATTCTGAGGTGATTGATTTTGCTGACCACCATGCCGGAACGATGGCCATGCAGCCCGGTCGGATCAATCCCTATAAGGTGGGAATCGAGCTCTTCCGAGACATCGAGGATCGTTGGAATCGCGGTAAATTTGGTAAAGACTATGAACAGTGCGACGACATGGTGGCCAAAGCCAAGTGGGACTTGAAATTAGGCCTAGGGCGTCAAAAGATCTTCGAAGTGCGCCGCGTTTGTAACGACGTGACCTTTATTGATGAGTATCTGACCGAGGAGTTTGTAGATCGATTTAAGCTCTACACTTATAACTTCAACCGGCGAACCAATCAGTACGAGATTGCTGAGCGGGATTTTAAGAAAGTAAAGGAAAAGCTCCTCTTTCAGCTTACGAACATGGGGCAGCCTTTTGTCTATGTGACGGACGGAAACTTTCAGAACAAGGGTGAGCTTCTTTTATGGCACCGGCACCAAGGATTAGACCTTGATGGTCGCTGGTCTCGAGAAACCATGCGTTCGTTGTGTGAGATTTGGAAACGCCCGGTTAATGTCGAGACCGAAGTCGATGGTCAGAAAAAATTGTATAATTACCAGAATGGCGAATTTACAGAAAAGTTTGTCTGATCGGAAAAGCAGATGACCCTTCAGTTCGATCGGTATTTTACTTCAAAAAAGTCCAAACCTTTGGACGAGGTGCAGTACACCCGGACCACGGCTAAGATCAGTGACCATGAGGGCCATGTGCTCTTTGAGATGAGAGACGTCGAGGTTCCAGTCAACTGGAGCCAACTGGCTGTGGATATCTTAGTTTCCAAATACTTTCGAAAAGCAGGAGTTCCGAAAACCGAACACGAGATTTCAATTAAGCAAGTGATCCGGCGGATGACCCGCACTCTTGGTTCCGAAGCCAAGCGATTGAAGTACTTGAGTGCGGCCAGTGCTCAGGCCTTCGAAGATGAGCTCAATTACTTATTGATTCATCAGATGGGTGCTTTCAATTCTCCCGTCTGGTTTAATCTAGGGCTATTTCAAGAGTATGGGATCCGGGGCACGAACGGTAATTTTGTATGGAGCCCGAAAAAAAGAAAAGTCACACCGACCCAAGACGCCTATTCTCACCCTCAGTGCGCTGCCTGCTTCATTCAGGGAGTTGAGGATGACCTGATGTCTATTTTTGAGCTGGCGAAAAATGAGGCCAGGTTATTTAAGTACGGGTCAGGCACGGGCACTAATTTCTCAAAAATTCGAGGGCGGCAGGAAAAACTCGCTGGCGGCGGGAACTCCTCGGGTCTGATGAGTTTTTTAGATGTTCTCGATCGCGGAGCTGGGGCAACCAAATCCGGTGGGATTACCCGTCGCGCTGCGAAGATGGTTTGTCTGGACCTCGATCACCCGGAGATTGAGGATTTTATTACTTGGAAAAGCCGTGAAGAAAAGAAAGTAGCGGCTTTGGTAAAAGCCGGCTACAGCTCGGATTTCGAGGGCGATGCTTACCGGACCGTGTCAGGGCAAAACTCTAATAATTCTGTGCGCGTGACTGATGAGTTTATGAGCGCTGTGGAGCGCGATGGTTTCTGGGTCACGCGAGCTCGGACGACGGGAGCGGTACTTCAAACCTATCGGGCGCGCGAGCTGTGGCATAAAATCGCAGAAGCTGCCTGGGCCTGTGCTGATCCGGGTGTTCAATTCGACAGCGCCATTCAGCGCTGGCACACCTGCAAAAAGACGGGTCCGATTCGAGCATCCAATCCATGCTCTGAATTTATGTTCTTAGATGATTCCGCCTGTAATCTTGCATCACTTAATTTAGTGAAGTTCCTCAAGGGGAACGGAGAATTTGATCAAGAGGGATACTTAAGGGCCTGTCGTACTTTCTTAATTGCTCAAGAAATTCTGGTAAGCCTGTCGAGTTACCCTACTGAGAAAATTGCACAAAATTCTCATGACTATCGACCCTTAGGTTTGGGTTACGCAAATCTGGGAGCGTTTTTGATGCGCAAGGGGATCCCCTACGACAGTGAATCGGGACGAGCTTGGGCCTCGACGTTGACTGCGATTTTGTGTGGTCACGCCTATGGAGTCAGTGCCGAGATGGCTTCAGTTCTAGGTCCTTTTCAGGGGTTTAAGAAAAATCGCTCATCGATGCTCCAAGTGATCGCGATGCATCAACAGGCGGCTCATGAGATCATAGCTCCGGCGGTGCCTGCTGAGTTGGTGCAGGCAGCAAGGGACGAGTGGGATCATGCACTAAAAATTGGTAAAAAACAGGGGTATCGTAACGCTCAAGTCACTGTGATGGCTCCGACGGGAACCATTGGTTTGCTCATGGATTGCGATACCACGGGTGTTGAGCCTGAATTTGCACTCGTTAAGTTTAAGAAATTGGCTGGGGGAGGCCTAGTTAAAATTGTGAATCAGTCGGTTGAGCTGGCCCTCCATAGCCTAGGTTATTCTGATGTTCAAATCTCTGAGATCCTAAAAACCGTTCTGAGTACTTTCACTCTGGAGGGTGCTCCTCATCTGCGTACGGAGGATTTGGCGGTATTTGATTGCGCCCATCCGAACGGTCCAAACGGCAAGCGGTGGATTGCTCCGCTGGGTCACCTGAAGATGCTGGCTGTGATTCAACCTTGGGTTTCAGGGTCAATCTCTAAGACTGTCAACCTTCCTCACTTAACATCGGTCAGAGAGATTCAGACGCTCTATGAGCAGGCCTGGAAACTTGGTCTTAAAGCGATTGCCATCTATCGCGACGGCTCGAAACTTTCTCAGCCCCTCTCGACTCAGCCACAGGGAGATAGCGAGGCCAGCGCATCCGCGGAGGCCCCCTTTTGCGAGAGCTGCGGCTGAAGAGTTCTCCTCACTTCGGCCACGTCGAGGGCAGTGGAGCTTCTACCTCAAGCGACTGTCCACTTGCGAGCTGAAATTTGAGCTGCCATGCATGGAGCCACATACGCTCCGTGGGAGGATGTGGGATTTTTTTGCCGTAGATCGGGTCACCCCAGATGGGTGCGCCCCAAGTGTCTAAGTGGCAGCGGATTTGATGCATGACTCCGGTTTCGATCTGAACGGTGAGATCATAGAAAGAGTTTGATTCAATTTGGAATCCACTCAGGATACGAGTCACAGCAGGGATTGGTCGCCCTCGGTAGTGTTTGATCTTCGGATCGTGGAGTGTGATCATTCTTTTCTTAGATTTTGCGTGATGGGCGAGCGGAAAATCTAAACGGGCGGGGAGTTTAGGTAGGGGTTCATCCCTGACGGATATAGCGCGATAGATTTTCTCGATTTTTCTGTCCTTCCAAATTTGCTTAAGGCGTCGAAACTCTGTCTGATTTTTTGCAAAAACTAGGGCTCCACTCGTTCCTGTGTCGAGCCGATGGACAAGCCCTGGCTCGAGTGGTTGATCGCCCACTCCTGCAAGACCGGGAAAGTGGGCTAGAGCTGAGCCCACTGCGGTTTCCGTCTCCAAGTGGGATAGGGGAGCCGAGGGGGTGCCAGATCTTTTGTCTAGAATTAATATATTCTGATCTTCGTAAATTATAGGTAAAAAAGGCCCCTTCTCGGATGGGGCCGCGGGAAGGTCTGTTAACTTAGCTTCATTTTCTTTTTTCATTAGTAATTGGGAGGCGTGCAGGCTGTGCTGGGTTCGAGATGAGATGATGTATTGGTTGATGTAGGGCTCACATTGGCACTACCACAACATCCCCCAGATGGAAAAGTTTTACCACCGGTCGGGTCGTAGGTGATGCTGCATTGGTAGGAGGGAGTATTGATGAGGGCAGTCTCAACGTCAGAGGTCCTCGCCAGCAGGGGCATGACCGTGTAGCCTCCGATGTTTTGGTTGATAATCGTTCGATCACAAGTCTGCGACGTGTAGCCATTTGTATCCCATTGCCACGAGCTAGGGTGATTACCGATCCCATTTGGGGGATAAGGTTTGGGAATCAGGGCCGAGGTCAGTGCGGTCGCATTACAATTACCCGTGGTGTTTTTGACTGTGTGAGATGTGAAGGGGGCAATCACCCCAGAGGACGTGTTGCTAGGGTTGGGACTCGGGTAAGTGAACGGAGGATCTAAACTCACGAGATTATCATTCTGGGTAGGATAGGCCTCCGCGCACCAAGCGACCGCTTGAGAGGTTGGACTCGGGCGTGCAAAGTGGAGAGGGGGGTCTTGAAAGGGTGAGGCCTGAGGTGCACACGCTCGGAAAGCGGTATCCTCGATGTAATTAGGGGTGAACGCCTGAATTGGTCGAATGTATTGTTGATGAATCGAGCCTGGGGCGGTGTTATTTCGGTTTATAGTTTGGATGGCTAAATAGGGGGCACTTCCATTACTCGTCACCGGAACTATGAGAGATGTTGAGCAAGAAGGCCAACCCGAATAGTCATTTCCGTCGATATTGGGAAATTGGGTGCCATCCACATTTTTCCCGGTCCACGCTGAGTTATTCGTTGCTACATATCCGGGACCTTGGGGAGCGGTGACCGCCATTCGATCGAAATAAGCAAACGGACAAGGTTTAGGGCCTGCAATGGTGGCAAGATTGTTTCCGGAAACAGGGCGGTCTAAGACATAGATCGTGTCCAGTCCCTGATGAGTTCCAGCGAGGGGTTTGCCGCTCGAGTCATAGAGAAGAGGATAGATAGCGACGTAGCGTCTGAGTCGAAACGTGGGGTGGATCACTTGATTTTGATCTCTGAAGCTCGGACAGGTCCCGTTGGGATTGGGGATGGATGCAAATCCGAGGCAAGTGCTGATCATGCCCGTGGAGGGGGCACTCGTTCCTCCCGCATTGCTTCCGGATGAGGTCGTCCCCGTGGGGTAGCAACTGCTAGAGGCAGACACTCCGTTAGCGAGTTGAGTTTGAGCGACTACCCCGACCGTAAACCCAACGGAAGGTGCCAAAGACAAGGCGAAAGTGGCGTCAAGGGGCCAGTAACCGGCTTGATTCAGAGGCTCTTTGATTTTAGGGCAGGTAAATTGAGAATTAACTCCGTTGATATCGCCGCTTTCGGAGGACCGGATGTACAGGTTGAAGTAATTGGCCTGAGCTGAGTGCTGGGGACTATCAGAAGGAGGACATCCATCGGGCGATCCGCCGCCCGAACCCGATGCAACGCAAAATTGAGATGCATAAGCATAGCTGCCGCTAGCGCCCGAGTTGGATTGGCTCGTAGTGACTTTGGAGTGAACCATCATGGCTCGCGTAATATTTTGGTAGCAAGAGTACCTCAAAATATTCACGTAAAAATTTCCATTACTATCCTGAAAGCTAGCGCCATTGGATACGCTGTTTTTAGTGTAGTTGAATGAGTTGATCTTAAATTGAGAGCGGCTCGGATTATTCGTCGAGGGCACGACGGTCACTTGGATTTGTGTGCCATTGACGATATCCGAATTATAAACGTCAGGGGCGGGGCAACTCAGCTGCCAGTCTTGGATTGTGGCAGGAGTCGTGAGCACCTTGCGGGCGATTGCGGTGGTGGTGAGGTTGTTTGGATTAGCGTCATTCCAAGAAAATTGGCAGGAACAGGGTTTTGCTATCGGCCCAGATCCAGTTGTGGTCGAGCTGGTTAGATTAACCAGATTGCAATAGGCTGAAAGTTTTGCCGTGGATTTCGAGCTGTCAAAGCTGACGTTGAAGGTCGGGATGGTCGAACCCCCTGCCGAGGTGCTCCCTGCCGAGGTGCTCACGGACGAGATGCTGAGGAGAGAGATCGAGGCGGAGGTCGGACTGGAAACCGATTTGGGAGTCCCAGACTGCGAGGCAGTGTAGGACGGCAGTGAAAAGTTGTTGGTGCACGCTGGGGCACAAAATGTTGCCGAAACAGCCAATAAGAGTCGTGTACACCCTCCGGTCCATCTTTTGTTATTCTTCACCTGGAATCTCCCTGCTGCTCGGGTTGAACTCTTCTCAGTTTGGACCCTTTTTTTTAATTTTTAAATCAATTTATGGCGCCTTCTTCGGCTGAATTGCGCAGATCGGGAATACTCCGGTTCGTTGCGGGTCGTTAGCGTTGGGGTCGGTTGATACCGTAATATCGTTGAGCAAGGGTCCGTAGGTGAGAACCTTGCTCGAATCGCCGCAGACGCCAGCGGAAGTGCAGTCGGCAGAGGTGTATCCTCGTTGGGGGATGAACTGTTGTCCCTGGCTCGTTGAGTTCACGATGTCGCTGGTATTGATCGTAGTGGGGGTGACTACAAACAGGTAATCCCACCGATTGTTACTCTCGAAGTTGGCAGTGGCCGTGAGATTGGTGATTTTAGGTTGCGCTAAATTGGACCCGCCGCCCGCGGATGTAATTTTCCCCTCGCAAAGATTGAGCGGGTCAGCACCACGGGTACCTGCGGCACAGGTCACTCCTGAAGATGGGGCTGGGTTCGGAGCGACGAGGTTCCAGAAATCTCCTCCCGCTGATCCACAGCCCACTCCCGGTAGCCTAGGGGTTGCCGAGGTTGTGCATGAATTAGGACTGGTCGCGCTTGCAGTGCTACCGCCGGTGCTGAGTTGGACGCATTGAGAACTGGGATCGCCCGTGGTTGCAGTCGTGATAATGACTCGATCTGCCAAGTAATCCGTCTGGGTGAGGTCGCTGATTCCGTGAGCGGTATTGGCATTATTTATAGAATAAGGGTCCTGGCAGGCACCGAACATTGGGGCATTTACGGTTCCGCTCCCGCTCCCGCTGGTTGAATTGACTTGCCAATCCCCCGGGTTACAGACGATCGAGGCTAAATTGAGGCTCGCGGGCGCAGGTTGTGATCGGATGGGTACTGAGGCTCGAAAAAGCCAAACCTTGACCCACTGGTATCCAGGGGGGATATAAGTTGAGCTGGGACAGGTTTCCGCTCCTGGCCCGGTCGAAATATTATGAGCTCCATAACCGAGGGGTGGGGCAGTGGTAAAATTGCCTTGTGAATCCCCGTTGGAGACGACGGTGGGAGCAATGGCGGCGTTTACGGGGATGGATAAAATCCCGGTGGGCGCGGTGGCTAAATAAAACGTCGAGCGATCACAAACCGTCGTTGCAGGATTACAGCTTGCTCCCAAACTTGGCGGGTCGATGGACATACTTCCACCGTAGTCAGCTACACTCCAAATGGGGATTGAAGAGGCAGCGGGACCAGGGCATTCGTCGGCTGGAGTGGGCTGTTCGCTCGCACTATTGACAAAATACTCGAGAGAGCTTCCCATGTTATTTGTGTAATAATCTAGGGGGTACGTAAAGTAGGGATTCACTGACTGAATTGGGTCGTAAATTGATTTGTCTAGCAGAGAAGTGATTGTGATGATGCTGTTACAAAAATATCGCGAGATCTTCTGATAGGATGATGCTTGCGTGGGGTCTAAGCCCAAAGAACCGGCAAAATTGAATTGGACTGGATTACTCGACGCGCTCGAACTAATGAGCGTCACTAACACGTTAAACGATGTCACATCGTAGGGGATGATGCTTGAGCCGCTGCTCGCATAGTTGCATCGAACCAAATTAGACTCATGGTAGATCACGGGCTGACTGATCGTTCCGTTCCCTTGGCTTGGGGAGTTGTATTGGTAAGTACACTCGCAGGCACTTGTGCCTGTGGTCGTGTTGGGATTGCTCTGGTCTGAGGCAGCGCAGAAGGTGCCGAGTTGACCTGACCCATCTCCGACGATGTCTAAGATCTGGGTGGGTTGAAGGGTGTTTTTATTGACTTGGGTAATTTGAAATAAGCCGGGAGTGGGCGAAAAAGTAGGGGTATCGCCTACATTGAGTTGGACGGACAAAGGAGTAAATAAATTGGTGCACGAACTTAGGGGCAAAATAGACAAAAGCCCTGCGCAGAGGATGATTAAAGATCTAGATAAGTCCTTTAAGTTCGTCATAAAAAATTTTCGTTACTTAATTTTAATGCAATATTTATGCACTTTTTAAGTACCTAGAATATTCTCCAAGATTGATTTCAATAGGATTTGAAGAGTTATTCTTGATTCGGGTCTCCGTTTTTTGTCCAATTTTTAGTCACTGCTCAAAAGTTCGTCACCTCTTTATCGTTTTGGTTTCAGTCGTGAGAGACTTGCGTTTAAAATTATTCCGGTCCCTGATACTCGTTCGATTCGGATTCGATCAATCGTGGAATCCATCGAAAGTGGAATCATCACCTGCTCTTCACGGATTTGTCCCACGGGGGGCGTTAAAAGCGCTACATCGTAGGCCCTGATCGGGTAGCTGGTGGTGTTGGAGTAGTCAAAAGCTCTGGGTTGAGTTTCTAGTAAGAGCTCACTGAGTGTCTGTCCCGTTTTCACTAGGGTCACTCTGAAACTCGCCGCCTGGTTGTTGGCTAGGAGGTTACCGTCAGGATCTAAGTTAGTAGGGCCCAGCGGAAATAGAGTCACGGAGAGGAGAAGATTCTCGCTCGTGCCGAGTTGCGTTCGGTCGATATCGAGATAAACTCCGCCGATATTCTGATCGGTTCCTGAGACTGTGCCAGAACCACTGCACGCAGGTCCGTTGAGAGTATAATATCCCGTGTTGTAGCCCACTGAGGGAATGAAGAGCGTCGATGCATAGGCGATTCCAGATTGCATGGGTTGACGGGTTCCCGTGCCGGGAGCGTTTCCAAATGAGTTGACAGGTGACCAGAGGTAGCAGGGAAAATTGGTTCCCATGTTAGCTACTTGAGCACCGTTACCGCCCGGAGGTGCATCGATCCGGGTGGCGGTCCAAACTTCGGGGAGCGTATAGGAAGTATTTGACGTGCTGGGGGTTTGAGTCTGGGTGAGGAGTTGCCCACTTGAGTTAAATCCACCGCTCAAAATGAGGTTTTGATGGGCGATATCGAAAACGAGGCTGTGTCCATAACGTCCCGATGGAGTTAGGCTTGGGTTGCAGGCTGGGATGTAATTCCAAGTCCCGTTGATTGCCCTGTCATCCGAGGAGCTCACTTTGGAAGGTGGCGTATACTCAAAAATTCCACCGTCTGATCCATTCGTGGTCAGCTGTGAGGTCTGCGTGACGGCTAGAGTCGAGAAATCGCTGGGAGAGCTGACTCCAGCAATAGCAGCGGGTGTAGCTGCAGTGAGTCCCCCGTAAACCACAATGAGGTCGTGTTGAGGGTCGTAGGCTCCAGCACCCAAAAAACTTGCCGTTTGGGAGGTGTTGAAGAAGATCGGATTGTCGCTTGGAAATGCTAGCGGGGTGATAGGATTTTTAAAAAGCCATCGCCCACTATATCCGGATTGTGGATTAGGAGAGGTGGGATTGTTCACTGGATCGTAGGCATCACAAGTCGCATCGTCGGGTAGTCCAACCAGTGTGTTTTTTTGCGATATTGGATAAGGCTTCTCTCCGGTACTACCTGCACAAAACTTGTAGACATGGTCCAGTGGTTGTAGTTTTCCTTCCTTGTTTCGCCCTCCAAAAAGGAAGACTTCGGGGAGAACTAAGGTTTTTGGTGAGTCTGAGACTGCGTGGGTAGCTCGGGAGAGAGTTCGAGTGACCATGATAGCCCCAGACAAAGGAGGGGGTGTCAGGATCTGTGAGTTTTCATTTGAATTTGGATTTGAAATCAGTGATGAGGCTCGAGCAGAGCGTTCGTCTAAACTTCTTGGAATACTCGTCCCATTGTATCGAGTTCCAAGGAGCTGAACTCGGTTCCAATTTTTGAGTTGGAAGTCATACATCCAAGTGTCACCCAGCGTGGGCGGGACGAAGTAGTTGCCGTTAGAATAATAGGCAGGATTTTGAAGTCCCGTTTCACCACCAAAGAGAAGGGCAACATTTTGTGTTCCCCCATTCAGAGTGGAGTAATCAATCTGAGTCATGGACGCGAAAGCGCGGGGAGGTTGTTCTCCCATTCTTTGCCAATGACCTTGGCCCTGGTTCCCCGTTGGGTCAAACATCCAGCGATCTGTCAAAAAATTAGAACTCGACGAGCTAGAGAGGGGAGATGATTGTCCACCCTCCATGAAAATTCCAAAAGAGCAGGGAGTAGCAGAGTTTTGACAAGTGGGTTCGTTTGGAGCATTGAAGTAATGGTAATTAACTTCGACGGCCTGGTGTCCCCAGCGTGCAGTCGGTGTGACACAGTTGGGGTAGCAACTGGGGGTGAGTTGCGTCCACTGAAATTGGCAGCCGCCCTTCTTGCCACAATCTGTGGACGAGGAGGAAAAGCTCAGTTTCCAGGTAGTCGAAACAGCAAAACTCGAGGATTGACTCGGATCATAACCCCCGAAGAGATAAAAACTGCCAGTCACGTGACTATACACGAGTGAAGCGTGGGCGAGCGCCTTGGGTTTTACCGTCGTCGGTGTGGGGGATGCTTGTGCCCACGTTGGTGAGCCGCTGTTATTATAAAGGTAATAAATATTTCCTGTTAAGTCAGCACTGCCTCTGGATTGCATCCCTCCCCATGCTACAATGACTGGGTTTCCAACGGGATCGAGTCCGCGGGCTGCGGCCATTCCACCATTTGTTGGGACGGTTCCCTGCATGGTGATCGACGAAGGAGAGGTGAAGGGAAAGGCGGCTGGATTAGAGCCAAAACTCCAGTATCTTCCTGGATTTGCAAAGGTCGCTGTGCAAGGCGGTGAAAAAGTTGAACTCGATTGGATAAAGTCACTACAAGTAGTACCCCCAAAATAAACCACTTCGTTGGAGGTCGCACCGCTGATCTGAAGGCCTTTGAGCACGGCTCCTGCGCCATACCAAGGAGTGATGGATTGAGTTCCTCCGTCTAAGTAACTGACCCATTGACCTGGAGTAGTTTGGGTAGCGGCAGAGTCGATGAGATTGGGGAGAGAGATGAAGTTCTCTGCCGTAGCCTCATTGGCGAGGGAGGAGTTCGTTGATGTGCTCCCCCATTTGGTTAAGAGACCCAGTCCGCCGCATTGGTTTTGTGGTGATGCAGGTGATGCATTCGATGCAATGCATCCATCTGGATTTTGTGTTGGAGTATTGCTGGAGCTTGGAACGCCTGGCAAACCGTAAAATCCTCCGGCCGTGAGTAAGTAACTGGCCCCAGGGGAGTTGGATCCTGCTGACCAACCCCCGCTGCCTCCATTGTTATTCATCAGCGGCACCATTCCAAACCCATAGGCTCCGAAACCATATTGAGTGTAGGGCACAGTCGGGATAGGCGAAGGAGAGGGTATGGGGAAAAACGGGCTCAGTTGGGATTGTGAGTTGGTATTGCTCATCGATTGCGTGTGGTAGCTGTCTAGCCACTGAACCGGGGATATGTTCATAGAGGTGGCGATTGAATTGGTCGTCAACGCAGCGTCGATGTATTCGGGTCCATAGGTGGGATTGAACTTCAGAGTGTCCGTGCAAATGTTGGGACCTGATACCCCTGAGTAATTACACATTCCGCCCGTAATGATAATTCTTTCAGTCGTGTCGACCGGAGCGTCGAGGGGCTCAAGAGTTCCTGGATGACTGGATCCTACGCTCCCACTTTGGCCCAGCTCAGAAATTGCCATCCCAGCAGTAGCGACCATTCCGAAAAATGCACGTCCCTGGTTGATCCGACTGGTGGTCCCCGCCTGGGTGATGGTGCTGGAGACGTTCGGTGCACTGTTGATGCTGGACCACAGGCCGGTCGAGGTATTCATGCTCCAAGTATTATTAGTCGTGGGCATGACTGTGCTAGCGTTCGTCACGCTGCTGGTTTGATAGGATGAGCCCCCGAAAACGACGATTTGCTTGGTCGGATTATCATACGATGAAGCAGCCGCCGCCAGTCCCTGTGGGGGGGTGCCAGAGATCAGTAGGTTGGTTGAGGATCGACTCGTCGAAGGAGTGAGGTAGCTCGTTAAATTACTCCAAGTTGAAATCGCGGAGCTGGGGACGGGTGAGGGATATAAGCCTGGTGCTAGGAGTGTCCCTGCGGCAACGGCGGGAACGGCATTGACTCCGATCGAAAATAAGAGGGGGCTACTGGTGGGATTAGGCTCAACTCCGGCAGGGTTAAGCGCTTGGGTCCCACCGAGAATGAGAAGGCGCCCACCGACCGGCGAGTCCGTCCCGGTTGCGGCGCTCAGGTCAAAGATCGCACAGGCAGAGGTGGGGGCAAATCCAGTTGAGCTCCCAAAAGAGCAAGCCATCGACTGATTAAGAGGAGAGGTTGAATTAGCATCCGTTAAGTCAACAGATACATTTTTAATGAAACTAGGTCGTATCGTCTGGCTTGGATTGGAGCTGGAGTTGGCTAGTAGGAGCGGGCTCCCCTGAGACAAAGAATTAGTAGCGACATAATCATAGAAATTAATCGCATCACCGGGGCAACTGGTGTTGGGATTGGGGGAGGTAACGGTGTAAAAATCCCGATAGGTAAATTGAACCCGAGCGGCATAGAGTCCTTGACTGATAGCGGCCTGGGCGGATGGGCTTTGATAATTGACCGAGGCTCCGATCAGGCTCATGGGGTCGCCCGCGCAGCTCCCCAGTGCTAGAGCAATTCCTGTCCAATACATTACGTATGGAGTGGAGTGCTTGAGAAGATAAGAAATTTCTTGGCCTCGAGTCAAAACATCTCTCCGTTATATCCGGTAAAAGGTCATTGAACTAAAAATCACTCCAGCACAAAGCGGGCTGCTGGATGAGCAGGTAGAGCTGAGTGTGTTCGTAAAATTTGATTTTATTCGGCTAATTTGGAGGACAGTTAAGTTTGGGTCAGTTGCGAGCGGCAAAACCAACTGCCGAGTACTCGGATTGCTTCCCACTGAGGAGACGGAGTTTTGCGCGAAACCCAAGAGGGAATTGACCATCGGCGGGATCAGTAGAAAAAAAGGCTGAGTGATTTCAGCCACGTTATGTTTGAGGTAAGCTCTCCATACAAAATCAGAACAAGATTCTGGTGAGAATAATCCACTCTCCGAAAAACATTTGTTCGCGCTGATTGGCGCTGGATTGAGAGAGCTTGCAACGTATTCGATCACCACGAGAATGTTCTCTGTTGGGCCCAATCCGGTTGAGCCACGATTAAAAACAGCACGGAGATACACGCCGTCATTGGGTCCTCCGATGCCTGTTTGGGTGTTGCTCGTGCAGTCCGCCTCACTCACGCGGAACTGTCCTTTGGATGCTCCGCAAGGCACTTGAGATGAGCCCAAATTACAAATCGCACCCAAATCATTCGTAGTTGAGCCGGCAAAGTTAGCGCACGCTATACTGGTGGCGTTAGGATTATTGGGCCCACTAATTCCAATATCAACTGACTGTAGCCAAGCTGGCCAATGATTGATACTGGCTGTGTTGACGCTCCCATCAGTGTTGTATTGCTGAGACCCGAGCAGGGTCCCATCCGGGTTAAATACTCGAGTGGGCTGTAGGCCGAGATGAAATACGGTTGCAGAAGTCGCTTGAGTCAAGCTAGTGCCTGAACTAGCGGCGCTAATGCTGGACGAATCAAAGCTCCCACTCGCGTTATCGCTAGAATTGGAGAAGAAAATTTTTGCTGCCATCGTCCCGGTGGGGACGAAGGATTTAGCGGTCGCTATAGAGGGGGTTGAGGTGTTGAGCGTGGAGAGTTGCGTGCATGCGCTTAGGACGGCAGGAATGCTGAGAAGCGCCGCGGCAAAATGATTCGTTTTCTTTGAATAAGCCCAATTCATGAATATCCTCATCACTCTCTAAGGTTTATCGGATGAGGTGAGGACGTTCTAAAGGTGATTTTAGTCGGTGATGTTCGTGTCGAGCCAAAATGCTTGAATTTGTGAAGTCTTCGGATCTAAGGGCGCGATGTCATGAGCATAAAGGTATGAGGCACGGAGATTTCCCTGAGCAAGGGAACTCCAGAAAAAGTGCGCAGGATCGGCGTTTTTGAGCAAAAGGGTCGAAGTTCCTGCGAGGTGAAAAAAAGAATCTAAACTGTCGGGTTCGACAGAGACTTTTGCAATCAACAGAATTTGTGTTTCGACGAGCTGTTTTAGACGTAACGCGGGATTGGATTCGTTCTTGATCGCTTCGAGTCTCACTTCGGCTAAGGTACGGTTAATCAATTCACGACCATATTTTAAATCAGGATAGGTCCGAATGGAGGCGATACTCTGAGATACGAGGTCGAAGGCAGATTGGCCGGTAGGGGTGTTAGGTCTGCGGAGGCTGATGAGTTGCTGAGCACCGCTTGCTTGGATAAAGATCCATTGATCGAGGGTATGGGTCGAGTCCTTGGCCTGGAGGTAAAAACCTTGCGTTTGCTCTTCGGCGGAGAGGGTCGAGTCATTGACCTGAAACCATTGGAGGTCCCACTCAGTCGGGTTCTGTGAGGCGGGGTTTTGGACATACTGATGGAGAACTAGCTCACGCGTACTCAGACATTCCCAGCTCAGAGGTGAGGTGAGGCAACTCTGAATTTTGCTTCGCTCCAATATTCGCTCCGGGGTTTTTGGACCCTCAAAAGTAAGTTGAATATCGGTGTCCATCCGTCCCTCGATCTGGGAAATAAAATGACTGGGTGGCCCCTTTTTATAGGAGATCTGGTAGGGGATTGGTTTGTTCAAAAAGTTTTTTGGAATATTAAGAATAAAATAAAACAACGGAATCGTCATCTCACTCTCTTCAGAGATGAGGGTGGGTTGTAATCTCTGAGTTTTGGCAGAGATTCCCAACGGCCCGCTCCAGTAACTCCTCGTTTGCTCCCAGATAAGTGCAGATGCGATGACGAGGGCTCCCGCGGCCGTTCCGAGTATGAAAAAGTAACGTTTCTTTTGGGTTTTAGTGATCACTCTTTTGTTCTTCATTTCAAACACTTTCTGCAGCGAGTCAATGTTAAGCGAGTTGTTTCAATTAATTATATTGAAAAAATAAAAAAATACCTCATGATAGTGAGAAGAATAAAGACCGACTAAAAAGGTATGGTATTAAGAATGAGAATCTCACTTCCTGAAAAAATTCTGCCTGTGCTGCCGGCTCTATTGCTGGGGTTCACACCGATGGCTCATGGGGCTGCAAAAAAGCCGGCTGCTCCCTCGGCCTGCACAGCCCAGGCAACGGTGGCCAATCCGGTGCGCCCGGTCATTTTAATGCCTGTGGGTACCCAGATCTTTCAACTCCCTAACGGTTCGTCTGCTAACTTTCAGGCTGACTTGCAGTCGATTCTAAATACTGCAGTAACAAATAACTCAAATTTTGCCCCCACCGAACCATCCGTCCAAGCTTCGTACTCCAATTGTGAGTCTCATCTGGAGTTGAGAGCAACCGTGAGCACGTTTCAGCTGAATGCAGTTCAGCTCGGGTTCTCGATCGGATTTAATCCTCAAGGGAGTATTCCTGTGGTGACGGGAGTGACGGGAAAAGCTCAGCTCAATGTCGGTAACATTAGTATGGATTTTGCGGTCTTGAGTTGTTCTCAGGGGGTTTGTACCTCGGTCGCTGCCTCGACGGCAAACCACGCCACCGTTGGCGGCAGTCTGGCCTTGGAGGTGGATTTTGGGATGATCTCCACTGGCCCTCAATTATTATTTAATACCCCGCTGGGAGATCTAATGCGGAAGATCATTAACCAGGGAATTTCTGAGTTAGGGCAGTCGTCTCACCTCAATGAGATCCCTTGGCAAGCGCATGTGCGTGAGTTTATCCCACAGGGAGGTCTACTAGTTTTTGATGCCGGCAATCAGTCCAGAATTGCAGCTAATCAGGAGTTTGAAATCTACGCGCCTGCCCCTGGAGGAAGCTCTGGAGTGTGCCAAGTGTTTCAGGTGCTAGCATATGCTCATACGACGACGGTCGATGCGGTGTCGAGCGTGGCCTTCGTGGATCAGATCGTCGGATCGAGAAGTCTCAGCGCCTCAAGTAAGGATGATATCATTCAGGCCGGTGATGTGGTGATGGTTCACGTAGGACCGATCCCGTGAAGCCTTCACTCGCCCTTTTAGTTCTGGGTGAGGTGGTGTTTTTTTCGAGCTGGGCTCATGCAGCGGCTAAGCGCCCAATGAATCCTACGGCATCCGTTGATGGCAAAAAAGTGATCGAGCTCGCTCAGGTCGAGGATGTACAAATCGAGATGCCGGACGGCAACTTTCAGTCTTTTGGAGAGGATTTTCAGAGCCGCCTGATGACGGATCTCGCTCAGTCGAGTCAATTTCTCGTCTCCATGCCGGACGCGATTTCTCAGGCTCCAATGCGGGCCCAAATGCAAATTGGAAAGGATGATCAACACTACCTTTGGTCAGGCTCCGTGACGCCTTCAGCGGTTCTGAAGGTTGAGGTCCGCGCGTTGACTTTTCAAACAGGCGCGCGTGGAGACCGCATGTTTTACGGCTTTGACGAGCATTTCAGGACTTCTTTTAATTCGGGTGATCAGAAAATAAAAAATGAGTTCCCGCTGCAGATGAGCGGTGAGGAGCCGAGTTGGTTTGGGTCCTCGTTTGCCGATCAAGGGCAGGATCCTTTGAACCGGCGCTCAGGGCTAGATCTAGGAGATGGGTTTAGTATTAATTTTCTATTTGCTTGGCTTACCGTAAAATATGCCGAATATCATTCTGCGCTTCGCCTCCGTTTGCATCTAGATTTTCCTGTGAGCCCATCGGGTGGGGGTGCTACTCGTGAGTTTCATGACATCTCGGTTCAAGGTAAAGGGTTTTATTATGATGCCGTGGGCGCCTACTCAGGCTACAGCGTGGGCATCATGGCTGCTAGGAAGGATGCAATCCTGCAAGCAGTCAATCGATCAATTACGGGGTCTTTCAGCGCACTTGAGCAAATTTTAAGTTCAGTACCCCTCGTCGCTCGAGTCGATGCGATCGTCCTAGATGGCACCGTCTTGTTGGGCACTGGGCCCAACTCTCAGGTCCGAGCCGGCGTTTTTTACGCTTTAGTGGATCATCCCCAGGTCGTCTTGCGGGTGACTGCGAGCAGAGAGTGTGGTTCTGAAGCTCAGGTGGTTGCAGGAGATGCCAGTCTGGTGATTCAGGGTGCTTTAGTGAGGCAAGTGGAATCGATTGCTGCTGCAAAGGAGAGTGGCTCGCGACTCGCTGCTCTTTCGCTGGATCCCAGCGTACCTTCGTCGGTAAATTCGATTCAACTGCCCTCCCAAAATTTCGCTCAGATCGAGTTGCCACCCATTGAGAATCCCGGTCAGTGGCAACCCGTCCTCACCAAAACTCAAGCGTTTGCTAAGAGTCTGACCGACATGATTTTCCTCCCGTACCGCATTTATCGTTATTTTGCTTATGACCAAAACTATCATCGCAATCCCTACATAGGCTCACGGGAGCTGTCGGGGGGTGCAACGTCTTGGGGTCGTCAAATTGGGTTGGATCGCGCCCCGGCCATGAAAGCGGGCAATCCCGTTGTGGCGGTGATTGACTCGGGCGTCGATTACAATCACCCGGTGCTGCACTCCTCTCTGTGGCTTAATCCGAGCCCGTGGAGTTTGGATCAAACCGATCCCGATCGATATGGGTGGGATTTTATTTCAAACGACTCCCATCCATACGACGACCACGCGCACGGAACTCATCTCGCTAGCATGGTAGTGAGCGTCGCCCCTCAGGCAAAAATCATGGCGTTAAAAGTTTTTAATCCCTGGGGAATTACGACGTCTGCGAGCCTATTGGCTGCATTTCATTACGCCGTCGATCATGGTGCACAGGTGATCCTTTGCGGGTGGAGCACGTCGGTCAACTCTCAGGCCTTGAAGGAGGGAGTCGAGTACGCAAAGCTTAAGGGCGTCCCCGTGGTGGTCTCTGCGGGCGATGGGGGATGGGATCTGACTCATGTGTGGGCCTTTCCGGGGGCCTATGCGGCTGAGGTTAATCAGGTGCTCGTCGTGACAGGTGTGGACTCACGGGATCGGATCGTTCAGGGTGGACGACAGGCCGCCAACTACGGCAAAAATGATGTCCAGATCGCGGCTCCAGGGGAAGATCTGATGGTAGCTGAACCGCGGGGTGGACGCGCAGTTGGGACATCAGCCGATTTGGCCGCGGCTATTGTAGCGGGAGCATTGGCGCGGGTTGCAGCGGATCAGGGATTTCAAGGGGGTGGGAGGGCGTGGATTGAGACTCTTTTGAAAGACGCAGACGTCGTTCCCCAGCTAGAGAATTATGTTCACGGTGGATTACGTTTAAGGATTCGTCGATAAACCCGAAGGCTCAGTGGAGCTTAGCGGGGTCGAACCGCTGACCTCTTCCATGCCATGGAAGCGCTCTACCAACTGAGCTAAAGCCCCACTCAGCCTTCGGATTTCTTACCGAGAAACGTTGTATAACCTGCAAATCGGTCGTTTTGCAACTGGGATTTTACGAGGACCGAGCCAAAACTCAAGGGGCAATTTTACGCATCACCCGCTCAAAACTGGGGCGTGAAGTGATTCGTTCTAACCAGAGATCGAGTTTCGCGGCTTCGAAGCAGGTTGAGAAGTCAGGGCGAGATTTTTGAAGCTGACGATAGAATGGGAAAAGATGAATATCAGCGAGAGTCAGCTGTTCGCCCATGAGGAAAGGATGTGGACCTAGAGACGAAGTTAATTTAGCCAGGTGTTCGCGAAGGCGCCCAAGAAGTGAAGTCCTTTCGATTTCGCTAATTTGATTCCACTCATACTTAAAAAGTTCGAGATCGGGCTTGAAAAACTCGTGACACCAAAATGTCCAGAGCCTCACTTGAGCGCGAGCGAGAGGCTCAGTCGGCATTAAATAGGGAGGTCCAGAAATCTCATCCAAATATTCGGTGATCACGGCAGATTCATGAATCGATACACCCGAGTGGATGAGTAGCGGAACTTTGCCCTCCGGATGGAGCCTCAGTAGCTCCTCTGACGGATGAGAGAGATCCTCCTCGATCACGGTGTATTTTAGATTTTTCTCTTCTAGAGTCATTCTAACTCGAATCGCAAACGGACATCGACGGTAAGAGTGCAGTACGAATGGAATCATGAATTCAGCTCCGTTACCTCGGTAAAATCAAAGGATGAAGCGAGGTTGCTGCAGATTTGGCGTTGATTGAGGCAGGCGTATTTTTTAGTCCATGCATCGCTCGATTGAGGGGAGTGCTCCACTCGAGCTGTTCGACCTGGGAGGCGCTCTGAGAAGTGCGGGCAGAGATGATCTGGAAGATTGAGCCTTTCCAGTCAGTGTGCCAGATATCTGAGGAGTTTTGGACTCTTGGGTCCAGAGCTGCGCCTTTGAATTGAAGCGCAGTCGTGTTCGAGGCACTGGCCAGGTTTCTATTTTGCCCGAAGGTGAGTAGGTCAGTGGTCGAAGCTTGATTTCTGGCCATGCCACCACTCGTGGCCGCAGGATTGCTCAAACCATGGGTAGACAAATTAGGTAGCTCTTGAGCTACGACGTTTTGGAAGCCTTTAAGCTCGTCCGCGAGTGATTGAGGTAGACCGCCCGGGGTTGCGGTGCCCATCGCGGCTCCGGCTCCCCCGCTGCCTGCAGCACTCATGACTGCGTTGAGGTTTGGGAGTGCGGAGTTGAGTTGATTCGACGCATCGGGTTGGTTGAGGATCGGACCGAGTGCCGCACTCGCAGCAGAACTCAAGGGTACTCCATTTTGAGAGGCGCAGGTACTCACTGATCCTCCCGATTGCGTGCATGACATAAAGCTATTTAAAGTGGCTTGGGGACTGCCGCTGCCAGATGATCCAACAGTCGCAGTGACGTTGGTAGAGGACCCACCGCCGGCAATGCCGCTCCCAGGGCCAACATGGATTGAAGGTCCTCCCGCAAGGCTCATGATCTGGCGACAGGTATTCTGTCCAGCATTTTGGATCGATTGAAACGCCGCAGCTCGCATCCCGAGGGTTGCGGTAGCCAGGGCAAGGCCAATGGCACTGCCGGCCATACGCTTTGAAGACTTCTTAGCAGACGTATCAGCAACCTCCTCCACTAACTTCTTGCTAGACTGATTAGCACCTTTGCCAGCTTTGCCACCGTTAGCAGCACCTTCAGCGTCTTGAGGTTTCGGGCCTCCGCGCAAGCTAGTTACCCCGGCAACTCCGCCAACGACCACTTGAGCGGCGCCTAGGCCTTCAAATGTGCCCTGAAAGGATTGATTGTTCATCCCGATAATACTTGCATTGTCGAGGTAGGCTTGAATATTCGCATTGGTTGTCATAGCCGTGGTTATGCCGATTTCTGTGACGCCGTCGATGATGCCAAGGGCAGCGCACGCGCGATCCGCTATGGGAGCTGAAGGCGATCCAGTGAAGTCGAGTACAGTGGCTATTGCACAAGCAGCGACAGTCAACGATTCTACAGTCATCAGTCCGATTTCGCCGTTGGTGACTAATGGATTGGTTGCGCCGTTATAAGCAGAGCAGAGAGGGCCGAGGGTGGTGGGATTGGCGTGGATCTGACAGAGTGAAAAAATGTTGGCAGCGCTAGTGCAGCTCCCGGGAGTACTGGGGTTTCCTGCCTTGACCTTTGAGGCTAAGGCGGCTACTGCGGGAGTGATTTGTACACTGCAAGCGGTGTTGTTGTTGTTGATGATGACCCCTGCACAGAGAGTGTCATCGTCACTTCCCCATGGGGCTCCTGGATCACCCGTAATGCTCTTAGAGGCGGCACTCTGATTGCTGCAGATCGTGTCGCAGTAGTAACTGGACTGGTTGGTGCTTACCTCGCTGACCTTTTCAAGGCTGGCCCCTACGTTGGTGGGTGGGCTTGGATTGGCTGTTGGATCGGCGAGTGCAGGAAGTGGCATGACGGACGTTGAAAAGGAAAAAAGAGTTGCGAGGGTAGCGGATTTAAATTCTTTTTCAAATTTCTTCATCATTTTAACAAATCCCCTAAGTTTAACAAATCCCCTAAGTGTTTAATTAATAATTTTAGGTACCCACACGTCCTGTTTGATGCTCGAACCGAATACGATCGGAAACTCGTTTCATCAAATCGGCGTCTTTTCCGTAAGGAGTGTAAGGAATGGCGCTCATGTTCTGTTCGCCTCCGCCATAAAACCGGATGTCAGTTTTTTGCGCAGGTTCTTCTTTTTTCTGCATCCCCGCGAGTAATGCAGCGATGGGGTTATCTCCACCTTCGCCACCCGCTCCGCCCCCTGTGCCTCGCGGGAGTGCTCCTGACGAGTCATAGCTTGCGCCCGCTGTATTTTGAGGTGCTGCCACGGGATGGTTATTAGAGGGATCAGCGGGTTCGGCCGGGGCGGTTGACCCACTACCCATATTCAGTCCGCTGCCACCATTCATACCACTCTGATTTTGACCATTAGAGGCATTAGGATCCTGAACGGGGGGATTATCGGGCGGGCCTGAAGGGATCGCGTTTGGATTAATGGGGGCGCCGAGGCCGATGGGAGGAGCCGTCGTAGCCGGATTGGATGCTGCTACGGATGCGGCTGATTGTCCATCGCCGGTAATTGCCGTGGGTGATCCGGATGTGGTAGCGGTGCCGCCAAAATCGGGAGCAAAAGGAGTGACAGCGGATCCGCCTGCTGGCGTGAGCTGAGAGTAGGCATTCGCTAGGGCAATGGATTGCGCGCCTTGCGCCATCGTAGCGGCACCTGAGCCCGCTTGCTGGAAGCCAGTCATGATCGCCATCGCTCCCGCCATGCTGGCTTGGGAGGCGACATTCCGCTCTTGATTGGCTGCTGTTTTAGCAAAAATCTGTTTGTCCGATATGCTCCCTGATTTCATTCCGGCTTGACTAAATATCTGATCCAAATTTTTAGGGTCTTTGCCGTTCGCTGCTGACTCAAGTGTATCGGCCGCTTTGCGGAGTCGGCTCCCTTGGCTTACGAGATATCCTCCCATCGCAAGACTCGCCGAGCCCATCGCAGCGCTGACTCCTCCGGTGGCCATCTGGTAGGTGCCGGTGCTTTTCATCAGAGCTGCCTGGGTAGCTCCGGGTTGCATGGCCGAGTTTTGGACAGCCATTCCTCCCGCTTGGGTACCCACTTGGCCCATCATCATGGTCATCATGTTGGCGTTCTGCATGGTCTGCGCAGTGTTGATGGTGCCTCCGCAGTTGTATTCCTTACCGAGTGCGTCCGCATGGCCGCAAATCCCGCCGTTAGGTGAGAGGGTGTTTTCGCTGTTTTGGAACGCTGACATACTGGGCGGAACGAGCATACTTTTCTCGTTTTGTTCAGCCCTGGTAGATGCTTCAGAACTCTGAACGGGAGGAGGGAGGGGGCTTGGGCTATGGCCAGGATGGAACGGGGGCGCGGGGGGAGGAGCCGGAGGGTTGGCAAAGGATAACTTCCCGAAGATCAGGTTAAGCCCAAATAGAAAGCAAATCAGGAGCAAAAGCGAATAGCACCGCCTTGGGAGCACCCATCGATTTGATCTTTGAAGCGGAGCCGTGGCCATTCTTTTATTCCCCTTAAGAATCATTATGAAAGGATTTTAAAGTTGAGTCAATTAGTCTTGTATAGAAAATTCATCTATAGAAAATTCATCATGCTTCTTTATCGGGAATTACAATGAGTTGCGTGAGTTGAATTACGGGGTTTTGACGGTCAGGATCGGTGTCATAAATGACACATCTCGGATCAGGAATATTTTTTTTTAACGATCTAGAAGCAAGGGCTCTCAAATGATAAAGCTCACTGCGATGAAAACTCAAATGCGATTAGGTCTCCTGGCAGCGATTTTGGTTACAACTTCTGGCGCACTGGCTCGCCCTCGGCAGTCATCTCAAATGGCACAGGCCAAGCGCATGATTGACGAAGTCATGGTCAGGCCTCCTCAGGACTTAGAAGTGTGTTTCTCTCCTGCGGATCCTTGCGATATTAAGCTGATCAAGTTCGTGCAGTCAGCACAGAAGTCCCTGGATATTGCGATTTACGATATCAACTTGGACCAGCTGGTTCATGAGATTCTCGTCCAATCGAAGAAAATTCCAGTGAGGATCATCGTGGATCGCCGGCAAGCCAAAGGGAATCACTCCCTCGTGCCGCTGCTAAAAAAAGCAGGCGCTGACATCCGTTATGGACATCAGCGCGGAATTTTCCACAATAAGTTTACGATTGTAGACAACAAGATGATCGAGACGGGGTCGTTTAACTATACTCACCATGCCGCCACTGCGAATCATGAGAACCAGGTTTACCTCGCCAATCCAAAAATTATCGAAACTTACCGTAAGCACTTCGACGAGCTTTGGAGCCAGGCCGACCCTGTGGCTAAATAATGCCTGAAGCGGTCAAGAGGGCAACGATGATGCCCATCAGGGACTCACCCGCGATGACTCCTGAGCTGACCGCGATGACGTATTTCTCGGAGATTTTCGGCAACCGTTTTTCCAAGACGAGAGCAGTGAAGGCTCCGATGAACATCGAAAGTGAATTAAAAAACGGAATCACCATCGCCAATCCCAATCCTGTCGCGGATGGAATCCATGGAGAGGACTTTGGAAAACGCCTCTCTAAAAGTGGAAGGGTGATCCCTATGAGGCCCCCGATGGCGAGTCCCACCTGTGCTGTGGGGTGGAGTGAGTGTAAGCCGTTGGAGAGAAGTCTTGCTACCGCTGCCCAGACCTGAGCTGAGGGAGCGGGCCAGCGCGTGGTTCCTAAAGCAGACGCGTCGGGCACCAGGAGGTGAAACGCAGGTACCACCACGAGAACGCCCGCAAATATACCGATAAATTGGGCGATGAATTGCTTTCTTGGATTAGCCCCCAAGAGATAACCACTTTTGAGATCCGTCAGTAGGTCTGCCGATGATCCAGCCGCTCCAGCGGTTACACTCGCAGTCATGAGATTAGTGACTAGGTTTGTCGGTGCAATCGCACCAAAGAGAAGCTGGGTGATTTTGCCCATGGCCCCCACGGGAGTGATGTCAGATTCTCCAGTCGCACGACAGGCGACCAGAGAGAGGAAAAACGTCATCAATACGGAGAGAATCCCCATCCAGATGGAGGTCCCAAAAGCTAAATAGAGGACCGCGATACAGCCCATTCCGGAAAGTAGGGTGCCTGATAGAAACCAAGATGTCGGCACCTCAATTGCATTGAGCCGCTGCCGAGACGTGAGGACAGCTCCGCTGACTTGAGTTCCTTGAGTCGTCGACTTGAGATTTGGTTTGAAAAGATTTCCGAGCTCACCCAGGGCGCGACCAATGGTTCTCCATTGAAAAGCAAAATTGAGTAGTCCCGATGTGACCATCATTGAGGCGCCGGTCCAAGTACTCCAGCTCACAATAGTTCGGTATCCCAAATGAGATAGGTCAATTCCCCCGTGCGCCGCTACCCAAGGTGCTACAAGGCCATAGTTTATGATCCCACCAAGGAGCATTGACCAGGCAATTTTCCATCCCATGATCGCGCCGGCGGCGATCATAATGGCGCTCATTTCAAAGGAGATCGTCCAGTTGGCCCAGGGCTGCCCTCCGAGGGTTCCAGGAAATTGAAGCAGGGCTGGAATCGAGAACGGTTTACCTGCGTCTCGAAACCAAGCAATCGCTGCACCAAAAAGACCCGCAAGACCCAAAGATCGGGCCTTTGCGGTGGCCTCTGCCCCCTTGGAGTGGAGACTTCTCAGAGTTTCTGCTGCAGCAATTCCGCTTGGAAACTTGAGCTGCTCAATATTAATCATCTGGCGCTTCATCGGGATGGCCATGAACACGCCGAGGGATGCGAGAAAAAAAGTCCAGGCAGTAAGAACTGCCCATGGGATCGAACGTCCGGTGATGAGGAGGTAGGCCGCAATCGCCGACGAGAGAGTACCACCGGTAGAATAACCTGCCGATGACGCCGTGGATTGCATGCAATTGTTTTCGAGTAGGCTCATGGGGCTACCGAATAATTTTGGGAATAACGTCATGAGTGTTTGATAAATGGCGAATGACAGAATGCACGCCGTAATGGCAACTCCCAATCCCCAGCCAGTCTTGAGTCCGACGTAAAGGTTGGAGAGGGACATAAACCCTCCGAGAAATGAACCCATCACCACTGCTCGTAGCGTGAGCTGGGGGGAGGTGTCTCCTTGGTAGACCGTATTGAGCCAAATGATCTCTGGATCGGTCGTACCTGCTGCTGGATCGAGCGTTGGTTCTTTCAGAAACATAGGTGCCCCCTTTGCCAAGATGAAACTTAGCTGAGCGGCTTCTATGCGTCAAATCATATCTCTCGGTCATATCTCTCGGTCATATCTCTTGGTCATATCTCTTGGTCATATCTCTTGGTCATATCTCTTGGTCATATCTCTTGGTCATATCTCTTGG
>CANFJX010000007.1 GCA_947447665.1 Bacteriovoracaceae bacterium | reverse complement strand
TTTAGACCACGGCATGAGATAATCTTCACGCCATCTGCCATAGTAAGCTTTGAGCAAATACTTAAAGTCTTCGTATGCGTATCGAAGTATGCGAAACGGTGTTTTTAGGAAAAGATCCTGAATGGCCCAAGTCAGAGATGAGGACCAAAACAAAGCCACATCGGACTTTACCATTTTGTCGAAGCCCTTAAAATTTACAAGGCGCTCGAGTTCGCTCTCATAAAGAAGTCGGGGTTGCCCACTGATCGAGTCGATTCGATAGAAAGCGACGTTTTTGGCTTGCTCCCTTAAACTGAGGGAGAGCTGTCTTACCACTCGTTGAATGCCTCCGTTATGAGGATGATCCACAGTGTTGGAAACATCGACATAAAGAGTGTCTCTAGAAGTTGGCTTGAGCTGAATGAAAACGCTCGACTTCAACTCTGCTCTGTAATCGAGAGAACTGAGAAAAGACGTGAGAGTGGCAGGCATTCCATCACCAATTAAATGGGTGGCCCACTTTGCTAAAGCGAATTGCTCCGGATATTTTCCGGTAAAAACCAAAAAAAGGACCAGAATCCTTCCATTGAAAGAAAATCCAGGACTTGATGCCAGATGCTGATCGAGGACTAAGAAATGATCTTTTAGGACCTCCAAGTCAGCAGGCATAGGCATGCTGGCCTGCGAGAAGAGAGCTTTCAAAGTGGCCAAGCGCAGTGAAATGCCTTCAACTTGCCGGTTCAGGCCGCGCGCTCCCAGAAGACCCATCACTATTCCTTAGCCAAAAACGGATACCTGTAGTCCTTCGCAGGATTAAAAGTTTCCTTCAATGCCCGAGGAGATAACCACCGGGTCAAGTTCAGCGCACTCCCAGCCTTATCGTTGGTACCAGAGGCTCTGCCACCTCCAAAAGGTTGCTGCCCAACAATTGCGCCCGTGGGTTTATCGTTAATATAGAAATTGCCGGCCGTGTATCTCAATCGTTTAAGAATCGCTGCAACGGCCCTTCGATCCTGTGCAATGACTGCTCCGGTCAGAGAGTAGGGCGACGCCTGATCACAGAGAGCCAACGTTTCATCTTTTTTAGCGTCATCATAAACGTAAATAGTCAGAACGGGCCCAAAGATCTCTTCAACCAAAGTCTTAAAATTAGGCTGGGAGGCCACAATCACAGTCGGCTCGATAAAATAGCCGACTTCGCGATTTGCGTTTCCGCCACAAAGAATCTGAGCGTCGGGTGATTTCTTGGCATAGTCGATGTACCCGGTGATTTTATTAAATGCCCGCTCGTCGATGACCGCATTCACAAAATTCCCAAAGTCTCGAACATCTCCTGTTTGGATGGTCTTTACCTCGGCGAGGAGTTTTTCTTGAATCCCCTTCCACAGACTCCTCGGAATATAAGCTCGGGACGCTGCTGAGCACTTTTGCCCTTGGTACTCAAAAGCCCCTCGAACCAGGGCAGTGACGACCACATCCACATCGGCGGTGGGATCGACAAAAACAAAGCCCTTGCCCCCGGTCTCCCCCACTAATCGCGGATAAGTCGCGTAGCTAGCGATGTTCTCACCGACATTCTTCCAGAGGGTTCTAAAAGTCGCAGTCGAGCCAGTAAAATGAATCCCAGCCAGGTCCTTCTGAGACAGGGCAACACGACCAAACTCAGGCGCATCGGCAGAAACCAAGTTAATGACGCCAGGAGGTAGCCCTGCCTCCATGAGTAACTTCATGGTGTAGTGTGCGGATAAAACCTGGGTGTCAGAAGGCTTCCAAACGACTGTATTCCCCAGGAGTGCTGGCGCTGCAGGGAGGTTACCGGCAATTGCTGTAAAATTAAAGGGCGTGATGGCGACGACAAAGCCCTCTAGAGGACGGCTCTCCAGCTGGTTCCAAACTGCGGAAGTAGAGAGGGGCTGTTGCTTCATGAGCTCCTGATAGAAGTAAGCATTGAATCTGAAAAAATCAATGAGCTCACAAGCCGAGTCAATCTCTGCTTGATAGACGCTCTTAGACTGACCCAGCATGGTTGCCGCATTCAGAGTGGAGCGGTAAGGCCCGGAGAGTAAATCGGCAGCTTTTAAAAAAATCGCTGCGCGATCTTGCCAGCCCAACGCTTCCCACTCAGGCTTAGCTTTTCGAGCCGCGTCGATCGCTTTTTTTACTTCGCCTTCACCAGCGAGGTGGTAGGTGCCCAAAATATGCCGATGATCATGGGGCATCACTACAGATTTTTTTTCCCCAGTAAAAACCTCATGCCCATCAATTACGCAGGGAATGTCCAACTTTTCGCCTGCCATTTGATCCAGTTTGACTTTCAAACTCTCCCTTTCCGGGGAGCGGGGCGAATAGGAATGAACGGGCTCATTTACAGGACGATCGATCACGTACATCACCCATCCGTAACACGAAGATTTTTCAGTTCCTAACCATTTTCTGCCAATAGTTTCGAATCGCCCAACGGGCACTTTGACACTGAAACGGAGATAGGTAAGTCGAGTGATCGTAGATGATCGGATTCATCAAGGATTGAGCGTCGTTCACATGATCGAGGTTCAGGTAATGCCCCAGCTCATGAGCAATAATATTTCCAAATCGCCCAACGGGCTTTTCAAGAATCGCTCCATAGAGATTCTCACCAGGCATCGCAGTCCAGGCATTAGCCCCAGACCCACCCAAGGACCCGGCACGATTCCAAGTACCTGTGGTGACTAATAAGAGATGATCTGGGTCTTCGAGTCGCCGCCGAATCACGTCTAACTCTCCAGTATCAGAAGGCCTAAAATTGAGCTCATCACGGATAGGATCGACCGGATCGAAGCTTTCAATCTCAAATTCAACTTTACACTGACTCCAGACTCGGTCGATTTCCCGAACATTCTCGATCGCTTCTGCCATACTCACAACCGGCTGACCCGCTCGATTCTTATAAACACTGTACTTCAAGGCCAAACACAGCTGATCGGGGTCCGACCTTTCGCACTTCTTTCTGCCCGCTTCCTTCCGAACAGCTGAGCGATCGAGATCGGCTCGAGCAGCGGACTGGTTCCCACCGCCTAACAAGAATGCCGCGAAGCCCATCAACTTAACTATTCCAAAAATACTTTTCAAAGCATCAGAAACCACAAAACAGCCCCCCTAATATTTCCGAGAGTTTTGTTTAATGGACCCTATCTAATTCAGATATCAAAAAGCAATAGTATCAAAGGAATATTGCGGAATATTGCACGAGCGATCCACTCATGCATTTTAAATGCGAGCATTAACTCGATCGCTCACTTTCTTAGAAAACTAAAGAGAACAGAAAAAAGAAGAAGTAATCCGGTGAAGCAATAAATTATTGAAAACAGCGGATAACCAAGAACGATTCGCCCACCGGGAACCATTTGAGAGATGCTCGAAGCCACAAAAAGACCAGCTGCCATCATGCCGAGAGCCATGCGTTTGCCGTTGATATCAAGCTGATTTTGGATCGCCTGGAGTTCTGGGATTTTGATTTCAAAGGCAAAGTTATTACTATTAAACTTCCTGAACATGAGTCTAATTTGACGAGGCAAAATCTTCATCAATTGAGAAACATCACGTAAAAGCCATATTAAATCTTTAGAAATCCTCTGAACAGAATACTGATTTTTAGCTAGATCTTTGACCAAATCTTGTCCAATCGAGAGTAAATCAAACTCAGGATCAAGAGTGCGACCCATCCCTTCAATGGTGAGAATCGCCTTAAAAACCATCATCCAGTCCCCAGGGACCTTAATATTAAATCGAGTGGCAATCTGGGTGGCTTCGATCAGAATGCGCCCAATATTCATTTCTGCTAAAGACATTCCCATATAAGGCGAGAGGGCATTTCTCACCTCTCGTTGAAATCCTTCAAAATCAATTGATGCCTCTGCAGCCCCCAGTTCGGCGTACTCATAGCACAGATTTTCATAATCTTCGGTCAGTAGCGCCATGACCATATTAGCTAATTGGTCACGAGACTTTTGAGATAGGCGCCCGACGATCCCAAAATCAATGATTCCTAATCGATTTCCTGGCAAAACGAAAAGATTTCCACCGTGCAAATCTCCATGAAACAGGCCGTCGATCATGACCCACTTAAAAAATGTTTTAGCGCCCAACTCGACGATTTTTTTTCGATCGATTCCTGCTCGATCTAAAGCCTCAAGATCATTGACGCGGATGCCTTCGAACTTCTCCAGAGTCAAAATCTTGTGGGTGCTGAGTGATTTGTAAACCGTTGGAAGCACGATCTCCGGAATATTTCGAGTATTCTCGGCAATCTTTTTAATGTTATTGGCCTCGACCACAAAATCGAGTTCAAACGCCAGAGTTTTGAAAAATTCCTCCACAATCGTCGTTGGTCCGACAATACGAGTCTCTGGGACGTACTTTTCTAAAAGCCCCGCTAAAAAAGCGAGAAGGGAAACATCGGTATCGATGATTTTTTCAATTTCCGGTCGTTGGACTTTCACAACCACTCGTTCGCCGCTGAGGAGGCGGGCCTCATGAACCTGTCCGATACTAGCAGCAGCTAGCGGTACTGAATTAAACTCTGAAAAGGCGAGTTCAATTTTCTGCTTCAGCTCTTCTTCGACAACCTTCCTTACGACGTCAAAAGAAAGGGGCTGCACATGATCTTGAAGGCGAATAAACTCCTCGATAAACGGTTCAGGCAAAAGATCGGATCGAGTCGAGAGGAGCTGGCCAAACTTGACAAACGTGGGACCCAGCTCCTCAAAAGCGAGTCGCAGCCGCTCGGGTGTAGTTTTATCAGCCTGAGACTCAGCAAATGCGCCCAATCGGCCCGGCAAAAATTTCCCGAGATCCATTCGATCGACGAGATCGCCAAAGCCATATTTGGCAAAAACGGACAAAATCTGTCGCAAACGCTGAACGTTCTTTACCGCCTGACCGAGCTGGCGACCGGTTTTAATCCATTTCATTTTTTCGTCCTTGGCCTTCCTTGGTCTTCTCCGGGCTCTTTAAAACCTAAGTCAAGTTTACCATCACGAAATCAATTTGCCTGCGTTCTAAATCGGCTCGAGCGACTTTAATTTTAACCGTGTCCCCAATGCGGTAAGATTTGCGCTTACGCCGACCTTGGTAGACCATCCGTTCTTCATGGAACTCATAAAGATCGTCTGTCATCGTTTCGCCGCTGATCATTCCCTCGACGTAGGGATCGGAAATCTGGATAAATAGCCCTGAATTGACCATTCCCACCACTTTTCCCTCAAAATCAGAACCAACATGCTTCAGCATCACTCGGACTTGCTTCAACTTAATGGCGTCGCGCTCCGCATCAGAAGCGAGACGCTCACGGTAACTACAGTGTTCGCAAATCTCGCTCAGCTCTTTCTCGAGCTGTTCTCGGACCTGAGGTTTGAGCTTATGCCCAGCCTTTTCCATACGAACAGCCATTCGCAGAAGTCGATGGACCACGAGATCCGGATACCGGCGAATGGGGCTGGTGAAGTGAGTATAACCCTCTGAGGCTAGTCCAAAATGGATCCCGTGAGTCGAACTGTAGATAGCCTGCTTCATGGATCTGAGGAGTGACATGCTCAGCAGGGTTTGAGCAGGATGCCCTTCTAATTTTTTGACTATTTCTGCCAACACCTTAGGCGAGCGAGCTCTCTCCAAGGATACCTGAAACCCGACCGTTGCTGCCAGGGCTTGGAAATTCTCCAACGACTGAGTCGAGGGCTCATCATGAGTTCGATAGACGAAAGGCCATTTCTTGTTCATCATCCAATCAGTCACTGCTTCGTTCGCAGCGATCATAAACTCTTCGATCAAACGATGAGAGTCTTTTCTCGGCCTGATTTCTATCGATTTGACCTCGCCATTGGACTCAAGAAGAATCTCAGCCTCTGGAAATTCGAAATCAATCGAACCGCGAGCAGACCGAGCCTGACGCAAAATTGAATAAAGATCGAAGTGAGGCCTATAAATCCAGTTCGGATTTTGCCTTTCAACCTCCCATTCCTCTTGAATTTGGTCATACGTGGCTCGTCGCTTACTCTCGATCACAGCCTCGAGCACGTCGGTTTTCATCCGCTTCCCTGTAGGACTCATTTCGATTCTAGCCACCAAGGCCAAACGAGGCTCATGAGGTCTCAAGCTACAAAGATTTTCGGACAAGGCCCCCGGCAGCATATGGAATGCCCGCTCCGGAAAATAGACGCTGGTACCGCGTGAACGAGCTTCACGATCCAACTCTCGGCCCTCTTGAACGTAGTGAGAAACATCAGCAATGGCGACCCACAACACAAAATGAGACGCTTTTCTCTCAACTAACACTGCATCGTCAAAGTCTCTCGCAGTGGCACCATCAATGGTAATGAAGTGACGATCTCTTAGGTCCTCACGTCCTTCTAAATCTTTCCCCGGAACCTCCAGCCGCTGATCTTGAGCTTCTTGAACAGCAAGGACAGAGTGATTCTCGACGAGATTATAATCGGCCACCACCCTGGCCAAGTCCGCAGAGGCCGGCAGATCTTGCCCATACATTTCAACAATTGAGCCGGTGACTGCGTGCTCCCCTTGTGAGTGAAATTCTAGATTTGCCCGGACCCAGTCCTGATCCTTGGGGCGGAACTGGGGGATAAAAGGGATGAAAATTTCCTCTCGGGCCTTTTTCTTCTCATAGATTAGCCAGCCACCGTACTGCCCCCCCTTGGGATGCGGACTATATCGACCCACCGCCTCACGAATTCGATGCTCAATCACCTGGATCTTAATGACAAAACTCGGTGGCCTCATTAGAACTTGGACGCGATCTCCATGGAAAAGCCCCTGCGAGCGGTCCGGCGATACGAAGGCATCTGGAATCGATCGGTTCTCAAAAATGAGAAAGGCGAATCCCTTTCTATTTTTATCCACCGTAGCCTTCAAATGGAGAAGTTTTGAATCACCTGCCGCTCGTGGACCTCGCCCACCCGATCGCACAATAGGAAGAAGGCCTCCCCCAGACTTTCGGTCCTTTCGAACCTCGCCCTTGGGAGCCCAAGCAGCTGCAGGCTGCCCTGATTGCTTTACTTGAAATTTTTTCTGATTTTCTTTTTTAGATCGCCGACTTCTCGACTTAGGTCCAGCGCTGGCCGGAGATTTGGAATTCTTCTGATTTTGATTTTTTTTCATTTTCTAGATGATCTTACTAGAAATCCGATCTGTACCCCAAGGGAAATAACTTGAGCAACAGGGAGTTCTTCCGGCAGATCCGAGTATAATTAAAGAGGTTGATATTAGGGTGTTTTTGTAAATTATTGGTGCCCGGGACTGGACTCGAACCAGCATGCTTTTGGCGCTCGCCCCTGAAACGAGTGTGTCTACCAATTCCACCACCCGGGCATATTCGGTGCAGAAGGATCTGCCGATCAGGGAGGCCTCTGCTTTTACACCAATTTTCGCTGCGATCCAAGCCCCGAATCTGCCGGGTATTAACATTCCTACTTTTGGAGTGTCACAATTCACACATTGGAAAATCGCTTAACCGGACTAGAATAAAGCAAGGATGGTAAAGATGAAAAGATTTTTAGCAAACTGCACTCAGGATCGGGTCTTTCTCATGAAGACCTTGGTGATGGCTTTTTTGATCATTGCGATGACCTCAAAAATAAAAGCAGGTCAATAAAGAATAGCCCTCATGAGTGTGGGTCTAATAACCCATACTTACTGGCCCTGGCAGCAAGCCTCGCAGAACGAGACGCCAGGCGGGCCTTACGAGCAAGCACCCTTTCCTGGGTCTTTTGCTTTCTAGCCTCTTTAAGACCAGAGAAGAAACCCAGAAGATAGTCGATCGCTGACCATAAGCTAATGGTAAGCGAGATATACAAAAGGACCATCCCCAGGGGATAAAGCGGCACACCAAAAAGACTGTGACCCATGATCAGGGGGATTGCCACCATCTGAGTGGCCGTCTTCCATTTGGCCGAGGTCGAGGCTGCAATCACGACTCCTTCCGCGCTTGCTAAAGCCCGCAGTCCAGTAATAGCGATTTCACGGCAGATCAGCAAAATCACGACCACAGGGTGGATTCGGCCCAACTCTTGGAGCATAATAAGAGAGGAAGCGACTAGAAATTTATCCGCCAAGGGATCCATGAGCTTTCCGTAAACGGTTTCAATTTTGTGCGCGCGAGCAATATAGCCGTCCAAATAGTCAGTGATACTGGCTACAGTAAAGGCAAGGGCGGCCACGACATCCCACTTCGGCTGGCGAATTAATAACAAACCAACAATAATAGGGACGAAAATCATCCTGAACAACGTGAGCAGATTGGGGGTGTTAGTAAACGTCATGTCATCTTTTTGAACTACAGGAGAGTGCACATCCCTAAAATACGAGGGTTCAGGGGGATTTGTCTAGATGTTTTAGCGGGAATTGAAGGCTAGCGTCAAGGTGAGCTGAGTACATCACTTTTTTTGAAGTGGCTGGGGCGCTAGGATTCGAACCTAGGAATGGCGGAATCAAAATCCGCTAGCTTACCACTTGCCGACGCCCCAACAGATTTCAGACCTATCACAGAATTTCTATTGGAGCAATCAGGCAAGTGATCAAAAGTGGTCCGTCTAACAAAAATTAGGGCCTACGAAGGGGCCTTTAGGCCGAGTCAGCTCGGTCTGCCTCGTCTGCAGAATGGGGGGCAGGAGCTCCTGGCTTCTTAATTTCGGCTAAATAGGCATCCAAAATCAATTTTTCCATATTTGCTCGGGTGCTTTGATTCAGTGGATGAGCGATATCCTTAAAGGTCCCATCCTTTCTCCGCTTGCTCGGCATCGCAACAAATAAGCCTGCAGTGCCGCTGATAATCTTCAAATCACGAACAACAAAGCATTCATCCAACACTATTGTGATGTAGGCCTTTAATTTTTCCTCGTCGACGGGAAAAACTTTCACTTCTGTGATCTCCATGGCCAATCCCTCCGTTTACGAGACCTCTAAAAATGAGAACTCTCTATCAGTGTAGAAGAGACTGCGAAAGATATCAAACAGCGACTGAAAAAAAAATTAATCTTTGACTAATTTTTGTGATCTTTTTTATCTTATTTGGAATTTAAACTCCCCTTGAGATACGTCGACTGAAATAATACTCCCTGGAGGGTATTTTCCAGTCAAAATCTCGACGGCTAATGGATTCTGAATTTCTCTTTGAAAAACTCGCTTCATCGGTCTGGCTCCAAAATCGCGGTCGTAGCCTTTTTCGCAGAGAAGCTCAACAGCCTCTCGACTCAGGTCAATTTGCAGTCCACGCTCAGCTAGAAGCCGATTGAGGCGACCAGCATATTGTTCAATAATTATCATTAATTGGGCCTTTTCTAAATGTGAAAAGGTAACAATCTCGTCGATACGATTTAGAAACTCGGGCTTAAAATGTCGGCGTACCAACTCCCAGACGCCCGCTTCTCTTCGGACCGGATCTGGCTCATCTAAAATCAACTGACTCCCTAAATTCGAAGTCATAATAATCAGAGTGTTCGTAAAATCCACAGTCCTGCCCTGACCATCCGTAGCTCGCCCGTCATCTAAAATCTGTAGAAAAACATTGAACACATCGACATGCGCTTTTTCTACCTCATCTAAAAGAATCACGGAGTAAGGTCTACGCCGCACTGCTTCCGTGAGCGCTCCGCCCTCTTCATATCCAACATAGCCAGGAGGAGAGCCAATGAGTCGAGCCACCGAGTGCTTCTCCATATACTCGCTCATATCAAGTCGGATCATTGCCTGCTCGTCATCAAAGAGAAACTCTGCCAGTGCCTTTGCGGTCTCAGTCTTCCCCACCCCGGTTGGACCTAAAAAGAGAAACGATCCAATGGGCCGGTGTTTTTCTTGGAGTCCAATTCTGGAGCGACGCACAGCATGAGATACAGCCGAAATGGCTTTATCCTGTCCAACTACCCGCTGCTCAAGACGACTTTCCATCTGGAGGAGCTTCTTCTGCTCGCTCTCGAGCATCCTTGAAACAGGAATCCCGGTCCAGCGCGCCACGACTTCAGCAATATCATTCTCGGAAACCTCCTGCCTCAAAAGTACAGTACTGCCGGGAGAAGTCTTTTTGGCTGATTCATCGAGTTCCTTTTGAAGAGCAATGAGCTGACCGTAACGAAGCTCAGCAGCTTTCTCTAAATTGCCCTGACGTTCGGCGGCCTCGGATTCAATTCGAACTTTTTCGATTTTTTCCTTTAAGCTCTTAACCGCGTTTACTTCATTTTTCTCTTTTTCCCACTGAGACTTGAGCCGGGTATTTTGATCCTTGAGGTCAGATAGTTCGGTCTCCAACTGGCCCAAGCGGTCGATTGAAGCAGGATCTTTTTCCTTCTTCAATGCTTGGCGCTCGACTTCAAGCTGGAGAATCCTTCTTTCCAACTGGTCAACTGATTCTGGGCGAGAGTCAATCTGCATCCGAATCCGAGAAGCCGCCTCATCTACGAGATCAATTGCCTTATCAGGCAAGAAACGATCGGTAATATACCTATGAGAGAGGGTTGCGGCCGAAACCAGAGCCGAATCTCGAATCGACACCCCATGGTGAAGCTCGTAGCGCTCTCGTAAACCACGCAAAATACTGATCGTATCCTCGACCGTAGGCTCTTTGACGTAGACTGGCTGAAACCGACGCTCCAATGCCGCATCTTTTTCAATATATTTCTTGTACTCGCTCAGCGTCGTCGCTCCGATACATCTCAGCTCCCCACGAGCAAGGGCAGGCTTCAACATATTTGAGGCGTCCATAGCACCTTCTCCCGCCCCCGCTCCCACTAACGTGTGCAACTCATCAATAAAAAGAACAATCTCCCCATCTGAGGAGGTGATTTCTTTAAGAACCGCCTTAAGACGATCTTCGAATTCTCCGCGGAATTTCGCTCCAGCAATGAGAGCCCCGAGATCGAGAACGAGCAACTTTTTGTTTTTTAGGGTTTCGGGCACATCGCCGTTCACCATCCGCTGAGCCAGGCCTTCGGCAATCGCTGTTTTTCCAACCCCTGGCTCACCGATGAGGACGGGATTGTTTTTTGTACGTCTCGAGAGTACTTGGATCACCCTACGAATTTCCTCATCTCGTCCAATCACTGGATCTAGTTTTTGTTTTCTCGCTTGAGCAGTCAGATCCCTACAGTATTTTTCAAGCACGCGGTACTTTCCCTCTGGCTCAGCATCTTGGATCTTGGCGTTGCCGCGAACTTGACGCATTGCCTGAGTCACCTGTTCGGCGCCCACACCGCACTGGCTCAACAGGCGTGTAACCTCAGAATCCTTGAGCTGTGATGAGAATAAACCCAAAAGAAAGTGCTCGCCCGAGACAAACTCGTCGCCGAGCCTCTTTGCTTCCTCCTCCGCCATGACCATCCAACGATTGAAAAGGCTTGAGGTATAGATTTGTCCACCCCCTCCGGAAACCTTCGGCAAGCGGTCCAATCGTTGCTGAACCTTCCTTTTAAAGTCTGCTAGATCAACGCCTGCGATTTCGAGGATATTGGAAACAACAGAGAAGGAATCCTGATCTCCCTCGGTCAAGGCGTACAGGAGATGTTCCGGCTGGAGTTCCTGGTGATTTCGTCGAATCGCCTCAGACTGGGCTCTCTGTAAAGCTTCTTGAGCACTCCGCGTAAATTGAGTCGCCATGGCATCTTTCTCCTTGGTAAACGTTAAAACTAGCTTCTATTAAGGATGGGGATCAGAACTCCTTCGTCAAGAAGGTCTGCAAGGACTGGGTGATTCAATTAAATCGCATTATTTTACGTCACACGATAGACAACTATTGCACTCTGGCATGACAGGAGATTAATATGCTGCATCCCTATGATTAGTCCTAAAATTCAGGAAATTCTTTTTGCTGGAACGAGTCAATTAACCGAATATTTCCCTCGGGCTGGCTCCCGCTTCTTGGACGCAACGGTTAAGCCGCTGTTAGGAAACAGGGAGATGAGTAAACTCCTGGCTCGAAGTAATTCCCAAGAGCTGAAAAAAGTTCAGAAATTTAATAAAATTCTCGTGATCCCTGATACGCACATTGGTGACACAGTGATGATGCAGGCAGCATCGACCGCGCTCAGGGACTTTTTCCCGTCTGCTGAAATCCACTATGTTACTAACAAAGTGGCAACTCCCCTGGTCGAGGGTAATCCCGAAATATCTAAGTTCATTCCACTCTTTTCGGGTGGCCTGTTTCCAAGCCAAAAAGACATCGACACGCTAAGTGAAATTACTCGAACGGGCAACTATGACCTCTGTCTAAATCTTTGTGCCTTTATCCAAAACAAAGATCTCGCAACTCCTCAAACCGCCGTTATTCATCTCGTGTCCCACACCCCAACTATTATTCGAAACGAAGATGATCCCTCGAAAATTAATCACTTTCTCTACCAATGCTATCGATTTGTGAGGGATACCCTCTCGACCGTAGCTCAACCTATCCGTCCTGATCACCTCGCAGGCGTCAGAACGACCTATTCTGACTCAACCATCGAGCAGGCTCACCAAAGCGCGTCTGCGCTTGGCCTGACCGCCCAAAACCGGGTAATTATGATTAACCCGGACACGGCTTGCGATTTCACTCTCCTTCCCTTCGAGAGACAGTCTGAACTTCTTCATCGAATTTCTGAAATGGATGCAACGATCCTTTTGGGGGCTGGACACACAGCGCAGGGAATAGGCCAGCGGTTGATCGAAAGACTTCCTCAGACCTCTCGTAAAAAGGTCACAATCATACCCCCAGAACTACCACTTGAAGTTTATTCTGTGCTGATTGACTCTGCGGATATTTTCGTCACCGGCGACACTGGACCTATGCATATAGCTGCTTCCAGACGCTATTCAAAATCGGGTCGATTCTTATTTAGAAATCGCACCTCCATTCTTTCCATCTTTGGAGCCACTCCTCCTCGAATGTCAGGCTATGATTCGTTTCAATCGGGCTACCTCACGCCCCATCAAGAAGCCCCATCGTGGTCGTATGCAGCAGGCAGTCCCTGTAGAAACATCACTTGCCTGAACAAAATGTTTAAAACCTGCAGCACGGTTCGGTGTTTTGAAACCGTAGACATCGACTTACTCGCGGGAATTATTGCCAAACGCCTCAGTGAGCTGCCCAAGCCAGCTCCCATCATGCCGAAGAAGAACGTGAGGCAAACCGTTCAACTCAGCACCTCATGATTGAGTCCCCAACCAACGCTGCTTTTTTATTTCTGCTCTCCTTTGTCCTCGGCTTTATGGCCGCAATTCCACTCGGGGGATCCCAAATTGAAATGGCAAAGCGAGCGATCAGCGGCCACATGAGGGCAGCCAGAATGGTGGTTCTGGGCTCGATCACCTCCGATTTCATCTATGGGGCTATTTCTCTTTACGGCTTAGCACCCTTTATGGAAATCCCGTGGGTTTTAGGAGCTTTTAACGCGCTAGGGGTGGTGATTCTTTGGGTACTTTCTGCGCTCACCCTGAAAGAATCGAAAAAACCCCACGATCTTTTACTTGAGACTACTTCCCTGAAAAGTAAAAAATGGTCATTTTTGACCGGATTTACTCTCGCATTCAGCAACCCCCCGATGATTTTGACTTGGCTCATGGGAGTCGCCCTGGCCAAGCGCCTTGGACTTGCAGAACACTTCGACGCCGCTTCAAAACTGATATTCCTCCTCGGTGGCGTGCTTGGCTTGGGGACTTACTTGCTGGCTTTATCTTTTGTATTGCACCGAGTTAAACACTTTATCCCAACCCAATCAATCGGGCGTATCTATTATTGGCTAGGGATTACCCTATTGATCTTGTCTTTTTTCTTCGTCTACTCAGCTTTCAGATTTTTTACGAACGGAATTTAAAACCTCTCAAATTTGAGACTGAAGAACCCTCCCCTGTAGTATACTACTTTTCATGTTTAAGACTCTTACTCGCTTGATCGTGAAGTATTGGGCTTTCGTGGGGATCATAGGAACTCTGCTCGGTTTTGTTGGTGCTTACTATACAGTACTTTTATATAAGAACCTAAGAACCGACGTCGAAGAACTTCTCCCATCAAATGCTAGAAGCATTGTCGACTTAAATGAGGTAACCCGACGCCTAGATGCAATCGACAATATTGTTACCCTTGTTTTTTCAAAAGACACTCAAGCCAGTAAAAGGTTTGTCACGGATCTGGCCGAGAGACTAGGCCAAGCTCCGAAGTCTATTGTTTCAGGGGTAGAATATAAAATTGATCGAGAGATTAAATTCTTTTCCGATCGACGGGCCCTATTGATGGAAACGGCCGATCTTGAAAAAGTTGACCGTTTTATCCACGGCCGCATCAACTACGAAAAATCACTCTACAACCCACTCAATATCTTTACCGGAAATGTAGTCAATGAACCCAAATTTGACTTCAATTCACTTCGTAAAAAATATGAGAAGCAGGCATCGGTCTATTCTCGATTTCCTGGAGGATACTATGCCACGCCCGATGAAAAAGTTCGCATCGTTGTAGCTTATATGCCCGGCAAGGGTATCGAAGCGGCCCATCAGCTGAGATCTACAATCGACGCCTCGATCCAAGCACTTAATCCCAAGTCTTACGGTCAAGATCTAGAAGTGCATTTCACAGGAAATATTCAAAATTTAATTGAAGAAAACGCTGCTCTCATAGCTGACTTAATTTTATCTACAATCATCGTTCTGTTGCTCGTTACGATCGCCATGCTCGTTTTTTATCGATCTCTTTTGGGCACAATGGCGCTCGTTTGGAGCCTATTCATGGGCACCTTCTGGACCTTCGGCGTAGCTTACTTCACAGTTGGGTACCTGAATGCTAATTCGGCTTTTTTGGCGAGTATCGTGGTGGGAAATGGGATTAATTTTGGGATTATTCTCCTCGCCAGATACCTGGAGGAGGTCCGAAGCGGTAAGGATAACGAGCAGGCGATCGTTACATCTATGCACGCGACGGCAACATCAACCTGGACAGCTGCCTTGGCTGCTGGCATCTCATATGGTTCGCTGGTATTAACCGAATTTCGCGGATTTAAGCAGTTTGGCTTAATCGGTCTCTTCGGGATGGTTCTGTGCTGGATCAGCGCCTACACCCTCATGCCTGCCTATCTTACCTTTTTCAGCCGACTCAGAAAAGGCGCACCGATTGGATCACGCAAGCGGAAAACCTATATCACAAGCTGGATTGCAGCGGGGGTCGAGAAATATCCAGTCTGGATTTGGGGCAGCTCATGTCTCCTGATTGTGGGTTCAATTCTCACATTCGGCAACGTTAAGGATGGGGTGATCGAAGCGGACCTCGAGGCCATGAGAGATAAATGGAGCATGGAACACGGCTCAGGGTATTACTCTCGTTACATCGACCAGGTTTTTCACCACGGTCTATCTCCGATGGTGATTCTACCCCACAGTCGAGAGCAAGCTAGGAAAATTGCGGCTGCTTTTAAAGCGAAAAAAGAGTCTGAGGGTCAGGCGACTCTTTTTACTACGATTCAAGATCTAGACGATTTTATTCCGCAGGACCAGACTACAAAAATTGGCCTACTCAAGGAGATTCAGCATCTACTCCCACCTAAAATTATGAGCAAACTTCCAAGCTCCGAAAAGAAGTTAATTTCAGAGTTTCTAAGGCCTGAGTCATTTCGGCCCTATTCTGATTTTGATCTACCCCCCACACTTTTTGGCAAGTTCAAAGAGAAAGACGGAAGCGTTGGCAGAATGGTTCTAGTGGATAAGATCGTTGGGCATGGGACCGATCGAATCGATGTGCAGATCCCATTCGTGAAAGAAGTTCGCCAGATTACCGACTCAGTCGCCCCTGGAACTCCGATCGCAGGCCAGCTCCCGGTGACAGCAGACATGATCGATGCCGTCGTAAGAGATGGACCCCGAGCTACATTATTTGCGTTTTTGGCAGTTTTTGTCCTCGTCGTAATCCTATTTCGAGAGATGAAGATCATTGGACAGGTGCTCTTTGCACTCATGATCGGAGTCCTTTGGCTCGCGGGGGCAATTCTGGGATTTCATCTGAAGATCAATTTTTTAAATTTCATCGCTCTTCCCATTACCTTTGGAATTGGTGTTGATTACGGAGTCAACGTGTTCCAGAGGTACCGAGAGGAGGGTGAAGGAAGCATCGCAAATGTGGTTCGCAATACGGGTGGGGCGGTTCTTCTATCCAGCCTCACCACAATCATCGGTTACAGCTCTTTACTCATCGCAGGAAATCGAGCATTTGTCAGCTTCGGACGCTTGGCCGTTCTGGGCGAACTCACCTGCGTATCGGCTGCGGTCATTGCAATGCCTGCCTTTCTGCGCTTCCTTGAGATGCGTAGAAGCCGCAGGGCAATCGATCCGTCAGGCGATTTGGAACTCGACTCTATTCGGACTTCTTCTTGAGGTCTAGGATCACGACGGAAAACCGCTCCTGCCCCTGAGGATCTGGATGCCGAACGCGAAGTAAATAGGTTTGCTTCGCTTTAACGACCGCGTAAAAGTCGTCTAAACTTTTTATGGGCTTTCGGTCGACCTCAAGAATCACATCCCCGCGGCTCAAACCAGCAGCATCTGCTGGTCCGCCGTAAGCGATATTCGTGACCACAACGCCTGCAAACCTCGGTGCCACTCCAAGCTCTTTTGCAACCTCAGGAGTGATTTCCTCGAGCGTCATGCCAACCTCAACGGCTGCGGCTTTCTTCTTAGATTTCTTTTTCTTCTCCACGGCACTTTTCAGTTGTTCTTTATTACCCGGTCTCTGTCCTACAGTAACTTTGAGGTCCAACTGTTTTCCACCCCGGTAAACCTTAGTGGGCACAGCATCTCCCACATTCACAGCTGTAACTGCTGCAATCAGCTCATTACCATTATGGATAGGAGCTCCGTTGAACTCTAAAATCACATCATAAGGCTTGATCCCTGCCTTTTCGGCTGGCTGATTTGGGTAAACGTGAGTGACAAAAGACCCTTGGAGATCAGAAGGTACTCCAATTTTGTTGGCCAAATCAGGAGTGAGCGGCTCTACCAGTACGCCAATAAAACCGCGAGTCACCATTCCCTTAGTTCTCAGTTGCGGCAGAACCTTTTTGATAAAATTAATCGGAATTGCAAAACCGATTCCCTGCGCTCTCTGATCAATTGCGTTGTTGATCGCAATCACCTCTCCCTTGAGGTTAACCAGCGGGCCGCCTGAATTGCCCGGATTAATAGGAGCATCGGTCTGAATGTAATTGGCTAGCTGAAAATCTGGGGCCAAGCGCCCCTTCGCGGAAACAATACCATGAGTGACGGAATGCCCCTGACCAAATGGGTTTCCAACGGCCATGACAAACTCGCCTACCTCGAGAGCATCTGAGTCCCCAAGGGCTGCAGGAACCATGACTCGCTTGTTCTTGACTCGGATCAAAGCCACATCGATTTCAGGATCGCGACCTACCACCTCGGCATCCGAGGGCTTTTCCTCTTTTGACTCCGTAAAGGAAATCTTAATCTCATCTGCGTCCGCAACCACGTGATTATTGGTGAGAATGAGACCGGAAGCATCGATAATGAAACCTGTTCCAAGCGACATGGACTTAGGCAATCGCTGGTTACCACCCGGGGGACTCATCGGTGGAGCACTGTCATCTTCGTCTTCAGAGCTATCTCCACCACGACTAGAATCGCCTCCACGATTATACTGCCTAAAAAGGTCACCAAAAAACTTCCTCAGCAGATCATCCTGAGCACCCGGCATAAAGGGACTTTTCACCGTCGTAAGAGTCGAAATGTTAACGACTGACGGAACAATCTTCTTAGCCAAGTTGACAAAAACACTCGAATCTAAGGGCTGCGCTATTGTAGAAGAGGCAATTGCCGAGGCGGCGTAAAACCCAAAGGAAAGCACTGCAAACTGAGAAACTCTTTTCTTCCGCATAAAAACCTTCCATCTATCCTGATAGCTTTGAGTGATCGCGTTTTTTTTCAACATATTTGAGCCTGGTTTCAAAGAGGAGTCGCTCGATCAATCGGTCCTCCTCAGGTGTTCGATTACCCTTCGTTTTTTCCATCATGAGTTCGAGTAAATCGATGTTCTGACGGGCCAACTCCAAATCGACAGACGGCTCACTTGCACCGGGTGGAGAAATTGCTCCGAGCCCCATGAAAGCGGCTGAGGAGATCGATAAAAAAAATGTGGTCAAATCCATTTTCGATGAGGATGTTTCATGTGCCATATTCATTGGAGGATTTACCTTTCTCGGAATAGATAGACAAGTCTCATGTTGAAATCGAAGCAATCTCGCCGGAAACTTCCCCTAAGCATCCTAGACGAGAATACAAATCCAGCGATTTCTGCCACGGTCCCAACGAGTTTTGAACTTTTCGAATCACCAACTGGAACTCGTTTTCTGCCTCGCCCTGAAAGTGGCGACTATTATGATCAACTACAAATTGAACGAGCGCCCGAAGGGGTGGAAAGATGATCGAAAAGACGGCCAAACTCCAGGGACTCAGGGTCCGGTTCTCTTGGGGAGTGATTCTCCGCTGTGAAAAAAGGAGATCAACCCAGCCCATGGGAATCCACCTCAGCAATACGGATAATAAAATAAAATCATAGCTCAAGAGAGGGATTTGAATTCGAGACAATTTCCTTTGCGCCTGCCGTAAAATGACTCTCAGCTCATCTTCATTGAGAGAACTAATCAAGCCCTGGCTTAAGAGCACAGTTCCCTGAGTACAAAATAGCCCCCTCGCTAACCACACCTGAGGAAAGGGGTGAGGATAAACTAGCACTCGCGGAATAGCCTTCCTCCCGCCCGCCTGCTCTAAATACCGAATCCAGGAAGCCGAAACGCCCTCAGTCGTCGCGCCATGAATCCAAAGAATCCAAGATTCAGAAGCTCGAGCGATGAAGATTGCGACGCAGAGACCCAAGACTCCACCGTAAACCCCCCACAGAGCTGAATCCAAAAGCGCCCCAAAAAGCCCGAAAGTCACCGAAAAAACAAGTAATAATCCGGCTTGACTGGTCCACTCATAAAATCGCCTAAACATCATAATCCCATTATAGCGATGTTGAAGTTGATCTCAAGCGGCTAAGATCTTATAGTAAAAAGACGATGCCGCTCGAAGTAACCCATCACAGCAGTCCTCTCAAGCTCGCAATTATCTTAACCTTAATCACCATGACATCCGGATGCGGGCTCGGAATATCAACAGGAGGTTCCTCCTCCTCAGTAAACAATGCCCCGATCCCTTCAGGCACTCTCTTGGTCCAAGGCACCCTCCAACCCTTGAGTGGGCTCAGTGGAGTCACCGGAAGCGCCGCGATCTACGGCTCCTCAGGATCCTACACACTTCATTTCGCCGGACTCAATATACCAAGTCAAACGGGAGGAATGACCATCACTGTTTTTTACAACTCTGGAGGCTCTTCTCACACCACTTCAATGCCACTCAACTTCACGACTGGAAACCAAAACTACTCTGTCTCAGCCCCAGTTGGTGCAATTTTTACACAGGTCTATATCTCATCTACGACCATTCCTGGCGTGCAATACGCTTATGCGCCTCTCTACTAAGGGAGTGAAAGCTCATCTTTGAACTCGATGAGTTCCTTAATATTCTTTACATCGGCGATATACCATCGTCCGTGATCACCTCGTACCATTTGACAGAGCTTCTTGTTGGTGATTTTTGCCTGACTCGTCTGCGTGCCGGAGGCCGTCTTTATTTCACTGTAGACCAACTCATAGGTGATCTGAGCCTCGTCATCAGAAATTGACTTAATTTCTCGAATAGAGAGCTTAATCAATTCTCTTTTTTTCGATAAAAAGGCGTCTCTAAACTGTTCCGAACTCCAACTCTCCAACCTCGCCTTCACATCGCCAGTGAGGTAACTCAATAACTGGGACTTATCCTCAGGCTGCTTGATCATAAAGCTCTTCGAAATATACTCAATGAGCCGTTGCTTGGGATCGCCGGCAATATCTGGATTTCGAGTACATGATATTAAACTTAAAAAAATTAAACTGCACGAAACCGCCTTCAAAATTTTATGAAACATATCCCTCTCCTCGAAGTACCTCTACGAAATCGCCTACTTCTTTTTTGGCATCCCCTGACATCCGAATAAATTGTATCCCTATTCCAATCCCCCGCTCAATCGTTAAGACCGGCCTGGAGACGCAGCTAATTGTCTGAGATTTAAAGCCAAACGTAGTGTTGAGTTGAGAGCGGCGAATTAATTCTGCCATGACTCCCACTTTTTCCGTCTCAGTTGACTTACAAAAGACAAATGCCCCATCTTGATCCATTCGACTCACCCTAAGCTCAACTTTCTGCTCTCCCTCACCTAGTCGACAAACCAACCCAGGAATAGTTGACGGTAAGCCCTGATACCACGAAAGCTGAGGATCTAGAAATGACCTCGTCAGCTCGATTTGCACCCAGTAGAATTGCGCAAAAAGTAGGGCAATCAGCCCCACAGTAAAAAATCCTAGGAGCGGAAAGTTCATTCGGATTGAAAGCGATGCGCTAAGTAGAACCCAGACAAAACCCAATAGAACAGCCAAATAAACAGCAAACCTCCTGGCAGCAATGATCCAGGAAATAAGAGGAACGGTAATTAATAAATAGGCAAAAGCCCAGTAAAGTGCACGACGATAGGGTAAATTCCATCCAGGTGCGCGACTCACAATCAAAATCTCAACGGCAACGAGAGGAACACAAATAAGAAGAGTTGAAGCCGCAACTCTCAGCCGGCGTGGAACTGAAATGACAGTCATCCTGTCATTTTTTCACCCAATACCCTCCAAATGCAATACCATTCTCTATTTTTACCCCCAATGGGGGCATTTGATCATAAATTACGGCGTTGGGGCCGACCTGGACTTTCTCAACACCAACTTGGTTAACCCCCCCTAAATAACACGGGCCCTGAATTTCTAATGTATTTTTGCCTAACTGGGTACGTTGAGAAGTGTGCGCCCAGCAGTTTTTTCCTAGCGAGTCATTAGTTGTTAAAAATCTTTTTTCCCAGAGGCGGATGCGATCATTTTTCTCATGAGTTGACTCGAAGAGCCGCATCAAATCAAAATGAGTGTCTAACCATAACGAGGGAGATCCAATATCATACCAAAGTCCATCCTCAACAAACACGCCCGCTCTTTGATTGCGAATCGCGGGGGCCAGGATTTCCGGAACGAATTCGGACGGGCCGTCCTGAGTTACTCCAAGCAAAGCTTCAGGTTCAATTACGGCGGCCCCTGTCCAAAATGGTCTGGAGGACTGAGGTTTTCCAATCCCAGTTACTAACCTCTCGTTTCCATCATACAAAATCTCAGGATACTGGGCATCACGAGGACCCGATGGCAAAACCGCCAAGGTGATCAAAACCCCTCGAGATCTCCTCAGTTCCAGATGAGTTTGAAACAAAGCATTCCAATCAATATCGTAAATGACATCAGCATTAGCCCTAAAAAAGGGGAGCGAGCCCAGTTCATCCAAAGCATTCCGAATTCCTCCTGCTGTCCCCAAAAGAAGAGAGGATTCATCCTTAATCCTCAGTTCAGCTCCATTCAAGTCGAGCTCTTCCATTCTCCGGGCGGTATCCTGAGCCAGATGATGAACATTAGCCACCACCTTCGTCACTCCGGCTGCCACAAGAGAGTCTAAAGCGTACTGAGCAGAAGGAATTCCCAAAACTGGTAAAAGTGCCTTGGTTCTCACGTTCGTAAAAGGTTGAAGTCGAGTACCCAGCCCTGCCGTCATAATCATCGCATTGGCAATTGTGCTCTGCCCCATAAACACGTCCTAAAAATAATAATTAAAAAATAGCGCTTCCCTCAGTTGAGAGTAGCGGGGATATTTCAGCAGTGTTTTACGGATATTCTCAAAAGTGTTACCTATATACTTAAGGTAGCTAGGGTCACCTCGACGATTCATGAAGGATGAAAAACTTCCGATTGCCTTGAAGTTTCTCTGCACAGACATGAGATCAAATACTCGCGTAAAGTGGGCCCGGTCAATCTCCATACCTGAAGCAGCCTCAAACCGAGCAATATAGTAGTCAACTAAACCTGTGACCTGTGACTCCTCAAGCTGATAGTAGCTATCTTTTAAGAGCGACGCCAAGTCGTACTGCTGAGGTCCCATCCGTGCGTCCTGAAAATCGATCATGACGAATCGTGCACCCTCCTCACCCACCGAGCCAGAAATCATGACGTTACGGCTGTGGAAATCCCGATGCGTAAGGGTAGTCGGCTGTTCAGCCAGAAAGGCACATATCTCGCTAAATCCATCTCTGATAGCACTTTGGGCTTGATCTGATAGAACTCTCTTCAAATAGCTCTTGTATAAATGCTCGATGGTAAAATCCACCTCCCACATCAATTTTTCGTAATCAAATCTCAGCTTGAATGCATCAATCGACGAATCGCCTGGACGGGGTGAGGCAAAAACTTGAAACTTCACTAGAGAATCAATAACCTTTTCGTAAAGATGCCTCTCCGCATCCGGCGTACTGACCTCCTGGAGCTGTCGGAGCAAAGTAATATCTCCCAGATCTTCCAGTAGAATTAAGCCGCGCTCGGCGTCCAAATCTAAAATTTTAGGGACATCAATGCCAAAGCCCAGGAGGTGCCTTGCAACTACAACAAAAGGCAGCGAGTCTTTTTGATCTGCAAAAGACTCCATTTTCATGAGAATAAAAGACTTTCCTAGTGCCTCAATCCGAAAGTACTTTCGATTACTTGCGTCTCCCGGAATTCGGGAGACTGAAGTCACAATTTTGGACTGAGAAAGCCACTCCGAGAGAGCTTGCTGTCCTAAGTTCATTTGGTCATTCATTTGTCTGAGCTCAATCAAAAACTCTTTCACAATCGTCGGACCCTCTTTTGGAATGTCAAAAATTGATTAGACTGGATAATAGGATTTCTTAAAGGCGGATAAATTGCAATTTCTCTGCGTACTTCACCTTTTAAATTCTCAATGAACCCCTCATCCAATGATAATGATAGCCTATTTTTTTCAAAAATCTGAATGAGCGAGATCAATCCTCTTGAATCGTAGCCTGAGTTATAGAGAATTTGAACAGCCGAACGAAACGCCTCTCGATCGAGAGGATCTCCCGAGTGACTACTCAATCCCAATGAGGCTTGCATTTGATCCACTGGGGAAGCGCAATTCAATTTTTTACTATAACCCTGCAGAATCTCCACCGCCATCAGCGCGACTAGCTCATTTTCGTATTCTAATTTTTTAAGCAACTCTACTGAAAGGTAAACTTGGGGTGAACCACCTGAGACGGCAGATAGACTGTAACCTGTCAATCGATCCAGCCCACCTGCGATTAGATTCACTTGAAGCTTACTCTCACTGATTGCAGCGTAAATAGCAGGTTGATTTTTAGCTATGACTGATATGAGGAATCGACCCAGGTTATTTAAGTAACTTTTGGCTTCAGTCGATTGAACGATCCGAACCTGTGCCTGAAGCGGCTTTGAACATTCAGCCCGACTGACCACCTGAGACGGCTCTCTTCGATCCGAGTGGATCACTGCATTTTGCCCCTGGGGAGTCGAGCAAGCGAAATTGGCGAAAACTGTAAATAATAAGCCAGCGATTAAATTCCTACCCATGGTAAATCGAGAATAACTCAATCTCGGCACGGTTAGTAAGGGTAAATCACCCTTCGCGTCGCTTAACTTAAAAAATAGCCGCTATTGAGACTGAGGGGCACTCCCAGGGAGACTTAGCCCGGGATTTTGCTCCTGGGTCGTTGGCGCAGCCGCTTGAATCGTCATCAGTTGCGCGCTGCCAGGAGTGGCCTCTTTACTCAAGGACGGAAGTGAGGTTCCAGGCAAAGTCGGAAGCGGAGTCCCAGGCAAAGCAGGGCTCCCTACCTCAGGACTGGTGCCCGAGTCCGTGCTGGAACCTAGGACTTGCGAGGAATGATCCGGGGAATAATAAAGATCAAACCCTGCAAAAATCTTGTTGGGATCATGAATGAGCTGTTTGTTCTTTTCATAAAGTTCTTTCCAGCGAACGGGGGTTCCATACAATTGATTCGAGATCTTTCCGAGCGTATCGCCCCGCTGAATTAAATAGATTTCACCCTCCAAAGTCGCTGGAGGATTGGAACGATCTACCTGAATCACTACACCCTCCGGAATTGCATTGGGGTTAGGGAGCTTGTCTTTATTATTTTGATAAATTTCTTTCCACCGGGAGATGTCGCCGAGCGAATGATAGGCGATTTTCATCAACGTATCGCCTTTAACAATTTTATAATCCTGAAGCCCTGTTGAAGAAGTACTGCCCGAAGGCGAACTCACATTTTTGGAGGCACCCGTACCGCCTTGTTTTGAAGAGGTTGAATCAAACGGATTCACTGCGCTGGAATCAGGAGGCAATCCGTCCGCCACGGCTGGGACAGCATCGGTAGCCTGATCGGGGGCTTTTTGACTCGACGCACAACCACCTAGAAAAATGACCGCTAAAAAGACAAGTAAACCGTGACCTCTGAAACGTACCATGGCTGCACCCCTTAAAAGATTCTGATAGAACTTCTAAGGTTCTCGTCGGCAGGCTAATTTTAAAACTTGAGCCTTTCGTCGATGTCCGCCGATGAGAGCGTTCTGGGTATGGGGGTATTGAATAGAAAGTCATGTTGAACGATATTTTCCAGAATCTTTTGGGTGACCTGATCAAAGTCCGCAGGTCGCCCCACATAATCTAGAGAATCACACTCAATCACCAATTTTTTCCCCAAGGAATAACCATCTACCCACTCATCATAGTACCGGTTGAGGTTGAGAAGATATTGGTCCGGAATCTCAGACTCGAAGTCCCTGTTTCTCTTGGCGATTCCGCGCTTAAGCTCGGGTAAAGACTTCTTCAAATATACGACAAGATCGGGAGGACTGAGGGACTGGCACATGCACTCATAGAGCGACAAATAATTACGATAATCTCTGGGCGCCATCATCCCTTGTTCGAAAAGGTTTCGCGCGAAAACATTAGCATCCTCATAGATACTTCGGTCCTGAACGGCACTCTGTCCACCGTCAGTGATCTTTCGATGGGCCTTAAATCGGTGCGTCAGGAAATAAATCTGAAGAGGAAATGCCCACCGCTCCATATCTTTATAAAAATCCCCTAGATAGGGATTTTCACCCACTGGCTCAAAGTGAGGCACCCATCCTAATCGACTGGAGATCATTTGAGCTAAGGTTGTTTTTCCAGTTCCGATATTCCCGGCAATTGCGATAAAGAATTTTTCCGTCGCCACTCTGTCTTCCCCCGTAGTAGTTTTCCGATTTCTTAGGCTGTCCGACGCATTGAAGTCAAGAATGGATTTGCACTCGCTGAAAAGATCTTGTAAGTGAGGGGACATAAGAAGGATCGATTATTATGTCCCAAATTCCAGAGACAGCAAATAAAGGCCTCGAGAATGTCATCGCATGCACAAGCGAGATTAGTACTATCCATGATGTCACACTTCTCTATCGCGGCTACACCATTGAAGACTTAGCTTCTCATTGCACTTTCGAGGAAGTGGTTTACTTGCTTTGGAATGGCGCTTTGCCTACCGAATCGCAACTCCATTCTTTTCGCTTAAAAGTCGAACAAAATAGCCCACTTTCGAACGAAATGGTCTCAGTTTTAACCGAGATCGCGAAAACCCAAGCCCACTCGATGGCTAAGCTCAGGACGGCCATTTCTTACTTTGGTCTGCTCGATCCGGAAGCTGAAGATAACTCCCTCGAAGGAATTCGGTCCAAAGGGATCCGTCTCACGTCGGCTATTGGACCTCTGGTCGCCGCACTATCCCGCCTCGAGCAAAAGCAGGCCGTTATCGCTCCAGTGCCTGGAAAGAGTCTCGCCTGGAACTTTCTGAACATGATTCGAGGAAAGGAGCCCAGCGCGGAGGAAGAGAAGCTTTTTGATACCGCGCTTGTTCTTCATGCTGATCATGAGCTCAATGCATCGGCTTTTACAGCCCGAGTCGTCGCATCGACAACGAGTGATTACTACAGCGCGATCACTGCGGCCTTAGGCTCTCTGAAGGGCCCTCTTCACGGCGGAGCAAATGAACACGTGATGCTGATGCTCAAGGAGATTGGCTCTTATCAGCAGGTCCAAGCCTTCATTGACGATGCAGTCGAAGCAAAGAAAAAGGTCATGGGAATTGGGCACCGCGTTTATAAAAATGGTGATCCACGAGGAAAAATCCTTAAAACACTCTCTCTCCAAACTTGCAAGAAAACTGGACTCGAAGAATTTCATCGAATGTTAGTCACCATTGAAGAGCAAATGCTGGAGCGAAAAGGACTCATGCCCAACGTCGACTTCTACAGTGGCCTAGTGTATACGGCCTTGGGGCTCAGGGCTCGAGACTTTACGCCCATTTTCGCAGTGAGTCGGGCCTCGGGTTGGACTGCACAAGCTTTAGAACAGTACGCAAATAACCGAATTTATCGCCCTCGCGCAATCTACACGGGACCCACCCAACTCAGCGTGTCGCCAATCCATCAACGATGAGGGGTCTCATCGATTCTGGTCTGAACGAGTTGTAAAAGTTTTTGAATCTCAGACTTAAGATCCTCAGCTGACCGGCGGGTGACAAGCCCAAACTCGCGATCTGGTGTTTCGTCGGAGTCGTAATTTTCGACCCGGCTCCATGCGAGTTGAAGATCTTTTCGAGCTGACCAGAGAGCGTCCAAGTCGGTCCGCGCGGTTTGAAGCTTTATTTTTGCAGAGAACACGAGCGCACGAACGTGGAGCGGGTGCTCATCCAGATCTAACTGGAGCGTCCTTAAGGCCAAACCATGCTGACCAGCAAGAGACTGAGCTTCTGCCGTGGCTAGAACCGCAATTTCAGTCCGCCTCATCTCAGGATCAAGAGACCTTAACTCTCGCAAGGCATCCTTAGAATTTCCTCGAGATAAGTAGGCCTTACCCAACCAAAGAATCGCCTCGGAATCAGTCGGATTGATGCTCTTAGCTAGACTGAGTCTCTGAAGCGCAGCGTCAAACTCGCCCTCTAAAATCAGACATTGACCTAATTTAATTAAAACTTCGCAGTTTTGCGGATCCTCTGCCAAAACCCTCTCAAACTTCTCCTGGGCATTTCGATATTTTTTCCCTAGAAGGGCGTTCAGCCCCTCTTGGTAACGCTCAAACCATGCGTTTGAAATAAAAGTTCGGGACAGAATTTGCGACCTGCTGATCATCCGCTGTTTTTCCTTGGAATTGAGCTTTTCCGAAAATTGCAGCAGGACCTGCACCGCGCTAGCACGGTTACCAATACGAATGAGCACCGCAGAAAGGGCGTCCACGACTGAGGCATCTCTAGGATTTTGGAGGTTCAAGACTCTTAAAACGTTCGCAGCTTCATTCCATTTTTCTTTTTTTATCAGCTGTTTAGCATCACTCCAATTTGGGGAACTCGAAATCAGAGTTTTTCCTTCGAGAACACTTTGGCCCGCTTGGGCAACTGCAAGGTTCAAGAATCCAGGAATGAGCGCAATCCAAAGGTACCGCCAAAAAGTCGACTTCTCGACAGAAGCCTTAAAGCAAGTTAAAATCAAGTGACCTAGACATGAAAAAATATCAGCTAACATCTCAGACATCCCATTTTTTAATGATTCTTATCCTGGTTCTCGCCAGCACTCCAGGATTCCCCAAAATTCCTCAAAACGAAGACGATGAAGGATCGATCCCTTCGATTGAAGCGTCGACCTACCCAGTCAAGGTGCTTGCCAGGAGCAATTCAAATCGAATTTACCTCTTCGACGATCCTCTTTCAAAAAGCCCCTTTATCGGCCACTTAATCCTTCTCAAGAACGACACACAAGCGCCCGTGATGGCACTTCGAATTGTAAAAATTTATCCTGAACTGAAAAGATTCGCAGCAAAATACCTCAAATCCTATGGCGGAACTGAGCTTCTCAATGAAAATCAGACATTCACAGCCGTCGAAAAAGTCATGGACCTTGTCTCGCCTCCCACTCCCTCAATCGATCAAAATGAGCTGAAAGAAATCGAGGAGGAAAGGGCCAGCCTAATTCAAAAGCCAGGGAGTCCAGCGCTGGAGACATCGCAGCCGCCCCCTCCACCCCCCGTGGAGGAGCCCCCACCGCCGCCGCCCCCTGCGCCACCTGGGGAAGAGCCCCCCCTAACCAGTCAAAAAAGCGATGAAAAAGAAGTGGACGGCGAGGACCTAGAAGATGAAAATGTCGATTCGGAGACGAATTCTCCCAGTGTTGTAGAAATTCGAAATCTCGACAAATATTCCTTTTGGCTCTCCGCTGGACTGGGCGCAATCATCAGCCCCAACCCTGCTAACCTCACTCAAGCTCAATATCTTAGCGCAGGGAACGTACGATTCGGAGTCACCATCGCCCACGAAGTCTTTTTTCATCGTTCATCGCTCCAGGATTCTTTGGTCGCAGAGCTCGGGGTCTTTGGGTATAAAGTCATCGCCCCTGCCGGGGACACCTACACTCAGGTCGCCGCCGTTCCCACTCTCCGCTACAATCTAACCTTTGGAGAGCATCTGAGCCTTTTCGCTTATGCCGGAATGACTCGAAGTTTTGTCGTCGCAGCTGCGAATGCTACTGCTGCTACCTATAATGCGCTCAACTCGTCGTTCCCTGCACTTGGGGCTGGACTCCTATTCCAAATCGGACCCGGATGGTATACACGTCTAGACGGTGGTATTGAAAGCATTGCTCTCAACTTGCTCCTCAGATTTTAGGTAATTTATGCAACTTGGCACTCCTTCCCGACACACTTTTGAGCCGCTTTGTTTCATCGCCGTCTCTCTGCTTTTTTGCTCCTGCGGGGTCAAGGGACCGCCTCTTCCGCCACTTCTCGTTACCCCACAAAAGGCCGAACAGACTACAGCGGGCGACCAAAAAGAGCGACCCCCTAGCCCGACGTCGAGTCCAGGACTCAAGCCCCAGGAAAGCCTGAGTCAATGACTCAGCCACTCCAGTTTTTCCAATATGAGAACGGAATTCTAAGCAGCGAAAACGTATCGCTGGCAACCATTGCCCAGAAAATCGGCACGCCAGTTTATATTTACTCGGCAGAGGGATTTCTCACCCCCTTTCGCGAGTTCAGTGAAGGACTGAGCGAATTCAATCACCTCATCTGCTTTGCACTCAAATCTAACTCCAACCTCTCCATTCTTCGGCTCCTCGCTCAAGAGGGAGCGGGGATGGACCTAGTTTCTGGCGGAGAGCTCTACCGAGCGGAAAAGGCACTAGTATCTGCTGAAAAGATCGTCTTTTCTGGAGTTGGAAAGACGGCTGAGGAAATGCAGCAGGGACTCAACTACCATGGGACGGGAATCTACTCATTCAACGTAGAATCGATTCCTGAGCTCAAGCTTCTCAATGAAGTAGCCCTGAACATGAATCGCAAAGCACCCGTTGCTCTGCGTTTTAATCCTGATGTTGATGCAAAAACACACCCCTATATTTCTACGGGACTTAAGAAAAATAAATTTGGCATCTCAAAGTCAGAAGTATTGGAAGTGATCCGATCCCTCGATCAGCTTAAGGGTATCCATCTCAAGGGCCTGAGTATCCACATTGGTAGCCAACTCCTCTCCCTGGCGCCCCTCGATGATGCATTCGGAAGGCTCGAAGAGCTCCTATGCGCTCTCGATCAAAAACTCAAGAGCCCTCTCGAATTCATCGACCTGGGAGGTGGAATTGGGATCACTTATCGAGACGAGAAGACTCCACCCATTCAAAAATATTGCAAACTGATTAAGAAGCACTTTGGCAAAAGATTAAAGGCTCCGTCCCAATTGAAAATTTTAATCGAGCCAGGGAGAACCCTCTCGGGCAATGCGGGCGTATTAGTTTCTAAAATTATTTACCGAAAGCAACGGCGATCTAAGGACTTTCTCGTCATTGATGCAGCGATGAACGATCTAATTAGGCCTGCCCTCTATGAAAGCTATCACGAAATTGTCCCCATTCATGAGAAGCACCTGCTGCCCAAGGTGAAGACGAACATCGTCGGCCCAGTTTGTGAAAGTTCAGATTGCTTCGCTAGCGATCGTCCCTTTCCTGCTCATGCAGACCAGGGCGAATTGGTTGCGATTCTCTCTGCCGGTGCCTATGGATTCAGCATGTCCAGCACCTACAATAGCCGCCCGAGGCCCGCCGAAGTCTTGATTCAAAAAGGCCGGTTTCAAGTCATCCGATCGAGGGAAACCTGGGAAGATCTCATTCGAGGAGAGGATTGACAACCCGCCCTAAAATGCTAGTTATCAGGCAAAAGGAGCTCAAATGCGTGGAGTTTGGACCGCCATTATTACCCCGTTCACTGAGAGTGGGGAACTCGATCTTAATTCGCTGAAGAAAATCCTCAAGGACCAGGTGGATGCAGGAATTACCGGCGTAATTCCTTGTGGGACAACTGGAGAGGCTCCAACGCTGAGTATCGATGAGAAGAAGACTCTCATTCAAACATGCATCCAAGAGCTGAAAGGCTCCTCGGTTCAAGTCGTCGCCGGTACCGGATCCAACCAGACTCGCGAAACCGTAGAGTTTTCAAAATGGGCTTCCTCAGTCGGAGTCCAAGGAGTCCTTCTCGTTACTCCCTATTACAACAAGCCATCTCAAGCAGGATTAGAAGAACATTTTAAGACCGTCGCCTCAGCGATTGACTGCGAGGTCACTCTCTACAACGTGCCCTCTCGCACTGGGGTCTCTCTAACGGCAGAAACCATCTCCCGCTTGTCGAAGCATCCGCGAATTCGGTCACTCAAGGAGGCCACGGGCAACCCCGTGTTCACTTCCGAAATTCTCGATCAACTGTCCAAAGACGGCGGAGCCCTTGATATTTTATCAGGCGACGACGCTAGCTATTTGTCACTTCTCTCCGTTGGGGCGGTCGGAATCATCTCTGTTGCGAGCAATCTTTTTCCCCGCGCAATGGTCTCCCTACAGAAGGCATTTGACGAGGGAAACATGAAAAAGGCTCTCGAAATTCATACAAAATACTACCCACTTTTTCGGGATCTATTCATTGAATCCAACCCAGCGCCCATCAAAGCGGCCATGGCTTCTCTGGGTTGGTGCAAGGCTCAGGTACGCCTTCCTCTCGCACCCCTCCAAAATCAAAACTTACGGAAACTCGAGAGTAGCTTGAGTGAATGCCAAATCGTTCGAGGCCATTCATGATTCGCCTAGGACTTCTTGGGGCCACTGGCCGGATGGGCACTCTCATCACCAGCCTGATTCAGTCGGAGTTCAAATCAGAAATCGAAGTAGTCGCCTTTGCTCGAAAGGGGGACTCACTCGAGCCTCTTCTATCCACTGATGTTGTCATTGACGTGTCGCTTCCCCCAGTGATGGCTCAACTCGCATCTTTGGCAGTGAAGAGAGCAAAAAATCTGCCAAGATTCGTAGTAGGTAGCACGGGCTGGGCTCCAGAAGATTACGCCGTCATCGAAAGCCTTTCCCAACTCACGCCCGTCTTAGTCGCCTCGAATTTCTCATCTGGGGTATTTGCTCTCTCGATGATTCTAAAGGATTATGCGCCCTTATTCAAAAAGCTAGAATACACTCCAGTCATCATTGAGCGACACCACTGTCACAAAAAAGATGCCCCGAGTGGAACAGCGCGAACCCTTCAAAAGTCCATCAGCCCTCAAAATCCGGACCAGATCCAGACTCAGAGCATCCGAGCCGGCGAAGTCATCGGCGACCATGAAGTTACCTTCTTCGGCGCTGGGGATCAAATCACCCTCTCGCATCATGCTCAGGATCGATCGATCTTTGCCCGAGGCGCCATCCAAGTAGCAAAATGGCTTACTCAAGCACCTCCCCAAACAAACAAAACCCTGGGGATGAGCGATTATTTTGAATCCCTTAAAACTGAATCCCTAGGAGTATCTTAAGATGGCAACCACTTTTGAAGTAGCTGATCGAATCAAGCAACTACCGCCGTACATATTTGCTCGAATCGATAAAATCAAACAAGAGGAATTAAAAAAGGGTCGCAAGCTCGTTCCGCTCGGAATTGGGGATCCTGACTTACCTACTCCGCAGTTCATTATCGACCGGCTGGTCTCAGCCGCCAAAAAGCCCCAGAACCATCAGTACCCCTCTTATTGGGGCATGATTGAGTTCAGAAAAGCCGCCGCGAGTTGGTATGAGCGGCGCTTTGGAGTGCAACTCAATCCTGAAAATGAGGTACTTGCACTCATTGGCTCAAAAGAGGGAATTGCTCACATTCCTCTAGCGTTTGTTAATCCGGGTGAGGCGGTTCTGGTCCCAAACCCAGGATACCCCGTCTACCAAACAGCGACTTCTTTTGCAGGGGGTGTATCTCTCCAATTCGGACTCAGGCAAAAAAATCAATTTCTTCCCGATTTTGCAGAACTTGAAACCCTGGTCAAAAAGGGACCAAAAGTCCGACTCTTATTCCTAAACTACCCGAACAATCCCACCTCTGCTTCGGCGAGCTACGGATTTTTTGAAGAAGTCGTCAAGTTCGCTAAGAAGCATCAGATCATCGTTTGCCATGACAATGCTTACTCTGAAATTTACTTCGACGGGAAAAAGCAACTCAGCTTCCTCGAAGTGCCTGGTGCTCGAGATATCGGATGCGAATTTCACAGCTTATCAAAAACATTTAATATGACGGGCTGGCGAGTTGGCTTCGTCGCGGGTAATTCCAAAATTATCGAAGCGTTGGCCCAAGTGAAAACCAATATTGACTCTGGGATTTTTAACGCCTGCCAAGAAGCGGGAACTGAGGCCCTGGATCACTCTGAACCCTTTTGTACGGAGCTCCGAGCGATTTACCAAAAACGCCGGGATGTTTTAGTTCCAGCCCTTCAAGCGATCGGTTTGGATTGCCCACTGCCTGAAGCAACCTTCTACGCATGGGCCAAACTTCCAGGAAGCCAAAAATCAGAAGATTTTGTCATGAACCTCATCCGAGAAAAAGGGATTATTTCCACCCCGGGGACTGGGTTCGGCAGTGAAGGTGAAGGATACGTCCGGTTTACGCTCTGCTCTGATATTGAAATTCTAAAACAAGTTGCGCAAGCACTCCAAGTCTCGGTATAAGAAGGAAACTATGAATATTTATGTTTGCATAAAGCAAGTGCCTGACACTGAAACTAAAATTAAGCTCAATGCTGACCAAAATGGGATCGACACCACGGGGATCAAATGGATTGTATCTCCCTATGACGAACTCGCCATTGAGGAAGCACTCCGCCTGAGGGATAAAAATCCAGGGAGTACCGCTACCGTGGTTTCTGCTGGACCTGTCCGAGTGGTTGAGGCGATGAGAACGGCCTTGGCCATGGGCGCTGACTCAGCGATTCATGTCGACCTTCCCGAAAGTGCAGATAACAATTGGGTCGCCAAGTCGATCGCTGGAGCTCTCAAAAAGGAAAGCAAGTTTGACGTAATTTTCACTGGCAAAGAGGCCATTGATGATGGTGCTGCCCAAGTCAGCCAGCTCGTCGCTGAATACCTGGGAATTCCCTCTGTTACGGTAGTTTTAGGCACAGAGTACTTACCTTCTGGCGTGAGGTGTAAGCGTGAAATCGAGGGCGGCTCATTTGAAATGGTTGAAGCCTCCTTCCCTCTTTTAATCGCTGCTCAAAAGGGCCTGAACGAACCAAGATACGCAAGTTTGCCAAATATTATGAAGGCAAAAAAGAAGGAAGTGAAAACGCTTAAGCCGAGCGACGTTGGAACTTCCGAAGCTGATCAAAAAATCAGATACAAAAACTTCCAGCTGCCACCACCGAAGCAGGCCGGTAAAAAGATTAGTGGTGATCCAGCTGCGCAAGCAAAAGAACTCGTCCGACTCTTACATGAAGAAGCAAAGGTAGTGTGATTATGAGCAAAGTATTAGTGATCGCAGAACAACGGGACGGGCGACTTAAAAGATCAACTTTCGAGCTCGTCGGGGCTTCGGCAGCCGCCGGAAATGAAACTCATGTGGCCCTGCTCGGCGAAGGCGTCGCTGGACTGGCTCAGGAGCTTGCCCATTACGGCGCAAAAAAAGTTCACTTGGCTGAAAATGCTGGCTTAAAATTTTACACTTCAGAGGCTTACTCGAAAATCCTCTTTCCGCTCATTCAATCACTTTCTCCCTCGGTAATCTTGGCCAGCCACACTCCGACCGGACGGGATCTCATGCCTCGGCTCGCCGCCAAGCTCGGTGTCGGTCTGGCCAGTGATTGCACTCAACTGACCTTCGAAGGGGATCAAATCAAGGTCAGGCGGCCTGTTTATGCTGGCAAAGCAACCGTTGAGGTCGAATTTTTGGGTTCTGGACCTCGCGTTGCAACTTTCCGACAAAACGCATTAGGAATCCCCAAACCCGATACTTCTAAAACCGCTGAGATCTCGACAACTAGCGTAGATCTCGGAACACTCGCGACGCGAGTTATTGAGGTGGTGAAAGGGAACAGTGCAAGACCCGACGTCACCGAGGCCTCCATCGTCATCTCAGGTGGCCGATCTCTCAAGAACGCGGAGAATTTCAAAATCCTGGAAGACACAGCCGACGTGATTGGGGCTGCCGTCGGAGCATCTCGGGCAGCCGTTGATGCCGGCTTCCGTCCCCACCGCGACCAAGTAGGCCAGACCGGGAAGGTTGTCTCTCCGTCACTCTACATTGCCTGCGGAATTAGCGGAGCCATTCAGCATCTGGCCGGGATGAGAACCTCAAAAGTCATTGTAGCGATCAATACTGATCCAGAGGCCCCTATTTTCCAGCTCGCTGATTATGGACTCGTGGGTGACTTATTTGCGATTATCCCACTCCTACGTGAAGAGCTCAAAAAAATTAAAGAGCACTGACCTCGGCAACCCGCAGAGTGCGGACATTAACCGTTCGAGCTCTCGATGCCATCTGCAATAAATGCAGGTTGTATTCAAGTTCTGTTCTGATTAAGATCAGTTCGCTATGACATGGCAAACTTATCTATTCTTAGTGCTGGCAGGGTCTACTTTTAGTTATTCAGGCTACCGATTCAGTCTCCTCTATCGTTTGATGAAAAATCATCAAGGGAAGGCCAATCGACTGGATCGCATTCCAGAGCGAATTCTGACAACGATCGCTAATGTCCTGGGTCAGAAAGCAGTACTCAAAAAAAGAGCTGCAGGCATCATGCATGCGACCATCTTCTGGGGATTCCTCATCATCACTGTGGGAACGCTAGAACAGTTCGCTGGCACTTTATACCAAGGCGCTAGTTTTGAGTTCATCGGAGAAGGCGCCTACTCCGCCCTAGTCATGGTGCAAGACATTCTTACTCTTCTAGTACTACTTGCTGTGGGCTACGCCTTTTACCGTAGATTGATTATCCGTCCCGAGGGCCTAGGCAAGTCTAAGGATGCCACCATCGTTCTAACTCTGACTGGCTCCCTGATGATTTCAATTCTTTTGATGAATGGATTTCATATTTTAAGCGCGGAGCCTTGGTACCAGAGCTCGATGCCTATCTCTCGCTTGGTCGCCTATTTCTTAAAGGATCTTGGACTGACTCCCGAGTTCAACGGGGCTCTTAGTACCCTTTTTAAATGGGTACACATGAGTATCGTGCTCAGCTTTGCGATTTATATCCCGAGCTCTAAACATCTCCATATCGTAGCTGCTGGACCGAATACCTTTCTGAAAACACTTCCTCGCGAAAAAGCGATGAAACCGATTCCATTCGAGGACGAATCCGTTCAGCAATATGGGGCTGCCAAAATAACTGACTTGAGTTGGAAAGACGCGTTGGATTATTACTCATGTACAGAGTGTGGCCGCTGCCAAGATGTCTGCCCGGCCCATAATACAGGAAAACCGCTCACCCCAAAAATGCTGATTCTAGATTTGAAGAACAATCTTTATCACAATAAGGAAAAAATTCTTGCCGGGAAGCTGGAAGAAGTGTCTCCAATCATTGATCAACATCTAACCGAAGACGTGATTTGGGCTTGTACCTCATGCCGAGCTTGTGAGATCGCGTGTCCAGTCTTTATCGAGCACACGGATAAGATCTATGACATCCGTCGCAATCTCGTCATGATGGAGTCTAAGTTTCCTGCGGAAGTTCAGACTGTTTTTAAGAACATGGAAAACAACGCTAGCCCGTGGGCATTTGCATCCTCGGACCGAGGCAACTGGGCCGAGGGATTAAATGTCAAGACCATGGCCGAGGACTCGCAAGTAGATGTACTCCTTTGGGTTGGATGCGCTGGCTCTTATGATGATCGAAATAAAAAAGTCCTCCGAGCCTTTGCAAGCATCCTCAAGAAGGCGAATGTGAAATTTGCTATTCTTGGAACAGAAGAACAGTGCACGGGAGATCCGGCGCGAAGAATCGGTAACGAGTACCTTTACCAAACCCTCGCTAAAGCCAACATTGAGACCCTCAATCGTTACCAAGTCAAAAAAATCGTAACGGCCTGCCCACACTGTTTCAACACAATCAAAAACGAATATAAGGACTTTGGCGGCCATTACGAGGTCCACCATCACTCCCAATTCATCGCCCAACTGGTAACTCAGGGTAAAATCAAGCCAACTAAGACATTGGATGAATCAGTCACTTTCCATGACAGCTGCTATCTCGGGCGTTGGAACAGCGTCTACGAACAGCCCCGAGCCGTTCTCCAGTCCTTGCCCTCCATTAACTTGGTAGAGATGAAGAGCAATCACGACGACAGCATGTGCTGTGGTGCCGGCGGCGGGCGAATGTGGATGGAAGAAAAAATTGGGACCCGAATTAACGTTAAACGAACCGAACAGGCTCTCGAGACCCGAGCAGGAATTGTCGCATCATCCTGCCCTTTCTGCATGACTATGCTCACCGACGGCGTTAAATCTAAAGAAATGCAGGACAAGGTCAAGGTGATGGACATAGCCGAGTTGATCGACCAGTCCACTCCCTAAAAGATCTCACAATGACGGGCAAAGCGGTCGACTACTACGATCGCTTTGCTTTACTTAGCTCCCCGGGAGGGAGAAAGTCGTGATGCGAAGCAATAAATCGCTTGAGTGCAGTATTCACAATCTCAGATGATGAGAGCTTCATGTGCTGCGCCATTTTAGATAATTTGTCAGCAATGTCGGCTTCAAGTTCTGCTTCAATTTTTGTTTTTTGGCCTTTGAGTTTATAATCGTCGAGCATTAACCATCCCCCTCAATCAAATGAATACGTGTAGCGTAATTATAGCATAGCGCAGTTTTCTGGAAATAAGATTTCTATGACTCGTCGCGCATGATCAACCCACCCAGTAGGACAGCAAATTGGCAATTTCAAGAAGTTCTCGGGCCGTGTCGGTATTCTCATCCAGGCACGCTGAGCTCTCATAATGATTCTGTCCTGGGATTCCAACCACCTTAACATCGACGCGCTGTTTAGCGCAGCGATCTGAAGCCTCAAGTTGAGGCGGGAGATGTTTGAATTTTTGCAGAAGATAAGCTAGATCGGCCCTGTCACTCTTTTTTTCAATCGGTTTTTCCTGATTAATTCGAACCGAATAGCGGACACCTCCGTGGTCTTGAGTAATGAGAAACTCTGTGGTTTTAGCACCGAAGGTTACGTTGAGCTGAATCCTGGCATCAACCCTGTTCCGGGAAGCTACAGGGTGCTTTCCCTGAGCAGCATAAAGATGGGAGCACAGAAATAGGGAACCCATGAGAGAAAAAGACAGCTGAGTGAGGAGCTTCATTAATCTACTCTAAGTCCATCTATAGGTTTAGTCAGCTCATTTAAGCTTCCCCCTAGCTCCGACGGCCGCGGATGAGGTCCTTGACCACGCCATACATGACCTTAGGTAGCGAGTTGAGATCCTCGACTTCACGCAGGGCTCCACTGCCCTTCCTTGCCATTTCCAAGCAAAGCTCTAGGCTCGAGGTCTCTCGACCCATTTTGAGAATTACTAGGTGAGGAAACCGAGGTGCAAGGTAGGCAGGGTCTCTACCTGCGGTGTATTTTCCATCTGTAAGAAGGACAGTGGAGGGGATTTTCCCACTTCCCATTTTCTGAACTTCCTGAACAAGCTTGAGGGCGCACTTCATGCCCTCTTCGAGGTGGGTATAACCTTGAGCCGGAACGTCCAAAAATCTTTCAACCAACTGAGGAATCGAAATCTTCTCATCGGGGCGCTTCAAGATCTTAGCCTCATTCTCGAACGCGACGATGCCGATCGGATCCTCAGGAAACTCTAGAAGTACCACAGCAATCGCAACTGCTGTGAGAGCGAGCTTTTCTCCCGTCATTGAAAGACTCGTATCAACAGTTATGACCAAGGGTTGGGTACGGCGAACTGAATAACTCATCCAGAGATCCTGTTCAGTCAACGGAAAGCGACTCGCCTCGCGAGTCGTAGCATCCTTAAGTACCAATGGAGAGAGTTCCAAGGTCTCATCCAAATCAAAATCGACATCCATCGCCTGGGCGGGCACATCATTCCAGAGAGAGGTATGACGATGAAAGGGATGCACGACTGAACCCAACACTTCTTGGGCTCGATCTAAAATGGCCTGCGCTGATAACGCCCTGAGCTTGCGAATCAGATTCTGGCTCACTCGTTTGCCCTTAAACTCGTGGTAGCGAGTAGCAATATCCCAGTGATTGGAGCCCTTAAATTCTGGGTGGTCCTCATCTGCTTCGGAGCTAAATACGTTCCCAAAAGCCTCCGGTGGGAAAAACAGAGGCTCCGAGCGTTGGTAAACTTCCTTCGAGAAACTGAGTGAACTTTTAAAAGCATGCCCGCTCGGCTCAGCCAAAGCTGGCTCTGAAGCTAGCGTTTTTTTTTTAAGGACGGATCCGCCAACTCCTGCCAAACGAGATCGGTCCACTCCTTGAGTAAAGCTTCCATCTCTGCACGAAGCGTTAAGTCCGATTCGGCGTCCCTCTCAAACTCGATTCGAGTCGGAAGAGCGAGAAGTGCGGCTTGAAGAAAGGCCTCCTCCATCGACATTCCTGATGAGACAAGTTCTTTCGTAATCTCAGCGACACTCAGTGCTGCTCGCACGGACGCACCTCTGCGAACTCGGGGATGGTCACGAGTGAGGCGAATCAATTTAACGGATGCCTGAGCCAGTCGTCGATCCTCAAGAATATCAGAGGACCCCGGAGCTAATCGTTGGGCAACAATCTCGGTCTCCTCCTCTTCAGTCTGATAGTCCAGAACAATCAGCTCGAAGCGATCCAGAACAGCCTCACTCAAATGCGAGGTCGCCACAAATTCCTTTGGATTTTGGGTGGCAATAACTAGAAATCCCCTCTCAGCGCGAATCTCCCCAAGTCTCGGAACCTCAATGAGCCGCTCATCGATAGCTGGGAGAAGAACGTTCTGTACGCCCTCAGGCAATCGGTTCAACTCATTTATAAAAAGCACTCCACCTTTTTGCATGGCCTCTACGAGCGGCCCTGGCATAAAAGTCTCTGCCGTATATCCCTTCTGAATCACACTCGGAGGATCAAACCATCCGGACAACTTCTGCTCGGAATAGCGATTATCCCCATCCACTCGAAAAACCAGGCTCTTCAGCTCTCGGGTGATTTCTAAGGCCAGACTCGTTTTGCCGACTCCGACAGGCCCCTCAAGCAAAACATTTTTTCCAGCCCTCAGACAAGCTCTCAGACGCAAGAGCTCTGCTTCGCGACCGACGATCGAACTCTGCGGGGTTGCACTCTTTTTCACGATGGTTCTTCCTTTTTGCCTGCACGGCGTGATCGTCTCCGTAGAAACTCCTCGACAATATAACTCGCCACATCCGAGGGTTTGGTACCCACACTGAATCCTGCATCAAAACCGCACTCTAAAGCCATTGGATGGGTCACACGAGGCCCGCCCGCGACAAATATAAGTTGGTCCTTCAGACCCATTTTCTCAGCCCTCTGAATGAGTTCCTTCATATCTTTGATATGAATATTGTGTTGGCTCACTACCTTTGAAATCAAAATCGCATCAGCCTTCTCTTGCACCGCCAATTTAAGCAAATCTTCATTTTGAACTTGTGCTCCGAGATTTCTAGCGTCGAGCCACTGATATCTCTCCAGGCCATAATCACCTGCGAAGCCTTTCATATTCATAATCGCGTCAATACCCACTGTATGGGCGTCATACCCAGTGCAGGCCCCTAAAACGATTAACTTGCGACCAATCTGGGTCCGAATGATTTCGTCAACTTCATCTCGAGCCCGTTTTGGAGCGTCCACCTTCAACACGCTAATTTGCGTGAAATCGATTGTGTGTTTGAGCTTCGCGTAAATGACAAAAAAAGAAAAACCGTTCGCAGCCTTTTCCATCGTTGCAACCTTGACCTGCTCAAAACCCATTTTTTGAGTGAGTAGCACCGCCGCCTCGCGAGCCTCAGGTGATGCCTCCACCGGCAATGTAAAAGCAAGCTGAACAGTACCATCATCCATGATATCGCCGTATGGACGCAATTTCTTAAGATTGACTTCTGCGACTTGTGAACTCATATGGGACCTATTCCTATAACAATTCAAAAAAAGGATTCAAGTACTGCGAATCCCTTGGGATCACACCATCATGACCTTTACCGCCAGTTTCGGTGCGCTTCACTTCAGCAAAGGCCCTCTCTTCAATCGCCTGGAAAAGGCCCTTTTGATGAATCAAACTCAGGAGCCCATGAGTGTCTTTTAGTACCTTCGACGCCCAACTTTCAATTACTCCACCTTGCTTAAACTCGATTTCTCTACCCAGATTTTTAGCGCCATTAAAAATATATTTTGCATTCTTAATGCTCATCCAACGGTCCTGCAAAAGTGGCGTATGCATCGCCTCAGTTGGCATTCCCAGGAGCTGAATCGTTTGTCCAGTTAAGACTCCGACGAAGTTAAACATGGCGTCCATCAAGTGACTATAAAAGATATCTCCGCACTTAAATCGGGTAGGAGGCATAAACTTAATCGGAGACTCTGGAAAAATATCACGGGTCATCTGAGCTCGGGCAATCTCCAAAAGAAACACATCGGGATGCTCGGGATCCATCTCCTGAGCATGACCGAGCCCCATGAGGTCCTCCGTCATTCCTGCATGCTTTGCAAAGCACTCGTTAATGAATTGGGATGCTAGAACTTGGTGCCCATTCTCAACTGCGTCGGCGGTAGTGAGATAGTTATCTTCGCCTGTATGAATTACGATTCGCGAAAGGGCAATAATTTTTCTAGAAAAGTGCTGGTCAATTAACGTTCGCTTCATGTTGATGTCTCTGAACAAAATCCCATACATCGCGTCGTTTAATAGAAAATCCAGCCGTTCTAGAGCACCCAGCGCTGCAATTTCTGGCATACAAAGCCCTGAACAATAATTGGTGAGGCGAATGTAGCGACCCAGCCTTCGACCCTCTTCATCTAATGCCTTTCTCATGATCCGAAAATTTTCCTGGGTGGCGTAGGTCCCACCAAATCCCTCCGTGGTGGCACCATGAGGGATAAAATCAAGGAGCGACTGCGCAGTACTTCGAATCACGGCGATCGCATCGGCGCCAGCCTGTGCTGCCGCCTGGGCCTGAATGACGTCTTCAAAAATATTTCCAGTAGCAACAATTACATACAGGATCGGCCCATTTTTACCTTGTGGATCAAATGAGTCTTTCAATTCAGAGCGAAGCGAATCCCGCATTTCACGTTGACTGACCAGATTAGCGCGAGCGAGTTGGCATAGGTTTAGCGCTTTTTCTCGAATCTCCTTCTCCGGCGCCTGCTGAAGCTCAGGCAGCTTCAGCTTTTTCTTGGCTACCGCCTCGCCGAGATCAACAGCGCTCATTTTGGTTTGAATCATTCCGTTGGCGAACCAGTAAAGAGCCCCGCGCCCTAAGACGCCATCTTTTTGCAGGTCTTCAATGATCAGATTGACTTGAGGCACCCACTGGCTGTTAGACTGCACGGCTCCTTCAATACCTATCAACCTCAGCGTAGCGCGCTCGATGGCGACGGTGGTATGATCGTCGATGAGTTTTTCCACTGGCCTCGCGATTTCCCTGGCCAGATTTCTACACTGCTTTACTAAAGCTTGATCTAAATGAAGATGACTCATCACCACTTCCCCTTTAATTCGAGCACCGCGCCAAACAACTCAACTGCAATAAACGTCGGTAAATAACTTTCTTAATATCTTACTTTCCCTAATTAAATCCAGGGCGAGCTGAGCGTGGCCAGAGGTATAACCATTTCCAATCCTCAAGTCCACATCCGCTCCGACACCCTCAGCACCGAGAGCAGCCCGCGTAAAGCTGGTGGCCATACTAAAAAAATAAACTGCTCCCCCTCGTTTACAACTCAACACACTCGACATTTCAGTCTCAGGGAGGTTAGCAACATTAATCACTAGATCAGCCATTTGCCCTTGGGTCGCGTCAGATACTTTCTTCATCACCTCAACAGCATTTCTAGCATCCGCTTGAATTACCTGATCCACAAAGGGCAGAGTCTTGAGGCGATCAATCCCTGCGTCGGAATAATCAATAGCGATCGTCGTGACACCCAGACTCTTCTTAGCCTCATAAAGACAAAGCACTCCCGACTTACCCCCACCCCCAATCACGACTACCGTTTGGTTTGCCTGCACCAATCGTCGAGTCTGAGCGGGAGCACCTGCAACGTCCAGAACCGCTAGGGCGAGTGATTCGGGCAAATCTGATGGAAGAAGGGAAAAAAGGCCCGATGCAAACAAAATCGCATGTCCCTCGATATCTACTCGGTCAACCTTAGGATGAATTCGTTTTACTTTCCGAATCTCAAGAGGGGTGAGAGAGAGGGAAACTAAAGTGGCGATTCGGTCCCCGACTTGTACTGGTTTTTCTCTCACCGGAAAGGCTGGACCCACCGCTGTGACCCGACCAATTAGCATCCCCCCAGATCCAGTCACAGGGTTATGATGCTTGCCACGTCGTTTGACTAAATCCACGATGTGCTTCTCTATTTTCAACAAATCCCCCCCGCACACGGTTGAAATCTGATGAAAACTTGCGGAGTCAATATTCAGGCTTTCGACTTCAATCAGAAGCTCATCTTCTGCGATCGGCAATGCTGGATCCAACTGGTCTGCCTGTTGGGGCAGAACTCCAGAGGGGAGGAGGACTCTTTGAATTCCAAATCGATCAGACGGCCGAAAGGAACTCATGATAGCGCCCTCTTACGAGATACTTCTGCGCTTCTTCTCAATCCGCTCTTCAGCCATTCGGTTCGCGATGATCTGAGACGGAGTCTTTTCGCTCTTCGACCGCTCGAGAATTTCCAGCACGGTTTGGCCGATTTTGGCGACATGATCAAAAGCTCGAGACTTGGAATAACCCCCACGAATTGGATCCTCATAATAAATATTAATCAGGCCCCCGCCATTGATGACATAATCAGGGACATAGACCATTCCCCTTCGCATGATCTCATAGCCCTCTTCCAGTGTTGCCAATTGGTTATTAGCCCCGCCTGCGATCACTTTAGCCTGGATCCTCGGGAGAGTCTTCGGATTCACTGAAGAGCCGAGAGCCGAGGGTGAAAAAATATCACACTTCACATCATATATCGCATCCGGATGGACGATCTCAATTCCAAATTTTTTAACCGCTCGCTCGACCATAGCGGAATCAATATCGCAACCCACCACATGGGCGCCTTCTTTCACCAAATAATCGAGCAAGTAGTAGGAAACGCTCCCCAACCCCTGAAGCGCCACTCTCAGCCCCTTCAAGGAGCGCGCCTGAAATGCGACTTGAGCAGCTGATTGCATCCCATGGTAAACTCCCCAAGCGGTAGCTGGGGACGGATCGCCGCTGGATCCTGGATCACCTTCAATTCCTAAAACGTGGCGGGTCTTTCGTTTGACTTGGCGCAAATCATCCGCGCCCATGCCAACATCTTTGGCTGTAATGTAATGACCACCCAAGCGATCTACGTATTCCCCAAATCTTTGAAGCATCTCAGGAGTCTTCTGAGTTTTTGGGTCTCCCAAAATCACGCCCTTGCCTCCGCCCCAGTCCAAACCGGCCATAGCCGCTTTATAAGTCATTCCTTCAGAGAGCCGGAGTACGTCCGTAAGTGCTTCTTCTTCGGTGGCGTAATTCCACATGCGGCAGCCACCTGTGGCAGGCCCCAGGACTGAAGAGTGAATCGAAATAATCGCTCTCAGTCCAACCCGATCGTCCTGACAGAAGACCACTTGCTCAAAACCACTTGGCTGCATTTGCTTGAAAACCATAGGAATCTCCCTTTTTGCTTCACGTGGGGCGAGCTTAACAAGGCAAGCGACTGGACGCAAGTTTGCGTGTCGATTTTATCGACAAACCTTCATAACTCACACATCAAGCTAAGCTCTATAGCTATTTAATAGATCTGCAAGTAATTGAAATAATAAGATAAATATAAATTTACACAGCCCATCAAACTTGGCCTACCCCTTGCTCTATGTACTCCCGAGAGAAGGTCTTTCTCTCAATGCCTCAGTTGAAGGAGTTACGCTTATGTTGAGTGATAAAAAGAATTTCAAAATCGGATTAGCCTGCTTGGGACTCGCTTTGGCTTCTCCTCAAGCATTTGCACTCGATACATGGCCTAGTGAAACAGAGCGTTATTCTTGGATAGGCCAATTCAAGAACACCGGTGAACCCGCAATCAACTCCGTCATTTCCCAATATTCAGGTACGCTTACAAAACTTAAAACCGATCTAGAAGGTTGCGAGAAAACCTTGAACAAGATCAAAGAGGTCGGATCAATCGACTACCGTAGAAATCTTTTGGACCAGGGAAGAAAATGCCTCGAAGGCCTAGGTATCCAGGAACTCGGCGAACTACGCAATCTTCAGCCACATTTAGAGCCCGCATTTTTAGAGGCAATCAAGAAGAGCGCATCAGTTCATCAGGAGCAATTACATAAAGAGTTAGATCGAGCCTGGAGCTCACTCACAGAAATTAAAACGAAGATAGAGAATGAAGCCAACCCGCAAGAGGCGACGGCATCCAATACACAAGAAGCCCCGGTTGGAAAATCGAGGACTTGGGGTCTCAAGGACTTACAGGAACTCATTCCAAGCTTTGCAATTACAATCGACAGCCAAAACTTTGTCAAAGTATCAGGAGAGCTCCCGAAGTCCTGTTTAGATTCTTTGAAGATCGATTGGAAGGCTCCCGATTCAAGTCCAACTTATGATCAAGCTCAGTGTGGAGAAACCCTACGGGCGATCCAGTTTTATGACACCGATGGCAAGGCAGAGTCTTGCATTCAGGCTATGCAAAAACAGGGTCCTTTTTTGCCCGAATTCTCCCCTAAAGCAAACTGGAGTCAACTCTCGGGCAAAATTGCATCGGTCATTAAACTAAAAGAAATCGGAAAGTCGGGCAAAATCTCGATTGCTCATTATGATGAAGCCAACAGGAAAATCAAATGCGAAGAGCTCGAAAGCCCTCTCCACTTTCAGACTGCCGAGGACAAAGCAGCTGTTGATGCTCACGACAGAGAAGAACTAGAAAAAACAGAAACCCGGGCAAAAAATTGGGAAATAGCTAATCTTAAGCGAACACTCAACTCCCCCTACTGCCGAACCGAGGACTCCCAACATCACGTTAAGAGCGCAATCGAAAGCCTCTTCAAGGATTTCAAGGAAATTAGTCATCAACAAAGAAACCATGAACTATCCCGACTGGATCAAGACGTTAAGGAATCGCAGCTCCAAAAATTTGCCATGGAAGTAAACGCGGTCAACAGCGCTGACATCAACCGCGTTGAGGATATTCGAGGGCGACTGGTAGACTTTATTGAGAATTTGGACTCTCACGGTGATATTCGCCACAGAAAACAAGCAACAGCTCACCTCATCAACCTCGCCAATAAAATTTGTCACGGCGATGACCCAACAGCAACGCCCCAAAGCTGCAGCAAGGCTATTGAAATCGTCGAAAAAAATGTCATGAATGGATCCGACAGCGATGCAAGAAAACAGTATGGCCAAAAACTCCTGGATCTTAAGATCAACCGACTCCACACCGAAGTGAGACAAGGCAACTTAACTGCTCCGATGATCCAAATGAAAGAAGGCGCTTTGCTACAGGAATGGACTCAGGCGAGACGAACCACGTGCCGAACCGCAGCAAGCTTGAACTCGGAAGAATGTACCCATTTAATTGCACAAAGAGATCTGATTATTCGAGCATCTCAAATCGCTAACGAAACCCAGATGATTCATAACCACGATCAAATGGCCCAATCACAGATGTTCAACCCGGGATCAGCCTATCCAAACATGATGGGCGGTATGGGCATGAACCCCATAATGAACCCTATGATGGGTGGCATGGGCGGCATGGGCATGATGAACCCCATAATGAACCCTATGATGGGTGGCATGGGCGGCATGGGCATGATGAACCCCATAATGAACCCTATGATGGGTGGCATGGGCGGCATGGGCATGAACCCCATGATGAACCCTATGATGGGCGGCATGGGCGGTATGGGCATGAACCCCATGATGAACCCTATGATGGGTGGCATGGGCGGTATGGGCATGAACCCCATGATGAACCCTATGATGGGCGGCATGGGCGGCGGCACAGGCATGCCCGGGCAGCCTGGCGCACCTGGCCTATCGCACCACTAGGCTTTGCGCCAGAATTAAAAGTTTTCTGACCAGTTATGAGGGGTTGCCGAAAATATTTTATGGCACTTAAGATTTTGGTCTCAGGCCTTAAAATATTTTCGGCAACCCCTCAATCCATAAAAATTAATATTTTCTAAATTTCTGATTTTTTATTTGACGCCAATCTGAAACCGGGTTTACTTCATTTTCGAGTTGCTCTTCTCTTTTATTTACAGGGGGTATTTTGATGGCAACAGGACTCGTGAAGTGGTTCAACGATAGCAAAGGGTATGGTTTTATCCAGGCACAAGGCGATGAGCGCGATGTATTCGTTCATTATTCTGCGATTCAGGGAGATGGCTTCAAAACTCTCGCAGAAGGTCAACAGGTAGACTTTGATTTAGTCGATGGCCCAAAGGGACCCCAAGCTTCGAATGTAGCAAAAGCAATGCAAACTCAATAATTTAATTGAGATAAGAGGCCCTCAGTCGATGAGGGCCTCAAGAAATACTAATAAAATTCAAAAATTAATTAAGATTCCCAATTCAATCCAGGAGTCTTAGAAGCGCTTACAGAAGTCGACTGAATCTCTGAAACTTCCAATGAGGCAACGGGAGTAGTACAATAAAGTGGCGCTGCGAGAGCGGTTGGGAAATGATTACCACTTTTCTTGAGACCTCCGAAGGGAAGTCGCGAAGAAGCTCCCACCGTTGATTTATTCCAATTAATTAATCCCATCTCAAGCTCATCGAGACAGTGTTGATAGACTGCTCTATTTTGACTGAAGACACTTGCGGCAAGCCCAAACTGAGTCGCATTCGCCTGGGCAATCGCTTCATCTAATTCGTCTACTGCAAGAATAGCGACATTCGGGGCAAAAAGTTCAGTCTGCTGGTAAATGCTCTTACGAGTTTGCTCGAGACTTGCCTTCGTCATGAGACCAATGGACGGAGTCACGTAGTTTCCGCGATGAGCTAATTCTAAAACCTTACCACTCATCACAGTCTCAAATCCCTCTCTTGCTGCAATTCCTTGGAACTTCATATACCGATCCACTGAGCCCTGATCAATCAATGGGCCCATGAACGGATTTTCAAAAGGATGGCCAATCTTGAATGCCTTCGAACGTTCGTGAAAACGGCCTAAAAACTGCCCCAAGAGGTCACGATGGACCAAGATTCGACTGGTTGCACTGCACCTTTGCCCGGTAGTCAAGAAGCTGCCAATGAGGGTCTCATAGACCGCATTCTCTAGATCCGCATCCTTCCAAACGATCGCTGGATTTTTCCCGCCCATCTCCAACGCCAAAAGCTTCCAATGCTGCTGGATGGTATCCTGCTTAATCTGAACCCCTACGTCGTAGGAACCCGTAAACAAAACTCCATGCACTCCATCATGTGAACACAGGCGCCGGCTCACTTCCCTCTCCCCTTGGACCATATTAAAAACACCCGGGGGGAGACCAGCCTCCTGAAAGCTTTCTGCCATGAGCTGCCCCACCCATGGGGCCTTTTCGGAGGGTTTAAATACCACTGTATTTCCGGTCAGAAGAGAAGGGATAATATGCCCGTTTGGCAGATGACCCGGGAAGTTGAATGGTCCAATCACCGCGACGACGCCCAAGGCTCGGTAACGGCAAGCACCATTCGTGTGCTCCATAATTTTTGGGATCTCGAAGTCAGCCACCAGCCTCATGCTTTCCTGGATGGTAATATCAACCTTATTGAGCATCGCAGAGAGCTCAGTTTTAGCTTCCCAGAGAGGCTTGCCCACCTCCCTAGCGATCGCTTCAACCCATTCATCTTCCCTCTTTTTGAGAACCGTTTGAAATTTTTTCAAGAATTCAGCTCGCTCAGAAATCGGTAGCTTCTTCCAAGATCGAAAAGCAGCCTGCGCCACATGAACAGCTTCATCGACGTGAGCATAAGAGTACTGAAAACGCCCCAATTCGTCAGAAAACGAGGCGGGGCTTCGACTGATCCATTCCCCGCTCGCCTCTGTTGGCTTTTTAAACTGTCCGAAGATGAAGTCTCCTAAAACTTTTGGCTGAAACCGTGACTGATGGATCATATCAACACCTCCCAAAATTAATAAAACGGCATGAACGCGACTTGAGCGTCAGAACTCAAGCCCAAGACAGAACATAAAATATTTTGAGGGGGCTCCAAAACCTGAATTCTATCTTCCTGAACTGAGGCTTGGACCATAACACTTCGAAACTCACCCAAGTTCTGATCCAATCGACACAGAAGACCTGATTCTCGAATGGTTGGCATTTCTCGGGGTTCGACAGGATCTAATCTCAACTTTCGGAGCTTTTTTATCGGTAGAATCTCTTCAACATTAGCTAATAAGTGCGGGCCTCCGTCAAATGGGTCGACGTGTCCACGATAACGGAATCCAATCTTATTAAGCATATGCAGCACCGGCTCGGTCTCTTTCCCAACCTTACCAATTGCATTTCTTGCCTCTGCCGGAAGAAAAGTCGTATAAATTTTCCCAGAAGGGAAGAGAGACAAAATAAAATCCTTACTTTTTTGGGCAAGCTGATCTGCCTCCCAATAATCCATATTAGTAAACCTGCGGCCGATAGCCTCCCAGAGAGGGGATTGCCCTTTTTTATTCACTGGAGGGAGGAGCTCTGCCAAGAGCTTCTTTTTAAAGCGATTCCTGTTCAAACCCATAAACAAAAAGCGAACAAATGAAATCTGCCTTCCGATTCTAGATTCAGAATTCCTATCTTCTAGATCAAGGACCAGACCTCCAATTTCAGAAGGACCGTTGGTTTCGTACTTAAGTTTCAATGTTCCATGAATAAAACCAGTGCTGATTGTGGAGGAATACCTTTCCTCATTTCCAACTTCAAAATAAAAATGAGGAGACTCAACGGTGCCGTGCTGACCAGCAATCATCGATGTGCCTAAAATTCGCTTGGTCTCGATGTCTTCTGCTACGAAGAGATATTTACCACTTTGGAGTAACTGATCGCGATCACGAAACGAAGCCTGAGACTTCTGGATCTTTTCCATTAAGAGATCGCGATCATTGGGAAGATTAATAAATCCAGGAATCTGTGAAAAAGCCTCAAGTGCCTCAATATCCTGTTCTTGAATCTCCCTCAGCAGAATCATAGGCAAACTCTTTCGATTACTTTTTCATAAAATCCTATGGCTTTTTCGATATCCTCCAACCGATTATGCTCATTTGGACTGTGACTGTTTCCCTGTGAAGTACCCGGGCCAAAAACGACGGCCTGATATCCCGCCTGAAAATATTGAGCTGCCTCGGTAGACGTTGCCTTCTTCGAAAAAAGCGGCTCAATCCCGACACTTTCCATGGAATCACGGCAAATGTCGATCAGTGGGTCGTTCATGCTCATATTCAAGCTCGGATTCATTCGCTCCAATGTCACGTCGACGTTCAGATTAGGGTACTTACTTGCGATTTCTCGAACCCCTAACTTGATTTTCTTTTCTATATCTTGAGGAGAAATTTCGGGTAAAAGGCGCATATCGAAGTGAAGATCAACACCCCCTAAACGCTGTTTTAACTGTCCGAAGTTAACAGTAGAAAAATCAGGGTCGTAGGTGTCATCGCGAGTGGATTGAAACTCGGTCGAGGTCGCTTTGAAAAATTCTACCACCTCTGTTAGGCAGGGAAATAGGGGCTCGGGCAGAAACCGAACTCCCGCTTCTCCGACACCGCCGAGCTCCACACGAAAAGATCGCTCTTTCCCCTCAGCTCGAACAACTTCACGAAAGAACCTCTTAAAATCTTCAAATTGGTGAGATGTCAGATAGAACTGAGTGAGGGAATGATCTGGGACTTTATTAATCGTATCCCCACCATCGAGTCGAGTGAATCTCATCTCAAATCCCTGATCCATCGCCCGGTGCAGAAAGTCTACAGCACCGAGAATTGCATTAGTACCCAAGTGAGGATAAGAGCTGTGCGCAGACTTACCGAAAGAATGTAAATCGATCCTCCGATTAAACCCGCGAGCATCGCGCTCGACCATTTGATAGCCAATGGAGACTCGGTAGATATTTAAACATTTATGCGCATAGACCACCTTGAGATCAGAAGGCTCTCCCACCAAAACGTATTTAGGGTTTAGAGCCAGGGACTTAATTAAGTATTTAGCCCCGAACATTCCGATCTCCTCACCACAAGTTCCAACTAGATAAATCGGATTTTTTAATTTGCGCTCGCGAAACTTTTCAACCGCATGAAGCTTACATAGAAAATCGAGTTTAACATCAGCCGACCCCAACCCAAAAATCTTACCGTCCTTGACCGTCGCAGCAAAGGGATCGCCCCCCGTCTCTGACCAATTCTCTAGAATGCCCGGACTCACTGTGTCTAAATGAGTATTGAGCAAAATGCCCTTTCTAATTTTTCTATCTACTAACGGATCGCCAATAATCCCAATGACATTAAACTGTCGCTTCGAAATATTCTCATTTGAGTGTGTTACGTGCTGAACTTGAGTTTTCAGCCCACGATCCTGCATCAATGCAGCTGCAAAATTGGCCATCTCTTCATTGCCATTGACGCTCACTGAGTTAATTCGAATGATCCGTTTCGCTTCTTCTAGGAACCGCTTCATACCTTCTCCTTGGAGCTCTCACCTTTGCGCTGACGGTCCACTTCAGTGAGTGCATGCTGAATGACTTGGCAAACTTGTTCGATGTGATCTTCGTCCATTGCACCAAGGGGAGGAAGCATTCGAATTAGATAAGGCCCATGGCCGCAATAGAATGCAATGACTCCCAAATCAAATAACTTCATGAGCACAGCCTTCACGTCTTCCATAGTCCCACTGAAAGGCTCAAATCCGATCATCCCGCCGATTGCACGAACCTCCCCGATCATCCCTTTGCAATTGCCTACTCTTAGACTTTCTAATCCCTCGACGAATTTAGCTGAGAGTCTTTCAATTCGCCCACCCTCACCTAGGAATTTGCCCTCATCTAAAAGCTCTAAAACTCTTCTTGCAGTTCGCAAGGCAGCCGTACTTCCTGAGAACGTTCCGGCCACGAGGCCCGGCTTAGGATTGTATTCTGCCGTGTAGAGAAGTGCGCAAGACTGCAACATTTTACCCACTGTCACTACATCGACAAATTCATTCAGATCAAATTTCTGATAGGCGAAGAGCTCGCCAGTTCGCCCAAACGTTTGAACCTCATCCATCCAAAGGGCTAGCCCCGCTTTCTTTGCCTCCTCAAAAACCCGAACGTAATAATCCCTGGGGGCATACTGAAAGCCACCCTCACCCTGAACCAGCTCTGTCATTAGGAGAGCGAATTGACCAGGGAATCGGGTCAGGTGCTCCCGCATTTCCGTTAAAGTACGATCGACACTGGGTTGTAAGCCCAGTTTGGGATCATAGAAAGACAAATAGAAAACTTCACCATAAGTCGGCTGACCTTGACGATACCCTGGATTGTCGGTAATTTCCTGCATGGCAGTCGAGCGCCCAGCAAAACAGTCCTTAAATGCTAACACCTTGGTGGCAGGGAATTTCTTTTGGCGAACGATCTTTAGAGCAACCTCATTTACCATCGTTCCACTGCACATGAGCCAACCGTGAGCCAGTCGGCTTCCCTCTCCCACTCGCGACAGAAGCGCACGAAGCAGATCCCTCATCTCGATTCCAGGCTCAAGATTCCCCTGCATGATGTCGCTTGGCAGTCCCTCAATCATCTCTTCAATCAATGCCGGATGGGAGTGACCAAAGAAATGGATTCCAATTCCAGTGATCATATCAAATTTAACGCTGCCATCGACTAGCTCAACCCATGGTCCAGAGCCTAATCCAGACGCAAGAAAAGGAAAGTAGAGGTCCCGGCCCCGGTCCTTGGCGAAACCTCGAATGGCCGACTGAAAGAGTTCCCTCACTTCGCTCGAAGTTGAGCTCGGGCGAATTCCGCGAATCGTTGAACTGGCCTCTAGGATCGAGGCAAGCAACTCACTCTTGGCGGAAACAAAACGTGCTGATTGTCTTAAGACAGAGCTCACGGGGCTCAACATTAGGGACATGAAGACTCCTCTACTAGCAGGTAATGAGGGGCGAAAAGAGCTAAAAAAACCCACAGGGATGCTCGTTGAAGAAATATCATGAGCTTATTTTTGTTGCAAGCTTTCGGCTATAATGGGATTTTTGTGAAATGCGCAGAGCGTTGGGTCTTTTCCTTTTTGTCGTCTTCATCACTGTCTGGGTTCCTCACCCTGCATTTGCAACCAAAGGCGCCGACTCCTGGGCCGAATGGGATGAAGCAAAGAGCCACTTTGACTCTGGCCGTTGGAGCGAAGCACTTGCTGGATTACTCGCTCATGCTCGCCCGAATGACAGCTCTTATTATTATAATCTTGGTACGACCTACTACCAGCTGGGTAACACTGGGCTTGCTGTGGCAAACTTAGAAAAAGCTAATCGCATCCGGCCTCACCATTCGGATATTCAAGCAAATCTGAGCTTAGCGCGGCAATCTCTGAGTCAAAAAATTGGATCCGAACGCCTCGACCCGGCCTCCTCTTGGGTCGAACAGCTCGCAGATCAAGTGTCCTTCGACGAGGTTCGAGCTACTCTTGGTTTTTTCACCCTCGCGCTGATCATGATTTGGATCCGAAACTATGCTAGAACTCAACAAATCAAAACGGTATTTTTCCACCCTGCAGCCTACCTCGGCACGCTGGCCCTGAGCATTACGCTGGCTGTTTATGGAATTCGACTTTGGGCTAATTCCCATCCGTGTGCCATCCTTCTTGAAAAGCAAACGATTCGGAGCGGCCCCGGAGACCATTTTCAGCTACTTGAGGAAGCAGAACTCGGATCGAAACTTAGAATCTTGGGACCTCTCAGCTCCCAAGAAGGTGCCGACGAAAATTGGAATCAAGTACGGTACTCGTCAGAAGGCATCGGCTGGGTCAAATCAAAAAGCCTGTTGATTTTATAACGGTGAGTTTGGTTAATCATGGGAAGCAAAGAGGATCCCGGGAATGAAAAAAATCTGTCTGCTCGTATTCACTTCAATTTTGACCTTGGCCACCGGGTGCAGCTCCGTGCCTGTCGACGAGAAGGATCCTGCCTCCCTTTTTAAGGATGCCCAGTCTGAAATTGAGAGCGATCACTATCAAATTGCGATCGATAAACTCCAGGCCATCAAAAATAAATTCCCGTACTCCAATTTTGCAGCAGAATCCCAACTTCGCATTGCTGACGTCTACTTCATCGAGGACCTTTTTGCTGAGGCAGCAGCAAATTATCAAATATTCAAGGACTTACACCCCAAACACGCAAAAGTGGCTTATGCTATGTTTCGAATTGGCAAATCTTATCTACAGGATGCCCCTACCTTGCTCGAACGAGACCTAAGTCCCCTAAAAAAGGCACTAGAAGCTTATCAGGATTTCCTTAATCGATTTTCGGAGTCGCCTGAGGCGGTTGAAGCACGCAAAGATGTAGTTAATATTCGTAAAAGGTTAGCTGAAAAGGAACTCTTAATTGGTGACTTTTATTTTCGTCGGGAGATTTATCTTTCTGCCCAATCTCGATACGAAAAAATTCTTCAACTTTATCCGGATACAGATGAAGCCAAAGTCGCCGATTCAAAACTGACAGAGACAAAGAAAAAGATCGACGCAGCCGAAGGATCTAAAAAATATGGCACACAGTAAACCGAGTGGGTCACTGGACCCTTCCCAAATTCAAGAGCTCCTTTCAAAACGGAACTATTTAAAAGCGGGAGAGCTAATTAGAAGCCATATCCAGAAATATCCAAACGATGCCGAAGGTCACTATCTTTTAGGTGTTTTTCACTACTTTCAGGGGCAGATACCCCTCACGGTGGATTCGATTAAGAAAGCCCTGTCTCTCGACCCCCACCACACCGATGCCGCCGTCTGTCTCTCAGTTCTGCTAAATGATCTAGGCAAGTATGACGACGCGAAGAAAATTTTCGAGCAAGCGAATCAATCGATCTCAAAAGACTCCAACCAAGATGACTGGGGCATCGACCGCAAGTTTGCAGTAAAACACCTCGAATTGGCGGATCTCTATTTCCGGTATCGAAGATATGACGAAGCTCTCGAGCAATACAACCAGGCGGTTCGCTTAGATCCCACAACACTTGAGATTCGAATTAGAAGGGCCAAAACCTACGCCAAGAAGGGCTTCTTGACCCGCTCCATGCAAGAGCTACAACAACTTAAAAGAGAGAATCCCGAATTTTCTCCTGCACGCATTCAACTTGGACTGCTTCACTATAGCCAAGGCAACCTGCTCGACGCAGAGTTAGAATGGGAAGGCGTGTTTCAAGTTGAACCTAAAAATCGAGAAGCTCAGGCCTACTTAGAAATGTCCAAAAAAGCCAGAGGGCAGGCCTAGCAGTTTAGACCGTTAGACTCTTTACTGTCAGCGATGGTGGAATATTTCGGATCGGAATAGCCACGCTATGAGCTGGCTCGTCATGTATTGCCGAACTCGCTCGCAGCTGGGACCGAATCGTGATCAAGTGAGCCTTGAGCTCTTTAAACATTTCGCTCTTAATCGTGTACTCATTTTCCTGCAAAACCACTTGTTTAGCGAGATGCTCCTTAAGATTAATCACTAAAGGTGCCTTCAAATTTGCAGTCATCTGAGTGATGTCTTCTGGAATAGTCAAAATACTAAAAACTGCTGATTGATTCACATTTTCAAGCTTCAACTCACGAAGCTCTGCTGCCGAAAGCCGGGCAGCATAATCAGGTCTAAAAATTTTTGGTTCAAGTAGTGGAAATGCAATCCCGCGATCATCCAGGCTCTGAAGCCAGACAATCAAGGTATCGTCGCCTGGATCAACCAAACAGAAGTTTCGGTAATTCGGGAAACCCAAAATACCCTGAGGTATTAATATCTTCTCATCGTCTCCGACCGTGAGCTGCCCAAAACGTCCTGTTTCTATGATCACGCTCAACTCCTTGTCTATGAGTTAAAGGTTACCTGAAGAATTAACCTTTTAAAACCTTAGAAACTTGACCCATAGCAATGGGGGATTTAACAGCCTCTTTATTCTGGTCTTGAATGGCTGCGTAAACCTCTTCACGATGAATTTTTGTTTCTTTGGGAGCCTGGATTCCAAGCCGAACCTGCTTCCCCTTGATTTGTACGACTACCACCTTGATATGATCGTCGATCGCGATGCTTTCACCCAACTTACGGGTTAGTACTAACATAAGATCTCCATCTTTTATTAAAGCTAGTATTCCTTTACCGGAAGAACCTTTATTCTAACACCCCACTAGTTGCAACTCTTTTTCTCTCCGTGTCATTTATTTGAAGCCCAAACTACCTCAGAAAATCTAACAGTGTTGGCTGAATCAATCGCTTGGATGCGGCTAGCGAACTCTTAAAGACTGACTCTTGCTTATTTAAATCGCTCACTACTTGTGCCATGTCTGCATCTTCTAAAGATGAGCTCAGCATCGAATTTGAAATTTGCTGACGCTCCATTGCCTGATTAGCATACTGAAGTCCTTGCAGACGAGATCCAACTTTAGCACGAGTCGCAATCAATTGACCATGCAATTGATCAAACCGCTCAAGTGTGTCTCGAATCCCGTTGAAGTCCCCACTCACCAAGCCTATCTTTAGCCTTTGAAGTTCATCGAAGATGTTCACATTTTCGGGCCCGGGCTCGGAATACCCTCCAGCCCCCAAAGCCTCCGAGCTAGGGTGAGTATTAAACACATCTACTCCTGGAAGATTCATAGAAATGAATACGTCATCTCCAATTTCAACCATCATCTGTCCCTGATCGCCCGAGTAGCGACCACCTGAGTCGATGGGGGGTGATTGGGTCTTATATCCACCAAATAGATAGCGGTCTCCAACACGCCGGTTGGCTGTTGAGATTGCTTGCCGGAAAAGCTCACTGACTTCCTCTGCAACTCCGCGGCGCGTATCCTCGCTTGAGCTGGCCATACTGGACTGTCCGATGGCGAGCTCTTTTGCTCTAACCACCACATCGGCCAGATCCGAAATCCCTTGATCGGTATTCGAAAGAAAATTTTCAGCAATCTTCGAATTTAATTGGAACTGCTCGGTATTCGACTTTTCGCTCCTCACCCTGAGAAGCTGGGCCGCCCCAGAGGGATCGTCTGACGGCCGATTCACCTTTTTAAGAGATGCGGCTTGGGCTTGAAGATTCTCCATCTTTTCGCGGCTTCGCCGAAGTGTGTCTCGGACATTCTCGTAATTTGAGCCCTCAGTTACTCGCATCCTATATTACCTTTTGCTCAAAGTGTTTCACAATTAATCTCTTTTGAGAGAGAGAATAGTTTTCAGCATCTCATCCGCAATTTGAATCACTTTAGCCGAAGCCTCGAAAGCGTGCTGAAACTCGAGCAAGTGAGTGGTTTCCTCGTCGACTGATACCCCAGAAATTTGATCCCTGACTCGACCCAGCTGCGTTACTATGTCTTTCTCTCGACTCAAGGCGAATTTATTGTGAGATGATTGAGACCCTACCTCACTGACCACAGAACTATACCATTCATCCACTGTTGAGCCCATCGCACCCAAAAACTTTTCCCCCTGAAGCTGGGTAATCGCCAAGGCAATGCGGTTATCTCCCGGCGAGTCAGGCTCGGCAGCCGTGGCAATAGCCCTCACATCCGAACGAACTTCCTCCGAAACCTCGAGGGTCCTAGAGGCCCCTCGTAACTCGGTAGGCTCAAAAAATGCGACTCCCGTTCGGCCATCCAAGGTAAACCCTTGAGAATGAACTGCATTAATAGCCTCAGAGATTCCATAAGCCATTTCATCCAATCGCCCCATGACTGAAGAAATCTGCTGATCTCGAATCTCCAAGAGGGCTCCTATTTTTCCGCCCCTAATTTGATGAGTAATGGTGCCATGGGCACTACCTGAGGTGACAATATCCAGGGACCCTTCGGCTTTACCCTGATGATCCCTCGCTGACCGCACAACTCCCAGCGATTCGGACCTCGACCCCGATACCAGCGGACCGATTCCCTTAATGTCCAAACTGATGCTCCCATGCGAGTCTTTAAAACTTCCTAGCTCCATATAAGCACTGAGCTTTTTCACCGTCTCATCTCTTTTATCTAAAAGATCATTCGGTGAGCCCCCCTGAACCTCTTGAAGTCGAATCTGTTCGTTCAGGTCAGCTACGTCCTTTGCGAGCGCGTTTGCTTCCGATACAGCTGATTCAATTCGTGAATCTAAGTGCTCTCGAATCTCAGACATTTGCTTATCAATTCTATGAAATTCTTTAGTTAATGCCTGGCCAGCATCTCTGACCACATTTCTAAAAGCGGTACTCTCTGGCTGATCAGAAAGCTTTCTGAAGTCATTAAAAAACTTCGAGATTAGTCGATTCAGGCCATCTCCACCCATTTCATTAAAAACTTCCTCAATTTGATTAAGTACCAAATCCTTTTCCTCGAAGTGGGCTAAATCTCGATTGGCATTTCGAATCTGTTTCTCAACATATTCATCATTGACTCGCTCCACTCGTGCGACAGAAGTCCCGGTGCCGAAAAAGTTCTTACCAAACGAGTTCCCAGTCGGGGTGCTTGACTCAGTTAGAACCCGCTGACGAGAATATCCCTCATTCGAAGCATTGGCAATATTATGACCTGCCGTGGAAATCCCTGCTTTAGCTGCCTTCAGTCCTGATTGGCCAATTTGGCTAATATTCGGGATCGCCATCTTAGGCCTCCCTTGAGATGAGATGACGGGGCGATGCGCCCGTCACTCGCTGACCTTGCTGTGAGTAGGTCCCAGCGTTTCCAGAGGCTACCCCGAGAATATTTTTCTTCATTTCGTAGATGTTTTCGATCGATCGCTGTAGCAACTTTTGATTATCACGATTTTGACCAGTGATTCGCTGAATCAATACAGTCAAAGCATTATAAGTACTACGGAACTGCTCTGCGAGTTTAGGATTCGAGGCCTGTACTTCAATGATGAGCTTGGGTAGGGTTAAATCGGTTGGAGACTTCCCAAGTAATTGACCTAAGTCGGAGACCAGTTTAACTCTCTGAGTTTCGATCTGTCCGATCGCCTCAATTTCATTTTGCTTACGGACTATTATTGTCTGAATTGCGAGATGATTGACTTGAACTAAGTGCTCGCGCTCAATTCTAACTATATCAAGCAATTGGCGATGATGGCCCAAAAGCTTCTGAAGGATGTGCAGCATTTCGGTCAAAATCTTTTCCACGTCGCAATCCTCCTGACTGCTTCGGACCAAAAACTATAAAATTCCAGGGCCTTTCAAGTGATCATCAACCATTCGGTCGGCGATGGCCCCCTCATCCACATGGTAGGTTCCATCAGCGATTCGTTTCTTCAGATCAGACACGCGATCTTCTCGAATATCTGGGGTCTGTGTGGCAACAGCTTTAGCCTGAGAGAATTCTCGACTCTTGGTGGAAATCTCGGCCGTCGCTCCCTGCGAGGTGACTACTTTAGAAGGTAAATCTGTCTTTTCCGATCGCTCGGATTTCTCGCTTCGATCAGCTCTCTTAGCTCCCTGGGCATCAACCGCACGATCCCCGCGCTTAGCTGAATTTGCTTCACTATTTTGAATAGAATTACTTCCAGAATGACCTACCTTCATGGTTTCTCCTTGGAGGAAATCGCACGCCCCCCAACTTCAGAATACCCTGATGGACTCAGATAAGCAATCACCTGATCAGCCAATCCGACACCACCCTGGTGAGCAGCCTTTTGAGCATATTCCGAGTCCTGCATGCCTCGATAAATCTGACTCGCAGGTGACTCAAGATCCATTTCATTCTTCGGCACGGTTTCGCGCATGACTTTCATCATGTAATCTATGAACATTGCCTCCATACCCTCTGCCGCCTCAAGGATTTTTGGATCTACTTTCGACCTATCTATCACCGGTACCGCGTGATTGGGCGATGTTGGGGCGGACCGAGCGTCTCGCCCTTGTCGTATGCCATCACGATTTTGAATCGAAAGGGGATAAGATGCTCCCTGAAATTTGATTCCCTGACTCATCTCATCCCCCGTCTTTCGCTTCTGTAGAATTCGGAGACTTGGACCAGCATCCATGCCGGAGCGGCAGATTCAAGACTTGAGTGACCTACCATCCTAGCGGGCCGTTTATCCTGTCCTGTTTCCTGGATTAAGTAGCCGCCTACATCCTCCATGATTCTCCAATGATCCCGACTCACTGAGCGAAAACTGTCTAAATTTTTATTAACCAATGCCTCTTCCATCACATCATTTCCAACTCTGCTTGAAGTGCCCCGGCCTGCTTTAAGCTTTGAAAAATTGCAGTCAAGTCTTTTGGATGGACCCCCAGAGCATTGAGAGCCTTCACCAAGTCCGAGACGCTGGTCTCAGATTTGAACTCAGCTACACGCTCTGGTTTCGCTCCTTTTGGGGCCCCCTTCACTTCAATCGCTAAATCTCCGTAGGATAGTGCCACCGGGAGAATTTGGATCGCCCCCCCCATGACAACTGTGCCCGTGCGCTCATTTAAGACAATCTTGGCACGAGACTCTACATTCACATTAATATTTTCGAGTAGGGCGAGCAACTCAACGGTGTTTCCCTCATAATTAAACGGTACCACTACATCAATTGTTCCACTATCTCTTGCACTTGCGTATTTACCTCCCAGCTCTCCATTAATAAGGAGAACCATACGCGCTGCGGTAGTAAAATCGGGTTGATGCAGAGCGAGCCTAAAATTCTTCTTTGATGCAAAATTGCTATCTAAGTCCTTCTCGATCGTTGCTCCCGCAACCACGCGACCCACGGTAGGGAAATTTTTCGACGAGCCGTCCGCCATACTTCCAATACTCACGGGTCCTTGAGCCACGGCATAAACATTTTGGTCACCCGCGCGCAGTGGAGTGACCAGGAGCATTCCGCCCTCTAAGCTCGAGGCATCGCCAATGGAGCTGACCGAGATATCAAGCTTATTGCCCACTCTCGAAAATGGCGGTAATGAAGCCGTTGCAATTACAGCCGCCGCATTCTTGGATTTAACGCTCGCATTATTTTGAATGTCTAGACCTAACTTGGTGAATAGTCTCGAGAGTGATTGGCTGGTGATGTCCGTGCTAGAATCCCCTGTTCCCTTCAGTCCAACAACAATGCCGTAGCCAATGAGTATATTTTCTCTTACGCCCTTGACCGTCGTTATGTCCTTAATCTTGGCGGCTCCTGCAATCTGAGGCAGCATCAAGCCAAATAGGATCAACAATGCGACGGATGCCCTAGCGGGGATCACATCAGTGGGCAACTTCAACTCGATACTCATAGAGCCTCCCTGAGTGAATTCCGTCCGTTTCTTCACTAATATCTGTATTTTTAACGATGCCTACAACACTGATGAATCTCGCCGGGCCGTTTTTGTAGGATACTTTTTTAACTGCCCGGATTTTATAGTTCCCATTTGGATAGCGCTCTAGGATCTCCCCCATCAGAGAATCCCCAACCTTGAGGTCTAATGACTTGGTGAGATCAATATCGCTCAGTCGAGCCTTGGGAGCTAATTTGGCGAGCTCCTTGAGCGACTCAGCTGAGCTAGTCTTTGCTTCACCCCCAGCATTCGCTGGAGAAGAAGAAGGGGTGGGGGTTGGGCCGCCCTGGCCCTGAGCGGCAACTGCAGAGGGAACCTCAGGAGCAGCAGCAGAGGTTGAGATGACGTCTTTTTTCGTGGCTAAACGATCGGCAATAAATTTGGCGGTTAGGCTTTCCTGTGCCAAATTGATTTCAGTTTCTTTTTCAGGGTAATTCAGTGTGCGTTTGGCTTCCACAATCATATCGCGATAGAGATCGTCGTCCAAGATCAGGGTGACGAGATCGCCGGGACTCCTAACTCGATTTTTCGTGAAAAAGTAATTAGTCTGTCCCCCCGAAGCCCAGAGAGAGCCTTCGTCCTGGGACTGATCGATAAAATTTTCGCGGGTCGTACGATTTCCATTTTTATACTGCCGCTGAGTCTTAGGAATAAATATGGGCGTATTATTTGATGAAATGCGAGATACCCCATCAACGCCGCGAAGGCTATCCGATTGATCAGAGCTAGCACTCAACTCAGTAGGTCGCACGCCATCTGGCTTCCGGTCACTCGAAGACTCTGCCCTACTATCCGGCTCATGATGCGAGTCTCCGTCATCGAGATCAGTAGCTGAGTCATCAGCGCCTTTGCGCATCCCATTGAGTAGGCTACTACATGCCGGAAGAGCTAGAAGTAAAAATAGAATGAAGCAAGGCATTCCCCGATTGTAAGCTTTAGAACGTTTAGCAGCCGGAGCAAGTGCGGTGAGGGAAAGCATTAGATTTTCACCTCGACTACTCCTCCAGGTAAAAGCTGACCCGTGAGCTCTCTTCTCCCTTTTAGTGTCTGAACCCTAATGACTCGACTAATATAGGACGGCTCCTGAGCGATGCCGGAGGTTGTAATCACCAATCCTCCAGACTCGATCTGTAATTGCAAAGCGTCTCCCCGTCGAACATCAGGAATTCTCCGAACAGCGTTTGAAGTCAAAAACTGGTTTTCCATCACGGTCTGAGTGGCTTCTAATTGTTGAATTGGAGCGGAGACCGGCAAAATGACGCCTCGATATTCTCGAGCGCTTCCTATAGCCACATTGATTTTCTGCTCAGAAAAAAGACTCGAATCAAGAAGATCTCCCGGGCGAATCCGCTTAATTGCAACCCGGGCCACGCTCCAAGCAGAAAAGTTGACCGAGCCTTCAGCGTAATCCCCTTGCTTTGCTCCGTGAACCGAGAAGCGGAGATTCCCTCGAGAGTCATCTCCGAGGAGAGTAATTCCTTTGGCGCGCTCGACAGGAGGAGAACTTAACCAGCGCACGCCTCCTTGAAATTCTATTTCAGAGCCTGGATAGACTTTCGTGAGCTCACTGCGAAGTGTTTTTTCCAGAGATCGTTCGTAAGAACCCTGCGGAGCGGCAAGCAAAGTTCTCGGCATAAGCAAAGCGAAGAGTAAAATCAGGCAGATTTGGATTATTTTAGAGAATCTTTCCATCTTTGAATTCCAACACTCCCTATTTCACATTGACGGTTGCGGCTAACATTTGGTCGGCGACGCCCATGACTTTAGTTCCCATTTCGTAGGCTCGTTGGGTAGTAATCATATCGACCATGCTGTTTGCCACGTTGACATTTGAACCCTCGAGGGCTCCTTGTTGAAGTGGACCCAGTCCATTTTCTCCTGGAATTCCTTGAATCGGCGTCCCACTTGCTTGAGTGGTCTTATAAAGACCTTCTCCCATAGCAAGGAGTCCTTGTTGGTTTGCAAAATCAACCACTTGAATTTGCCCTAACACCACATCACCCGTTCCTGGAATCGTAGCGCGCACTTCACCCGAGGTCGAAATGGCCACGTTCATCGCGTTATGAGGAATAATAATTTGAGGCGTCAGTTTAGCACCATTTGAAAGCTGCATGATTCCCTGGGAGTCAACATGATAGGCACCGTTTCGCGTAAATGCAGTTTCCCCTTGAGGAGTTTGCACCTGAAAAAACCCTGGGCCTTCGAGCATGAGATCGTAGGGATTATAGGTCATTTTTGCTGGGCCGGGCTCAAAGTGCTTATGGGAAGCACCGACCTTCACACCCATTCCAATTTGGATCCCAACAGGAGTTTGACTTCCGCTCCCCAGGGCTCCCCCCGGCTGCTTGACGGTTTCATACATGAGGTCCTGAAACTCAGTGGTAGTTCTCTTGTACCCATCCGTGTTTACGTTCGCCAAATCATTGGCAATATTTTCAATTTTCGTCTGTTGGGCTTCTAGCCCGGTTGCGGCTGCAGAAAGAGCTCGAATCATAATTTCCCTACCTCATTGACTTCTTTGGCCATTAAATCTCCATAGGTCCTGAGTGCCTTCAAATCGTGCTCAAAAAGGCGATTCGCCTTAATCATATTGGTCATCTCTTCAATCGGATTCACATTCGATGCTTCTAGAAAGCCCTGCCGGACCATGGTCTGTTTAGAAGGATCGCCAGCGGTCCCGCGGGTGGCTTCAAAGAGTTGGCCTCCCACTTTCCGCAGAGCATTGACATTACCAAATTCCACCACGCTGAGCTTCGAGACTAGATCCTCAGAGGCATAGATCTCGCCCTGATCATTGATCGTCAATGGACTGCCAGCGTCTTTCAGATTAATAAACCTTCCAGCAGGACCCGCGGAGGCGGCGCCTGGCAAACGATTGTTGAGTCCCGGAGACTCTTGGGCAAGAACAGGATATCCATCTCGGGTTACTAGCCGTCCATCAACAGCGACTCGTAGGGCACCGTCCCGCGTGTAACGGATACCCGAGGGTGTGCTAACCTCCAAAAAACCGGGCCCGTCCATTGCCACGTCCAACGGATCATGCGTAACTCGCAGGTGACCCTGCTTATGACTCGTATGAGTCCCGTCTAAGACCACAAATGACTGATCCCTTCCGTCAATTGGATACAACTCCCGATCTTTGATTGGCCCACGAGGAATGTCTTGAGCTGCCTTGTCTCGCTCGACGGAGGCAAGATATTCTTTGAAAGTAGGCAAATCCTTTTTAAACGCATTGGTGTCGGCATTTGCCAAATTACTAGCAATTAGGTCTAAATTCTGAGACTGTACTGCTGCACCTGCCGCTGCAGTCCACATTCCACTTGCCAAAACCAACCTCCAAACAAAATAGGTTTATATAAATTAAGAATAAACTAAAGCCATCGTCATATCTAAATAAAAACTAAATATATTTGAGTTTTTTTTGAGTAGGGAATTTTTTTCCTAGAGAATCCTACTTCGACTGAGGTTTGCTCTCATTTTTGCTAGGCAAAAATTACCGAGCCGCCCGTTGCTGCTTGACCTCAACCTAGGTTTCGTGATCTTAAAAAGTGCAAGTATGATACAACTCTTTGCTAAGCCTGTGGCTGAAAAAATTCAAAAAGAAGTCAAACAAAGGGTCAGTCGCTTCAAGCTGAATTATGGCAGGCTGCCTAAAATCTCCGTCATTCTCGTAGGCGATGATACCGCCAGTCGCATTTACACGCAGCGCAAGGGAGAATTATCCAGTCTTCTGGGAATGGATCATGAAACCATTTCATTTCCAATGGATGTGAACCCAGAACTCGTGCGAGATCGTGTAAGAAATCTAAATGACGATCCGAAAATCGATGGAATTCTCATCCAGCGCCCGCTCCCGAAAACATTTCGCGAAGAAGAAGTCCTTTACTGGATCTCACCCGATAAAGATGTCGACGCATTCCACCCCGTTCATGCGGGAGAGCTCCTTTTAGGACTTCCCACCTTTCGACCCTGCACACCTGCGGGAGTAATGGAGCTGCTTTCGTTTTATAAAATATCAGTCAGCGGTCGTTTAGTATGTGTCATTGGAAGAAGCTCAATCGTAGGCAAACCTATGGCAGCACTCTTGCTTCAGTCAGACGCAACCGTCATTCAGTGTCACAGCAAAACCCAGAACCTCAAGGAACTCACCCGACAAGCGTCCATTCTCGTCGTTGCGGCAGGACGCCCAGGTCTCATCGACGCAAGCTACGTTCAGCCAGGCGCCACCGTAATTGACGTCGGAATCCACAGAACTCAAGACGGCAGGCTCACCGGAGACGTTCGCTTTGACGAGGTTGCTCAGATTGCCTCGGCAATGACCCCTGTGCCGGGAGGTGTGGGTCCGATGACACTTTCAATTCTGATGCAAAATACAATTCTAGCAGCTGAGCGCCGCGAAAATAAAAACTCGTCCCTACTGATCTCAGCGGAATAATTTTTAGAAGACTCTGCCGAATGATGGGTGTAATGCTAGAATTATGTTAAATAGAACGGCACTTTATTCAGAGCATCAAAAACTGAACGGAAGACTAGTCGATTTCGGCGGCTGGGAATTACCTGTTCAATATTCTGGAGTGATTGACGAGCACCTGGCCTGCCGAAGCACTGCTGGGCTTTTTGATGTCAGCCATATGGGCGAGATTCAAGTCGAAGGCTCGGGGGCCGAAAGCTACTTAAACTTCCTCGTCACCAACGACGTCTCTAAACTAGCAGTAGGCCAAGCGCAGTATACGGTCATGTGCCTCGATCACGGAGGCATCATTGATGATCTGGTCATTTATCGAAGAGCATCCGATCGGTTTCTTTTGGTCGTCAATGCCAGCAACACCGAAAAGGACTTTCAGCACCTTCTTGCCGTTCAGAGGCGTTTTGATAAGTCCATGGGTGATCTCCAAATCACCCATGTAAGCTCAAAGTTTACACAGATTGCAATTCAGGGGCCCAAAGCTGCCGAGATCGTTTCGAAGCTCAGCGATCAACCCATCGAGGGTATCCGCACGTATTGGTTTATAGAAGGTATGCTAGGCCAAACCATTCCAGCCCTCATTGCCCGAACTGGCTACACCGGTGAGGACGGCTTTGAGCTTTACGTCCCCTGGGATCGCGGGCCAGAGCTTTGGAGAGCTCTCCTTGACGCCGGATCACCTCTAGGAATGAAGCCCTGCGGACTCGGAGCACGAGACACTTTGCGACTGGAGATGAAATACCCTCTCTATGGAAATGAGCTCTCTGAATTAACTAATCCCCTCGAAGCTGGGCTAGGCTGGGTAGTAAAGCTCCAAAAGCAAGATTTCATCGGTCGGGCAGCCCTCATGCAAATCAAAGAATCTGGAATTTCCCGTCAGTTAGTCGGAATTCAGATGATTGGAAAGGGAATTCCACGTCACGGCTACTCTCTCTATACGGAGAATGGCGAGCTGAAAATTGGAGAGCTAACCAGCGGGACCCTTTCCCCATCATTAAAGCAGGCTATTGGGGTCGGCTACATTGAGCCGACCTATGCGAAGGCAGGAACTCGTATTTGCGTCGATATTCGTGGCTCCCGAGTTCCTGCAGAAGTTACTCCCACACCCTTTTACCGTCGAACATCATAGAAGGAGATTAGAAATGAAATACCCGGAAGAACTGAAATACACCAAAGACCACGAATGGGCGCGTATCGAGGGGAATCATGCCATCGTAGGAATTACTCATCATGCTCAGAGCGCCTTGGGTGATGTAGTTTTCGTTGAACTTCCTAAGATCGGGAGAGTCCTAAAGACAGGCGAAACCTTTGGTGTTGTAGAAAGTATCAAAGCCGTCTCTGACCTCTATTCGCCCTTTGCAGGCAAGGTTATCGAGGTCAATCAGGCATTGGTCGACCAGCCAGGTCTCGCTAATCAGGATCCTCATCAAAGCGCTTGGATGATTAAACTAGAGATTTTAGATCCGAACTCAACTGAGGGTTTGATGAGTTCGGATTCTTATAGCCACTACGTTGAGACGCTGAAGTAGAGTCCTGTTCAGAATTCTTATACACTACTCATAGGATTCCATTGGGGGACATGAGCAAATCAGATTGCGGTCTCCTAGAACATTATTAATTCTACCTACTGAGGGCCAGAACTTATTCTCCCGGTTTCCGTCCATTGGAAAAACCGCCCGTTCTCGGGAATAGGGACGGGACCACTCAGTCTGAGTCACGTGACGAGCCGTATGGGGAGCGTTTTTAAGCAAATTATTTTGCCGATCCGCTTGGCCTTTTTCGATTTCCTCGATTTCTTTTCGAATTGAGATCATAGCCTCACAAAATCGGTCCAATTCTAACTTCGACTCACTCTCAGTGGGCTCAACCATGATCGTTCCTGCAACTGGAAACGATACCGTCGGTGCATGAAAGCCGTAATCCATGAGTCTCTTAGCTACATCCTCAACCTCAATATTTGCTGTTTCCTTAAACTTTCTCAGGTCAAAGATACATTCGTGAGCTACCCAGCCGGTCTTGCCACGATAAAGCACGGGAAAATGTGGACTCAAGCGAGCTGCAATGTAATTGGCGTTTAGAATGGCAACCTCAGTCGCAAATTTAAGCCCTTCAGCCCCCATCATCCTAATGTACATCCAGGAAATTGGCAGAATGCTCGCACTCCCCCATGCAGCGGCCGATACAGGACCAATTCCGCTGGCCGCTCCCACAGGAGTCACTGGATGGGTAGGAAGAAATTCGACCAGATGCTTCGCGACACAGATGGGGCCCATTCCTGGACCACCGCCACCGTGAGGAATACAAAATGTTTTATGAAGGTTAAGATGGCACACGTCGGGACCAAAATCTCCAGGCCGGCAGAGGCCTATCTGCGCATTCATATTGGCACCATCCATATAGACTTGCCCACCCATCTCATGAACGATCGAGCAAACGTCGACAATTGAATCCTCAAAAACGCCGTGAGTAGACGGATAGGTAATCATCAAGGCCGCGAGTTCTGCCCGATTCTCAGCGGCTTTTTGCCGAAGGTCTACAAGATCAACATTTCCAAGTGAGTCACACTCAACAGGGACGACCCTCATTCCCGCCATCGCAGCACTAGCTGGATTAGTGCCATGGGCCGAGCGTGGGATCAGGCATACATTACGATGTCCTTCGCCTCGGGTCCTTAGGTATTTTCGAATCACTAAAAGCCCCGCGTATTCTCCCTGAGACCCAGCATTGGGCTGCAAGGAGACGCCGGAGAACCCTGTAATCTCTCTGAGCCACTCTTCGAGTTGGCCAAGCATGACCTGATATCCCTGCACCTGTTCTGCAGGAGCAAACGGATGTACATTTGAGAACTCCGGCCAAGTCACCGGAATCATCTCGCTCGTTGCGTTGAGCTTCATGGTGCATGAACCTAAAGGAATCATCGAATGAGCGAGGGATAAATCCTTGCCCTGTAGACGGAAAATGTAGCGCAGCATCTCAGTCTCAGAGTGATAGGAATTAAAGACTGGATGGGTAAGGTACTGAGTCTGCCGGCTAAAGCGCGGCTGCTCAAGCGGGCTAACCATTGCCTTCAGATCCTTCATCGAAAAGTTCAAAGTTTTTAGGGAAGCTGACGAAAAAATCTCTACCAAATCTCCTACATCATAATCGCTTACGGTTTCGTCTAGGGCAACACATAGAGTCTCCGAATCAAGGACGCGCAGATTGATATCTCGACTTCGCGCAACTTTCAGAACTTTCTCCATCTGAGCTGGACTGACTGAAACCCTCACCGTGTCAAAGAAGGCACCTTCATTACCACCATAGCCGAGACGCTCGAGGGCACTAGCAAGCAAACAGGCTTTGTAATGGATATTTTCCGCAATTTTTTTGATCCCTCGAGGCCCATGATATACTGCATACATCGAAGACATCACAGCCAAGAGGACCTGAGCTGTACAAATATTACTCGTCGCCTTGTCTCTCCGAATATGCTGCTCTCGAGTTTGAAGTGCCAGTCGAATCGCCGGATGTCCATCTACGTCTTTAGATAATCCAACAATTCTACCCGGAATTTGACGTTTATATTCATCTCGAATAGCAAAGAAAGCGGCATGAGGCCCCCCAAACCCCAGGGGAACTCCGAACCGCTGAGCGTTCCCAATCGCAATGTCAGCACCCAGCTCGCCCGGAGACTTCAGAAGTGCTAGACTCAAAAGATCGCAGGCCAAAATGACAAGTGCACCTCGCTTGTGAAAATCTTCTATCACACTGAATAAGTCTAAAATGACTCCGTCTGTACCAGGATACTGAAGGAGTGCTCCAAACCAGGAACCGCCGATTAAGTCAGACTGTGGACTGCCCACTACGACGCGAATTCCTAAAGGTTCAGCTCGAGTTTTCACGACAGCTATCGTCTGAGGATGGCAAGAGCTTGCTACGAAAAAGGCCCGATCCTCCGGACGTCCCTGCACCTGATAACAAAGACTCATTGCCTCCGCCGCTGCGGTTGCCTCGTCTAAGAGAGAAGCATTAGCAACGGGCAGTCCTGTCAAGTCAGCTACTAAAGTTTGAAAATTTAATAATGCCTCTAATCTTCCCTGGGCGATTTCAGCCTGATAAGGCGTATATTGTGTATACCATCCGGGATTTTCTAAAATGTTTCTCTGGATTACTGCAGGGGTAACACAATTGGAGTATCCCATTCCTATATAGGATCGAGCCACTTGATTCTTTTTGGCAATTGCATGAAGCTCGCTCAGAGCCTCTCGTTCAGACTTGCCTGAGCTAAGTTGAAGTTCCCGTTTGAGACGAATATGCTCAGGAACTATTTGGTCGACTAATAACTCAAATGACTCCACCCCTAATTCCAGAAGCATGTCGCTCCACTCTTGAGGGCGTGGACCTATATGACGAGCAACGAAGCGATCCTCAATGGAGAAAGTTTTGAGGAGATTCGCTTGGTTAGATGATTGAGCAGGATGGTTTTTCATTGTTCTAGTTGTAGCAAGAGTTTTTATTAAAAAAAAGCCTTGACGAATTTTCTAATAAAGTTACTTGTGATCTATAGCCGCCTGGGAGTAAGTTAAACCAACTTATAGAGTTTTTTTAGTTTAAAAGGGATTATCTAAAGCCAATGCAACAAAGATCTTTATTCAAGCAGTCAGAGACGCTTTCTGAACCTACTTCTACTGTGACGAAGACTGAGGTAAAGCCTCATTCCGCTTCTTTAGCCGCATCAACGATCAAGCCTGCAGCCACTGCGGAAGCTGCAAGAATGTTTAATACGGTTCTTGTTTCCTCGCGTGTTCGAAGCAAGAAAGACTTTTCAAAAGAGCTTTTTGAGCTCACCGAGAGTTCCGCTTTTAAGTCGATTCTTAGCGCAGTTAAACAGCTCGCGCAAATTCAAGGCGTCACCGAGAGACAGGCCACAGAACAGGTCGTCCAAACTTTTCGACGATTAGATGAAGTCTGGGGAGAATACCTTTTCCACGAAGGTGTCGATCGGCTCAGAGGACAGCAAAATCGTTAGTTAGCTTTTTAGTACAAAGTCCCAGGGTATCTCAATTTCGTTTTTGCTACCCATCATCGTTTTCGGCGGATTGGGAAAAGGTCCAGCCTCATTAAAAGCAGCAACAGCGGCTTCATCTAGTTCAAACGTTCCAGAGCTTTCAGCGATCTGAACATGAGTAATTGCGCCCTGACTATTTAAAAAAACGATCACTTTTGTCGTATGTTCGTAATCCCGAATTAGGTGTTTTCCAGACTGGTAATAGCTTTCTAGCTTGGACTTAATAAGTGGAAACCACGCTTGTTCAAGCCGACCACGAATTCTCTGAAAATAACTATAATAGACATACTCTTTCGTATTGAGTGCAGTCCTATCCGACTCCCTGACTCCTGGAACCGAGTCCTCTGGCTGTAATCCTGGTGTGGCCCAAAGTGGCGTATCCGTGGGCTGCGAGGTGAGGGCATCTTGCGCTGTGATAACTATGCCGAGTCCAGCGAGCTCCCGTAGATTCTTTCCGCCTGCTGGGGAAGGTGATGATCCTCCTCCCACACGGGTGACTTTTCTTCGACCGACCGTTTCACGATCTACTGTCTGATTTTGACTGCCTAAATAGCTGTCTACCTTTGCCTCGCTCACCCTTTGGCTCAGCACAGTTTGTACGATTCGCTCTTGATGGTTTGGGTGGTGAGGGATGAGCTGAACTCGGTAAATTTGAGCCCGGGTCTGATCTTTCTTCTCCCGAACGAAGAAATAGCTAAAACTCAAAACAAGGACGAGGTGAGTCAAAAAGGATAGTAATAGGGATCTCCCCAGACTCCAAGGCCTTGTCATATTCCGTAACTTCACCTCTAGGTGAAATCGGAATTATTCTCGGTCTTCTTTAAAGAAATCGCTCTGAACTTCTGAGGCAGCTGCTTCTGCACCTGAGGCATCCGTGGGCTCAGTGCCCTCGATGAAGGCTTCCCTAATGGCTGACGATGCGTTGGGAGACTCAAGCTTCCCCGTGACGGGATTAATGGTTGCGAAGACTACCCCGGGAGGAACTGAGAAATCTTCATCAGGGTACTTCTTAACAGCTTCCTTCATGAAATTAAGCCAAATAGGAAGCGCAGCTCGAGCGCCCGTCTCACCAGGACCGAGCGTCTTTTGGCTGTCGAACCCGACCCAGACCCCGGTGATTACTCCAGGAGTAAACCCAATAAACCAAGCGTCCATATAATCGTTCGTCGTGCCTGTCTTTCCAGCGGCCTGCCGACCGAGATTCATCGCTTCATGGCCTGTCCCAAATGTCACCACCTCTTTCATGAGATGGCTCATCACATAGGCTACTCGAGGGTCAAGCACTTGATCGGGGTCATTCACCAAAGGGTACTGAGGGAAAACTATTTTCGAACCCTTCGTTTCAGAAACGACTAGTGGTGGCTGCTCCGATGGGACTGCGCTAGGACTGGGGCTCGAAAGAACAGGTACGGATTTCGAGTCGGCTAATTTCTCCTCCAGTACTTTTCCATCCCGGTCTACTACTCGCTCCAAAAAGGCAGGGCTCACCTTCCGGCCCAGCCTCGGAAACAGCGCATAGATTTTAGTTAAATCCATCAAACTAATCGAAGCACTCCCGAGGGCAATCGAAAGATCAGGACTCAGCGCGGAGCTCACTCCAAGCCTACGTGCGTACTGGATTAAAAAAGGGACTTGAACGGACTGGACGATTCTAATCGTGGGAATATTTCTCGACTTAATCAGTGCCTGGCGAAATGTGGTGTCTCCATAAAATTTTGATTCAAAATTATTCGGCTTCCAGCTCCCTAATCCATCAGAATCTCTGAATACCATGGGCGAATCGACAATAACTGAAGTTGGAGTAAATCCTCTTTCAAGCGCAGATGAATAAATCAAAGGCTTAAACGCAGAACCGCACTGTCTGGATGCCTGAGTCGCTCGATTAAATTCGGAAACATCAAAGTCGTACCCGCCCTCCATGGCCAGAACCTTGCCTGATCGAACATCCATTGAAAAAAGGGCGCCCTGCACTGCAGGCTCCTGCTCCAAGGAAACTTGGAGCTGGATACTGGGCTTTTTCGGATCTTTTTTGAGAAGACTCACCAAAATGACGTCTCCCTTTTTAAGATTCGCTGCTACCAAGCGAGGAGCGCTCGGGTCGGTTGAGTTTCCTTTTCCCGTCAGTGGAAGCTCTGCTGGAATCGCACCGATGATTAAAAGGGCCACTTTTCGAGTTTGATCGACTCCGGTCACAACAGCTTGATAGAAGTGATCCGACTCAAGAAGATCTTGCTCCGAATTAATTCCTGCCAATTGCATGGCCTGAATAGAATCCATCTGGCCGTCCGAGCGAAACACCTGGAACTGAAGCCGATCCTGAATCAGCTTTGCTCTTGTTTGCTTCAAAAATTTTTCAATTTCGTCAGAGTCTTTAAGATGCTGAATCGGGCCCCGATACCCGATTCTCTTATCTAATGCGAGAAGACCATTCCTCAGGCTCTTCCTGGCGGCCAAAGTCACATCCACATCCACAGGAACGGAGACTGTCAAACCATCTTGATAAACAGCCTTCTCACCATACTTATCCAATAGATATTTTCGAACGTGCTCGACATGATATGGAGCATATTTTAAATTCAAGTCATCATCCGTAAAAATTCGCAAGTCCTGCTGGGAGGACTCATTCATTTGGGACTGAGAAATATATTTGTTCTCCATCATTCTTTTCAGAACGTAGAGCTGTCTCTCCTTAGCCCTCTTCGGATTCAATAAGGGGCTGTATTTTCCGGGAGCTTGCGGCATTCCAGCTAAAAGGGCAGCCTCCGCCAAAGTAATTTCAGAAACGTCTTTCCTAAAATACATTCGCGAAGCAGCCTGAACGCCGTAAGCGCCATGACCCAAATAAATTTGATTTAAGTACAGATATAAAATTTGCTGTTTAGTAAGATTTCTTTCAATCCGACTTGCGAGAATAATTTCTTTAAACTTTCGATCAAAACTTCGCTCAGGGCTAAGTAAGAGCGATTTAGCAACCTGCTGAGTAATCGTACTTCCGCCCTGCACAACATGGCCCGCACGAAAATTCGCTATTCCAGCGCGGATCATGCTGGCAATGTTAATTCCAGGGTGCTCGAAGAACCGATCATCCTCCGCGGAGATGAACGCCCTCACCACGCTGTCCGGTATTTTCTCAAACGGCACCAAATACCGGCGCTCCTTATAGAACTCACCGATCTCCACTGGCTTCATACCAGCGGTAGCAAAGACACGAGTTACCCCGAGCGGGCGATAATCCTCTACAGAAATAATCTTAGGCAGGTCTTTCGAAAATCTCCAGAGCCCACCACCCAGCAAAGTCATTGCAAGGAAGGACCCCCCTAAAATAAAGGCAAAGATTCCCTTTGCTACTTTAGCTTCTTCCAAATTGGAGGGCTTAGGGCTTGGTTTCTTCGGCTCTAAAGTTTTACTCACGGATGATGGTTCCCCCGACCTGGCGTTTAATTTCGCTTATATTCTGAATTATTGCACTTTTTCCACGGAAAGCAGCTTCTGTTTTTTGATTGAAGTCTAGATATCCAATTCCTACCAAATCGGGCCGCAGTTCGAAATCAGCCTTGGACCGTTGATCCCTGGCACGAGCAGAATCTCGAGAAGTAAGAACATCTACCACCACAACCGGCCCAAGGTTAAGGGACCGCGCATCATCAACTAGCATCCCTACAGAAGGCTCAGAATGCTGGCCTCCCATAGTCCGCTCGACTGCCTGCGAAAGGCTACCAGACTGAATCAATTCAATACTTTGCTTTTTCGTAGAGCCTACCACGTGAATGGGGATCAAAGCGTCTGAGAGCTTCTTATCTCCAAACACCTGCCTAATAAAGTCGATCAATGGCCCATTGAGCTCTGAACGTGCCTTCTGCCCACCCAGTAGCGTACGAGAAACGAACAACTCTTCTTTCAGTTTGAGAATTTTCCATTCAAACTGATTCACACTTGAACTCGTTGCATAAAGAGCACCGACGAGAGCTCCAATTTCAGCTCCGCAGATGGCTGCAATGGGTATCTTATTCTCGTGCAGAGCCTCCAAAACGCCCACGTAAGCAAATCCCCGAGCCATTCCAGGACCTAACACTAGAACCACAGGCCTGACTTGGTTCAGCTCTGGCCCGTAGACGGAAGATCCCTGCTGAACCCCGGGGCCGAAGGCCTCAGGGGGGCCTACGATATCTTTTTGCTGGGTAGATTTCATTCCCGGAAAAAGAGGGGGCGTCGCCTCCATAGAATTAGGCAGCGAACTCCGCTGCACAGTGGAACACCCTAAAGCAGCAAACACACACCCCAGGGAAATACACAAAAATACTTTTTTTATCACTCGAGTAGGTTGAGCTTCCAATGAACGAGGAACTCCTTATTGCCTTCAGTTCCGGTGATGGGAGACTCGATCCATTTTATTGCCACCAGATCTAGGGTTTTACCAAATTGAATTATTTTCGCCAATACCTCCTGGCGAGCTTCGTCAGAAGTTACGATCCCTCCCTTTCCTAACTTACCCTTACCCACTTCGAATTGGGGTTTTACAAGAGTAATCCAGTCAGTACCCGGGTCTGAGAACTGTATCAACGCAGGCAGAATCATTTCCAAAGAAATAAATGAAACATCCACGACGATCAAATCAACTTTCTGTCCGATCTGATCAAAGGTCAAGTACCTGGCGTTGAGCTTTTCCTTCACTATCACGCGAGGGTCGGAGCGTATCTTCCAGTCCATTTGATTCTGGCCTACATCGATCGCGAAAACTTTTTGAACACCTCCCAGCAATAAGACGTGGGAAAATCCTCCCGTGGAGGCGCCCACATCCAGAGCGACTCGCTCGCCTACCGTAACTCCGAAAGATTTCAGCGCAGCCTCAAGCTTAATGCCGCCCCTCGAAACAAATGGATGCTCTTGGCCCCGAATTCGAACTTCTGAATCTGCAGGAACGCATTGGCCAGGCTTCACCACAGGAGTGTCGTCGACCAAAACCTGTCCTGCTAAAATGAGTCCCTGCGCGCGCTCGCGACTGGGAGCCAATCCCCTCTCCACGAGGAGGAGATCAATTCTCTTTTTGCTCTGACTCTTGGGACTAGACATGACCACCGAATTTGAGTCTAGGGGAAGTTCTGCAGTTGAACCTGCTCACTTGAACTTCCCTTCGTCAGAATTTCAATTTTTTGCTCGGCTGCCCCGAGGTACTCCTGACAAATTCGAGTCAGCTTAACGCCCTCCTCAAATTGCTTTAAAGCATCTTCAAGAGATAACTCGCCGCTTTCCAGCTTTTTTACGCTCGACTGGAGTTGATCCAAGGCAACTTCAAAACTTGGCTTTTGAGCTTGGACATCTGAAAGTTGATTATTACTCATAGCAGCCAATCTACCACTTCATCTCTTTTCTGTCTAATCGGGCCCCAGAACATTAACCACGCTTGGGGAGGTATATCCCCATTCTGAATACAGGGTCTGGCCGTCCTCCCCGTGGATCCCCATTAAAAATCCTGCATTGGCGAGATGAGCGCCTACTACCCGACTGTCATGAACGCTGAGATAAACATCCTTTTCCAGCAGACCTCCAGGCGACCGAACATAAGCTACCGGAGCCCACAAAGGCCGAGCTGGAAGAAGCCGAAGAAACGGAAGTAAGTCCAGATCTGAGTACCGTGCAATGGGGTTTCTCAAATACCCGACCACCAAGGGGGATTCCCGATTCAGCGCAAATGCACCGGACTGTCGATCCTGGTGAAACAAATTAAGCTGAGCCCGCCAAGAATCGATCTCCTTCTCCTTCATTCGGTAAAAGACAACGGCACCCAATTTTTCAGGTAAAACTCGGTACCGTAGGGTGGTGATTCCTTCCCTCTGAACATCCAAAAAAACTGGGTAATGAGAAAAGGTCAGAACCTGATTCAACTGAAAAAATCCCTTTGAATCAGTTTTAGTCCAAGGAGCACTCTGTCCAGCCACCCGAACCACGGAGGGCTCGGTTTTGGTCGAATGATAGGCGCTCTCACGATCGACCACTTGGCCTGAGATTTTCCTAAGTTCTGGTCGACTCAGGTCGAGGTAGGTCGCTTTCCCTTGGAGGACTGGAAACCGAACTGAGCCACTCCAAGGAAACTGGGTTGAGACCAACTGAATCAAACCCGTTTCCTCGGTAACTCCCGCAATCACGAAATATCGGGGTAAGTGACTCGCATCAGCCGACATCACCTCAAATCGCTCATTGAGGAAAATAGGGTGCTTCACGTTTTCACTACCGAACTTGATCGCCCAATCACTCGCGACTTTGCCAAAAACGATGCCGCCCTCGAGGTGCCCACCAAACTTACTCTCTAGAATTCGAATCGTGTTAGTCCCTACGAGCGGAATGGGCGCCAAATTCTTCTCCTTCGGATCGACCCAACTCACCGTGGCCCAATACTTTTCGGCTGCCATTCCAGAATCCAAACCTGATAAATTGCCTTCTTTTGACGACTCCTGCCACCCCCGCACTCCTCTAGGTGTCTTCTCTAAAGAAATCATTTCGGTTCGAACCGCCTCCAATGGCGTTAGATCTCGATCAAAGGCGCGAACAAAAAGCTGCTTCTCACTTATTCCTCGAGAACCCTGTGCGCCTGGTCCAGCTAACCCGCCCTTGGAATCTCCCGAGCTCTGAGGGTCTGTACTAGTCATCTGCCGGGCTGGAGAATTTGGCGACTCAATATCCGGGAGTGATTGAACAATCCGCACCCCCAGCTGAGTGAGCATCTTCTCGAAATCCCAAGTGGTTGATTGACTGAGTGAAGCTAATGAATCCGGTCCACAATCGCTCTGCGTCAGCGCAAGAGTCCGCTCAACAGACTGTTGGTAGATCTCCATCTCCATTCGCTTCAACTCAAGTAGAAGCTGGTCAAGATCCGTCTCCTGAACCTGATAAAGATAATCTCGGAATGGTTGAACACGGTCCAAAAAACCGGGATCGAGGCTCTGATTGGTCCGGATCGCCAACTCAATTCGCGGACTCATTTCATCTGGTTTTATGAGTTCGGCGAGCGGCTCCAACGAGGCGTCAGCCCTGACCCCAACAAATAAATAAATGAGTAGAAATGAAAGAAAGCTCCACATGCTCAAGCCCGCCACGCCTCTGGGATGAACCCCTCTATTTACAATAAAGGTCAGCGCGAAATTTAGCAAGGGATGCTGCCAGTGGACAACGTGAGGGGACCAGCATGGGAGCATAGCACCCACGTTGGTCCCACCTCAATTTATTGGAACTCACTTCCAGCAATCTGTTGACGAATCAACGATCGCTGAAGCTTAAGTTGATATTTATTGAACCGGTGGGCATCCAGGTCTGCGGCAAGCAGAGTTTCCTCAGCTAACTTTTGAGCCTTTTTTGCTCGGTCGATGTCGATCTCTGACTTCAACTCCACGGTTTCAGCCAAAACATGGATCTGGCCATCAGAAATGCGAAAGAAGCCACTCGATATGACCCCCACCACGGGATCACGCCCCTTCGAACGGTACTGAAACAGTCCCGTGCTCAGCGTGGCAATCATTGGGGCGTGGCCAGGCAAAATCTGAATTTGCCCTTCACTCCCTGTCAAAGTCACTTCTTCCACAGAAATGGACTCAACAAGTCTTCTCTCGGGTGACAATATACTGAGTTTTAGTTCTTCGCTCACTTCGATTCGCCCTTCCTTGACAGCTATTGAAGCGTCTTAGCCTTTTCGACCGCATCCTCAATCGTCCCAACCAAGTAGAACGCCTGTTCAGGAAGATCATCGTACTTCCCTTCGGCAATCTCCTTGAAGCCCCGAATCGTGTCTTCGATTTTCACGAACTTACCTTTAATCCCGGTAAATTGCTCGGCGACAAAGAAAGGCTGAGAAAGGAATCGCTGAATTTTTCTGGCACGAGAAACAACCAATCGATCTTCTTCAGAAAGCTCATCCATCCCCAAAATAGCGATAATATCTTGAAGATCCTTATATTTCTGTAGAACGGCCTGAACCATGCGGGCGACTCGATAATGCTCTTCGCCAACCACTCTCGGATCCAAAACCCTAGAGGTTGAGGCCAAAGGATCCACGGCAGGATAAATTCCGAGCTCAGCAATCTGGCGCGAAAGGTTCGTGGTGGCGTCCAAATGAGCGAAAGTGGTAGCAGGCGCTGGATCGGTATAATCGTCCGCAGGCACGTAAATCGCCTGGATCGACGTGATCGAACCCTTGTTCGTGGACGTAATACGCTCTTGAAGCTCACCCATTTCGGTAGCCAACGTAGGTTGATAACCGACGGCAGACGGAATACGTCCCAGGAGAGCCGAAACCTCTGACCCTGCTTGGGTAAACCTGAAGATATTATCTACGAAAAGCAAAACGTCCTGATTCTCTTCGTCACGAAAGTACTCAGCCACTGAAAGAGCCGATAAAGCAACTCGAGCACGAGCACCAGGTGGCTCATTCATCTGACCGTACACCAGGGCAGTCTTATTGATAACTCCGGATTCCTTCATTTCCATCCAGAGATCGTTCCCCTCACGGGTTCGCTCCCCTACCCCTGCGAACACGGAAAATCCGCCGTGCTGAGTGGCAATATTGTTAATCAACTCCATAATCAAAACGGTCTTGCCAACGCCAGCTCCACCGAAGAGTCCGATTTTACCGCCTCGTGCGTATGGGGCCAACAAATCGACGACCTTAATTCCCGTGAAGAAAGGCTGCACAGCAACGGACTGATCTTTAAATGCAGGGGCTGCGCGGTGAATAGGATAAAACTTCTTTGCACCCACAGGACCGGCTTCATCCACTGGCTCGCCAATCACGTTCAAGATTCGACCTAGGGTCTCACGTCCCACTGGCACTTGGATTTGAGCACCCGTATCCCGAGCTGCCTGTCCGCGGACAAGGCCGTCGGTGCTATCCATCGAGATACATCGAACTGTGTTTCCACCTAAATGTTGAGCGACCTCCAAAACAAGATTCCATTCAGAATCCCCGACAGTCGCATTCGTCACTCGGATGGCGTTATAAATTGCAGGCAAATGGCCGGTTTCAAACTCCACGTCGACAATGGGCCCAATCACTTGCTTAATAGAGCCATGATTCTCTGGCTTAGCTGTTGCTGACATAAACTCCCTCTCCTTTAATTCTTCTGAGACTCACTACCTGAGATAATTTCTAAAAGTTCTTTGGTAATTCCAGCCTGACGCTGCTTGTTGTATTGCAGCGTGAGTCTGCGCATCATTTCTCCGGCGTTCTTGGTGGCGTTTTCCATTGCAGACATTCGAGCACCGTGCTCTCCCGCCTGCGACTCCAACAACACTCGAAAAAGTTGAACAGCAAAATTCTTTTGAAGTAGCTCATCCAAAACTACTTCGGCACTCGGCTTAATGATCGAGCTGAGGCTTGCACTTGCAGCACTCTCTAAACCCTCTGTGTGAGGCTTGAGAGGCAGCAAATCCTCGACAAGAGGTCGCTGTGAGGCGGCATTCTTGAACTCACTATAGATAAGCTTCACCTCATCCACCTCTGAGTTCAAAAAACGTCCCACGAGTTCGTCTGCCAATTTCTTGGCCTTAGCAAAACTCACCTTCCCGCCGAGCTCTGGAAAGTAACCCGCCACCTTCACTTTTTTTCCCTTAAAAAAATCGTGACCTTTTCGCCCGACAAAAGCGAGCTCCACTGAAACATCAGGCTCTCGTGCGACATTTGCCAACCATCGCTGACAGGTCTTAATCACGCTGCCATTAAACCCTCCGCAGAGCCCTCGGTCGGAGGTGACTACGAGTGCTAGAATTCTCTTGCCCGGACCTGCGGCCTCTTGTCTCAGTACTGGGTACCGCTCAAGAAGGTCACTGCCTGCACAAGACACACTCAGCTCCCGAATCAAGCTTGAAACCGCTCGTGCGTAAGGCCTCTGGTTTTGAATCGCTTCCTGGGCACGGCGAAGTTTTGCGGCAGACACCATTTTCATGGCCTTGGTGGTCTGTTGCGTGTTCTTAACCGTACCGATGCGCTTTTTAAGATCTTTGATGCTGGCCATGAAAGCTCCGTCTCTCAGCCGACTAGGCTACGAAAACCCCGTCGAACTCCTTCAACGCCTGCTCCATCTTTGCCTTAAGAGCATCGTCAATCTTCCCACTTGTCACGATCACCTGGCAGATTTCGGGATACTTCTTATCCATAAAAGCAGCGAGCTGAGTTTCGTAATCGCCTAGCCTGTCTACTGGATATTTGTCGAGATAACCGTTAGTCCCAGCGAAAATGATCACAACTTGTCGCTCAACCGACATAGGAGCGTACTGTCCCTGTTTCAAAATCTCGGTCAATCTTTGTCCGCGAGCCAACTGCCTCTGGGTAGCCGGATCTAAGTCGCTACCAAACTGCGCAAACGCAGCTTTTTCTCGGTACTGAGCAAGTTCAAGTCTCAAGCTACCGGCAACCTGCCGCATTGCCTTAATTTGAGCACTTCCTCCCACGCGGGAGACAGAAATACCCACGTTCACTGCTGGGCGAACGCCGGAGTAAAACAAATCCGTCTCCAAGAAAATCTGACCGTCAGTGATTGAAATCACGTTGGTGGGAATATAGGCGGAAACGTCCCCTGCTTGAGTCTCAATGATAGGGAGCGCTGTGAGAGAGCCTCCACCAAGCTCATCAGAAAGCTTGCAGGCTCGCTCAAGAAGACGAGAATGCAAGTAAAACACGTCCCCAGGATAGGCCTCGCGCCCTGGAGGTCGGCGCAGCAATAGAGAAAGCTGACGATAAGCCTGAGCCTGCTTGGTTAAGTCATCATAAACGATCAAAGCATGTTTTCCGTTGTCTCTGAACCATTCGCCCATGGTCACGCCGGTGTAGGCTGCCAAAAATTGCAGAGGAGCTTGGTCGGCCGCAGTTGCAGCAACCACAATGGTATGCTCCAGAGCACCGCTCTCCTTTAATTTATCCACCACTTGAGCAACCGTGGATTGTTTCTGCCCGATGGCGACATAAATACAGTAAACGCCTCTGCCCTTTTGATTGATAATCGTATCAATGGCAACGGCTGTTTTTCCAGTCTGGCGGTCGCCGATGATGAGCTCACGTTGACCCCGCCCGATCGGAATCATTGAGTCAATCGCCTTCAAGCCAGTCTGAAGCGGTTCCTTAACAGATTGTCGGCCCACAATTCCAGGCGCCTTAACCTCAACTTTGCGATAGTGCTTAGCCTGAAGCTCACCTTTTCCATCAATGGGGACGCCCAAAGCATTCACCACGCGGCCGAGAAGCTCAGTTCCCACTGGTACCTGAACGATCTTATTCGTTCTTTTTACAGTGGAACCTTCCTTAATCTGTGTGTCATCGCCCAAAATGGCGATCCCCACACTCTCTTCTTCCAGGTTGAGAATCATTCCGCCAACTCCGTTTCCAAAGTCGACTAATTCCCCAGCCATAGCCTTGTCTAAGCCATATACTTTTGCCACGCCATCACCTACGGCCATGACTGTACCAGTTTCAGATACATCCAATCTCTTTTCAAAATTGGCCAGCTGTGACTTAAGAATCTGAGTTATTTCTTCAGGACGAACACGAGTTTGCATATCTTCCTCTAAACAATTGAACTTAATGATCTAGGCATGAACGCTGGACGCCCCTACCGCTAAATGATCATGAAGCTTTTGGAGTTGAGAACGAAGTGAACCGTCATAGGTCACTCCATTTATGGTGACTTTAATACCAGCTAAGAGCGAAAGGTCCGTCGTCACTCGAAAGGTCACTTTCTTTCCGAGTTTTTGACTAAATGCTTTTGCCAAACTTTCTACATCGGCTCCATCAATAGTGGAGGATGACGCCAGATCCCCAGCGATACCACCCTCAGCCTCGAGCCGAACTAAATTCCATGAGTCGTGAATGGCCCCAAGCACGGAGAGGCGATTTTTTTTAGCTAACAACACTAAAAACGCTTGAAATATAGGACTCACTTTAAGCTTTTCCGATAGGCTCTTCACGACGCTGACTTTCTCTTGGAGAGTCGTTAGCGGAGAACCCAGAACGATTTCAAGCTCACTTGAACCTTGAACGAGATCCACGAACTGCTTGAAATTGGCTTCAATTTCCCTCAGAAGCTCCGGAACCCCGCTAGCCTGAGTTTCTACAGTTTCAAACAGCGCTCTTGCATAGGAATTTCCTACACTCATTGAATACTCTCCACCTGATTGGAAAATTCTTTTTGAATTCTAGCTTGGTCGTCTTGAGTGAGTCGCTCCTTCAGAAGAACTTCAGCGCGATCTAGAACCTTTGCACTCAATTCATTATAGAGGTCCCGTTTGAGGTCCGAATAAAGGGTCTCAGCCGAACTGCGCGCATCCGAAACCATTCCGCCGGCCAACCGTCTTCCATCCGCAATAATCCTATGGGTCATTGCTACGGCGTCCTGCTGAGATTGTTCGTTAAGCACAGCAACTTCGGAGCTCAAGGCTTTGAGCTTGCTGGAGAATTCGTCGTATTTCTCCTGAGCAGCCTGAAGTTGAACCCTGACCGACTTGAGCTCGTCGCGCAGCGAGTGGTGTCTCGTAAGGACGTAATCTTGGGTCGGCTTCCTTAGCTTGTAAACAAGCACCCCAACCAGGATGAATAAATTTAGAAATGAAATAGCCACACTGCTCATCGATTGTTCCTCGATAAAAGGCGCTCTGAAATTGTCTGAGCAAGGGCCTCAACGTCAATCTGGACTTGCTGCTTCAGGCTTTCTCGCTGCTTTTGGACTGACTCAACAGCCTCTTGAGTGATCCTCTTAGCGTCATCCCTTGCTTCGGAAAGGATTTGCGCCTCTTGCTTCTTCGCTTCCATGAGTGCTTCATCTAAATGCTTTTTAACTCGCACCCTTTCCTCTGTGAGAATCCGCTGGTATTCGGAGAGTTTGGACTGGGCTTGCTGGGAGAGCTTCTCTGCTGCCTCGCGGTCCTCGACCGTCTTTTTATGTCTTGCCTGGATCAACTTCAAAAACGGCTTAAAGTAGAGCTGCGACAAGGCGAAAAAGATCAAGGCAAGAAGCGCCAATTCTACAAAGAAACTTTGATCTAAGTTCAGCTGCTCCAAGAGCTCGTTCACGGTATTCTCCACCTTGCGTTTTCGTGTTTAGGCCGTATTGTTTGGAAACTTACGTGCTCGCTAACATAGATTTGAAGGCGGGGTCAAGTTTTGATTTTATTTTTCGTGAGTGTTCACGAGAGGTTGAGAGGAATGAGCCATTTTGCTGCTTCCCTCAAAAATTACACCCTCATCAACGCTTAAACTTGGAGTCAGGATGTCTCCGCGAAACACCGCAGGCCGATGGATTTCGACCCGGTGCTTAGCGCGAAGACTTCCGTTTACTTCTCCGCTAATAATAATGATTCCAGCCTCGATTTGAGCGTCAACTTTAGCCCCTTCACCAATCACAAGCGTATCAGGGGTGTAGATTTCTCCTCGGAAGGTCCCGCCGATTCGGACCGTGCCTTGAAAACAAAGCTTCCCCTCAAATTCACAGCCATGATCAATGACCGCGGTAACGAGTGGGTGGGTGGCTGGAACCTCGAGTGAATTGGTGCGACTCATACCTTCTTAGTGTGCATGGCTTCTACAATCCGATCAAGGTCTTGTCGCGTGGAATAATGAATTACGATTTTGCCTTTCGACTCAGACCCCTTGAGTTCTACTTTCGTAGACCAATGGCGGGCCAACTCTTTAGTGAGGTTAGCAAAGCGAGCAGCCAAAGGTGTTTTAGCGGAGGATGCATCCGCACCGGCAGTTCCTGCCTTTGCTTGCTTCATCGACTCAACGAGAGCCTCGCTCTCGCGCACACTCAAACGCTTGTCAATAATTTGAGATCGCGCCTTGAGCCTGAGCTCTATATCGTCTAATCCTAGAAGAGCCTTGCCGTGTCCAAAAGACAATACCTGACGTTTTAGGTCTTCTATTATAATTTCAGGTAATCTCAACAATCTCAGGTAGTTAGCCACCGTGGCCCGGTCTTTTCCGACTCTTTCTGAAACTTCTTCTTGCGTTAATGAAAAATCCTGAATCAGCTGAAAATAGGCTAATGCCTCATCCACACAGTTGAGGTTTTGGCGCTGAATATTTTCAATTAAGGCCAATTCCAGAGCTTCGCGATCGGTAGATTTACGAATGACGATTGGGACTTGTTTTAATCCAGCTAACCTCGCGGCTCGAAGGCGTCTTTCTCCGGCAATGAGCTCATAACCATCTTTTGCTGTCTTCCGCACTACGAGTGGCTGAATAATTCCGCTTGTTCTGATAGATTGGGCGAGCTCTTGTAATGATTGGTCCTCGAAATCGCGCCTAGGCTGAAAGTGATTAGCGCGGATATCATCGAGCGAAGCCATGCTGATACCCAAGTGGCGATCGCGATGGCTCACCTCTTGGCCGGTCACGGCTTGAGCTGAAACAGGTTTACCTGCTGCCGTTGCTCCAGCAGGATTCTCAGGTGCAGACTGAGGCAATGCCCCCTGCTTCGTCGCCGGGGCAGAAGGAACTGCTGCCGTTGCACTCGACGGAAGTAATGATGCTAATCCTTTACCTAAAACTGGTTTTTGAGCCATGAGATCCTCCAAGTTAAATAAAATATATTTCGGTCAATCGGCTTTTAGACGGGCGAACTATTAAGCCCCCCATCTAGGGCCTCCTCATACTCAACTTCTTTTTTAGTAGCCCGCGAAAGGTCCTGATTCCTTCCCAGCACTTCTTTGGCGAGGTTCAAGTAGGCCAAACAACCCTTAGAGTCGATGTCATAAAGCAAAATTGGCTTCCCAAAGCTTGAGCACTCACTTAAGCGAACATTTCGAGGGACAACGGTTTGAAAAACTTTCTCACCAAAATGAGAGCGAACTTCCTTAACCACTTCGTTTGCGAGATTATTTCGGCTGTCAAACATGGTCAAAACAATTCCCTCTTCAGCGAGATGAGGGTTCAAACTCTGCCGAACAAGCGACACGGTATGCAAAAGTTGACTGAGCCCTTCCAAGGCGAAATACTCACATTGAAGCGGCACTAGAAAGCTATCCGCAGCATTGAGCGCGTTGATGGTCAACAGACCTAAAGAAGGGGGGCAATCGATTAATATAAAATCATATTGATCTTTAAGTTCCGCGATCGCCGTCTTAAGTTTAGCCTCTCGTGCAAACGCCCCTACTAATTCAATTTCAGCGCCTGCCAGATCGCCTGTTGCGGGCGCAACGAACAAACATTCTAACTCGGTCGGCTGAATGACACTCGATAACTTCGATTGGCCAATCAAAGCCTGATAAATAGTTCCCTTTTCGCCGATAACCGATCGATCCAGCCCAAATGCCGAGCTAGCATTCCCCTGAGGATCAAAGTCCAACACCAGGGTTCTTTTTTCAGCCACAGCAAGAGAAGCAGCCAGATTCACTGTGGTGGTAGTTTTTCCTACCCCTCCCTTTTGATTAGCGATCGCAATGACTTTACCCATACGGACTCCTTAGCAAATTCACCCTCTCCTGATGACGTTAAACATCTCTTAAAAAGGGAGTAATGATTGGTGTGATTGATGCGATACCTCCCTACGCTAGCGGTGATCGCATGGGCAAGCAAACAAAATTTTAATTTTTTTACTTGTTCCACGTGGAACAAGTCAGCTCAGGACTTTGTGCGCTCAAGCTTAATGATCTTTCGTTCGCGTGAAGAGGCATCAATCGTATAGGAATGGATGCTAGAAACCCTTAAATCGTCTCGAAAGCGGCTCTGCTGAAACCTGCTCCACTCCTCGTCCCAACCCGGCCCCTTAAAAAGAATGAGATTGTTCCACGTGGAACATTTAATAATCCAAGCATAAATCTTCTCAACTGACCCGACTGCTCTCGCAACGATTGCGTTCGTCGACTGGGCCTTTAAGTAAGATTCCAGCCGCTCTGCTCTCACGGTTACGAACGGTTTAAGATTTAATTCTTGGGTCGCTCTCTCTAGAAACTCAGCTTTTCGCTTCTCAGACTCTACCAAAACCCACTCTCTTGGCTCAACCACAGCGGCCAGGAGTCCAGGCACCCCACAACCAGAGCCTAAGTCAACAGCAGGATATTCGAGCATTTGGCTCTTCAGAAGCTCCAAAACATCGACCAAGTGGCCGTTCCTAAAATCTTCGGGCGAAATCAAGCGAGTCAAATTTTGCTTTTGATTTTCATTGGCCAAAAGCTGATAAAATGAAACCACCCGAGCCCTGATTTCATCAGGGATATCGACCAAAATTTCCCGCAATTTCTGAGCATCTACCGAATTCATCCGAGCTCCACCTGAGTTTGGGTTGTGTTCGGAGAGGATCGCCCCTCCACTGCTTGCATTTTCATATAAATCATCAAGTTGGCAACCGCGGCTGGAGTCATCCCTACCATCCTAGAAGCCTGACCCAATGTCTCTGGGCGAGTCAAATTGAGGCGACTCTTGATCTCATTTGAAAGACCAGGAACTTGCTCAAAACGTAATCCCAGCGGGATCGCTGTAAGCTCACTCTTTTTTACCCCGTCGAGTAACTCAAGATCCCGCTTGATGTAGCCCTCATATTTAACCTGAACTTCGACCTGATCTCGTACATCCTCTGGTGCCTCTTGCCCCTGAAAACCAAGGGCACAGAGCTCAGACCAATTGATTTCCGGCCTACGCAAGAAAGAATTTCCCGAAACACGATCTTTGAGTTGGCTGATTCCTCTTTTCTCCAAAGCCTGATTCGTTTCTTCAGTCGGCAACAAATAGAATTCTGACAGCTGAGTTTTCCATTTCTCAATGGCTGCTTTTTTGTCCTCAAATGCTCTAAATTCCATATCCCCCAGGAGGCCCACCTTGCGGCCTAAATCACTGAGTCGAAGATCTGCATTATCCTCGCGGAGCAAAAGCCGATGCTCCGCTCGCGAAGTGAACATACGATATGGCTCGTCGGCTCCCTTCAAAACCAAATCATCTGCCATCACGCCGAGATATCCATCCGTTCGCCCAAAAACAATTGACTCTCTTTCAAGAACTCCCTGAGCTGCATTGATCCCTGCAATGATCCCCTGGGCGCCTGCCTCCTCGTAACCAGAGGTACCATTGACCTGACCCGCAAAGTATAATCCAGAAACATCCTTAGACTCAAAGGTTGCCTTGAGCTGGCGAGCATCAATGCTGTCGTATTCCACAGCGTACCCATATCGAATAATTTCAGCCTTCTCGAGACCTACGATCGTCCGGACAAACTTTTCCTGAACATCCCATGGCAAACTGGTCGAAATGCCGTTTGCATACACTTCATCAGTCGTCAGACCTTCGGGCTCTAAAAAGATTTGGTGCCTGGTCTTGTCTCGAAACCGCTTCACTTTGTCCTCTACCGATGGACAATAGCGAGGCCCTAATCCTTCGATGAGTCCGGAAAACATGGGAGAGCGCGAGAAATTAGCCTCAATTACGGAGTGAGTTTCTTCATTGGTATAGGTAATAAAACATTCCACCTGGGGCAGGAATGGAAAGGGATTCGGTTTGTGAAAAAAAGAGAACGGAACTGGAGAAATATCTCCCGGCTGGGCCTCGGTGCGACTGTAGTCAATTGAGTTCTTATGAAGCCGAGGGGGAGTTCCAGTTTTTAATCTTCTGAGCCTAAAGCCCAAGCGTTGAAGACTGGCACTCAGGCCCATCGATGCTTGATCACCCCATCGCCCGCCGACAGTTTTCTCAAAACCAGTGTACATGAGGCCTTGCAAAAAAGTCCCAGAGGTCAGGATAATGGCTCTGCAAGCAATACGAGAGCCGTCTCGCAATTGAATTCCTACAGCCCTATCCCCTTCAGTCAAAATATCGGCAGCCTCACCCTCGAGCAGCGAAAGGCCCTTTACTTGACCTAAATACTCTTGCATTCGCTTAGCGTAAAGCTCTTTGTCACATTGAGCCCGAGAGGACCGCACAGCTGGCCCCTTACTTGAATTCAATCGTCGATACTGAATAGCTGTCAGGTCAGTAATCCGCCCCATAACCCCGCCGAGCGCGTCGATTTCCTTCACTAACTGGCCTTTAGCCAGGCCCCCGATTGCCGGATTACACGGCATGAAGCCAATCCGATCGCGGTTGAGCGTAAGAATCGCTGTAGAGCAGCCCATTTTTGCAGCTGCATGCGCGGCCTCGCAGCCGGCATGCCCTCCTCCAATAACAACAACATCGAAATGATTCATGGAACGCTCACTTTGTAATCGCTTGATTCAAGAAGACTCTAGGGATGTCGTCGTACCATTAACCCTCATAAAGAGTCAACTTCTCAGGAGTTGCGGGCAACTTCGTGATTTCGTGCTAGCCTTAGGATCCATGGACAATGAGAGAAGCCAACCGAAACCCACCAAGAAACTCAGCCTATCGGCTATTTTACAAGCCCGCTGCCCTGCCTGCCACTCCGGAAAAGTCAGCGAAGGACTTCTTGGAATACGCCCCAAGTGCTCTGTATGCGGGTACTCTTTCCACCCTGAAAGTGGCTTCTACTTGGGCGCAATTGCAGTCGGTTTTCTGATCACTGCAACAGTCACAGTGCCACCTATGATTGCTCTGAAGCTCATGAATGTGGAAATAGAAATCCTACTTGGCTTCCCTTTTGTGGAGTTCTTATTTGTTGGAACATTTTTGACCTTTTATTCCAAAATTCTCTGGCTGCACCTTGAGTATCGATTGAGTCGCAGCCTGGAATCAATCAATGATGAGCAAGACTAAAAAAGGGCTAGAAATCCAGCCGCTTCCTAATTCCTACTGCGTCGCCAGTACCTGGTAAATGTCCCTGGCTCGGCTGAACCTGAGCAGCCGCTGAAGGGACCGACAAAGAAAAAGAATCAATTAGATCGAACTTTTCACCCTGCTCCACTAGCGAGCCATTTTCGTAAAATTTAACTGCGTTTAAAATTTGGGGGTCGCTCCGAAGACGCCTAGGAATTGCCCTTAGCTCGCTATTCGTATAACTATTATGATCTTTATTCTGAGGATTTATGACACTATCACGATCAACACCATCAAGAATAAAGTGAATGGTATGCCCGTAGTCCTTACCAAAAAAAATGCCCTGAATACAGGCGCTCCTAACAAAGTCATCATAGTCCTGCCGCTGCTCATCCGGCGTTAGATGGTTGCGTAAGTACGAATAGTAGAGTTTGAAACGCTCCTGATCAGAGCGATCCAACTCTCCCTTTTTCACCATACTCGCTACCGAGCTAGCAACAGTTTTGGGATCTGCCTCAAGAGCTCCGGCCTGACCACGCATGTGATAATAAATTAAATTGTTAAACACATCGATGGTGTACGCCTTTTTTTCTGATCCCATTTTTTTGAGCTGCTCCAAGGTCTTTTGTCGTGTCGTTTGAAGCCCATAGAGGAGATCGCCATCCTTAAAATTTATTGTTTTGGTGTAGTCATAAATGGTCTGCCCAGTTGGGTTAGAGCTCCTACCCGCTCGAGCCACTGGAGATCGAGGAGCCTGTCCAGGGCTTCCGAACAAGGCTGCGCGAGATCTTTTTCCCCCAACCGCGCTACCAGATGGACTACAATGGTTCGGCGGCTGAACCCCTCGAAGTTGGTGCGAAAGCGCCCCTATCTCCTTAACAGCGCCCAGAATCTCATCGAGTGAGGCCTCAGCTGGCTCACGGTCACCTGCCCGCGAGCTATGCGACAGGCACGTAAGCGCGAACCAACACACGATGATCCACGAAGCACAGACTCGAACTAAATAGGCGATACGGTGCATTCGAATAGACGTCTCCTCTCCTAAACCCATTCGGATAAGTTCGGCCAAAATTTTAGCCATTTTGTTTCATCGACTCCGAGAGATGACGACTCCAGGGTCAATCCAAGTTGCGTCCAGAACAAAACTGGGATACCTACAGGAGGTTCAGCCTGGAATGCGGGTGTAGCTCAGTTGGCTAGAGTGCGAGCTTCCCAAGCTTGAGGTCGAGGGTTCGAGCCCCTTCACCCGCTCCAAATCTTACGCAATGCATTAACAAATCGTCATTCTATTCAAACAACTCCCTTATGCTATTCTTAGATCTATGAGCACACTCCGATCTAAAAATCCGGCTACAGGCGAAGTTATCCAAGAAATTGAAACCACTCCGATCGAGTCGCTGGCAGAGATCTACTCCCGAGCTCAGTCGGCCCAAAAATATTGGGGTTCGGTTTCTCTTCGCAAAAGAGCGCAATACCTACTTGATCTGAGAGAGGTCCTCGTCCAGAGAGCCGACGAACTCATTGACTTAATCTCGAAAGAAAACGGCAAGCCCCAGTTTGAGGCGATGGCAAACGAAATCATCCCTTCAGCAGACCTGCTCACCTACTTCGCTAAAAAAGCACCCCGGGTACTTCGAGATCATCGGATCCCGATGGTCCTCATGAAACACAGGAGAAGCGATCTCAATTACTGGCCCGTAGGAGTGGTCGCTATTATTTCTCCCTGGAATTACCCATTTCTTCTACCTTTCGCCGACATTGTGATGGCTCTGGTCGCCGGCAATGCGGTGATATTTAAGCCGAGCGAAATCACTCCATGTGTGGGCCTAAGAATCCAAGATATTTGCAACGAGGCGGGCCTCCCTCCTTTTGTGCTTCAAACAGTCATTGGAGAAGGCCTACTCGGCGCAGCGCTGATTGATCACAAACCCGGAAAAGTCTTCTTTACCGGGAGTGTTGTGACTGGCAGAAAAGTCATGGAAGCTGCTGCCAAGCACTTAGTGCCAGTCAATTTGGAGTTGGGCGGAAAAGATGCGATGATCGTTATGCCCGATGCGGATCTAGACTACGCAACCTCAGCAGCACTGTGGGGATCGATGAGCAACTCAGGGCAAGTTTGCGCCTCCGTCGAACGAATCTTAGTCCATGAACGAATTCAAGAGCGGTTTGTTGAGCTACTCAAAGCCAAACTCCAACGACTTAGGCAAGGCCCCTCTCTCAACGGTCAGAATGACCTCGGGCCCATCACTCTAGAGAAACAAAAGTCTATTTACACTCAGCAGATAGAGGAGGCTAAAAGCCACGGCGCAAAACTTGAAACAGGCGGAGAATTTACTCCCGACCATAGGTACCTTGCACCCACTCTGGTAACAGGTCACCGAATCGAGGACACTTCGATCTACCAAGAAGAAACCTTTGGTCCTGTAGCAGCAATCACCACGTTTAAATCGGTTTCTGAGGCCATTGAGAAAGCCAACCACAATCGCTATGGCCTCTTAGCAAGTATCATAACCAAAAACGTACCCCTAGCCGAAGAGATGGCACGACAGCTTGCGGTCGGCACCGTAACCATCAACGAAGTGCTTTACACGGCTGGACTAGGAGAAACTCCCTGGGGTGGTGTCAAAGACAGCGGCTTCGGCAGAACACACTCAGAAGCCGGGCTCTACGAGTTTGTCAACGTACGGCACATCCACAAACCGCGAGTGAACTCAATCTATTTTAAGTCGCTTTGGTGGTTCCCATACTCGAACTATCAATTCATCACATTCCGTCTTTTCCTAAACCTCTACAGACAGAGCTGGATCGACAAACTGAAAGTCTTTCCACATTTATTGTGGAACCTTGTTCAAATGTTGAAGCGGGAAAAACGCCTCTAAAGCAAATTTTGAATCGCCTCGACTGCATCGCGTATCGGCTGATCCGTCTCCAAATTAGATTCAATTTTTGCACAAGCGTGCAAAATAGTCGTGTGATCCTTGCCCCCGAAATACAATCCAATCTCTTTAAATCCTAAACCCGTGTATTTTCGAATTAAATACATGGCGATTTGCCTGGGCAAAGAGACGGAGCGATTCCTCGCAGAGGATTTTAAATCCTGAATCTTGAGGTGGAAATGCCGAGCTACTGCATTCTGAATCGACTCAATGGTATAGTTCGACCCCTCGACAGGCACAGCCGTCCTCAGCTCATGCTTTGCCATTTCTAAAGAAATTTCAGCTCCAGTAAGGGAAGCTTGAGCCTGGAGCCGTATCAGAACTCCCTCCAGCTCTCGGACATTGGACTTGATATAAGAGGCCAAGAAAGTGGCAACATCATCGGGTAAATAAATATCATCCCGCTCAGCCTTGGACTTGAGAATCGCAATTCGTGTCTCAATCTCGGGGGGACTAATATCGGCCACCAAACCCCACTCAAACCTCGTCCTGACGCGCTCCTCCAGTCCTTCAATTTCCTTGGGAGGCCGATCACTCGTGACTACGATTTGACGCTTTGAACTATGCAAAGCATTAAACGTGTGGAAAAACTCTTCCTCACTGGTGCTTTTTTTAGCTATGAACTGAATATCGTCGATTAAAATCATGTCATAACTATCGCGGTATTTGGCGCGAAACTGCGGCATCCGTCGATGCTGAAGAGAGTCAATCAACTCATTCACAAATTTCTCAGCTGAAAGGTAGGCTACCCTCGCGTTGGGATTCATCGCAATTAGATGATTTCCTATTGCATGCAGGAGATGCGTTTTTCCTAAACCTGGCGGACTATAAAGGAAGAGCGGGTTGTATTGCCTAGCTGGGTGTTCAGCCACCGCAATCGCACTAGCGTGAGCAAACTGATTACTCGCACCCACTACAAAATTTTCGAAAAAATACCGAGGATCAGGTTGATCGTGAGAACTCCTCGACCCTGGACCGGCAACAACGCCAGCAGCTGGCGCAGGAGCCTGAATCGGCGCGGGAGTAGCTCTTGACTCAGTGAGCTCGAAGGCATCCTCTCTCGCTCCCGCTCGCGCCTCTTTGACCAGAAACTGAAGCTCGCAAGGACTTGCAGTAACTTGAGTTAACGCGGCCTCAATTGCCTTTTGATAGTGGTCTCTCACCCATTGAGCCGAAAAATCATTCGGAGCCGACATTTTCACGCGAAGTCCGTGGTCGGATTCCTGCACCTCTGAGAGCTCAAGCGGAAGAATCCAAGCATGAAGCTGATTTTGAACGACTGTTTGCTCCAAAACCCGACAGGCAGATTCCCAGAGTTCTGGCCACCGTTTGAATTCAGAATGAGTTGAATGGTTCATAAAAAGGTCTTAAGAGCACTAGCATGTCGATTTTTTTATAGCCAGCACTTCTGAAACCATACAGAGTCACCCGCTCATCCCTTCTACCTCTTGACAACTCGACCCATGTTGGATAGTGATGAGCGAATCTAATTTTGTAGAGTATTTTCTGGACAGGATTTTTTATGAAGAGAACTTTTCAGCCTAGTAGAACAAAACGTCGTCGCCGGCACGGTTTCAGAGCACGAATGAAAACCTCAGATGGTCAGAAGGTTTTGAATCGTCGCCGCGCCAAGGGCCGTAAGCGGCTCACAGCAAAGGTATCGAGCAAATAAGCCATTGGTCTTGATAGCACGCGACTTAAGAACTCAGAAGCGCCTTCATTACTCTTGGGAATACCGAAACTTTTTTAATCAGAGCCAAGTCTTCAAACTTCCGGAATGTACGATTTTTCGAATTCCGAATTCGCTCGGTCATTTTAGGTTAGGCATTACGCTCAAGGCAAGAGGTTCTTCTGTCGACCGTAACCGCGTGAAACGTCAGATCAGGGAAGCCTTTCGTACCCAGCAGGCATCTCTCGGTAGTTATGACTATAACATTGTCATCCCTGCCTACAAAAAGATGGCCTATCCTTACCCAGAGAAGCTGGGCCACTGCCTCCGGGAGCGACTCGGTCATGCTATCTCGAGCGGTTAATTTTACTGCAACACTATACCGTGTGGCTGTGTCGCCGGTATTTCATTGGATCTGCGGGCCGGGTTTTGGCTGTCGCTTTGTACCCTCATGCAGTCATTATGCACAAGAGGCCTTCATCCAGCATGGCCTCATTCGTGGCGCCGGACTTACTATTCGTAGAATTTCTCGATGCCATCCCTTCTCTCCTGCTGGCTATGACCCAGTTCCCCGTGGTATAGGGAAACAACAATTCAAATGATTCAAATCTCAGCACGGAAGGTATAAAATGGACCGTCGGACCGGATTAGCTATTTTAATTTGTATGGCAATTTTACTGGGGTGGCAGAAATTTTTTGTTGAACCTCGCATGGTCGCCCCCACGAGCAATCCAGTTGCTCAGACTATCCCACAAGGTGCTCAGCAGCAGACGCCTGAAAGCACGCCGCAGGGAATGCCGGCCGCAACGCCAGCTACTCCATCTCAGAAAAAACCCGCACAAACTCTGACTCTACAGGGTCCGAACGGTCAAATCGTTCTGGATGAAGGCGGATCTTTTTTATCGGACTGGATTTTAAAAGATTTCAAACAAGGCATGTCTCAGGACGCTCCTCAGATTGATTTGAGGTCAGTCACCCACCAACAAGGCCAGATGCAACTCGCCTTCGATGACTCCAGCCTGGCTTACCTCAATGACGTCCAAGGGACCCTGAAGGCAACCCCGCAAGGAGCCGTCTGGACTTACGAAGACTCGAACGTCAAACTCGCCCGCGAGTTTATCGTCTCTCCGCAATCCAATCATCTAGATGCGCGAATCACTGCAGAGTTCAAAACCCGCTCCCCTCGATTTGCATTTATTTCCATGGTTTCTCAGGGCACCGGGCAAGACCAAGAGGCCCAAGATCAACAACTCCTCTATTGGCACCAAGGAGTTGAGCGAGTCCAGTTGAAGGACACTCTGGACCAAAAGCAAATTGCCTCTCCCGTTAAATTCATCGCCGCCACAAGCCGTTACTTTATCCTCGCCGCAGTCGATGAAAGCCCAATCGCCCCCAATGGCTTACAGCAACCTGCTGGGCTAAAAGCAGGGAGAATAAGCCTCGTCTATCCCGTTACGACTAACTCGATCCAAATTCCGCTCAAAATTTACTTCGGCCCTAAGGAGCTCGAGGCGTTAAGACAAGTAGATCCAACTCTCGACCATGCGATCGACTTTGGCTGGTTTACTGTTTGCGCCTACCCGCTTTTGAAACTCCTCAAGTGGCTCCACCAGTTTGTCCTTAATTATGGAATATCCATTATTCTTCTTACGCTTCTGCTCAAAGTTCTTACCTTTCCACTGAATTACAAAAGCATGAAGAACATGAAGAACATGGCGAGACTCCAGCCTCAACTCCAAAGGATCAAGGAGCGATACAAAGACGACAAAGAAGCGCTCAACCGCGAGATGCTTTCTTTGATGAAGAACCATGGCTATAACCCCATGGCAGGCTGTCTACCCGTTTTAATTCAGATGCCAATTTTCTTTGCTCTGTACCGGGTTCTCTATAGCTCCATCGAATTGTACCACGCGCCGTTTGGACTTTGGATTCATGATCTTTCGAGCCGAGATCCTTACTACATCACGCCTGTCCTGCTCTCATTGACTATGTTTATCCAGCAAAAGCTCACTCCCAATACGGCTACTGATCCGGCACAAGCGAGAATGATGCAATTGATGCCTCTGATTTTTGGTGCATTCATGATTGCGCTCCCTTCGGGGCTCACTCTTTACATGTTGGTCAATGCACTAGCGAGCATTGCACAACAAGTTTTCTTGAACAAGAAGCTCGATATCAAGCCTGCTTCAGCAGTCTAAAAATGACCCAAAGGGAAACCTATTTGTCCGAAGATACGATTGCAGCCCTCTCCACCCCAACCGGTGGGGCGGTTGCAATCGTTCGGATGAGTGGTCCCAGCGCCTTTCAAATTCATCGACAAGTGCTAGGGGCAGGTGAGAAGGCGACACTCCCCCATCCCACTCTCCTCAGGAGACTGATTTTAGGAGCCATTTATTCCGAAACGGGTGAGCAACTGGACCAGGCTCTTTGGGCCGCTTTTGCTTGTCCTGAGAGCTACACCGGTGAAGACCTCATCGAGTATCATATTCACGGCAATCCGTGGATCGCCCAAAGACTCCTCGAGACACTCTCTACCTGGGGCGCAAGACAGGCCCTTCCAGGTGAATTTAGTTTCCGTGCCGTGAGGAACGGAAAAATGAGCCTCTTCCAAGCACAGGCCGTTGCGGATCTCATCACAGCAACTAACGACGCTGCGGTCTCAATCGCACTTGAGAAGATTACGGGGGCACAATCCCAGATCATCTCGGATCTAGGAAAAGGTCTCAGGGAAATTGCTACTTTAAGTGAAGTCGGGATCGATTTCGCAGATCAGGACGTCGAGGAGGTCTCTCTACCTCGGCTTAAAAATAGACTCCAACCGACGATTCAACGACTAGAGGAGCTTTGCCAAACTTATTCTCGTGGCATGCAGCTCCAAGAAGGAATCCGGGTCGCACTGGTTGGCCTTCCTAATGCTGGAAAATCAAGTTTTTTTAACGCTTTGCTGGGTGCGGATCGCTCCATCGTATCGGAATTGCCGGGCACCACTCGCGACACAATTCGAGAGAAACTAACGTTGAGAGGGAAGAAATCATCTCTCACTCTTCGCCTCGAAGACACTGCCGGTTTGAGAACCACTCAAGACACGATCGAAAAATTAGGAATAAAAAGAACCCTGGATTCGGCCGAGAATTCAGATCTGATTTTGTGGATGATCGATCCAAACTCAGTTTCTATCGACTCCCCGGGGGATGCGATGAAGCAGATCCTCTCAGACTCACAAATTCGGAAAGTCATCGCAATCCTGACTAAAATCGACACCACGCCAAGCCCGGTACTTCAAGCTGCGAGAGATGCCATCAGTCGCCTCGGAATCGTAGCCCTCGCCGAAATCTCGTCTCTGACTGGAGCGGGCATAGACGATGCCGCCCAAAAAATAAGCGAATTTTGCGAGAAATCGCTTGAGCGTAAGCCGGGTGAGCTCATTCTCACTCGATTAGAGCACTCCAAGGCTGCCCAAGAGACTCTATCTCACCTAAAGAGGGCCCTGCTGGTCCCAGAAATTGATCTTTTTGCATCAGACCTGAGACAAGCACTCAATGCACTCGCGCCGCTCATCGGCGACACACTACCCGACGATATCCTAGGAAAAATCTTTTCGAATTTTTGTATTGGAAAATAAACTGATTTTTGGGCAAATGGTCCTTTACTCTCTTGTAGGAGGACTAAATATGACTCTCAGCATCCAAAAAATCGGAATAATCGGCGCAGGTCAGATGGGCTCAGGAATCGCACAAACCGGAGCTCAATTTGGATTCCAAATTCTCCTCGTAGATCAGAACCGAGATTATGCCGATAAGACTCGCCAAAAAATCGGATCCCAACTTAAGAAACTCGTAGAAAAGAGTAAAATCAGCCCGTCAGACGAAAAAGAAGCCCTAGATCGAATTCAAGTTGCCGACTCGATGCAGGACTTATCCAAAGTAGATCTAGTCATTGAGGCAGTCTCAGAAAAACCCGAGATCAAGTTTTCTATCTTTAAAGCTCTCGACCAAATCTGTTCACCGGAGACGCTCCTCGCCTCGAATACCTCGTCAATCAGTATCACGGCCATTGCCGCTCAAACTCGCAGACCAGAAAAGGTTGCCGGAATTCACTTTATGAACCCCGTACCAGTGATGAAGTTGGTCGAAGGAATTCGAGGACTTCAAACTTCGGACTCTACTTTTTTTCAAGTTCGAGCCGTCGCTGAGAAAATGGGTAAAACTTTTATCGAAGCCAAGGACCTGCCCGGATTTGCAGTCAATCGAATCCTCATGCCCATGATCAATGAAGCCATTACAGCCTTACATGAAGGAGTGGCAACGATTGAGGACATTGATACCGCAATGAAGCTGGGAACTAATCAACCGATGGGCCCTCTCACTCTGGCTGATTTCATTGGCCTAGACACTTGCCTGGCTATCATGGAAGTCCTCCATCAGGGTCTGGGTGACTCTAAATATCGGCCTTGCCCGCTGCTGAAGCAATATGTAGCTGCTGGCTGGCTTGGCAAGAAAACTGGAAGAGGATTTTATCGTTATGAAGTTTAAATTTCTCATCACTGAGACTTTCGATCCTGGGATTTTACTCATCAAGATTTCTCGGCCTCAAGCACTCAATGCGCTCAATAGCGAGGTGCTTCTCGAGCTTAGGAAATTACTCGCTGAAGAAGCGCAAAACCCCCTTACGCGCGTGCTAGTTCTCACGGGTGAGGGAAGTAAGGCCTTTATCGCTGGGGCGGACATATCTGAAATGAGGCAAAAGTCGGCCGAAGAAGGCGTTCAATTTGCCCAACTGGGACATGAGGTTACCAAGTTCTTAGAGCTAATGCCAAAACCTACCATCGCCGCGGTGAATGGTTTTGCTCTCGGAGGAGGGGCCGAAATTGCGATGGCTTGCGACTTTATCATAGCGAGTGAACAAGCCTCTTTTGGTCAACCTGAAGTAGGGCTGGGAGTCATTCCTGGCTTTGGCGGAACTCTCAGATTGGCTAAATTTGTCGGATTGCCCCGTGCCAAGGAACTCATTTTCTCGGGCAGACGAATCAAGGCGCAAGAGGCTCTAGATCTAGGACTCGCCAACCACATCTTTCCAGCAGATCAACTCCTCGAGAAGGTCATAGAAATTGCGCGCTCCATCAGTCAGCAATCCCTCAGTGCGATTGCTCGAGCCAAACAACTGCTGAATGAGTTTTCTGAATCTGCGGGACTCAACTTCAAACTCGATGCAGAAGCCCAAGCGTTCGGTCGACTTTTTGGCTCTGCTGATCAGGTCGAAGGAATGAATGCATTTTTAGAGAAAAGAAAACCTCAGTTTCAAGGACTTGGAACTACTTCACCCCAGGAGAAAACGCAATGAACACGGACTCCACGATGTACCAAGGCTGGCCAGAGGTTGACGAATCAAAAAAACTACTGATTGAACAGGTCCATGCATTTGCAGAGAGCAAAATCAAGCCCATGGCAGCAAAGCTGGATGCGACGGGAGAATTTCCGAAGGAAATAATCCAACAGCTCTCAGAGATGGGGATCATGGGAATGATGGTGCCCGAGCAATGGGGCGGATCAGGCATGGATACTGTCTCCTATGCCATGGCGCTTGAGGAAATTGCAGCCGCCTGCGCCTCGACGGCCGTCATTGTATCGGTCAATAACTCTCTCGTTTGCGCCCCTTTGAACTACTTTGGAAGTGATCTGCAAAAACAGAAATACCTCACACCTCTCGCTCAAGGAAAAAAACTGGGTTGTTTCGCTCTATCTGAACCAGGTCATGGCTCGGATCCGGCCGGGCTTGAGTGCTCAGCAACCCGGGTCGCCGGCGGCTTTAAAATCCGCGGCACGAAAAACTGGATCACTAATGGTAAAGAGGCTGATTATTGCATCGTATTTGCGACCGTGGACAAAACCCAAGGGCACAAGGGAATCTGCTGTTTTATCGTTGATACAAAAGCCCCAGGGTTTCAAGTGTCTAAACTCGAGGACAAGCTGGGAATCACAGCCTCATCCACGGCTCAACTCTTTTTTGATGATGTCTATGTGCCAGACGAATGCCTCCTTGGTAAAATAGGGGAGGGTCTAAAAATAGCCCTGAACACCCTCGACGGCGGCAGAATTGGAATTGCATCCCAGGCATTAGGAATTTCGCGCTCGGCATTTGAATCCTCCAAACGATTTGCTTCTGAGCGCGAACAGTTTGGCGCCCCGATTGCAAAACTGCAAGCGATTCAATGGTTCATTGCCGACATGGCGACTCGACTCCAGGGGGCTCGCCTCCTCACTTGGGCTGCAGCACGATCCAAGGACCTTGGGCTAAAGTTTACCAAAGAAGCGGCCATGGCTAAACTAGCCGCCTCAGAAGCTGCGATGTGGATCACCACGAAAGCTATCCAGGTCCACGGGGGCTATGGCTATACTAAAGAATATAGCGTTGAGAGAAACTTTCGAGACGCAAAAATCACCGAGATCTACGAGGGAACTTCGGAAATTCAAAGACTCGTCATTGCTGCTCAAGAATTTGCGAACGTAAATAAAAGCTAATCCAGTTTCAGCGGGGAATCTTATGGGAAATCAAAAGTCCAAAGAAACGTCTAGCACAGTTACGAATACCAAACGTAAGTCTACGACGCAGGATATCCGTGAAGCCCAAGCCCAATGGCAGGCGAAGCTCATGGAAACGGAGGCCAAAACTCCACCACGCCCGGTCAAGTTTACTACGCTAAGCGATATGGAGGTGCCGCTCCTCTCTACTCCTGCGGATCTCGAGGCTGAGGGTTTTGATTATCTGACTGATGCTGGTTTTCCTGGGGAATACCCTTATACCCGAGGGGTTCAGCGAAATATGTACAGGGGTAAACTCTGGACGATGCGCCAATTTGCCGGGTTCGCGAGTGCAGAGGAAACCAATCAGCGATTTAAACTACTTTTGGCGAATGGCCAAACCGGCCTTTCTACAGCTTTTGACATGCCCACACTCATGGGTTTGGACGCAGATAGCCCCCGAGGCAAAGGAGAAGTAGGGAAATGCGGCGTGGCTGTCTCTTCGATCCAAGACATGGAAAGCCTCTTTCAGGGAATTCCACTGGGAGAAGTGACCACTTCGATGACTATTAATGCCCCCGCTATCGTCATTCTCGCAATGTACTTTTCGGTCGCTGAAAGCCAAGGAGTCCCAAAGGAAAAAGTTAGGGGCACACTGCAAAATGACATTCTAAAAGAGTACATCGCACAAAAGGAATGGATTTATCCCGTTTTACCAGCCGTAAATTTAGTTACGGACACGATCGAATACTGCACTAAAAATTATGTTAATTGGAATACAATTAGCGTGAGTGGCTATCACATCCGTGAAGCAGGCGCTACTGCAGTTCAAGAACTCGCATTTACTCTCGCCGATGGACTGGCCTACATCGACTCCTGCTTGGCTCGCGGGATGAAAATTGATGACTTCGCTCCGAGGCTTTCCTTTTTCTTTGATGTTCATAATGACTTCTTCGAAGAAATAGCTAAATTCCGCGCTGCCCGCAGAATTTGGGCCCGTCTCATGCGAGAAAAATATCACGCCAAGGATCCGAAATCTTGGATGCTGAGAACCCATGCACAAACCGCAGGAGTATCCCTCACCGCTCAACAGCCTTACAATAACATTGTCCGAGTCACGATCCAAGCGATGGCAGGAATTCTGGGCGGGACTAATTCGTTACATACCAACAGTATGGATGAAACACTTGCTCTGCCCACGGATGAAGCTGTAATGATCGCCCTGAGGACCCAGCAAATTGTGGCCGAGGAAAGTGGCTTAGCCAACGTAGTTGATCCATTCGGTGGGTCCTACTTTATGGAAATTCTCACTTCTCGCATAGAAAAGGCCGCACTAGATTACATCAGCAAGATTGATGCAATGGGTGGAATGATTCAAGCCATTGAAAAAGGTTACCCTCAGGCCGAAATTGGAAATAGTGCCTACCATTTTCAGCGGCAAATCGAGTCGAAAGAGAAAGTTATGGTCGGGGTCAATAAATTTCAAATGAAAGAAAAGCCCCGCACTCTGGCTACCCTTTACATCGACCGCTCGATCGAGGAGAAACAAGTTAAAAAGCTCGCTCAGCTGAGGAAATCGCGGCCCGCCGAAGCCCATCAGATTGCATTAAGGCGAGTCAAAGAAACAGCCCAGGCCGGGCAAAACTTAATGGAGCCCATTCTTGGCGCCGTCAAAGCCTATGCAACACTCCAAGAAATCTGTGATACCCTGAGACCAGTTTTTGGTGAATATCGAGAAACAGGGAGTTTCTGAAGTAGGGAGAATATCGATGTCGAATGATCCAGCAAGTCTTCAAAAAATTCGAGTGTTAGTCGCTAAACCAGGTTTAGACGGTCATGACCGAGGAGCTAAGGTTATCGCCCGAGCCCTGCGAGATGCCGGATTTGAAGTCATTTACACAGGACTCCACCAAACCCCAGATATGATCGTCAACGCAGCCGTCGAAGAAGACGTCCAAGTGATTGGCCTGAGCATCCTCTCCGGGGCTCATAATGCTCTTGTCCCAGAGATTATCGAAGGACTGAAGAAAGAGGGATTAAACGACGCCCTCCTCATCGTCGGTGGCATCATCCCCGACGAGGATATCCCGCACCTCAAGACTCAGGGCGTGAGCATGGTCTTCACCCCTGGAGCAAGCCTCCAGGCCGTCGTAGATTACATTCGGGAGAACGCCCCGGCGCGTGGATAAAGTGGCCGGATTGTATCAGTTGGATCAACTATTCTTGTCCATCTTGGACGCCTATTGATCTCCCCTCTATAGTCAAAGCCCCGCTGCCAAGAGTTCAGTGGGACGACATCAGAACCCTAATAGCTCGCAAAACTTCGCAATTCGGCTCATTTTCGGCTCAAGGCGTTTCTTCAAAGAGGGATAGGTATCCGGAAATTTTTCCTCAAAGATTTGGAGGGGTGTCCTGCCATCTGCGCTGGGCAGTTTGAGGAGTTCAGGTTGCACGAGTGATACCTCATAGAGCAACTCTTGGTTTCCGAGAAATGCTGCAAAGTCTAATGGGCGGTCTCCACACGGATTCTTCATCGCGAATAACTCAGAATGTTTGGCCAAGAGAGTCTTAGCCGCTTGAGTTCTACCCAAAGCAGCTGCTTGGTGGGCCGAATTTCCAGCACATCCTAGGCCATTCATCATCCTCAAGGTTTCAGGGGCTTGTGCACTCAGCCATTCGAGAATCCTCAGAGAATTTGATTTAACTGCGACATGACCGAGTGGCCTTCCACGCTCGTCAGTTCTCCTAAGATGAGAAGCAAGGTCCCCTGTGGCTTCGAGGCGAGTAACCGCCTTAAAAAACTCGGATTCATCTCCAGCTAATACAAGAGAATGGAGCGGATAAGCAGCTCGGTAAGGAGCTAGGCTCTTGGCGAGAGCAGATTCGAGCTGTGCGTCTCGCTCGGGCCCAAATTGAAGGCCTAGAATGCCAGTAGAACAGGCTTCGTCTCGATTTACTAAAGGAGCCAACTCTCCAGAATCCCGCCCCGCCCAGACTGAATGTGTTTCCTCACGGCAGGGAAAAATATAACTCACTGAAGTTTTAGCCATTAAAATAGCACGAGCTAAGGGTAGAGCTTCGAACCAACCCTCTTCACCTATCCCGTTACTATTTCTTATTCTCCAAGAATCAGAACAGTTTCCGGAATCGTCGCAAGAATGTCCAACTCCCACTAAATTAACCGCATGTAACGAACCAAAGTTACAGCCTCCAGAATGCTCATCTACCTCCTCACAATATCCGACTTCCAACGGAAATGCGTTTGATCCATATGATTTAAACCAAGCCCGAATGATAAAGATCATCGCCTCCTCGGCACTGAGTACCTCAGAGGGTAAAATCGCTTTAAGATCAGATGATGATGGATCAAAAACGTGAAGATTATACTGAGGCAGGGGCACTCGCTCATCGGTGATTAATTGATTTAAATATGAATAAGAAATCTGATGGATCGCGAGTTTCGGATCCGATAAACTTTTGTAGTGCCCACTAAACGCCGAAAGTCGCTGCTTCCAGTCTTCATGAACCCTTTTAATGTTCAAAGGCAAAGACTTGCTGATTAACTCCGAAACTGACGTCTTGGGCTTGAGTTTAAAAAATTCGACCAGTTTCGATTTGAACTCCCAAACGTCATCGATACTGAAGCGAGGCACCTTCCAAATAGATCGACCCTTGAGATGATGAAGAAGGGAAAAGGCCGTTCCCTCCTCTGGAAAGGTATGAAGGGATCCCTGACCTAAGACATCAATCGCTGAAATGCTAGAAGAAGAGCTCCCAACTCGGGTTTGGGAATTCAGGAGAAACTGCAAAGCAAAAGTAGCCACATGCGCGAAACAGGTTGGAGTACTCTCTTGATCGAAGCTTTCTGTTGGCTCATAGAGAGGATTAATTTCGTAGACCTCGCCCAACAAACCTCCCCCACTACTTACCCGAACCAGCGGTTCCCCAGGAAAGCTACAGAGAGGGTAGAGCAAGGCTATCATCAATAATGCCCCCTCTGCCCATCGCGCAATCAAGCGACTTTTTCGGGGGATACAGGACTTCATAGAAGGGTCTCCAAAACCTCCCTGAAGCTAATATACATTATCAAAACAGTCAAGATTTGATATCATCAATTCACTGAATGATCGCACCCAGCACTGGTCAATCCAGCAAAGAACGCGGAAGGTTAAACTCCAATCATTAACTCATCAGGGCTTTGCCCCATCCCCTGCTGCTGCCGCAGGATTAGGTGGGTGAACTTCTAGGTACTGTGTCCTCGCGTCCTCAAACTGTTTCGCCTTCCTGGCAAACTCCTTACCCGTTTTGGTGGTCTCTTTATGCGCTTGAATTGCGGAAGTCACACTAGTGCCCAGTGAACCGGGCCTAGAAAGTGATCCATTTCCAACTTCCACTTCAGCATTCTTTATCGCCTGCGCTGAGAGCTTAGTGGCCTGCTCGTGCGCTTCGGCTGCTGCCCTCGCAGCTCGGTCTTTCTTAGCCAAACTGAGCTCTTGGTTAACACTTTGTTTGTCTTGCCGGTTATTTTGCTTGTTACTAAAACGCTGAATCAACCCGGCTTCTTTCTCATTAACGGGTGCAGGCCTCTGCCCATTAGCGCTTATACTATCCCTCCATGTGTGATGCTTTTCAAGAGCCTGAGCGTGGTCCTTTTGTCTCTTGGGATCTTGGGTCTCATCGTGGTGAGCTCCACTTAATCTCCCAACTCGTGTTCGGTTTCCATTCTCGTCGTAACGGTGATGGATTGCCCAAGCAGAAGGCCCAATTAAACCGACCTGCACAAAACAAATCACGCCCAACCCCAGCAGACATTTTTTGGTGTTCATGAAATTAATTATACATCAACTTTATAAGAAACTAGATCAATCAAACCGTCGCGTCTCACCCGGGTGCTACTGACAAGTCTATTTCCTGAGTCAATCACTCAATAAATAATTTCTAAAAATTGGACTAATTAAGTCAAAATGCGATTTTGTGTGGATAAGTATGTGGATAAGTATGTGGATAACTTGTGGATAACTTTTTTGTCCACAAGTTATCCACATACTTATCCACATACTTATCCACATTTTTTTTAATGTTTTTATAATTGATATCAATCACTTAGAAAAGTTATCCACTTATCCACATCGACGATCTTTTTTGGAATATTTTTTTAACCCGACTTCAGCACTGGGTTTTTGTGGATAACTCTAAAAAGTACTCTAAAATCAGGGGTAAAAAACTATATTAACTGATTTACTTTGTCGGTCTTTAAAAGTTATCCACAAATTCGTGTGGATAAGTGTGTGGATAACTTTTTTTTTAATCCCTTTTAAAGTTATCCACATTTTTTGGAAAGTTATCCACAGACTTATCCACAGACTTATCCACACGATTTAACCATATACTTCAGGCACTTAAGTGAGTTATCCACATATCCACACCCCCTACTACTACTACTGCTTTATATATATAGATTCTTTTAGAAAAAATGAGCGTGACAAGAATCCCCAAAAAGATGAAAGAACACGCTATAAGAGATTTTCTAAGAGAGGTGATAGGCAGATGAACTTTTCAATCGATCGAGCGCCCTTACTTGAGGCACTTCAAACGATTCAGTCCGTAGTTGAGAAAAAAAATACGATTCAAATCTTAGGGAACATTTTGTGTTCAGTTAAGAACCAGGAGTTATCCCTTTGTGCAACCGATCTCGAAGTTGGAATCAAAATTACTCTTTCAGTGGAAAGCCAACAAGAGGGCAAAATCACGCTCTCTGCGAAAAACTTTTTAGATATCGTGAAAGAGCTTCCCGATAAAAAGCTTTACCTAGCTCGTAAAGAAAACCACTGGGTTGAGCTGACTTGTGGAAAATCCAAATTTAACCTCGTCGGATTGCCTGCTGATCAGTATCCCAACCTCCCTACTTTTGAGGACAAGAAATACTCCGATGGGAAATCGCAAAATTTGATCGAAATGATCGACAGAACTCAGTTTGCGGCCTCAACCGATGCAGCTCGTTATCACATAAACGGGGTCTATTTTGAGCACCTCGAAAACAGCCTGATGCGGATGATTGCAACGGACGGCCACCGACTTTCTTTCATGGACCAAGAAGTTTTCCTCAACCCAGTTGACCTCAAAAGGGGCGTGATCATTCCAAAGAAAGGTCTCGCAGAACTTCGAAAACTTTTAGACTCTGGCGAGGAAACTGTCGGAATTTCCTTTGAGCGCGGCTATATCTTTGCTCGCCTCAACACAACTTATCTCTTCGTTAAGCTCCTCGACGGGGAATACCCGGACTATCGCCCAGTAATTCCAAAATCCGTTGATCGCTTAGTTAAAATCAACCGAGCCGAATTCAATTCAGCCCTAAAAAGAGTCAGTCTTTTAGCGAATGAAAAAAGTCGGGGAATTAAGCTGGCTTTGCAACCAGGTCTCCTAGTGATCTCATCAAGTAATTCCGAAATGGGAGAGGCCCGGGAAGAAATCGATGTTGAGTACACCTCAGAGCCAATGGAGATTGGGTTCAATTCCAAATATCTTTTGGAGAGCTTGAGTGTAATGCATGGAGAACAGGTTGAGTTTCATCTCAAGGATCGCCTCAGCCCAGGGATTCTCCGAGAATCTGATCAGCAAAATCACACTTACGTTATTATGCCGATGCGAATTTAACCTCGCCTATCATGAAGTTAACCGAGGTCCGACTAAAATACTTTCGAAACTTGACTGATTTAGTCTTTAAGCCCCACCCAGGGATCAATTTTCTAATCGGACCAAATGGGCAGGGAAAAACGAGCTTAATTGAAGCGATCAGTTATTTGGCAACGCTTCGTTCGTTTAGGGATCGAAAAGCTGCGAATGTGGTCCAATGGGGACAAAAAGCGTCGGAAGTGAGTTGTAAGCTCACATCGGATCCAAGTATGACCGGTGCGGGAGATTCTTGGAAAACTGAACTCAAAATTAACTTTGACCTCATTGACCTAGAAAAAAAGAAAGTAACTAAGTCAGCTTTTATTAACCACAAACCGTACAAGAGTTCGACCCAGTACCTGACTCAAAAATTTGGGTCTGTCCAACTAGGTTTTCATACGGTCGTGTTCAACCCCTCGGATCATGATTTAGTCCGCGGGGAGCCGGCCATCAGGCGATCTTATCTCGATCAAGTGATAGCTGCTCAAGACGGCGAGTATCTGAAAACGCTCCAAAAGTTTCAGCGCTCTCTCCATCAGCGAAATACGCTTCTAAAAAATCGAGGAGGCATACACCCTTCCGTCGAATTACTTTCGGGCTTTACGGAGCCATTCTGTGCATTTGGGAGCGTTTTAGCGGCAGCCCGCATCGATTGGGTGAATCGGATCAACCCGCTCTTGGAGCAAATACTTTCTAAAATAGCTCCGAATCAGAAGCCCGTCAAAATCTCATACGTTTCTTCTTGGTTATCTCGAGAGCAGCAGGAAAATTTAGAAAAATTAGCTTTAAAAAACCGAGAGTTAGATTCTGTTCATTTCGCTGGACAAGCAGATCTAGGTTCATTAGAACTTTTAAAACGGTCCCTATGGACAAAGTTAATCGCACTAGAAGCCGAGGAACGGAAGGTTGGTTTTTCCCTTGCCGGACCTCATCGGGATGATTGGATATTTTGGTTGGGCGATCAAGTTCTGAAAGGACACGGTTCCCAAGGAGAAGTACGCTCAGCTTTACTTGCTCTTAAGTTAGCTGAAGTGGTTCTTTTTCGAAAAGTTACAGGGCACCGGCCACTCTTTCTTCTGGACGATCTATCATCAGAACTGGACCAAAAAAGAAGGTCTTTTTTGCTTCAGTTCCTGACCGAAACGGATCTCCAGACGTTCGTGACGACAACGGATGATCCGTCTCTATTAGGCGCGCGGTTCTGGGTTCATAGTGGAAAAATAGAAGAAGGCAGACATGACGATTGAACATAAAGAATTAGGTCTTAACGAAGCGGGCGACTATTCAGCGGACAAGATTAAAATTCTTGAAGGACTAGAGGCGGTTCGAAAAAGACCAGGAATGTACATCGGCGATACGGGAATTCGCGGACTGCACCACTGCGTTTACGAAATTGTCGACAATTCAATCGATGAGGCCTTAGCTGGGTTTGCAAAAAATATCAAAGTAACGATTCACGTCGATAACAGTGTCACAGTTGAAGATGATGGTCGCGGGATTCCTGTTGGTATTCATAAAGGCGCCGGCATTTCTGCAGTTGAAGTGGTCATGACTAAGTTACACGCGGGTGGGAAATTTAACGAAGAAGGTGGAGCTTATAAAGTTTCAGGCGGTCTTCATGGCGTGGGTGCAGCTGTCGTCAACGCTCTTTCTGAATTATTAATCGTTGAAGTGAGGCAGGCAGGAAAAGTTTATCGACAAAGCTTCAAACGTGGGAATCCTCTCGGACCGCTAAAAGAAGTGGGAGTTACTGAAAACCGCGGAACTCAAACCACATTTAAGCCTGACCCAGAGATTTTTGAAATAGTCGAATATAATGCAGAAACATTAGCTACTCGACTTCGAGAACTTTCTTTTTTAAATAGCGGAATTAAAATTCTATTAATTGACGAGAGAGTTGAGCCTCCAAAGGAATTCGATTTTCATGCTACTGGAGGTTTGTCTCAGTTTGTTGAGTATATCAATAAATCTAAGCAAAAACTTCATGAGCAAGTAATTTTTTTAACTCAAAGTAAAGAGTTCTTAAGCGTTGAAATTGCTCTCCAGTGGAATGACTCTTATGCCGAGACTGTCTCTTCTTATGTAAATAATATTAACACAATAGAAGGCGGAACCCACGTTTCTGGGTTTCGAAACGCCCTCACACGTGTGGTCAATAAATATGCTCAGGACTCAGGTCTAGCAAAAAATTTCAAGGATTCACTCACAGGAGATGATATCCGAGAAGGTTTGGCATGCGTGATTAGTGCCAAGGTCCCCGAGCCACAATTTGAGGGACAAACCAAGACTAAATTAGGAAATAGTGAAGTCGAAGGATTCGTAAATGGCGCCGTTTACGATCGGCTCACTGCATTTTTCGAACAGAATCCATCCATAGCTAAAAAAATTATCCAAAAGGCTATCGATTCGGCTCTTGCACGAATTGCTGCGCGAAAAGCTCGAGACCTCACACGTAGAAAAACTGCATTAGATTGGGGTGGTTTGCCCGGGAAAATGGCAGATTGCCAAGAAAAGGATCCAGCTCTTTGTGAAGTTTTCCTTGTTGAGGGTGATAGCGCCGGCGGTTCAGCGAAGCAGGGCAGAGCGCGGAGGAATCAAGCAATCCTTCCGTTGAAAGGTAAAATTCTCAACGTTGAAAAAGCTCGGTTTGATAAGATGCTCTCGTCTGAAGAAATTAAAGTTTTGATTACCGCCTTAGGAGCAGGGATCGGTAAAGATGATTTTGATATTAATAAGATTCGATACCATAAGATTGTAATTATGACCGACGCCGACGTCGACGGCTCTCATATTCGAACGTTGTTGCTGACTTTTTTCTATAGGCAGATGCCTCTGGTGGTGGAGAAGGGTTATTTGTATATTGCTCAACCTCCTTTGTATAAAGTAAAAAAAGGACAGAAAGATCGATACTTAAAAAATGAGCATGAACTTTCTGAATACTTGCTTTCCAGTGGTTTAGAAAATATCCAGATCAAGGCAAGTGGCAGTGTGGTTCCGTCAAATCAAGTGGTGCCAGCACTTAAGGCGATTTTTAGGTTTGTTAAGGCTGTTGATCGAGTGGCCAGGCGATTGCACCCAGATGTTTTAAAAGGATTGGTGAGCGCAGGAGTGGGACCAGCAACATTGGAGTCTCGAGACCGTTTCGAGTCAGTTTTGCAAACAATTGGTAAAATGTTCAAAGACAGAAATCTGCCATTTAGCTACGAGATTTCTCAAGATCCGGAACATAATGCATGGTTAGCTACAGTTGAAAACGTTGTCAACGGATCGAAAAAGACAGCTCCGATCAATATTGCGACTCTTAGTTCCCCAGAGTACGATGAGCTTTGTAAGCACTATCAGGCCGCCCAAAGTCTGGGTGCTGGCCCTTACAAGTTAAGTGTCAGTGGTAAACCTGAAGTTGATATTGCTCAACTCGAAGAGTTGGCTGACCGAGTGCTTGAGATTGCAAAAGCAGGTGCAACCATTCAGCGTTATAAAGGCCTCGGAGAAATGAATCCAGAACAGCTATGGGAGACAACGATGGATCCCGAGCGACGGACTTTACTTAAAGTATCCGTTGACGATGCTGTGGAGGCAGATGGAATCTTTTCCGTGCTCATGGGCGATCAAGTCGAACCTCGCCGGCAATTTATAGAAGAAAATGCACTGAGGGTGAGGAATCTGGATATATGAAGTATTCAAAGATTTTGGGGGTCGGTTCCTATTTGCCGCCGCACGTCTGGACCAACGAAGATTTGTCCAAGATGATGGAAACATCGGACGAGTGGATTCAACAGAGAACTGGTATTAAACAGCGGCACTGGGTGGATTTAGATTCTGATACTTGTTCATCTGATCTCGCGCTAGTCGCAGCTGAAAGAGCGCTAGCGTCAGCGAATGTAAAAAAAGATGAAATTGACCTGATTATTTTCGCGACACTCAGTCCAGATCATGAGTTTCCTGGTACTGCCTGTTTTTTCCAAGAAAAGATTGGCATTCCTGGCATTCCAGCTTTGGATGTTCGGCAGCAATGTACTGGATTTATTTATGGGCTTTCGATAGCAGACCAGTTTATTAAGACGGGAATGTATCGAAAAGTGCTCCTTGTGGGAGCTGAGGTTCACTCTAAAGGTCTCGACAGGTCGACGAGGGGCCGTGACGTCGCAGTGCTATTTGGAGACGGTGCCGGAGCAGCAGTGATTGGTGTAGGTGAGGAACCTAGAGATTCTCGAGTTTCTCAAATTTACTCAACTCACCTGCACGCCGACGGACGATTTGCAAAAGAGCTTTGGGTTCCTGAACCTAGCAATGCCCACCCTGGAGATCGGCTCACGGCGGATCGGCTCATCGAGGGAGGTCACTATCCCAAGATGCACGGAAAAACAGTTTTTGTTCATGCTGTAAAGAGAATGCCAGAGGTCTTGCTAGAGTCCTTGAAGGCGAATCAAGTTTCAATTGAAGAAATTGATCTTTTTGTTTTCCATCAAGCAAACCTCAGAATTAATGAAATGGTTGCATCTCAGCTAGGTATTCCTGCTGAGAAGGTATTTAACACGATCGAGCGGTTTGGAAATACCACTGCGGCTACGATCCCGATTGGCCTAGACGAGGCAGTTCGCGCCGGAAAACTTAAAACAGGAATGCTAGTTGCGACGGCTGCTTTTGGAAGTGGCTTCACCTGGGCCTCGGCCTTATTGAGATGGTAAATTAAAATGGAAGAAAATTTAAATCAGGACAAAAACTCAGTCGTTGTCTACATCGAAGATGAAATGCGGGGAGCCTATCTCGACTACGCTATGAGCGTGATCGTGGGCCGCGCGCTTCCGGATGTCAGGGATGGTTTGAAGCCCGTTCATCGCCGAGCTCTCTATGCGATGTACGATCTCGGAAATGTCCACAATAAGCCTTACAAGAAATCGGCGCGTGTCGTCGGGGATGTTATCGGTAAATACCACCCGCACGGCGATGTGGCTGTTTACGACACGATCGTTCGAATGGCTCAGGATTTTTCCCTGCGTTATCCATTGATTGATGGTCAAGGGAACTTCGGTTCGATCGACGGCGATTCGCCCGCGGCCATGAGGTATACTGAAATTAGAATGTCTAAGATCACGGATGAGCTTTTGGCTGATCTGGATCGCGAGACCGTTGATTTCGGGCCCAACTACGATGAGAGTTTATCTGAGCCGAAGGTTTTTCCTGCTAAAATTCCAAATCTATTGGTGAATGGTTCTTCGGGCATCGCTGTGGGGATGGCTACTAATATTCCTCCACATAACTTGGGGGAAATTATCCAGGCCACCATGGCCTTGATTGACAATCCAGGTCTCGATACGAATGGGATTTTGGAGTTCGTGAAAGGGCCTGATTTTCCTACAGGCGCGTACGTTTTCGGTGGCGAGACGCTCAAGGATGCTTACCGGACCGGCCGCGGCACAGTGGTCATGCGGGGCAAAACTGAGATTGAAACCTGGAAGGGCGATCGAGAAAGAATCGTCGTGACCGAAATTCCTTATCAGGTGAATAAGGCGAAGTTGATTGAGAAAATTGCCGATTTAGTTCGCGACAAGAGAATTGAGGGCATTTCTGATCTGAGAGATGAGTCCGATCGGACCGGAATGCGTATTGTTATCGAGATTAAGAAAGGCGAGAACTCAAATGTTCTTCTTAATAAGCTCTATAAATTAACTCAGCTGCAGGACTCGTTCGGGATTAATCTCCTAGCAATTCATCAAGGGCAACCTAGAACCTTTAATATCCGCGACATGCTTTGGGCCTTTATTGAACATCGCAAAGATGTGGTCGTACGGAGGACTTTGTATGATCTCAAGAAGGCAGAGGCACGAGCTCATATTTTAGAAGGTTTGAAGCGTGCCGTGGAGAATATTGACACGGTGATTCAGTTGATTCGATCAGCAACAAGCCCTGATGAAGCAAAGAGTCAGCTCATTAGCCAGTTTCAATTTACCGAAATCCAATCTCAATCGATCCTAGAAATGCGGCTTCAAAGGCTCACGGGTCTTGAGAGAGAAAAAATTGTCGAAGAATATCGCCAAATTCTACTCGCGATTCAGGAACTCAAAGTGATTTTGGGCAGCGAGAGTCGAGTTTACGAAGTGATTAAAGATGAGCTTCGAGAAGTGAATAAGAATTACTCGGATGCGCGAAGAACCGAGATTGTTTACGGCGGCTCATCCAGCTTCGAAGTCGAGGATTTGATTGCAGAGGAGGATACTTTAGTGAGTATCACTCATGCTGGTTATATTAAGCGCGCCGACCCGAACCTTTTTCGAAGTCAACACAGGGGAGGAAAGGGTGTCCGGGCGGTTACTACAAGTGAGGAAGATTTCGTCACAGCGATTTATCACACCAACACCCTGAGCTATCTCTTATGCTTCACTGACCAAGGGAGGCTGTATTGGTTGAAAGTTTATCAGATTCCGGAAGTAACTCGCAGCGCTAAGGGCAAGGCTGTAGTTAATCTTGTTTCGCTCCAGTCGGGCGAAAAAATTAAGGCGATTTTACCGGTTCGGGAATTTAAGGAAAATGAGTACGTTCTGATGGTGACTCGGGCTGGGATCATTAAAAAGACCTCTCTCAGTGAGTTCAAAAATGTGCGAGCGAATGGCCTCTGTGCTATTTCGATCGACGATGGCGACGAGTTGGTAAGCGCTAAAATGACCCAGGGCGCGAATGATGTGTTCCTTTGTTCTAGAAGCGGAATGAGTATTCGCTTTCACGAGGAAGACGTTCGTCATACCGGCAGAGGGGCCCGCGGCGTGATTGGAATGAATCTCGATCAGGGAGATCAAGTCGTGGCGATGGAAGTGCTGAGTCGATCTGCTGTTCCAGGTTCATGTGAAAATGAAGTGCTGATTGTCACCGAAAATGGCTATGGGAAGCGGACCCCGGTGCAGGATTATCGCCTTCAGGGGCGAGGTGGATCAGGCGTGATCACCATGCGCTCGACCGAGAAGAATGGCTTCGTCATGGGCTGCCGGCAAGTGGTTCCAAAAGATGACGTGATGATTGTTTCAAGTAAAGGCCAGATGATTCGAATCCATATTGGAGAAATATCAGAGCAAGGCCGCACAGCTCAGGGCGTTCGGCTAATTTCTCTCGCTCCAAATGAGAAGCTGGTTTCAATTGAACTTTTGGTTGAAAACCCAAATGAGTCAGAGGGTCTAAACCCGGGTGTTCAAGCCCAAACTGTTGTGCCGATTAGCGAACACTGAGGGCGAGTTGTATGCTTCGCAAGGGCTTGGTCGGACTGATTTTTATCTCTTGCCTGGCTTGCAGTGTTGATAGCGCTCGGCACCACTACGTCCTAGCAGAGCGTTTGTGGGGCGATAAGAATTATCCTGCGGCGGTAGCCGAGTTTGAGAGAGTGATGGCCAAGGATCCAGTCGGAGAACTCGGACAACAGGCTCTCTACCGGGCGGCTACTACTCAGGCCCTGTTTTTGGGCCAGTACGTCGAGGCCATTCAGAAATTGCGAAGCTTCATTCAATTATCTACGGATTCGCAGTTAGTTTGGAGCGCTCAGACCCAGATTGGGGAAATTCAGTTCACTCACCTGGAGAGCTATGAGCAGGCGATTGCACATTATCAAAATTTGATCAAAATCTACCCAGATACGAGTGAAGCTCCTGCTTTTTTATTTAGAATTGCGAAGAGTCATTTCTTCCTTTTTCAGTTCGATGATGCACTTCAGACTTTTCAGACGATTATCGCCAAGTTTCCGAAGACAAGTTGGAGCGAAAAATCGAAATTTGAAATGGGGACCACCCTGTTCACTCGTGGGCAAAGGCAGGGTCGGTCAAAAAATATTGAATCGAATGATTTTGAGAAGGCAATTGCAATTTACCAACAGTTCATTCAGCTCTACCCTAAAAGTGAACTTGTGGCAGAGGCGCGATTTGGGATTGCATCTTCGCTGGAGGAGTTAGACCAGCTTGAGGAGGCATATACAACCTATTCAGAGCTTCGAAGAACTTATCCTGCACCTCAGGTGATCGAAATCAAATTGAACCGAATTAAGGAGAGGCTCGCCCACCGAAGAAGTAAACGGTAAGTGTCGTTACTTCAGGTCTGTGTCGGCCAGCGAGAGTTTAATGGCAAATAAATCAGACCATATCTTAAGGAAGTTGGGCCTCCTAGCGGTGATTCTAGGAGATATTTTGGGGTATTCGCTAGCTGGAATAGGATTGGGCTATTTGGCCTGGACCAAGCTTAAATTTCCGGCATGGGTCATGATTCTGAGCTCGGTGATGGGGCTATTTTTTGGGTTTTACCGCCTCTACGAAATCACCAAAAAGGAGCTTTAAGAGGGACCGTATGAAACGCGCAAAAAAGTCCTTTAAGCTAGAGTTAAAATACTTTGGGAGTGCAGGAATCCTCTGGCTTGCCGTGAGTCTGTTAATCTGCCAATTTTGGGAGACCTCGCCCGACGTTTATTTATCTCAAGTGGGGTGCACGATCCTCTGGCTGGTGTCAGTACTTGATTTTTTCGTTTTGAGAATGCTAGCTGATTCTATATTTCAAAAAATAGCAGCGTCTTCTCGCGGTAGACAGCATTTTTCGAGGTGGATTCTGTTTTGGGGTTTTTTTAAAGCAGTTTGCCTGGGACTTTTTATTATAGTTCTGCTAAAAGGGCATAAAATTCCTCTACTAGGGCTCTCTTTGGGAATCGCGACGCTTGGCGTAGTTCCTTTGGCTGGGGGATTTTTCTGGAGTTGGAGCGAATTGAGGAAGGGATTGAAAGATGCATGAAGAGCATGGCGTAAATATTTTAAACTACATTCCTTTTTTACAAGACCTGCCTTCCCACGTCGGAATGACTATTTTGGTGGGTGCTGTTCTAGTGGTCGCAACCTTCGTAGCAAGGGCGCAGCTTTTGGCAGTCATGCAGAGTCCGGATGGAGGTTTGGTGCCAGACTCCAAGCTGACTTATCGAAATTTTTTCGAGATTCTGGCGGAGCGGCTCTATGCTTTGACTGAAACCGTGATTGGGCATCACGATGCAGCGATTTATTTTCCGGTTGTGGGAAGTATTTTCGTCTTCATTTTTGCATCGAATTTGATCGGGTTAGTTCCTACTTTTCAGCCCTCGACTGATAATCTAAATACGACCCTTGCACTGGGCGTGTTCGTCTTCGTTTATTACAATTATGCTGGATTCAAGGCTCACGGTCTGAGTTACCTGAAGCATTTCTTGGGTCCTATGATGTTTTTAGCGCCTCTGATGTTGGTCATCGAGCTAGCATCTCATTTGTTCAGGCCGCTCTCTCTGGCTCTCCGTTTGAGGGGAAATATCCTCGGAGACCATATTGTTCTTCAAGTTTTTAGTGGATTGGTTCCTTACCTCCTACCTGTAATATTTTATGGTTTGGGAGTGTTTGTAGCCTTTATGCAGGCCTTCGTTTTTTGTTTGATGACGATGGTCTATATATCTTTGTCGACATCACACGACCATTGAGAAGAAAGGATGGATAGAAAAATGAATTTTCGTAAGACACTCGTATTGTTAGGGACAGCATTGCTCACGGTGGGTGCTTCTGTTGCGATGGCAGAAGAAGTTACCGGGGGTCATGTAGATCCGTATGCATCGATCGCTTCAGCTTTGGCTATCAGCATCGCCGTTTTCGGCGGTGCAGTTGCTCAAGGTAGAACTGCTACCGCTGCTCTTGAGGCCATTGGACGCAATCCTTCGGCTCAAGGTAAAGTATTCGTTCCAATGATTATCGGACTTGCTCTGATTGAATCCTTGGTGCTGTACGCGTTCGTGATCGCACTTGTGAAAATCAAGGGCTAATCATTAGCTGTTGAGGAATACAAGGGTTGAATTCAACTTCAACCCTTGTATTCTCCTACAGGTAGTTTTTCAGAAATTTTCCCGTATAACTCTTTTCAGATAGTGCCACTTCTTCTGGAGTGCCACACGCTACAATTTCCCCGCCTTTTTTCCCCCCCTCGGGTCCCATGTCGACCAAGTAGTCAGCTATCTTAATAATGTCTAAGTTATGTTCAATAATGATGACCGTATTTCCTTGTTCGACTAGCGCTTGAAGCAGATCAATGAGCTTTTTAATGTCGTTAAAGTGAAGTCCCGTAGAGGGCTCATCCAATATATACACAGTTTTACCGGTCCCACGTTTCGAGAGCTCTTTAGAGAGTTTGATTCGCTGAGCTTCGCCTCCCGAGAGTGTGGTCGCGCTTTGACCTAAGGCCAGGTAGCCCAAGCCTACATCATTGAGGACTTTGAGTTTTGCTTTAATTCCAGGAACTGCTTCAAAAAATGGGAGGGCCTCTGCCCCAGTCATTTCTAAGACCTCAGAAATATTTTTGCCCTTGTAACGAACGTCGAGGGTCTCCCGATTGTAGCGCTTTCCGCGGCAGACTTCGCACTGAACGAAGACATCCGGGAGAAAGTGCATTTCGACTTTCATCATCCCGTCTCCTTGACAGCCCTCACACCGACCACCCTTCACATTAAATGAATATCGGCCAGGACCGTAGCCACGAATTTGAGACTCCGGAAGCTGTGAAAATAATTCCCGGACCAAGGTGAATAGGCCCGTATAGGTCGCAGGATTGGATCGGGGCGTTTTGCCAATGGGGCTTTGATCAATATCGATTACTTTATCGACTTGCTCGAGTCCCTCGATGCTTTTGAATTTTAGATTTTTGGAGGGAACCTTATAAACGGACTGAAGTAAGAGGCGATAAAGAGTGTCGATGATGAGAGTGCTTTTTCCACTTCCGGAAACCCCTGTGATGCAAGTGAGTAGACCCAAGGGAATTTCGAGGGAGACGTTTTTGAGATTATTTTGATTTGCGCCGACGAGCACCAGTTTTTTGCTCGGATCCCAAGACCTTCGTTTTTTAGGAGTTTGGATTTTTAGATTTCCGCAAAGATACTGGCCAGTGATGCTCGATTTGACTTGAATGATTTCCTGGTAAGTACCCGATGCAACCAATTGACCGCCCTCAGTGCCCGCTCCCGGCCCTAGATCCACGATCCAATCAGCTTTCTCCATGGTCTCGCGGTCATGTTCTACGACCAAGACAGTGTTTCCTAGGTCTCGGAGTCGACTTAGGGTTGAAATGAGCTTTTCGTTGTCTCTTTGATGGAGTCCGATGCTGGGCTCATCGAGAACATAAATCACGCCTACGAGAGAGGTTCCAATTTGGGTGGCTAGGCGAATTCGTTGCGCCTCTCCCCCTGAGAGGGTCTGAGCCGTGCGATTCAAATTGAGATAGCCCACTCCCACCTCGTTCAGGAATTGAAGGCGATCTTGAATTTCCTTGAGGATACGGTCTGCAATGAGGGTTTCTCTTTGGGTAAGGTTCAGATTTTTAAAAAAGCTGAACTCCTCCTCGATAGAAAGTTGACCAAGTTGAAAAATGTTCAGATTCTGGAGCAGATAGTGAAGACTTTCCTTTTTTAGGCGAGCTCCGTGGCAGATCGGGCATGGAATAGCTTCAGGGGAAAGGTCAGCTTCCAATCCTGCGATTTCCTCCTCATCATCCCTTTCCTGGGCTTCAACTTCCTTGATCAGATCAGGATCAGTCCCCAGGCCTTCGCAGTGAGGACAGGCGCCCATCGGACTGTTGAATGAGAAGGTTCTGGGTTCAGGCGTGGGATAACTAATTTGGCAGTTGGGGCAAGAAAATTGCTCGGACATGAGTTTCTCGCTCCGAGCAGAGCCCTCAGTGGTTTCTAGGATGAGAAGTCCCTCCCCTAACTTGAGGGCGAGTTCGACGGAATCACTGAGTCGGGATGCGAGTGTTCCCAGCTCACCCGTTTTGATGATGAGGCGATCAATATAGACCTCAATCTGGTGTTTCTTATTTTTATCCATCTGGATTTCTTCAGCCAAATCGAGGATCTCACCATCCACTCTGACTCGGACAAAACCTTTTTGCCTCAGCTGCTCCAATTCCTTTTGGTGCTCCCCCTTTCTCCCTCGTACAATGGGAGCTAGAATCGCCACTCGCGTGGCTTCTTTTAGGGCCAGGATTTGATCGACCATTTGTTGAGGTGTTTGGGACTGAATGGCTCCCCCGCACTTCCAGCAATGGGGTTTAGCAATTCTTGCGTAGAGAAGTCTGAGATAATCGTAAATTTCCGTCACGGTGCCAACGGTCGAGCGAGGGTTATAACTGGTAGTTCGTTGCTCGATCGAGATCGTGGGACTCAGCCCAGAGATTGATTCGACATCAGGTTTTCCGAGCTGCTCCAGAAATTGACGGGCATAAGCTGAGAGACTTTCGACATATCTTCTTTGCCCTTCGGCATAAATAGTATCAAAGGCAAGAGATGACTTCCCCGAGCCTGATGGTCCGGTGATGACGGTGAGCTGATTTCGAGGAATGAACACATCAATGTTCTTGAGGTTGTGAGCTCGGGCCCCTCGAATAATAATCGCTTCATCGTTGGCGAGATCTAGTTTTGGATCTAATTTCATTTCCTAGCTGAATAACCCAACTGATCTGTCAAACGGAAGGATAAATACGCTCTCAGTGATTCCCAGCGGTCGCTTCGGTATCGATCGGAGGGTGACCAATTTTTTCGGCTGCTTTCCTGAGGGCGGTCTCAACAATTGCTCGATTGATTTTGAGACCGGGGATCGTCGTGGCCTCAAATCTTAAAACGAGAGCGGGTTGGGTGTTGGACGCTCGGACTAAGCCCCAACCATCCTGAAAGGCGACTCGTACACCATCAATATCGTTGATCGAAAATTGAGCATGGAGGAGTTTCTTGGTTTCCTCGACCAGTAGAAATTTCATCTCCTCGTCGCATTCGACGCGAATCTCAGGCGTTGAAACGCTACTCGGAAGATCTGAAAGGTGTTCAGAGAGGGGACGGCGGGAATCTGATAGAATTTCAAAGACTCGAACCCCAGCATAAATGGCATCATCGAAACCAAAGTAGCGATCAGCAAAGAAAATATGACCCGACATCTCTCCTGCCAACAAAGCTTTGGTTTCCTTCATTTTAGATTTAATGAGCGAGTGGCCCGTCTTCCACATGATGGGATTACCCCCCTTAGCTCGGATGTCATCATAGAGTCGATGGCTGGACTTAACCTCTGAGATAATCGTAGCTCCAGGATTTTCCTTCAAGACGCTTCTTGAAAATAAAACCATGAGCTCATCTCCAAATAGAATTCGACCTTGATTATCAACTACTCCTAAACGGTCCGAGTCTCCATCGAAGGCGAGGCCAAAATCCGCTTTCTCCTCAAGAACTGTTTTGACGAGCTGTCTGAGGTTTTCCGGTACCGTCGGGTCGGGGTGATGGTTAGGAAACCTTCCGTCCAGCTCGCAGTAAAGCGGGATGACCTCTGCCCCAAGTTTTCGAAAGAGCTCAGGCGCAACTGTGCTAGCCGTGCCATTTCCGGCATCTAGGACAATTTTTTTCTTCTGAAGGGGTCTGGCTTTAGAAATGATATAATCCGTGTATCTTGAAATAATGGGATAATCGGATATTTGCCCTAAACGCTGGGGAATATCCTGGGAATCGTTCCTTTTCTCCATAAGAGCTCGAATTTCTTGAATTTGAGATCCATAAAGGGTGTCTTTTCCTACGCAGGTTTTGAATCCATTGTATTCTGCAGGATTGTGGGAACCTGTGACCATGATCCCGCCGTCTAAATTTAAGTCAAAAACACTAAAATAAGTGAGAGGAGTGGGGCAAACTCCCAGTCGGATGACATCTAGCCCTCCCTGAGTTAAGCCCTCCACTAGGGCGCTGGCGTAGCCTTCGCTGCTGATCCTACAGTCTTCTCCGACTGCAACCGTGAGGTGCTTCCGCGAAGCGGCTGGCGTTCGACCCCGAATGAACTGGGCGTACGTCAGTCCTAGGGCCTTGGCGAAGGATGCACTTAACTCCTTACCTGCAAGGCCACGAATGTCATATTCTCGGAAAATAGAAGGTCGGATGATCAATTGAGTCACAGCTTCTCCTGATCTTTTTATTAAAGAGTAGTTTTTCCAGTCAACTGAACTGCGAGTTCAATAGCTGCTTGAAGGCTCGATGGATTTGCAATTCCCTTGCCTGCAATGTCAAAGCCTACTCCGTGGTCCACTGACGTACGTATCATAGGCAGGCCCAACGTTACATTGACCGTTCTATGGAAATCAAGAAGCTTCACTGGGATTAGACCTTGGTCGTGATACATGCAGACTACTGCATCATGTCGCTCGGATCTTGGTAGGCTGATCTGTCGCGCAAAATAGGTATCCGCCGGAAATGGCCCTGAAATTTCAACTTTATTTCCAAATTCAACCTGAAGGGTTTGAATCAATGGTTGAATGAGATCGATTTCTTCCCTTCCAAAAAGGCCAGACTCCCCGCAGTGCGGATTGAGCCCAGTGATAGCAATTTTTGGACAAGGAATTCTCCAGAACTTGGTTAAGCTGCTGAGAGTCTGAAGAACTGCCCGCCGAATGCAGTCAAAATCTAGCGCGGCTGCTACGTCCTTAATAGCAAGATGAGTTGTAACGAGGCTAACGCGAAGATGTTCATTGGCTAACATCATCGTGACTTCTTCGACCCCACAGAGCTGAGCGAGAAATTCGGTATGTCCCGGAAAGAGGTATCCCCCCTTTTGAAGGCGCTCTTTACTGATTGGGCCTGTGACGAGAGCGGCGGCTTTGCCCTGAAGGACGAGCTGGGTAGCTTGCTCAATGGCCCAGCCTGCTTGGTAGCCCTCTAAAAATCGCGAGTCAGGGGCCTTGGAGGGTGCGGGTAAAAGCCAAACTTTAGGTTGATCTGATGTAGCCTTTTGGAATTGTTCTGCAGCAGCTTCGACGTTTTCGTGGGCACTAAAAAGGTGAACTGGAGCTTTGAGATGTTCCCATGGACCTTGAGCTCCTACGCAAAGAATAGAGAAATTTTGAGGTAGATTGCTTTGATGGATCGCTTGGAGTGCCTTCCAGGTTATTTCGGGGCCGATGCCTGAAGGGTCTCCAGGGGTTAAGACTAAAATAGGTTTTTTCATTTTTGGATGTGAATGACAGCAGACTGTCTTTTTCGCTCGACCCAAAGCTTAATTTGCTGTTCGTATTCCTTCGCCATGAGTTGAGATCGAATTTCTTCCTTCATTTTTTCCAATTGTTCCGTTTCAGTCGAACGAATGTCGACCAGTTTTAAGATCAACTGGCGACCCGAGCCATCAGTAAAAATTTCACTTACTTGGCCGATTTGCAGAGCTTTAAGCGCATCCTTGATCTCTGGATTAATTTGGTCGTCGTTGAGGTAGCCGAGATCCCCTCCCATCGAAGCGGTCGCGTCATCACTGATTCTCTTTGCAACTTCCTCAAAGGGCTCCCCTCCTCGAATTTTCTTGAGGGAATCTTGGGCCGTTTTGGTGGCTGCAGACGTAGATTTGTAGTTCTTCGGGTTAATCGAAACCAGTTGAATATGAAATGCACGGTGAGACTTAGCGCTTTTGGGTAAGTGATTGAGGTAGTAATTTTTTACGTCATCATCAGAGACACTCACTTTAGTTTGAATTTCCCTTCCGATGAGTTCCTTCTTGCTTGCTGATTCTCGAATAAGATCAAAGTAATCAGGAAAAGAGAATCCCTCTCGCTTGAGCGCTTCCTTGAGGGAGTTCCGATCAATGTGATTGGTGGATTGGATCGTGCTGATCTCTTGCTCTACTTCGGAGTCATTTTTTGGAAACTCTTTTTCAATCAAGCGGTCATTGATAATGGCGTCGATGATTTCATCCTGCGTTGCATCTTTTCCCTTTTTAGCCATTTCCGAGTGAGCGTAAAGAGGATCGATTTGGGACCTTAGCCCGAGAGTCTTGGTATACTTGACAACATCTGAATGCAGGATGGGCTGAGCATTAACATAAGCCTCGAGCCTATCCAGCACGATCTGTTCAGCAGCATAAATTCGCTCTCCAAGTAGGATCAGCATGAAGCTGAGGGCGATCCGTCGATAAGGGAGTTTGTGATTCGATCGGTTTGAGTGCGAGTGCTGGGTTTTTTCGGAAACGGTCATGATTCAATTTGTACATGAAACGGGATAGAATTCCAGCCTGAACCAGTAAGTCTCATTGTCGGTGAATTACTCCGAAAGTAACTCCGGGTGGGTGCTGACCTGGGCCCTATCCCTTAGATGGCTCATATATTTCTCAAAAATCTTGTTTTTTTGCTCCTCGAGTGCTGCCCGTTTGACTTGGGTTTTATCGACCTCTTCCCAGGGTTTGATCGCCGTCAGCCGAATGATCTGGTATCCGAAGGGAGTTCGAACGATTTCACTGACTCGACCCGGCTTCTTAAGATTCAATGCAGTCTCGTAATAAATGGGGTCGAGCCGATCCTTCGTTTGGTAATCAATATCTCCTCCCATGGGAGCGGCGGGTCCATCTGAATAAATCTGGGCGATTTCAGCAAAGGTTTTCTTGAGGTTGAGTTCAGATTGAATTTTTTTAATTTTTGCTAAGGCCCTTTTTTGATCATCCAGCGCCGCATGAGGAGAGAGTGCTACTAGAATATGGCTCGTTCTAATGATGGGGGCAGTTTTGTAATGCTCTCTAGCATCGTGATCAGAAACTCGAAGCGCTTCAATCTCATGCGTAAGATTCTTTTCGACGAGTGAGTTAAAAAGAACCGTATTAATTTTGTCGGCAACCTCAGGGCTTTTGTCTAAATCCTGTTTTTTTGCTTCTTGAACTCCCAGCTCTCTTTTAATGAGGTCGTCCAGAACAGCTTTTTTAGAGGGGGCTTTGAGAGGGAAAAACTTGAGATTTTCCTGATACCTTCGATTGAATTCCTCTAGAGTAATGACCGTGTGATTGATCTTAGCAAGTTCAGTTGATGCATCGAGTTGCGGACTGAAAAGCACAGGGGTGAGAGCTAGAAGAAGAGGTAATATGAAAAATCGAGTGCCGAAAAATCTAATCATGCGCAATACTATAGCTCTAATCTAGGCTCTATGAGGAGAAAAATCTCGAGCTAGTTTTTCCAGCGCAAAGAATAAATCCTGAATTGAAGTGACTGCCATTTGAACAATCAATTTGGAATCTGGGGTGATTTGGTAGCGCTTGGGGTCGGACGATAAAAGAGCGATGGTTCGCGTCGGGTCAAAGGGGCTTTCCTTACCAGGAAGTAATGAAATTTTTTCGGGCCCAACAGTGAGGGCCTCAATTCCTAATTTTTTGAGTTGTAATTTAACTCGAATGATCCAGATCAGGTTTTTAGCCTCCATCGGCAGTGGGCCGAATCGGTCTCTCACTTCTTCCTCAAGAAAGTCGATTTCACTTTCCTGTCGAGAGGATGAAAACCTGCGGTAAAGGGATAGTCTTTGACGCACGTCTGGAACAAACTCATCAGAGAAAAAAGCTGGAAACGGGGTTCGAATCTCCGGTTCCTTTTGATTCAACTCAGGGGCGGGCGGCTGATTTTGAATTTCTCTAACAGCCTCATCTAGGAGCTCCATATATAGATCAAAACCGACCGCCCCAATATTTCCCGACTGTTGCGGCCCTAGAAGATCCCCTCCCCCGCGAATTTCCAAGTCGTGGGACGCAATGCTGAAGCCGCTTCCGAGCTCAACGAATTTTTGAATGACCTCCAGGCGTCTGAGCGCGTCGGCGGTGAGCATTCCTTCTTCCGGGATGAATAAGTAGGCATAGGCCCTTTGCTGCCCGCGACCCACTCGACCCCTCACTTGATAGAGCTGAGCTAGACCGAGCGTGTCTGCTCGGGTAATGAGAATGGTGTTAGCCGACGGCAGGTCCAAACCTGATTCTATGATGGTCGTGGTCACGAGGACATCAGCGGCTTTTTGATAAAAGGAGGCCACGGTTTTTTCCAGCTTGCCCTGGTCCATTTGACCGTGTGCCACAATGACTCGAGCATTAGGGACAAGTTCTCGGATGCGCTCCGCGAATTTTTCGATCGTCTGTACTCGATTATGAAGAAAGAAAACCTGACCGCCCCGAGCAATCTCAAATTCAATGGCCTTTTTTACGACCGACTCATCATATTTGGAAACAAAAGTCCTGATAGGGAGTCGGTCGACTGGAGGGGTATTGATGAGGCTAATATCTCTCAGTCCTGAGAGTGACATGTGCAGCGTGCGCGGAATCGGTGTTGCTGTCAGCGTAAGCACATGGGTATTGAGTTTGAATGTTTTAAGTCGTTCTTTGTGCTCAACTCCGAAACGGTGTTCCTCGTCAATAATCAGAAGTCCCAAATCCTTAAATAATACATCCCGCGATAAGAGGCGGTGCGTGCCGATCACGATGTCGACCCTGCCTGTCTCTAGTAATTTAAGGGTCTCCTTTTGTGATCTCTGGGATTTGAATCGAGTTAATGATTCGATGACAATGGGATTCCCGCTCATTCTAGATTTGAAGGTTTGCTCGTGCTGCAGCGCTAAAATCGTGGTTGGAACTAGGACTGCGACCTGCTTTCCTTCGCTGACGGCCCGAAATGCTGCTCGTATTGCCACCTCCGTTTTCCCATAGCCTACGTCACCGCAGATGAGGCGATCCATCATTTGGCCGGATTCAAAATCATTTAGAACCATCTGAATGGCTTTCATTTGATCGGGTGTCTCATCAAACGGAAACTTGGCTTCGAATTCGTTGTAGTCTGAATCTGGGGGGGAGAAGCGGATTCCCGGGCGCAACTTCCTTTCAGCGTAGAGTTGGAGGAGATTAATGGCTAATTTTTTGGCCGAATCCCTCGCCTTTTCCTTCGCTACGGAAAACTGTTGGCTACCGAGCCGGTCCAGCGCTGCTTTGCCACCTGAGCCGATATATTTTTGAACCAAGTTCAATCGGTAAATAGGAAGGTAGAGCTTATCTTTGTTTGCATACTCTAGTTGGATAAAATCGCTGGGAGCGCCTGAGAGAGTGAGCCTGACTAACCCTTGGTACTGACCGACCCCGTGATCTCGGTGCACGATGTAATCACCCATTAAAAGATCCGACAATGCTTGGATTTCTGACCATTCTTGTGAGCTAGATTGGTTTTGTTGGCTTTGACTCCGCCTTTTTTTTCTAGTTTCGGGACGATTGAGAATCTCCTCTTCGGTCAAAAAAAGAATACCCTCGGACACCCACTCAAAACCTCCCGAGAGACTTCCTAGGGCGAGATTCGCGGAGATTCCCTTTTCTACAAAGTGGCTTTGAAATCGCGCCATTTGGCTTTGGGTGGATGAAAATATAGTCGTTCGAAATCCTGACTTATTGAGGGTTTTCAGATTCCCCTCTAGGTGAGGGAGTGTATATTTCTGAGGATGGGTGGTGTTGGATTCAATCTGAAGCTCAAAGAGGTGCGTAGATGAGGATTGCTCTCGAGTTTCCATGAGCTGGAGCTGGTCCATGAAGAGCGCCTGTGGCTGCCTTAGGCGATCAAACCACTTCTCCGGTTCTGGGTAGAGGTCCTTGAGTTGCGGGAGAATTTTTGAACCCTTCTCTAGCTCGGAGCTTAGTTCGGACTGCTCTTCGTAAAATTGTTTCCAACTCTGCTGGCAACTGAGCTCGTCGTTCCAAATCACGAGCGGCGCCCCCTCGTCGTTGTTCTGAAAGAGATACTCCCATAGCGTCGAAGGATTGGAATAAACAAACGGGACCCATGTATCCGAATGATCCGGATAAATTCCTTCTCGGATGGCCGACAAAATCGGATCCCGAACGGAGCGTGGGATCCCGAGGTCATCTGCGTGGGTTTTTAATCTTTCTCTCAACTGAGTGGCAGTCCCCGGGTTAATGAGGACCTCCCGGGCGGGGGGAATCCTAAGTTCCTTGAGATCGTTCCCGTCCGTCGATCGGGTTCTCTGAGATCCCGCATCGAACTCTCGGATCCTCTCGATTTCATCCCCAAAAAACTCCACTCGAACCGGATGATTAGCGTGAGGAACGAATAAGTCGAAGATATCTCCTCGGATTGAAAAAGTCCCCGGATCTTCTACTCGGTCGACTCGCTGATAGCCCCGTTCAGTGAGTAAGGTAGCGAGCTGAAAATGTGACTCCGCCCTGCTGTTAGTCTTGAGGTTTAGAGTCCATTGAGCGCAAAGATCTCGGGGGAGCGCAGCCTGAATGGAGGCGGCAAATGTCGTGACAATAACCTCTGGGCCTTGGGGTTGTGTCAAAGCAGATAAGATCCCGATTCGGGCATTTCGTGTGCGGATCGACGGAGCGATTGAGCTGTAGGGCGATTGCTCCCAGCTTGGCAAATGGCTGATCCTAATAGAATTGGCAGATATTACTGAAAAAATAGCCTGCAGGTCTGAGCAAAACTCAAGCGCAACGTCATCACTCGGACAAAGAATGATCTTGCGGCGGGTTCGGCCTTGGGCGGTTGCCTCCTTTTCGAGCAGTCGGGCGACAAAGTAGGCTCGGGCACTCGGAGGGGCGCCGCGAATTCGAACAGAATCGCTTGCTCTGGAGATCAGCTCAAAAATTTCCTCCAATTTTGGGGAAAGCATCAGGTTTTACTCTACTTACCTTGACACAAAATTTCAACTTCAGTAATCTTTTCGCAAGCTTCTTAAAAATCAGGGAGATCGAAATCGGAGTAAAGCATCCATGATGAGTAGTTGGGATTCTTATTACATTGTTTTCTTGTCCGCTATTCTTTCGCTTGCCATTCCTGGGGCTTTAGCTCTTATTTCTTTCGCTTTTTTTCCGAAAATTCGCCGATCCAAACAAGACAGACCTGTTGATGGTTCTGCTAACTTATTGAGTCGCACCATTCTGGGCCAACGAGTCAATGTTCGCTTTTTTTTAGCAGCTAATGCTGCGCTGGTCTTGATCACCTTGGCCCTAGAGTTGATCCCGAGTGCGACGACCCTTCAGGCCGAAAATAAAGACGGACTTCTCAAGGGACTCATTGCCATCGTTAGTATCGCCAGCTTCGCGGCCTTAGGTTTGCTTTACTCCGTCAGAAAGGGAGATATGGGTTGGCTGAGTTCGTTTCAGAGCAAACTCCCTCCTGAAAGGAAAAAAATCTAGAAATGGCTGGATCTTTTTATTTATCAACCGTTGGAAGGATTTTGAAGTGGGCCAGATCCTCATCACTTTGGTACATTTCGACGGGGACAGGGTGTTGTGCTGATGAGGTACTGGGTGCAATGGGTTGTCGCTATGATCTAGAAAGATTTGGTTGCCTACCTCAGGTAGACCCTCGTCAAGCAGACTTGCTGATTGTGAGCGGTGTGGTCTCGCACAAGATTGCTCCCTATCTCAAAGAGCTTTATGATGAAATGCTAGCTCCCAAATACGTTTTAGCAGTCGGAGCCTGCGCCAATTGTGGTGGCCCGTTTTCTTCTGAGTCGAGTTATTCTGTCGTAGCGGGGGTAGATCAGGTGATACCGGTCGATGTGTTTGTGCCAGGCTGTCCCCCGCGGCCAGAGGCAATAATGAATGGTCTCCTAGCACTTCAGGAAAAAATCAGTGGACAAGAATCTTATCGTTTCGAAAATAAATAGCGAAGTCCAAGGATCGGTGTTGGAGGTCAGGCGTTTTGGCCGCTCTGAAATTTTTTCGATCTGGATAGAGGCTCAGTCCGTTCATAAGGTGGCTAGCGTCTTAAGGGCGGATCCAGAGATTTCATTAGATTGGCTAGAAAATTTATCTGTCGTTGAGTTTGCGGAGTGTTTAGTGGTGTCCTACTTTCTTCAATCCACGACCAGGCCTCATTCCCAGATTGTTTTACGCGCTTCAGTGGTTCCTCTTTCGATCGACGCGGAGGTAGAAGTCCCCTCAATTCAGGCGATTTGGCCTATGGGGGCGCCCATGGAGCAAGAGGCAAATGAATTGTTTGGAGTTCGCTTCAAATCTCTTCCCTTAGAAAGACAGTTTCAAAGCGATTTTAATCTTGAGGGCTCTCTTTCACGAAGATTGCTTCCAGAAGTTCGAGGATTTCCTCTTAGAAAGAAATTCGTTAAATGAACCTAATAAAAAAAGAAATTCTGACGACGGACCTGACCACCTGGACTATTGGACCCTACCATGGTTCGTTGCCTGCTCCAATGAGGCTGCGCTTAAGCCTGGATGGAGAAATTATCACGGATTGCGACGTCGAAACTGGATTTCTCCATCGAGGGTTAGAAAAAGCCTGTGAATTTCAATCCTGGAGGGCAGCAGTAGCTTATGCAGATCATCTAGATCCAGAGTGTGCTGTGTTCGGGGAGTTAGTTCTTTGTTTAGCTGTCGAGCAACTAGCTGAAATCGAGGTTCCGGCTAGAGCTAAATGTATCCGCGTCATTCTCTCCGAGTTATCGAGAATCTCTAGTCATCTCTCTTACATGGTAAGAATGGCAAGGGCAGTGGGCTCCGAAACAATTATTCATTATTTATTGAGAGATAGAGAAAGAATTCTTGATCTCTTTGAGCTATTAACTGGAGCCCGATTTTCGATCAATTTTTTAAGATTCGGCGGAGTTCAGGCAGATGTTACTGATGGTTTTATCGAGCGAGTTCTAGAGGTCTGTGAGCTCATCCGAATTCGAATGAAAGAGTATAATGATCTTTTTACTTTTAATTTTGGTTTCGTGAAAAGAACTTCCCGAGTTGCGCCGATTTCGAAGGACCTGGTGAGCTTTTGTGGGGTCACTGGGCCTAATGCCAGGGCTTCTGGGGTGTCATTCGATGTGAGGAAAAAATTTCCATATTCGGGGTATGACCGCTTAGATTTCGAGACTCCTCTCGGGCAAGGTGAGGGAGGAGTTCTAGGGGACGTCCATGATCGATTCTTGATTCGTTTGCGAGAGATTACGCAGAGCATGGAGATTCTCAAGCAATTGCTTGATGTAGTGCCTTCGGGGGAATACGTGAATCGGAAATTAGCTAAAGATTCCGTAGTACCGCCTGGTGAGGCCTATTCCAGAATCGAGAGTTCCAGGGGGCTTCTCGGGTGCCACGTTGTTTCCGATGGTGGGCCTTCCCCAAGTCGCGTGCAGTTTCGCTCACCTACTCTAGCTAACCTTTTAGCCATTCCCCAGATTGTTCGGGGGATCCGGATCGAGGATCTTCCAGTTGTTTTGGCTAGCCTTGATCTTGGAATTGCAGAGGCAGATCGATGATGAACTCAGATAACTCGTGGATTGTCGCTTGGAGTGATTCGCTAGGATTTCCGGAGGCGATGCCCCAGTGGATTTATGCTGCAGCGGCACTGATTTGCACTTTTTGTTTTGTGATTGTTCCTTGCGGCGCGCTGATGTCTTACTTTGAACGTAAGTTGGCTGCGGATCTTCAGGCTCGAGTTGGGCCGAATCGTGCGGGTCCAGCCGGAATTCTTCAGCCGATTGCTGATTTGTTGAAGCTCCTTCAAAAAGAATCGCGAACGGAATGGAACTGGAAAGAAAATATTTGGTTGAGTGTCCACACGATGGCGCTTTACTCTACTTTGGCTGTTTTACCGCTGGGATCAATGGCCGTGCTCGTTAATACTGAAATGAGTGTTTTTCTTCCGTTTTGGGCCGCTTTAGTTCTTGCTTTGGGAACGATGCTTCTCGGTTTGGGGCAGAACTCCGTCCCGGGATGGTTTGGAGGAATCCGGGTCGCAGCACAAACCTTAGCAGGATCATTTCCTGCCCTGATCTCCCTGCTTTGTACTGGTGTGAGATCCGGAAGTTTTAGGTGGAGTTCTTTGGCAGAGTCCCAGGGTTTTTCGCCGTGGGACTGGACGCTGCTGGCAAATCCATTCCAAATGATCGCATTTAGCGTTTTTGTCATGAGTGGATTAGTTTTGCTAGCGATCCCGCCTTTAGACGGTGGCCTATCGATGTCAGATATTCACGGGGGTGTCGCCTCTCATCTATACGGCAGGCGGTTGAGCTTATTTCAGTTTGGTCGATTTTATGGGTTCTTTTTTTGGAGCGTAATTACAGTGGTGTTATTTTTAGGAGCCTGGGACTTGCCGGTTTCACTCGTAAATTCCCTAAAATCGATGGGTGCGCATCAGCTCCTGGCTCTTTCAGAGTTGCTTTGGCTCTTAGTAAAAACATTCGCTTTGATGCTTCTGATTATATGGATTGCAAAGGTGAACTCGAGAAGTCGAGTCGACCAGATTACAGATTTTGTGTGGAGAGTGTTGAGCCCCTTTTCCTTGGCGGCTTTGGTGGGCTCTAGCCTGTGGGCAGGATGGAGGGCATTCTAGTTGAAAAAGTCAATTTTTTCCGCAGTAGGGCTCTACGTCCGGGATGTCCTGTTAGGAGCCTGGTCTATTACAGGATCTTGTATGACGGCATTTCCATATTTGCTTCGTTGGGGTGATTTAAGAAAGGAAGTAACTGAGGGTTATCCAGACCCAATTTCCTCGAAAACAGCAGACGACTTACCCACGAGGAGTCGCGGACTTCTTTTCAACGACATTGATCGATGCACTGGGTGCGGAGAATGCGAAAAGGTATGTCCATCTCGTTGCATTAAAATTAAAGATGAACCTGGCGCCGACCCTTCCAAACTATGGGTTTCAGTTTTCGACATTGATTTTTCAAGGTGTATTTTTTGTGGTCTGTGTGTTGAGGTTTGTCAGCCAGGATCGTTGGCTCACACGAGGCAATACGAGGGAGCTGCCTATCAAGTTTCAGATTTGGTAGCTAGCTTTGGACGGGGGACGGTGACAGACGAACACAGATCTAAATGGGCGATATTGCGGAAAATGAGCGAAAGTGATGAGGCCTCGCCATGATGAGTTTGGTTTTTGCCGGGATTGCACTGGCCGCTGTTTTGATGGCCACTTTTGTGGGACACATGAGGGTGGCGATTTTGTCACTCTGGGTAGCTGGCTTGTCTGTTGGGGCGGTATATCTTACGCTGGGTGCTGAGTTCTTAGCCATCGTCCAGTGGATTGTGTCTACTTTAGTTACGATTTCTTTCTTATTTTTTGCGGTGATGTTTGGAGAGTACCACCCGCCAGAAAGTAAGCGGAGCAACAAAACTTTATTTGTCCAAGCCATCTCCCTCGTTTTAGGATGTATCTTTGCTATTTTGCTTGGATTGGTTTCCTACCAATTGCCTAGCGCGCCACAGACGGATTTTGCGGATGGAAGTGATCTCAAAATGGTGGGGCGCTTGTTGACTCAATCAAATCTTCTGTCTCTTGAGGTGCTCGCCTTGACTCTCTTTTTGGTCTTGGTTGGAGGGGGAGTAGTCGCCCGGTCTGAGGGAGGGGAGTCGCAATGATGATTGTAGCGGGTTTAATAGGTGGTCTAGGCCTAGTTTGTATGATCTCAAGGAAAACTCTACTGGGGCTTCTTATTGGAGTTCAGCTTTTAATTATTGGTTCCACCATGGCTTTTGTCCTTGCGGGTCTACATTCTGGACTTCGAATACAAGGGCATATTTTTGGATTATTTATCACTTTGGGAGGCATTGCTCAGTTAGTCGTAGGGTATTCTCTTTCGATTCGCCTTTTTTTCCTGAAGCAGCGAATTTCTCTCGATGACTTGCAGGCACTAAAACAATGATCAATCAACAGGGGTCTCCGACATTTCTCCTTCTTTGCATTTTTATTGCCTTAGCATGCAGTTTAATCGTCTCTAGCTTGGGCAAGCGATTGCCAGGCAGGGGAACTTGGCTGATTTGGACTGGGATCATTACCTTGTTGGTGGGGGTTGGTCTAGATTCCGGCTTGTTCTTGAAGGACCAGTTTGAAACCCATGTTTGGACTTCTGGCTGGATCTGGTCGAAGGGAGAACTGGGAGCTATTACCGTGGGCATGCTTCAAGATCCAATCGGCTTAGCAATGGTCACTTTGGTAGCGGTGGTGAGCGGCACAGTTCTTTTGAGCCAATCAGCATTTTTTAAGGAAGTTTATCTCGAGCGGATTTTAACTGGACTGGGGATTTCAACAGCCGGGGTTGCGCTCGCGTGGACGTCATTGACTCCTTGGATGGCATTTGTCGGACAGGTTTTGACCATCCTAGGCGGCTTTATTTCAATCGGTTCGCGCTGGGACTCAGGTATTGATGCGAAGCTAGCCGCTCAGTTCGTGATGCAGCGCTCTCTCGGATTTCTTCTCGCCTTTCTTGGGACTTGCGTCCTTGCTACCTCACGGCCCGTCTTGGTCTTAAACTCAGAACAGTTATGGGTGACCCAAATGGACGTCATCCATTCGACCTGGGTAGGTGCGGTCCTTCTAGTATTAGGGCTCTTTGTTCAATTACAGCCTTTCCCGTTCTTAGGATTGTTGGTTTCGAAGTCGGAAGGTTATTTGCCTTTGAGAATTTTAATGGGCCAGGTGCTTCCTGCGTGGGCTTCCTTCCCTCTTTTAATTAGGCTTGAGCCTCAATTTCAATCTCTGGGAGTTTTTCCGTATTTTGGTTGGGTTGCCTTTATATCTTCGATCTTAACTGTTTTTTCAGGTCTATTTCAAAAAGACTGGGATCTCATGATCGGGATTTGGCTATCCGCTGGGTATTCGCTTTCTGTCGTATTGCTCGCCTTTACGGGCCCGTTAGCTGCGATGGCTTTGTTTATTGGCGTGAGCTTAGCGGCTATTTCGATAGCTGGATCAGCAACAGCATTGGATTCTCAAGCTTCAAACGTTGTTTCTCATAAAAAAAAGGCGATTTGGGTGAAAGTCGCAGTTTTCTTGGGCGCCGCTAGTGGAACTGGGATGGCTGGATTTGTAACGGCAACTGGTTTTATTCGGTGGATTACTCAGGCCCTTGCGCTTCCGATCATGACAGCGTTGTTTCTTTTTAGTTTTTCGCTCTTTACTCTCCTCGGATGGCGCCTTGCGTGGAAACTCATTTACCGGCGCTCAACTTCTCGAGCGTCCTGGGTATCGATTTTGGCTTCATTTATTTTTATTTTTTCAGGTCTCGGGGGGGTTTGGACCGGCACAGCGACGGGAGATTTGGTTCAAGGATCGCCGGACCGATTTATGAAGTCACTTTTTGATCATTTCTTTGGTGCAACCCATGCCGAGTTCCTACAGTCGGAGAACTATTTTTCCGCATCGGGTCTGTATTGGGGAGTCCTTATTTTTTCTGTGTTGCTGGCCTATTGGAGTTCAGGGGGTAAGGAGGATCGATGGCTCCGGTTAGCTTCGTTTTTTCCGAAAACCACCCAGTTTGTTGCGGGCGGTTACGGGGTTGACTTAGCTACAGCGCGTTTTATGGAGTTCATCGAGTGGTTGGGTAAGGCAGCAGAAAAATTGGTCGATGGCAAGATTTGGGCTGATTGGATTCCTCGGAGCCTTAGCTTTGGTATTCAGGCTATGTCTGAGGCCACCCATGCGGTTGACTTAAAGGTGTCGGTCTTCTTAGGCTCGGCGCTGAAAAAAATAGTGGATTTACCCGCGAAATTATTACAGCTCAACCAAACAGGCGATCTGAGGTGGTATTTGTTTTTTGCGTTGAGTTCGGGCTTTGCTTTATTAGCTCACTATTTAAAATTGTAAAGGAAACGCTGTGAATCATCATCTGATTAGTTTGACATTAATTTTTCCGCTACTAGGAGCTCTTCTTCAAACAGTGGTTCAGACGCCACGTAGTCGCTGGATCGCACTAGCCGCAAGTCTAGCAGCCAGTATCTGCGCAATGATACTGATTGCCTCCATGCAGGCCCAAAACGCCGATTTGCAAATGACGGAGTCATTTCCGTGGGTGGGTTCCTACGCGATTACTTATGATATGGCAGTGGATGGGCTCAATGCCTTGTTAATCGTCTTGATAGGAATTCTTTTTCCCGTATTGATTGCTTCTGAATGGGATCAAAAGGTCGGCGTCAGAGGTATGCAGGGATTATTTCTACTTCTCCAGGCCTCGCTCTTTGGAGCTGTTTGTGCACAAGACTTGTTTTTGCAATTTTTCTTTTGGGGGTTGAGTGCGCTTCCTTTGTATTTCTTGGTTGGCATTTGGGGTGGAGAGCAAAGAGAGAAAGCCGCCTTCAAAGCTATGGTCGCTGGCTCTCTTGGGGATGCACTCATTTTTTCGGCCTTGATTGTCATTTATTACTCTGTCGATCCGCATAGTTTTTCACTTCGTGAGCTGGCCGGTGGAAAGCTGATCGGAAAGGAATTTAATTTTTTAGGTCTTGAGCTTCCCGTTTCAGGAGTGGCATTTGTCCTCATGAGTGCTGGGCTCTCATTGAGAGCTCCGATTTGGCCCCTTCATGGTTGGTTCACGGAAGTGTCTCAGGAGGCTCCATCTTCTGTTTTCGTAGCTTTATGTGCTGGCGTGGTGCCGGTCGCCTTGTACTTGTTTGTTCGCTATTGCTATGTCTTGTTTCCTGAGACTTTAAACTCAGCCTCCAAATGGATTGTGGGAGTGGGTATCCTCAACTTACTGATGGGTGGGATCTGTGCAGTGGCACAAAAGGGTCTTAGACGGCTTTTAGCATTTATATGTCTCAGCGAGGTAGGTTTGGTGCTCATGGGGATTGGGTCGCTTAATCCCGTGGGCGTCGTCGGAGCTATCTATCAGCAGCTCATTCTTGGTTTAGGTCTCGCTGGTTTTGGACTGTTCTCAGGCATCATTGCAGAGAGAACGGGAAATGCTTGGTTCATGAATGAGGGTCGAGAGAGAGTCTTAGGAGGGATCGTCACCCGCGCTCCAGTTGTATCGGTCGTGGCTGGTTTGGTGGTGGCCTCTTTGCTAGGTTTTCCTGGACTTGGGGGATTTGTTGGGCACGCCCTCATTATTATCGGAAGTTACTCGATCCACCCGCTAACCGTATTGATTTCTGGTGGGGCGCTACTTCTCGCTTCGTACTACCTTTTTACGATGTATCGATTTATCTTTTTGGGTGAAGTGAGTCAAAAATCGGAGTCTTTTCAGGATCTGACTCTGAGGGAACGAGCTTATATGTTTCCGGTGGTCCTGAGTTTACTGTTTTTTGGTCTTTATCCGAAGCCCTTGATTGAGTTGATTCGTCCAACCGTTTTGACGGTCTTATCCACGGTCAAGTAGGTTGGGCATAAAAGGGAGATGATCGTGAAGGAATTCTTGTACATCATGCCGGAGATTCTGATTGCTGTTACTCTCGCCTTTGTGATCGCCAGTGAGATCACTTATGAAGGCGAGCAGCTCAGGCTCATTAGGGTAATCTCACTTCTGGGATTGGGGTCTGCTTTTTTTTATGCAGTCTATAGCTATCAATATGGATCTGTTCCGATTTTCGGAGGCGGATTCTGCCTCGATGGATTTTCGCTTTTTTTTAAATTAATCTTTATCACGCTTGCGGCACTGAGCATTGCTTCAGTAGGCCAAACTAGGGAAATTAATCTGGGCCGACGAACCGAGTACATTGCGCTGGTCTTGGCAGCTTCTTTAGCTATGTGCCTCGTGGCTTCGGCAGCTGATGTGATCCTGGCTTACTTGTCGTTATTGTTCCTTAATGTCGTTTCGTATTTTTTGGCAGCTTTTGGAAGAAGATCGATTCTTTCAACTGAAGCAGCAGTAAAGTACCTGGCATTTGGTGCCGTGGCTGGAGCGCTCTTTCTGTACTCGCTTGCAATTTTATTTGCCTACACCCATTCGCTCAATATTTATGACATGCATAGGGCTCTTTTAGTTCAGCCTCTGCCACCTCGGGTGATGCTAGTTGTATTTACTTTTATTTTTCTATCGATGAGTTTTCAGATTGGTGCTTTTCCAATGTACCTAATTACCCCAGACATCATGGAGGGTGCCCCTACTCCAGCTGCTGCCTTTCTTTCAGTGGGATCTCGGGCAGCTGGGTTCGCCATCACCATTCGACTCTTGATTGTCGTCTTTACTCAGCCTGGCTTGACAGCGGGTCATTGGGAGGTTTTGGGTGGGATTGACTGGACCCAGATTTTTTCAGTCGTATCGGGTCTAACGATGATGATTGGCTCTCTTTTGGCCTTGAAACAAGAGTCTACCAAGAGATTAGTGGGCTATCTGGTCGTGGCCGAAACGGGTTTCATGATGATGGGGCTTTTAGTCCTAGATCAGGTAGGGATCGCAGCGCTACTTTATAATCTGGTGATTCAGGTTTTTGCGCTGACCGGGATCTTTTATGTTTTAGCCTTTATTTTTGACGAGATTAAGTCGGATCGAATCCAGGACCTACGGGGAATGCTCAAGAGGGCAGTCTTTGAGTGTGTTTGTCTTGTTTTGTTCTTATTGTGCCTCGTCGGTAGTCCTCCCCTCCCTGGCTTTATTGGAAAGTTTGCTCTGATTGGCGCTGTGATCGGAAGCGGACGCTATCCTCTTGCGGTGGTCGGCGTTATGTCCATGGTATTGTCATCCGTTGCAGTCACTCGACTCTCGTATCATTTGGTTGGAGAGTTCAAAAAGCCCGCCACTATCCTGACCCCCGAACTAGGAAGAAAAGTCTACCTTGCTGTCTTAGTCATACCTATGGCTTTAGCCGGAATTTTCGCGGGTCTGGTTCTAAAAGGAGCTGGTGAGTCCCTCGGGTTTATTTTTTGGTAGCACCGCGCCACGCAACGGGCTATAAAAAAAACTATGACCTATATCCCAGTGCTTATTTTGTTGTTGGTAGGGCTTGCCGTTGGTTTGGGCGCTTTGCTTTTGACTACGCTCTTGGGTACAGGGATTCCAAACTCAAGAAAAAATCGGCCATTTGAATGCGGCATGCCGTCATTCGGATCTGCCCATCACCGATTTTCAGTACGATTCTATTTAGTGGCTATTTTATTTCTGCTTTTTGATGTTGAGGGGATTTTCTTTTATCCTTGGGCCGTGGTCTACAAAAAATATCTCGCAGTGAATTCCTTCATTCTGCTTGAGATGGGATTTTTCGTTGGGATTTTGCTAATTGGATATATCTACGTTTTGGGAAAGGGTGCGCTGGAGTGGGAATGATCCCGCTTGGTACGATATCGAGCCGCTAGCGCGCTCCTGACACAGAAGGTAAGAGGATTGATTTATGGGAAAAGATGGATCAGTAGGTTTTGTCACCACTCGACTGGACGACCTAATTAATTGGGGACGAAAAAATTCAATTTGGCCCCTGCCTTTTGGAACGAGTTGTTGTGGTATTGAAATGATGGCCTCATTGGCTTCAGACTACGACATGTCCAGATTTGGCGCTGAGGTGATTCGATTTTCGCCCCGCCAGAGTGATTTGCTCATTGTTGCGGGAATTATCAATCTCAAGATGGCTCCCGTGTTAAAGACTGTTTACGATCAGATGAGTGATCCCAAATATGTTATGTCGTTTGGTGCGTGCGCGTCTTCTGGTGGTATTTTCAACGTTTATAGCGTCCTTCAGGGAATTGATACGATGATCCCTGTGGATGTTTACATTCCTGGCTGTCCTCCGGCTCCCGAAGGCGTAATCCACGGCCTGATGAGGCTTCAAGAGCTGATCGCTCAGGGGCAAACCCAGTCGCAGAAGCGATTGGCTCAGCTTAAACAAGTTTAACCAAAGGGATTGCGCATGGACATCAGACACCCGATACCAGGTAATGGCGGCGACTGGATAACCAGATTCGGTGATATTTGGAAAAGCCAAGTGGCAGAGCTCCAGAAAGTTTTTGGATCGGCCATTGAAGAGGTTCGAATGCCGGTGGTGTATCCCACAGATGTTCCAATTGTTTATGTTCAAAAGGCCAAAATCCTCGAAGTCCTTCAATTTGTGAAGGCGTCTGAGGGATTTTCGTACGGATTTTTAGCAGATATAACCGCAACTGACGAAACTGCTGATCCGCGCTTTGAGGTAGTTTATCAGCTGTTTTCGCAAACCCAGTTGTGCCGATTCAGGCTCAAAGTAAGAGTCCCAGAGGGAGAGGATGTGCCCTCTGTGGTAACGGTTTGGAAGGGCGCTAACTGGGCTGAGCGAGAAATTTTCGATATGTTTGGAATTAAATTTAGCGGTCACCCTGATCTCAGGAGGATCTTAATGGATGAGCGATGGGTTGGGCATCCGTTAAGAAAAGATTACCCACTTAAGGGCTATCAAATCTTTACTGATTCTCAGGCCGTAGACCCAGAGCGATTGAAGTAGGGGCGAGTAATGACAGAAACCAGAGAAGCCAGAAGAAGCCAGACCGACTTGCCAGCAGGATATCAAATGGAGCATGATCCCGACGATCTTTGGGGTGACGCTCGGGTAATCGTTAATATTGGTCCGACACATCCAGCGATGCACGGCGCACTCAGAATGGTAGCCAAGCTTAATGGGGAAACCATTGAGAAATCTTATTGTGAGTTTGGCTTTACCCACCGAGCTAAAGAAAAGCTGGGAGAAAACCGCACTTACCACAATTTTGCCGTGTATACCGATCGGCTCAATTATTGTTCTGCTCTCATTAATAATGTGACCTATGCCCTTTCAGTTGAAAAATTGATGGGCATTGAAGTGCCAGAGCGATGCGTTTGGATTCGGATGATTTGCTGCGAGCTCGCTCGAATTATGGATCATCTGATCTGTATCGGCATTAATGCCGTTGATTTGGGCGCTTTTTCCTTTTTCCTCTACGGTTTTCATCAGCGAGAAGAAGCATATACCTTGGTTGAAAAGCTCTGTGGCGCCCGCCTGACTACTTCGTTTACTCGAATTGGCGGTCTCATGGGAGACGCTCCCGATGGGTTTGAGCGGGAACTTAAGGCCTGGGTTGAGAAGACACGCCAAGTCATCGATGAAATGGATGACTTGCTAACGAATAACAAGATCTGGAAAAAAAGGACCGTGGGAGTGGGCGTCTTCAATAAAGAAGACTGCTTACAATACTCTTTTTCTGGGCCAAATGCACGAGCTGCCGGGATCGATCTCGATCTGAGGCGAGATCAGCCCTGTCTGTTTTATAAGGATGTCGAGTTCGATGTCCCTGTTGCGCAGAATGGTGACGTGTTCGATCGTTATATGATTCGTCTCAGTGAGATTCGTCAGTCACTCAATATTCTCAGTCAGTGTGCAGACAAGATGAAGAAAGGTCCCATTTGGTCTGAGGATAAGCGGGTACGTATTCCAGAGAAGACCGTGGTTCACAATACGATGGAGGGAATGATCCATCATTTTAAATTCTTTATGACGGGGTTCGATGTACCTGAGGGTGAGGCCTATACTCAGTTCGAAGCTGCGAATGGTGAGCTAGGCTTTTATATCGTCAGTAAAGGCGCTCCTCGCGCTCACCGAATGCGAATCCGAGGCCCATCAGTCTGGCATTTTCAAGCAATCAGCCCCATGGTTGAAGGTGAGAAGATCGCGGATATGGTGGCAGCGCTGGGAAGTATCAACATCATTGCCGGAGAATTGGACCGGTAGAGCGTCTGCAGACGAGGGTTTTATCATGGGAAAGAAATTGCTTTCTGAAAAATTTTACAGTGCGATGACGACGCTTGAAAGTCGTTATCCATCGAAAGTAGCGCTTCTCTTGCCTGCACTTCATGCAGCTCAGGACGAATTCGGCTGGCTTTCACCAGAAATTCTCGAGGAGGTGGGTGATTTCATTGGAATTCATCCTGCCCAGGTTCGAGAGGTGGCTTCTTTTTATACGATGTATAATTTGAAACCAGTTGGAAAATATCATTTAAAGGTTTGCACTAACGTAGCCTGCTGTCTCAGGGGTTCTGAGGAGTTAGTTCAACACTGTGAGAAGAAATTCGGCATCCAGGTTGGAGAAACCACTCGGGATAAAAAGTTTACTTTAGTTGAAGAAGAGTGTCTGGGCGCTTGCGGCACAGCTCCCGCAATGATGCTGAATGATGACTATCATGAGAATTTGACGGTCTCGAAACTAGATCAACTGCTGGATCATTTGGAGTAAAGCCATGGAAACGCCCGAAACACTATTTATTCAGTATTTTAACGAGGAGTCGCGGCCACTAGCGTTTTATCAAAAAAACATGGCCGGCTACACGGCCGTTAAAAAAGCCCTGACCTTGTCTCCGGACGATATTATTTCAGAGATGAAGAAGTCCAATATGAGAGGACGGGGTGGGGCCGGTTTCCCGACTGGGATGAAGTGGGGCTTTATCCCAAAACAGTCACCGAAGGCTAAGTACCTGGTTTGTAACGCCGACGAGTCTGAGCCGGGAACTTTCAAGGACCGAGACATTATGAGATATACCCCTCATCTTTTGATTGAGGGGATGGTGATTGGTGGATTCGCCATTGGTGCTCATCATGGCTATATCTATATTCGAGGGGAATATACCCGAGAAGCGAAGCTTTTAGATCAAGCGATTCAAGAAGCTTATGATGCCGGATACCTGGGGAAAAATATTCAGGGCAGTGGCTTTGATTTTGATTTAACCGTACACCGCGGAGCGGGCGCTTACATTTGTGGCGAAGAGACGGGCTTGCTCAACTCCCTTGAGGGAAAGCGTGGGGAGCCTCGGGTTAAGCCTCCATTCCCTGCTCAGGCGGGTGCCTTTGGTGGGCCTACGATCGTAAACAATGTAGAGACCCTGGCAGCAGTCCCTTATATTATTAACCGAGGCGGCGAGTGGTTTTCGGGTCTCGGAAAATTGGAAAAATCCGGAGGAACCCGGCTTTTCTGCGTCTCTGGACACGTGAAAAAGCCAGGAGTTTATGAGTTAGGCGCCGGAAGTGTTACTTTGCGACAGCTCATTTATGACCACTGCCATGGAATTCTTGGGGATAAGAAGCTCAAGGCTGTAATTCCCGGCGGATCGTCTGCCCCGGTTTTGACTGCCGACGAAATTGATGTGATCGCAGATATCGAACCCTTGATGAAGATTGGCACCATGTTGGGTTCTGCAGCTATTCTCGTCGTGAGCGAAGATTATTGTGTTGTGAAGCTTCTCCAGAGAATTACTCGATTTTATGCTCACGAGTCCTGCGGTCAGTGCACTCCTTGTCGCGAGGGATGTAAGTGGATGGAGGATATCATTGAGAGAATCGAGCACGGCCACGGCCGTGAAGAAGATTTGGCTATGTTGCTGGATATCTCCAATAATATCAGCGGCCGGACGCTCTGCGCGCTGGGTGATGCGGCCGCCGGGCCAGTTATGAGTTTTGTGAAAAAATTTAGAGCTGATTTTGAGGCTCACATTCGAGGTGGAAAATGCCCAAATGTATAATTGACGGGCGTGAAGCTGAGTTTACGCCGGGACAAAATTTAATTGAAGTAGCAAAAAATGCTGGAATTGATATTCCCCTTTTCTGTTACCACCCAGGTCTTTCCGTTGTGGCGCAGTGTCGGATGTGCGCGGTTGAAGTCGAAAAAATGCCCAAGCTTCAAACTGCTTGTTCCACTATGGCGACCGAGGGGATGGTTGTAAAGACTAAGTCACCGAAGACGGCCGAGAACCAGAAGTCAGTGATGGAGTTTCTTCTTGCAAACCATCCATTAGATTGCCCGATTTGCGACAAGTCGGGCGAGTGTGATTTGCAGGACAATTCGTACAAATACGGATCAGCGTACTCGCGTTACACCGAGGAACGACGAACGTATCTCGATTTGGATATGGGACCGGTGATTAAGAAGAATATGAATCGGTGCATCCACTGTACACGCTGCATTCGGTTCGGAAGTGAGGTCGCCGGAATTCATGAGATGGTGGCTTTAAAAAGAGGAAATAACACCGAGATCACTACGATCGACGGAAAGCCTCTTGAGACCGATTATGCTGGAAATTACGCAGATATTTGTCCGACGGGCTCGCTGACCATTAAGGACTTTCGATTCAAGAAGCGAGTGTGGTTTCTTACTAAGGTCCCTACAGTCTGTGAGGGATGCTCTAAGGGCTGCAATATGGAAGTCCACCAGGATAATAATCAGATTTACCGTTGTATCCCTCGGGAGAATATGGAAATTAACCGTCACTGGTTGTGCGACGAGGGGCGATTTAATTTCCATTATGTAGAAAGAGAGGATCGCCTGCTTGATCCCGCCCGCTCTAAGAGTGGAGGCCTTGAGGTTTGTGATTGGGGTACTTCAATTGACCTGGCAAAGGCAACTTTGGACGGCAAACAGATAGCGTTTCTGATTGGCTCAGATCTCACTCAAGAAGAGGGAGCTGCGATTCTTCAGTTTCGTTCGCAGCATTATCCAGGAGCGCCAGTCTATCACTTTGGTACCCCAGGCGTGGTTTCCTCTGCGGATGATGCTCCTGAAGATCGTATTTTAAAACGTAAGAGCAAGACCTCAAATCTTCATGGCCTTGAAAAGCTAGGCATTCCCGGTTTTACAAAACTGCCAAAGGAGATCACGGCCTTGTTGGTAATTCGAGGAGGAAGAGCCACTCTGCCGTTAGAAATTGACGGAGTCGAAAAAGTGGGTCTTGGCGTCTTTATGAAGGATCAGGCAATGATGTTCTCAGTAATCCTTCCCGGCCTTTCCTTCGCTGAAAAGGATGGAACGATTTTGAACTACGAAGGACGCGAGCAAAAGCTGAAAAGAGCATTACAGCCTCTTGGACAATCCAAGCCAGTTTCGGAGATTTTGATGATGTGGGTTAATCGGAAGAAAGCCCACGGGGCAGCGTGAACTATGGAAACTCTTGATTGGATCGAGGTAGGTGCCAAAGCTGGTTTTCTAGTGATCGTCCTCTTGCAGGTAGTTCCAATGATGGTGTGGGTCGAGCGCAGGGGTTCAGCCCTGATGCAGAATCGACTGGGACCGAATCGCTGCGGCCCGCTGGGGCTTTTGCAGTCTCTTGCAGATGTGGTTAAGTTTTTATGGAAAGAAGATCCAGTGCCAGGGCACGTGGAGCCATTCTACTACGTACTAGCCCCTTTAGTTTCAGTCGTACCTGCTTTTATGACTTTCGCCGTGATTCCATTCGCCAGCTCCATTCAGTTGGGAGGTCGAACCGTTCAGTTTCAGGTGGCTGACTTAAACGTGGGATTGCTCTACGTTTTCTCGATAGCGTCGCTGGGTGTCTATGGAATTATTATGGCGGGCTGGGCCTCCAATAATAAGTACACAATGCTTGGTAGTCTCAGAAGCTCGTCACAAATGATTAGTTACGAGCTGTCGATGGGGCTGTCAGTGATTGGAATTATCATGACATTTTCTAGCGTCAAGCTAGGAGATATTGCTAGGCAACAAGGGCAGCTTATCACGCAGTTAGGGCCATTTGCCCTGCCCGAGATGCTCCAAATTCCAAAATGGGGTATCTTCGTTCAGCCCTTGGGTTTCCTTGTTTTCTTGGTGGCCGTTTTTGCTGAGACTAACCGACTCCCCTTTGACTTGCCCGAAGGCGAGTCTGAAATTGTTGCCGGCTATCATCTTGAGTATGGTGCAATGAAGTTTGCCCTTTTTATGATGGCTGAGTACCTGAATATGACCACAGCCTCAGGGCTCCTGGCGACCCTTTATTTTGGTGGCTGGCAGCTGCTTCCTGGGATGGCTTGGATTCTTCACGGGGTTCAGGACCTTTTTGGCCTCACAGGAGTTTATGCGGAATGGGCTCGAGTTTTATTTGAGGGGACTTCCTTCTCGATTAAAGTCGCATTTTTCATGTGGCTTTTTGTTTGGGTTCGATGGACCTTACCTCGGTTTAGATATGATCAACTCATGGACTTAGGTTGGAAGGTGATGCTTCCACTCTCTTTAGGAAACATTTTTGTTACTGCCATTTTGATCTATTATGGATGGGTTTGAGCTATGCTGTTAAAAAAGAAGAAAAGCTTCCTACAAGAGTTTTATCTGATCGAAATTATCAAGGGATTGATGATTACGATGAAAAACATGCTCTTTTCTCCGAAGGTCACTATTCAGTTTCCTGAGGAAAGGCGGAATTATTCAGACCGTTACCGCGGAATGCACTACATCAAGGCCACTAATGGGGTTGAGAATTGCACGGCGTGCATGCTTTGTCCCACCGTGTGTCCAGCAGAGTGCATTCATATCGAAGCCGGCGAAAGACCTGACAAAGAGAAGTATCCGGTAAAGTTTGAAATCGATCTCCTCAGGTGTTGCTTTTGCGGAATGTGTGAAGAGGCCTGTCCTAAGGATGCAATTAAGCTCAGTAATATTTATGAGATGAGCACGACCCATCGAGAAGTTTATGACAAGCAATTCCTGCTAGAGCAAAGAGGGAACAAATGAATATTTCTCCGTTTTTTTTCTATGGTTTCGGGGGGATCGCCATAGCCTGCGCCCTCCTGGTGATCTTAGGAAAGAGCCCGGTATCGAGCGCTTTTAGCTTGGTGATGGTCTTTTTTTCGTTCGCCGGAATTTATGCTTTGCTTGATGCTCATCTGATCGCAGCGCTTCAGATCTTCGTTTATGCTGGCGCTATCATGGTGCTTTTCATCTTCGTGATCATGCTGCTCAACGCAGACGTCCCTACTTTTGATTTGGGCAGAACTCATTTAGGAATCAGAATTGTCGCAGGTAGTATTTCTCTAGCGACCTTGCTCATTTTTATTTGGGCCTTCAAAGAAACTCCATTGACCGCTCCTGTTGCCCAGTTTACCCCCGAAAATATTGAGGCCGCCGGGGGCAATACGCAAGTGGTTTCAGAGCTTATGTTTTCCGAATATCTCTTGCCGTTCGAACTCACCTCAGTATTGTTGCTGGCTGCAATTATAGGTGCTGTCGCTATCGCCAAGAGAAAACTTGCGGCAGGAAGGTCGTAGTCTATGAATGTTGAACCCTGGGTAGTACTTTCTTTTTGCGCGATTATCTTTTTCATTGGTTTTACGGGTGTTTTAATTCGACGGAACATTCTGGTGATCCTGATGAGCATCGAGTTGATGCTGAATGCCGTGAATCTCACTTTTGTCACATTCTCGAGGCAGCTTCAGCACATGGGTGGCCAAATGTCTGTGTTTTTTGTGATCACGGTGGCAGCGGCCGAGTCGGCAGTAGGACTGGGCTTAGTGATTGCCATGTTCAGAACGCTTCGTAGCGTCGATACTGATCAAATTCAATTCCTTAAGGAGTAAGCATGCTGGCTCTGATTCCTCTTTTTCCCTTAATTGGTTTTCTGATTAATGGGGGCTGGTACTTGTTTGGCCAGGCTCCTCAGGGTAGGCAAAAGGCAAGTTCGAAAGTAACGGGATGGATCGCTACTTTCTTTATCTTCTTGTCCTTTCTCGTTTCCGCCTTACTTTTCCTCCAGCTCTTTTCAATGGATGGCGAGCACCGGGTCATTCAGCAAGTTGTTTTTCCTTGGATCTACGTCGGTGCCCTTAAGTTAGATGTCGCTTTTAGGGTGGATTCGCTGTCGACGCTCTTCACGCTTGTGATTACGGGTGTTGGCACCTTGATTCACATCTATTCAATCGGCTACATGAGCCACGACGCCAGTCCCGGAAAGTTTTTTGCGTATTTAAACTTATTCTGCTTTGCGATGCTGATGCTCGTGCTGGGCGCCTCGTTGCCTATTCTTTTCTTAGGTTGGGAAGGCGTGGGCCTTTGTAGCTATCTTCTCATTGGCTACTGGTACACTGATATTGAAAAGGCTAAAGCGGGAAAAAAGGCGTTTGTAGTGAATCGAGTCGGAGATCTCGGATTTTTGCTCGGGATGTTTATGATCTACTCGACCTTCGGCACTCTTGATTTTGAGACGCTAAGATCGGTCGTAGGTGAGTTTGGTCACCTCGGAGGGGCTATCCGAGTAGACATCGAAGCGGTGACTTCTATTTGTCTCCTTCTTTTTGTGGGATGCATGGGTAAGTCTGCCCAGATTCCTCTTTACGTCTGGCTACCTGATGCGATGGCTGGACCTACGCCGGTTTCTGCTTTGATTCATGCTGCTACCATGGTGACTTCTGGAATTTACATGATTTCGAGGCTCAACTTTCTTTACAGTCTTTCGCCGATCGCTCTGAGCGTGGTGGCTACGGTGGGTGCGCTCACAGCTTTTTTTGCCGCGACTATCGCGATTGTGCAGAAGGACATCAAGAAGGTTTTGGCTTACTCAACGGTCTCGCAACTCGGCTATATGTTTCTGGGATGCGGCGTAGGAGCCTACAGTGCTGGTGTGTTTCATGTCATTACTCACGCTTTTTTCAAGGCGCTGTTATTTCTTGGCGCAGGTAGTGTGATCCACGGCATGCACGAGGAACAAAATATTCTTAAAATGGGCGGACTTAAGTCCAAAATGCCGAAGACGTTTTTGACTTTTGCAATCGGGTGGTTGGCGATCTCCGGTATCCCGCCCTTTTCTGGGTTCTTCTCGAAGGATGAGATTTTGTGGCAAGCCTTCAGTTCGCCCAGTGGTTCGATGCTCCTTTGGGGCTTGGGCGCCTTAACTGCTGTCATGACGGCATTTTATATGACCCGGCTCTTTTCTCTGACTTTCTTGGGTTCCCCAAGGTTTGAAGAACACTCGGCCCATGATCATGCTCATGGGCACGATCACGGACACTCGAGCCTGGGCGTTCATGAGTCTCCGTCTGTGATGATCGTGCCGCTTCAGATCCTAGCTATTCTGAGTGCCATTGGCGGATTGATCGGAATTCCTCACATGAGTTGGCTCGAGCATTGGTTAGAGCCAGTGATTCCGGTACATGAAGTGGCTGCTGCTGTGGAACATTCTCAAACGGAATGGCTTCTCATGGGGGTCAGCGTATTCGGCGCGGTTTTAGGAATTGCAGTCGCTCTGCAGCTCTACAGAAGTTTAAAATCGCCGACAGCGCTTGCCGAAAAGTTCAGCACGATTCATCAGGCGATGGAAGATAAATGGTATGTCGATGAAATCTATGATGCTTTGATTGTAAAGCCACTTCAGAAGTTTTCTGAAATTCTTTGGAAGTTTTTCGACATTCAAGTGATTGATAGAATCGTCGTTGGTTTCGGTCGTATGTCTCTCTGGAGTGGAGAAACAGCCCGTGTCATGCAGACCGGCTCTATTCAAGTTTACGCTCTGATGCTCCTTGTCGGGCTCATCGCAACTGCGGGGTATTTAGTTTATGTCTGGGTTTAACACTCATTTGCTTTCTGTTTTGGTTTTCTTGCCGTTGGCCTGGGCGGCAGTAGGCTTGCTGCTTCCGGCTAAAGAGGGAGATCCTCGCAGCCCGCTCAAAATATGGGCGTTCAGTGGAAGCCTTTTGACTTTCGCTTTGTCAGTATTCCTGTACCTAGAGTTCTCAACTCAGGGTGAGGAGTTTCAGTGGCTTGAAACGTTGAGTTGGATTCCTAGCCTAGGAATTTCCTATTCGATGGGCATTGACGGCATCAGCTTGTGGCTGGTCTTACTCACAACTTTCCTCATGCCGTTAGCGATTCTTGCTTCTTTTAACGCGATTGAGCACCGCCAAAAGGAATATTATTTTCTTTTGCTAGCATTGGAAACCGGCATGCTCGGAGCTTTTGTTTCGCTGGATTTGTTTTTGTTCTATGTGTTTTGGGAGGCAATGCTGATCCCCATGTATTTCTTAGTCGGAATCTGGGGAGGCAAGGAGCGAATCTATGCGGCAATGAAATTTTTCATTTACACTATGGTCGGCTCTCTCCTGATGTTGGTGGCAATTTTCTATCTCGCTTACCAACATAAGCTCCAGACCGGCACATACTCGACCTTGATTTTGGATCTCTATAAATTACACATTCAGGGAGAAGGCTATCTTGGCGCGCAAAGCCTGCTATTTCTTGCTTTTGCGCTGGCCTTTGCGATTAAAGTGCCTCTCTTTCCGCTTCATACCTGGCTGCCTGATGCTCACGTTCAGGCGCCCACTGCTGGGAGCGTGATTCTGGCTGCGGTGCTTCTTAAAATGGGTGGTTATGGTTTTCTCAGGATCGCCTTTCCCCTTTTTCCATCGGCAGTCAGTTTGTATCAGCTGCCATTTATGGTGCTTGGGACGATCGCTGTTGTCTACGGTGCTCTGGTAGCTACTATTCAGCCTGACATTAAAAAACTAGTGGCCTACTCTTCGGTAAGTCACATGGGCTACGTTATTTTAGGTCTTTTCTCGCTGAATCAGATCGGGGTCACTGGCTCGATTTATCAGATGCTTAACCATGGTGTATCGACAGGTGCCCTATTCCTTCTGGTTGGGATGATCTACGAACGGCGCCATACTAGAGAAATTTCAGCCTTTGGCGGGATTACCCGGGTGATGCCACTTTTCTCTGTCGCCTTCATGATTGTGACTCTTTCGTCAGTGGCGTTGCCTGGAACGAATGGGTTCATTGGCGAGTTTCTCATTTTATTGGGTTCCTGGGGGACGAATCGGGTTCTAACCTCTATTGCTGCTTTGGGTGTGGTTCTTGGCGCAGTTTACATGTTGTGGATGTTTCAGCGCGTGATGTTTGGCCCAATCCAGGATCCTTTGAACGAAAAGTTAAAGGATCTATCGCTGAGAGAGGTTTGTGTTCTAATGCCTCTGGTCATCGCTATATTTGTCATGGGAATTGTTCCGAATTTCTTCTTTCAGAAAATGGATCCTGCGATTCAGAGATTTCTGAACCGGAGTTCAATCGGATTGGCGAGCCAGCCCAATTCTGTTCCCCAAACTTCATACGCACAAGGAAATGACCATGGAAGCTCTTAAAACGATCCAACCTGATCTGCTCACATTAAGTCAGGATCAGTTCAACTGTTTGGTCCCTTATTTCACTGTCTTCGCTGGAACCTGTCTTTCCATTCTTCTCAGTGTCTGGGGCGCCATTAAGGCTAAGTGGCCAGTTTTTTTGGTGGCTTCCCTCACCTGCCTTGTTGCAATGGTCAACTCATTGGTGCTGATACAGGGCACTTCACAGAGTCTTTTTAATGGGATGATGGTCTCAGATTCTTATTCTCATTTTTTTAATCTCATATTTTTAGGATCCGCTCTTTTTACGATTTTTGGCTCCTTCAGATACCTCGATGAAGAGAAGATGCAGCACCCTGAGTATTACGTTCTGGTATTGTTCGCGGCGCTCGGCATGATGCTGATGACTTCGGCTCAGGATCTGATTGTTCTTTTTGTCGCCCTAGAACTAATGTCGCTTTGCGTCTATGTTCTGGTCGGATTTAGAAGAAATGACCGAAAGTGCAATGAAGCAGCGATGAAGTATTTTATTTTGGGTTCTGCTGCATCTGCAGTCTTGCTGTATGGAGCTGCCCTGATCTATGGAGCAACGGGTTCTACTGAAATCCATTCAGTTCTCAAGTTTGTCCAAGACCATCCCCAGAGTTTGAATCCAATTTTCGGACTGGGTTTTTCAATGGTGCTTTTCGGGTTCCTGTTTAAGGTGGCTGCTGTTCCTTTTCATATGTGGATGCCAGACGTATACGAGGGGGCACCCGTACCAGTGACTGGGTTCATGACGACTGGGCTAAAGGCCGCAGCATTCGGTACTTTTGTTCGAGTATTGCTGGCCATTGGTTATGGGAAAGGTATTTCTAGTGCGATCCAGAGTCATTTGCATGACATTTTGTGGGTTTCCTGCGCCTTAACCATGTTGGTTGGGAACTTCATTGCCCTCACTCAGGTGAATTTGAAGAGAATGCTAGCCTATTCTTCGATCGCCCATACGGGATACCTTCTTTTGGGAATCTTGTCTGGGACTCGCAGTGAGCTCGGATTTGCGCCTGGAGTCATGTACATTCTTATTTACTCAGCGATGAATTTGGGTGCTTTTGTGATTTTAACTCTTCTGTCATCGGAAGGGGATTCGAAGCTGAATCTTCATGACTTATCCGGGGTCGCCCGCCGTCACCCATGGTTGAGTTTCGCGATGTCTGTGTTCTTGCTGTCGATGGCAGGGATTCCTCCAACAGCCGGGTTTGCCGCAAAGTACCTGGTTTTTTATTCCGCAATTCAGGCCAATGAGATCCCATTAGTGGTCATAGGTGTACTGAGCAGCGCAGTCTCAGTCTTTTATTATCTGAGAGTTTTAGTCTATATGTACATGCGTGACCCTGTGGGTAGTCCCCCAGTATTGAGAGTTTCCCTTTGGTCTGGGTTGGCGATCGCATCGATGATCTTGATCACCATTGAGGTTGGAGTCCTTCCTGAACAGATGATAGACTTAGCAAAGAGAGTCGTCTTGAGTTTGTAGCTTCGGCCGAAATAGCATCATAGTCCACCAAGGATGGGGACTGACATGCAGGAAGATCAAATTAATTCAGGTGGGACCTTTTTTGTCAGGCTTAGCTCTGGCCGTGTTCTCGGACCCATTAATATAGAGCGAATTACCCAGCTCATCAGAAAAAAACGGATCACTGGAGACGAGGTCGCCAGGGAAAATCCTGTGGGTGAGTGGAAGCCTATTACCCAGTTTCCAGAAATTAACGCTATCTTTGTGCTTAAACTCGGGAAGGGTACGGTGGCTTTACCACCTCTCGGATCTCCTCTCTCTGGCAGTGCCCTTCCAGGTGCTGGGCCTCAAGAGATTGAGGCACCTCCGTCTGGACCTTCTCTCGCTCATGCCTCGACTGAAAATGAGGTGACGATCGCTGTTTCACGTGACGCGTTCAAGGCGATTGGTGATCAGGACGAGCGGACCCAGGTCCAGCTCAATCCTATTGAGTTAAAATCGGATTCCGTACCTCGGTTAGATGACTCGGAGCGGCAAGGTACATTTTCTCGCGAGGAAACTATCGTGATTTCGCGGACCCCATCACGACCTCCCTTCCTGTTCGCACGCGGGGGCGAAGGTCGGAAGGGGTTATGGCAGAAGCTCAAAATTTTAGTTCTAATCGCTGGGTGCGGTTATTTTGCTTACGATACCTTTTTAGCGGAGCATGGGCCTGCTCGTGGAGTTGTTTCTGAGCTGATTCGGCCCAAGCTTCCTGCGACCGATCGGGATAAAATTGATCCCAACCGAAGCATCCAGGCTTATAATGAGGGGATTCAGTTTTACCTTTCCGATACGGTTGGGGACTACAAAGCGGCTGCAGAGAAATTTAGGAGCTCAGTTACTTTCGATCCCAATAACGTTAAGTCTTTAGCAATGCTGGCATCTTCTTATTTGAATTTAATCGACACCTCAAATAAGGATGAGACCTACTTTGATGTCCTATCTCGCCTGATAGAAATGTCTCGATCAAAGTCCATCGACCTCCCCGAGACTGTAATTGCTGACGTTGAGTTTTATATTGTTGTGAACAAAGCTGAGGCTGCCCAGACGCGGGTAATTGAGTACACAAAATCCCACTCAAATTATGGGTCTGAAATGTTTTACTATCTCTCATTGGCTTTTTTTGCCCGTGGAGATTACGGAAACGCTGCTAGATTTTTGGAGCAATTTCCGGATAATAAGGTTTTTTCTGCTAAGATTTTTTATTTGAAGGGGCAAATTGCGGAGCGACTTAAAGATATTGAGTCAGCTGTAATTCAGTACAATAAGGCGATCACATTTAATCCAAAACATGTAAAGTCAAGGCTAAGACTTGCTTGGATTTTGAGTCGGCAGAATAAGATTGGCAATGCGGCCGCTCACCTGAATTATAATCTAGATCATTCTAGTTTTCTTTCGCCCGTCGAACTGGGTGAGACCTACTATTTGCATTCTCAGCTGATGTCTTCACAAAGTAACTGGAAGCTCGCCAATGATGACATTGAACGTGCGGTGAGCTTAGCCCCTGAAAATCACTCCTATCTTTTAGAGCTATACACGCTGAAAGCCCGCGGTGGAAATACGATACAGTCAGTTCAGGGCCAAGCGCGAATGTATTATTTCCTGGGGGAAGGTGAAAGACTGGTTCAGCTTGGGAAATACCACGACGCGCTTATTCCGTTTCTCCAAGCGCGCGAAGCTGACGATCGGTCGCCGATTCCGCCAGTTAAAATTGGCGATATGTTTAGTTATTTAAACGATGTTGAGAATGCTAGGAAAAATTACAGACTTGCAGCCGACCGTGCGCCAAATAACATTCATATTTGGTCCAAGTACATCAAGACCTTGATTCAGAGTTTTGATTGGGATGAGGCAAACAAGGCCATGGATCGGTTTCGTAAGCTTCAGGTGAGCCAGAGCGCAATTGATAAAGCGGCTGCCGACATGTATCAGCAACAGGGCCGTTTTGTAGATGCCCAGATCTATTATAAAAAAGCTATGGCGAGGCCTTCCATCGATCCGGAGGTTTACATCGCCTACGCTCGGAGTTTGATATCGACTAGGAACTTTAAGGATGCCCCATTTTTTTTCTCTCTCGCGCTTCGCTTTGATCCCCTGAACGTTGACGCTGTGATCGGCATCGCCAAATCAGTGGCTGAGACTGAGTCGATCGAGAGGGCAATTAGCCTATTGCAAGATGAGCTGAAAGGGGAAGTGTCCGCCCGGGCAGAATACTTAGCTGCCATTGCTGAGCTTCAAATGCAGAAGGGAATTTGGGACTTAGCTCAGGAGAATATAAAACAGGCGATTCAGATCAATCCGGATTACGCTTATGCTTGGAAGCTTCAGGCCCAGTTTTATATGAGTCGCGAGTTCACTGATCGTCAGGCCCTGGAAAAGGCTTTACAGGCTTATAAGTCCTACTCTGAGCGAAATATTTCGGATCCATCCGGATATTTGGAGCGTTATAAGATTTTTGTTAAGCGGACAGAGTATGAAAAGGCTAAAGACGAGCTTACTAAAATCTACGATATTTATCCGAAATACCCCAATTTGCACTATTATCTCGGGGCCTTGTATGCCCTCCAGGGGAATCATAAAGTATCGACTGAAGAGTTTAAATTAGAGATACGGAATAATCCGTTGAATTTTCAGGCTCTCATTGCTTACGGAAAGGAGCTTCTCGAACTGAACGACGTAGCTGCATTTCGTGAGGGTCTCAATCAGTTCACCCGAGCTATGCAGGTGGCACCTCAATCTGCCGAGGCCAAACAAAATGCTGGTTGGGCGAATTTCAAATTACAGAACTACACCGCGGCCGTCGCTTTAATTAAAGAGGCCATAGTTCTAGATAGAGCTAACCCGGCCCATTATAGGCGACTAGGGATTGTTTATCGGGATTCGGGAGACATGATGAGTGCCTGTGCCGCATTTAGGAAATACCTCGAAATGGAGCCTGATGCGACTGATAAGGGTTCGTTTCAGTCTTGTTTCTGATCCTACGCTGGGGGTGACCCTGAGCGGGTGTTGTGTTATCAAGGAGAAATTATGTTAGACCCACGTTTTTTTCAGGAAAGCCTCGAAGAGTTAAAAACCAGTCTCAGCAAGCGCAGTGGAGGCGAAGAGCTGGTCTCTCAAGTCGCCCAGCTCTCGCAGAGTCGGAAGGAGCTCATTCAAGCCACCGATGCTCTTAAGGCCAAGCGAAACGCCGTTTCTCAGGAAATTGCCAAACTCAAGTCTCAGGCTAAGTCCAATCCTCAGGCGGCCCAGGAGGCAGAACAGAAAGTTGTGGCGATGAGAGGTGTTGGGGACGAGATCAAGGCCCTGGATGAGAGGCTTCGAGAAGTCGAAGAAAATTATCAGGCATTGACCCTAAAGATCCCGAACCTTCCCCATTCGAGTGTGCCGACGGGTAAATCGAGTGAGGAAAATGTTGAAGTTCGGCGCTGGGGTCAGCCCGTAAATCTTCCCTTTGAACCCAAGGGTCACGTCGATCTGGGTGAGCAGCTGAGGATTCTTGATTTTGAGCGGGCCGGAAAAATGTCAGGCGCTCGGTTTGCGCTTTATCGGGGAGCCGGGGCTCGCCTAGAGCGAGCGTTGATTCAGCTCATGCTGGATCTTCATACGTCCGAGCACGGCTATCAAGAGGTGATTCCTCCCTTTATGGTAACCCGGGCTGCCATGACTGGAACCGGTCAACTTCCCAAGTTTGAGGAGGATCTTTTTAAGACCCACCTGGCTGATCGTGAGCTGTTTTTAATTCCTACGGCTGAGGTTCCGCTGACCAATTTGTTTCGAGAAGAGATCATTGAGCCGGGAGTGCTCCCTCACTACCTTACGGCCTATTCGCCGTGCTTTCGAAGCGAGGCGGGATCTTACGGAAAGGATACTCGGGGTTTGATTCGGCTTCACCAGTTTCAGAAAGTGGAACTCGTTAAAATTGTCGAACCTGAAAAATCTTACGATGAGCTTGAAACCATGGTCCAGAACGCGGAAAAAATTCTTCAGCTCCTCGAACTCCCTTATCGAGTTCTGTTGCTTTGTTCTGGAGATATGGGGTTTTCGGCTGCAAAAACCTATGACCTCGAAGTTTGGCTCCCTAGCCAAGGGACTTATCGCGAGATTTCCTCTTGCTCCAATTGTGAGGACTTTCAAGCTCGGCGCGCTCAGATTCGCTATCGACCCGAACCGCAGGCTAAGCCTAAGCTCGTACATACTTTGAATGGCTCGGGGCTAGCAGTGGGGCGGACCGTTGTCGCCATCCTGGAAAACTACCAGGATGAGGCCGGAAATATTCGTATGCCTAGGGTCTTGCACCGTTACCTGGAGGGAGCTCCCGGCTTTGCTCGACAAGGGGATGATCTTTTCATCGTGCCTCAAACATAGGTTTGGGTGCTTTCTTGCTGCAAATCCGGATGTTTCGGTGTAAAAACAGGGTTCATTTTCGCCCAATGACCTAATGGAGAGATGGCAGAGTGGTCGAATGCGTCGGTTTTG
>CANFJX010000006.1 GCA_947447665.1 Bacteriovoracaceae bacterium | reverse complement strand
AGATGATGTTCTGATCCGCTTCGGAAAGTGTTGTAATCCTCTACCTGGGGACGGGATTATTGGTTTTATTACGCGGGGGCGTGGGGTATCGATTCACACTGCTACCTGTACCAAAGCAATTGATAATGACGAGGAACGTCGAGTAGATGTTCAATGGAATCTCCACTCCCAGGAGGCGATCAAGAGGCATGTAAGAATCCGGGTGCTCTCTTTGGATGAGCCCGGCCTACTTGCGCTCATGTCCCAGACGATTACATCTTGTGGGATTAATATTGCCTCGGCCAATATTCGCACCACGAAGGACAAAAAAGCCATTGCCTTGTTTGATGTCGAAGTGAGCGATATTTCGCAACTTCAGAAAGTAACCAACGCACTCGAGAGTAAAAAGGGTGTGATCAGTGTTGAGCGCATGCGTTCTTGAAGTTCTTGGTCATGGAATCGAAAGATTCTGAGTAGTTAAGTTGACACACCTGTTTTTTAGTTGAGTTGTAGGAGAAGATCAAAGAATGATCATTTGCTCTCGGGTGAAAATTGCATTCTGTTTGGGTACTCTCGCGATTTGCCTAGTTCTCGGAGAAAGGAGCTCAATCGCTGGATTGATTTCGCTGCCTGGTATTTTAAAACGCCGGCCTCCGGTGATTTCGAACACCGTACCTCCCCATCTTCGGAGTTTGCCTCCAGATTCAGCCGTGAGGGTAGTGAGTCCTCACGAAATTGTGGGGGGGGCCGCCCCGTCTACCAAAGGAATTGTCCATAGAGTAGCAGGGCCGAAAAAAAACGTCTCTTTTGTGGGAGCCACTCACGTGCAGCCCTACGAGCTCGGAACGCCCCCAAATACCCTGAAGCCAGGGCAAGACGGAGCCTATTTTATGCCCACGGATCAGCCCGAAAAACCAGTTGGTCTCATGCAGAAATCAAATACATCCCCTAAGGTTGACGGTTTTCGTTAGTCCAAATTGACATAAAATGACGCATCATGTATAATTGTCGGCTCGTGTGCGCGTAGCGGGACTCAAGTGGGAGCGTTTAATTTCATGTTTTTAGGTAGATCAAAAAAGAAAAATTCATCGCTGAGCTTTTCTTTCTGCCTTGCCCTTCTAATTTGCATTCCTTTTTTGCTCTCCTATTCCGTGACCGCAACCGCACAGGAGGTCATACAGGCGGATGACCCCACTCAGTCGATCTGGAGCCTGATCAGACCTCGCTTGCGTTTGAGGACCTTTTCAGAATTAATGGTACCCTCTTTTCAGGGGAACACGGACTCTGTGCCCAAACCGGATGGCTCTAAGTATGCTCCCGCCAATTTGTTCAATATTGTCTGGACCGACTACGAGATTGGCCAGAATTTGAGACTGTTCTACTGGCAGAGATTTATTGTGACTCTGAACTCCAATTCCGACTTCCAGGCCTTGGAGTATTTGCCGCGCGATCCTCGATTTGGAATTCGGTTCTTGCAGGTGTTCGATGCCCCTGGGTTGAGCACCTCCTATGATTTGTTTTTGCAGCCTAATGTGACTGCGAACCAGATTTCCAATCGAAATTTTTTGGAGTTTGGTTTTCGGACGAGCACGAGCTACACGATTCCCAAAAGTCATTTGAGCCTCGGGCTCGTCCAAGAGTATACGATGGCCTATCTGGGCGGAGAGGGTCCTCGATCGTACGGTTGGGCTATGCCTTGGTTTAGTTATGAGCTTTCCAAAACGTTCTCGACTCAGACTGCTTTTAGCTTTCCCATTCAAAACCTCCGGAAAGAAGCCGACTGGCTTAAGTTTGTCTGGGATGCTCCAGGGTCTGCTTACGTTCAGAACGGGATTGGGGTGAATGTGAGCCAGCAGGTTTGGGTCGCATTCTTCATCAATAACTACTTATTTGCCCCACTGAGCTGGAATAATACCTGGGCCTCGATGTGGGTATCTCTCACACTCCTTTAAGAAAGTATTTTCGAGAACCCTCTACCTCACCAACAATGGTTTTCGCGATTCGCGGATTTTGTGACGCTTCAACATTTCAAAGAGTGTGCTTCGAGCGACCCCGAGAATCCTCGCTGCTTTTGCCCGATTTCCGTCAGAAAGTCGGAGAGCCTTGAGGAGCATGATTTTTTCCATCTCCTTAAGGGTCAGAACCGGTTGGCCCAATTCTAGTTCGGGTCTCTCAGTAATGTTTTCAGAGCTGAGGAGAAAGTTAAAAGAATCCTCGCTGAGCACCGGGGTAAACGCACCAGCCAATCCGGTCGCACGTTCCACGGCATGCCGAAGCTCCCTCACGTTTCCGTGCCAAGCATGAGCTTGGAGTCGGAGAATGGCATGGGGTGAAACCGAGCGATCCAGGTCCGAGGCAAATTGCCGAGCCAAGAGTGAAATGTCCTCAGGTCGATGACGAAGCGGCGGGATCTGGACCGTGATGGAGGCGAGACGGTAATACAGGTCGCGCCTAAACTTTCCCTCCTCGACTAGTTTTAAAAGAGGATGATGGGTGGCACAAATCAACCGGACATCTACTTTTGAGGGGCGGTCTGCCCCGACGGGCCTGATTTCACCGTTTTCCAGGAAGCGGAGGAGTTTGACTTGGATATCCATGGGTAAATCGCCGATTTCGTCCAAAAAAAGTGTTCCGCCATGGGCCTGCAGCAAGGCACCGGGCCGATGCTGATGGGCTCCAGTAAAAGCACCTTTCACATGACCGAAGAGCTCGCTCTCCGCCAAGGATAATGGGAGGGCGCCGCAGTGTAGCGGAACGAAAGGCCCGGACTTTCTGAGGCTCCAGGCATGGGTCAACTGAGCTAGAACTTCTTTGCCTGTGCCGGTTTCGCCGGCTAGATAGATGGAGAGGTGGGTTTCAGCGGCCTTTTTGGTGGTCCAAAGGGTTTGTCTGCCGCTCTCAGAGCAAGTCAGCCAAGGTCTGACTCCGGATGGGAACGAGGGGAGGGTGGATTGTGAGCTCTTCGTTTGGAGCGTAAGGCGAGTCTCGCCAATTTGTAGGGGGATTCCGATCGGAAGGTGAGCCTCCCGCACGCAGAGATCGCCCAGACGCCCAGCGGGGGAGAGTTGTGGGACTTTGACCCAAAAAGGTGAGGAGTTTTTGACTTCCCCGGGCGAAAGCACTAAGGCTTCTTGTGCGAGGGTGGGATCTTTGAGCAGGATGTGGCAGTTGGCTCCGCGGCCCAAGACAATAGGGTCGGATGAGGTTGACAGTGATGCCGTGCGGCTATCGCCTGTGGGGTCTTCGATTTTTAATTGTAGGTTCATGACTCCACCGAACAGCAAGCTTTGTACCAATCGGAAAGGACTGAGAATTCAGGGGGGAAGGACTTGGAAGCCTTCTTTTTTAGTTCAAATTTACCTTTTTTTCGCTAGGAATGAACTGAATCTATGAAACCAGAATATTTATTGACCTTAGCTGCCCCGTCCCAAATTCCAGACCTGTTTAAGGGGCCCTTCCTCAAGGGGCATCGTGAACCTCGGTTTGCTATGGTGGGGCGATCCAATGTCGGAAAAAGTACCCTGATTAATGCCCTGTTAGGTGCTCCACTCGCTCAGGTGAGTAAACAGCCGGGCAAGACCCGCGCAATTCACTTTTACCTTTGGAAAGATATCGATAGAATTGTAGCTGATCTACCTGGGTATGGTTATGCTCGAGCGTCCTGGACTGAGAGGGACCGTTGGGAGGAGTTTATTCGGCTCTATTTCGAGACGGATGAAAATCTTCAAGGGGTGATTCTCTTGCTTGATGCTCGGCACGGCCCCACCCCAGCCGACGTCGATGCGATTCAGTTTCTGAGGGAGCGGGATGTTTCCATGAAGGTCGTTTTTGCCAAGGCAGATACCCTCAAGACTCAGTCGATGCGAGCCCAGCGGAAAAAGGCAGCGGCTGAAGCTTTAGGCGCACTGGGGATTGGTGGTAGTTCAGTTTTTTGGGTTTCTAGTCAAACTCGGGTTGGGTTACCGGAGCTTGTGAATGAATTGAAGAAGGGGTGGGAAGGGGTAGAATGATGCCTAATTCCGTTATTTTTGCACTGGCGATCGAAGGGCTCTTGATCGGACTGACGAGTGTGCTTTTGGTTCAGCCTCAGCTTTTGTTTAAGACAACGCCTCAGCATTTTCAAATGTGGGCCTTTCGATCCGGATGGATGTTGTTAGTTTTATTGTTTAGCTGGTCGCTTCTTTTAGGTCGAATTCTTTCGGACTATGAAATCTCCATCCACTTCTAGAGCCCCGCGGATTGGGATTGTTGCCCCGTCTTCTAAGGTTCCTCAGGTCGAGCTCAAGCTGGGTGTGGAAAAGATTCGAGAAGCGGGATTTGAAGTTAGTGTTCACTCGCAGTGTAAAAAGAGCCACCTCTTTTTCGCAGGCACGGACGAGGAGCGTTCGTCGGCGCTGATCGAATATGCGAAAGATCCCGAAATCTCAGTGATTTGGTGCGCGCGGGGGGGCTCAGGCGCGATTCGGATTTTACCTTGGCTCGATCAATGGTCGCCACGGGGCCAGACGCCTACTCGAAAGTTAATGATTGGGTATTCGGACTCGACTGCTTTGATGGAGTACGCCCGAAAGAATTGGGGTTGGTCGATTCTTCATGCTCCGATGCCCAGTATGCGAAAGTTCAGTCTTTTGGACCCGGAGGATTGGTCTGCTTTAGAGAGTTGGATTCAGCAAAAAAAAACCTCTGCTCCCTGGCAGCATCAAAAATTAGAGTACTGGAGCCACCCGCCGAGGCGATCGGTCTCGGGGACTCTCCTGGGGGGTAATCTGACGGTTTGGAGTGGACTCATGGGTACGCCCTACGAGTCTGACCCCGGTCGTAGCCTTCTGTTTTTTGAAGATATTGACGAAGGTCTTTACCGAATTGATCGCATGCTGCAGCAGCAAATTCTCTCCGGTGCATGGGATCAAGTCCAGGCGATTGTTCTCGGTAATTTTTTGAACTGTCGGGACCATGCTCCCCTCGTTCTCAAACGCCATCCCGAATTGGGTATTCGAGCCCGTGTTCTAAATTCCCCAGCGCCGGAGGAGCTCAAGCCCCTCCGCAAAACCTTTGCACAGGAGCAGGGACTTAGAAAAATTTGGAGCGACGTGGGTCAGAGGCTTCGAGTTCCCGTGGCCTTTGGTCTTCCGGTGGGCCATGGTCCTGAGGTTTCTCCTCTGCCCCTGGGAGCTCGTTATCGCCTCAGCCCAGAGGGGTATCTCGAACTCGTCCAGTGGGATTGGTTGAAAGCTTAGCTCTTTTCGATTGTGGATTTCCAAGGACTTTGGTAGCTAAATCCAATCGTTTTGTTTGGTCATGGCTCTGTGGCGGAATTGGTAGACGCGCACGACTCAAAATCGTGTATCCTTACGGGTGTGAGAGTTCGATTCTCTCCGGAGCCACCATCTTATTTGATCGCTTCTGAGACAATTCGTTGTCGATTCTCTACTTAACGCCCAATAGAACCGCATAGAATGCGGTGTTCGATTTGTCCTCCCAGCGCCGATCAGAGAAGGTAAACCCCTTTGAGAAAAGGCTAGGTCGGAAATGCTGCTGCTGCTACTGAGATACGCCTTTGTAGTGGGGTTTGTGATGCTTAGAGTAACCGCGTCTTGGGCGGTGCCTCCGTCGCCGACTCCAGCGCAAATGTCGGAATGGAGGGTTGCTGCAGAGGCCCGTATTTCAACGAGAAATCTTGCGATCGAGCGATTTCAAGGTAACAACAATTGGGGTGTGGGTGAATCGATCATGTCCCGTGATTCGGCGATCCGCTATCTGCAGTCGCTGAATCGATTGGAGCGGAGATATCCGAGTGCTGTCCCGCAGGCTGAGAAGAGTTTTAGTGATGTACTCATGCAGCTTCATCTTCTCGACGTGTCCTCAAGGGGAGCTTCAGCAGAACTCAAAAAAGACGCTGCATTTCGGTATTTTGATCAGCATAACACGATTGATTCGCTCGGCTCTGGATTGAATAGTCGGGAAGTGCTTGCACTGGCTTGGGCGGCCTCTAAGGATCAGGCGATATTTTCGACACCACAAGAAATTGAGGACCGGACATGGGGCTTGCTCGAGTCATTGGCTAATATTCAGAGAGCCCATAATGATTGTCTGCCAGGTGGTGAAATTCAGTGGGATCCACAGTACGGTCCAGATTCCGTCAGTTGCGAGCCTGGAAAATTTAAAAGACTTGTAGAATTCTTGGATCAACAGCACCCGGACGTGCAACTTAACCCGAGAGTGGTGAGCCCAAGTCCAGCAGAGATCGCAGAAGCAGTGCTTCAAGCTCATCTTGATTTCGCTCGGACCCTGTCGGCGTCGGATCGCCATGCCGTTACCCACTGTTTTCAGTATCCCGAACTAGCAAATGGAAAACCTACGGCCTGTCAATATTATGTTGCGCGCCTCAAGATCAAGGTGCGCGAAACTCTGACTGAGGTCGAGCCAACCCTTCTCGATGCGGTGCTTGCCGAGTCGATGGAGTCACTGTTTGAGCGTAACGAGTGGATTACAGGCCAAAGAGCAAAACGCCATCCGGCGCTCAATGAGGTGCCGCAAGTGTTGCCGACTCATCCTCGTTACGATCTACTGGCTGATGCTTTCAAAGCCCTGGGACCCATGTATGAATTTCATGTCCCAGCCTACCGTGAGCCCGGCGGACTTTGGCCGTGGAATTATCCAGCCCAAGATTTGATCTTGAGCGGGGTAGCTCCAAGAACCATGAATCAGCGCGATGCGGTTATTTATTGCTCATCCCTGGGAGGAGGCTCTCGCCTCCCGACTCAGGCTGAATTGATAGCGCTGAGTCGAGCCATGGGATCGAATTATACTGACCTTCCCGTTTCTCATGGGTATCTTGCTAGTCGCGTTCCGGGAATGGACGGCAGATTTTTTTGGTCGGCTTCTGAGCTTCCTGGTCGTGGTAATTTCGGTGCCTTCGTTCTCTACGGCTACAGTGGCAATGTCAGCAGCGTGAACCGCGCTAACGAGGCTGGGGCGGTGCGCTGCGTGCGTTAGTGGGGTGGAGCTCGTCTGTGTGGGCGACGATTTGATCAGAGTTAAACTGCGGATGTTTCTTGGTGGGCTGCGATTTTGTCCTGACTTCCCCGCCAGGCAGCGTAAGTGGAGATCAGTCCCGGGATGATAAAACCGCGGTAACCCATTTTAATAAAAAACCAAGACCCCGTCGCCGAGCCGACCACGAAAGCCAAAATTGATCCAAATCGAAATAAGTTCGAGCGGGTTTCTCGTTTAAAATGGTTTGGGTTGTTTCGAAATGTAATGAGTCGTGCCAAACCCAACCCTAAATCGGTAGTAATCCCTGTGAGGTGCGTCGTCCGAATTGTACTACCGCTCGAGGTGGTGACCGCTCCATTTTGAAGACCGCAGGCCAAGCAAAGCAGGGCGAGTAAAACATACACTTGCTCGAGCTTAATGAGTTCCCCAAATCGTCCCAAATGAGAGAGGACGACGATCCCTCCTCCTGCAGCCGAAAAGAGGCAAAGTGCGCTTAATCCCATGACATAGTCAAAATGAGGTCTTTTTTTCAGTTGGATAGGACGGTCAATGAGCATGCCAGAGATAAACGCCCCGAGCAGAAAAAAGAGGGGAACTGAGAGAATCCCGAGCGCAGACTCAGGACGATCGTCCACGAAGTCGACTCCGAAAAATGTTGCAAACCCAGTGACATGGCTCACGAATTTGCCCGTGGCCAGGAATCCCCCTGCATTAATACATCCTGCGTTGAAGGTGAGTAGGTGCCAATGAAGAACGGCAATGAGCGGCGGACGCTCACTCATTTGGTGTCGAAACATCATTTACTCTTCCCCCCTTAAACAGACTAACACTTCCGGAATAAAAAAAGAAGAGGGAGTGAAAAATGGAAGGGCCTGTTCTGACTTCTTATCAGTGCCTCATGAGCTACTTGAAACTCACGGCGGTCAAATGGTAAAAATATTTTGCTTTAGCATTAAGGGATTGACCGGGGTGTAGTAGGTAACTTATGAAAGGGGACGAATATGATTACCTACCCGATTGAGTTCCGTTCTGAAACGTTAGCAAAAAATGGAGTGGACACACTCTGGACCGCCCGTACCGGGAGCCAAGAGACTCTGCTTGCAGTTCCGCCCGAGTTCGGTGGTCCGGGAGGAGGTCTCAGTCCAGAGGACCTTTTTAATCTAGCTCTGGCTAACTGCTTTACGGCTACTTTCAAGGTTTACGCTGAAAACTCAAAGCTCACTTTTAGTGACCTGTTCGTTCGCTCGAGATTGATTGTTGACTTGGACCAAAATAAACGCCCAGTCATGAAAGAGTTTTTCCTCGAGGCGAAAATCCATTCCCCTTCAAATCCCGAAAGAGCTCTGCTCCTCGCAAAAAAGGCGTCTGAGTCGGGTTTCATATTAAATTCAATAAAAACGCAGTGTCATTTTGAGTTTGAGGTTATTTAGTAATTACTTAATAAGAGTAATTACGAATATAATTTCAAAAGGAATGAGAGAGCTGCTTGGAGCAAGGCTAAATCTGGGAGCCTTTTCGAGAGCCTTGAGTAATGCGTTCCTTGAGCTCCTCTGCAGCACTGAAGAGTACTTTTTTCCTTTCGGCAGACATTTTATCAAGAAGCTTCACCATCATCGATAAACGATGGTTAGCTGAAAAAAACTCTCGGTTGCGGTCGATAAATGACCAATACAGGCCGTCCACACCTGCCTGCCATTTTCCCTCGCGGTATCCGCCCATTTTTTTATAGTAATTTGAGCCGCAAATATAAGGTTTCGTTGCAAAGATCCCACCATCGCTAAAGAGAGCCATGCCGTAGACATTGGGGCCCATCACCCAATCGGAGCTATCGATAAACATTTCCATAAACCATCGATAGGCTTCATGGGGGTGGATCTCGAGGAGTAGCATCAGCGATCCAACCACCATCAGGCGCTCGATATGATGAGCGTATCCGTAACGCACCGTTTTTCGGATCACATCATCGAGAGGTTCGATTCCAGTATTGCCTAGGTACCAGTGCTCGGTGAGTTTGCGGTGATGATTCCAAAAATTCCCCTGAGCTTGAGTTTCTCCGAAGTTTCGATCAACTCCGCGGATGAACTCTCGCCATCCCAAAACTTGACGAATAAAGCCCTCACAAGAGTTAAGCGGCACTGAATGGACCCGAGCAAATTCGAGTGATTTCTTTACGACCTCCATTGGAGTGAGGAGACCGCTGTTCAGAAAGGGGGTGAGAACTGAGTGAAATACAAATGGATAATCTCGAGTGAGAGCATCTTCGTAAGGTCCAAATTGACTAAATCTCTTGGCTAAAAAATCGTCTAGCCACTTGAGAGCCCCGTCCCGGTCTGTGGGCAGCCAAAAGTTTTCAGTGTTTCCTGGATGTTCTCTGAATCGCTCTTCGACTAGTTTGGCGACTTCGCGTTGGACCTCCTTACTTTTGAAGGCTAAAGGTGCTGGACAGTTTAAGCCTCGAGGAAGCGGTTTACGGTTCTCCTCATCAAAGCTCCATTGGCCGCCAGTCGGTTTGAGATCTCGATCGACTAAAATTTTGAATCGCTTGCGTTGCCGTTCATAGAAAGTCTTCATGAGCGGCCGCTTCATCGTTTTCAACTCTTCTTGAAATTCAATTCGAGACAGCAAAAACATCGGAGATGGCCAGATCTCAACCCCTAGCTTGAGTTCTTTTAAAAGATCATCGATCCGCACCTCAAAGAAACGATCTTCAATTTCAAAATGAGACACTTTCTGAATCTTAAAGGTTTTAATAGCTAACTTAAGACGATCTTCAAAGGGACCTGAGAATTTTCCCAGAGGCTCATAATGGACTTCATACCCAGACTCCCGCAACTCTTGTGCATAAGCTCTCATTGCCGAAAGAAAGAATAATATTTTATGTTTGTGATATTTAAAATGAGTGCAAAGCTCTTCGTCCTCTCGCATAAAGATGATGGCGCCTGAAGCACTGCCGAATCGTTCTTTAAGTATTTCCAATGGAAAAAGCTGGTTCCCTAAAATAACTATGAGATGAGTGGATTTACTTCCGTTTGTCATGCGATCCCCACTGTTAAAATACTCGTCCGTTTGAAACGATTAAAAAAATTGAATGAACTGTCCAGATCAGAGTTCTTAGACGATTCGCCCGCACTAGGCGAGTAATTCGATTCTGTGAGGGCCCTCTTTGAAGCTGATCATGGAGTGGGATAAAAAAAAGTGCCGTCCCAAAGAAAGTCATCGTAGAAAAAAACAGCGGAAGGCCACAGCGCCAAAATCCAAGATAACTCTGAAAGTTAAAAAATAAAATAGCACCTGTCATCAGCTCTAATGACATCATAGGAAGCACCACCCAGGTAATGCGCCTCGAGTGCTCAAGGTGAAACTCATTAAAATTCGGGCCGAGAGCGTATCTCATCAAAGGATAGTGTACCACTTGGATTAGCCAGATGAGACCGGTCATAAACCAAGTGCTGCCGAGGTGTAAGCTCCAAATTAGATCTGCTCCTGGGATCATGGAATTGTGCTCCTGAGTCATTATTTGGCTGCCAGAATCTGAACTAGCTTTCAACTATGAAATCAGCCCGAGTGCTTTTGGTGAGACTTACACCTACTGCCGGAACTTGTTGGGGGGTGGCGCATTTGGGGAAAGTTCAGAGTTTTCAGCATTCAAACGGTTTTGTCTAAAATTGGAGGGTGGAACCGGAGGAGAGCAGATGATTTCATCTAAAAGTGGCGCACCCGGAGAGATTCGAACTCCCGACCAACTGGTTCGAAGCCAGCTACTCTATCCAACTGAGCTACGGGTGCACTTGAAAAGTCTAGTATCACCGTTTGGTTCTCAACTCAAGAGGCATGCAGTCGTAGCAGCGTTTTGATTGAAATCGATCTGGGTGTTCGACTTGAATCGTGGTGTGGACGATCCCAAAGTGGTTTTCCAGCAGTTCGTTAGCGGCTACGAGAAGGGCCTCCGAGGCATCAGAGATGAGATGAACGCTTAAGGCAAGGCGTCCGCTCGAAACCGACCAAATATGAAGATCATGGGCCTCACGTACCGTGGGTAAGGCTTGTAGCTCTTTTTGAATCTGCTCGGGGTCGATGTGGCTCGGCGTAGACTCCATCAAGACTTCGATGGCCTCCTTAACCAGACTCCAAGAGCTTACCAGCATTAGTACGGCAAAAAGAATCGTGATGATGGGATCAATAGGGCGCCAACCCGTAAGCCAAAGAACGGCGCCCGCAACGATGGCCCCGACGCTGCCGAGCGCGTCAGCGAGGAGATGCAGGTAAGCGGCGCGGATATTGAGATTTTCCTTTTTTGCTGAATGTAAAATCCGCATGCTAAATAAGTTGGCTATCAAGCCGATCACAGCAACGACAAAGACGACGGGAGCTCGGACCTCAGGAGGGGCCTGCATTCGTACTACTGCTTCGTAAATCAAAACTCCAGAAATCAACCAGATCAGGAGCCCACTCGAGAGCGCGCCCAAGATCTCAGCCCGGTGATAACCAAAGCTCATGCTAAGCGTGACGGGACGTCGGGCGATCCAGAGCGCAAAGAGGCTCAGGAGCATGGCTCCAATATCCGTAAGCATGTGGGCGGCATCTGAGATTAATGCAAGGCTATTGGAGAACCATCCGCCGACGAACTCAATCACCATGAAAACTAGCGTGATAAACATGGCCTGACCAATCGCTTTGGGCGCCTTTCCGGCGTGTGAGTGGGCGTGGCCGTGTGAGTGGCGGTGCGAGTGATGTGAGTGGGGATGATGGTCGTGTGAGTGGGGCACGGGCTATCCCTGAGTGATTTGAGCTAACATTTGAGCAGACGAAAGACAGGCCGCCGCTGCTTCTCTGCCTTTGTTTTCTGCCTCACGGGCTGAGCCGATCTCGCTCCGAACTACTGCCTGCTCTTCGGTATAGGTGGTTAAAATTCCAAAACTAATGGGTGTTTCTGTGTGGAGCATGGCCTGCATGATCCCCATGGTTGCGCCTAAACTGATAAACTCAAAGTGAGCCGTATCACCCTTGATGACGCATCCAAGGCAAATCACACCAGAGTACTTTCGGGTTTTCGCAAGGGCTTGAGCCAAAAGTGGAATTTCAAACGCTCCAGGTGCCGAGTAGATATCGGCTGGAGAAATATGGATTCCCTTTTCTTTCAAAAAGGAGAGAGCACCAGACTTGAGTCCGTTACAGATTTCATCATTGAATTGGCTCACTAAAATGGCGAATTTAAGCATCGTTACTTTTACCTGGTTGAACCTTTCTTGATCGAGAGCGTGTGTCCTAGTTTCTCTTTTTTTGTATTGAGATAGGCCTCGTTATGGGCATTGGGGGTTGTTTCAATGGGGAGTTGCTCGAGGATGGTCAAGTCGTACCCCTCGAGACCGATGACTTTCTTGGGGTTATTGGTCAGGAGCCTGAGTTGTTTCACGCCCAAATGCTTGAGGATTTGGGCGCCGAGTCCATAATGCCTGAGGTCGGCTTGAAATCCTAAATGGTGATTCGCCTCGACCGTGTCCATGCCACTATCTTGAAGCGCGTAGGCTCGAATTTTATTGCCGAGCCCGATGCCCCGACCTTCATGGCGTCTCATGTAGACGAGTACGCCACTTTCGCTTTCTCCGATTTGTTTGAGGGCGGCCTGAAGCTGGGGACCGCAGTCACAGCGGAGCGAGCCAAAGGCGTCACCCGTTAAACATTCTGAGTGGACTCGAACCAAAACGGGGTCTTTGATCGGGCCATGGACCAATGCTACGTGCTCAGTGCCGTCGATGAGGCTTCGGAAAACGTGCATTTCAAAGTCATTTTTGGAAAACTCAGTGGGCAGGCGAGCCGTGGCGACTTCCTCGATCAGGCTCTCTCGCTCCATTCGTCGGGCAATGACTTCTTTAATGCTGACAATTTTGAGGTCAAATTTTTTCGCAAAAACTTTTAAATCTTCGAGTCGAGCCATGGAGCCGTCCTCGTTCATAATTTCGCAGATCACTGCCGCAGCGGGAAGTCCTGCCAGCTTGACCAGGTCGATCGATCCTTCGGTGTGACCGGCGCGAACGAGGACCCCACCGTCTTGCGCACGGAGCGGGAAAATATGACCCGGCGAAACGAGATCGGAAGATCCTCGGAGAGGATCCACCGCTGTTCGAATCGTGTGAGCTCGGTCGTGGGCTGAAATCCCGGTGCTGACGCCTTCTTTGGCCTCGATCGAGACCGTGAATGCAGTTTGCTTCGGCGATTGGTTGCGCGGAGCCATCATGGGGAGTTGAAGTTCGTCAACTCGCTGGGAGCTCATGGAAAGGCAGATCAAGCCTCGGGCGTGAGTGGCCATAAAATTAATCGCCGCGGGGGTTACTTGGTGGGCCGATAGTACGAGGTCGCCCTCATTCTCTCGGTCCTCGTCGTCGACCAAGATAACCATTTTTCCGTTTTTAAGATCATCTAAAGCTGCAGTAAGGGTTGGCATAATCGCTCCACGTATTTGGCTAAAAGATCGACTTCGACATTCACTTCGTCGCCTACTTGAAGGCGTGAAAGATTGGTGTGGGTCCAGGTATGAGGAATCACCATGATCGAGCAGAAGGATCCATCGAGGCTGTTGATGGTCAGGCTCACACCGTTGAGTGTGATGGAACCTTTGGAGATGCAATACCGAGCGAGTGAAGGGGGGATTTGCCACTTCATCCGGTAACTCTCGCCCACTGAGGAGATTTCTACGAGTTGGGCTTTTCCGTCAACGTGCCCCTGGACTAAGTGGCCCGACAAGCGGGTGCTCAGAGTGATGGCTCGTTCTAGGTTGACCGAGGAGCCGACTTCGAGTCGCGCGAGGTTGGTCTTTTCCAATGTCTCGGCGCTCACAAAAAAGAGCAGATCTGGAGAATCTATTTGGGCAACCGTGAGACAAGCTCCATTGACGGCGATGCTTTCCCCCAGAATCACGTCGGCAAAGGGGTTGGGCAGTCTGATCTCGAGTGAGTCAGGCTGTTTTTTAACCTCAGTGATCCCTACCTGGGCTTCAATTATTCCCGTAAACATGGTGCTCCTTTGGATTCTGATCTAAGTATCACAAAATCTTCTCTGATACGTAAGAGATTAGCGCCTGACGCTCGCCCTTCTTAGGCGATCAGAAATGGCAAAGCCTAATCCCTCTTGCTGAAGACAAGGTTCAGCGAAAATCACGTGCAACCCAAGGGAGTCGAGGGAACGCATTTCCGCGAATAAATTTCTAGCAGCCTCGTTCATATCTCCTTGAGTGGAGAGAGTTCGGCACTGGGTGGCGCAGTGGGTTTGACGACAGAACTCGGCACCACCTTTCTGGGGTTCTCCCTTCATGAGGAGCAGTCCAAGGGTTGGATGGGCGTGCGGCAATGTTGTCAGAATCGCCCGGATGGAGTCCAGGTCCTGAGGTGTCAGCTCATGGATCCCTCGTGGGAGCAAAAATAGAGGAGTCCGGGGGGCATAATGGCTCTCGAGCATTCCGGGCGCTAGAGGTTTGAACTCCAGCTCAGCAGGAGCTGAGGAGTTTGTGGCCGAGCCGTAGCCTTGCTTAAGCTTTATTCCGAGGGCTGCTTCGATTTTCTCTGGCGGCGTTCCACCGGGTCTTAAAATGGATAAATCGTGGGGGGGCGCCAAGCTGAGTATGGTCGACTCCACTCCAATCGTGGCGGGTCCTCCGTCAAGAATCCACGAGATTCGATCCCCGAGTTCTTGCTGGACTGCCTCGGCCGTGGTGGGGCTAATTCGCCCAAAACGATTAGCGCTGGGGGCTGCTAAAGGAGTTTGCGCGGCAACAATCAGAGCGAGAGCAACTGGATGCTGCGGCATTCGGATCGCCACTGAGGGAAGCCCACTCGTGGCTAAGTCAGGTACGCTTGGGTGTTTTGGGAGGACTAAGGTTAACGGGCCTGGCCAAAATTTGCGGATCAAGATTTCGAGCTGCTGAATCCGCGCTGGGGGGAGGTTTTCAAAATCCACCAATTCGAGCGCTTTCAGGGCTTCGATCTCGCCGCCCCGGGGGAGGGGACCGATATGAATGATTAGGGGATCGAAGGTGGGACGCTCCTTGGTTTCAAAAATTCGGGCAAGAGCTAGCGAGGACCGAGCGTTCCCTGCAAGACCGTATACGGTCTCCGTGGGCATGCCCACGACTTCATCGCGGCGCAGGGCTTCGGCAATTTGGCTAATCGACTCGGGAGTCGGGGGTACGATCTTGGCTCTCATGGGATTTGTTCCAATGCGAGTTAGCATAGGACTGAAGAATTTTCCAAACTTCTTCCATTTTCATCCCGCGAGATCCCTTGATGAGCAGTGTATCCCCCGGCTTTGCCGATTGAGTCAGGGTCTGAGCCAGCTCGGCCTGCGATTCAAAGTGAGCTAAGCGTCCCTGAAACTTCAGCTTTTTGAGCTCATCTAAAAGCGCGCGCATCCGAGGACCAAAGAGCAGGATATTTTCAATTTGGAGTTGAACGATTTGGGGGGCAATTTCGCGATGAAAAGATTCTTCCTTCTCTCCGAGTTCGAGCATGTCGCCCAGGCAAGCCCAACGAGCGCCAAGAGCGGAGGGAGATACTCCCTGAGGGTCATTTTTTGGGGGTCGACTCAAATCATTCAAAAGCTCAAGTCCCGCCCGAACTGATGCAGGCTGAGCGTTGTAGTAGTCGCAAATGACAACTGAGTGTCCGGGGAGTTTCTGAATCTCAGATCGGCCCGCAGCACCCCGAAATTGGGCAAGTCCTTGGAGGATTTCTTCGCTTGTCAGTCCTAAGCCCGCCGCTAGGGCGATGGCAGCCAAGAGATTCGACGCGTTGTGCTTGCCGAGCAACGGGAGTTGCAACGTGGTCTGAGTGAGGCCAGCCCCATGCAGGGTGAGTTCCCGTTGGTCTAAGCTGAGTTGCCCGCGAAGCGTGGTGCTGTCGAGGGAGGTCTCGAGAGATTTGGGTGGGACATCTCCGAGAGTGAATGTGATTTTCCTGCCATCCTTGAGGGTGGATGCGTGGGGTCTAATCCAGGGGTCATCTAAGGAGATCGCCACCAGTCCTTTGTTTTTGGCGACGTGGGAGAGGGCGATGCCTTCCTCTTGGGCGACGGTGGGGAGGTCTCGCAGTTTCTCCAGGTGCTCGGGGCCAATGGCAGTTAGCACTGATGCAGTAGGGGCTACGAGGCCTATGTGCTGGACCATGGCTCCGATTTCGTCGATACCCACTTCAATCACCGCTGCCTGATGTTTGGGGCGGAGCTCGAGAAGAGTCATGGGAATCCCTACAAATCCATTTTGGCTTCCCTCAGTTTTGAGGACCTCGTTGAATCGGCCCTGAAGAATCGAGCTGAGAAGTTCTTTGGTCGTAGTTTTGCCTGCACTTCCAGCGACAGCGATTACGGGGATCGAAAACTCGCGGCGCCAGCTCGCTGCCAGTCGTCGGTAGGCATCGATGGTGTCATCCACTTGGAAAATGACCACTTCCTTACGAGCCGAGACTGAAACCCCCCTTCGACAGAGGATCCCACTGGCCCCTGCAGTGAGGGCTGATTCGATAAAGTCGTTTCCGTCCCATTTTTCCCCTGGAATGGCGACAAACAAACTTCCCGGGCCGGCTTTTCTAGAGTCCGTCGTGACTGACGTAAATTCGATCTTGGGGATCGCAGCGATTCTCAGGTGGAGTGCTTGGGCAACGAACTCGGCAGTCAGCTGGGGGTGATATTGGGAAGGATTCATTCTTGAAGCGTAACATGATCCAAAGCGAACTCAAGAGGGGGGCTAAGTGTCCAATTCCCGCCTTTACAGTGATCCGGCTGGAAGATGCGGCGCTTCATCGATGCTGAAAGGTTGCTTGAGATCCGCTAATTGGATGAGGTTCGGATAAAAAACCTGATTCATGAGGATTTTCTCGGTCAATCTTCCAAACAGTCGTGCCCGCCAGTGGCGGGTATGGGCGAGAGCGATCCCATGAATCGAGGAGCCTTGCTCGGTCGGGTCGATTTCAATTTTCCACTCCAGGCGATCAAAGAGATGGGTGAGTCGGCCTGAGGAGTCACCCGTAATTTTCAGGTGCAGGAGTCGGGAGGGAATGGATTCGATGACCTCCGCCTGGAGGTCAAACTTCTTTTTTGGGCCCTTTTTGGGGTCGATCTTAAGAGTGAGCTGAGACCCTTTCTCGAGAGTCGAGGGGCCAACGACTTGAGCGAGAGAGTGAAACCACTGCGGCCACCGCGAAGTGGACGAGAGATTTCGGCTCAGGCGATCGGGAGAGAGCGAGCTGCGAAATCGACGGTCGAGGACCAGTGTGATATCAGGGCCTTGGGAGAGATAGGTTCCTTCTCCGAGAGCGAGGCCTAAAAGTACGAAGCCGATTACTCGCCAGGGCTTTTTAGAGATTTGCATGGGAACGATTTTTAGCATGGATCAGGGGTGCGAGCTAGGGGGAAAGGGGAGGGTGAAGTGAATGGTTCAACTCAGGTATTGGTTCCTATCCGCTGGGATATGAGATTTATTCGATTTTAAAATCAGCTTAAAAAATGTAATACCGACTCAAGATGGACATGATTCGGAAAAAAAAATCGCTCTCCATTCAACTTAACGGACACTTGGCTTTTGCGACCGCTCTTTTCTTTTTGGGGCAAAGTAACTTTAATTATGCGATGGACGTACCTTCCCCCACGGCTAGTGCTTTTCCTATTTCTGGGGTCGTGATCGGATTAGATACTCAGATCATTTCTGAAGCACTTCAGAGTCCTGATCCCAGAGTCAGGCGGGAGGCGATCCTCAGCCTCGCTTATGCTCATGTGGTCAATCCGATCGAAATTTTAACTTTGGCGTCACAAGATCCTTCGCCTCAGGTTCGCTTGGCGGCTCTTCGAGTTGCCTCGAGTTCATTCCCTTCTCTCGGAACTGCCTTTTTGATTCAAAGGGGTCTAATTGACGAAGATCCCATTGTACGTCTTGGTGCTGCCCATTCAGTCCATGCCTATAGAAATTTTGGACCTTATGGTAGTCTGCTTCTTTCTGCGCTGGCGAGCCCGGATCCCGAAGTTTCTTGGGTTGGGATGCCCAATCATCTGCCTTGGAGACCTTATTCTGGGGTATTTCACGGAGAATCGAGTCCAAGTTCTCCCCGATGGGTGTTGGACTACGGAGGAGATTCTCCGCTGGGTCGTCGACCTCGTTTGAATGTCAACGATGAGGGGGATGTCCGGATGGGACTGATTCCACAATCGAGGGCAGTGATTGCGGGGGCTCCGGTGCCGAGAGTTTTTAATCTCTATGACCTTCACAATTCTAGCAAAAGTATTCTACAGAATAGATTGAGACGGAATTATGTCTCCAGTCACCTATTCTTTCTCACGGTAGACTATTTTAAAGCACAAGAAATCGTTGATCAGGCCAGGAGCGATGCTCAGTCGGAAGGTCAATATCAGATTAATTATGATTTTATCGCGGAGGACCCTTTTTTCCATCGCCATTCTTTGGATATTCATCAAGTCTACCCTGCCCCTCTGACGCTTGAGGAGTGGGTGGCGATGAGGGATGCACTCAAAACTTATCCTGAAGTAGTGGAGATGGGGTCAGATTTTGATCGCCTTTTTCAGAGTGTCACTGTTCTCGCTGATGATAGTGAGTTGCAGAAACAAACCAAGGAAACCATTCAAAAAAGGATCAAAAGACTTTTTGATTTTGCACAGAGCCAAGAAGCTTCTGGCCAATCAGGTGTGAGCGCGGCCTCTCCCGGAGGTGATTTAGCATTACGTCTCATGGGAAATCTCGACCGTTGCATCGATGGTCTTCAGGCTGGCCTGAGTGATCTAGAAAAAGATTATTTTGCGGAGGGTGAGCCTGAGAGCGCTGGAGATTTCATCAGTCGGGTGTTTACGGACTATAAAATGGAATTTATTGAAAAACATGGCAATTTAAGGCCACGAAGTAGTGAGTTTCGTACGACCGTGGTGCAGAATTTGCGCCAGCGAATGCTTTACTCATTAGGGCTCCGGGGGACTGAAGCAGAGGTTGCTTACCCTTTTCTCGGAAATCCTGAAATAGCTGAGTTGAAACCGAAAAGAGTAATGGCTCGTTTTCTCGGTGGGGAGCGAACTCAGCTCTCGGGCGAGGCTGCAGTGGTTGAGTTTGAGGCTTTTAGCATCGATCACATGGTGAGGCTCCTTCAAGCGTCGAGGGAGAGAGGACTCATGAACTCCGAGGGTAACGGCCTCCTACATCCTGAGGCTATGGGCACGAAACTTAAATCTTCTTTGATTCAGCAGATCGCCCTGGATGACTATACTCTGGCAGGTGCTTACCGAGATTTTTTTTCGGACCCTCATCAGCACAGCGAGTATTTTGCTCCTCCTCCAGCGGACGAGTTAAGCAGTAATATTCGACTTAAAGATCGATTTTGGCTCCATCTTCTGGAGGCAAACGGTTATATTCAGCGATGAATTTAGATTTTTTTGATTTTGTTTAGTTTCTCTAGCGTCAAAATTATACTATTTAAAATATGTATTAAAAAAGTTAAAATCAACCCAGGATGCAAATGAATCGGCAAAACTTAATCCCCTACAGGCGCTTGAGCGCTATTAGTCCGTATTTTTTTGCGATCTCCCTCTGGCTTGTGGGGCAAAGTGCGTTTGCGTACCCGATGGACGCACCTTCCGAGTCTGCCCATGCTTCTCCTTCTCCCGTTGCTGGTTCGGACGATCGGCGTATTTCTGAGGCATTACAAAGTGCGGATCCGGATAGGAGACGGGATGGAGTGTTGGACTTGGCTCATGCCCATGTTGCGAATCCGATTGGGTGGTTAACCCATGCGTCACAAGATCCTGCTCCAGAGGTTCGATTGGCGGCTATCCGGGTCGCGGCGGGGTCATTCGCTGCACTCGAAACTGCTTTTATCATTCAAGGAGCTCTTCTCGATGAAGACCCAATTGTGCGTCTTGGAGCTGCCCACGCGATCCAAGCCTATCGACACCTCGTTGTTTTCCCGACTATTCACCTCATCGCCTCTTTGAGTGAAGATGCTCAAGTTCGTCGGGTTGTGATGTTGGCTCACGGTCCTAGAGTGACGTCACCGAGTCTAATGGGTGGGGCGGGCCTTGGGCTTACTATCGATACGAGGATGGGCGTCGGTTTTTCTCTTTATTCGCCTCGTCAGGGCTCAGGCTCATCGAGCCAATCGCAAAGCGATCACCATGAAATGAATGGGGAAACGATCACTGAGGCTCCACCGATCCCAGAGTCGAGCGCGGTGATCTCGGGTGATCCTGTTCCAAGGGTTCCGGATCTTTATGACCTTCATAATTCGAGTAAGCGTATTTTGGGGCGACGACGCAGACAGGGTTATATTTCGAGCGGCATTTTTAATCTTGCGAGAGATTATGACGCGGCCAACGAAATCATCGATGAGGTTAAGAATCGGCCCCGCTCCGAGGGGCTTTATCAAATTAATTACGACTTCATCGCCGAAGATCCATTTCTCTATCGCCATTCTCAGGATCTTCACCAGATTTATCCTCGTCCCGTGAGTGATCAGGAATGGTTGGAGATGAGAGACGCTCTCAAGAGATATCCTGAGGTCGCAGAGCTCGGTTCAGGATTGGACTCAATTTTTCGACGCGCCAATGTGGGCGATGGTGATAGCGAGCGTGAGAGGCAAAATAAGGAAATGATCCAAAAGCGCATCAAGAAGCTTTTCGACTCTGCTCGTCAGCAAGAAGCTTCCGGTCAATCTGGGCGCAGCGCCGCATCCCCGGGGGGGGATTTAGCATTGCGCCTCTTTAGTAATCTCGATCGTTGCATCGATGGATTACAATCCGGACTAAGTGACTTAGAGAAAGAGCACTTTGAAGAGGGTGAGCCCGAGAGTGCTGGGGACTTGATCAGTCGAGTGTTCACGAACTATAAAATGGAATTTATCGAAAAACACGGCAGTTTAAGGCCACGCAGTAGTGAGTTTCGCACAACTGTAGTGCAGAACTTGCGGCAGCGAATGCTCTACTCATTGGGGCTCCGCGGAGCCGAAGCGGAAGTGGCTTATCCTGACTTAGGAAACCCCGAGTTGGCTGAGTTGAAACCGAAAAGAGTGATGGCCCGTTTTCTTGCTGGGGAGCGAACTCAATTGTCCGGCGAGAGCGCGGTGGTTGAGTTTCAGGCTTTCAACGTCGATCAAATGGTGAGACTCCTTCAATCGGCTCGAGAGAGTGGATTCATGAACTCCGAAGGCAATCGCCCTCTTCATTCTGAAGCAGTGGGTATCAAACTCAAATCCTCCTTGATTCAGCAGATCGCATTGGCTGATCCCATTTTGGCAGACGCTTATACGGAGTTTTTTACAGATCCTCATCAGCCGAATGACTATTTTGCTCCCGCTCCAGCGGGAGAGTTTATGGGAAATATTCGACTGAAGGATCGATTTTGGCTCCATCTCTTGGAAGCAAATGGGTATATTCAGCGCCCATGATTCAAACACTCGATCCCCAAGTCCTTTCTCTCTCTGACCGTTGGGTCGTTATTGATAAGCCCTCAGGCTGGCTCACTATTCCAGGTCGATCTGGGCCTGGTGTTCCGGTTCTTCTGGAGTGGGTCAAGCAAAAGTACGGTGAAGTTTGGGTGGTTCATCGTTTGGACCGCGAAACGAGTGGAGTGATTCTTTTTGCCCGAACAGCGCAAGATCACCTCGAAGCGAATGCGTGGTTTCGCCAAAGAAAGGTGAAGAAAGTTTACCAGTGCTTAGCCGAGGGAGTGGCAAATGCCCCCTTCTTTAAAATCACTGATCCCATCGAGGGGCAAGCCTCCTCAACTCAGGTGGAGGTGGTGGAAAAATTATTAGGATGTTTCTTAGCGCAAGCTTTTCCTCGCACGGGAAGGAGACATCAAATTAGAATTCACCTCGCTCAAGCAGGCTACCCGCTCTTGGGGGACCTTCTCTACCGCGGAAAAGCGGCACTTCAGATCTCTGGTACTGAACTGAAAGTCCCTCGCGTAGCGCTGCATGCAAGTGCTCTAGAACTTCCTACGGGCGAAAAATTTAGGAGCCCCCTTCCTCAGGACTTCGTTCAATGGATCGGAAGTCTGAGGGGCGCTCTGGGAGTAAGCACCGATGTCTGAACTCAATTTAGCTTGGCAGTGGCGAGCAGCTCGGGGCCTTCTAGAAGTGCCCTCTGCGATTCGAGTTTTTCACGGAACGGGCGAGGGGTCAGGGGATCTTCAATATTTTGCCGTCGATCGATTCAATGACCATTATTGGGTAACCCAATGGGATCACCCGGGAGTGACCACTGTTCGGGAGCAGTCACAGCGTAAAGCGATCATCGCATTTTTGCGTGATCGAGGGGCTCAGTCCATCGTAGGTCTCGATCGCCCCCAGCGGGGCGTGGCTCCTCAGGCGGAAGCTTGGTGGGGTGAGGCTCCTGATTCGCCGATTAGTGTCTCTGAGGGAACGCTGAATTTCTGGATTCGCCTACGAGAGACACGCCATCCGGGGCTTTTTCTCGATCATCTTCCCCTTCGGCATTGGTTGATTTCTCACGCCAAGGGATTACGAGTGCTCAATACCTTTGCCTATACGGGGAGTCTTTCTGTTGCCGCTGCGATCGGAGGAGCCGAGAGTGTGACAACCTTAGATTTATCCAAGCCGTCGATTCAATGGGCGCAAGAAAACTTTGAGTTGAATCGTCTCGCAGGGACACAATATCGATTTATTGCAGGCGATGTATTTGAGTGGCTCCCTCGGCTAAAAAAAACGAACGGTTCTTTTGATTGCGTGATCCTCGATCCGCCCTCTTTTTCTCACGGGAACAAAGGGAATTTCTCCACCGCCAAGGATCTCGCCAAATTGCACGCGTTGGCTTTGGATTTGCTTGCGCCTGAAGGGTTTTTGGTGACCTCCATCAATTCGGCCAATGTCTCGTGGCAAAAATTCGAGGGAGATCTTTTATCCGCTGCAAAAGAAAAGAGGATAGAACTACAAATCCTCCGCGCCATGGATTTACCTGAGACCTTTCCCACTCGGCTGGGGAGTGGTGGTGATCGCTACCTCAAGGGTTGGATTCTGAGGCGAGTCAGCTAGAGATCGTTTGATCGTGTAGAAGAAATCTGCGCCAAGTCCGGTGGCAAGGGGTCTTCAAACTTCATTTCCTCGTGAGACATTGGATGAGGAAATCTGAGTTCACAAGAGTGAAGGGCGACCCTTGGAAACTCGGGGGCCGTTTTAGACTTTTGATATTTCACATCCCCCAGGAGGGGATATCCCTCATGGGACGCTTGGGCCCGAATTTGGTGCGACCGTCCGGTCTCCAAGTCAAACCTCACCAAGGTCAGCTCTGTGCCTTTCCATCGACCCGATCCGACCGGTTGGGCCTGGAGGATGGCTATTTTTCCATGGGCCGAACGGGTCACATTGACTCGGTTAGTCGCTTCGTTTTTTTCTAGGCGATGCTCCCATCGAGCCGGCCCAGGTAGTTTGCCCAGGACCCAGGCCAGATAGGATCGGCTCATCTCCCCGCTCTGGAGAGCCTGGGTGAGTCGCTGAGCTGATTTGGTTCGTTTGGCGACCACCATAAGACCCGAGGTGTTTCGATCTAATCGATGCACGAGGCCGACATAGTTTCGACCAAAGTAGGTCCGGAGTTGGTCGACTAGATTTTCGTCGCCGGTCTTTTCACCCTGGCTTAGGAGGCCAGAGGGCTTAGAAAGAACGATGAGATGGGGGTCTTCAAAATGGATTTTCCATGGATGGATAGGCATCAGACTGCCAAGATATTCATCGTGAGTGCAAAAATTCAAGAGAATGTTTTTAGAGGGGAAAGATTTTGATTCCTTCTACTCATTGATAGAGGCAGTTAGCTCGGCTTTCGTCGTTCGCTCCGAGGGCTCTTTTTTGGCTGCCCATCAGGGTAGCGGGGTCAAAATTAAAAATGGGGTACATGACTGCGGTCAAATAATTGGAATCGATGTTAGATGCTGAGCAGTCGGGCATGTTGATTTTGCTGCCGCAAGAGTGATCCAGTCCGATCAGGTGGCCTAATTCATGTAAAAAAACAGACTGAAGATCTGGCTGTTGAGCGCCTCTTACAAAGAAATTGGTGTAGTTTATCTCCATCACGGCAGATGAAAAAGTACTATAGATGGTACCATTCAAGCTAGGCGTCGTGCCTGCGATCGTGCAGTAGCTGGTGAGGGCGATATAGCTGCTGCTGTAGTTTTGTGGCCAGGGGGCAACTTTATAAATTCCGATGGGCTCTGCAAACTGAGTCCCAATAGTGCTTGCTATCCCGCAAAGTCCGCCAGCAGTTGGGTTGTCTGCGTTGGTGGTTTGCGGACTGGCGCTGCTTCCATATTGAAAAATCGGGAATGACTTGCTCGTACCAAAGAATAGGTTCCAAGCGTCTAATGCTTGGGTCATTTCTCTCAGCTCTGTTGGGCTAAAGTCACCCGCGTGAAAGGCGATCGGGATTGGGTGGCTTAACCAATGACCTTCGATTGTACCGGTCTGGTCGGATGGGACGCCGCAGGTGGTGATGGTTCCGAATGATCCTGCTCCCCAAATTGCGCAGGCTGGCTGAGATAGGCTCAAAAGGAAAAGTAAAATCCGAGAATCGAAAAAAGCGAATCGGAATAATTTATTACTCGAATTTCGGTTCATGAGTTTTTCCAAAATGAAATCCCACTTAAGTAGTGTAATATATTAGTCGGTTTTTATGAGGAGATCCTTGAGGGGGCTGCTCCCAAGAGTGTGCGGAATCCGTCCCGTGTGTCACCCGAGACCCACGCCTTGAGCTGATACTGCTAAGCGGCGGCAGTTTTCCTTTGGTTCAGTTTTTGCTGCCCAGCGTCATATGAATCGATCCATTTCACGTTCGGGAAGTCCTCAGCTGCCATTGCAGTCTCATTTCGATGTGCAGAGTTTAAAAGTCGGTCGACTTGGCGGCGTCGCGACTCGAGTCGGATGATCTGAGGGATGACGTGGTTTTTTATTTTAGCTTTTGTGGCAGGTTTTGGTTCGCCCAACGGGCAGTTGGCACAGAGAACAGGGCGCAATCATTGCTGGGTTCAATTTCAGATGGGAAATCAAAAGAAACTCTGTGTAGGCCACGAACTGTGGGTTAAATGGCTAGGTTTTAAGACCCCTGAAGCACTAGAGGAAGAGTTACCTGGGGTTTGGCGGAGCTTCTCGCCGCTCGAAAATTTTCATTCCCACTCGGGAGGCGGCAAGAAACCTGTGGTGCTGACTAAGTACCTCGTTGGATTTAAGGGCCCGGGCGCTGGAGCCATAGTCAATCCTAGGCAATCGGATGGGTTTCGTCGAGGGCTCCTCCTGAGACAGTGGGTGGAACTCAAGCGAGAGCGTGCATCTGAACTTCTGGCTCCAGCGGATCATTTAGGCATCGTGCGAAGTTTAGTTTTGAGTGAGGGCACGTCCCATGGGGTGCTTCCCGTTTTTAGGAGGCTGGGATTCGTTCATCTGGTGAGTGCTTCCGGGATCCACCTCTACGCGATCGTCTCTTGGGTACAGGCGTTGATGCAGCGGATGAGTCGACTGATGGGGGTCTCTGTTTTCTTGGGATTATGGATCAGTCGAATGTTGTCATTGATTCTGTGCTTGATTCTTTGGGTTCTCGGGGGGGCTCGCCTGGGGATGCTCAGGCCCGGAGTGGTCATCGCATTACGGAGTTTAGCCCAAAACCTGGGGATCGGCTGGGCTCGGGGTGCTCCCCTGGTTTGTGCTTTGGGCGCAGACCTAGTGATGAGCTGGATGCGGGGAGAGCTGAGTCGCTCGGGGACAACTTCAGGACGCTGGGTTTATGCCTTGGCAGTCGGAGGTGGATTGTTTTGGCATGATTCGATCCGTTTTAAGAGATGGGGCGGGCATCTCGGTCTCGCTCTCGGGTCTTGGGTCTTGGTTGCCTTGGTTGAAATCTGGGAGACGAGTTGTGTTTCCCTGGCTACGCCTCTCTTGAGTCTTATCACTCTCCCTTGGGTCTGTCTGGTGATTTACCCTGTGACGGTCTTGAGTCTAATTTTGAGTTGGGTTGGGTGGGGTGGGCTCGCTCAAATTTTTCTCCAGTGGGCGTGCTCGTCTTTAGAGATCTTCATCATGAAGCTGACTGAGTGGGCGCTGTGGCCCGGAAATCTCTGGATTGTTTCGAGAGCGGGACTTTTAGTGGGAGTTCTTGGGGCATCTCTGATTTTCTTTGCTTCATCTCGCTGGAGTGCTCGATTAAAAGTGACTGGGGCGTCAGTCGTGCTGTTGTTCTTGCTGAGATGGATCTGGGGTGTACATTTTGTTCAGTATGGCCCTTTGATCGCCGATCAAGTAGTGCAGCTTGATGTGGGTCAGGGTGACTCAGCACTTGTGTTAGGTCAGGCGCCCGGATTGATCGATGTTGGTTCAGAGCACGCCCTTCGTTGGGAGGAATGGCTGACAGTTTTTGCAAAGGCGGGCGTGAGTGAGCTCTCTTGGATTGGTTTAACTCATCTTGACGAAGACCACGCAGGTGCCCTTAAATTGTTGGTTCAGTTACTTCCGATTCGATGCATCGCTACTTCAAAAGAGGAAGCCGAATCGCCGAGGGGCCAAGCTCTCTCTGCCCGTCTTGCTTTGTCGGGGTTGACTTTAGAGCCCTGGGCTGGCGGCTGCGTACCCTACCCGACGTTGGGACCTGAGGGTTCGCCTGCCAAAAAATCGAAGCGAGGTAACGAAAACATGAGTGCAATTGGGATTCCGCTTCGGGGCGGTGGTTTTTATCTCTCCGCGGGAGATGCCGATCAGAATCATGAGTATCGAATCGGTCAGTGGGCTAGGACCCTCTTGATCGGATCTGGCCAGATCCAAAAAAAATCTCGGCTGCTCAAAATCAGTCATCATGGATCTCGATATTCTACCTCGGTTGATTTTTTAAAGTTGATTGATCCCACTGAGGTTTGGATTTCCTCCGGACAAGGGAATCGATACGGGCACCCTGCCGTTCAGACGCTGAACATCCTGAGGCGGCAGGGCCTCAGGATCCGTCGAACGGATGAGGAGGGGAGCTTGGTTTTGAACGGTGGGTCGTATCCTGAGTAATAGTACTTGGCGTATTAGGCTGTCCTGCTAGAATAGGACTTCTCATGGTATCCTCAAAAAACTCCCTCCGCGATCTTAAAGTAGCTCAGAAAGCAATCAACACTTGTCGTGTTTGTGCCAAAATGGTCGGCCCTCCTGTCCATGGGGCTGCGATCTTATCTCCGATTTTTCTATTAGGGCAAGCTCCTGGGCCACATGAGGCTTCCCTGGGGCGTCCGTTTGCCTATACTGCTGGGAAAACCCTTTTTCGCTGGTTTCAGGAGTCACTGGGCGTGAATGAGAGCGAGTTTCGAGATCATGTCTACATGGCTGCCGTGGCTCGCTGCTATCCTGGCAAAGGTTCCGGTGGAGGTGATCGGGTGCCGAATGCATCAGAAATCTCCCATTGTAGTGCGCATCTCAAAAGAGAGATTCAGATCCTGAAGCCGAAACTCATTCTTGCCGTAGGTAAGCTCGCCATTGGACAAGTCCTTGGCCCTGAGGCTTTCGGTGCGGGTGCACTTCTCACCGATGTGGTGGGTGTACAGCTCAGGGCGAAGTTCCACGGCCAAGAAGTCGATGTGATTTGTCTGCCTCATCCCAGCGGGCTTTCTTCCTGGCCCAAGGTAGAGCCTGGCAAGACACTCCTTGCTCAGGCGCTTAAGCTACTCGGGAAGCATCCTGCATGGAGAGAGACGTTTGGAGGTCAGAAATGAGCAAGTGCTTCGTGCTGATGATGCTACTCGTGAGTTTTATTCCTTCTGCTTCATTCGCAGAAATTGGCAACCTTAAGTTTAAAAAGTTACTAAAAGAAGCAGGCGTTCTGAGAGGGCCGAGTGCTGATTTTTGCGGAGCGATTGCAGAGGATTTTAATACGCTCAAATCACTGCGCCCTGGTACCTTTTTCTTTCGAGAACTGCCTGATGGCGATTTGATTATTAATTTTTTAAACCGTGAGGGAAACTTTAGAGTCGCGACAGTTCCCTGGGATTTAGATTTCCCCTATGAAGGCTCGAATGCGAAATGGCTACCGTTGATCAGCGAGTTTCGATCCTGGAAAGGTCGTACTTCATCGTTGCCGTGGAGCCGCCTGAGCGGACTCTCTGAAAAGAATCTCCTATCGCCTCTGGTTTTGCCCGAGACGTCTGTCGGTACATCGATCAAGCTAATTTCTGATCTGCTTCAAAACAACTGGAAGCCATCTGACCGGAGTGAGTCCTCCTCCTGTCATGTGGGGGGCTCAGCGCAATCGGTTACACCAACGCTTGAGGACGTTCGTCCACTCTATTGTAATGGTGACTCAGTACTGGACGGTACCCATTCGATTCCTGCATTTGGAAGTACGGTCACACTTGCAATGGCCGAAGAAAGTGTTCAAAACGTCTTAGATCAAAAGCCCCATTTGACGCGGCGTCAGCTTCACGGGAGTCAGCTCTTTCATGGGTCCGCGTCGAGTTCTCTTTTAGCTTTCACTGAGTATGGGAAGTCTCAGGGGCATCTCACCCCGTTGGGTCAGCTCGAAAAAGAGGGCCGAGTGCCCTTTAGTGGTGAAATCGTATTTGGTAGGGATGGGGTGAGCTCGACTGGATTGTCTACCACCTGGGCGGGGACACTGAATCTCGCCTTAAAGTATGCTTCCCCGAGTGCTTGGAGTCCGGATAAAGCAGCTGGGGTTCTTAAGCAATTGAATCAGAGCCTCGCTGAGGGACCCAATTTGTTCGACCGCAATCTCAAGGAAATCACTGAGAAGCGATTAAAAGAATGGCCCAAGCTTACCGACTCCGAAAAAGCGCTTGTCTCTGATTCTTTTCCTGTTTTATATGGCATTAAACCAGTGCGCGCAGGGGTCGCAGGTGGAGCTCATAGTGATATTGACGGCGAGGTCGTGCTCAAAGATGGAGCATTTGCCAATGAGATCCAGGCTCTTTTCGTGCCAACAAACCAGATCAAACGAGTGAGGGACTTACTTGCGCTGAGTGGACACAGCTCCATTGCTGTCGAACCAATCGAAGTGCTGGGTCTGCCCGCCCATCTTGAAGAAGGACATTGAATACAACATAAATTTTTGATGGGGCGCCCCAGTGCTTCCCGTTGTTTTTTTTCGGTTAAAAATATTTCTGAGATATCTATTTTAATTTGACGAATCCGATTGAGCGGAAAAGAACAGCCCGGGCAGACTGCTCTAAAAGATTGACACTTTCTAGTTTTCTCATTAATACACAAGCGGCCTGTTCAACAATCGGGGAAGTTTCAGATGTTCCAAGTCAAATTTTGTGGCGCAATCGCCACGCTCGCTGGTGCCTTAGTGATGGGCCTAAGCTCCCTGTCCTATGCAGGCTTTGAGCCCCTCCTGGATTACACCGCGCTTGACCTTTCAGTTGATCCTTGCAGCGATTTTTATTCGTACTCTTGCGGTGGGTGGCTCAATCGAAGTGAGGCACCGCCTGATAGGCCCTTTTGGAGTCGAAGTGTTTCCACGATTCAGGAGGCAAATCTAGCTGAGTTGAGAGGTGTTCTTGAAGCCTACTCTGAAAGTAATTTTGTCATCCCCAACCAAACTGCAGAGAAAATAGGAGCTTTTTACTTAGCCTGTATGGATACCGAGGCCATTGAGCGAACCCACTTAGAGGCATTGAACTCGGAACTGGCAGTCCTCGATCATGCCAAGAGAGAAGAGCTACCAGGAATCTTAGAGCAATTGTATCTCAGAGGTCACTTTGTTTTATTTAGGATCACATCCTCTCTGGGTTCCAAAAAATCCTCTCCTAATCTAGCAGAACTGGATCAGAGAGGTCTCAGTCTTCCTAATAAGAATGACTATTTCGATACAGATCGAGCACCGATCCGAGAAAAGTTCGTCAAGCACGTCGCCCGGATGCTTGAGATCTCTGGCATTCGGAGGACACAATCACTGAGGCAAGCGAGCTCGATCCTGGCGTTTGAAACTGAGCTTGCTCGATACGCTGTTCCACAGATCGATCAACGAAGTCAGCATATTTCACCTAGTCGGACTTTATCTAAGGGCCAGTTGAGAGAGCTGGCTCCTTTTTTTAATTGGGATCATCTCCTCGATGAACTGGATGCACCGCCTTTTGAAATGCTGAGGATCGTTGGCCCAGAGTTTTTTAAAAGACTCAGTCTGTTGCTGGCCCAAGCGCCCTTCGAGCAGATTCAATCCTATCTCAAGTGGCAGATCATTCATTCTATGGCCGCAGATCTTGGTCAAAGTTTTGTGGAGGAGAATTTTAATTTTTACGGCAAAGACCTTTTAGGTCAAAAAGGGGCCACCCCTCGTTGGAAATATTGCACAGAAGCTGCTGATCAATCATTTCAAGAGGCACTAGTGGAGCCGCTGTTCAGAAAGAGCTTTGGAAAAAATGCTCGAGATGAAGCTATTTCGCTGATAGAAAAAATCCAGAAAGAATTTAAAAAGTCCATTAACTCGAACTCCTGGTTGGACGCCTCTACCCGTAGCTCTGCACTCGAAAAACTCGATGCGATCGAGAACAAAGTCGGATATCTAGGTCAAAGCACTGACTTCTCTAGTTTAAGAATTAACCCAGGCGATCATATTCAGAATCGATCCAGAATCGCGCTATTCTGGGCTTTAAGAAGTATTAAGAAAATAGGGCAACCCGCGGATCATGTTGAATGGGGATTTTCCCCTACTATGGTGAACGCCTATTATGAACTGTCAAGAAACGAAATCATTTTTCCAGCAGGTATTTTCCAGTCCCCTTTCTTTCTTCCCGGCGCTAGCTTGGCCTTAAACTACGGTGCAATTGGCGCGGTGATTGGTCATGAGCTCACTCATGCCTTTGACGATGAAGGGCGGCAGTATGATGCGAGTGGTAATTTTAAAAACTGGTGGACTCAAGAGGTGAGACAGATTTTCGAAGAAAAAGGTGAATGTCTCGTTGATCAATATTCGTCCTATTTGGTTTTCGATGACGTTCATATCAACGGAAGACTTACATTGGGAGAGAACATGGCTGACCTCGAAGGATTAAAACTTGCCTATGCCGCCTACCGTGAGGTGGCCACTTTGGAGGCTCCGGATGCTCGAGCTCGTGCATGGCAAATTAACTGGTTTAATTTTTTACTCGATCGCATCAGAATCATCGTTTCCCAGGGCGTAGTTTCGAGAGAGCTCTCCCGATTATCGACGGGCGATCAGCAGTTTTTTATTTCCTTTGCACAACTCTGGTGTACTCAGAACACGTCCGAAACCAAAAAATATCGGGCAGCAATCGATCTTCACTCAGCTCCCAAGTATCGGGTCAATGGTGTTGTGGCTAATATGCCTGAGTTTGAGAGGGCTTTTCATTGTTCCCCCGGCGCACCACTTGCACCCTTGAATCGCTGTTCGATTTGGTAAATCAAAGTGAGGTCCTAATGGCTCTCTGTTTTTCAGTTAACTATTTAGCCATGCCTTTTAAAAGGTTTCTCAGGAATTGGTTGCCGCAGTCACGGTAGTTTCTATGGTCGGGTTTACGAAAAAATGCACCTAACTCCGATTTTGAAACCTTTAGGCCGGCCTTTCCAATTAACTGGACAATGTCGTCGTCTTTGAGTTCAAAAGCGACACGAAGCTTTTTCAGAATCATATTGTTGGTAAGTGAGATCTCAAAGGGTTGATCGGGCGCATTAACTTTTTTGCCCCGTTTATAAATTACCAATCCGTCTAAAAATTGAGACAAGACCTTGTCTCCGCAGTTCTTATAGCCTTCTTCGTGCTCTTGTTTGAGAAAAGCGCTCAGATCTTCAGTGCTGACTTTGAAGCCAGTGAGGGCGATGATTTCAATGAGTTTGGTTTCGCTCACGTTGAGGATATAGCGAACGCCCCGAAGGATATCGTTATTAGTCATGATGAAATCACCCTACCACGATTCTTGGATCTTGGCACGAGAGCGTACTGCCTCACTCCATTTCGTCGTCTGGGAGCAGCGGCACCTGGTACTGGACCCCAGCTTCGATTCGTTTGGCCTGGGATTTGGATTGCTTACTGCCGATGGTAACAAAGAGTTGTCGCCCTTCGTCCCATTCTTCGAGCTCCGAGTCACCAATATTATAATACCAAGAGTGGACTCGGAGTTGGCCTGATTTGATCCGCTCCTGAATGAGAGGGTAAGTCTTGAGATTGGCCATCTGTAGCACAGCGTTCAGTTCTGCAGCTTGCTTAATTGACGCATGTTCAGGTAGCTGGTCGCGGATGCCTTGGGCTTGTTGGAGCCAAGCTTTGAGGCTGGGGTATTGTTCGCTTTTTTCAGACCGGATGAGATTACCCTGTAAAATCTCCTTGATGGCGCCACAGCCTGAATGTCCGCAAACAATCACTTCTTTGACTTTGAGGACGCCCACTGCGAATTCAACAGCCGCTCCTTCGGCGGGTGTTTTGTCTTCGCCATAAGGGGGAATCAGGTTGCCCACGTTCCTTACGATGAAGAGTTCTCCTGGGTGCGTGCTAGTAATCAGGTTTGGGTCGATGCGGCTGTCTGAACAGGTAATAAATAAGGTATGTGGACTCTGGCTGTCAGCGAGTTTTTTAAAGAGAGAACCGTAACTGGCATGCATGTCGTTCTTAAATTTTTCGACGCCGTAGATGAGGCGATCCAGGGGGCCCCGTAGGGATCGATCGTAGAGGAGGTCCGTCATTTCTGATTCGCTGGAGGCGAGGCATTTGGCTATGGTGTGCTGACTGTCTAGTGCCAGGAGGGTCTTTCTGCACTCAGGTTTGAGTCCAAGTAGTACAACTTTTTGCCTTTTTTGGAGCATCGGATCGAGGACTTCAATGAGCTGGGTAGCTCCAGCTGGGTCGATGGTATCGACTTGAGATAGATCGACGACTAGGCTTTGGTCGGATTGAATCTGGGCAAGCTGATCCCGAATCATTTCAATTTTGCCGGTAGATTGAAAAGTGAGTGCACCCTCGATCTTCAGTTCCTGAAATGCTTGGGATCGCATTCGGTTCGGGCTGAATAGATTCCACTGGGTTTGTGCTTGGCTATTTCGGATCATAGCTAAGAGCAGAGTCATGAGGATTCCGATCCGTATACCTGCAAAAAAATCGACTATAACAATGATCAAAAAAGTCAGTAAGTAGACCAGCGCCTCTTTGGGAGCTATTTTCCAAAGGCTAATAAACTCTCTCGGATGGAGCATGCGTAGAGCAATAGACAAGGCAATCCCAGTTAGCACAGCGATGGGAATGTTGCTAATCCAAGGGGTAAGGAAAACCGCCACGGCGAGGACTAGTAAAGCTTGAAAAATTGCAGCCCTTCGTGTTTTTGCTCCAGCCTGGATATTCAGGGAAGTGCGAGCAATCACCCCCGTAGCTGGAAATCCACCAAAAATTGCGGTGAAGAAATTGCCGAGTCCTTGTCCTATCATCTCCTGGTCAGGATCGGATCTTCTCGTCTTGGAAAATCGATCGGCGCTGCTAGATGCGAACAAGGTCTCGAGCGAGGCAATGACGTAGACGGTGAGGGTCGTGGTCATTAGGTCTTCGAGGTCGAGTTTACTTAAGTTCGGGATCTGAGGGATCGGCAGCGAGTGAGAGATTGTTCCGATTCTTTGGACATCAATATTAAAAAAATAAACCAAGGTGGTCGGGATGAGAACTGCGATGAGAGGTGCTGGTAGTCTTGGAAAAAAAAGAGGAAGAATCAGATTCAGTCCAAGAGTACTTAGGGTGAGAATAAGGACAGGGAGTTGTACTGATGATATAAAATTTGGAATATGAGCTAATAATTCTGAAAACTGTGAATCATCCAAAACATTGAGGCCCAGAGCTCTCGGAATTTGACTCATCAAGAGGATCATCCCAAAACCAGCTGAAAGGCCTGCTACAATTGGAAAAGGAACAAACCGGATTAAATTTCCGAATCGAAAAATTCCGGTGAGTAACTGAAGCAAACCACATCCAAGTCCAATGAGAAAAATTCCCTGCGGTCCGAATTGGTGAGTGGCAGCGGCGAGAATCACTGGCATCGCGTTCGAAGGCCCGCTGATCGACAAGGGCGTCCCACCCCAAAGTGCACAAACCAGTCCGGCAATGATCGCGGTAATCAGTCCGGTGAACGGATCCATGCCGCTGGCTAGGGCGAGTGCTAGGGAGAGAGGGATGCTCACTGAGGCAACAAGTCCGCCGGCCGTGAAGTCTTCCTTGAGGTCCTGTCTAGAAAAAATGGCTCGCCATTCGGAGCGCAGGCTCTTCCAACCGAAATCGAGCTTCCAGGCTTTTTGTTGCAAACCCATTTTTGACGTCGTATCGGCCTTCTCCACTCTTGTTCTCTCTCTCTTTCTGATGTGCAGATAAAAGTTTATCGTAACCACGAGACCTGTCAAGAACGATGAAAATCAGACTCTTAGTCTAAAAATCAAGCGTTTATGCACATTTTTTTGAGGAGTCTCGGGCACTGGTCTTGCTTAGGTTACGAGTCATGTCAATTTACGCACCTTTGAATACTGAGCCCAGGCCCATTCTCCAGCGCGTGGAGGTCGCCATCTTTTTTCAACTTCCCAGCTTTCATCTCGTTGGATTGCCGGGGCCTGAGGTTTCAGAATCCAAAGAACGCGTTCGAGCCGCGATTGACTCCAGTCAGCTACAATTTCCCAAGGGGAGGGTCGTGGTGAATCTTTCTCCAGCCAATATCAAGAAGCGTGGGACTGGCCTGGATCTCGCGGTAGCATTGGCTGTTTTGTCAGCGACGGAAACGCTCAAGTCGCGGATCGGTGCTTGGGGTGAGCTGGGTTTGGATGGATCGATAAAATCCGCAGGTCAGTTAACTCGGTCTCTCTATGCAGCTTGGAAGGGTGGCATGGAGGCTATGATGATCTGTCGATCTGAGTGGGGGGCTGCCCAGAAGGCGTTGAAGTGTTTGGAGCAGAGCGGAGAAATGTCCGGAGATGCCCCCGTTTTGATTCCTGTCCTGAGTTTGAGGGAGGCTTGGGACAAACTCTCCGCTTGGAAATCGGGAAGGCCCGAGCTCCCTCATTATTCATCGGTTGAGCCCGAGAGGGTTGAGGTTTCGGAGTCCCCTTGCTCGGTGCCGTCAGACGCGCCCATTCATCTGCTTCCGCTCACGCCTGCTTTGGAGCGCCTCGTGGGAATGGTAGTTTCTGGTAAACATCATTTCTTAATCCTGGGGCCTCGTGGCGTTGGAAAGAGTCAGCTAGTAGAGTGGATCGTAAATCTTCAGCCTGAGCTTTCCCCTCAGGATCGTTTGAGGCAGCGTTTGCTCTCAGAGCTTGCTCAGATGTCATCGCAAAGCTGGTCTGCAGCTCAAGAGTCGCACTCAGTACCTACGCGTTGGGTAGGTCCTCAGGTACGGCCAGCAGCTCTGGTGGGTGGCTGCGTTGCCGGATTGATACGACCTGGTGAATATTCACTTGCGAATGGAGGATTATTGATCGCGGACGAATTTCCAGAGTGGAGTCGCGACAGTCGTGAGTCGCTGCGAGAACCTTTGGAGCGGGGGAAGGTCAGTGTCACCCGCGCTCACGGATCGTTCGAGTTGCCCAGCGAGTTTCAGTTCATCGGTACCGGAAATCTCTGCCCTTGCGGAGGTTGGCCTGCCTCTTTGGGGCTACCGGCCTCACTCGATGGAGGCGCTGCTGCTCCCGTCGGTGGGTCTGCAAGTGTGACGCGGTGTCGTTGCCAATTGACCGCATCCAGCGCCTATCTCTCTCGACTCTCTGGGCCCGTCTTGGATCGGATGGACTGCGTCCTCGTTTGGAAGGGGCGAGGGCCCTCTGAGTGTGCTTACGAGATGGGCGAGACGCGGGTGCGGCTCGAGGTCCTCCGAGTGCGCGTCGAGCAGGCTCAGAAATTTGCTACGGAAACTTGGGGAGGTCATCCTGGTCGAATGACGGGCGCTCAGGTCGAGGAAATTTTAACTCAGAGATACTCTAAGACCTGGGATCTTTTTCTCAAGTCAGCTTCGATGTCTACGTCTGAGGTCTCCCTGCGCGCACGCCATAAAATCGCTCGTGTTGCCTTGTCTCTCTGTGCGTGGGATGGTGCCTCGGAGCCAAGTTGGGCTCATTGGATGGAAGCCGCTTTTTATCGACCTGAAAAGGCCTTTCAGGCGTCTATGGGCTGAGTCAATGCAGGTCCTACTCACCTAGGTGCTTACTCGATGAGCCGCTTGGAGCGAAGCAGTTTGATCGCAGACTCGTTCGCATACACGCTTGGAACAAAGTTAATAAACCCAGAAAGGTGTTTCATGAGTGTGTTTTCGAGCTCTACGAGAAGAGCAGGGGTTCCTCGCTTCGAGACCACTTTGACGGGGTCGCGCTCTTTGTAGAGATTGTCCGTGGATCGTTTCTTGACGATATGTCCTATTCCACGAGTGAAAACGACATCTTTTTCAGGGATATCTGCTAAAAGCCATTCTTTTCCGGTCCCTCGCTTGTCGAGGACGCTCTGGAGTTCTCCGACAAAGCGGTTGATCTGGGTGATGAGTTTTTCTTTTTCGTGCTCGTTTCCATTGCTCGCTAAAATCCGATGACTGAAGAGAGGATGGTGAACGGTCTTAGGTGGGTGACGGTAGAGGAGCATTTCCGTGAGTTCAGAAATCTGGGGGTTTTTGATTAGATTTTTGAATCGCACTTCCTGACATTGAGTCATAAAGTAAATGTCGTTCCACCAAAAAAAGCGTTCGTCACGCTCTTCGATCATAGTGAGGAGATCGTGAAACTGATGGAGTTGGTCGTGCTCTAGAAAAGCCTGAGCAATGTGCGAAGACATGATGTCAAATTTTGCAGAGCCAGGGTTTTTAATAATCTGACTGTACCAACTAAATCGAGCGATGAGAAAATCCTCCACCGCGTGAACTGCGTTTTCTCGGACTCCAAATCCCAGTTGCCCGTCACCCACGTCGAAAGTTACGAGGTTAGCCAGAATATAGTCGCGGTCAAATTGCCCATACTTAATTCCTGTGTAATAGGCATCTCTCATGAGGTAATCCATCCGATCCGCGTCCAGATCAGAGTGCATGAGTTGGTTGGCTATGAGGAGATCGGAGTCCCCTTTGATAATTTTTGAAATCGCCTGAACATCAAATCCATAGTGGTTGAGAATTCGGGTGATTCCGCCCTCATAGTCCGTGTTCTTAATAATGAAAGAACCTAAGTGTTCGTGGGAGTTGGGTAGATTTTTTCCCTTACTTTGAGTGCGGCGCTGATTGTTGCCGTGACGGATGTAGGCGTATTCAATCGCGTGACTAAATGGAAATGTGCCGATGTCATGCAGGAGCGCGGCGATTCTCATGCTTTTATGAAAGAGTGCTGCTGGACTTTTAGCTCGGGGATCGAAGAGCTCTGCATCTGAAACAGATAATCCTAGAGCTCGGATCATTTGGTCCATGGAGTGCATGACTCCGATGACATGGGCAAAGCGATTATGCTCGGCCCCTGGAAAAATGTAGTTGGCAAACCCGAGTTGCTTGATCCATCTCAATCGTTGAAAGTATGGAGAATTGATGATTTGCTCTTCCCACTCCGTGATTGGAATAAATCCATAAAGAACATCAAAAATCGATCGGAGGGCTTTCTGGGGTCGTTTTGTTGGTGCTGGCAAGGTCATTCCTTCCGAAGAGGGTTGAGTCGACTTACTGGTTCAAAACTATCATTCCTATTCCAATTTTGAAATCCTCTTCCGTAGGATTGTTTAGAATTGAGCTCGGAAATTCTGGCCTGACTTTTGCTGAAGGTGATTCCTCACCTTATGAAGTCAATGAATTGGACCATTTGTAGTTTGTTCTTTATTTTAGGAAGTGCTCCGGGCTGCGGCCCTGCCTTTTTAGTTGCACAGAGCCCAGCATCTCCGCTGTCATCCGAGGGACAGGCTGATTTGCTCGATGATTTGGGTGATTTCGATGATTTGGATGAGTTAGATCTTAGGATCGTTTGCGAGCGCATGCAGACTGTGGGTCTGCGCGCTTTAGAGGGGGCTTGGTCTGGTCCTACTAGGCAGGAGGGGCGTGCTCAACGTCGTCGCGAAGGGCTGGGTGTCAAAACCTATCGCTCCTTTAGTTCAGGTGATCAAGTCTCATTTGGCGAGATGATTGACTTTCGTCCAGGAACCGAGTGCTTCCTGATTGGCTCCCGTTCACTTGAGGGCGTTGAGGTCAATCAGGTCTCCTATAGGCACTCCGTTTTGACCTGTTCTAATCGGAGGGAATCGATCTCCGGGCCCCAGGCGGCTGGTCTTCATAAGTCGAATCAATTCTGGTTTATCCCCTTTTCCGCGATGTTTTCGCCAGGGGATGAGCCACAGCTCGACGGGGGCGCTACACAATCGTTGGATCTGGCAGTTCTTTCAAAAGATCAAAAGAGTTGGAATGTTCGAGTCAATTTTCGATTGAAAAGAAATTGAATCGAGTTTTACGAAATGAAGGAGAAAATACGTGAGTAAAGTTCTTAATCTGTGGCCGTATCCAATAAAAGAGATGCTCTTTCTTGTGGTGATCTTGAGCTCCGTTGGCTGTGAGAGAGGCCATGAGGTGATCCAGCCAGCCCAGGTGCCCAATCGGCTGGTAGTTCAGCCCAGTGAAGAGGATCGATCAGAACCCGAAGCGGCAGAGCCCCAGGTTGCCAGAGAGCGTGTCTTAGATCTCCAGGTAGTCCCTGAGGCGGAGATCGGATCTGGAGCCGCTACAGATCGCGCCCTCCCTCTCGAGGTTACATCGAGCGAGGCCGAGATTCAAATTCACACTAAGTTGCATCTAAGAGATCCTCTTTCGACTGATCTTCATTTAGGGCGAAATCTTTTCTTCACCTGGCCTGATCAGTTTCACGGAAAAAAGATTCTATCCGCACGTTACACCCATCGTGTCCGCGGTGCTTTGAGGGGGACTCTCGTGGGCGGAAATACCCTCAATGTCAGACCTGATCGGGGCGCCCATCGTATGCTTCTCCCCGTTTCGGAGGTCTTCGAAAATCTTCCCAACTATCCCGAGTCCAGTGCTAACGGGGAACACGATCATTTACTCGAGCTGGAGCTCACTCTTCAAGGAGGGGAGTTGGCACAGGTGACGATTCAGTTTCAGGCCATAGGGCCGCTCCCTCATCCGGCCGTTTCCCCACTGCCTTTGCCCGAGCTCGGAGCTAGGGCAAAGGCAGTGGAGGCTGCTGGTGGTGGGTTGGCACTGACGCGAGAGAGCGTCGAGAATCCAATCGATCGCCCGGTGAGAGTTTGGCTCAAGGCATCAGTGACGACACTTTCTCTCTGGCAGATCGTTCGAGAGCCGGTCTATCAGCTTGTTCCAGAGCAAGGTCCAGAACGAGTGAGGAATATTCCACGGGGTTCTCTCGGTCTGATGCAGGTGAAAGTCGTGGAGGTCCGACGTGCAAGCGGAAACCTGGAGAGCGTGCACCTCGATGCTTTAGGGTTTGGGTGGGTGGACTTGGGGCCTCGTGAACGAATCGAGCTCACTTGGATGGCAAGGAGAGTTCTCGATTCAGACTCATGCTTTATTCCAGAGCGAACTAGGCAGTCCTTTGATTGGATTGCTGAAGATCAAAATCCGGTCATTGTCACCCTTTATTCAGCATTTAGAAATCCCATCCCTCGGATTCCCTATCATCGAGAGATCGAGATTGAATGGACCTTAGAGGCTGCCGAGTTGGAGGGTAAGTGGTACCGAGAGATCCGGCTGTCTCACCCATTTGTGTTGAGAGAGCAAGCAATGGGGGATGCAGTGTTGGATTCGATCCTGCCAATGAATTCTTTTCAGAATCATCGGGTAGTTCATTCTGAAGAGCAGAGCTATACTCTCTCGAGTTCCTTTGAATCAGACGGTAGGCGACCTGAAAATCTGTTCAACTGCCAGGGTTTTTTTCCGTAGTGTAGAGAGCGCGGGCTAGTCTTTGGCAGGACTCACAGGTCTCGCAGGCTTGCTCGCGACCCTCGTAACAGCTCCAAATCATTTGAAACGGAAACGGAGTTTTTAGGCGCCTGAGTTCGGTAACAATCCGGTTTTTGTTCCATTCAGCCGTGTATGAGAAGGCTTTCACGTGGTTAGAGGTTGAATAGAAGAGGGCCTGATTCACGCTCTCGAGATAATTGAGCGAGTTATCAGGAAATGTAGCTGCCTCTTCGGCATTGAATCCTACGATCACTCGATTCGCATCCTGTCTTTCTGCGAAGGCTGCGGCAACGTGGATAAAAATTCCGTTCCGATTAGGTACCCAAACAGCGCGAGCCGTATGTTCAGTGATCGGTGAGTCTTCGAGTTGGTGGCTTTGAATTCCGGGAATCTTTTGGCTAAGATCAGTGAGGCTGCTTCCGCCTAGCGCACCAAGCCAAGGGATTTCAATGATCCGATGGGTGACCCCGTAATACTCACAAAATTGACGGGCCGCACGGAGTTCCTGGGCTACCGCTCTCTGGCCGTAGTCTAAAGTAATGGCAAGGACGGGGGTTTCGTATTCAGCGGCAAAGGCTAGGTTAGCAGCCGAGTCGAGTCCTCCGGAGAGAAGTATAATGGCCTTTTGAGTCATAGCTCTAGGTAACATCCCTCTTTTTGAAGATCCACTAGGCATTCCATCGGCATGCGGGCCCGGCGGAGGACCTTGCTGAATCGAGGTACTCTCTGACGGACAGCGTTAAAGTATTCCTGAGTTTGGACTGGTTTGAAGGACTTCCGAGTGAGAAGCTCGTCCATTCGGGCGGGTCCTACAAAATAAGCAGCTAGCATGCGAAACGGAGATCCTTGGTAGTGATCTCTGAGCCAGGCCAAATAAGAGATGCCCAGTGCAGTGTTGATGAAGGGGTCCGATAGGGTTTTCTCATCTTTGATTTGTAGACGTTCCTCGATCTCTTCTCTCGGGAGTTTTTCGAGTCCAGAAAGGTGAAAGTCCAGCTCATCGGCCACAAACTGAGCGGTATCCGGCATCATTTGCATTAATCCGAGGGCTCCAACTTCTGAGCGGGCTTTGACAAGAAACCGGCTCTCGACGTCGATCACCGAGAGAATGAACACGGGATCGAATCGATGGTAGCTGCAAAGTTTTAAGAAATGCTTCGAAAATGCAGAGATTTTTGATCGAGAAAAGGGGTGAAGGCGTCTCGAAAAAAGCATTTCGAGCTTGTGGTTCGAGATTCGATCATGATGGGAGCGGTCATCTCGAAGGTCCGCTACAAAATCAGCTTCGATGAGGCTCGAAGCGGGGAGTGTTAATGCTATCAGGAATAAAATTATCCAGACGGTTTTTGAAAAAATAGGGTGCATATTGCGCGTCGCAGCATAACTTGAATCGTGCCTCGAGTCAAGAGAGAACGAGCCAACACACCTTTCGCGTCTGAATCACGTCAGTTGATTTTAAAATTATTTTTTTAACTAATGATAAATATTCGGTTAAATATTTGCCTGTCAGGATAGCTTAAATGAAAATCGGGAGCTAGGCTAACGCCCCGCTCCCGATTTCAATTCATCTCGAATTAATTAGATGAATTAACTAAAACATGTAGCGAATACCGATACCGCCATTGTTAAAGTAGGCGACGCCAGAGCCTTGACTCGGCGATGCGGCTTCGGGTGCGTTCACACGCAAGTATTGCGCAACTACCACAAAAGCAGTGAAAAATACTGGAGTACCTGGGAATTGACGAGAGAACCCTATCATCGGCCCCGTGCTATAGTTGGTCCCCATTGGTGAGCCGCCTTGTGTGCCCCATTGCCAAGAAAAATCAACTCCTAGATCTAAGAAGGAATGCTCGGCGATGTTGAATCGGTAGCTTGCTCGAGCTTCGCCTTGCCAGAAGTTTGTTTTTCCACCAAAACTATCGTTAAATCCATAGTTATTACCGCCAAGCGAAAAAATCACTTTGTCAGTTTCATAGGTAATAAAGGGCAACATTGATCCCTGCTCAGGACCCCCTGGCATCATATCCAGTTCGACCCCCAGATGACCTTTCGATAGACTCGCCATATCTTCAGCGGCACTGCTGTTAGAGCTAGCAAATGATTGCGATCCAAAAAGACAAAGTATCATGGATGCGGCTATAATAACTTTTCTCATTCTTTTCTCTTTCCTATTTTATTTTTAAGTTTCAAAAATAAGGTTTAGAAAATAATATTAAAATTGAGATGCACCTTGGTCAAGTTTATTAGTTTAAATTAAATCACCTACCAAGCGATTGCATGAACCATGGAAAATGATTGAAATGAAACCTGAAAGTTTTAGCCTCCGGCCTGCCACTCTTGAGGACCTAGATGCAGTGGTCAAAATTGAGAACCAAGTTCATGCTGCTCCCTGGACAGAGGAGCACTTTCGGGCCGAATTGACCAAGCCTTATAGTCAATTTTTAGTTTTTACAGACGATGAAAGTGATTCGATCATTGCGGGTTACCTCGTGTTTTGGGTGATGTTTGATGAGTGTCAGATTTTGAACTTGGCTACGTCTCTCAATTACCGCGGCTTAGGGTTGGCTAAGCAGATGATTCAGAAGGTGGTTTCGATTGCCCTCAAAAAGGGAATCAAAAAAGTCGTATTAGATGTTCGTAAGTCAAACTCGCCGGCTATTCAGCTTTATCAGCGGGTTAAATTTAGTATTACCCATATTCGAAAAGGCTTTTACTCGAATGGTGAGGATGCCTATCAGATGACGCTTAACTTGGAAGGGGAGATTCTCCCTGATCTTTAGCTTCTTTTATTAACGCAAATCTCCCAGCCCACCGAAAGAGCTTATGGAGGACAGGGCGTCCTTCGTTGTTTTTTCCCCGGGGGGTAGTGTTTGGATCAATTCGAAGATCATCCAGAGAATAAGAAGCCCGAAGATCTTTTTGAGGAGCTTTCGCATCAGGTGGATGCGAGTCTAGCGGGAGCTCCGCATCGGATGTTACAGGAAAAAAAGAAAAAATTTTTATTAATAAAGCTAGATAAAAGTACTTTTGGAATTTCTCTGGTCAATGTCCGAGAGGTCATGGGACTGACTCAACTATCATTTCTCCCGAATATGCCTCCCTATTATGCAGGTCTAATTAATTTGAGGGGCAAGATCATCTCGGCGATTGACCTCAAAAAAAGCTTAATTTCTCACGATTTTCAAGGTGAATCCACTCCAAATAAGCGTCCTTGTGTCGTCATCACAGAGCTAGTTGGTGGACTCTACGGGGCCTTAGTGGACTCGATTGTGGAGGTGGTGTCGGTGCCTGAGGCTCAGATTGATCGATCGGCTCAGACGCTTCAGGGTGCAACTGTATTTTCAGGGATTATTCGCGTCGATCAGATGCCGCTCACTCCGATTCTGAATCTGGAAAAAGCATTAAGATTGGACGAGCTACTTGAGTTGAGCGCCAAGCGAGGTGCCGCATGAGATTGTTTTGCTATAAAATCAGAGGATTTAATTGGGGATTTAATTGGGGATATAAAAGATGAGAGCTATGACCATTTCTAGAAAACTGAGTGGGCTTTGTATTGCTTTATTTGTAATTACTCTCGGCGTGGGCGTTCTGAGTTATCTAAATCTCAAGCGAGTGACACGAGAATACTCGACTATTCTTCATGAAAACATTCCGAAGCAAAAAATGGCCCTCGAGCTTTTGCTTCACTTTCGCTCCGCACGAGTTCAGGCTCGGACATTAGGTTTGCAAGGGTTGCCAAGCAAGCAAGGTGAGGTTGCGATTCAGCGAGTGAACGAGGAATTTGAGAGTTATGAGAAGGTAGCGAAGGAGCTTTCGAGTACGTCATTGCTTCCGGGTGAAGAAAAGTTATTGAAAGCAGTGGAGACGAGTTGGCTTGATTTTAAGCGTGTCGGTCAAAAGATTGTTAAGCTCTATCGTGATCAAGATAACGAAACTCTCCTTCAAGTTATTTTGTTTGATTGCCCTGAGGCTGCCGCTAAATATAAAGAAGCGTCATTTAATTTGATCAATTTTCAAAATGAAGTAGCTGAGTTGCGATCTTCTGATGCGCAGTCGTTCGCCTCAGCCGCAGCTCAACTTACGTTCCTGGTGTTGGCCCTGGGGCTCCTGTTTAGCCTAGGTTTGGGGATTTATTTGGCCCGTTCCATCTCTCAAGGCCTCTTGGGTGTGACCGAAAAATTAGGGGCCTCGGGCCAGGAAGTGAACTCGGCTTCGGATAGTTTAGCCTCGATTTCTCAGCAACTAGCCGCGTCGTCGCAAGAGCAAGCAAGTTCGGTTGAGGAAGTTTCATCCAGCCTGGAGGAAATCTCAGGCATGGTCTCCGCTACGGTTCAGGGATCAGAGAGTGTTTTGGGGTTGGTGACTTCGGGCAGCGAGTCCATGAGTCAACTTCAAGAAGCAGTGCAGCAAATTTCTGAAAGTAATTCGAGGGTGGAGCAACTGGCAAAACTCATCGAAGAGATTGGTGAGAAAACCGAACTGATCGATGAGATCGTATTTCAGACGCGTTTGCTGTCTTTTAATGCTTCGGTTGAGGCTGAGCGGGCAGGCGAGCACGGACGAGGGTTTGCAGTCGTTGCTCAAGAAGTGGGTAGTCTAGCTAAAATGAGCGGTACTAGTGCCGCTGAGATTTCGCAGATTGTCAAAAATAGTATCAAGACAGCGCAAGAGGTAGCTCAGGTGAATCGCTCCAAAGTCGAGGCAGGGGCTTCCTTTTGTAAGGAAACGGCTAAAAAGTTTGATTCGATTCAGAAAGCGACGCACGAGATTCTGAGAGCATCGAAAGAACAGAATGCTGGTATTCAGCAGATCAATCAAAGTATTCAGCTGATTAGTAAGTCAACTCAGGAAAACGCCTCATCAGCAGAGTTCTGCTTTGAAAATAGTAGAACTTTGATGGATCAAGTCGGCAGTCTTTCTTCTTCAGTGGGAGATTTGAGAGCGATGGTCACCGGAAAACAAGAAGGTTCGGCAGGTGAGTCAGCCACTCAGAGAGGTCCCTCTTCGGGAGAGTCTAACGTGGTGCAGTTACGCGGTGATGCTGGCAAGGGTCAGGCCTCTCGTACTCGCGGTGCAGCTTTGCCTACGGGAGTTCGTCCTTTGCAGGGTCGGACGGCGACCGCCAAAAAAGAAGATGCTTGGGACCAACTCTAGTTTTTTTTCAGCGGGAGAGCTTCAGTGACTGATGATGATGAATTTTTCAAGGAGTTGAAAGAAGGGTTCCTTCAGGAGGCATTGGACCTCCTGATGCGGGTCGAGGGGCTCTCACTCAAGCTTGAAAAGAGTGCTAATCCCACCGAGATCTATGAGGAGCTTGCTCGTCTAGCTCATAATCTTAAAGGATCGGGCAAGGCGTTGGGCTTCATTGAGATTTCTACGCTCGCTCACGGAGTCGAAGATTATCTTCTCGCGATTAAGAATCAAGTAATTCCAAACACTCCCGAGAACATGAGCTTTCTCTTCGGCTGTCTAGATACCCTCAAACGTTCAGTTGAGGTCTTAGCTGCCGATCCCCAAGCCAAGGTCAATCACGATGAACTTGTTTCTGATCTCAAGCGTCGCAGTCAGCCGAATCAGATTTCAGAAGTCGTTGAAATAGGGGCAGCACCGACTGTTGCAGCGGCACCGACTGCTACAGCGGTCCCGGCGAAAACTTCTACTTTGGAGGGTGCCTCGTTTCGAGTGTCGAAGGCGAAATTAGACTACCTTCTAGAAGCATTTGGTGAGCAGGTAATCCTTCAGTCGACTTTAGACCAATGCAAAGAGAATTGGGAAGAGCATCGGGACCTTTTGCTTAAAACGATCGCACAGATGAGTAAGCTCACTCTGGAGCTTCAAAGTCATGCGCTTTCGCTGACTATGGTCAATTTACGGGCGACGTTCACGAAGTTGGAGCGTGCTGTTCGAGACGCCGCTCAGCACTGCCATAAGGACGTTACTTTTAGCTTTTCGGGCGAGGCGACTGAAATTGATAAGACCATGATGGACGCCTTAGCCGACCCACTGATTCATATGGTGAGAAATGCAGTCGATCACGGTCTAGAAGATTCAGATCAGCGAGCGGGTATTGGTAAGCCCCGGACCGGGCGCGTGCACGTCGAGGCGCGGCGGGTCGGAGGTCAATTTTGGCTGGAGGTCCGAGACGATGGGCGAGGATTGGATCCTGCTCTGCTCAAACGTAAGGCCGTCCAGAAAGGACTTTTGTCGGAGGAGAAGGCGCAAAGACTCACGGATGGAGAGGCCTATCGGCTCATCTTTGCCAGCGGATTTTCTACCAAGGAAACTGTAAGTGAAGTTTCGGGCCGAGGTGTCGGGATGAATGTCGTCGAGGAGAGTATTCAGCGGCTGAAGGGTCGGGTCGAATTAGAGAGTCAGCTCGGACAAGGGATGTTGATCAGAATAAAGCTCCCTCTGACCTTAGCTATTTTTAACGGTGCAGTCGTTCGGATCGATCAGTCTCGATTTATTGTTCCTAGTTCTGAAATTGACGAGGTAAGTCGCATTCGGTCGATCGATGCGTCGAGTTGGGTGAGTACGGGCCCGGGTCAGTTTATGATGAGAATTCGGGATGAACTATTTGAAGTGATTGATTTGCGCCGTTGTCTCACTCGGGATGCTGGTCAAAGAACTTACGAGATCAAAGATGTGCCAGTACTCCTGACTCGTAAACATCGCAATCGGGCCTTTTTGATTGATGAAATTCAAGGGGTTCAGAAAATTGTTCAAAAGCCTCTGAGTAGTGAGGTGAAAAATCGGCCTGGTTACGTAGCCGGAACCATTCTCGGTGATGGATCCCCGGGGATTGTGCTCAATCTGGAAGATCTGGCGTCCAGCTATACCCCTTTAGAAAATCGCTCAGCATCACAGCAGATCCGGAGTTCAATTGCAGCTTAATTTAGGTTTTCAAGAGTTTTCGGAGTGGACTGAAAGCCACTTTGGGATCTATCTCAGCAGTGAGAAGTGGGCGTTGGTTCAGACTCGCATCGGGAGCCGTCTCCAAAAGTGGGGCGTACAAGATCTGAGAGCCTATCTACAGATATTGAAGAGCGACCCCAGTGAAGTAAAAATTTGTATTGAATCTCTTACGACTCATAAGACCGAATGGTTTCGAGAGATCGTTCACTTTCAATGGCTCAAGGCAATCCTTGAGCAGAAGCTTCAGCGTCAAGAAAAAATCCGCATCTGGTCGGCTGCCTGCTCCACGGGGCCTGAAGTCTATAGTTTACTTCTCTTGTGCTTGAAGGTTGGAATTGATCCAGAGAATATCCGGATTTTAGGCACTGATCTAAGCCATAGGGCAATCGAAGAAGCGATGGCGATCCCATCGGGAGAGCATTTCGCGCATCATTGCGAGCGTTTGAAAGCTCAATGTCCATCCAGTCGGAATCTAGACTTGCTGGTGACACGAGCCCTTCAGGAGTCGATTAAGTTTCGTCAGTTTAACTTAGTGTCGGATCGCCTTCCTGAAAGTCTAGAGTTTGACGTCATTTTTTTAAGAAACGTGATGATCTATTTTACGCGAGAGCGAATGGAAATGGTGTGTCAACGATTGACTGAGCGACTTGCACCAGGGGGGCATTTGGTCTTGGGTTTATCTGAGTCGCTGAACCAGATGATCCCCGAGTTAGTCCCTATTGGGAATTCGGTTTATCGACTGAACGGCGGCGAGGCTTCAGCTCCAGTTCCAGTTCCCGAGGCTCCAGCTCCGACGCCTCAGAAAAATTCAAAGCCGAGGGTGCGGGCGCATCGAAGAGTCGATCTGAAGGATTTTGATTTGATTGCGATTGGATCCTCCACGGGAGGTACTGAAGTGGTGAAGTTCCTCTTAGCTGGAATTCCTCACGATTCTCCACCTATCGTCGTGGTTCAGCACATGCCTGGAAACTTTACTGAGGCCTTTGCGAGTCGCCTCGAGCTGCAAACGGGTCGTCCGACCCAAGAGGTGAGAGAGCCTGTTGAGCTGCGCAGTGGGCATGCCTATTTGGCTGCAGGTGGAACTCATCTCACCGTTGAGAAAAAAGGCATCCAGTTTTTTGCGATTCCCACGGATGAGCCACCCGTGAACCGATTTAAACCTTCCGTGAGTCGCCTTTTTGGATCCATGAGTGAACTCATGATTGCAAGTCGAAGTATTGCAATCATGCTCACTGGGATGGGTCAAGATGGAGCGCGGGAAATGCTGCGGCTCAAAGAGCGGGGTAGTTTTACCTTGGGTCAGTCTGAGGAGAGTTGCACTGTTTACGGAATGCCACGAGCTGCTGCCGAACTGGGGGCGCTCAGTGTTCAAACATCGCCCGAAGAGATGATTGAAATTCTGGGCGGATTTTCAAGGGGCCTTCATAAGAGTGGGTAAAACCACACTCCCTGAGTTCAGATGAATGAAGTTACCCTGCATTTGCTGTCCGGGTAGATCGGATGCTTAGCCTCTTTACGGGGTTGCGTCCTCCTGTTTAACATGATGTAAATGAAGAATGACCCTTCAAGTTCCTGATTATATTCGTTCTTTGGTGCCCTACGTGCCGGGTAAGCCCATTGAGGAGACCCAGCGCGAGTACAAGATTAAGAAAGTCGTCAAGCTCGCATCCAATGAAAATCCCCTCGGGCCTAGTCCCAAGGCTGTGGCGGCAATTCGTAAGTACCTGAGTCAGCTCCATCGATACCCAGATGCAAGTGGTTTTGGTCTTAAGCAGGCCCTGAGCGCAAGCGAGGGTGTGTTTTCTCAGAATTTGGTTCTAGGAAATGGGTCCAACGAGATTATCGATCTTTTGATACGAACGTTCTGCGTCGCCGGGGAGTCGATCGTAATTCATCGTGCTGCTTTTGTTGCTTATCAGATATGTGCCCAAATTCATGGTGTTTCCACGCTCGTTGCACCGATTGATGACGGACTCAAGTGCAACCTAGATGCTTTGATCCACTTGGTGAAGAGCACTGAAAGTGTTAAGTTGGTTTTTTTAGCCAACCCTAATAATCCTACCGGAGTTTATCTCTCCCGTAGTGAGTTGGACCGATTTTTTCGAGAAATGATGCTCATTCGAGGTGGGTCAGTCTTGGTAGTTTTGGACGACGCCTATGGCGAGTACATTACAGCCCCGGATTGCCCGAATCCGAAGGAGTTTCTTAAAGATTATCCGCATCTGGTGATTTTAAGGACGTTTTCTAAGGTTTATGGTTTGGCTGGACTTCGGGTCGGATACGGCATTGCGTCCGCAGAAATTGTCGCCCTCTTGGAGAAGGTGAGGCAACCTTTTAATCTCAGTTCGCTTGCCTTGATTGGTGCGATTGCAGCACTTCAGGATCGGGAGTTTGTCGAGGAGTCGCTGAAAATGAATCAAGTCGGAATGAAGCTTTGGGAGGCGAAGCTTCTGGCCATGGGAGTTCCGTTCTGGAAGAGCCAGGGTAACTTTATTCTGATTGACGCTCAAGCGGGCTTTGGGCTCTCGGGTGTGGATCTTTTTCAAAAATGCCTCACTCAGGGAGTGATTTTGCGCCCAGTAGCTAACTATGGCCTCGCTCAAGCGTTACGGATTTCGATCGGTACGCCTGCAGAGAATCAGAGGGCGCTCAAGGTTTTAGAGAAATTGTTAAAGAGGTGATGAATGGAGGGGTCGATCGTGGGAGTTCCAAAATTGGGTCCGGTGATCGCGATTGATGGTCCAGCAGGTACCGGCAAGAGTACGGCAACTCGCCGTCTGGCTGACCGTCTGGGCTTTATTCACGTGGATACAGGGGCACTTTATCGTGCGGTTGCATATTTGGTCTTGGAGCAGTTGAAGGATTCGTCGATGGGCGATGAGAGATCTCTCGCCATTCAGTTGGCGAGTTCGGTTCATTTAGAGTTTCGGCGCAATCCAGACAAAAATCCGGCTAATCGGATCTTTGCCAATGGCGAGGATTTGACGGATCATATTCGGACGCCCGAGGTGACCATGACCTCATCTCGCGTTTCTTCGATACCCGAAGTGCGGGCTGCGCTGGTGGGATTGCAGCGGAGACTGGGGTGCCATGGTCGTTCCATTTTAGAGGGGCGAGATATCGGCACAGTGATTTTCCCCGATGCGGATGTGAAATTTTTTCTCAATGCCAGTGTCGATGAGCGGGCCAAGCGTCGTCTCATTGAGCTTGAGGCGGTCGGATCAGACGCACCTTCGTTTGAGGAGGTCAAGGCCCAGATTATGGAGCGAGACCGCGTGGACTCGACCCGGGCTGTTGCCCCACTCAAAAAGGCGCAGGATGCCATTGAGTTGGACACGAGTCAGATGACTTTGGATCAGGTAGTCGATACGATGGAGAAATGGGTCATGGAGCGATTAAGTTGAACGATTTGGGAGACTGGATGCGATGCTGCCAAGATTTCTGAGAGGCTGGAGGTTTTTCCGGTTTCAATCCCCGAAAACGCATTCAAGTGCATTTCATCGTTTAAGAAAAATGCTCAGGACCGAGGAAGTTCATCTTCTAGTGATTCGTCCGGATCGACTCGGGGATGTGATTCTGTCCACGCCAGTACTTGAGGTCATTAAACAAAAATACCCAAAGATCAAGCTCACGATTTTAGTTAAAGAAGGCGTTGCTCCTATTTTAAGGGGATTGGCTCCGGTTGATGACGTTTTGATTTTTGCTCCTGAGGGACGGCACGCTGGCTTCCACGGATTTTGGCAATTGGTTTCAGATCTCAAGGTGAGGGATTTTCGTTTTTCGATTGCCCTTCAATCGAATTGGAAAATTGCTGCCGCAACTTATTTCGCCGGAGTTTCGCGCCGAGTGGGGCCTTTGAGTAAGATGCATTCTTATCTTTTTTATAATCTCGGCATTCGGCAACGACGTTCCCAGGTCGAAATGCACGAAGCTGACTACAACCTCCAGCTTTTGAAAAGAATTGGTATTCTGCCGCGTTCCAGATCGATTCCCACCCAAGTCCATGTCTCAGAGACCGAGTTGGGGCGGGCTCAACAGTGGCTCCAAGAGCAAGGTTGGCGGCCCGAGGGGCGTCCGACTATTATTATTCACCCAGGAATGGGTGGATCAGCCTTGAACTGGCCGGATACCTCTTATCACGATCTTGCTAGATCCCTGGTGCAAGAGGGGTTTCAGGTCCTCGTCACGGGCGGCTCCCATGAGGTCGGACTTTTAGATGAGATGGAAAAAGAGACGGTCCCCCGCTTGGAGAAAGCCCCGGGAAAGCTGATCTTTTTCCGAAATACCGAAGGCCGCCCGATTGATTTCCTGGCTGGGCTGTTTAAGCATGCGCACCTTGTGGTTGTACCAAGTACGGGCCCGCTTCATTTGGCGGTGGCGCTTGGAATTCCTGTGCTTACTTTTTTTCCGCCCATTCGCGTTCAAAGTGCGATTCGATGGGGACCTTATTTATTAGATGAGTCTCGGGCCAGTGTTCTGGTTCCAGAAGTTTATTGTGGTCAGGATTTCAAGTGCCTTGGGTCAGCGTGCCATTACTACCCCTGTATGAAGAGTTTGACCGTGAATCAGGCAATTGAGCAAGTTCGACTTCAGTTGCAACAGAACGCGCCGCATCCCTCAAAAAGTGGACCTAAGTCTGGGTAGGAGGTCTCAAAAAATATGAGGCGAGCTCTACCTAGATCGGGGTGAGCCAGCGCTTCGAAAACTCAGGCAGTTCTCCTCGGACAATGGCCTGATAAGCCTTTTGAACATCTTGGGTGATGGGTCCGGGTTTGCCGAGGTAGTTACCCTTGCCGATGAGACGGTAGTCGATTTCTTTTACAGGCGTGATTTCAGCCGCTGTTCCGGTAAGGAAAACCTCATCTGCGCACCAAACCTCATCTCGGGTAAAACGAGCCTCCTCAATCGGGTACTTTTTAGACTGGAGGTACTCGATCACGGTTTTTCGGGTGATTCCGCTGAGAATTGAGGTAAGAGCGGTCGTTTTAACTCGCCCGTCTTTGACTACGAAAATGTTTTCTCCACTGCCTTCCGTGAGGTAACCCTCAGGATCAAGTAATAGCGCCTCATCAAACCCTGCAGCAATCGCTTCTTTTTTGGCGAGAACCCCATTGACGTACTGCCCAGTAATCTTGCCTTTGGTCATCGATGAATTGACGTGTGGGCGAACGAAACTAGAGATCTTCAATCGAGTCCCTTCGTTCTTGCCTTGGTCGCCGAGATAACTTCCCCATTCCCAGTTCAAAATTGCGACATCGATCGGGGGATGAGTGCCGGGATTGACCCCGAGTGGACCGTCTGCAATATAGACGATGGGGCGAATGTAGCATTCTTCAAATTGATTGGCCCGACAGGTTTCAAGGCTGGCCTCGACCAGCTCCTCGGGTGAGAAGGGAATTTGAATGTCGATAATTTTACAACTTTCGTAAAGTCGCTCGATGTGTTCCTGGAGCCGAAAAACAGCGCCCTTTCCCGAGGCTTGGCGGTACGCACGGATTCCCTCAAATGCCCCGACGCCGTAATGCAGTGCATGCGTGAAAAGGCTAATTTTAGCCTCTTCGACTGGAAGTACTTTGCCATTCCACCATACTTTTGATCCACGAGCCATCCCCGACCTCCTTGCTGTCAATCGACCTCTGCCAAGCTATCACCTTTTCAGAATGATGTCATCTTGGGGCCATGCCCTCAAATGAGTGGGGCGGGGTCAGTCGCCGAGAGGCCATGAGCTTGATAATTTCAGAGGCGGTTTCTTCTAGTGCTTTACCCGTGACGTTGAAAACTGGCCAGCGCCGGTTCTTCTTGAAAATCTGATTGGCATACTCGATTTCCTCATTTACCTTCTCTGGATCAGCGTACTCGCCGCCTTCATGGTGTCCGAGTCTCTGAAGTCGGGCCCTTCGAATAGCAGCGAGATTTTGAGCGTCGATCGTAAGTGCGACGATCCTCTTTTGGTCGATGACGAGGAGTTCTGGAGGCAGCTCAAACCCACGAATAAGAGGAATATTAGCTACTTTCCATCCTTGGTGAGAGAGGTACATCGAGAGGGGTGTTTTCGATGTTCTGGAGATTCCTAAAATAATTACGTCGGCTTTTTCTAGGCCGGTGAGGTCCTTGCCGTCGTCGTGAGCGATCGTGTATTCCATGGCGGCGATGCGCTCAAAGTAGCTGTCATTAACGTCATGGAGGAGACCTGCGATGGATTTGGGTTCATAGCCAAAATAATTGGCTAGTCCCACGAGGAGGGGACCGAGTAGGTCGACGCAGGGTATCGCTTTTTCGCGGGCACGGTTAGATAAATAGGCGCGGAGACTGGGAGACACAATGGTGTAGATTAATAAGTCTCGGTGGGCTGCCGCATCCTCGCAGATGGCTTCGATCTGAGCTTCATTTCGAACATTTTTGTAGCGAGTGTAGTAGATGTTCCGGTCACCAAATTGGATCATGGCGGCTTTCGCCATTTGGGCGGCAGTTTCTCCGGTGCCATCAGAAACGACGATTACTCGCCGAGTTGGATAGGTGTACGGTTCCATTCAAGTTCCTTTCCTCAGGTTTTACTTCTGAATGTTTCTACTAATAAGTCCTGATCTTTTTCGAGTTGAAACCACTGGGACTGCGAGACTTTCTTGCTTTGATTCTTGAACCAGGTTCTCTGCTTTTTTACGAGTTGTCGAGTGGCGAGTTCGATCTCGTCCTGGAGTCCTCTGATTCCCTCTCGCATTTTTCTGCCTTGGGGTTTAACTCCCTTTAAGTACTGAACGACTTGGGCATAGCCAACTGACTGGAGGGGGCGGCATTCGGGAAATCGAGAGAGAAGTGTTTCGACTTCTTCGATCCAAGCGCTTTGGAGCATGATTTCAGTTCTTTTCTTAATGCGTTGATTTAGGTCTCCCTGCTCACGATCCAAGATCCAGAGATGAAAACGAGGGTCAGGGTCCTTCCTCGTTTGTGACTGGAGCTGAGTGGGTGTTTGCCCCGAGAGATGGATAAGTTCTAACGCTCGAATCAGTCGATATTGATCAGATTTTCCGATTCTCAGCGCAGAAATAGGATCGATCTCATTGAGTTGAGCATAAAGCGTGGGCAAGTCGAGTCCCTCGAGTCGGCGGCGAGTTTCAGGATCTGCTGCAGGTGCATCCCAGATTCCGAACAAGAGGGCCTGGAGATAGAATCCAGTGCCGCCGACGATTAAGGGTTTTTTGCCGCGGTCTAAACAGCCAGAAATTGCAGCCTCTGCGGCTCGAACGAACTCACCGGCCGTAAAAACTTGGTTTGGATCTCGAATGTCAATTAAGTGGTGTGGAACTTCTTGGAGTTCTTCGGCGGTGGGTTTTGCAGTGCCGATATTGAACTGCCGGTAGACCAGGAGACTGTCTGCATTGATGATTTCAATATCTTGATATTTTCTCGCCCAATCTAAGGCGATCGAAGATTTCCCTGTTGCAGTTGGGCCGGTCAGAATTCCAATCGATGCGGGAGCTATCTTCATAATTTCCGTTGAAACCACTCTTCCAATTTCCTCATGGGAACCCGGACCACGGTCGGACGACCATGGGGACAATTCCAAGGATGTTCACAAAGGAATAAATCTCGAGTGAGTTGTTGGGCCTCTGCGAGCGTGAGAGAGTCTCCTGCTCGGACTGCAGAGTGACAAGCTTCGCTGGCGAGGGATTCAAAGAGGGCTTCATCCATCCACAGATTTGGGTCTTGAGACTCAATCTCTAAGAGTTTTTCTATCAGGTTTTTCAGTCTGACTTTCAGGTTACGATGGCCCCATTCTGCCGGAATCGACCGAAATAAAACCGTATCTTCACCAAAAATCTCTGCTTCAAAACCAAGTCGCTCTAAGAGTGGAAGTCGAGCCTGTGCCTGAGGTAATTCTCCCTCCTTGAACTTGGCGGTTTCGGGTATGAGCAGCGCTTGCGATGAGCGAGGAGGAGAGTGTGGGGAGTCTTTGATTCGATTCTTGAGCTTCTCGTATCTAACCCGCTCGTGAGCAGCATGTTGATCGATGAGGACTAATTCATTTCCGTCTTCATAGACGAGGTAGGTGTGAAATAAGATCGTAGAAGGAGGACGATCCAAGGCTTGGGGCATGGCAAGCGCTGGAAACTCCAGTGTGAGGGGTGTTGGTTCTTGCCTGGGGGGCACCTCGCGAGGCGCATAAGGCAGCGCCGCAGGCGTGAGATCGATCCTTGGAGTCAACGGCCTCTCGAAAGTAAAATCAGAAACGGACCAATTCGAACTGGGGGGAGGATTCATTAATGGGACTCTCCCAGGTGCGCCATGTCGTGCAATCATCGTTTTGACTAGGGAGTCGATCGTGACAAAAATTTTACTCTTTTCTAAAAAACGTACCTCGGATTTGGTCGGGTGAACATTGACGTCAATGGCGGCTGGATTGATTTCGATCATGAGCGCTAGAGCGGGAAACTGTCCCGGCAGGAGGCTTTGTCGAAATGGGGCCATGAGGGCTTGCTGTAGAAAACGATCACGGAGGGATCGGGAGTTGACGATCTGAACCAGGCGGCGATTTTGAGGAGAACTCAAGCCTTGGAGCCAGTAGAGTTTGATTTTAAGTCCTCGATCTCGGAATCCGTCTTGATCATTTTCTGCGACCACGACTGGAAATTCCTCCCCCTCTCCTAGGACTTCCTGTACGCGTTCCAGTTCAGACTGGGGGCGTAAGTTCACCAACTTTCTCTCTCCGCTGAACACCTGAAATCCGACGTGCGGATAGGCCAGGGCCAGGCGTTCTACCCACTCACGTACCTGTGAAACCTCTGCTGCTTGAGATTTTAGAAATTTCAGCCGGGCGGGCACTTGAGAAAAAAGTCCTCGGGCCTGAATTCGGGTACCGTGAGGGGAATTGTTGAAGTGTCCAAAGGTGACTCGCTGGGCGGAGGGTGGGCTGAGCGCACGATCGGCAACATCACCAGCGATGAGTTCAAAGGCGGCCTCTCCCTCGATCGTCCGAGAAATGATGCTGACCTCGGAGACGGCCGATACGCTCGGGAGGGCTTCCCCTCGAAATCCTAAGGTCGCGATTTGATCCAGGTCCTCGAGAGTATTGAGTTTGCTGGTGGCATGTCGTTCGATGCTCAGAGCAAGGTCGGAGGGGTTCATTCCGCGACCATTATCGGTCACTTCAATGAGGTTCTTACCCCCGTCCTCGAGACGGACGCAGATTTCTGTCGCGCCTGCGTCAAGCGAGTTTTCAACCAGTTCTTTGACCACGCTGGCAGGGCGTTCGATCACCTCACCGGCAGCGATTCTCTCGGCTACGGCGGGGGGGAGTCTTTTGATTCGATTTTCGGATTTCACGCCCCCGTTCATACTCTTTTTTTGGGCATGGGTCTATGCTTTCCCCAATCCTTGTTCTAGAGTTGGCTCTATGGACTATTCCGAAACCGAAACTCAAGGCCAGCTCAGAGATCTAACTCGAAAGTTTGCCACAAAAGAGATGCTTCCCCTCATTGAGCAAGACGAAATGGATGAAAAATTTCGTCCTGAGTGGATTCGCGCCTTGGGTGAACTCGGGCTCACGGGAGTTCCAGTGGCCGAGGAGTTTGGCGGCGCTGGACTGGGATATCAAGATTATATTGTCGTTTTAGAGGAGTTGGCGCGAGTGAGTGCCGGGTATGCGATTAGCGTTGCAGTGACTGGGCTTCCTCAGGTCATCTTGAGTCGTTTCGGAGCTCCGGAGCAGAAGGAAAAGTGGATTCGGCCCCTGGCTGAGGGTCGGGCGATCGGAGCATTTAGCTTATCTGAGGCTGGATCGGGTTCGGATGCAGGGAGTCTGAGAACTACGGCTCAACGAGACGGGGATTTCTATGTTTTGCAGGGCACCAAGCATTGGGTGACTCAAGGCGACTCGGCTGATGTAATTTTGGTGATGGCCCGCACCGGAGGACCTGGTCCATCTGGTATTTCGACTTTTCTCATGGAAAAGGGAACCCCGGGATTAAGTCTGGGTAAACGAGAAAAAAAGATGGGATGTCAGGTGTCCCATACGATGGAACTGGTCCTGGAGCAAGTGAGGTTGCCCGCTAAAAACCGAGTGGGGGCCGAAGGCGAGGGTTTTAAAGTTGCAATGACCGCTCTCGATAGTGGCAGAATTACGATTGCCGCTGCGGCACTTGGAATTGCGGGCGCGTCGCTCGAGATTGCAGTTCGACATGCCAAGCATCGAGAGCAATTTGGGAAGCCGATTGGCGAATTTCAGGGAGTATCTTTTATGTTGGCGGATATGGCGGTTCAGTGGGAAGCCGCACGTCTGTTGGTTTATCAAGCAGCCCAGCTCCGTGACCGCGGTTGGTCTTTTACTCAGGAGGCTGCCATGGCTAAACTCTTTGCAACGGATATGGCGATGAAAGTAACCACAGACGCCGTTCAGATTTTGGGCGGTTCGGGGTATACCCAGGACTTTCCAGTGGAGCGCTACATGCGGGAAGCTAAGGTGCTCCAAATTGTTGAAGGAACGAATCAGATTCAAAGACTGATTATTGGTAAGAACTTGCTGGAGCAAAAAAGCTAGCAAATCAAAAGGAGTGGGATCTATGGCAGTCACCGCATCTCGATTAGGAAGTGCACCGATTACGATTGATTGGTCGCAAATGACGATGAAGCGAGAGCCTGATGCCGAGGCTTTGCAAGAGGCTTGGTCCAAGCTCAAGTCACGGTTTCATGCTGGAGATGTGGGCTTCTTTGATTGCCCCATCAATCCTGAGTTGTCTCAGCTAAAAGAATCTGAAGAGCTAGCCGAATCGCTTCTGAGAAAGGGCACCTTCTCCGACTGTCTCTTTCTAGGAATCGGGGGGAGTGCTCTCGGTCCCATCAGTATGTTGTCCAGTCTTCAGGAAAAATGTCAGTCGGGCATTCGGTTTCATTTTGTAGAAAATCCAGACCCACTGGAGTGGACCTCGACCCTCAAAAAGATCAAGCCAACTTCGACTTTAGTTTGCTGCGTCACTAAGTCAGGAACTACCTTCGAAACCATGGCTCAGGCGTTGCTGGCTTTGGAGTGGTTGGGAAAGGAACGCTGGAAGACGAATTTTGTCGCGATTACGGATCCATTGAAGGGGGATCTTCGCCAATTTGTTCAGCAAGAGGGTATTCCGTCTCTCTCGATTGCACCGTCGATCGGGGGGCGCTTTAGTATTTTCAGTCCGGTCGGATTATTTGCTGCCGCCTTGGCGGGGCTCTCGGCTAGTTCTATTCTTACCGGAGCTAAGCAGGTGAGAGACTATATTGAAAAAACTCCGGTTGAGAAAAATCCCCTATTCATTTTGGCGCAGGAACTCTTGAGCCAATACCCGAAGCGCTCCGTTCACGTATGTATGCCTTATTCCACACGGCTTAGGCTCCTGGGGTCTTGGTTTGTTCAACTCTGGGGTGAGAGCTTAGGTAAAGATGGCAAGGGATTCACTCCGCTCGCTGCTGTGGGTGCGACGGATCAGCACAGCATTCTGCAACTCTTGCGGGATGGACCTGATGATAAAGTGACGTTTTTTATGACGGTAGATCATGTTGATGATGAGGTCAAAATTCCTCGATCCCCACTGACTCAGGATCGCAGAGAGTACCCAGCCTTTAAGATTCTTGAAGGGCATACCCTTCATGAATTATTAGCTACCGAGTATCAGGCCACATCGTTGGTTTTGACCAAGCAGGGACGCCCTCATCTTTCAGTCAAGTTGGATCGATTAGATGAGCGTGGACTCGGCGCGCTGTACTTTGCTTTTTGCTCTTTAACAGCTCTTGCTGGTGTGCTTTGGGAGGTGAATCCCTTTGATCAGCCCGGTGTCGAAGAAGCGAAAGTATATATCCGTAAATCGCTCTCGGTTGAGCCTCCGCCAGCCGAGGAAGAATCCAATGCTTATCAGCGATTGCGGGGCACCCGAACTCAACTTTGAGCCGAATCCTTCGGATCGGTATATTTGTTGAACTCATCTGATGACTTATGGATAGTGTTTTACCGCTCTCTCGGGTTTTGCGCCAGGCGACTCCTGAGATTTTGAATGAATGGGAGACTCAGGTTCGCGCTACGGTTAGGGTTTCGAGCGATTTAGACACTTCAAAATTGAGAGACTCGATTCCGCTTCTCTTAGAGACGCTCTGTGGCACTTTGGAGATGATCGCGTTAGGGATCGAGCCAGCCGAGGAGCCTAAAATCGAGGCCGCTCGCGCCCACGGAAGCTAGCGAGCGGATCTACCTCATTATTCGATCAACCAAGTCATTTTAGAATATCGATTGCTCAGGCGGGCTATTTTTAATTCCGTCCCCGAGACGGTGATCATGACTCCTCGAGAGATGAATGCAATTATTGATGTCATTGAGCTTGGAATTGCAGAGGCTGCTGCCGCATTTGCCGAAAATCAATATCGGCTTCGAGAGCAATTTATCTCAGCCTTGGCTCATGACTTAAGAACACCGCTGACTGCTGTGAAGTCGGCTGCTCAGCTCATTTTACGAGAGGAGCGGCTTGATGCCGCTCAGCGGTTGTCCAGTCGTATCGTTCAATCGATTAATCGAACTGAGCTGATGGTGGAGGACCTCTTGGATACTAATCTCATGCGGTCGGGAAGGTCTCTCGCGCTGTCTTTAACTCAAGGAGACTTTCGTGAGTTCGTTCAAGAGGGGCTCGATGAGACCAGCGAGGCGATCGGAGATCGTTTTACCTATGATCCGGGTGCCGTTCCAATCTTGGGGTATTGGGATAAGCGATACATCAAAAGAGCATTGGATAATCTCATGATCAATGCGGTGAAGTACGGTAATCCGGCTCGACCCGGGGTGATTTCCTTAAGCTCCTCGGGGGGGCAGGTTCAACTTGCCGTTCATAATGAGGGTGAGCCGATCCCTGCCGACAACCGAGCTCAGTTGTTTGATCTTTTTGAGCGCGGGCCTCAAGCCAAAGAGGCGAGCTCGACCGGGTGGGGCCTGGGACTTGCTCTCGTCAAGGGGATCGCTGAAGCTCACGGGGGTGGTGTTTCGGTCGAGAGCTCTCAGGAGGCTGGCACAACCTTCACTTTGACTCTACCTCTGGATGCTCGGACTCATGTCCGGTATGATCGGAAAGTAGCTGCGTAAGGATATTCAGCCCTTGAAGATAACCTGGTTCCGTCCCCCATTTTTTGCCTCGTACAGAGCCTGATCTGCCTTCTTGAGTAGAGTCTGAGCTGCTTCTATTCCTGCCTGAATTTCTGCTACACCCAGACTAGCGGTGACTGGAAGTCTTTTGTTTTCATAGATAAAGGGGTGGGTTTCGATCCCAATTCGAATGCGTTCAGCAATATCCTGGGCGGCTTTGCCCGGCGTGTTGTAGAGAAGAATGACGAACTCCTCACCCCCATAACGGGCAAAGAGATCTTTTGGCCGCACATGGCTAGTGCGGATTAGTTGGGATATTTCCTTTAGAACTAAGTCCCCTGCGTCGTGGCCATAGGTGTCGTTGATTTTCTTGAAGTGATCTAAATCAAAAAAAATGACACTAAAGTCAGTGTGCAGTGCGCGCGCTCTTTTGAACTCAGCCTCTAGGGCCTCCAAAAGATACCCTTTGTTATAGATTTGCGTGAGTCGGTCCGTATGGGCGGCCGAACCCAGGTTACCGTAGAAGAGAATTTCAAGTTCACCCTTGGGTAGGAACTTGAGAATCGTACCCCCCAGTTTGACCATATCTTCTTTGGTTAAACGCACCTTTTCATTTGGATCCAGTCGTCGATTATTTACAAAGGACCCATTAGATGAACCTAGGTCAGTGAGGTAAACAACCTCGTGTTCTTTCGTGATCTGTGCATGCCTTCGTGAAATTCCCTGATCGGAGATACAGATTTCAGCAGTCGGCTCTCGGCCAATCAGCATTTCCTTTTGATTCAAAAAAAAACGATGACCCTGAGGGTTACCTCGGATCATGATCAGGCAAGCTTCTTGCTCCTTGGCTTTTTCGAGTTCCTTAAGAAGGGTGTTTTGACTGTCTAAGAGAACGTTAGTTTTATCGGTCCCCTCATCGGGAGGATTAGATTTTTTCGACATAACCCCAGCATAACGTGGGGAAAATTAAAAAAAAAGGAATACTTCCCGCGATCAATCTCAGCCTACGACATCGGCGCCTAACATCTGCCTTGCAATAATAATTCGGAGAATTTCATTGGTTCCTGCTCCGATTTCAATGAGTTTAGCGTCGCGCATATAGCGCTCGACTGGAAACTCTCGAGTGTATCCGTAGCCACCTAAAATTTGGATCGCATCCAGTGCGACTTGGGTCCCCATTTGGGCGCTTTGGAGCTTGGCCTTGGCCGCCATCATCGAGGCATCCTTATCGTTCATCAGGCCCAGATCCCAGAGTTTGGCAGCTTGATAGGTGAGAGAGCGGCAAGCCTCGTACCAGGCCGAGGCTTCCGTAAGTCGTTCTTGGATTTGTTGAAAAGCTCCAATAGGCTTACCAAAGGCCATTCGTTCTTTGGCATATTTTGTTGCTACCTCGATCGATGCACGGGCGATTCCAAGAGAAATTCCAGAAATCGTGATGCGCTCAAGATCTAGGTTTTGCATCATCATTTTGATGCTTTTTCCCTCTTGCCCGACTCGCTGAGTCTCCGGCAGTCGGCAGTTGGCGAAAACAAGCTCGCCCGTGGGTGATGCTCTCATTCCCATTTTTGAAAATTTCTTACCGGTAGAAAACCCGGGCATGTCCCGATCGATAAGAAAAGTCGAGATATCCGACTTCTTTTCCCCCGTCCGCGCATAACAGTAAAATACGTCTCCTACCGGCCCATTGGTGATCCAGGTTTTTGAGCCGTTGAGGAGGTAGTGCCCCTCTTGGCGGATAGCTTTTGTTTTCATGGCGAGAGCATCTGAACCCGCATCGGGTTCAGACATCCCCATGCCACCGATCCATTCTCCGGAGAGCAACTTTGGCAAATATTTTTTCTTTTGCTCGGATGTTCCGTTTTTTCCGATTTGATTGACGCAAAGAATCGAGTGAGCGAGGTAGGAGAGAGTAGTTGAGGCATCGACTGCTCCCATTTCTTCCATAACTAGGGTTGCGGAAACGGCGTCTAGACCGGCTCCTCCTTCTTCCTCGGGGATGGTGATTCCAAGTAAACCGAGTTCACCCATTTTGAAGAATGCTTCTCGGTTGAATCCTTCTTCGTGATCTAACTTTTCGATGCAAGGTGTTAGTTCCTGAGTCGAGAATTGACGGACGCTGTTTTGTAACATTCGATGTTCTTCAGAAAAAAACCACATATAGGTGACTCCTTGCTTGGTACGTGTAATAATTCATAGCATGCTTGGGGGCGACGTCAATCTATACCCGATTCTGTTGTTGGTGAACTACTGGGAAATCCGTCCGTCGAGGATCGGAGGCCGCCTAGACGAATTACTCAAACGTGGCATCACGCAGTTTGCCACTTTTGTACCGTGGCAGGCGGCGGAGTCAGATATCTCCAATTTACTGTCGAGAGTCCTACAGGCCGCGGCAGATCGGGAAATGAGGGTTTACCTGATCCTTAGCCCCGAGGTGGGGGTTCACTATCCGAATTCGGGCTTTCCCAAAGATTTGATTTCGAAAGCTGAGAATCGTGCGCAGCATTGCCATGCGGGGCCTGTGACATCTCATTTTCCGCCTAACTCATTTCACCTTCCTTCTCTTTTTGCTCCTGACTTCAACAAGCGCTACTACAGCTTTTTGTCGCGCATGGATGGGGTTTTAGCGGATCTGGCTCGCACTCAGCCGCAGTGGGTGAGCCGAGTGACTGCGGTTTTGACGGGGAGCCTTTGGAAGTACTACCGTTCTCCGTTGGCCTCTTCGAACACTCCGTTTGGAGGAGCTGCCGGCGACTATTCATCTCATGCTGCCCTCGCTTATCGGCAAGGTGTGGATCAGTTTTACTCTCAGCGTGAGTTCATGGATCCTACGCCGTCTTCTGCCAATCGATGGAAAACGCGATCCTTAGAGGAGGTGAACCGCCGTTGGTTCTACCAACAGTCTGAAACGATTTTTCGGAATCGATCGCTTCAGGCCTTGAGAAAGAAATCAACTCACCTCAAGGTCACAGAAGTTGAACTTTTTACTCCCGAGGCTGATACCAGCTCAATTTACAGTCATTTTTTACAATGTATGGCTGGGGGGCATATCGATTTCAACCAGCTCTCATTGCTCTTGGATGAGGCAGTCTCTCGGACTTCATTTTCTAATTCATCGCCTGCTCCGTTTTGGACCCACTGGACTTGCATGGGTGGATTTCGGATGCTGGCCGAAGCAGAAAAGCAATTTTTAGTCCTCAAGTCGCTTCTCCTAGGGGGAGGACAAGGGGGGGGCTTGCTCATTGACGAGGCGGAGTGGTTTTCTTTCTCCTCTCAATTTAGAGGTCGGGTGGAATCCATTGCGAGGAGTTTAGCTGAAAAAAGGTTTCAGCTGAAACCGAGGGCTTACTATTGGGTGCCGCATCTTTGGTCGGATTATGGAACTTTGTGGGATGAGCTTCGCGGGCGATTGGGGCCTTCAGTTCGTATGATCTCCTCACTTGAGCTAATTTTTAGCGGAGATACGGCGAATTTATTGATTGTCGATCCTTCTTGCGTGCTCACTCGTGAAACGATTCAAAAACTCCTAGCTTGGACCAAGTCAGGTCGAGTCGTGGTGCTTCCTCGGACCAAACTCTATACAGAATTGGCGCGCCAGGAACTGGAGCAGGCGGTCTCTAAAACTCGGCGAATGGAGATTGATCTTGGGTTTACCTACCAGCTTCATAGTTTGGGCGATGGTAAACTGATTGTCTATGACACTCTCGACACCACGAGTCTGAAGGGAGAGCCGCTGTCTGCGTGGCAGGTTTTTTTGAATGCGATTCTTTCGATCGCTGAAATCGAAAACTATTGCCAGCTCAGCGATCCCCGATTGAAAGTGATCCCTCTGGAAGTTGAGGGAGATCGCTTAGCGACTTTCATTTTGAATGGTTCCCGCCGCCCAGTGACCGCTGATATGGTTTACTCCAGGGAAGTTCAAGTCGGAGATCTCGGTCAGGCTCTCGTTAATGATTCTCAGTCCGAACCAAATTTGGATGCAGTGGCACCCGGGCATCGCTTTACCTTGGATGTTCCTCCCTTCGGGGTTCTGCCTTTAGTGGTCGAGGGGTTTAATTTGAGTGCCCAGAGGGACCGACATCTGGCGTCGGACTTGGCATCTGAGACGCGCGCGAGTGCTGCCAAGGCAGCCATGGCCGAGCTTCCTGGACTGGACTTACAGGGGGAGGGAATGGGCGAGTTATGGAGCTAGTGTATGACTGGAAGAGCTTTCAAACTCTTTTTTATTCGAAAAAAAAGTTGAATTCATCGGATCTTCAAACTCCTGTTTACCTAGTTTGTGAAGGTCAGGTCGTGATTTCGGCTTTCTCAGAAGGGCAGGATCTTTCGGAGTGGATCGGTGCGACTTGTGATGAGGTCGACTCAGAGTTCGCTCATCGCGAACTCTTCGTTTTTGACCGGAATCAGGTAGATCAGTGGATGAATCAGGCCGTAGAAAAAAGTCATTTCTACGATCAACTTCAGTTTTTGCAAGCTCAGTCTCAGCCGCTTCGAAGAAATCGGAGTCGAAATAAGTCTGGGGATCTTACGCACAGAAAGCATTTTTTGCTGCGTTCGTTAGATACCTGGTGGAGAGTTTTGCTTCCATCTCACTTCGGGATTTATATTTCTTTGGATCAGAATCCCGCCGCGTCGATTTTTCTTTTAGTTCAAAAAGGCAGAGTGGCTTCGTTTCATGTTCCTGATCTTTCGTCGATGATCCCCGATCGTCGTCGGGTGCCCAGCGATGTAGCGAGATATATTTCTGAGCGTCATCTCGTTCCAGTTCAAGGTCTATTTTTAAGTACGAAAGAATGGGCTGAGTGGTCAGAAAATGAAAATCCGTGGCCCCAAATTGCCGCAGCGTTGCGCTCTGATCGGACCAAACTTGCGCCGTTTAATTGGGGCATTGCAGTCTTGATTGTACTACGAGCCTACTTGGGAATTTAGCAGGTACCAATGATAGAGGAGATTGTTCATGTTACAGCTACAAGAAATTAAAAGTCGAGTTGCGTCGAGCGAGGCCCAGTCTGCAGAGATTTTGAAGGAAGATCGAGCTCAACTTCTGGCCGAGGTCGAACGATTACTTCAGTTTGTAGAGACTTTTTCAAGTCGAGTGAGCGCTCAACTCGATGTTCTTGAAAAGGATATGGTCGCCCTGGATCAGGATAACCAAAGACTGAGGAAAAATTGCCGAAGCTCAGATTTTGAGAGGGACGCTTGTATTGGACTCATCTCTAAAATGGCACTCGCTTTGAATCTGCCTGTGGGGACTCAAAGAACCGAGAGTGTCGAGTCCGATGGAAATGGCGGCGAGGTTCGGCGTTTTCAAAACCAGGTGGTCCTGGATCTACCTAGCGGCCAAGTCGCATGGGAATATCTTGACTCGGAAGGACATCTTTTTGAGAGTCTCCCGACCTATACCCAGGCGATCGAAACGCAGAGTATTCAAGATACTTACATTAAGGTGATGAACCCTAACTTAGATTTCTAGAACCCTTAGGTCACAAAAAGAAGCTGCTGATCCAGTTAATTCCCCTGAGGAGTTGAGGGATGGTATCATTACTCGCCCCTGATTGGCTCCAGTCAAAATCGAATACAGGGGTGAAGTATGCCGCAGCATCCCGACTCCCGAGTACTACTCCAACTTCTCGATTATTCGTAATTGAGTTGTGGGTGCCGTTGATCGAGCTGACAAAGACAGTCTGGTCGTCGGCGATAATCCCCTTGTTGTGGATGTAGGTGATCTGGACAGCGGAAATGTTGATGATTCTGGCCTCGAGCGGGAGTCGATGGCTTTTTGCATAGGATCCTAGGTATTGGACGGTTTCCTCGTTCCCTTTGAGGCTGGTGATATCATTTCGATGACTAGAATGATTAAAAACCTGGTCGTCATTGAGAAGAACCTGAACTCTGACGCCACGTTCTGCGGCGTTGATGATTTCGGTGACGAGGGGATCTTGGATCGTGCCCGATTCTCTCCAGTTCAAGGGGATCGACATCTCCTCAACCTTGAGACTCTGTCGGGCAGATCGGATGATGTTAAGTACTCCTTCGAGAGAATTAGGCGATGTCACTAAGGTGATTTCATCAACATGACCTGCTTGAGCTGGGTAGGCTTGAATCGTTCTTGCTTTTGCAGAGCGCTCTCGCGATTGTACGACGACTTCGCTCGATACTTCGTACTCAAGGATGTCTCCGTATTGAGGATCAATGTCTGACTGAAAAATATCCATGAGTTGACCGGCGAGCTTGGAGTCATCTAAAACGGTGTCCCATCCGCGATTGCCTACCTTTCCAGCGTCCGCGTGACCTGTCGAAGTAAAGTTTTCCGATGAAACATAAACACGTTGTGAGTCGATGACTAAGTACTTGGCGTGGTCAAATCGGAATCGACGCTTTTCGTCCCGGGACCGAGCACCCATCAGATAGAGATGTTGGTTCGGGGAGCCGTTTGATAGCATTGCGTTTTTGATTTGGTTGAGCGCCTTTGCTTCAGTAGCGCCTCGTCCTCCGACGGGAGATGACTCGACTAGGAGCGTGACTGAGAGGCCTTGATTAATTTTATCTAAGATAGGAGCGACGATCGCAGGCGTGTCGATTTGATAAATGTTGATGAGGAGTTCTTGCTGCGCTGAGTTAAGAGCGGATACCAGCATTTGTTGATTGCTGTCGGGACCGACGGCAAATCTTGCAGGAATAGCATGGGCCTTTGTAGGAAGCAGAAGAATGAGAGCAAAGATGGAGAAAACAGAAAAGCTTCGGAGCTGACTTTTGATGGCATCACTGTTCATTTGATGTCCCCCCTATAGGACAACGAGCAGCTTAGCATGTAAATTTTAGGGTACAATTCTTAAATTAATAAACTTGTGAGGCTGGATTTAACTCTGAGCGTTAATTTTTTAGGGGAGGGGTGGAGCGATGGAGATCCAGACATTATAGATGGATCCCCATCGCTCGATCAAACAATTTAACGGCGCTTTCCGCCTTTTTTAGACTTTAGCTCGTCAATGGATTTATTTAGCTGTTTATTAAGCGTCTCTTGAGCTGCGAAGACATTAGCAGACTGAACCATGAACTGTTTCATCTGATTGACTTCACCGGTAAGTGCGGTGAATTGAGTGGTCATGGTCTGAACTTTTTTTGTGAGCTCTTGATTGGCGGTTTGTAGAGTGTTGACCTGTTGTTGCATTGCGTCTTGACCCGGGCAACTTGGCATCGCAAAGCCCAGACCGATTACTGCCATTCCTAATACCATCCAGTTCAATTTACCCTGAGTCATAGTCGCTCCTGTTTTTGGACGCTGTTTTAAAGTTATAATAAAAATTATATCTATAACTTATAATAAATCCAATTTTAATATCAGAACATGAATTTCTTGTTTGATATATTAGTCAAAATCGCTACTCCAAGAATTGATGTAACGAGTGACGAGCCTCCATAGCTCAGAAAGGGGAGAGGGACTCCTACGATGGGTAGTAGGCCCATGACCATTCCCATGTTCACAAAAATATGCCAAAAGAAAATCGTCATAATCCCCAGGGCAAGCAAGATTCCAAACTTGTCATGTGATTGGTAGGCAACGGAGAGGCCGTTTAGCATGAAAATCATGTAGAGTGTGATGAGAATTACGCAACCTACAAATCCATGCTCTTCGCTAAAGACTGAAAAAATAAAGTCTGTGTGATGTTCAGGGAGAAAGTTAAGTTGGCTTTGCGTTCCTTTTCGGTAACCTTTCCCGAGAAGTTGGCCACTCCCTACAGCAATCATCGATTGAATGGAGTTGTAGCCAGAGCCCTTTGGGTCTGAGGTTGGATCGATAAAGGAGACAATTCTTTGTCGTTGATAGGGTTTCAATCCAAACTTGTACACAGTCGGGAGTGCAATGACCGAGCAAACGGCGATCGCAATGAGGGTTGTGGGCTGAATTTTCATGAAGAGCATCATGGTTACAAAGGTGAGTAAGATGATGAGGGCTGTGCCGAGGTCAGGCTGCAGCATGATAAGTCCAGCAGGGAGTCCAACTAGGAGGGCAGGTAGAACGAGGTCTTTGATTCCATATCCGCCGAAGGTTTGATCGGATTCAAAATATTTCGCTAGGCAAATCACCATCGAGAGCTTCATAAATTCTGAGGGTTGAATATGAAAGCCACCCACTCCGATCCAGCGCTTGGCTCCGAGACTCGATTTTCCGACGAGTAGTACGGCGCCCAGAAGGATGAGGTTGGCGAAGTAGATAAAGTAGGCGAGCCGAGAAAAAATCGAATAATGGAGTGCCAAAATAAGTGCCGTCAAACAGGTGCCAACCCCAAACCAAAGCGCCTGGCTTTTATAGAGGCCCAATGACTTATCCTGAACTCCCGTTGCGCTGACTAAGTTCCAAATTCCAATCCCAAAAAGGATGACCTCTAAAAGAAGGAGACTCCAATTAAATTTTTTGAGGTCCTCCTCGTAGTCCCCCATTCGGACATCGCTGCGGTCATCGGTCATGGGGCTTTCAATGGATGAATGATTCATTTCATTCCCTTTCCTTCATAAGCTGGTGCTGGAGGTTAATCTTCTGAGTCATTTGAGTCGTTCGCCTCACCCGGTTCCTCGGGACTCATGTCTGGACCCGTAGGGGCCTCTGCGGGAGTCATAGGCATAGGCGGAGCGGGCGGTGCCATCGGGATTCGTATCTCTGGAGCGAGCTCCTGGCCCCCGTCGGCATAACCTTCGTCCTCGACCGTCTCAGGTCTGGCTGATTTGGGGATCTGGTTGCTTTGACCCATGGATCTCAGCCGATTTGCGATAACTTTTTCGCTGTATTGTTCGGGGAAATGCTTTTCAAGGTATTTTTTAATGACTGCTCGGGCAATGGGAGCGGCTCCGGAGCCCCCATGACAAGCGTGTTCTCCGAGTACTGCTACAGCAATTTTAGGATCGTTTGCTGGGGCGAAACCAACAAACACAGCATTATGCCGATCTCTAAAGCGCATCGACTCGCAGCGGGTATAAATTTTATCTGCTGCCAGTCGGATCACTTGGACGGTCCCTGTTTTGCCCACAAAGTCCATACCGGGCAATCTCTGCGAGTAGGCCGTTCCGCTTGGGGAGTTGATCACTCCCCAGAGTCCTTGTTTCACTAGCTCCACAGTTTTTGACTTAAGTTTAATTTGACTGAGGGGCTCTGGTTGAAACTCTTTCATGATTTTACCGTCAAAGGATTCAATGGCTTTAACCACAAAGGGTCGGTAGCGCATGCCTCCGTTGCCTAGAGCTCCAAAAAGGTTTGCAAGTTGGAGGACGGTTGTCAGAACAAAACTTTGCCCAATGGCTACGGTCGCCGTTTCCCCTGCATTCCAGGGTTGTCCCATTTTGACTTTTTTCCATGCTTCTGTCGGAATCAGGCCGGGTACTTCGCCCTTCATGTTGATGCCTGATTTTTTGCCCAGTCCGAGGATTGTGGCCCATTTGGCAATGTCATCCACTGACTTGAGTTTCAGAGCTACGCGGTAAAAGAAGACGTCGCAGGACTGAGTAATGGCGCGGGTTACATTGATTTCCCCGTGCTTCGAGTGGCAATGGTAAAGGCGGTTACCAATTTTGATCACGCCCGGGCAATGAAACTTGGTGTTTTCGTCGATGACGCCTTCTTCGAGGCCTGCGATGGCGGTGACGATTTTAAAGACCGAACCGGGGGAGTAGTGATCTTGAATGGATTTATCCCGGAGTGGGTGGTTTTCGTTGGCGAGGAGTTTATTCCAAATCGCAGCTGGAATACCTCGGGAAAACGAGGTCGGGTCAAACGAGGGTCGCGAGAGCATGGCGAGGACTTCTCCGCTGCGAGGATCGATCGCAACGAGGGAGCCAATCTTGTCACCAAAAGCCTGAGTAGCCACCATTTGAAGGTCTTGATCGATTGTGAGAATGAGGTTTTTCCCTGGAGTTGCTGATTTGCCAAGGTTCCCCTGAATCACTCGGGTTTTTTTGCGATCGAGCTTGACGCGACCTAATGCGTCTACCTCTCGAATTTCCTCCCCATCGACGCCTCGGACGTATTCCTCCATCCTTTGCTCTAAGCCGAACCGCCCAATGCTGTCGCTCAAGCGATACTTTTGCGCTTTTCGGTTGAGAATGGGGAGTTCAGTCGAGTTGACTTCGCCAATATAGCCCAAGAGATGGGCTGCTACGTCTCCGTAAATATTCGTTCTCTTGATTTCTTGCTTAACTTCAACTCCGGGCATGTCAATTTTGCGAAGTTCGATCTGCGCGACCTCGTCTCGGGTGAGGTCGGTTTTGATTTTCACTGACATAAAGGAAGGCTGCGATTTGGCTTTCTCAAGAACGTCTCGGATATCCTTTTCTTGAATCTTGAGAATCTTGGAGAGGAGTCCGATGACTTTTTTCTCCTCTCCCGAGCTTCGGAGGTATTGGGGAATGATCTCCAAATCGAAGTCGGGACGGTTGTCGATGAGTAGAGTGTGGTTTCGGTCGAAGATCATTCCGCGAGGAGATGCGATTTTGACTCTTTTGATACGGTTTTCTTCGGAGAATAACCGCATCTGGTCTCCCCTGAGAATTTGTAGATACACTAAACGTGAAACCAAGAGTCCAAGCCCAATAAAGAGGACACCGTAAAGATATTTAAATCGATCTTGGAATTCTCTTACTTGTTCTTCTTGTCCGAGGAATGCCATTAGAACCCTTCATGATCGAGGTTTAGTTCCTCGTCCATCACTCTGTCTGCCTTGAAATGCTTAGATGTGATCCAATCAAATTTTTCGAGCCAATTGAAGACCCAAATCGAAAAAAAACCTTCAATGGCCGCTCCGAGAGGTAAAAAAGCCAACGTGTGCTTCCACCCGTTGGAGCCGCCAGCGAGGAGATAGAGCACTAGAAGCGCAAGTATCTTGCAGATCATGGAGCTGGCCATAGCGAGGAGAGTGTAGTGCATGAGGGTTGGAATGACCAAAAATCGCGAGCCACCCCGGACAATTAGGTAGATCGACATATAGGTGATCAAAAACAATCCTTGGGGCGCAGCGCTATGAATCTCGCTGATGTTTGCGAAAATCAGTGTGAGGACTCCGCCCTCTAAGAAGCTTCGCCTTAAAGAACACCAGACAACCACTAGTAGGACGATGTCTGGCTGAAAATAAAGGAAAGGCCACGAGGAGAAGAGGGAGCTTTGGAGGGCAATGCAAAGACTGATGATAACAATGAGCAGCGGGGTATTGAGGGCCCTGAGAATGATTCGGGTCATTCCGCTCCCCCGTTTTTGACAACGAGGACCTCTTCTAACTTGGAAAAATCAACGCTGGGTTTAACTTCAACTTCTTGGGTAATTCCGTATTGCTGGCGGTTGACTTTAGAGACGGTGCCGACGGCAACCCCCTTGGGAAAAATGCCTCCCAGTCCGCTTGAGATCAAAAAGTCACCGGGTTGAATGTCGTCAGTTCGGAGGGCGTATTTGAGCTGGCAAACATCATCGGTGAGTCCTTCGACCACGCCCCTGGCTCGCGATCGTTCGGCAATCGCGTCGACAGCGGAATAAAGATCTAAAACCGTCACAACGTCGCTCGTGGTTGGAGTCGTTCTTAAGACGCGACCGACAATGCCTTCTTCGGTAACGACGGCCATATTTCTTTTAATGCCGGAGTCCTCGCCTCGGTTAATCCGAATGGATCTAAATTCTGTCGAAATATCCTTCGCAATGACTCGCGCAACGACTGTTTCCAGTTTGAAGGTTTCCTCGAAACGGAGCAGTTTTTTGAGCCGGATGTTTTCCTGCTGGATTTCTCTCAGATTGGCAATCGAGTTGAGAAGTTTCCGATTTTCATCCAAAAGTGCCAGGTTATCCCGGTGCGTATGCCAGAGATAGATATAGTTCTCAAAACCCGAGGCGATTTTTTCCAGACCCCATGTAATGGAGGCCTGAACGGGGGAGGTGAGCGTGACCATAGCTCGGTCGTAAAACCGATAGTCCCGGGGAGAGCGGGTCGACGTATCGATCGCAATCACTGGAATGAGCACGAAAAGAAAAAGAGTGATATAGAATTGGTATTGTTTCAGGTACTTGATCATGTTTGAATCTTTTACCTCGGTGGTACCATCGTAACTAGCTCAATTCATTAAATCAATGCTTTGATGATGCGAGATTTTAGAGTAATAAAAAGAAATCTACAACAGGGCCGTGATTGGGCCAGGAAGTTTACTCATGTTGGCATGGATCAGACAAAAGTTCGGAAAAGCGATGATCGGCGGAATTATTGGTCTCATCGCCTTTGTTTTTGGTTTTTACGGCGTGTTCAGCCCCAAGGCGACTCGGGGACTCCATGAAGGCTCAGTGGCCGGCGTTGTAAATGGAGATTCGATCTCGATTGCTGACTTTACTCGTGAGTATAATCGACGGGTTGAGTTCTACAAGAACATGGCGGGCGGAAAGCTCAGCGATGACCAGATTAAGTCTTTCAAGATCAAAGAGGGTGTTTTTAGAGAGCTAGTTAATCGGAAGCTGCTTTCCCAAGAGTCGAAGCGGCTAGGGCTTGTTGCGGCTGACGAGCAGGTGAAGGAAAAAATTAAAGAAATTTCAGCATTCCAAAAAAATGGGAAATTCGATCTCGTTGCTTATAAAGAGGTTCTAGAATCAAATCATTATACTCCCGCTGTTTTTGAGCGAATGGTTGGAGAGGATCTAGCTGCGCAGAAATGGTCTGATTTTTTCAAAAAGCGAATTCGAATTTCTGACCAAGAACTTCGTCAGGAGTTCGAGACTCGACAGGACCAAAGAAAGATTAAGTATGTGGTTCTCGACCAGGAAACAGGCAAGAAGGGGCTCGAGATCGGAGATGCGGAGCTAAAAAAGTTCGCTGCTGATCCCGCCCGACTCAACCTTGCCAAGGCTAAATTCAGCCAGGGCGCGAGCTCGATCTACAAGGGACAGAAGTTTGAGGCTGTGCAAGATGGTATTGTCAGGGATATTCTTTTAGGAGAGAAGCTGGTCGAAATTCAAAAGAACAATGATCAGTTAGCAGACTTAGTTCTCAGCAAACTAACGGTTCAAGCAGCCTCGGATGGAGAGGTCAATCGGATTTTAAAACCTTCTTCCGCCCAAGTAAAGACGACCGGCTGGGTAACTCACCAGAGCGATTTATTGCCTGGTGTGGGACCGGCTCAGGAGCTTCTCCTGGATGCGTTCAAGGCACCGTCGCCTATTGATCCGACCTCAGGTGGCAAGCCTAAGAAGTATAATTTAAATGGAAGAGTCATGGTCGCTCTGGTCGTGGAAAGTAAAAAGCCCAACTGGGTTGAGTTTGATTCTCAGCGAGAAACCTTTATGGGAGAGTTGTCGAATCGTAAGTTCTCCCGTGTTTTCGACTCGTGGATGAAAGGTATGGCCGATCGAGCCAGTATCGAGACCAATCTCGCCGTTTTGAGCGAAAATTAGGCTGAAGTACAGGTTTTCCTGAGATAATCCACAAATGCCGGACGCTGCTCGAAAGGCAGTCCGTGTCCAGCTCCTGGGAATTCAATCCAATGGATCGATGGGAAGCGAGAAAATTCCTGGCGTTCTAGTTCAAATTCCTCGTGCGTCCAGACGCGACTGTTTTGGCCTCGGAGAATGTGAATCGGTATCTGTTTGCTTCCCAGTTCTCGGACCCATTCTCGAACGGAGGCATCCCGAGCTGCATGAATGGTTTGAATCAATGCCGAGTGTTCAAATGGAAAAGTAATTCTGCCCGAATCCTCCCGGACTGAAACCGCCATGAGGTATTGGGCAATCGATGGATCGGGGCAGTTCTCGGCCATAAAATTACGGGCAGATTCTCTATTTTCAAAGCTCTCAGGCAATACTTTAATGAAGGTCGCCAAATCTTCGCCCAGCCCTCCCCCTGCGACTCCTGAAAAACCTAGGTCAATCAATACAAGCCCCTGAACCCACTTGGGGCACAGGTGAGCCGCAGCAACCGCAGTACGAACCCCCATGGAGTGTCCCACAATCCAGGTCGGATGGAAGTGTAGGTTGCCTAGAGTCTCGATCACGTCGTTGCCATAATCGAGTGGTGTGTAACTAGGAGCGACTCGTCCCCCCGGCGTATGGGGAATTTGGCTCTTGCCATGGCCTCGCTGGTCGAGTGCGAGGAGCTCAGCGGTTTCTTCTAGACTAGCAGCGATGGGTCTCCAAAGTGCTCCCGTGCCTCCCATTCCGTGGAGAAATACAATTCGAGGGTGCGATTTGGTCCGGATTTCATCAGTGGGTTGCGGGCGGTACCAAACTTGATAATTAAGCTTCATACTAGAATTCCCAAATGGTCGCGGAGCATTTTCCCCGTGATCGAACGGGGGTGACTCATGAGTCGCTCCGGAGATCCTTCAGCCATGAGGTCGCCGCCGAGTGTGCCGCCTCCTGGGCCGAGGTCAATCACCCAGTCTGCTTGAGCAATGACGTCCAGGTGGTGCTCGATCATCACTACGCTGTGTTTGGATTCGACCAAATCGTGGAAAACTCTCATGAGTCTTTTTACGTCCTCGAGATGAAGCCCGGTGGTGGGCTCGTCAAAAATATAGAGTAGATTTTGAGTGGTTTTATCATCGAGAGTTGCTGCGATTTTTAATCGTTGAGACTCTCCGCCTGAGAGGGTAGCTCCCGATTGCCCGAGATGCAGGTACCCGAGTCCTACGTCTTTGAGGATTCTGAACTTTCTCATGAGATTGGGTTGATCATGAAAAAGTTCGAGTGCCTCGTCGACCGTCGTTTGGAGGACTTGATCTACGTTTTTTCCGCGAAAATTGACTTCCAAAACATTTTTCTTAAAACGTTTGCCCTCACACTCTTCACAGGGGAGTTTGACTTCGGCCATGAAGTGCATGTCCAGAGTGATTTCACCCTCTCCTTTACATACGGGGCATCTGCCTCCGTCAACATTAAATGAGAAATACTGTGGGGTATACCCGCGCCTCAATGCCAGAGTTTGGTTGGCAAAAAGTTTTCTAATGTCGTCCCAAGCTTTGAGATAAGTGGCTGCGTTGGATCGCGAGCTTCGCCCGATGGGGGTTTGATCTAACAAAACCACTCCACCCAGCTGTTCTGCTCCATAGATTCGATCGTACCGGCCCACAGGATCGGTCGTTTGATAAAATAGCTTAGATAAAGATTGGAATAAGATTTTGTGAACTAGGGTGCTTTTTCCTGATCCGGATACCCCAGTGACGACGACGAGTCGATCGAGGGGGATTTGAACCTCAATATTTTTCAAATTGTTTTCTTGGCATCCGAGTAGCTTGAGCCAACGCTTGGGAGTTAGGCGAGCCCCACAGGGGCGGAGCACTTGGTTCGTACCCTGTAAGTATTTCCCGGTAAGTGACTTTGGGTTTTTAGCTAGATCGACCGCCGTGCCTTGAGCTACGAGGTGACCACCATTCCGACCGGCCCCTGGTCCAAGTTCGACCAGCCAGTCGGCTGCTTTCATCATTTCTAAGTCATGCTCCACGACGACGACAGAATTACCCTGGTCCCTGAGTCGGTGAAGCACTTGAATGAGTCGGGCTGTATCTGCCGCATGGAGTCCAATCGAGGGCTCGTCCAGTACATAGAGCGTTCCGCAAAGTCCGTTGCCGAGTTGAGTGGCTAAGTTAATTCGTTGGAACTCGCCCCCAGAAAGGGTTTTGGTTTGGCGTCCGAGAGTGAGGTAGCCCACGCCTACTTCGTGGAGAAAATGAAGCCTTCGCTCGACTTGGTTAAAAATCTCAGCGGCAATTTTGAGTTCCTGTGGAGTGAGATGGAGGTGTTTGATCCACTCGATGGCTTCGTCTACCGAAGAGCTGAGGACGTCGGCAATCGATTTGCCGCCGACTTTGACGGCCAGCGCTTCGGGCTTGAGACGCGCTCCGTGGCATTCGCTACAGAGTGTTTGGCTTTGATAGCGACGAATGAAAACTCGAATATGAAGTTTGTATTTCCACTTTTTTAGCTCTTCAAAGCAGGCAATGATACCAGGAAAAGTAGAGTCCTGCGGATCGCCCTGCCAAATGATTTTTTTCTCTGAGCTAGAGAGGTCTCGATACCGTTTTGCGATCGAAATCCCATGGCGCTCTGCGAATCGAAACAAGTCGCGCTGCCAGTCGGCGAGAGAAGGTTTTGAAAACGGATCAATGGAGCCTTTGTTGAGGGGCTTGGCTGGGTCGGGCACAACCAGTGCCTCGTCGAGATCTAAGGTAAAGCCAAATCCACTGCATTTTGAGCATGCTCCTACGGGACTATTAAAAGAAAACAGATGAGGCTCAGGGACGCGATGCTCCTTACCGCACTGAGAGCAGGCGTAACCGGCTTGGAAGCTCTGCTGAGGGTGTTGAGCGCCTGGAGTTAGGTCGAGAAATTGGATCCGGCCATGGCCGATGCTGAGGGCCTGTTGAATAGAGTCTAAAAGTCGGCCCCTCGCGTCTTCGTCTAGAGCCTCCTGGGTGATTTTGAGCCGGTCGATGACTAGAAAAATCTCGGCAGACCCAGTTAGTAAGGAGAGTTGCTCTGGGGCAATTTCTTCTAAGTCGATCAGCTCTGGCTCGCTTTTGGGGCGCTGGACCAGGAGGCGCTGGTAACCTTGTTCTTTAAGGGTCTGTATCAGTGCCCCGGTAATTGCGGAGTTCTTCTCGGGTTTTGTCTTGGTTTTTTTGACCTTGGATTTGGCTTTTGATTTCTTAGGCTGATCGTCAGTCTGGAGGCCCAAGAAGGGAGCTAAGACATAGGCTTTTCGGTTAGGAATCCAGGTTTTGGCCCATTCGAGAATGGTCTGAGCGTTGACCGGCTTGACTGATTCGCCGCAGTCGATACAGGCAGTTTGGCCAATTTTAGCAAAAAGAACCCGAAGGTAATCGACGAGCTCAGTTTGGGTTCCTACAGTGCTGCGCGAGTTCAGGACTGAGTTTTTTTGTTCCAAGGCTATGGAAGGCGGAATATTTTCAATAGAATCCAAGTCAGGCTTAGGCATCTTCTCGAGGAACTGACGAGTATATGTGGACAGACTTTCGACGTAGCGTCGTTGTCCTTCGGCATAGAGGGTGTCGAAAGCAAGCGAGCTTTTGCCGCTGCCCGAGAGGCCCGTTATGACGGAGAGCTTTCGAAACGGAAATTCAACCGTGATTGTTTTTAAATTGTTCTGTCGAACTCGATTGAGGCGGATAGAGCGTTGCATGGTTGATTGAAGATTTGACAGATGTCTAAAAGTTAAACAAGTCTCAAATCAATTTTTACAGAGCAGAGTTAAATTCAAATTTAAAAACATCATCATATTCAATAGTTGAGTGGTTCACTTGGATTGGCACTAACCTTGCTCATGGAGCCGGGTCTCGAGTGATTTTACTCAGACAGGAGCGAGCGAGACTCGATGTCTATCAAGCTCTTTGAAGTGTAGCTAATGCGAGGAAAATAGGCCATGCAGAAAATGTTGTGGTTTTGTGGCGGGCTGTTGATCGGCCTAACGATCTTATCAATTTCTAAGGCCTCAGTGCCCCCGCCTGGCGCTGCGATCGATCAGAGACTTTCTGAAATTCGGGTTCCGAAAGCAGGAAAAGTTGATTTCGATGCCAGCATCCGGGAGCTGAGCTTGGAGGAAAGTCGGTTTAAGGAGAAACTCCCATCCTTCGGAGAGAAGTCGCGTCTCGAAGGACCAATGAAGCGAATCGCACAAAAAAAATACAGGCGATAAATTGGATAGATCGTGGGCGGGATTTCGGGCTCAGTTTCTTTTCGGAAAAGCTCTTCTTGGGCTGACCAGAGACTAGTCAGAAATCCGCCCTCGGTCGAACCGCGCTCCGATCAATAGCTCGGAGGTAGACCCACTGCGAGCTTAATCGCCGCGTACTCGGGATGCGCCGAGCCGGTTCGAGTGCGGATGGTGAGGGGTGGCTCGGCCCAGGTCTGCTCCCTGAAGTGCTCAGGGAGGTGATCTGATCGCACCATCGCAAACAAGCCGATGAGGGGCTGATCCCCTTCTTTAAAAATGACGTCCCGACGTCGGATGATTGAGAGTCCAGCCTCTTTCGCTGCGGTCAAAACGCGTTGGTTTTGTTCGTCAGGAAGCACTGGAAATACACAAGCAAACACGCCGCCCCAATTGAGGTGTCGAGCTGCGGTCTGGCAATAGTCAGCCACGGTTCCGCGGACTTCAAATCGACAGGCTACCTTTTGAGGGTGGTCGCCGAGGATGCCTGCATTGAGTGGAAAGTAGGGGGGGCTCCCTAGAATTAGATCAAACTTTTCATCTTCGCCGAGTATTGATTCGTCTCTAAGGTCGCCCTGGCGAATCTCATATCGGTGCTCAATCCCATTGAATTTTGCAGATTTTCTAGCTAGCTGGACACTGATCTCCTGAGCTTCGATGGTGACAAATTGGGCACCTTGAAGTCTCCATGCAGCAGTCATTCCGACGGATCCAATTCCGCTCCCGAGGTCAAGTACCCGACTTGCACTGGGGCACCAGGTGGTGCCGTACCAGGCTGCGAGAAGGTCGTCGGTCGAAAAACGATGTCCTTTTTTTAACTGAAAAATTCGGTAGTGCCCTGAGAGCGCATCGAGACTTTCATCAGATGCGGGCTGAAGAAGTGGATCAGACGGAGGTTCGATGGAGGGGCCGGGTTTCGCCCAGCCTTTAAAATAAGGGGAGGAGTTAAAGTTAGAAGTCACGTTTGGCTCTTTCGTTTTTTAAAGGTTAGTTATAGCATGACGTTCTGGAAAATGAGTAAAAATAGATTTTCTACTTAGATTGTGAGGATTTCCCAACTATGCGTACATCAACTGCTCAATCATTTGAAATGATTCAGGTTACTTATCCGGAGCCACATCTTGGGCGAACCCAGCAAATTTTAAAGGCGCATCCTGAAGTGAAGAAGCTTTTTGGAAATACGCCTTTCACAGCCTGGTATGTTTTGGGTATTGTCGCTCTCCAGATTGTTTGCACGATCGTGTTTTCAAACCAGCCATGGTGGGTCATTTTCATTGGGACCTATACCGTGGGGGCCGTGGCCAATCATGCTCTCTGGGTTTTAATTCACGAGTGTACCCATAATCTTGTTTTTAAGGGCGATGTCAGCAATAGTTTGCTCCAGATTTTCGCAAATTTGCCTATTATTTTTCCCTCTGCGATTTCGTTTCGGATTTTTCATATCAAGCACCACCTCTATCAGGGGGAGCTCGATCGAGATGCAGATCTGCCGAGACCTTTTGAGGTGCAGTGGGTCGGTAATTCGACCTTTCGTAAATCCCTCTGGTATCTTTGCTACTTTTTTTCGCAACTCCTCCGAGTTCCTTATTTGAAGGGAATTGAGTTAGTGAACCGTTGGGTGATTCTTAACTATGCGGTCGAGCTTTCTTTCTTGGCTGCAATGACCTACTTTTTTGGATGGGGGGCCTTGGCCTATCTAGTTGGGTCGAGTATTTTCTCGATCGGCTTACATCCTGTCGGGGCTCGTTGGATTCAGGAGCACTACGTTCTCCACGAAAAGCAAGAAACCTACTCCTATTACGGCCCTCTGAATAAAGTCGCTTTCAACGTTGGCTATCACAACGAGCATCATGATTTGATGCGTGTTTCGTGGTCCCGGCTCCCTCAGGTACGGGCGATCGCTCCAGAGATGTATAACAACCTATTTTACCATATGTCGTGGACCAAGCTTTTGTTCCGCTTTTTGACAGACCCAAAATTGGGGCTTTTTAGTCGAGTCTCTCGTCTCCCACTCTCTCGGTTGAAAGAAGTCAAGAGTCCGAAAATGGCTCGCCCACCGGAGCCAGTTCAGGCAGCGCAAGTCTAATTTCTCGCTCGAGTGTTCTGGGGAATATTTAACGGTGTGAGCAGTTTGGATCCCACGCCCGAAAACATTCTCCAGAACACTAGAACGCCGCTTCGCAATCTGGTATTGCTCTGCTGTGATTCACATCCAAAATATTAGCAAGCAGTATGGCGCCAAAGTGCTATTTGAAGGCGCTAGCGCCCAACTCGGGCACCGATCCCGCGTGGCCCTCATCGGTCCGAATGGAGCAGGCAAGAGCACCTTGATTCGGATTCTTCTCCATCAAGAGGAGGCCGACTCTGGAAAAGTCACCCGAGCTTCCCATCTCTCCATTGGGTATTTAGCCCAAGACCTCCCACGGCTTAGCGGAAAAACCGTCCTCTCAGAAGTCATGCGGCTCGACGGTCGTCGCGAGGAGTTGCTGAAAACTAAAGAAGAGCTTGAACAGAGCTTATCCGAAGATCCCTCCGATTCTGCCTCGCTCGAGCGCTATGGACGAATTCTTGAAGAGGTCGATCTCATGGACGAAGACCGCCTCGAGGCGAGAGCTAAGCAGATCCTGAGCGGTATCGGATTTAAAGAAAGTGACTTCCATCGGAGTCTCCCGGAATTCAGCGGGGGTTGGCTGATGCGAGTAGCTCTTGCACGTATTCTGCTGATGGATCCAGATCTTTTGCTATTAGACGAGCCGACCAATCATCTCGATTTGGAATCTCTGCTCTGGCTGGAGGAGTTTTTGAGACGCTTCCGCGGGGCGCTCCTCATGATTAGCCATGATCGGGCCTTCCTCAATCGATTAGTGGATGAGGTCTGGGATATTGATCAGCGCCGTCTCGTCTCGTATCGGGGAAATTTAGATGCCTATCGCCTTCAAAAAGCGGAGCGGCTGGCCGTGCTAGAAGCTCAGTATCAAGGACAACAGGCAAAAATAGCTGAAATTGAACGTTTCGTGGATCGATTCGGGGCTAAGGCGACCAAGGCTCGTCAGGCGCAGAGTCGGCTCAAGCTGTTAGATAAAATGGAGCGAATTGAGTTGCCTGAAGCCCGAGCATCGATTCGGTTTCGTTTTCCACCCGCTCCTCCCAGTGGAAAAGAGGTGGTGAGTCTTCAGGACCTAGGGATGCGCTACGGGGAGCGTTTGATTTTTAAGGGAGTCAACTGGACCCTTCAGAGGGGTTCTCGAGTTGCGATTGTTGGAGTGAACGGAGCAGGAAAAACAACCTTACTGAAGCTTTTGACCGGTAAGGCGACTCCGAGTCAGGGGTACGTCAAACTAGGGCACGGGGCGGTGGTGGGGTATTATGCCCAGCTTCAGGCGGAGAGTTTGAAGCTCGATCGGACCATTCTTCAGGAGTTGGAAGAGGTAGCTCCTGAAATGCCTCTCAGTCAGGTTCGGGGAATCGCCGGAGCCTTCTTATTTTCTGGAGATCAGGTCGAAAAGAAGTGCGGAGTGCTGTCCGGTGGGGAGAAAGCTCGGGTGGCTCTCGCCAAACTCCTGCTGTCACCCTCTAATTTCCTGATTTTGGATGAACCCACGAATCACCTGGATATCGAGTCAAAAGAGATTCTTTTAGAAGCGCTAAGGAACTATTCGGGTACTCTGTGCGTCGTTTCTCATGATCGAGAATTTATTTCCCCTCTCGTGGATTCTGTCCTTGAGATCGTGCCTAGTTCAAATTTGGGTCAGGGCTCCCAGGTTTTGCAACTTTTGGGGCAGTACGAGGATTACCTCAAGAAAAAGCAGGTTGAAATTCTGGCTGCTGAATCTCGACCTGTTCAGTCGGGAAAACAGGAATCCACTTTTGCTCCAAAAGAAACGAAGAGTCCTTCGAATAACCAGAAAAAAAGCTGGGAACGGGAAAAGATTAAAATAGAAGCTGAAATTGCCGCGTTAGAGCTCCGGCAGGATGCACTTCATCGCATCTTGGGCGACGTAGGCACCTATGAAGATAAAAATAAATCCCTTCAGTTGATTGAGGAGCAGAAAAAGCTCGAGCAAAGCTTGACCGAAAAGCTTGTTCGTTGGGAAGAGCTCAGTCTTGAGCTTGAACGCGGCGTTTGAGCTTTTACTCGGCTTCAAAACCCAATTAAAACATTTTTTCTGTTTATCGTGAAAATCTTTTAGGAGAAGATACAGAAAAAGAGTGAGGTAAGTATGACTCTCATGGTCTACTTTTGTTTTTTGATTTGGGTCCTAGTCGCGGGATTCGCAGTTGCCGGTACGGTTTTAGCTTTGAGGCTGATTCAAAGAGGACGAACTCAGAGCTCAGAACGATCGAAGAGATGCCTGATTTATCAGCCACCTGTGTCAATTCTTAAACCATTGAAAAACTTGGATCCTGGAATTCGGGAATGTGTGGAAAGTTTTTTTCGCCTCGAATACCCAAACTTTGAGCTTATTTTTTGCGTCGCAAGCGAGGCCGATCCTGCTTGTTCTGTGGTTCGGGATTTGGTTCAGAAATATCCTTCCGTTATTGCTCAAGTTCTCGTAGGCGAGGCAAAGATAGGATTTAACCCAAAGGTCGACAATTTGATCAAGGGCTACCAACAGGCGAAAAATGATTGGGTTTTGATTAGCGATAGCAATGTTCGAGCGACGCCAACGTACTTAAAAGAGTTAGTTGAGTACATAAGTCCGGGAGTAGGATTGATTACCTCCAGCATTGCTGGCTTAGATTCTTTTGGTCTGGGGGGTAGGCTCGAAAGTCTAATTTTGAACACCCATTTGACGCGCTGGGGAGCGATCATGGATGTTTTTGGGTATCCGGCAGTTTCTGGAAAAGTCATGTTATTCCAAAAATCCGTAGCCGCTCGATTTGGCGGTTTAAAAGGTATCGCAAACTACTTGGCGGAAGATTTTATCTTTGGATTGAAGATAAGAGAATTAGGTTTGAAGGTCGTTTTAACTTCCGAGTTGGTGCAGCAACACATAGGACAACAGTCCTTAAGTTCTTTTTGGGGTCGTCATATCCGTTGGGGAAGAATTAGAAAGTCGATATCGGGTTTTGGATTTACACTAGAAATATTGATCAACTCGGTGGTTTCTGGTTTACTGGGAGGATGGGCACTCAATCATGGGTTTGGTACACCGATTTTGCCTTTTCTTTTTCTTCACTTGAGTGCTTGGTTGGTCTGCGATTTGCTTCTTATTCAAGCGGTCGAGGGCAGGTTGTCGTGGGCCGATCCGGGTCTTTGGTTTGTTCGCGAGGTCTCGGCGATCCCACTTTGGGGAGTGATTGGTTTTGGCAATACGGTTTATTGGCGAGGTCAAAAACTCAGGGTCGGAACCCAGACTCAACTCGAGCTAATAGAAGACGGAGATCTGAGTGAATCATTCGAATCCAACCTTTCTTTGGGGGGCAGCCACCAGTAGTCATCAAATAGAGGGCTACAATGACAAAAATGACTGGTGGGCTTGGGAAGCATTGGGAAAAATTGAGCGCGGAGAGCGCTCTGGATCTTGCACTGATCACTGGCATCGATTTCGAGAAGATTTAAAGCGAGCTGCTGACCTGGGGATGAATTCTTATCGTTTTTCGGTAGAATGGTCCAGATTGGAGCCCCAGGAGGGACAGTGGGATTCAGAGGCTTTTGATTGGTATTTCGAGTTGATTCAGGAGTGCGAGCGTCTCGGCTTAGTTCCGATGTTGACGCTCCATCATTTTACCTTGCCTCTCTGGATGGCGGAGCAAGGGGGATTTTCGTGGGAGCGGGCGCCCGAGCTTTTTGGTCGTTTCACACGCAAAGTAGTGGAGCGGCTGGGTGCAAAGGTAGCTCTCTGGTGCACTATTAATGAGCCGATGGTCTTAACGGCGGGCTGCTACTTGGGTCAGTTCATGCCGCCTGCTATTTATTCGCCAGAGAAGGCCCGGATGGCCTGTCACCATCTCCTCAAGTCTCATGTGATCGCCTATGATTTGATCCATCGAGAAATTCCAAAAAGTGAAAGTCGATGGAAGGAAATTACCCCCCAAGTGGGTATCGCCCATAATATGATTGATTTTGTACCCGACCGGACTTGGAGCGTAATTGAGCGGTGGTTAGCCGAGCAACTCCATCAATTTTATAATATCTCTTGGCTGGATGCGATCACCGGAAGGGGGCAGCGATTCGGTTTTCCCATGCTGATGGCGCAAGCGCCGATAGTGCCTGAGGCTAATGAACGAGTGAGCGTTGATTATTTAGGAATTAATTATTACACTCGTGCTCGGGTTCAGTTTACGCCCAAATTAAACGGCCCGCCGATCAATGTTGCTTTTGCTAGAAAAGGAGAGGCTGCATCTGATGTTGATTGGCCAATACATCCTCAGGGGCTCCAAAAAGTTCTGAAAATTGCAGGAAGTTATGAGCTTCCGGTGTATATCACCGAAAATGGAATCGCAGATCGAGATGATGATCTGCGTCCCCGTTATATTCGGGAGCATCTCCGCGAAGTGGCCATGGCAAGGCAAAACGGAATCGATGTCCGGGGATACTACTACTGGTCGCTCTTGGATAACTTTGAGTGGGTGAAGGGTTTTGACCCCCGGTTTGGATTATTTAGAGTCGATTATAATACTTTTGAACGGACTGAGACGCATTCTGCCCGCGTCTATCAGGAGATCATCGAGAAGCATAAGAGTTTTGGGGGTGGGGCTGAAGATTTGGTTAAGTTAGCGTCATTCTTGAGCGAATAGTCGTTTATAAAACCTGATCCTGAATGCTATACAAATTTAACGGATGAGATCATAATCTGGACATCATGAGTGGGATGGTTAAAAAATTTGCGCTATATAGTCTCTTTGTTTTTTTAATTACTTTTGGAGTCGAGTGGATAGCCGTTTCGGGGGATTCTGAAGAATTAAAGGGTTCCCAGTACTACCGTACGATCCTGGATCAAGTTTTGGCTCATTGGCCACCGCAATTCTCCGAACCGCCGCAGTCCGACTTGAAACACAGGGAATCTCCAATTTTAGCCAAGGCTTGGGAGACTCCCGGTGATGAGGATTATATTGGGCTTCAAAAAAAGATGATGGTTTCTGCGCCCATCGAGACTTTAGATCAAATCATGAGTGATTTTGGGCATTATGTGGATTTATTTCCAGAGTTTAAGGAAATTAAAGTCATCAAGCAGAATTCGACTGAAATTCTCACCCGGTGGCAGAGGCCGATTGCGTTTCCTTTTGTTCCAGATGTCCTCTATGAGACGGCCTATCAGGTGGATCGATCCAGGCCGGACCGCAAAGTCTATCGCATTCAGCTCAGGCGAAGTAACCGTGTCTGGGTGAGTGACGATTTAGTGGTGATCGAAAAAAAGGGGCCTGCGTTGACCCAGTTTAGTTCATTTAGTTTTTTCGAGGCAGATTGGGGCCCAGTGAGGATTTTGGGATCAGGGATCATTTGGAAGGACAGTATCGAGGGCGCCGTTCTTTCTGATCTCTCTTTTAAGCTCAGGGCAGAGCACCCCGACTGGACGCCTCAAAAAATTCAATCTGAACGGCCCAAGTTTCTCCATGATCACTTTGTGGACGAAGTCTACGATCACCGGAAAGTTTTTGCGCTGGGCGAATTGGTTCCTGCGTTGAAGGATTTCCAGCCCACCGTTTTGCTTAAAAGCGTCCGAGGTGCCGGGCCCACTTCGTCACCTTCACCCTCACGGCCAGCGTCGCCCTCACCGTCACCGTTAGTAATAACGACTCCGTCCCCATTGCCGAGTTAGACGCGCATTCCTGGAGTGGCTTGACTTAATGCGAAAGGTTTGCAATAAGCTTCTGCAATTCGTTTGCATCTTTGCTTAAAGGAAGTCACTCATGGCGCTCAGATCCTTAGTTCTTAGTTTTGTCGTTTCTAGTTTTCTTTTAGCCTCTTCCGCTTTGGCAAGCGTAGAAGGTACGGTCTCCGGTTTGGCTACGGCTTCGGGGAGAGGGAACGTAGAGTTAACGGTTCGGTTGAAGAATTTAAGCGGTGCTGAAGTCATTGAAAACCGGGTTCAAGCGGGTCAAGAATACGAATTTTTTCCAGTTAAATTGGGAGATTATGAACTCACGGTTTGCGCCGGCGACGTTTGCTCTACACCGCAATCGGTTCACGTGGCATCAGGGAGTGATATTCATGAGAATCTAGCGCTTGAGCCTCCCTCTGCATCCAAAGACCTCGTGGTCCAAGTCAAAGCCAAGAAAAAATTAGTGCAAAACATCTCCACAGGCACTCAGTTTGAGCTCAATCAATCAGAGGTTCGCCAACTTCCCCAGGGCAGTGAAGCGGGATTGCCTAAACTGATTTCCTCAACAACAGCAGGTGTGGTTCCGGGTGCATTTGGTCAGCTCTTTTTTCGTGGAAATCATGCTTCGATCCAGTATCAGCTGGACGGGATCCAGATGCCTGAGTCTCCTTCGAGTTCGTTCGGTCAATCCTTCAGCCCTCGAAACATTGATCGGATGGAAGTCATTACTGGAGGGATTCCTGCTGAGTACGGGCAGCGCCTGAGCGCCGTGGTAAATGTCGTGACCAAGGCTGGGCCAGAGAAGCCTGAGGGTGAAGTTGAATTGAATTACGGATCTTATAATACCTTTTCGCCACATCTCCTTTACGGCGGTTCGAATGAGAAGGGCGATCTCCATTATTATGTTGGTCTCAATTTTAATCGGACCGATCGCGGAATTGATACCCCTAATCCAGAGTCCCTTGACAATCAAAAGCAAGGTGGGACCGACTCAGTTCATAATCGCTCGGAAGGAAACGGCGAGTTTGCGAAGTTAGATTGGCAGATGAACAATGCGGATCGGCTATCGTTGATCTTGTTTCATGCCTACAGTTTCTACCAAATCCCTAATTACCCGACATCGTTTGATCCAAAAGCGCCCAATTCGCCTTACGTAGACTTTTTCAGTTCGAACACTTCTTTCACTGATGGTTTTGGAAATTCGCCAGAAGCCCATCATGGGCATTCCCATCCGATCTACATTTATGCTCCAGCTAATGATACTCAGACAGAGCGGAATGCCTATGCTCAAGTCGTGTGGAAGCATACGATTGATAGCCGTTCTTATTTCCAGTTTGCTCCTTATTACAAATATTCTTCGATCGTGAATACAGCTGATCCTTCGAATGATTTGTATGAGTTGATTTCTCCTGCGATTAGTGGAGCTAATCCGGTCTCTTTTGCTCAAAATCGCCACGCTAATAGCCTCGGATTGAAAGGGGATTATTCCTATCGCCTAAGAGATGATCATTTGATTAAAACTGGATTTCAGCTTCTGAGGACCGAAGTGGCCGGGTTTTATTCGATTCAAACAAACCCTGCGGCTGACCCCAAGACTAATAGCGATCCGATGTCGGGCACTTATGAGAGTCTTTACTTACAAGACGACTTCACTCTTTTCCGCGAGCCCGGAAAAATCGCGAATCACCTTGTCCTGAATGCAGGTATTAGGTTTGACGCTACTCAATTCGCCTATTCTGGGATTAATCCAACGGATTATCAGTTTCAGCCCCGGGTTGGACTCAATTACATGCTCGATGAATCAACTCGTTTTCATGTTTTTTATGGTCGATTATTTCAACCCGCTCCGATCGAAAACCTGAGAGCATCTTTTAAAGGGGAAACTGGGGTTAATGTACCCTACGATATTAAAGCAGAAAAGGCTGATTTCTATGAGTTAGGTGTCTCACGCCAGGTCTTTGGTCTGCAGGTCGCAAGCATGAATGTTTTTTACAAGAACGGGATTAACTTTCTCGACGATGCTCAGTTGTTGAGGACCCCGATTGCTCAGCCCTTTAATTTTGCCCAAGGCTACGTCTATGGTGCTGAACTTGGACTTAAAGGTCAGATCAATGGCGATTGGTCCAACTACCTCAATTATTCTTACCTCATCGCTCGAGCCAAGGGGATCAGTGGTGGGATCTGGGCGTCTGATCATGGAAGCAGCGACGACTACCAGAATATGGACCACTCTCAAATGCATACGGCTAACGCAGGCCTGACTTATGCTAAAAAGGGCTTCTGGTGGACGACTCAGGCTCTTTTTGGGAGCGGATTGTGGACAGGTGAGAATAACAGCTCTCAGCTTCCCTCTCATCTCACCTTTGATACGACCGTGGGATATGAATTTACAGAGCAGCAGACTGGTTTTGGTAAATGGAGAGTTTCCATGGATTTGCTGAATGTCCTCAATAATCGATATCCGATCACAATTGCGAATAGTTTCAATGGATCCCATTATGCGGCAGGAAGGCAGATCTTCCTACGGGTGGCTAAGGCGTTTTAGAGCCCAAAGCGGTTGAGCTAGAGCTCTAGATGTGCGATAAAGAGCTCTATGGGCGCTCAATGGAAACACGCAGGTAGGATCGAAAACTCGTCGAAACGAGGGGCATTGATCGGTAAGCTGGTGAAGGAAATCACCGTCGCTGCCAAGGTTGGGGACCCTAATCCCGAAAACAATGCTAGGCTGAGAGCTGCTGTCGAAGTGGCTCGCAGGGCGTCCGTCCCGAGAGATACAATTGAACGAGCTATTAAAAAGGGCGCCGGCCTATTGGACGGTCAAGTTCAGTACGAACTGGTGACCTATGAGGGGTTTGCCCCGCATCAAGTTCCTGTCGTGGTGGAATGCCTCACCGATAACAAAAATCGTACCGCTGCGGACCTTCGAGTGCTTTTTCGAAAAGGCCAATTAGGCTCGATCGGGAGTGTTGCTTGGATGTTTGACCGCCTGGGTGTGGTCGAAGCCACGCATTCAGATAAAAATCAGGATCTAGAAACTGTTGCGATCGAGGCAGGAGCACAGAATTTTGAGCCCCTGGAAGCCTTTGAAGTTCCTGCTGGCCAAGTGGGGGGGCGTTTTCTTTGCGACCTCAGTGATTTGGATTCAGTGAGTAAGTATCTGGCCAAGGCGGGTTGGGTGGTTACCCTTTCTGAAATGAACTACATCGCCAAAAACTTACTCGACGTGGCTCCCGAGCAGAAAAAGGAAGTCTCAGACTTTCTCGTTGCCATTGATGACCACGACGACGTCCATCGCGTCTATACTGCAATCAAGTAACACGAGTTCCCATTGCGAAATGACTTCCTGTCTTGGGTTGCTGTCATTTTCTTGTTTGTAAACTAAATTAGTGATACCCTCAATTAATTCAATGAATGTCTTATTGTGTTGTGGATTTGTTTTGTCCGTGATCTAAGGAATTAAGAAGTTAGTATTTTTAGAATATTTCTTTCTGTTTTTTTCTTTTTGGGTGGGGAGAGAGCGCTTGGCACAGGTTTGGGGGATGTTGGGTCCTGGCTTTTATTGCAGCGTTCAACTACAGGCGCTCTCATATTTTTAACGGATTTTAGCCTAATTTGCATTGTGTTAAAATCCTTTGTTAAAAAAACATTCCTAAGATCTTTATTTCCATTGGAAAATCAGTCGTTCGATCTTATAAAATAGAGAAGCAGTGTGGTTTGTTATTCGCATCGACTAGGGGGAATTCATGACGGGAGCCACATCCTTCAAAAAATCTTTATCTATTATTTCATTGAGTTGGTTTGTTTTTGCTTGTGGGCAAGGCGGAGTGGATTCGCGAACCGCGCAAGAGGTGAATCGGTTCCCAGGTTTTTCAGAGCAAATCCATGGGGTGCATTTAAGGTCCGCTGAGGCGACCCGAGACCTCGAGGCTTGGCTTGAGACTCAGGCGTTAAGGTCGATTCACGGATTGTTCTTGAATATCTCACCTCCGGGGGCTGCGCTCGGAGCTGTTTCAGCTTCTCCCTCGCGTCAGGATCCTGATTATTTTTTCCATTGGGTCAGGGACTCATCAATAGTCATGAGTGAGGTGATCGACTTGTATGCGCGCGCATCGAACTCTAAAGATCGAAATTTTCTCTTTAAGGTTCTCGACCAATTTGTCGAGTTTTCACGAGCAAATCAAATGACGCCCAATCTCTCTGGGGGAGAAGGCGAGCCTAAATTTAACATCGACGGTAGTGCATTTATGGGTGAGTGGGGGCGACCGCAGAACGACGGGCCTGCACTCCGAGCCATTACGTTAACTCGACTAGCTCGATTGCTCTTGGCTGAAGGCGGTCAAGAAGGCTACGTGCGATCAAGGCTTTATGATGGTCTGATCCCGGGGCGTTCGTTGATTAAAACGGATTTAGAATTTGTATCTCATCATTGGCAAGACAGTTGTTTTGACCTTTGGGAGGATACTAAAGGTCAGCACTTTTACGCGCGAATGGTCCAGCGGAGATCTCTTCTGGATGGAGCTGAGCTCGCAGACCTTCTGGGGGACTTTAAGGCCTCGGTTTGGTATCGCTCGCAAGCTAAGGCGTTGGAGACTGAAATCTTAAAGCATTGGGACGCGTCCCGTGGCTATTGGGTCGAAACATTAAATTGGAGTGGCGGTAACTCGAACAAGTCGAGTGGGCTGGATGTTGCTATTATTTTGGGGGTTCTGCACGGCAGCATAGGCGATTTTTTTCTCTCGCCTGGAAGTGATCGAGTTATTGCTACTGCAGAGAAGCTGCGAGAGACCTTCAAGGAGCAGTATCTCTTGAACCGAAATCCAGTTTTGGGGACTGCCGTGGGTCGGTATCCAGAAGATTCTTATGATGGCTTAACGGTGGGGGACCGACCTGGCAATCCCTGGGTTTTGTCCACGTTGGCCTACGCCGAGCTGAACTACCGAATCGCTCAAGAGTGGGGGGCGCAGGGCAGGGTGGAGTTGACAGCGTTGAATCTCCCTTACGTTCGATCTGTTCTGGGGAGTGCTGCTGCTGGGCACCGATGGCTTAAGGTGGGGACTCGTCTGGAGAGGGGGAGCGCTGAATTTGATCTTTTGCTCGATCGGATTCGGGAAAATGGCGACTCCTTCTTTGCTCGGGTGAAGTTTCATACCCCGGCGGATGGTTCACTTGCTGAGCAGTTTAATCGGGTGAGCGGTTATATGCAGGGTGCCCGTGATCTCGCCTGGAGTTATGCGAGTTTTCTCACTGCTTTAGCCGAACGAAATCGTCTGTTGAGGCACTGACGGCGCTGTATTTCGTTTATTTTCTTGCAAAGTTTAGTGATTTCAACTATCCCATACGACCTATGGCAACTCCGAAAAAGAAAGTATCTCGTAGTCGAAGAAACATGCGTCGTTTTGCGAGCGGCAATAAGTTGGAAGTGACTGCTGTCGTGACCAGCCCAATCAATCAAGAGTTAACCCGCCCTCATCGGATTACCCGAGCTCTTTTGGCAAGTGGGCGATACTTAGAATCCACTGCTAGCTACCAGAAGCGCCAGAAACAAGCTCCTCAGGCCTAGTCGGTCGTTCAATCTACTTGAGATTGGCCTCATTTAACCTGAGAGTTGATGTTAACCTGAGAGTTGATGTTGAGCGCTCCTCTGTGCAATTTTCCTCTTAAGGTTTCTGTAGCTTGATCAAATGCACCACAAAATCGCTCATTCAGGGGTGGGGTGTTAAGCCTACTCCTTTTAGTGCGGCGTCTTGTGTTATTTGATGTATTGTTTGGTGACATCTAACCCCGTCAATTAATCGATCTGTCAAAATCAGACAGATCCGAGTGGACTCAGGAGTCTTACGGATAGACCACGGAATTGCTTGGAGAGTGGGGAGGACGTCAAACTACCTGGCCGGCAGCCCATCCTGAAGCCCAGGCCCATTGAAAATTATATCCGCCTAGCCATCCTGTGACATCGATCACCTCACCTACAAAGTAGAGTCCTGGTATTTTTTTGGACTCCATTGTTTTAGAGGAGAGTTCGTCGGTGTTGACTCCTCCCCTCGTGACCTCGGCTTTGTTGTAGCCTACGGTGCCGGTGGGAATGATTTCCCAATGGTGGAGTTTTTCGCAGAAAGTTCGGAGTTCCTGATCGCTGATTCGTATCAGAGGTTCTTCAGCGGGTAAGGCAAGTTCGCAAAGTTTTTGGGCTAACCGGGATGGAATGAGTTCAGAGAGGAGATTTTTAGCTAGGGCTCGATTCCCTTCTCTCTTTCTAGATTCTAGCCAAGCATAGCTATCTTTTTCTGGTAGAAAGTCGACCCAAAGCGAATCACCTTTCTCCCAGTGGAGAGAAGCCTGCAGAGCAGCTGGGCCGCTCAGGCCAGCATGAGTGAAGAGAATGTTTTCTCTGAATTTAATCTTACGCGAGGAGATCGTACAGTCCACGGCCAGACCCGATAATCCTTGAAATGAGTGTGGACCTTGTTCTGGAAGGGTAAATCCGTCCAGGGCGGGTGCTGTGCCGACGCAAGCAAGGCCAAATTGACGAGCTATTTGATAACCGAGTCCTGTAGCTCCAATTTTGGGGATGGATAAGCCTCCTGTGGCCACCACTAAGTGAGGGCTTACGAAGGTGCCACGGATTGTTTTGACTTCAAAAAAAGTTTGAGAGGGCGTGTTTTGCTGTTTTTGTGAAACTGTTGAAATCTCGCAGTCCGAAAGGAATTGTACGCCCGCTTCTTCACATTCTTTTTTTAATAAGTTGACGATATCTTGCGCGGTTCGATCGCAAAAAAGTTGGCCCAACTTTTTTTCATGAAACGGAATCTTATGTTTACGAACGAGAGAAACAAAGTCCTCGGGTTTATAACGAGAGAGAGCTGACTTACAAAAATGGGGATTCTGAGAGACATACTGTGCTGCAGATGCGCCCAGATTAGTGAAATTGCAGCGTCCTCCGCCTGATATTAGAATTTTTCCACCGATCTTTTTCGAGTGATCGATAATGAGTACCTTACGGCCTCTTTGGCCGGCTTGCATTCCACACATCATGCCGGCACCGCCGCCGCCTAAGATGATCACATCAAAATAATCCTTACCGTAATCCATGGGCAGCTTCTTATCATAGTTTTTATGAAAAATGGCTCGGAGTTCGTAAAATACCTAACATTTATATAAAATGTATGTTAGGTTGCCTCGAAATTGATCGCTGAGATCGAAAGTTTCGGACCTAAGTATGACTCGACCGACCTGTTGCGAGCCAGTCTCAAAAAACTCAAATTCTCAGCCAAAGATAAGACGATACCGTCAATCCCGTGGATAACCCGCTAGTCATGATGGCTGGCTAAGAGAAAAGAGAATTTTTTGAAATCCTTCCAAGAACTTAATGTCAGTCCAGAATTACTTAAGGCCATTCAGGAGCTCGGTTATACGACTCCGAGCCCGATCCAGGCGCAAGCTTTGCCGATTCTTCTTGCTGCTGCTCCTACCGACTTTTTGGGGCTCGCAGCGACCGGTACAGGGAAAACAGCGGCTTTCGCAATTCCTTTAATTGAGCGACTGGATCCAACGATTCGTGCAGTTCAGTCCATCATTCTTTGTCCAACCCGTGAGTTGGCACTCCAGGTCTCTAAGCAGATTGACCTCATTGGAAAATTTAAAGGCGTTCAGGCGCTTCCGATTTACGGAGGCACTGGCTACGGAGACCAACTAAAGGGTCTTAAGAGAGGTCCTGCGGTCGTAGTCGGAACCCCGGGTCGTGTTGTGGATCATCTCGAAAAGGGCTCCCTTAAATTAGATCAAGTAGAGTTGGTCGTTTTGGATGAAGCGGACGAAATGATCTCGATGGGCTTTAAAGAAGATTTAGAATTCATTTTGGGCAAGATCCCTCCAGGCATGTGCAATACTTGGCTTTTCTCAGCGACCATGAGTCCCGGTGTTCGACGTGTAGCGGACGAGTATCTGAGAAATCCAAAGCAAGTTCAGGTCAATCGCACGGAAATGCTTCCCGCGACCCTGGAACAAATTTACTACAGCACGCAGGAGTCAAATAAGCCTGAAGTCCTTTGTAAGTTGATTGAATCAGCCGATCGTTTTTACGGAATTATTTTTTGCCAGACCAAGAGTATGGTCGTCGATCTGACTCAATTCCTTCGAGGAAAGAGTTATCCAGTCGATTGCCTTCATGGGGATCTCGATCAGTCAGCTCGTGAGCGCGTCATGCAATCTTTTCGAGACAAAAAAGTAAAAATCTTGGTCTGTACCGATGTGGCTTCGAGAGGACTCGATGTTCAGGGTATTACCCATGTTTTGAATTACTCCATCCCGCGTGAAATGGACTCCTACGTTCACCGAATTGGTCGAACTGCACGAAGCGGTCAGTCTGGCTTTGCAGTCAGCTTGGTGACTCCGAGTCAGCGCGGCCTGATTCACAGGATTGAGAAATTTACGCAGAGAAAAATGAAGGAAGGAAAAATTCCGACCCGTAAAGAGGTTGGAACTAAGAAGATTGGGAATCTTCTTGAGCCTTTCCGCACTCAGGTGAATTTTGCAAGAGCGATTGAACTTCTCGATCCAAGTTGGAAACAAGAATTAACAGGCAAGCCCGTCGATGAAATCGCAGGACGATTTCTCTGTCTTTTGTTCCCTGAGATTTTTGCGGCGGAGCGAGCTCCTGCTGCTGCAGCAGCAGAAGAGGGTGGTCAACGGACCTTATCTATCGTGCGCACGTCGATTCGAAAAAACTCAGATTCTGATGGCGGCTCACGACCTTATCCATCGCCGCGCAGAGATCAGGATCGACGCGGCGGGGACTTCCGCAGCGGTGGTGATTCACGCCCAGGAAAGTTCGGTAAGAGCCGACGAACGTTTGAACGGGGCCCTCGGCAGCACTAAGCTTACGGTTTAAGCAAATCTAAGCTGGAAATCTCAATCAGTTTGGGGTAGACGTGAGTTTACTTCGATAGGCTAGGCGTTCAGTTCCACCAGGAGTGGGATCATTCGTCCAAAGCCGAGAAAATTTTGAAACAAGGATTTTGAGTTATGACAACAGAAACACAAACCCCGGCCGCAAAACAGCAAGAAAAAGGTGTTCTTCTGAATGCTCGACGCAAGAAGAAGGCTGAAGGACGCAAAAAGCGCGTTCTAAAGTTGAATTCCGATCGCGCAGTTGCGAAGTCCTACTTTGATACAAAGTCTAAGCGGTCTACTGAAAAGAAGGCTGCTTTCCGTAAAAAGAAAGCTAAAAAGAAGTAATTCATGCGCTTGAATCAGGCTGCGGAGTCCTTGACCAAATGGGTGGCTGGGCCTTTAGCCAAAAAAGTGCCACCCAAGTATCGGGATACGTTCTACCTGAGGGCCTTTGGGCTTCTAAAGGTTCCGGTGCTCTTTTTTATCTCTCCGGTAGTCACTGAGTTGTCTAACGCTCGTTGTGTGGTGAAAGTCCCCTTGAATCGGAGGACTAAGAACCACTTGAACTCGATGTATTTTGGAGTTCTTGCAGCAGGTGCGGACTGCGCGGGTGGTCTGATTGCGATGCGACTCATTCAGGAAGAGGGCGATCTGGTTTCCTTAGTATTTAAGGACTTCCAAGCTAGCTTCCTGAAGCGCGCCGAAGGCGATGTGCTTTTTACTTGTGAGGATGGCGAAGCGATCCGTAAACTAGTTCAAAAAGCGACTGAGTCCGGTGAGCGCGAGAGCATGCCTGTTCGTGTCACAGCTACGGTGCCCTCCAAGCTCGGCAATGAGCCTGTGGCTGAATTCACTCTGACCTTGTCGCTCAAGCGAAAGAGTTAGCGAAAAACAAGCAAATGAATCGAATCTTAGGGGCTCTGCACCGCGCAGGGCCCCTTTTTTTTTCAGAGCTTTGCTTTTAAATTTGATCGGACCCGGTCTAAAAATGCGTCCCTCGAAATAATCCGTGCACCCAGTTTTTCCATATGCGGAGTCATGACTTGAATGTCGATCCAGGTAAGTCCTTTGGATTGTAGATGCTGAATTAGATAGAGTAGTGCGATTTTCGAAGCGTTCGGGACATGATGAAACATACTTTCAGCCGAAAATATGCTTTCGACTTCAACACCGTAGATTCCCCCGATCAGGATGCCTTCTTTCCAGACTTCGACGCTGGAGGCGTAACCTAACTGATTAAAAACTGAATAAGCTTCAATCATCTCTGGAGTAATCCAGGTTCCGTCTTGTCCTGCTCGTGGAGTATGGGCGCACTCCTGAATGACTTGCCTAAAGGCTTGGTTAAAGGTGAGTTGAAACGGATGCTTCTGAATCACCTTCTTTAGCGACCGAGGCACGTGGAGTTGGTCAAATTCCAAGATCGCCCGTTCGGGAGGGCAAAACCAGGCGAGGGGGAAGTCTTCGATTGGCCAAGGAAATATTCCCATACTGTAAGCCAATTTAAGGCTCTCAGGTTCGAGGTCGCCGCCGATGGCGACGATTCCCTCGGGGGTCGATTTGCGCGGATCTGGAAATTTGAGGATCATGATCGTTAGCGTCCTAGAGAATGTGAAATGAGCTTAATCATTTTAGCTCGCTTTGGCAACTGTGCTGATCCCAGCAGTCCCTGTCAATAGAGTCCGAATTTGACTGGATGCCCAGTGAAAGGCATTTTGTGAGCGGACTTTCTCCTTCATTGCGAGCATTCGTCTCGTGCGCTCGGCAGTCGGGAGTTCGATAGCTGTAGCCATGGAGTCAGCCAGTTCTTCAATCGAGTAGGGATTGACGATCAAAGCTTCAGTCAGTTCACGGCTTGCACCGGTAAATTTACTGAGAATCAATGACCCCCGCTCGGCAGCCTGACACCAAACATACTCCTTGGCGACGAGATTCATTCCATCGTGCAGTGAAGTGACAAGGCAGAGATCCCCCATCTGGTAGAAGTATTGGATCTCCTCCCACTCATGGTGTTCACCGAGAAAAATAACTGGGCGATAAGGCGAAGGCCCCGAGTCGTCGCCGAATCGGGAATTGACTCTCTCGACTGCCTCTCGGAGTTGAGCGGCAAGGGCTCTGTAGGCTGGAATATGAGTTCGGCTCGGCGCACCCATTTGTACTAAGCTTAAGCGTTGTCGATACTGAGGGTATTTCTCTAAGAGTCGCTCCATCGCTTCGACTCTCTCGACTATTCCCTTCGTGTAGTCTAGTCGATCCACACCTACGGCTACTATTTCAGCATGAATTCCGTAACGCGTTTTGAGGTCCTTGATCTCGGTCAAGTTGAGTGTGCGGACGGGGGACGGATCAATTCCAATCGGAAAAGCACGGATCAAAGTCTCTTGGTTATCCATCGTGACTGAAAATTTCTCCCAGTCGATTCGAGCTTCCAAATATCGGTTACAGGTTTCTAGAAAATTATTACAGTGGTACTGGGTGTGAAATCCAATCACATCAGCGCCGAGCATTCCCTTGAGGAGTTCCTGGTTCCAGGGGCAGATTCCAAAGGCTTCGGGATTAGGCCAGGGGATATGCCAAAAGATTCCAATCTTGGGTCGGTGAGAAGCAGTGGCGACTCTCTGTTTGAGGAGTCGGGGGAGAAGAGCAAAATGATAATCTTGAATCAGGATGAGGGAGTTTTTCCCATCGGAGTCCAGTGGGACGGCATTTGAAAATCTCTGGTTGACCGCTTGGTACTGCTCCCAGTCGGAGAGGCGAAAAATGGGCCGATTATGAGCCAGATGACAAAGAGGCCATAGCCCCTCATTGGAAAAACCATAATAGTAGCCGAGCTCCTCCTCTCGGGTGAGTGCGACCCTCCGAAGCGTATACCTGGGTTGAGAGGGTGGCACGCGGATCTCGCCCTGTTTGTCAGCGGTTTCTAAATCTGCCGAACCGCTTGCATGAGCAATCCAGAGCCCTCCGAATTGCCTGAGAATCGGTTCGAGCGCCGTGACGAGCCCACTTGCGGGTCGGATGATTTCGATTTTTTCGTCTCGTCGTTGATGGATATATGGCTCACGATTGGAGATCACAATGAGTTGGTGGTCCTGCATGCTTTCCCGAAGAGAGCGGAGCCATGGCAATTCTTCAGCGAAGGTTGAATCATCAAGGTGTTTCATGCTTAATGATCTTGGTTGCAACCGATGTGCCTGGGCAGTTTGCGCCTAAGCTTTGATTGACTCAGGAGTGCGATTCTTTTTCCCTGTTAAGTTCAGGTTGTGGCTTCTCCTTTGCTGAGGAATGTAACCATGTCACAACTCGACTTTGGATTAATTGGCAATTGCCAGATTTCAGCCCTGGTAGATCGAAATGCAAAAGTGATTTGGTGTTGTATGCCACGTCTGGATTCGCCGAGTGTATTTGGCTCTCTTTTAGACGAAGAGAAAGGAGGGTGCTGGAGCATTGGGCCAGGATCCTCTGGTCCAGCAGCTCGATGGAGCTCACGACAATATTACATGACTAATACCAATGTATTGGTTACGCACTTCACCCTGGAGGATGGATCGCAGTTCGAAGTGCTTGATTTTGCGCCTCGTTACCGTCGCGGAGATCAGTATCATCGCCCCACTCAAATAGTTCGAATTGTGAGGCCGATCCAAGGATTTCCGCAGGTGGTGGTGCGTTGCAATCCTCGATTTGATTATGGCAGAGAAGCTCCTCGTGTTTCACTTCTTTCTTCGAGCGTAAAATTTGAATTCCATGATTCATCGTTCTATCTCTCTACTGACGCTCCGATTTCTTACGTGGTCAGCGGAGTGCCCTTTCAGCTTAAGGAGGCTAAGCGTTTTGTATTTTCTTTTGGTGAGCCCTTCGATGGGGCTTTTCGATTTGAGTTAGATGAGCAATTGGATCGCACGGCCGACTATTGGCGATCCTGGGTAAAGCATTGTAATATACCATTTGAGTTTCAAAGCGAGGTGATACGCTCAGCGTTGGTGCTAAAGCTTCATATCTATGAGGATACGGGTGCCATCATTGCTGCGACCACCACCTCTCTGCCAGAAGGGCCCGAGTCGGGTCGAACCTGGGATTATCGCTATTGCTGGTTACGAGATGCCTACTTTGTAGTGACCGCGTTGAATCGCCTGGGCCAGTTTGAGGAGATGGAACAGTTTATTTCCTATCTGCAGAATCTGTGTGCTTCAGAGTCTTCAGGCATTCTACAGCCTGTCTATGGCATTGATGGTAAAAAAGATTTGCTAGAGCGAGAGCTCCTCGAGCTTCGAGGATTCAAAGGCTTTGGTCCGGTGAGAGTTGGAAATGCAGCGTATAAAATGGATCAGCATGATGTTTATGGTGAAATGGTACTCGCCATTGCCCCTACTTTCTTTGATCTCCGACTTGATCGAGTTGACTTGGAGCAGGCCTTCAAAAATGTCAGGCAATTAGTCGAGCAGGCTATTCGATGTTTTGATCTACCTGACGCGGGCATTTGGGAATTCAGGGGCGAAAAAAAGCATTCTATTTTTTCTAAACTGATGAATTGGGCTGCTGTGGATCGCGGACTGAGAATCGCTGCCAAGTTAGGTCGAAACGAGTTGGTCGCCGAATGGGGTCCACATAAAGATCGAATGAGAATGGAGATTGATCGGGGTGGCTGGAACGAAGCAGTAGGATTTTATACTCAAAGTTATGGTGGGGATAGTCCCGACGCGGCCAACCTGCTCCTGCCTACTGTCAATTTCATCTCATTTCGAGATGAACGATTTCAGCGCATGATCCATTCTTATGAACGCATTCTTCGAGTCGGGCGTGGCGTGTACCGATATCGAACCCCTGATGATTTTGGAACGCCCCGAACGACTTTCACGGTCTGCTCATTTTGGATGGCCGACGCCCTTTGGGGTGCTGGGAGAAAGTCAGAGGCTTGTGATCTTTTTTCAACAGTCATTCACCACGCTAACCATGTCGGGCTTTTATCAGAGGATATGGATCCCGAAACGGGCGAACTCTGGGGCAATTTCCCTCAAACTTATTCTCACGTCGGTTTGATTAACACTGCGATGCGAATCTCTCGGAGCTGGGATGAGGCCTGCTGAATGGGACGCGAGTCATGTCCGAGTGGATCTCGGCGTTTAAGTTGCTTGGCACCTCGGTTGCACAATAGCTGATCGACGAACCAAACCAGCCTAGCGAGGATATAATCATGAAGTCCTTCCCATCTCTTGTTCTTATGGCCAGTGTGTTGAGTTTCGCAGTGTCAGGCGTTTCGATGAGTTTTGCGAGCGAGGTCGTTCACGGCCCTGCTATCCGTGACTCGGCTATCCGTAGCGGCGCTCGCGCTGCTGTAGCAGGTCGGTCTCATTTGTTTGGCGATGACATTCTTCTCGGTCTGGGGCTGTTCGGACCCTTCGGCCTGGGCGGCTTCGGTCCTGGGCTGGGTTTTGGCATTAACCCTTTCTATGCCCCATTGCCAGGTATTGGCTTGCCCATGATGGGTCTGCCCTTGCCTCCTCCTTTGCTTGGAATGCCTTATGGCGTTCCTGGCTTGCCTTATGGTGCGATGCCCGGCATTGCCCCTGGTATGGCAGCTCCGGCTGTAGCTACCTACGGACAAAAGGGTGCGACTTCGGCTGGTCAGAAGGGTGGGCAGAAAGCCGGGCAGAAAGCCGGGCAGAAGGCAGGACAAAAAGCTGCTAACTCTGCGGGCCAAAAAAGCGGTCAGAAGGCCGGGCAGAAAGCCTGAGTTTGAACCAAGCAAATCAGCTTTGGTTGCCAGTTGGGATGGGGCTTTGGGCCTCATCCCAATGTTTTCGGTTGCCGCGTTAGGGTGCTTCGGTTACCTGTTGAGGGAATGAAGAAGCCAATTCCACCAGAAATGTTGACAACAGAAGTGTTGATGGAGCCGCCTTTTGATCAGCTTGAAATGCCAGGGATCTCTGATTTAACTACCGGAGCTGGGTCCGGAGCTGGGTCCGGCACAGAGACTCGTCTTCTGGCTAGAGGCGAGTGGTCGGCGGCGTGTGAGTTTCATCCGCTCAACCCGTTGGAGGTTCTTAATCAAGTCAGGAGCCGGGTAGTCCTGGCTGGAAAACCAGTTGTGCTATTGGATTTAGATTCTACCCTCTATCAGGTCGAGCCCAGGAGTCATCAGATCTTGAAAGAGTGGTTAGATTCCACTGTGTCTCAGCGGTTCGTTGAGGAGCGGGAACGACTTTCTCATTTAGATGAATCACATGTGGGTTATTCTGTTCGGGATACCTGGATCTCTCTTGGCCTGGATCCTACTGTGGGTTCTGGAGCTCAAGCATTAGACTCAGTTAAAAAGTTTTGGTCCGATCGATTTTTTCGAAATGAATGGCTCAGGTGGGATCGGCCTTATTTAGGTGCCGCCGAATACGTCAGGGGACTTCACCAAGATGGGGCTCAAATCGTCTATCTGACGGGCAGGGATGAAGACGGCATGCGTCTCGGCACGGAGGCCAATTTGGTCCGAGATGGCTTTCCTTCAGGGCACTCATCGATTCGGCTGTGGATGAAGCCGTCTAAGAATGTCAGTGATCTTGTTTTTAAAAAAACAGCCGCAGAGCGGCTTCGAAGGTTAGGTGTTCTGGTTGCGTCGTTTGAGAATGAGCCTCATAACTTGGCAGGATTACAGGCTCTTTATCCTGAGGCGATGCATGTTTTTATGGATACTCTTTGCAGCGATCGTCCCACGTCCGTTTGTCGAGGTCTTTACCGCATTCGGAGTTTTGAGCCTGTATTACAAAAAACGAGAAAGCTTTAAGAATCGATCCATTCATGCTAAAGGTCCTGGCTAAGGTTCATCAAAATGGTTTTGGATTGGCTTCCGAAAGAAACAAAGCGAGCAATTGAAAGCTTAGACTTGGGGCTGAATGTTTATTCAGTTCCCGAGATTGATATTTTGCTCAGTAAGACGGTTCTATTTCGCGGAAAAAAGTTCAGGCCGACTCTGTGCTTTCTGATGGGACAAATCTTTGGGGTGGAACTCGATCGAGTTCAGCCTTACGCGCGTGCCGCGGAGTTTGTGCATGCGGCCACCTTGGCTCACGATGATGTGATCGATGAGAGTCCAACCCGACGACATCGCCCTACTTTAAATGCCCGCTCCTCCAACGCCCGTGCTGTCCTCGCTGGAGATCTGCTTTTGGCCCGAGTAATGGCAGAGCTCTCGAACTTGGGTGAGATTGAAATTATTGCGGACTTAGCGAATACGGTGGAAGAGTTGGTCAGTGGGGAATGGCTTCAATTGGAAGCTCGGAAGGTGGGTCGAGTTAATCGGATTCATCTAGAGACTGTGGCCAAGAAGAAGACCGCCAGTTTAATGTCATGGTGCTGCGGAACTGCGGCCCGACTTGCGGGGAAAGATCAGTCTTGGGTGGATTTGGCCCGGCAATTTGGCGAGTGCCTGGGGATAGCTTTCCAAATGATTGACGATGTTATTGATTACGATCTGAAGGGCGAAAAGCCGTTCGCTCAAGACGTGAGGGAAGGGCTCGTTAACTTTGTTACGCTTGAAATGCTTGAAGCGCGTCCTTCTCTGTTAGAGCCGCTTCAACAAATTCTCGGAGCGGTTCCCGCTTCAGTTCTTTGGCCCTGGGAACCTGCCGATTTAGAGAATGCAGCTGCTAAGGTTCGTGCTCGAGCGGATGCAAAGCTAGAGGTGGCTGGACAGATCCTCGACCAACTCTCTCAGCTCCCGAACTCGAGTCTTGAGTCGGTGCAAGCCTTAAGGTCGATTTTAGTTTATCTTAGAGAGAGAGTTCGGTGAGCCAAAAAATTCTGAGTTTGAGGCAAAACTCGGCCGAATTACGTGCGGCGTTATTGGATGGTACGCTCAGGTGGGAGAACCAGCTCTGGAGCGTGCTACCTCGCGAAGTGGCCTCCCATCCAATCGGGCTTGAGTCCGTCATCTTTGAGGTCACTCCGACGAGCCAGTTAGAAAAACCAAACACCTGGAGAGTTGCTCTTCAGGCGATTCGACCCATGGGGTTAGGTCTAGCTCTAGCGCCCGTTTTGGCCGTTTTAGTGAGTGACGGGTGGAGCCGGGGATGGATCCCTTCGCATCGTGACGCAGTTCTCGTTATTTTTTCGATTCTCTGCTTACAGTTGGCGGTCCATTTATTGAACGATGTGGAAGATCATCTCCGATTAGTCGATCGTCCGGGAATGGTGGGCGGAAGTGGTGTTCTTCAACGGGGATGGGTGAGTGCGCGCGTCCTAAGAGTTTGGGGTTGGGCCTTTTGGGGGCTTGCCATTGCGTTGGGCTTGCCGCTTTTGGAGTTGGGCTCTGGGTTCTTAGTTTTTTTGGGATTGGTCGGTGTTTTTGGAGTCGCCCAGTTTTCGAGCGGTCCGTGGGCACTGAGGTATCGAGCTGTCGGCGATTTCATCGTTTTTCTACTCACTGGGCCGGTGTTGACGGTGGGTGCGGCTCAGGCCGTATTTCATCGATGGGATTTGAGTGATTTTGTCCTTGGGTTTTTCTTCGGCTTGACCTCTTGGGCTTCTTTCCATTCTAAGCATCTCCAAACTTTTGAAGCCGACAGGCAGAGCGGTGCGTCAAATTGGGCGATTTGGATCGGTTATAAGAGGTCTAGGTATTTTCTGCTCGTTCTCTACGCGATGGCCTACGTCTCGCTGGGTTTGGGTTCGATTTGGGGCGGTATTCCGCTCCGTGTTTTTCAGCTTGTGATTTTATGCGTGCCCTTGATTTATCGACAGGTTCTAAGGGTTTATCAAGCTTCTGGTCCCGTGTCCGTACATTTGTGCCAAATGAGAACTCAAGGCCTCAAAATTCAAATTTTCCTGAGTTTGCTCGCTCTCATAGGTTTCTTTTTAAAATTCTGATATCGTTTATTTCCGAGGAGAATCATTTATGGAAATAAATAAGACAATGAGTTTCATGCGTTCGCTTTGTATGGGTGAGATTGAACAGGATATTATTTATCCCTTTCCTAAGATGAAAAACTCAGAGAAAGAGATGCTCACCGGAATCTTCTCTAGCCTCGAAAATTGGCTGAAGGACAAAGGCGGCGACTTTAGGAAATGGGATCGCGCCGGCGAACTGCCCCCCGAGTTCTTGCAAGAGATGCGGGAGATGGGGATGTTCAGCCTTATTATACCCGAAGAGTTTGGTGGACTCGGTCTGAGCAGTACAGGTTATTCCAGAATGCTTCAGGAGTTAGGAAAATACGATGGCTCCGTGGCACTCACGGTAGGAGCCCATAGTTCTATTGGGATGCGAGGATTGCTCCTTTTCGGGACTTCGGAGCAGAAAGCGAAATATTATCCGAAACTCTCGTCGGGAGAGATGATTGCTGCCTTTTGTTTGACGGAGCCTGGAGCAGGATCCGATGCCGCCTCGATTAAGACTAAAGCGGTATTAGATGGAGATCACTGGGTCCTCACCGGGGAAAAACTTTGGATCACCAATGGTGGGATTGCAGACTTTTTTACGGTCTTTGCCAAGACGGAGGGAACCGACGGGCAAATGACAGCGTTTATTGTGACTCGGGACTTGGGTGGCGTGTCTTGTGGTCCCCACGAGGACAAGATGGGCCTGCGCGCGAGTTCGACGACGACGATTCACTTGGATCAAGTCCGCGTGCCGAAAGAGAATGTTTTGGGTGAGGTTGGCAAGGGTTTTAAGGTCGCCATGAAAATTCTCAATGCTGGACGGAGCGGTTTAGGTGGGGGCTGCGTCGGCGGGATGAAACATCTGATTGAACTTTCGACGAAGCAAGCCAAGGAGCGTTCCCAATTTGGTAAAAAAATTGCGGATTACGGCCTGATTAAGCAAAAAATCGGGCATATGGTGGTGGAGTGTTACGCCACTGAGGCTGTGGTTGCTCTCGTTGCCGGTCTAGTGGATCAAGGTTACGAAGATTATGCAGTCGAAGCGGCAATTAGCAAAGTCTTTGGCACGGAGAGTTTGTGGCGGACTGCCGATGAAGCGCTGCAGATCGCGGGCGGAAACGGGTACATGTGCGAGTTCCCCTACGAGCGAATTGTCAGAGACTGTCGAATCAATCGAATTTTTGAGGGGACGAACGAAATTCTCCGTCTCTTTATTGCCTTGTCTGCCATGAGTGATGTGGGAGCCCAGCTCAAGGAGCTCGCAAGCTCGCTTGAGGGGATTTTCAACGACCCAATTAAGGGATTTGGGTTACTCTCTGATTATGGTCGAAAAAAGCTCTCGCAGGTTACGGGAGTCGGGGGCTCCAAGAAGACCTTTACTCAGGCTCATCCTCGAGTCAAAGCGCAGACTGCAATTTTTGAAGAGGGCGTTCGAGATTTATCAGTAGCGGCAGATCGTATCCTCAGAAAACACGGCAAAAATATTATTGGCAAGCAGTTTGCAACTAAGCGTTTGGCCGATATCATGATCGACCTCTTTGCTTTGTCTTGTGTGATAAGTCGAGTGAGTACATCCATTCATGAGAATGGTGAGATCGTTGCTGAGAAAGAAATTGAAATTCTCACAGTATTTGCAGGTCAGGTACGAAGGAGAACTAAATCCAATTTCGGTAAGATCGATGACAATGATGATGAGCTGATTAAGTCCTTGGCAAATCATGCTTTAGATAAAGAAAAATTCATTTGGGATAACGTCTAGATATTGATCAGTCTTGAGAATTAATTCTAAATCGATTTTATAGCTTATATCAACGGGCTGCGGTTTCGGTTTTGGTATTGCGTGCTCGGATCCGGGGGGAATAGCCGGGGGGATAAAATGACCGATTTGATGAATTTATTTTTTCTGGTGATTTGTTTCGGGACAGCAGTAGCATTTGTGACAGCTTGTGGTGGCCTTAAATAATTAGAGCGGAGGAAGCTATGACCCTAGTCGATAGTGGGCTCCTTTTCGTTGCTGGGGCGATTTTGGTTTACTTGTTTTACGCTCTCATTCATCCAGAAAAATTTTAGTTCGGCTTGCTGAACTAAAATTGCATGAGGATATATCGATGAGCCTGCGAGACCTTCTTCAGCTTTTTCTTTTGGTCGTCATTCTATTTTTGAGCACTAAGCCTTTAGGTCTGTACTTAGAAAAAGTTTACGATGGAGACAAAACCTTTTTGTCATTCGTACTGAGACCGGTGGAAAAATTCATCTATCGACTTCTCAAAATTGATCCTTGTGAAGATCAGTACTGGGCTAAGTATGCAATCGATCTACTCATATTTAGCGCAGTATCGCTCGTTTTTACTTATGCAGTACTCAGGCTACAGCCATTTCTCCCTTTGAATCCAGCGCATCAGGGGGTAGTCACTCCTCATTTATCATTCAATACAGCCATGAGCTTTGTGACCAACACCGACTGGCAGTCGTACGGCGGAGAGAGCACGCTGAGCTACTTTTCTCAAATGGTGGGTCTGACGTTTCAGAATTTTGTTTCGGCCTCCATGGGCATGGGGGTTGCCGTAGCTCTCATTCGTTCGCTCGCGAAAAAGGAAGGGCAGGGAATCGGAAATTTCTGGGCCGATCTCATCCGCGGCACGCTTTACGTGCTTCTTCCTCTCTGTGTGGTAATTGCAATTATTTTAATCTCCCAAGGGGTAATTCAGAACTTTTTACCCTATCAGGAGATCACGACCCTAGAGGGGGCCAAGCAAACGATTGCTCAGGGGCCTGTTGCTTCTCAATCGGCCATTCAGATGCTGGGAACCAACGGGGGCGGGTTTTTTAGTTCCAACTCTGCACATCCTTATGAAAACCCGACGCCCTTATCTAACTTTATTCAAATGCTTTCTATTTTTCTGATTCCGAGCGCGCTGGTTTACTTATTGGGGAAAAAAGTTGGAAATTTGAAGCATGGCTGGGCAGTCTGGAGCGCGATGCTCATCGTCTTTCTGGCGGGAGCTTTGATCTGCTCTCATTTTGAGTATCAGGGAAATCCCATCTATCAAAAATTGGGTTGTGTGAGCTCTAGTAATCTGGAGGGAAAGGAGGCTCGCTTCGGTATCTTCAACTCTGCCTTATTTGCGACCGTCACCACGGATGCGTCGTGCGGCGCTGTGAATTCGATGCACGACAGTTATACTCCCTTCGGGGGGCTTGTCCCTCTCGTTAATATTATGCTGGGCGAAGTGATTTTTGGTGGGGTGGGTTCAGGTCTTTATGGGATGTTGATGTACGTCATTCTTACCGTATTTATCGCCGGGCTCATGGTAGGTAGAACTCCCGAATATTTAGGTAAGAAGATCGAAGGGCGCGAAGTGAAATATGTGATGTTTTCCCTGATCGTGATGGCCCTCTCCATTCTGGGTTTTACAGCCTGGGGGTCATTGGACGCTGCGGGGGTTGCGGGGGTTGGAAATCCCGGCGGGCATGGTTTCTCTGAGATTCTCTACGCTTTTACCTCGGCGACTGGAAATAATGGAAGCGCCTTGGCTGGGCTTTCAACCAATACTCCTTTTTGGAATCTAACTCTCGCTTTTGCCATGTTTTTTGGCCGTTTCTTTATGATGATCCCGATGCTTGCTCTTGCCGGGTCCATGGTGAAGAAGAGGGTTCATCCGGGAGGCGAGGGAACTTTTCCAGTTGATGGGCCACTTTTTGTCGGGCTGCTCTTGGGAGTGATTATTTTGGTGGGTGCCTTGACCTTTTTTCCAGCCCTTTCATTGGGCCCCATCGCCGAGCATTTCGACATGCTTCAAGGCCACTCTTACAAATAGTTTGCGACTTCGAGGAGACGATTATGAGTCAATCATCGATTTGGAACCCAGCTCTGGTTCGGCCAGCCCTCAAGGATGCCATTAAAAAGCTCCATCCTCGGTTGATGATGAAGAACCCTGTGATGTTCGTCGTTGAAATCGGAAGCCTTCTGACCACGATTGCTTTCTTTTCTGATTTTTTTATCGACGGTGGCAGGGAGGTTCTGATTAAGAACTCATTATTTAATGGGCAGATTACCATCTGGCTCTGGTTTACAGTTTTATTCGCAAACTTTGCCGAGGCTATGGCCGAAGGCAGAGGAAAGGCCCAGGCTGAGAATCTAAGAAAGGCCCGGACCGAGACTCAAGCAAAGCGACAGATATCCCCAGGGAAGGTCGAGAGGGTCCCCTCTTCTCAGTTGATCAAGGGAGATATTGTCATGGTCGAAGCAGGGGAGTTGATCCCCGCAGACGGTACGGTCATCGAGGGAGTGGCTTCAGTAGATGAGTCTGCAATTACAGGTGAGTCCGCTCCGGTGATTCGAGAGGCAGGAGGGGATCGGAGCGCCGTTACCGGAGGGACCACCGTCCTTTCCGATCAGATTTATGTCCAAATTTCTACCAATCCGGGCGAGTCTTTTTTAGATCGAATGATTGCGCTGGTTGAAGGAGCGGTGAGGCAAAAAACCCCGAACGAGATCGCTCTCAATATTTTGTTGGCCGGTCTTACTATTGTGTTTTTGTTGGCCACTGTCACTCTAAAGCCCTTTGCGCTCTATGCCCAAACTTCGGTCTCTGTGGTGATCCTCGTCTCGCTTTTGGTGTGTCTAATTCCGACTACTATTGGTGGGCTCCTTTCGGCTATTGGAATCGCTGGGATGGATCGCTTAGTTCAGCGTAATGTTCTGGCTCTCTCAGGGCGAGCAGTTGAGGCCGCGGGCGATGTGGATGTACTTTTGTTAGACAAAACTGGCACGATCACCATGGGAAATCGAATGGCTACCGCTTTTATTCCTGAAGAGGGGTTGACCGAAAAAGAGGTGGCCTCCATTGCTCTGACCGCTTCAGCGGTCGATTTGACTCCCGAGGGGCGCTCAGTCGTGACGTTAGCCAAAAGCCTCGGAGCGAAATCAGAAGTGCCTACTGACTGCGAGGCCGTCCCTTTCTCAGCAGAGTCTCGAATGAGTGGAGTGGACGGGAAGGGACTTCAGATTCGAAAAGGAGCGATGGACGCTATTCAGAAGTGGATGAAGACGGTTGCAAATGAAACTATGAGTCCTCAACTCGAGGCCGCGGTGAAGAAAATTGCTAGCACGGGGGGGACGCCCTTAGTCGTGGCAAAAAATGGTAAAGCAGTCGGTGTGATCCATCTCAAAGACATTGTGAAGCCCGGGATTCGAGATCGTTTTGAACGTATTCGTGCCATGGGAATCAAGACCATTATGATTACCGGAGACAATCGCCTCACTGCTGGGGCGATCGCACAGGAGGCAGGAGTGGATGACTTTCTTGCTGAGGCCAAGCCCGAAGACAAACTCAAGCTGATTCAAAGTTATCAAACGGACGGGAGAATGGTGGCGATGTCGGGCGATGGCACCAATGATGCTCCCGCTCTAGCTCAATCCGATGTCGGACTCGTAATGAACACAGGAACTCAGGCGGCCAGGGAGGCCGGAAACATGATTGATCTGGACTCCGATCCGACGAAGCTCATTGAAATCGTCGAAATCGGAAAGCAGCTTCTCATCACGCGAGGTTCACTCACGACTTTTAGTATTGCAAATGACGTTTCAAAGTACTTTGCTATTATTCCAGCAATTTTTTCTGCTACTTTACCGGCCCTGGGAGCCCTCAATATTATGGGGTTGAAAAGTCCTCAAAGTGCAATCCTATCGGCCGTAATTTTTAATGCTCTGATCATTATTTTTTTAATTCCTCTCGCCTTGAGCGGGGTTGAGTACCGACCCCAATCAGCTTCAAGGATTTTAAGAAAGAATATTTTAGTGTATGGTCTAGGAGGGATTACCGTCCCTTTCATTGGGATTAAGCTTATCGATGTCTTGATTTCCATTTTGGGACTTGCTTAAAAGGAGCCCTGCATGTTGAAGCAAATTTATAAATCTTCGCTCAAATCTGCAGTCGCCACCGGCTCGTTAGCACTTCTCGTGTGTGGTGTGTACCCTGCGGTCGTGACCGTTTTTGGAAAAATCCTTTTTCCGGATCAGGCCTCGGGCGGAAGACTTGAAAGAGATGGAAAGCTCGTCGGGGCCAAACTGATCGGGCAGGTTTTCACTCGCCCAGAGTATTTTCATGGAAGGCCGTCATTAGCAGGGAGTGGCTACGATGCGACGAGTTCCTCTGGCTCAAACCTCGGACCCACGAATCAAAAATTCCACGACAGCTTAAAATCTAATTTGGAATCGGTTCTGAAAGAGAATCCAGATCTTAAGTGGGGTGAGGTGCCTAACGACTTGGTGACGGCTTCTGGAAGTGGCCTGGATCCCCATGTTAGTCCGCGGGGAGCATGGGTTCAAGTGGGTAGGGTTTCAAAAGCCAGAGGCATAAATTCAGATCAGTTGAAATCTCTCATTGATGCTCATACGACGGGTCCACAATGGGGGATTTTTGGCGAGCCCACTGTCAATATTCTTGTCCTTAATTTGGAGCTCGATCGAGCCTACCCATTGCATGCTCAGGCGCGATCGAGCGGAGAAGGTCTACAGAGCAGCGTGAGCGCCGCGGGAGTACGATGCGGGTCTGAGACCTCGTTTTGCTCGATCAAGCAAAAATAATATTTCTAAATTGGAGCCGAATGGATGAAGCATTTATTGAAAAACCCTCTTTTAATTCCTTTTTTAGTATTTTCGATTAGTTCAGTATACGCAGCCGATCCTGTGCCTGCGCCCTCGTTCGCACCCGCCGAAGCTAAGGACCCATTTGTCTTTGCTGATTTCTCCTGGCTGAATGGCAATAGCAGGCAGACGGAGTTCCCCTTAGACAGTAAGATTTTTACGGGCGAGTTTACTTTTGATTCTAATTATGTTTATAGCTTCAACCATTCAAGGGATCACACACTGGTGGGTTCCAGTAACTCAGGTCGAACCAATGAAGCCCAAGTCCAGCAATTGGGTGTCGGCGGAGATTTTCACTACAAAAATATCCGCGGAAGAGTGTTTACACAGTTTGGAATGTATTCCAGTATGACTCCCAGAAGCGATGGCAGCGTGAGTCGTGGCCAATGGGATCTATCGAGTGCCTATCGATATGTCTCAGAGGCCTATGGCGGTTATCACTGGGATATTTGGAATGGAATTAATATAGATGTCGGAACATTCATGTCCTACATCGGGTTATGTAGCTACTATAACTATGATAACTGGGTCTATCAGATGTCCTATGTCTCAGCAAATACCCCGTGGTTTTTCAATGGGATTCGCCTTCAATTTTTTCCTTCAGACAAGCTGAAAACGGAGTTTTGGCTGGTCAACGGCTGGCAATCCTACGGAATGTATAACGACGCCCCGGGCGTCGGATTCTCGATGCTTTGGAGGCCTACCAGTTCGCTTTCTTTTGTGACGAATGAATATTATGGTCACGATACCCTGGGCATCCCATCGAGAATGAGAGTTCATAGTGACAGTAGTGCACAGGTCAAATACGTAGATCAACCCAGTCATTTCTTGAGTAAGGCCGCTTTTTCGTTCACCGTAGATCTGGGATGTGAAAGCGGAGGGGGAGTCTCTTGTGGAGGTGGAAGCGCAGCCAGCCCATCTCAATATTTCATGGGGTACATGCTCTACAATCGGTTTTGGTTTTCCAAGGATCAATTTGCTTTGACGCTGGGTACCGGCGCGATTTCTAACCCAGGCCGTTATTTAGTGATCATGCCAGCCATCAATGGGGCCACGGCCTCGTCGGGAACGTCTTATTTTACTCAAAATCCAGGGGATTCTTTTCAGGCCTGGGATACTTCGGTGACGTTCGACTATATGCCCAGCCAGTTCGTGACCTTTCGGATTGAATGGATCCATCGCGAGGCGAACGTCCCGTATTTTGCTGGCCCAGGAGGCGTGACGCCTCTCGGAGGAAATCAAGGCAGTCCAGGTAGCACCGTCGCGGGGTTTAATCCAGATTTGCAGCGAGCTGAGAGCCGGATTAATACTGCTTTGCTCATTCGTTTATAATTAGTGTAATCTGGATCCATGACGATGACACGATTCGAGGAGCTGATCGCCAAGAAAACGAAGGGTTCTCTCAAGGTATACTTGGGCTACGCGGCTGGAGTGGGGAAAACTTATGAAATGCTTCAGGAAGGCCACCGGCTGAGGAAGCAGGGTATGGACGTGGTGATTGGGTATGTTGAACCTCATAACCGCCCAGAGACGACGGCATTGATCGAGGGCTTGGAGCAGGTTTCAAGAAGGTTTTCTTCGGTGGGAGGCAAAGAATTCCCAGAAATGAATGTGCCTGCAATTTTAAAAAGACGACCACAGGTGGTTTTAATCGATGAGCTCGCCCACAGTAACGTTCGGGATGCGAAGAACGAAAAACGGTACCAAGATGTTTTTGAAATTTTGGATCACGGCATTAACGTCATCACCACTTTAAACGTGCAGCACCTTGAATCCGTAGCAGATAAAGTGAACGAGGCAACACAGGTTCCAGTTCACGAGAGGATTCCAGATCAGGTACTCAGGCATGCGGATCAAGTGGTGATCGTCGATGTCACGCTCGACGAACTCCGGGAGCGCCTGAGATCAGGCAAAATTTATGAAAAATTAAAGGCAGAACTCGCCCTTCAAAATTTTTTCACGCCGGAGAACCTCTCCTTTTTACGTGAGATTTGTCTAAGGGAAGTGGCTGGTGATCAGGTTAGAAAAATTGAAGAACAAGCGATGTTGAAAAAGCGGGCTGCAGATCTTGCTGAAGAAGCAGTGATGGTTGCGTTGAGTTCTGATCCAACGCATGCTGAGGTCCTCATTAGGAAGGCGACCCGACTGGCTGCGCAACTTTCAACTCGTTGTTATGCCGTCTATGTTCAAAAAAATGCTGAGTCTCCGATTAATATTGATTCAGGTCTACAGAGAAAATTACAAAATAATTTGAAATTAGCGAAAAGTTTGGGTGCGGAAGTCGTGACGCTTCAAGGAGAAAACGTAGTGGAGACTCTAGTGACCTTTGCCGCCACACACCATGTTAAGCACGCCGTTTTTGGCAAGTCCCGTTTTTCCCCCCTTCTTGAGCGACTCAAGGGATCAGTGATTCAAAGTTTTATTCATGACTCAATCGGAGTGGATGTGCATATTGTGACCACGACGGGTAATACAGAAGGCTGGGGCAATGATCCAGGTTCGAGTCATCCTGGAAATGCCCGCAGAGACCATTGGGGAGATCGATCATGACAGCGCTTCCTACCTTCAGGATTAAGATTTACCGTTCCTTTTTGATCTTGGTTGTTCTTTTTTGTGCCCTCGGTTTCCCGCCTTTCTTGTTTCTTTTAAGTACAGGAGGGATGGCGACTGATTTAATTCTTGCTGGCTACTTTTTGATGAGTGTCATTTTCTCGGTGTTATTGGCTGATTACCTCGCTAGCCGGCTGGCTGCACCGATTAAGAGTCTCGCTGAGGTGCTTCAGGGAAGACCCGAAGCTGGAAAGAAGCTGAAGTTGGGTCAGCAGTCGAGCTTAGAGCTATTCGTCCTCGTCACCGAACTGGATCGCCTTTGGAAGAAAGTGTCTGAAGCAGAAAAATTTGATGTCGGAGAACTGCTCCATCAGAATCACCGCCTGGGTGTATTGTTGGAGGCAGTCGAGGATGCCTTGCTGGTTATTGATACCGATGGCCGGGTGACTCATACCAACTCTTGTCTTCTGCAGTTGATTGATCTCCCGAGGGAAAAAGTGGTGGGTCAGGATTGGAGAGATCTCTCCACACTCCATGAAAACTACCTCCAGCTCAGATCTCTGTTTAACGAATCGATGACCCATTCGCAGGAAGTTGAATTGTTGACCTCGCAGCATCAGAGGAGAACTTTTTCGGCGAGGGTTAAGAAAATTCCCCAGGAAGAGAAGCAACCCGCAGGGCTTCTCTATCTACTTCACGATATTACGGAAAAGAAGCAGAGGGATCAGTTTCGCAGTGACCTCATTGACTCCCTTTCTCAGGAGTTGACTTCGCCTCTGCAGTCGCTGGGAAAAGCGACCGAACTCCTGGTCTCCCAGAAAGATAGCCTGCCGGTACCCACCCGGAAGCTGATTGAAATTTTATCAGAAGATGTTGAGCGAATTCGAGCATCAGCTCACGAGTTTGATCAGGTCACTCAGGGGTACGCTAAGGCTATTCAACTAAAGTTCGAGGCGTGCGTGGTGAGTGATCTTTTGCCTGAGTGGGTTAAACCGTTCAGGGTCCTTGCGAAGGATCGGGACGTGATTCTGACTTACACTCAGGAGGGGTCAGAGCGGATTCATGCCCGATTGGACTTAGTTAAGTTTCCCTGGGTGATTGCGAATCTTGTTTCTAATGCTATTCGATTTTCTCCCATCAATCGGGAGGTGTCAGTTCTTTTGACTGACCGAAACGGTGCAGTCGAGATCCAAGTCAAAGATGAAGGACCAGGAGTGCCACTAGATCAACAGGATAAAATCTTTGACCCTCTTTTTCATAGCCCGATGACGACTTCATCCGGCAAGCAGGGGTTGTTTGGTATGGGGCTCACGATCGTAAAGGAAATCATTGAGGCCCATTGCGGGAGGATTGAGTACTTCCGGAGACCCTCGGGTGGCTCAGAGTTTAGGATTACGCTCCCGTTTTTAACATAGGCCTGAAGAGGACTTCACGCTGCTTGCGGTTGGGTTGGAATCTGAACCTTAAAGGTCGTTCCATTTCCCAGCTTGCTATCGACCAAGATTTTACCACCATGAGATTGAACGATCTTTTGGATCACATACAATCCAAGGCCTAGACCAGCAATCCCTTGACCCTGGACGGCCCTCTCAAATGGATGAAATATACGAGCTAAATCCTGCTCGGAAATGCCTGGACCATAATCCCTCACTTCAAGGATAGCTGAATCTCCCTTCTTCTCAACGTTGATGTCAATTCTGCCTGGCGCATATTTCGACGCATTCATCAGTAGATTGGCGACTACCTGCTCGAGTCGTAGGCGATCCCAGTGCCCAACGACCTGAGCTCCACCCTTGACTCGAACCTGACATCCAGCAGCGACAATAGGCTGTCTCAGGGATAAAACTACATCTCTAATCACGTCCGCCAGGTTACATTCCTCTAGCTTAAGAATCAAAGTACCGGCCTGAATTTGAGAAAAGTCCATGAGGGCATCAATGAGAAGACCGAACCTCTCTAGGTCACGATCTACGAGACTCATCATTTTTACCGCCGATTGGATAGAGGCTTCATCGACCACACTGTCTCTACTTAGGGTTTTCTCTAAAAGCTGTATTTTTAATCTTAAGGAGGTGAGCGGTGTTTTTAGCTCGTGATTAGCGATTGATATAAATAAATCACGAACAATAATGGCGTGTTCAGCTTCTAATCTAGCTTTTTTTTCCAATTCAAACAGTCTCACCCTTTCGATCTCAATGCCTCGTTTTTCAATTGCGTATAAGATGATGCGTGGAAGAATTTCCATCCGAATTTGATTCTTTATTAAATAATCATCTGCCCCTTCCCTAATTGCTGAGACTCCCATTTCAGCACTCCCTACTCCAGTTAATACAAGAATCGGGACAGAAGGAAACAAACGGCGAATTTCTTTTAATGTATCAAGTCCAAAGCTATCAGGAAGAAACAAGTCTAGGAGTACGAAATCAATACTTCCCTTCGAAAGGATCTGTTTCGCATCTTTTAAAGAAATAGCCCGACTGAGGATAAATGAAGGATTCGAGATTTGGCTCAGAATTCGAGTTTCTAGATTGGCATAATCATCATCATCCTCGACAATTAAAGTTCGAACGATTCGATTTCCACTTTCTTCTTTGGTTAGGTTCAAATAGGTCATTGAAGTCATCCTCTAAATCTAGGTAGCAAAATCTAAGCAGCATGCGGTTGAGAATCTTCTGTGAAGAGCGCTCGTTCCGACTCGTCAAAAACTAGGGACAGAAGTTTTACATTTTTAGGAAGCGACCGCTGGTCAATGAGCCCCTCAGAAATCGCTCTGCCCCCGGCCAATAGAATTTTGACGTTTAAATCAGAATGGCCGAATCTTTTCATTGCCTCTAAAAGCATGGGCATTTGCTCGACCATTGAAATTGAAAAACCTACGGTCGTAGCGTGAATTTTTTTTGCGCGCTCTAGGATTTCCTCAATAGAATGGGCATCATCCATGATTTCACAAGTTAGACCGATGCTCAGGAGCCCTAATTGGGTAAATCGAAGACCGAGAGTGTGTTCATTGCCAGGAATAGTCGCTAATAGGATTCGAGGGCTTGAGTTTTCTTCGCTATCACGAGAGGTTCGAGGGTTTAGTTGAACTCGGTTGCGAATCATTTCAATGAAGCGTTCGCAGGTTTTTGTAAAGGCGTGTTCTTCTTGGATGGTGAGTAGATTTTTCGCCCACAGATCACCTACTTTTGTTAGCGAAGGCCCTGCTAACCCAAAAAGTAAGTCAATGGGCCTAATTCGATTTTTTACTGCATCATCAATGATGTTTTTGAGTTCCCCGATATCTCGGGTCACCCCAGCTTTCCAAAATTTGGAGGCTAAATCGCCTAGGTACTCTATTCGCCGCTCTTGCTCAACGCTCCAATGAAGCCCCAATTTCGCACAACGTGGACATAATCCGTGGGTCAATTGCATTCTCTCAAAGGGAGGAATCTGGCCCTGGAATCTTTGGCAAAACGCACACCACTTAATCATGCTTAACTCCTCTTACTAAGGCTGACTTAAGACGAGTTAAGAAGACAAGCCAGCAGCGACCAATAGCTATGTACCTTTCTCCTCGCTCACTCCTTTGATCGAATAAGTAGAGTTAACTAAAAATAATGCAGCAATAGTGCCAGTTGTAAAAATTTCTCGGGATATCATTCTGACAGTCAACAGGAACTCAAACCAAGCGACACTCGGCCTTTCATGATGTTCCCTAATTTTTTATTAAACCATGTCGATTATTTTTAGTTATTTTTTTGGCATGAATGCTTCAGGAGCACTTTTTTTGCACTCTTCTAGGTCTTGAGCGTAGTCGTGGATTCGCTTGATAGTGGGAAATTCTGAAAGCAATATTTCGTTTCTCAGTGCGTTGTAGCACTGAGGGATGAGGCATAAATCGGCGAGAGTGACAGTGTCTCCGACAGAGAGTTTACCGGCGGAGGATTTTGCGAGGGTTTCAAACGCGTGCAGACCTTTTCTGATCCAATATTGATTCCACTCGAGTTTTTTTGCGGGGTCGGAAGTCACTCGCTCGACAACATTCGGATTTTGCAAGGGCTGGGTGTCTGAGTTGATAATTTGGGCGAGTTGCCTGATGCGGGCGCGGTTGAAGGCGTCTCCTGGAAGGAGAGAGGGTTGAGGGAAGCTCTCTTCCAAAAATTCGAGGATGGCGGTGGACTCAGTCAAAATCCAGGGAGTTTGATTGGGGGATCCGCCTTGAGAGACCTCTAAGACTGGTACATATCCGAGCGGATTTCGCTGAAGATGGTCTGGGTGCTCGGATTCATCGTTTAAAAGGCTGACTGGAATCCACTCACAATCGATTTTTTTGATCGCAAGAGCCCACCTGACTCTCCAACTACTTGAGGATCTCCAGTAGTGATAGAGTCGAAATTTCATTTGGATTAAATTTCAATTCCCTGAATACGATTTTTAAGCTGACCTAGCGCTTCTACTTCCATCACGACTTCATCTCCGGGTTTGAGCCAGAGGTTATCGGTAATCTTGGAGCCATTGAGTTCTAGTAAGCATCCTGTTCCGACGGTGCCGGATCCGATGACTTCGCCCGGGTAGAGCGTAACGCCATAGCTGGCTCTTTCGATGATCTGGGCAAACGTCCAGGACATATCCTTGAGGTTGCCCTCCGAGAGTTGCTTGCCGTTGACGAAGGCCTTCATCTTTAAGTCATGGCGCTCGCCCACGGGGCTAGGGATAGCAAAAGACTTGAGCTCATCACGAGTCACTAGAATCGGACCGAGGGATGTCGCGAAGTCTTTCCCTTTAGCGGGGCCTAAGTTGAGCTTCATCTCTTCCATTTGTAAATCTCGGGCGGACCAATCGTTCATGATCATGTATCCAAAAATACATTCGTCCGCCTGGCTGGCAGCAACGTTGCGGCATTTCTTGCCGATCACGATGGCAACTTCGAGCTCGTAATCGAGCTTGTTTTGAGCAAGTTTTTGGACCTCAACATCGCCGGGGCCTGTGACAGCGAGGTGGTTGGTGAAATAAAATACAGGGAAATGGTCAAATTCTGGGATCATCGGGACCCCTCGGTTCCTGCGAGCGGCTTCGACATGCTGTCGAAATGCATACCCATCTCGCATGGAGAGGGGGCGGGGAAGGGGTGCCAAGATTTGAACTGATGCTTCAGGCAGCGAGGAGGATGGACTGAGCTTACCTTCGGTGTGGGCTCTAACGATCTGCTCCAGGAGAGGTAAGGCTCGCTCCTGTTTTTCTATGACCTCGAGCATACTGTGGGGGGTACTTCTCGAATCTTGCGCCATTTCTTGTGCAGCTTGGGCCACGTCCAGAATTTCATTCTGGAGGAGTACTCCAAGTCTTTGTCTCTTTTGCGAATCCAAGAAAGTCAGTAGTTTCATCGGAGACCCCCAAAAAAAGAGGCCACGTTTCTTCTGCGTTAGAAAAAACGTGGCACTAAAAAAATTACCAGTTGCGCTTGTTAGCGAAGGTATCTTTCAAGGAGCGAGGAAAAGACCAGCGAGGCTTCTTGGAAGCAGGGCGTGCCTTGATGTCCATCGTTCCACCGGTGAAGGGATTGGTGCCCTTGCCAGCCTTACGAGCTTTGACTTCCTTGCGAACGAGAGCGCCAATCACGGGAAAGCGAACGCGCTCGCCTGATGCAGCGGCCTTCGCGCCGTTGGTGAATGCAGCTTCAATACAGGCTTTTAGCTCAGATCTCTTGACCCGAACTTGACCCTTACGGGTGACTTCTGCAGTTTTTAAGACGCCTTCGTAGAGTTCATTGATAAAGGAATATTTAGTTTTTTTCTTAGCCATTTGAGTCTCCTCACTTCGGTTTTAGGTTTAAATCTTTGGCCGTGCAAGCCATTTTACTCAAAAGATACAAGAAAACAGCAGGGTTTCAAAGCATTTCTTAAAATATTACTTAGGTGTTGAGTTCAAGGCGATCAGGTTGAGCCCGATGCCTTCTGTTGCTTTTTTGATTAATTTCACGGCTTCTTGTGGGTCATCGGTAAAATGCACGAAATGAAGTTCTGCTTTTGTGGTCGCGCCCGCTTGAATAACAGTGTCTTGCAGCCAGTTTGAAAATCCATTCCAATAGTCCTTGCCCATCAGGATGACTGGAAAGTCATAAAGCTTACCTGTTTGAATTAAAGTAATGGCTTCGCTCATTTCATCGAGTGTGCCCAAGCCTCCAGGCAGAATGATGAAGGCATAGGAGTATTTAACCAACATGACTTTTCTGACAAAGAAGTAATAAAAATTGATGACCTGATCCAAGTAGCGATTGGGATTTTGCTCACGAGGGAGAGCAATCGTACAACCAATGCTCTTTCCTCCGACTGCTTGAGCTCCCCGGTTTGCGGCCTCCATGATCCCTGGTCCGCCACCCGTGATGACCGTGTAACCTGCTTCAGCTAGGGCTTTGCCAACTTGGAGACCGAGCTCGTAATAGGGATGACCCTCGTTAAAACGAGCCGAACCAAAAACAGTGACTGCTGGACCAATACGGTGGAGTGCCCGGGTTCCGCGCAAAAACTCGATAAAAATTCTGAAAAGTCGAAGTACTTCCTCGACTCGAGAGTGCCGACCTGCTAAGTACGCGGCCTCGCTGTGTTTTTTGCCCTTGAGTTGGCCGAGGCGCTTGATCTTTGAGTGGGGTTTAAAAACTTCTTGCCAAAGTGATAACATATCCTTTTCATCCCATATCCTCCTACAGATCGCTACAAGAAATATTGGATAAATATTGTCGGAGATGGTATAAATCGCCGGAACGTATGGACACGTAAAGAACGTCTTTAAACCTAAAAAATCCCCCGACATGAAAATCTTACTTTTGACTCCCCCGATGACCCAGTTGAATACGCCCTATCCCGCGACCGCCTATTTGACGGGATTTTTGAAAAAACAGGGGTATTCAGTCGCGCAAGCCGACCCCGCTTTGGAGCTCGTCTTAACGCTTCTCTCAAGGGAAGGCCTCACTCAAATTCATGAGCAATTGATTTTGAGGAACGCCCCTTTAAATTCGTTTGTGGAGTTTTTCCTGGAAAATTTTGAGCAATATCGAGCCACGGTGACGCCAGTGATCGAGTTTTTACAGGGTAAAAATCCCAGTCTAGCGCTGAGGATCGTCACCCGCGCATTTTTGCCCGAAGGTTCTCGTTTTGTTGCGATTCAAGAGGGAATGGCCGAGGATGATCCCGATCCTTTAAGCTGGGCCTTTGGTTCGCTCGGAGTTCAAGATCGGGCTAAGTTTTTGGCTAGTCTTTACATCGATGATCTGGCTGATGTGATTCGAGAGGGAGTCGATCTAAAGTTTGAGCTTTCTCGATACGGCGAGAAGCTCGCGGCGAGCGTGCCGACTTTTGATCCCCTGCAAGATGCTCTCTGTAGTTCAACTACGATAGTAGATAAAACTTTGGAGGCGATCGTTGAGCAGCTGATGAGCTCGCATCACCCGGACGTGGTGGGTTTGACGGCTCCATTTCCTGGAAATGTTTATGGCGCTTTCAGAATAGCCAAAAAAATTCGCGAAATCTCACCTAAGACTCAAATTCTGCTGGGGGGTGGTTATGTGAACACTGAGTTAAGGCAACTCTCTGATCCACGAGTCTTTGATTATGTCGATTTTATTACCCTGGATGATGGTGAGCGGCCGATTCTCTGCTTATTGGAGCACCTCAAGGGTGAGCGACCCGCTGAGGAGTTGTTTCGGACCTTTCGCCGAATGGATGGCAAAGTAGCTTTCGTGAGTCATCCTTCATTTCATGATATCCCTCATCGCGAGACCGGCACGCCCTCTTATGAGGGGTTACCGCTCGATCGCTACTTGTCGATTTTTGAAATGCTCAATCCGACTCATCGAATTTGGTCGGATGGACGCTGGAATAAGTTAACTCTCGCGCACGGCTGCTATTGGAAAAAGTGTAGTTTTTGTGACACTTCACTCGATTATATCGGGCGCTACGATCCTGCCTCAGCTGATGTCTTGGTGGACCGGATTGAGGAAATGATTGCTCAAACCGGTGAGCGCGGTTTTCATTTCGTAGACGAGGCAGCCCCGCCGGCAGTTCTTCGAGCGATGGCCGAACGGCTGATCGCCCGCAACGTGGTCATTACGTGGTGGGGAAATTTCAGATTTGAAAAGGTATTCACGCCTGAATTGACGCAGTTGTTAGCTCAATCGGGGTGTGTTGCGATTACAGGGGGTCTTGAGGTGGCGTCGGATCGGTTGCTGACGCTGATGAAAAAAGGTGTGACGGTGGAGCAAGTGGCTCGCGTGACACGTGCCTTCACGGATGCTGGAATTATGGTTCATGCTTACCTCATGTATGGATTTCCTACTCAGACGGCGCAAGAAACCGTGGACTCACTCGAGCGAGTGCGTCAGCTTTTTGCGATGGGATGTATTCAGTCCGCTTATTGGCATCGCTTTTCGGTAACGGCTCATAGCGATATTGGAAAAAATCCTGAGAAATTTGGAATTCAGATCCTGCCTGAACCTAAGGTGAGCTTCGCTAGAAACGATCTAGCATTCGAAGACCCAACGGGCTGTGATCACGATTTCCTTGGTGAAGGGCTGCGTAAGGCAGTTTATAATTATATGCATGGAGCCGGCTTGGATATGGACGTGCGAAAGTGGTTTGGCAAAAAAGGTGCGCAGTATCGAGCTCCCGCACCAAGGGTTTCTCCGGAGTTGATCGAGAAGGCTCTCGCTTAATTTTTTCTGCGGGCCTTGAGATCAGAGTAGAGGGACAGAGTTAACAAGACCCCTAGGTTCTAAGGCCTATTTCCCGCAATCGCTCGCTCAAATATTCTTCAGCGGTCAAATGAGGGCTTAAGTAAACCTCACTCCTTGGGTGAAGAAAAAGCGGGATGGAATAACGTGATTTTTTGGTCTCATCCCCCTGTGGGTTGATCACACGGTGGGTGGTGGATTTGTAATAGCCCTCGGTAGCAAGTTGGAGCATGTCTCCGGCGTTAACAATAATATTGCCTGGATCGCAGGGGACGGCAAGCCAGTTGCCTTGAATGTCTTTGACCTCGAGTCCAGGGGCGGTGGCTGCGGGCAAGAGGGTAATGAGATTGATGTCCTCATGAGCGGCTGCGCGCACGGCGCCAGGTTCGATTTCCCCAGTAAATGGCGGGTAGTGCAGGATTCGGAAAAGAGTGGTGTTACTTTCGCGAAACATTTCGGGAAGAGGGAGGGAGAATTTGCTTTTGATTTCTGTTGGGGTCTCTTCCTGGAGCCAGCCCAGAAGCTTCGCAGCCATCTCGGTGAGAAGGGCTCTGAGTTGAAGGGTTGAGTTGCCGAGTGCTTTAGGGAGGGTGGTTTTGGGATAAATATGAAAAAACTCTTTTAGGTCCTTGATCGAGGAGTCTTTTGCATTTTCGGATTTAAACGGAAAATAACCAGATTGCTCTTTTGGATCAAATCGAAAGTCGAATTTTGACGGGCTGTTAAAAAACTGTGCCCAGTCTTGGTAAACGGTTTGGAGGAGTGTCTCTGGAATCGGGTGGGAGCGAATGACAGCAAATCCCGTATCTCGCAGCGACTTCGCAAAGTTTTGCGGTGCCTCAGGGTCTTGGTAGCTGACTTGGCTAATTTTCATGGTTTCCCCCTACGGGGTGGTCTACCCCGCTAATTTCGGTTGGAAGACCGATCCAATGCTAGAGCTTCGGTGACTCTGCGTTTCGGGTCAGCTTCCCGGATTGGGCCATTCTTGGCTAGGTTTTCTTTCTTCTTGTTCACATTCGTCGTTCGGGCTTCATTGAGGAGGTCTTCGATGGCTTTGAGCTCATCTTCAAGTTCCCATCGAGAGAGGAGCATAAGCGAGAGTTCTTCATGGGTGTCAGGAGATTTCATGCTCTCGTGAACCTTGAGTTTATGGCGGAGACCCAGTGATCTCTGGATGAGCTCTAGTTTTCGATTTTTATCCATATGGCGGTGCTCCACTGACTTCCCAACCTACTATCCCACCAAACGTTAACGAAAAAGAAATCAAATGTAAACGTGAAAGCTCCGGGGTGAGTGCTGCCCACCGTCTTCAAAAAATAGCCTTAGTGCCAAGTGAGCCGCGTCCTGGTCTAAAAACGGTCAGGACTTCAGTGACTGCCTCAGTACGTAAGGCAGAATTCCGCCGTGTTTGAAGTATTCGAGCTCATTCGGAGTGTCGATTCGAACGAGGGCAGTGAAAGTCCGGGAGGATTGATTCTCGTCAGTGATTTTGACTTCGATTTTTTGGCCTACTTGGAGGGTAGTAATGCCTAAGATTTCGAAAGTTTCCGTGCCTTTGAGGCCGAGGGTCTGAGCTGATTCACCGCTCATGTATTGGAGTGGCAAAATGCCCATCCCTACGAGATTCGATCGATGGATTCGCTCAAAACTTTCCGCGATGACTGCATGAATTCCTAAGAGTTTCGGTCCCTTGGCTGCCCAGTCTCGAGACGATCCAGTTCCGTATTCTTTGCCAGCGAGCACGATGAGCGAGACTCCATCGGCCTGATACTGCATCGAGGCGTCGTAGATGCTCATTTGCTTTTGGGTCGGTAAATGGCGGGTGACTCCGCCTTCGATTCCAGGAACTAGGAAGTTCTTTAGTCGAATGTTAGCAAACGTCCCTCGGACCATTACTTCGTGGTTGCCTCGTCGCGCACCGTAGGAGTTGAAGTCCTTGAATTGAACTCCTTGGTCCATTAAGTACTTACCAGCGGGCGAAGACTTGCCAATCGATCCAGCAGGCGAAATATGATCGGTGGTGACCGAGTCTCCCAAATGGGCTAGGACTCGAGCACTTCGGATATCCTTAAGCGCTGCAGGTTGTGCTGTAATTCCGTCAAAAAATGGAGGTTCTTTGATGTAGGTAGATTTAGAATCCCATTGGTAGAGGTCTCCCTTGGGAATCTGAAGATTCTGCCATTCCTGGGAGCCAGCAAAAACATCAGAGTAACTCTTACTGAATTGGTCAGCGGTGACGTGCTTTTGCACCGCTTGAGAGACCTCTTCCGAGGTGGGCCAGATGTCTTGAAGATAGACGGGGTGCCCTTGGGGATCAGTTCCGAGAGGATCGGTGGCCAGGTTCATGTTGATATTGCCGGCCAACGCATAGGCGACTACCAGGGGCGGAGAGGCGAGGTAGTTGGCTCGGACGTGAGGATTGACTCGTCCTTCAAAATTTCGATTTCCTGAAAGGACCGAGACTACAGCCAAATCCCCATCCGTGACCGCTTGGGCGATCGGCTCTGGAAGAGGGCCACTATTTCCGATGCAGGTTGTGCAGCCATAGCCAACGAGGTTGAATTTAAGTTTCTCGAGGTACGGCAGGAGTCCGGACTCAGCTAAGTAGTCGGTGACCACTTTGGATCCGGGCGCGAGACTGGGCTTGACCCATGGTCTGACTTTTAGTCCCTTTTCGACGGCCTTTTTAGCAAGCAAGCCTGCTGCCATTAACACGCTTGGGTTGGAGGTGTTGGTGCAGCTGGTGATCGCTGCAATTACGACGGAGCCGTGGCAGAGATTGAACTGTGAGGATAGGCCGTGAACGGGCACTGTTTTTCCCACGAGCCCGAGCGCTAAGTCTGGATGCTTAGGCGCCAGTTCTGGAGGAGTGGAGCTAGTGGGTGAGGATTGATCTACCCAAGCAGCCTGAGTTTTGGGGTCGCCGGCTTTGAGCTCGTTTTGAAAAAGAGTGAGCATGGCTTGTCGAAATGATTTGCGGACCTGGCTTAAGGCTACGCGATCTTGGGGGCGAGCGGGTCCAGCGAGGCTGGGCTCCACTTTGGAGAGGTCGAGTTCGAGGTGATCCGAGTATTCAGGTTCGGCCTGGCCTGCTTCGTACCAAAGTCCTTGTGCTTTGAAGTAGCCTTCGACGAGAGGAACTGATTCGCCCCTTCCGGTCAGACGGAGGTAGTCCATCGTGACGGAGTCTACTGGAAAAAGACCGAGCGTGGCGCCGTATTCAGGGGCCATGTTGGCCAGAGTGGCTCGGTCAGCGAGCGAAAGTTGGCTGAGGCTTGGGCCGTAGAATTCGACGAATTTCCCAACGACGCCTTTTTTTCGGAGCATTTGGGTGACCATGAGAACCAAGTCGGTTGCAGTGGTGCCCAGAGCTATTTTGCCGGTTAACTTAAAACCAACGACGTGGGGGATGAGCATCGAGCAGGGTTGTCCTAAGAGCGCTGCTTCGGCTTCAATTCCGCCGACGCCCCAGCCGAGAACTCCGAGGCCGTTGATCATGGTGGTGTGGGAGTCCGTTCCGACGAGGGTGTCAGGATAAACCCATTCCTCATTTCCTTTTTTGGAAGTCATGGCAACCGGAGCAAGGTATTCTAAGTTAATTTGGTGGACGATTCCGGTGTCGGGGGGGACAACTCGAAAATTTTGAAATGCTTTCTGGCCCCATTTCAGGAACTGATAGCGTTCCGAGTTTCTTTCGAACTCTAGTTCGGCATTGATTCGAAATGCGTCGGGCGTGCCGTAAGCATCGACTTGCACTGAGTGGTCGATGACGAGGTCGGCAGGTTGCAGGGGATTAATCAGGTTGGCGTCTCCGCCTAATTTTTTCAGGGCAGCTCTCATGGCGGCCAAATCGGCTACGGCGGGAACGCCCGTGAAGTCTTGGAGTAGAACTCGGGCTGGCATGAACTGGATCTCGTCATTGGGGGTAGCTTTCGAGTTCCAGTTTGCGAGGGCTTCGATGTCTTTCTTTTTAACTGCGACGCCATCTTCCTGGCGGAGTAAGTTTTCGAGTAATATTTTAAGGGAGAAGGGCAGTCTGGCTAGGTCCGTCTTCGCAGTTTGAGCGAAGTTTTTTAAGGAGTGGTACTGGTAATTCTTACCATTAATGGAAAGAGTCGCTTTTGTGCCGAAACTATTCAGATTCTGAGTCATATTCTGAGTTGCCATATTCACCTCTGTTTTTCAGTCTCGGGAAAGCTAGCGAACTGAGTGGCAAAACGCAAGAAAAACTAAGTGATTTCATTGTGTCGAGGGATTACTTTCCCGTTTTCCCCGCAGTCAGCAGGGCAGGCTGTGGTGCATGGGGTAAGTGCGATATCACTAAGTAACCGCGTAATCATGGCAATTGGGTACCGCTCGAGCAGTTGTTGCCAGAAGGAGAGGAAACCCAGACGTCACCTAGAGAATTGCAGGGTAAAGCTTGCTCGTCACATTTGGCCTGATCGCATCCGATCAGGAAGTAGTCAAAAAAGTCACTGTCATGAAGAACGCTGCGAAAAATGCTGAGCGCATGGAGTGTGGTAACTCACTTTGAGTTTTCCAGCTTCCTTTTTTCCGACTCTAGGCGTTGAATTCGAGCACCCAACTCAGCTTCTTTCATTTGTTTTCGCTCATTTTTAAGATGTTCACGATCTGCTTCAAGAGTCATGTGACATTTCTTCATCGTGTCGTGCTCAGACGCACCGGCCATGCAAGCCTTAGCTTTTTGTAAAATCGAAATCTGCTCACCCATTTCCTTCAAGACCATTTCTTTGTGCTTTGCAAAACCCTCGTCCTTCTCGCTCGAAAAAACGAAAGTACTCGAAAAAATCAAACACAAGGCCAATCCATTAATTTTTAATAATTTAAGCATAATTCATCTCCTTAGTGTGTACTTTAAATAAATTCGAGATTCAGGTTGAATTCTATTTTGCCAGATCAAAGTTAACTCTAGCAAGCTCAAAACTTGCTTTGATTTTCTCGATAGCTCGCCCTCAGTGATAATAGGAAAGCGTGAGAGCGAACTCAAAAGATGCGATTTCTGATGATTGGAAGTTCGGAATTGCTGGTTGAATTCGATGCTGAAGAATTAATTCGGTTGATCGCTTGTGTTTAATGAAAAACCCAGGCCGCTCCCGCATGGTTGTTGTCGACGGCACCGCCTGCAGCCATGACGCTCCCATTGGAGCTCAGCGCAACCGCTGAACCGAAAGTAGCTCCCTCATGATTGTAATCGTCGCTCACGGTAATTTGGGTGCCGCTAGAGCAGCTATTGCTAGAAAGAGAGTAAACCCAGACCTCACCTGGATTGGTATTGGTTACAGTGTTATAGGCGCCCGCAAACGGTGCACCAACTACTAATTTGCTCCCATCTGCGCTAATGGCGAGGGCTGCGCCTAGTTGGTTTGAAGTGGGTTGAACGACTTTGAGTTGCTCCACCCAGATTCCGCCTGTGCGAGTGTAGATCCAAAATGCACCCAGAGGAGTCGTGTCAATGGTGTCTTCGGCACCGCTGGCAACGAGAGTGTTTCCATCTGCGCTGAGAGCGACCACCCAGCCAAAACCAGGAGTTTTACCTACATCTGAGGGAATTATTTTAGCCTCCTCCCTCCAGGTTGAAGTCTGGGGCGAGTAAGTATAAATCCATGTCGCCCCAATATCTCCGTTATCAGACGATCCTCCGACTGCCAATGTAGTTGCATCTGCATTGATCGATACAGCGCCCCCAAAATTCGAAGGGCCATTGAGTTCGTCGGTGGGGATAATTTTGGTCTGCTGAGTCCAGCTGCTGCCTGAGCGGGTATAAATCCATACTGCCCCGACCCCCGCGTTGTCGGTCCTGCCGCCGATCACCAAGGTATTGCCGTCTACGCTAATTGCTGTATAAGCCAGGTCGGCATTAGTGCCGACGACATTGTCCGGGATGATCTTAGTTTGCTCAGTCCATTGATTATTTGAGTGCGAGTAAATCCAGACGCCACCCGAACCGTCCCCAGTGTAGTTTGGTCCTGCAACGGCAAGGGTGTTTCCGTCAGAGCTGAGTGCCACACTCACTCCAAAGTTATCATCACTATTCCCGCCTTCATCCGTCGGAACGATTTTGGTCTGCTCCGTCCAGCCGCTGCCCTGTGAGAATGTGTAAATCCAGACTGCCCCAATATTGCCGCTATCGTAGGGCCCTCCGACTGCCATTACACTGCCGTCTGCGCTGAGTGCAATCGAATAGCCCATCCAAGCTGCTCCTCCGATTTCGTCACTGGCAGTGAGTTTGACTTGCATCGTTTCAGCGGGAGGACTGCCAGCGGGATAATTGATTGATCTTTTTGGAGAGTTGACTGGGGAGCTTGCGCTCGGTCGACTAGAGCAGGCAGAAAAAGACACCGCGATCATCAAGCTGAGAAGATTGTTTAAGATGAGTTTAATGTTCATAAATTTTAACTGCATAGAGCAATGATTCAATCTTGAGACTTTTAGTGTATCCGTTTTTAGTCGAATCGGTAATGTGTCATGACTAACCCATGGCTTCTCGCAGGAGATTGCCCGAAGGTGGGTAAAAAGGAACAGCCTTAAGCGCTGAGAGCTGGTTGGCGAGTTTTTTATCAGAACCTTGCGCCAAGGGCTTCTCAGATTCAGTTGCTTTCATCGCCTTTTTCTGGCCTAATTTTTGTCGGAGAATACCCTGATGAATTGGTTACAGCTTATTTTGCTTTCGGTCGTGCAAGGGGCAGCGGAGCTCTTGCCAGTGTCTAGTTCAGCTCACGTGATTGTAGCGGAGAAGTTGATGGGGCTCGACCCATCTACGCCTGCTATGACTTTCTTACTAGTGATGTTGCACACAGGGACTATGGGCGCGGTCTTGCTTTATTTTTGGCCGAGGTGGCGCAAGTTGGATCTTAATTTTTTTAAAAGGATCCTCATCGCTACGGCGGTCACTGGGTTCATTGGGCTTGGGCTTAAAAAGGGGATTGAGGTGGTCGTACTTGAGCGGCTTTTGGGTCACCCTCAGGGCGAGATTGAGTCTCTGTTTAAGAGCCTGCCGCTGATCGGTTTGGCTCTCCTCGGGGTCGGGATTCTGATTACTTGGACAGGCATGAGGGAGTCCAAGAGCTCTAGTGCTGAGGGTGATTTAACTGTGCCGCGCTCTGTTTGGATTGGAATGGTTCAAGGCCTTTGCTTGCCATTTCGAGGGTTTTCTCGCTCGGGCTCGACGATTTCTGCAGGGATGTTATTGGGTATTTCCCGCCCGCTAGCTGAAGATTTTAGCTTTGCACTTGCCGTGATCCTCACTCCTCCGGTGGTGCTTAAAGAACTCCATCGCCTGGTGAAATCGTCGCATGAAGGGTTTCTTGTGGGTGATTTGCTCATGCCTGGCCTGCTGGGAATGATTTTTAGCTTTTTTGCAGGATATTTTGCTCTGCGTTGGCTTTCGATTTGGCTCGAATCCGGTCGTTGGAAATATTTCGGTTTTTATTGTATTGTAGCTTCAATTGGGGTGTTTGGTTTAGCTTGGATGGGTTTTTAAAGGAGCACTGAATATGGCTTGGGTTAAAAGAATCGTTCTCTTCATGGCTGTCAATTTTTTGGTGGTCATCACACTTTCAACTTTACTCAATGTCTTGGGGATTCAGCCCTATCTCACGTCAGCAGGGCTTGATTACGGCAATCTGATGGCCTTCTGCTTGGTTTGGGGCATGGGTGGTGCTCTGATTTCTTTGGCGCTCTCTCGCATCATGGCAAAGTGGATGATGGGCGTGCAGGTAATCGATCCGAGCACTCGGGACCCTGAGCTGCAGCAGCTGCTTCAGACGGTTTACCAGCTTGCCCAAGCGGCTCATCTCCGAGCGATGCCCGAAGTGGGGATTTACGACTCTCCTGAGGTCAACGCCTTTGCTACCGGACCGACCCAATCCCGGGCTCTCGTTGCTGTCTCGTCCGGACTTTTGAACCGGATGCGTCATGAAGAAGTTGAGGGTGTTCTTGGTCATGAAATCTCCCATATCGCCAATGGAGACATGGTGACCATGACTCTGCTTCAGGGTATCGTCAACGCTTTTGCTATGTTCCTGTCTCGCGCGATTGCCTTTGCGATTGCTCAGAGTATGCGTGGAGATCGCGATGATCGCGGTCGAGGGATGTCGCCTTTCATTCAGTTCATTGTTCAGATGGCATTGGAGGTGGTCTTTCTGCTTTTAGGTTCAATCGTGATTGCTCGCTTCTCTCGCTATCGTGAGTTTAGGGCCGATGCGGGTGGAGCGAAACTCGCTGGTCGTGACCATATGATTCAAGCATTGGAAGCCCTGCGGCGCACTTTTGAACAGGTTGAAGCGGGGGCGAATCAGCCTCAGACTTTTCAGAGCATGAAGATCTCCAATCGTCCGAGTGGGCTGATGGCGCTTTTTTCGTCTCATCCTCCGCTTGAGGAGCGTATCGCTCGGCTCCAAGCTGGGCAGTATTGATATTATCCAAGAGATTCCTTGCACTTATTGAATTAGCTTTGTAAAATTTAAACAAGCTATGGAAAGCCTCACAAAACGCCATGGATTTTGGCAAAACGGGACGGCTCCAGGATTAAACCCCTTGGGTCTAAAGTTTCTATTATTTCTGACTTCAATATTTTGGCTCGGCCTTATCGCTGCAGCTTGGAGCGAGGCGAGTGAGTCAGGAGAGATGAGTGACTCTGTGAGTCACGAGTCCAAAAACGACGAGTACAATTTTAGTTGGCTCGACCCCGAAAAGAAAATCTACGTATTACAAAATCGTAAGTACGTGAAAACGGGCCATCCCATTGTGAGTGTGATGGGTGGGGGGAGTATGTCTAACCCCTATCGAAATATTCTAAGCGTCGACGGCAGATTTGCTTATTATATGTCGGAGTGGTTGGGTGTAGAGGTATTTTATACAAATTTTTTAAGCGCTCCTAATACGACCATCCAGGCCTTGGCGATTGCATCGCCTAATGCCCTTCCGAGTGTGCGAGAAATTCGGAGCCAAATGGGCGGCATGATTCACTTCGTCCCTTGGTATGCCAAGATTAATGTATTTAACTCGATTCTTTATTTTGATTGGTACTTCGGGGCAGGGTTGGCCAGTCTATCTAGTTTTGTTGATACGAATACTGTGGCAAGCAGTCCTGCTAATTTTGTCCAGCAAACCCTTCCCGGTTTATGCTTGAGCACGGGCAATGAATACTATCTCTCTCAGAGTTTTATTTTTAGATGGGATGTGATGGGTACTTTCTACTCGGCCCCGATTAATCAGTTGACGGGTAGGACCAGTATTTTTTCTAATGTCAATTTTGCTATGGGGTTAGGTTGGAGAATTTAATTCAGTGCCTCGCACGAAAAACGAGAGTTTCCTCACCTCTAGGGTTTTTTATTCTGGGGTGGGTGGCTTTATTTGCTCCTAGTGCCCATGCGGACTCCCAAGTTCAGGGGCGACAGCTTCTGAGAGAAGCGTCAGAATTTTATAAGAAAGATGAGTTTTTCAAGTCCGCTCGCTACGCGTTTGCGGCTATTCAAGAGGATCCGTCGCTCAAGCCGGATGCTTACGCTTGGGTGACTCTTGGACTTATGCATGCGGGACTACCGAATCTCGCTTCCTACTTTTTTATTCGAACCCTTCAGGAGGGAAATCGACCTGCGATTCGTTCGGTCCTCACTCAATCTGAGGATTTACTAATGGTCGTGGGCGCGGATTTGATCCGTAAATATTTAGTGCGTCACACGACAGAGTCTGAGTATAGCGAGATCAATCGAGGGGCCTATTTTTATTCAATGGCCAAGGAAGCTCTCCTGGTTGGCGATACTGCAAAGGCGCTGAGTTATCTGAGGGGGGTTAATTCGAGTAGTCCTCTTTGGCCTTATTCCTTGCAGCTCAGCGGGAGTGCTCACGCGATTTTGGGGCAACACTTCGAGGCGATTCGAGATTTTAGGGGCTGTGTGTCGGACGCCTCTCGGATCATGAATCACAGAACTCAAAGCTTGCTGCATCTCGAAAATGTAGGTCGGGAAGTCGAAGATCTTAAGGCGCGCTGTCAGGCGGGAGAAGCCCGAACTCTCTATGAAATGGAGAAGTTCGACGAGGCAGAGCGGGCCTATGATCGGATTAGTAAGGCCAGTTTTGTTTGGCCCGATATTTTATTCGAGCAGGCTTGGAATTCCTTTGGTCGACAACAGTACAATCGCTCGCTAGGGCGGCTGGTTTCATATAAGAGTCCCACGCTCAGTTTCGTGTTCAATAGTGAAGTAGATGTGCTTCGCGCTCAAACCTACCTTGCCCTTTGTCTGTATCAGGACGCCAATCAAGTGCTGCAGGAATTTGAGGCCAAATACACGCCGATCGGTGAGGAGATGAAGGATTATGTCGAAAGACATTCTGAAAATCTTCCGGAGTTCTATCAGCTAGGCAAGAAAGTTTTAAAGGCATCACTCTATAAAAACACCGGATTTGATCACGTAGTGAATCGGTTTGTGAGAGGTGCATATTTTCAAGGTCTAGTCTTTAATGAAGCTCAGCTAAAAAAAGAGCGCGCAATATTTTTGAAGCTTGACCGTGCTCAATCGGGGGTGTCTCATCAGTTAGGTCACGGATTTCCGGGATTTCTCGATGAGGTGCTTCATTGGAGAACTCGTACGATTCAACTCCTGGGGGGAGCGTTCGTAAAGAATAGTCTGATGGACTACCATGCTCAGCTCATTGAGGATTTTGAAAAAATTTCATTCATTAAGTTGGAAATGTTGAAGGATGCCAAGGACAAGTTGATGGGTATTGAGCATCCAAAGCAGGAAAAGGAGAGAGCTCGAGGAAACGCGAAGCCCTCTCGTCGAGATGATCAGTATCAGTGGTCGTTTATCGGCGAATTCTGGTTTGATGAACTGGGGGACTATGTTTTTGGCTTGGAATCCGAATGCAAGAGCTGATCTAAGGTCCGTCGCGTCTATCCGTAGTGGGATCGTGGCGGGTATTCTTGTTTCTCTTTTTTGTCTTCATCCATTATGGGCTGCAGCCGGCTATGAGCAGAGAGAGATTGTTCAAGCTGAGCGAGGAAACGACTCTAAGATTCGAGTGCTTCGCGACGAAGAAATTCAGCAACTTCGAGTTGCCCTCGGTAGGCGCCTGCCGAAAAACCGGCAAGCCGACCTCTATTTTAGATTGGCTGAAATTTATTTAGAAGCCTACCACTCGACATTTCTTCTCGAAGGGCGCGTGCATGAAGCTCGTTTGTCCAAGGGGATTGATGACCCATTGATTAATCGAGATCATTCGAAACCATTTTTGCACCGTGGAGTTGAAGCTTGTCAGGAGATAATTAATTACGGAATTAAATATGAAAAGATGGACCGTATTTATTACTTTCTGGGCTTCTACCACAATGAGTTGAGCGAGACAGAAGAAGGCGCCCATTACTATCTCAAGCTGATTCAGGAGTATCCCCAAAGTCCCTTTGTTGGAATTGCATACAAAGAAGTAGGCGAATACGAATATCGCTCTGCTCATTATCGCCCGGCTATGGAGCATCTTGAAAAAGCGATGGCGATGGTTCGGCCTGAGCAGGTTCCAGGTATCCTTCATAAAATCGCCTGGTGTCATTACCGGGAGCGGCAGTTTGATTTAGCGGTCGAAAAGATGAAGGAAGTCGTTACTCGTTGTAATGCAGATCTGAAGCAACTTGAGCCACTCAAGGAAGAGGCACTTCGAGATTTAGCGACCCTTTACACCGAAAGAGGGCGAGTGGAGGAGGCGGTTCAATATTTTGAAGCCGAATCAGGCGATAAAAAGCTCTACCCAAAACTTTTGGAAAAATTAGGTCAAGAATACGAACGCAATTTAGAGCATGACAAGGCAGAAGCAGTTTACGAGACTCTGATTAAGAATAGTCCTGAGAGTGATTCTGCTCTCAAGTCGTTTCTCAAGCTCGTTGAAATTGACATGAAGAGAAATCGTTTTGATGCAGTCGTGCGGAGACTGAAAAATTTTCCAAGTTTTGAGGCAAAAGGACCAGAAGCCCAGACAGCGCTTCAAAATCTCAAGGTGGCTTTTAGAAAAATTGCAGTCGATCACCATCAAGAGTTTCGAAAGAAAAAGAATCGTCATGATCTAGAAGTTGCCAAACAATTTTATCAGGACTATCTCGAGTACTTTCTGAAGAAGAATGACCCTCACCACGAGACCACTGAAATCGAGATGTATCTCGCCGAAGCCTGCCATGATCTGGGAGAAGATCACGAAGCGGTTGAAATGTATCGCAAGGTGATTGCTGCTAAGGATCCCAAGTACGCAACTCAGGCTGCGGCTCTCTGGACCGGTGGCTTAGCTGATCTGCTGAAGCATGCTCCGCCTAGGGTCGGCGCAGATGAGCCTTCTCCCTTAGAAAAAGAATTTATCACTGCGTCAGATCAGTTGCGTGCTACCCAGGGCGAAACTCCCGATGGGCGCGAGACCGCCCTTCGTGTGACCAAGGTTTTGGCTGGATATAAATCCTCCCGGCCTGAGGCCATCACACGCATTCAGGAGATCATTCAAAAGGCCCCGAACTCTAAGGAGGCAGTAGTTGCTGCTCAATTGTGGATTCAAATTTATTTAGATCATCCTCATGAGGAGACGTTGCCTGGCCAACTCTCTGCCGTCTATGGATCCATTCAAAATCAGCCAGCCCTGCTTAAGGCCGATCATCAATTTAACAAGGGTCAGATTCAGGCCGCTTTGGATCAATACGAGATCAAATCCAAAGTAGACCGCATTTCTCAGCAAGAAAAAAGCCAAGACTACCTGGGGGCTGGGCAGGGATATGAAAACTTCGCCGCAGGAACTCAGGATCGAGAGATTGCTGAAAAGGCTCTGACCAATGCAATCAGTTCTTATTTGAAAACGTCAGGATCCAAAGAGGCTCTTTCCCGAGTTATGGAGACCTGGGCCCATCGGTTTCCTGGTAGTCCCAAGGCACTCGAACCTTTGCGAAATGTGGCCACGCATGCCCTCATTACTGGGGATTTTGATGGTTCGATTTCGATTTTTCACCAACTGGGAACAGCCTTTCACGAGCCCGAGTCGCTTGAAACTGCGGCTCGCTTGAGTCAGGCGATTGGGAATGATACGCAGGCCCAGTCGTTTTGGACTGATTATTTGAGCCGCTACCAAAAGTCAGCACGAAGAGCAGAGGTAGAATTGTTACTCGCTCGTTCACAAGAAAAAACCGGTGCTGACGGCGAAGCCAGTCGTTCCTACCGGGATTGCGCAGGGAGCGGTCAGTTTGTCGCTGCTGAATGCCAGGCTCGCCTTGCCGACCTCTATCTTAAGGACCAGGATGCTACCAAAGCAAAGGAGCTCTTTAAACAGCTCGCCTCCCTCAGCTCGCCTCGAAAGGGAAAGGGGGCTAAGAAAAAATCGTCAGGCCCGGTATCGCCCTTTGTTGGGTATGCCCGTTACCAGCTTGCCGATTTGATGGAGCGAGAAGCCTCCTTTGAGCCCATGACATTTCCAGAGGCTCAGTTGAAAAAGGGCCTCAATCAGCGACTCAACTTCCTTGAACCCCTCAGTAAAGCCTATCAAGGAGCTGTGGAGGCTGGCGGACCTTGGGGAATCGCTGCCTTGCATCGACTCGCTTTGTGGGCCACTCATTTTGCAGAGGAGGTAGATGCCATCGAGGCTCCCGCCACCCTTCAAGGTGCAGCGTTGGAGCGGTTCAAGAAGCAGCTTCTCTCCGTTTCTCAGCCTCTCAGGGAAAAGGCTCGAACGACCTGGAGTGATGCTTATTCCAAAGCTTCTACATTCATTTTGCTCAGTCCAGTACTTCCCGAAATCGCAGATCGTTTGGCTGATTTCAAATCCGGCGTGCCGAGTCGAGCCCAAGGGGCTCGAGGGGGCTTTTATCTCTCCGGCTTATCTGCAGATGGTGGAGCTGAGACGGCTCCGGTTGCGTTGGGGCGAGTTCGGGACGGACTCTTGAAAGATGCTAAGGATTCCGGCCTTTGGACAGATTATGGAAATCTACTCTGGGGCGAGGGGAAACCGCTTTTGGCCAAAATCGCTTACCAACGTTCGTTGGCGCTCAAAGCCAAAAACGCAGCGGCTCTCAATAATATTGCAGTAGTTGTCCTCAAGAGTGATGGTGAAGAGGATTGGATTACCGCGAGTGAGGCCGCTCAAGACCTTGAAGAAGCGCTCCGAGTGGATGACTTTTTCGTGGCTGCCAAGACCAATTTAGCTGGGTTGATGAATTACTACAGGCTTTTTGCCAAAGCTAAGACGCTCTGGGATCAAGTCCGGGTGCGCCATCCAGGCGGGAATACGGATCTTGGTCTGGCCGTCTCTCTTCAAGGACTGGGTAAAACTGAAGCCGCGGACGCTCTCTTTCAAAAAGCTGAGGGAAGTGCAGATCGTTCATTCTTAGAGAGCTATCACCGAGCAGGTCGAGAGTCTTTGAAGGGGGCTTCGGGCATAGAGTCGTGCCTGGAGATTCTGAGAGGAATTGAAGAGAGATCTCTAGAAGGATTCGAAAAAAACTCGGTTTCCTATCTCATGAAGAGGTGTGAATCATGGCGAAAATAGGATTACGGGCTTGGGCGAGTGGTCTAATGACCCTCGGATGGTTGATCGTGGGCCTCGAGCTCAAAGCTCAGGCTGACGAAACGACTGTCCGCCCACCACAGACTGAGACGAGCGATGCTCCTGAAAAAAAGCCAAGGGTGATTTACCCTAAGAAAACAGAGCTTGATCTCGATGCAATGCAAATTCAAGGTGAGTTGAAAAATCCGGGCGATTTTTATTTTCAGGTAAAACCCGAGGATAAAATGGATTCGCTCGTTAAGCGGAGAAAGAACTTTCATCGGCAGATGTTAAGAGACGTCATGTTTAGCAAATAGCTGCGATCGTGAGAGATTGAGGGTATTCCTATGAATCAGAAATCGACCGAGAATCGACCAGAAAAAAAGAATCCTGGAGTCAGTCCCGCTAGAACGGAATCAAAGACTATTCTGGTGCTTCGGATGCTCTCTCAATCGCCGCAAGAGCCAGAACGAGTTTATAAGTTTGATAAAGAACGAATCGTCATTGGCTCCGTCGTTTCAGCCGATGTGAGATTGACAGGGGATGGGATTTCTCCGATTCATGCGGTTTTAGAGGTTAAAAAAAATCAGACGGGCGAAGGAAAGTCGTCATCGGCTGTCGGGGTTATTTTTGACTTAGCCAGTTTGTCTGGAGTGTTTGTCAATGGCAAGAAGGTCATTACGCAGACGCTCAATTCTCAAGAGAAAATCACGATCGGACGCTATCATCTTAAATATTCGCTTGAGGAATTAAGTTCCGATGCTGCACGGATGCGCGATCGAGATGTTACGCGTGAGACCGAAGGTCGGCTCCTTTTTCTCGACCCCACAGAGGATCTTCAGCCGCTCTTACTGCAAGACGAGCGAGGGATTGAAGAGATCTTTGATTTTCGGCCGACTTCTAAACGAGCCCTTGAAGTGGTCATGTCGTGGCATGGCTCGATCTTGGATGTAGAGCACTTTGTGGGCGAGAAGCGAGTGACCATTGGAAATACTCGCAATAATGATTTTGCGATCCCGCCACTCTTATCCTCCGCTCAGTTTCCGATGGTTGTGAAGAATCGGGGCGACGGGTTCTTTCTTAATCTCGACTCGCAGATGAAGGGCGTGATTCAGCAAAATGGTGAGCTGAGTAATCTGGATCAAGTGCGCGCTCACGCGGTTCGCGGTACCCATGGGTATGAAGTGCCACTCGGGAATCAAGACTTTGCTAAAATCACGATTGGCGAGATTGATTTCTACTTCAGCTACACGGCTGCTCCACCTCAACTCAAGCGCCGTCGGATCTTCGAGCGAGATCCTTACTTTACTAAGATCTTTTCCTTGTCGATGCTGATGACTGCAGCCTTTTTGTTCACCCTATCCAAGGTGCAGCTCCCTCAAATGGTCGAGGTCGAACAGGTCCCAGAGCGGATCGCAACGATTCTCTATCAACCTGAAAAATTTATGAAGCAGCCGGTAGTTGAAAAGCCAAAGCCGAAAGCACCCGAACCAGTTGTTCCGCAGCCGGTCGCGAAGGTGGAGCCCGTTAAGCCCAAGCCTCCAGAGAAAAAGGAAAAGACGAAGCTCAATTTAGATAAAAAACCTGTCCCAGTAAAACCTGCACCGCCCACTCCGCCACAAGCCAAGGCTGCAAAGCAAAGCCGTCCTGCCCCGAAAGCCGAGGCCAAGGAAGGTATGGGAGCGCGAGCGAAGGGCACCGAAGGCACACGTGGTGAGCGCAACCAGAGAAGAAATAACGTGAAATCGACGGAGATATCGAGACCCTCACCTCGTGGTGGTGATCATGGCGTGAAAGCTGTGAGTGAAGTCAACGAGGATGGCAATGTGGATCTTCTTAAAGGAGCAGGGGGTCGAATTCAGAATATTTTAGGCAGTAGCACCGCTCAACTGGGAGAAGGGGGAAGCAAGTCAAAAGGCTTTGGCAACTTTAGCTCCCGAGGGAGCGGAGGATTAGCCCTCTCAGGCAATGGCCAAGGAGGAGGCGGTACGGCTGACACGACCCTGGGGGGTCTTGGTCAAAAGGGCCGAGGAATGGGTCGGATTGGAACCGGACTCGGAGCCGCTGGAAATAGCTCAGGGATTGTGGGGTCTCACTCTCGGGTAGAGATTCGAAGCGACGGTCCTGAGGAGGCTGTTGTCATGGGACAGATCGACGCAGAGGCAGTCAATCGCGCCCTGATGGCACATAAAGATGAGTTTCGGCTTTGTTATGAGCGAGAGATTAACGCTGAGAATCCTAATCTCTCAGGCCGAGTAGGAGTGAAGTTTGTGATCGGAGCTAGCGGTCACGTGACCGAAGGAGGCGTCGAGTCCTCAGGCTTAAACAACCACAACGCTGAGAATTGTATTCTTAAAGTTATCAAGAGAATTCAGTTCCCTGCCCCTAATGGTGGGGGAACGGTTGAGGTGTCTAAAACGTTCAACTTTGCAGCGATCCACTAATCAAAAGGAGTTTTCTGATGCGGATCCCTGAACCGGCTCTCTTCTTTACTTTGGGTGTTTTGGCGAGTGGTGTTGTTTACACCGTTGGTAGGAGGGCGCTGGCGCCGACCCTGCCCGAGCAGAAACAAAAAGTAGAAGCAAGTTTCAAACGGTTTCCCCTGGAAACATTACCCTCGATGGCTCCTCGTGTGCATCTCCCTTTGGACTTCAGCCAGCCCATTCAGGTTCGATATGAGTTCGGCGCCGATTGGGAACTTAATTCTAAGGCTCCTTCCTGGTTGGCTCTATTCGAAAAGTCTCCCGGCCAAGCAGTCTATGCTCAAAGCTACGAGTTCCCTCAGGAATCTCTCAAGCAATTGGAGTTTCCCTTGGGCGGGTTGAAGGCAGGAAGTCGATACCTCTTACAGGGGAGTCTTTATATTTGTAAAAAAGGCGATCACGCTGCCTGCGCCATGAAAAGTTACACTTATGAGCTAGAGCCTGCTTCGTCCCTTACGGGTGGGCCAGAACAGCGAGTGATTGAACTTCGCTGATGGCACCTCGTCACTTCGAGGATGCCCGGTGCTCTGAGGCTGTCCGGATTCGGATTTCGTCTCCGTCTTTTTCAGGCCATATTTGGCAGGCCAGGCGCCATCCATCGGCAATCTCGGACGGGGAGAGGTGTTGCCTCTCCGTCTCGTTGGGTTTCGACAATGGGTCAGATCCTGGCAATACTTGAACTCGATCGCCCCCGCAGATCCCATGCCCTCCGCAGCGGCTTCCGAGATCAATCTCCTCAAGTTGTGCGTGCCCTAGAATGTTGAGCCCCCGATAACAGGGTACGGTTTGTGGGGTGCCATCTTGAAAGAAATGAACGCTCATGGATTCTCGCTTCCTCGGTTTGGCGTTGCTACCGACCAGGGTATCAGGTTGAATGCTGTCAAAAAAGCGTGTACACGGTTTTTTGATAGCATTCAACCTGAGTCGGAGAAATTTTGAATCAACCCAAACCACCTGGCCCATTTTCACTCGGACGAGTCACTTTAGATCGACTGTTCTCAAAGCTTGGAATCGCATCCCGAGGGATGAGTCAACAATGGATTCGTGACGGTCGTGTCCGAATCAATCAGCGATTAGTGAGAAATCCCGATACTTGGGTCTCTTGGCCTGCGGACCAGGTGAGTCTGGATCATCAGCCGATTCTTGAGTCGAAAAGACGTTTTTTCCTGTTTCATAAGCCGAAAGGCTACATCACCACTCATAGTGACGAAAAGGGGCGCAAAACCATTTTCGATCTTCTTCCGAAAGATTTTGGATTTATCCATGCGGTCGGCCGCCTTGATCAAGCAACGAGCGGCCTTCTCCTTTTGACGAATGATTCCGTACTCTCGAGTTTTCTCACGGATCCAGTCAATCAAGTCTGCAGAGTTTACTTAGTCAGTGTACGAGGCGAGTTGTCTGAGGCAAAAGCAATTGAGGCGACTCGTGGAATCATGGATCTGGGCGAGCTTTTGAAGTGCGAGGCAATTAAAATTCAAAAAAGTTCCAGACGCGAAACTCATCTCGAAATGACATTAATTGAAGGCAAAAATCGAGAAATCAGACGACTGCTTAAGGTGCTCGGGCACGAAGTAACTCGTCTAAGGAGAGTTCAATACGGAAGCTTCAAATTGGAAAATCTTTTGCCGGGAGAATGGAAAGAAATTCCGATTGAAGACGCGATTCGCGCCGTCGGTGTGCCCGCCTCACCTTGAGTCAGGGAGGGGTGCTCACATCTTCTCGGGTAGCGGGATGCCTAAGAGCTGTAGGCCTTGACCAATGATTCTCCGGGTGGCCTCGACGAGCATCAGGCGCGCCTGGGTCAATTCACGGGACTGCCCGAGTACGTGGCATTCTCGGTAAAATGCTCCAAATAACTGGGTGACCTCAATTAGGTAGTGCGCGAGTTGGCTAGCTTTAGAGAATTTCAGGGTGCGCTCGAGATGAATCGGGAATTGGCCCAGAGTCTTGACGAGACGTAATTCGATTTCAGTGTTGAGGTGAGCGGTGAGGGCGGGAGAGAACTCGATTTTATCACCTGCTTGGCCCGTGGCTTGAGCTTTTCTTAAGATACTCAGGCAACGTGTGTGGGCGTACTGGAGATAGGGTCCAGTTTCGCCTTCGAAGTCCACTACGCGCTCTAGATCAAACTCGACGTCTCGGATCGGATCGGTGTGGAGATCGTGGAAAACGACTGCTCCAACGGCGACCGCTTCGGAGATGTCTTCGAGAGATTCACGGGAGGTTGTGGTGCTCTCAGCTTGCGGTTGATCTTTTTGTCTCTCGATTTGTCTTTCCATCATGAGAGTCTTGACGCGTTCTTTAGCTTGGGCGAGGACTTCATCGAGTGTGACAAAGTTTCCTTTTCGGGTGGACATCTTAGCGTCTTTGAAGCGGTAAAGTCCGAATGGAATATGCTCACAACGGTCGACCCAGTCCAGTCCCATTCGCTTGAGAACGCCAAAAACTTGTTTAAAGTGGAGTCTTTGTTCAGCTCCAACGATATAAGTCATTCGATCGAAGTGAAATTTTTCAAAGCGGTACAAAGCTGCTGCCACATCGCGGGTCGCATAAATCGTGGCGCCGTCACTTTTTTGCAGAAGACAGGGCGGAAGTTCCTGGCCCGCTTCGTCTGTGACGGGAACAATCCAAGCCCCTTCACTCTCCACGAGAATCCCTCGAGACTTCAGGTTTTCGAGCATCGGCTGGAGCTGGCTTTTGTAGTGGCTCTCTCCCCAGATATGATCGAAATGGACGCCTAGCCGTGCATAGTTTCGGTCAAATTCGCGCAGTGAGATATCGACACATTTTTGCCAGAGTGCAGTGATTTCAGGGTCACCCTTTTCGAGTCGGACAAAGGCTTCTTTGGCTTCTTCCCCAATTTTTGGATCGTTCTCGGCCAGGGCATTAATTTTGACGTACAGATCGACCAAATCCAACATGCTGAGTTGGGAATCGACCGTCTTACCAAAAACACGAAAAGCCACGGTGAGCATCCCGTATTGTTTTCCCCAGTCGCCGAGGTGGTTAATCGAGATGACTCGGTAGCCACGGTATCGACCGATTCTGTCCAATGCGGCGCCCAAGGCGGTTGGTCTTAAATGGTAAATATTAAGCGGTTTCGCAACGTTAGGTGAGCTGTATTCGAGAACCCAAGTGCCTCGCGTGGTTGCAGGGAGTGACCCGTAATGTCCGCGGTCCTCCCCGGTGAGGATGTCTTTGAGGAGGCTTTGTAAAACGAGCTGCTGGGAGACTGTGAAGTTTAGGTAGGGCCCCACTGTATGAGCCTCAATCCCTGGGGGGAGGGTGCCCTTTTCCTTGAGTTGGTTGAGCAAGGCTTGAGCGATTTGCGGAGGAGATTTCTTGAGTTGTTTTGCCAGCTTGAAGCAAGGAAAAGCAAAATCGCCGAGTTGGGGTTCTGGTGGTATTTCAAGATCCGTCCACTGAACTGGGGATTCGAGAACTGTGTTGAGGCTCTGGGCTGCGAGTTGAGCAAAGCGTTCCATGGGCAAAGGCTCCTTTTGAGAAGCCCGCAGCATAGCATAAACAGAAAAAAGGAATCAAAAGTTTAATGATTCAATCGGTTTGTCCGATGTTTCTATTGTGATGGACTATCGGTCGTTGATTCTTAAAAAAATGACTCTCTGGATCACTCCCTGGCTGACTACTTGGGTCAGTGTGACCATGGGCTTTATTCAGCATGCTCAAGTGAAGGTGGATCACATTCGATCTCTCGATGAGAAATACTCCCAATTGATGGTCGAAAATGCTGCGCTCAAGGACGAATTCGAGGCATTTAAATTTGAAGAAGAAGCAAAATTTGGCGCTCTGCAAACGAAGGTTTTAGCCAAACGATTGTCTCAGGAAACTGGAGTGCGGACAGGGAGAACGATCGCTAGCGTGAATTATAAAATTCCTACGGAACTCTCTTCTCCTCAGCTTTACACGCTCGGATTGAGCTATTTCCTATCTCAAGAGGATGAAAAGGCGGCCGTGGTCTTAACCTCCTTGATGTCTCTGGACAAAGCGTATCGGACCGCAAAAAATTTTTTGATGGCTGGTGTGATTTGGTACCGCTTAGATAATTTGGCCCAGGCCGACCAGAGTTTCGATTCAGTTTTAAAGCCCCCGGCCGTTCGAGCGGATGACCAGGGCGCATTAGAGAGGTATCAAGCCGAGGCTCGATTGTGGAAGGCTCTTGTGGCTAAGCGTCTTCAGAGTGAGGATCAATCTCAGTATTGGCTCAAGGATCTTTTAGATCATCATCCCCACGCAGTTGAGACCAGTTGGATTAATTCGACGGGGGAATCACCATGAAAATCAGAATTTTGTGGAGCCTAGCGACCGCGCTCGTGCTCGTCTTGGGTGGGATGGATCTGGGTGAAGCAAAGGAATCCAAAACTCCAGAAGTCGCTGAGAAGCAGTGGTGCGGTTCTCTTGAGGTTTTTGAGGGAGATGTACAGATTTTGGATCAAACTCGGACCCACTTCATTGAATTGAAGCGCAGGGCCCCGCTGCCTTGTGGGAGCTGGATTTCATCGAATCAGGGTTGGGCCCGTTTGAAGCATAATGCTGGACCCTACATGAACTTAGGGGCTGGATCTTACATTCAGTTACTCAGTGAACGCTCAAAATCAGAGCAGGTCGTGATCTACCGAGGGCAAATCTATGTCGAAGTCAATGAAGGCGATGGCGTCTTTCAACTTGGATCTGCTCTTGGTCGTGTGAAGATTCAACGAGGTAAAGTTATTTATATCTCGGGCTATGGAGAGAAGGCATCCTCACAGCTGATTGTTTTGGAGGACTCGGCGACCTTCGAAAACCGCTTTGAGGATTCTAAAAAGCTTCGGGTGAATGAGGGCGAAATGAGCGAACTTGCTTTTGACCTCTTTCGTATCATACCTCAAGACCCTCTGCCCGTATCGGTCGCCACACTTAAACCGAAGTTTTTTGATCTCCGAGTTGAAGGCAAGGTCCAGTCTGTTGCCTTTAATGCGGCCCATAGAAAACAAGAAAAAATCGTAGCTGAGCTCAATTCTGATGTGCACTCGAAAGTTCCCAAAAGAAGTCTGGCCAGCGTGAAGGGAAAATCCGCCGACGATGAGTCGGTCTCACCGGCTGAAAAGGCTCGTCTGCACCAGCATTGGGTGGAGCAAATGGCCCCGGGAGTTCAGGGTGCGGAAGGATTCCTTTTCCCTCGGTTCAACGTGAAAGAGCGAGCCGAAAAGAAAAAACTGATGGAAGAGCTCTTGCGAGTTCAGGCGGAATAAGGTTGAAAAAACCAAACATTCTATTTTTCTTAGCTCATGGGCTTAGTTTGTGGCTGCTCACTCATGCAGCAGCCGTGCTTTTGCTTGAGCGAAGCGCATCGGCAGGAACCATGGAATTTTCTGCTGGATTCTCCTATAGTGCCAGTAATTATGTGGATGTGGGCTCATCCTGGACTCGGAGGCTGAGTGTGGGCCTAGGCTATTACTTTTTTGGTGAAAGTGAAATTGAGTTTGAAGTGCAAGATGTGGTCGACCGAACTCAAATTCCAGGCATTGAGGATACGACTTTTCATGATCAAGTTTACAGTCTTGAATGGATCCAGGGTCTTGCGCCGCGTGATTCTTTCGTTCGCCCTTATTTCAAAGCAGGGTTTGGGCAACTCCATCGAACTGCTTCTGGAAGTTATTTCGGAACAACTGTACCCACGGATACTTATGATCAACTCACAGGAATTTTTGGTGTTGGAATTCGCTTCCATGTTTATCATGCTTTTTCGCTCCGGTTTGAAGGGTCGACTTATCTTATTAATGGAGCGCTCTCGACCGCTCCACAGAATTTTTCGGTCAACAGCGGGCTGTCGGTTTATTTCTAGAGTCCGTCCTTTGGTTCTGATCGCTTTTACTTCTGGTTCACTCTCGGGCTGTGGGAGCCTACAGTACCTCTGGCAGGCAGGGGAGGGGCAGATGGCCTTGATGAGTCATGCACGGCCGATTGGTGTAGTGATACGGGATGAGAAAACACCTCCCAGGGTTCGTGATCTGCTGAGTCAAATTACGCCGATCAAGAAATTTGGCGAGAATCAAGGCCTGAAGCCAACTTCCAACTATCAAGATTACGTTAAGCTCGATCGCCCGGCAGCCGTTTGGGTGGTAAGTGCCTGCAAGCCTTTGGAGTTTCATTCTAAGGAATGGAAATTCCCGATCGTTGGCTCGTTCCCTTATTTAGGGTGGTTTGATTTAAAAAATGCACGGGAGTTTGCTGATTCACTAAAGGATGAGGGTTGGGACGTGGATTTGAGGGGAGCGGGAGCTTACTCTACTTTGGGTTGGTTCCGGGATTCGATTCTGTCGAGCATGATTTCCGACGGGAAAGAAGCTCTTGGGCAGTTGGTCAATGTGGTCCTACACGAGTCCGTTCACTCCACCGTCTACATTCCCGGTCAGTCTTACTTTAATGAGAGTATTGCAAGTTTTGTAGCGGATCGGCTCACTTTAGAATATTTCGCGCAGCTCGGGGATCCCAAGGCCGAAGAAAAAAAAGCTTATATGGATCTAGAAAATCACTCCACAGAAATCCAAAAGAAATTGCACCAGGGCTATGAAACCCTCAGTCAAATTTATCGATCTTCGGACTCAGATGTTGAGAAGCTTCGAAAAAAAGTCGAGGTCCTGGAAAAATTACAAATCGAGCTAAAGCTCAAACGTAAAATCAATAATGCGACTCTCGTCCAGTACAAAACCTATCACACAGGGTCCGAGGAATTTGAGGCCCTATTTCAGGCTTGTGGTCAAGAGTGGGTCAGGATGCTTTCTGCCGTCCGGTCTCTTGGGTCCGAGGCCTTTTCTAAGCCCCAGCAAGACCTACTGGCAGAGCCGATCCGAAAGGCGATTAGTTCGTGCTATCCGTATGAACGATAAGCGTACCGATTGCGATGTACGACTTGAGAAGAGTGTTGAGATAGCATTGCTGCCAGTAATACCTCGAAAGAGCACCACAGGTGCTTGACTCTACATTCGAAAGGGTAATTGTGACAGATCCATGACCATGAGAAAGTTGTGAAGACAGGTCTACGGAGGGATTAGCCATGGTGCCACCTGGGCAATTTCCCGTTCCATCACTGGATGTCGTATTCACCGAGAGGGTGATCGGAGACTGGTTCCCGACTGCAACATTAAACTGAAAACATTGTGCAGCGAAACCATTGGTGGTGATTGAATTGTTGAGGTCGTCGTAAATGTTGCCATAAGACTGAGCCCGTAGCTCGACCCTGAGTTTAGTGTCGGCTTGAACGCTCACCGTTTTGAAAGTGCCATCCGAGAAAGTAGCTGTCGGTGCAACGGCTCCCCCGGCTGTTCCATGAATTCTGAAACCGTACTGATAGGGTGGAGTTCCTGTATTCGCTGATGTTGACGTTGCTGTCGGTGTTGGCGTTGGTGTTGGCGATACATAGTTGTAGGATTGGGGCGAACTAGCTGAGGAGGTGGCGAGGCTCAAATTCGCTGCTGATCCGCAACCGATCAAACTGGCAGAGAGGGTTGAGGCTAATAAGGCTCGACTCAGTAAACTTTTATTTAAATACATTTTAAAACTCATAAAGTTATCCCCTTAGGAATCCTGAGTTATACTGCTTTTCTTGGTGAAGATCCTTGACCCAGTTGTTCCTAGGTTACTGCAATCTAGGGGCCAATAATTAAACAAACAGTGACGTTAATATTATTCTTTAAATTCGATAGTTTGTAATTTTTAATAAGATCTATTAATCTAATGTAAGAGGCCGTTGTTTGATTTTTCTACAAAAATATTAGCCAACTGACTGAAAGTTAGACACGCCAAAAGACTAAAACAGAAGACTAAAACAGAAGACTAAAATGGAAGACTAAAATGAGAGGGTTGAGCTAAATGAACTCCAGCGATGTGAAGGTCCTTTCTCGGTTAGGGAGATCAGTCTGGGTCAATTCTGAGGATTGGGAGAGGTCAACCCTTGAGGTCGTGACGGCAGTTTCTTTATTGGATCTCCCTGAGGAGCGCGCAGCCGAGCGGGCAGCTGGGTTGCTTTTGGGTCGAGCACGCAGGGCCGAGGTGAGCGACGCAACTCCCGACGAGCGCGATCTTTGGATGAGTCCCTTTTATCGCCTACCCGTAGATCAGCGCCTCATCCTGGCGGCCCTCCATGGGGCGGGCTGGTCTTATTTGCGTTTGAGTCGTATCCTGGGCATCTCAATCGAGGAGGTGGAGCGCCTTGCTTGGAATGCGAGGATCCAACTCACGCTTCCAGCTGTATTTCCGGCCGCTCTCGGTAAAATGGGTGCCAGTTGCCCTGAGTATGATCCGAGTCGCCCCTGGACTCAGAGATTCTTAGATGACGAAATTGCATCCAAGCGGGATCTGCTCTTCATTCAGAGCCATTTGATGACCTGTGACTCTTGCCAAAGAACTCTGGAGAAATCCAGGGGAGCTTACTATGAGGCTGAAAAGCGAGTCCCATCTGGTCAGGAGGGGGACTCACTCGCTCAGTCCTTGGATCAAATTCTGGTTCGCAATCCGATGCGCACGCGGACCCTGGCTGAGGAGTTTTTTGTTGGTTTCAGGGCTTTTTTGAAAAGGCGGGACATCCGGTGGGTCGTGATTCTCTCTGTCTTAGCTTTTTCTTATTGGTGGTTTCAAAAACGTTAGAGCCTAGTCCTCAGTAGCTTCGACTGGGGGACTCGAAGGAGAGCCCCTTGGCTACGTGGACCGTGAAGGTCCATCCCATGTGGATTTGTCGATCGAGGTTGAGGAGGCCCTGGGGGGGGTTGGGAAATTTATCTAGCTTTTTCCAGGATGCGTCGACGGTCTCATCAAACTCTTGAACTCCTGAGGTTTGCAGGAGGTGGACATGAATCAAGTTTCCAGAGGCGTCTAGGACGACGTCCACGAGGGTGGAGTAATCGCCATCTTGGAGCATGGGTGGATGCGAGATTTGCCGGATTCTAGATTGCCAGACGGGTCCGATCGCTTCATAAATTCTCGCATAAAATGAGTAAAAAACGGATTCTTGGGCGTTGAGCAGGTTCTCCGTCCCCTGAGGGAGGTTCTTGTCTTGGATGTATTGAGCTCCTCCTTCTTCACTTCGGTGACTCGCCGGCGTGTTCTGTGTTTGATCCTGATTGTTTTGATTGGCTAACTGTCGGTTGGGGGCAGGAAGGTGTATCCCTAGCATTTTTAAATCAGGGAGGACCTTGGGTTGCGGAGGTCCTTTAGATTTCGCAGCGCTCCGGTTTGGTGGCGATGCTGGAGACGATTGTGCCGCTTTTGGTTTGACGATGGGTGAAGTGTCACGAGCCCGCTGCTCCTTTTCGACTCGGATGTTGTGGTCGGAAAAATAACGTGCGTCTTCAGGGGCTCGGGTGTCCGTTTTGGGGTTTGCGTTGGGGTTCAGGAGTAAGCTTTTTTCACGCCATTGTCGCTTGATGGCGTCGAGTTGATGAGAATCGATGTTTTGAAGTTCGACCCGGGGCGGGATAGGTGCGAGTAATCCACTAAATTTTTGAAGAAAAACAAGAAGATGAAACATGGCCGCCAGAAACAGAAAAAAGAGGAGGAGCTTTTTGGGTGATCTGCTCTCGGTCGTTTCTGTAGCGATTGATGGAGATAAGCCGGTTAGAGCCATGCCTAATATTCTAAAGTCGCATAGTTTATGCCAATAAACTAGAAAGTAAGTAAGAGCCTACTTTCTTTTTGTGGATTTGCTGTGAGTAGCTAAAGCCTGGGAGAGTTGTTTGATCCAATCAATTTCGCGATGGGCCACTGCTTCCATTCGAAGCTTGATTTCTCGTAATTCCTTTTGGGTTCCGCCAGTCTTGGCTAAGTCAACGATCCTAAGTTCTAGCTGCCGGATTTCGTACTGTGCTTCGAAATAGCGCTTTTGAAATTCCTCTAAAAACGATGCGAGTTTTGGCTCGGACTTTTTGATTTCTGACCTATTTGACCCGCTTCGGGTTGGCCCGCTTCGGGCTGTGGCGACTGACAAGGAGACCGGCGGCAGAACCCTGAGTAGAGGCGATTTTGGATTGGGAATTTCATTGAGTGGTTCGGCCATCCAGCGAGGGTGAAGGGTGTCGATCCAAATGAGGTGGCTTCGATCCTCCTCGGTCCCCTCAGCGATTGAACCAAATAGCCCCGCCGTTATTTCATAGTCTGATTGTCCAGCCATTCGATGAGCTCTAAAAAAGTGGGAAAAAGCGATCAGTCCTTGAGCTGGGTCGGGCCGAAGACCTGGGCGCGGTGGTGAGCCCTCGAAAACGGGGGTGTGACTCGGGTTTTGAAAAGTGAGTCGGACGGCCAAAAGGTCTGAGGATGCAGTTATCTGAAAGTAGGCGCCCTTGAGGTCTCTTGATTCAAAAAAATTCCACAAAGAAATCACCAGAAGTCGGATGGAATGAGCGCGGGCTTTCCACGGAGACTGGGAGATTTCCGGTAGGCTCAAAATTTGGTCGAGTCGAAGCCCTAGGCCAAAAGAGTCTTTCCAGTTCTCGCAGTAAATCGGAGTGGGCTCTGGCATGAGCAGTCCCCGCAATCCAGAGCGGAAGGGGGGGATGGCTAAACTCCGCACAAGCGGGATCAGTTCCTTTTCTTGAAGGGTGGCGAGATCTAAAATTCGCGTGTCTCCATGGGTCAATACACTCCAGTTTGCGGTGAAGTTAATCGGTTCCCACGAGTAACCTGCCCAGATCCGACCCCATCGTTCTTGGATCTCAATGGAGTCAACCTGGGATTTGCAGGAGATATAGAGCTGCACTGGAGCCAAAATCAGAGAGAACCCTTCAGAGTGGAGTCGTTCGGCAAGTTGGATCGGGCTGAGGGAGTTCCGAAGGGAAGTAGGGAGTACTGCTAGATGAAAGTGCTTGCGAAGCCCCTGGAGTGATGACTCGAGGTGTTGTGTTTTTTCGTGAGAATTTTTCTCATCTACGATAATAGCTATCTTTGGTTGACTCACTTTGCCCTCTGTTTTAAGCATCGGCTTTTTGAAGTGAAAACTTGAGGCCTCAAGGGTTTAATTTGAGTCCCGCGAAATAGGAAAAAAATGAACACAAGTAAGACCCAGAGTAAAAAAGTGGATTACATCACTACGGCCATTGTTTATCCCAACTCCAGAATTCACGTGGGGTGGGCCTGGGAGTGCCTGGGGGCGGATTGGCTGGTTCGGGGCCTGAGGCTCCTGGGTCGAGATACTTACTTTGCTACTGGTATGGACGAGCATTCGATTAATGTTCAGAAGGCCGCCGAAAGTGCTGGGCAAACTCCCAAAGCCTATTGTGACCGCATGGCGACGGATATTGAAAAAGTCTTGCGCCAGATGGGAATGAGCTACGATCGTTTCATTCGAACGTCAGATCCTGATCATGAGTGGGTCGTGAGTGCTTTGGTTCAAAAAGCTTTTGATCAAGGAGACATTTACCAAGCGAAGTATGAAGGCCTCTATTGTGAAAGCTGCGAAGCTTATTATACCGAGAAGGATCTAAAAGACGGTTTGTGTCCAGCTCATGGAAAGCCTCCTCGCTGGATCTCGGAAGAGAACTATTTTTTCCGACTCTCCAAATATCAAGACCGACTCTTGCAACTTTTCAAAGATCACCCAGATTTCCTCCAGCCCGAGTACCGAAGAGCCGAGGTGGTTAACTTTATTCAAGCCGGATTAAAAGATTTTTCAGTCTCTCGTTCCACATTTACCTGGGGCGTACCGCTTCCCTTTGATTCTAAGCACGTAGTTTATGTTTGGTTCGATGCTTTGATTAATTATCTTACGGCAGCCGGTCTGGAGTTTAAACTGAAAGCTCCAGAGAGCGCAGAGGCTAAAGAGTTCGATGCTCGATGGCCGGCCCGAGTCCACATCATCGGAAAAGATATCTCTCGATTTCACTGTGTTTATTGGCCAGCCATGTTGATGGCTCTGGATCTACCGCTGCCCGAAAAGGTTTTTGCTCATGGGTACATTACGATTAAGGGAGATCGAATGTCGAAGAGTTCGGGCAATGTGGTTGCTCCGGATGAAGTGATGGCAGTCAGCGGCCCAGATCCATTCCGGTATTATCTCTTGGCTGAAAATCAGTTTTCTCAAGACGGAAATTTCACGTGGGAATCTTTGATTCTAAAGAACAACTCCGACCTCGCGAACGATTGGGGTAATCTCGTGAATCGCTCGATTACAATGGCGCGCAAGTATTTCCCGGATCAGGCGTTCAAGCTCCCTGCGTCCTTGGTTCATTCTGCAGATATCAAAGCATCTTTTGAAGGCCTCATCTCAGAGTTGGCTAATGCCGTGGAAAAAATTGATTCATCTGCATATGCTGCAGCGTGCTCCAGTCGGTCCCGCCTTTTGAATCTTTACATTGATCGAATGAAGCCCTGGGCGCTTGCGAAGCAAAATACGCCTGAGGTTCAAGCTCAACTCAATGAGGTTTTGTTTACGTTACTCGAGGGAATTCGTTGGCTTGCCACGGCATGGATGTCAGTTCTGCCTTTTGGTATGCCGGAAGTCTTCAGTCAGCTTGGTTTGACGACTCCCCCGGAGCACAATGCCCTCAGATCTCTGGTTTGGGGACAGGTCGAGTTTTTGCCTGAGGAGCCCAAGCCGATCTACCCTCGACTTGAGCTTAAAAAAGAAGCCCTATGAGCGCCCTGTTTCACTAGGGGGGCTCGCGATCATTGTTTTAATGATAGATTGAATCAATGAGAGTTGCTCTAGTGCTGATCCTGAGTTTGTTTTCGTTATGGCTCTGTTTTTATTTGAGCCCTTCGAATTCATGGTCCCCTTCATTCGATATGAAGCCCGATTCACAGATCGCGCCTTCAAAAGTCCCTCTGAAGCCTTCAACCTTAACGTCAAGACCCATCAAGAAATTTGACGTCAAGTTCATGCCAGTTTTGAGTTCTCTGAACCCGCAAGAGGAATTGCCGCACGCTCGTAAGCCTGAAGGAAATATTGTCGAATTTGAAATTGTCAACGGATGGGCAGTCGCTTATGGGGACGTGCTTTTAGGGAAACCTTTGGAGGATTTTCAGGGTCAGCGCGGCCGATATGATGCACCGCAGCCTCGCACCTGGGAAAATGCTGAGATCCCCTACATCATTAGTCCCGACCTCCCCCAACCCGAACGAATAGAGAAAGCGTTGGGGTACTTTCGTCAAAACACCCCTGTTCGATTCGTTCCCTATCAAAATCAAAAAGACGGAATTATTTTCGAGTCTGGGCAAAAAGACTGCTACTCCTTCATTGGGAAAATTGGAGGCTTACAGCCCATTCACTTATCTCCCCAATGTCAGCCCCAGCAAATTATGCACGAACTGATGCATGCTTTGGGCTTCGTTCACGAGCAATCCCGATCCGACCGAGAGCAGTTTGTTGAGATTCTTTGGGATGATATTCAACCAGAATACCATCCGCAATTTGCTATGGTTCCAGAGTCTTTTTTTGATATTGAGCGCGATACTCCGTTTGATTACCACTCCATTATGCTTTACCCAACTCAAGCCTTCGCGAAACAGCCCGCGAAGCCTACCATGCGATCTTTAGGGAGTGAGTCCATTTCGCCGGTGCAAGACGGGCTCAGCGATGAGGATATTAGAAAAATTAGGCAGCTCTACCGACGTTGACGACTGCCTTAGGTACCGCTCGGTAAGTCCCTGAAGCGGCCCGGAAGAAGGTAGTCTCTCAGTCGCCGAAAGCCGTCAGTCTCCTTAAGTAAAATCTGCATGAATACGACGAATAACAAAAAGTGTGCGACCGGGTGCCCATAGCGACGCGAAACTTTTGTAAAAAGCAGAATATGATTTAAGAAAAGCAGCAGCAACGTCAGTTTGACCCAAAGGTTTTGCTTTTTGAAAGGTTGTTCTGGGAGTGAGTGCATGACTATGAGGAAGGCGGGAGCGGAGAAGATGGTCCAGTAATTCCAAACGAGTGGATTGAGTAAGAGGATCGCTAAGAGATTGAGTGCAAAGTTTACCAGGGGGTGCACGTTTCTTACTTGATACTGAATCCAGAGATAGCCCAGAAGCAGTGCGATCCAGACTGGCCCGGCGACCTCTTGGATGTAAGGCTCGCGGCTCATCAAACCCAAAAGGCTACCATTATTGCCAGTAGGCAGAAGAGTTTTCGAGGATGCAGTCAGAGTTTTGATCCAAGCCCAGTTTTCGGACACAGTGAATTGCCAGTCGTGAAACTGGGACAGAAGTAGAAACTCAAGTCCAAACGTTACGATCAAAGTGAGAGCGATGAGTTTAAATTCTTTTCGAAACAAGAGAAAGCCGCCAATGATGGCGGAGTAGAGCTTGATCTGAATTGCGAGAGACCATAGTGTGGCCATGGCAATAAGTTTAATCCAGTGAACAGCGGGTTTATCGGAAGGAGAAGTTTTCGAGTAGAGGGTAAAAAATCCGAAAAGGAGCGCGAATGGGATCAGATTGACTTGGCCGAATCTGAGTTCAAGCAAGTAGGAGTTGCCATAAAAGAGCAATACCAATCCCATCTTCTTCAGTAAGCTCAGCTTGAGATCTTTAAAGACATCTCGCTCAAATGAGTTCAGTACCCAAAGTAACAGAAGCGGGCAGAGCAAAGCGAGACCGACTGTGAAGACCATCTGGGCTTGTGAGAAATTCAGTTGAGAAATGGTGGCACCGAAAAGATAAGCAATCAGCGGGGAGTATTTATACTGCCAGTGATCGGTGACGTCATACACTGTATGATGCTGGAAAGCCTTCATACCTGCTTTGTAGAAAACTTCAAAGTCGACTAGAATGTCCCACTGAGTCCATGTTAGCTTGACTAGCTGAATGATCGGGCCAATCAATAAAAAATAGACACATAAGGCTGCACAGGCGCCCAGGAGGAGGCGATCTTGAAGTTTCTTTTGATTCATACGGCAGAAGTATCTAACGCCCGACGTTTTCTCGTCAACCAAAAGTTATAAGCGGACTCGGATTCGGAGATTGAGATTTACCCTGGGTGTCGGGCCATGTAAAATGATGGAGAATGCCACAATCACCACTCTTTCCTACTGGAAAAGGATCTCTTAGGCAGCGAATTCTGACGTCGGTCGGCGCCATGGTGCTCCTCTCGCTTTTGGGTTCAACCTGGAGCTTGTATCGGATGACGGAGGTGAATCGCCTTTTAGAGGGAATGAATCACGTTTACATTCCTTTGGGGCGTCTCTTCGCACAGATTCAATCGGATGCTGAGATCTTTCACCGAGAGCTCGAGCGGTGCCTGGGATTTTCTCATTGGAAAGAGCCCACGTGGAACCCTCGGCCGGTGCCCCAGTGGATTCAAGAGGTATTAGCCCACGAGCTTAAGAGGGCTAGCGATCTCTTGAGAACGGATTCGGAATGGGCGAATACGGATGCTCAGCAGCGTTGGAATCAGTGGGCCCTTAGAACTCTCCAAAAGTTAGATGATCTCAACTCGCAGGCTGGACAGCTTTATGTCGCCCTCTCGGCTAAAAATGAAGCCGTGGCAAGTGAGATCTATCCCGAGTGGACGGCTAGTCTTGATGAGTGGAAAAAGCAGTTGCAATGGGGGGCGGCAGAATATGAGCGGTCGCTGAGGGCTAATTTTTCAGCCACCGAAAATCGGGTCGCAGATCTCCGAATGAATCTCGAACTGATTTTAGTGATCGTTGCGGTTTTGTCGTTATTTCTATTGTGGCTGGGAGAGCGGGCCCTTCGTCCGCTCCAAGAGTTGACGCTCATGGTGCGCGAAATTACCCGTCGGGGCCTCAGGAAAGAAGATAAGTCTCTCTTGCCCGAGATCCCTCTCTCTCGGTCGGACGAGGTGAGTCAGCTCGGAAGAGAGTTTCATCGGATGGCCACAGCTCTGATTGAACGAGAGACGACTGTCGAGAGCCAGCAAAAAAGACTTCAGGAACAAAACAGACTTCTAAGGTCGATGGGTGAGTTGAATCAGAATATTCTGAATAGTATTGACTCAGTGTTGATTGTAACTGATTTGCTCGGAAGAGTGACTAGGTGCAACCCAGGTGCTCTTCGATGGCTTGAAGTCTCTGAAGATGAGTTGGTGGGGTCTGAAGTTTCTCAATGGACGCAGTTGCTGATCGTGGTAGACAATCGCTTGGAGGAGGCACTCCATAGTGCGGTTCGAATTGGCCCCGCGATGGTTCAGGGACGAATCTGGGGAGGGCAGTTGATGCCTCTCAGAGAAGAAACTGGCGAGTCCCACGGTGCGATTTGGGTTCTTGAGGATCTCACCGAGGAAATTGATCTTGAAGAGAGATTGAGGCAGGCAGAAAATCTTGCTGCCGTTGGCAGAATGTCAGCTCAGGTAGCCCACGAGGTGAGAAATCCGCTTCATTCGATCGGTTTGGAGGCCGAAATGGCAGCTGAAATGGCTGCCAAGATTGGCCATAGCCCTCTGGGCAGCTCGTTGCAGTCGATTTTGGCTTCGGTCGATCGCCTTCAGAAGATTACCGAAAACTACCTTAAGCTGACCCGGCTGTCTGGGGGTCAAAAGAGTCGAGTCAATGTGTTAGAGATTCTCAATAGCGTGCTGGCGACCTATGCACCGGTTTGTCAGGATCAGGGAGTTGAAGCTGAAATCCAAGTCGAGCAGGATGCCATTTTGGAAACTTGGGCTGACCGGGATTTACTGGAGCAGGTTTTCGGTAATTTGTTCAGAAATTCACTTCAGTCTCTCGAGGAGGAAAGACCTCAGGGGGATTACTTAGGGGCTTCGAATCAGGAAGGTCCTCGAGTGAAATGGGCGATAGGAAATACTGAGAAAGGAGATCTGTGGGTGAGGGCGGAGGATAATGGGCCGGGAGTCGCGGCCGAGATTTCAGAAAAATTATTTACTCCATTTTTTACCACACGGGCTCAGGGAACCGGTTTGGGGTTATCGTTTGTTAAGAAAGTCATTGAGGATCACGGAGGCAGTGTTTGCCTTGCAGCTCATCAAGGCGAGTCGCTAAGCACTCGCGGCGCCTGTTTTGAAATCCGCCTACCCATTAAGGAAGTCATGAATGAAGAGAATACTATTAGTCGATGATGATCCACAGTCTTTGGAGTCGACCTGTAAAATTTTGGAATATTCTGGGTACCAGATTGCTACTGCCATCGACGGCCAGGGTGCGCTTGAAAAAGTGCGACCCAGCCCAGAGCGCAGCGAACCTGCTTTTGATCTCATCATTAGTGATGTCAGGATGCCTAAACTAGGGGGCCTTGAGTTTTTGAGGGCGCTTACGCTTTGTGGTGATTCTGTTCCCGTTATTCTAATGACCGCCTATGGTCGAGTCGAGGATGCAGTCTGGGCGATGAAACTCGGAGCTGTCGACTTTTTAACTAAGCCTTTCAAGCGACAGGCGCTTCTTTCGGCGGTGGAAGCTGCTTTGGCTCGATCGAAGAAAAATAGCAGCCAGCCGCGGTTGGAAAAAAATTCGGGTTCTCCTAGTGAAACTCTTGGGCCGGATCCAGAGCGATCGACTGATCTTATTTTGGGCCGCTCTGCTTCTATCGGAGCTCTGAAAAGCGTGATTCACCAGGTTGCTCCTACTCATGCGACTGTGTTAGTGACCGGCGAAAGCGGCACGGGAAAGGAGCTGGTGGCGCGATGCCTTCATTCGCTGAGTACGCGAGCTAAGGGGCCTTTTATTGCGCTGAATTGTGCGGCAGTACCTGAGCAGTTGATGGAGTCGGAGCTGTTTGGATTTGAGAGGGGAGCGTTTACGGGAGCTCAAATGCCTAAAGAGGGTCTATTTGAGGCTGCTCACGGCGGCACATTGCTACTCGATGAAATTGGAGATATGCCGCTTGCGCTTCAAGCTAAGCTCCTTCGCGTTTTACAGGAACAAGAGGTGAGACGAGTAGGAGCAACCAGTACTCGAAAAGTGGACGTTCGGGTGATTGCGGCGACTCATAAGAACTTGAAGGAAGCTGCGCAGACAGGGGCTTTTCGTCAGGACCTTCACTATCGGTTGGAAGTCATCGGGATTCAGGTTCCGCCTCTTCGTGATCGGATCGATGATTTAGAGGAACTCTGCTACTCGTTTTTAAGGCGAGCAGGAAAACGCCATCATAAGTTGGTGCAAAGTATTTCGACGGAGACTGTTGAGATACTTAAGTGTCACACATGGCCTGGTAATGTGCGGGAGCTTTCCAATGTGATCGAGCGTGCAGTTATTTTTGCTCAGGGTTCACAGATCACGCAAGCCGAGCTTCCGCCTCATTTGCTCGAAGGAGCTCGGATCCAGAGAAAGTCTTCGCCTATTCGCGGAGAACCTCAATCGATGATTGAAGTGCCACTGGGTACCTCGCTGAAAGACGTCGAGGAACTCCTGATTCGTAAGACCTTGGAAGCTACTGACGGCGATAAGAATATGACTGCGCGACTTCTTGGTATTCACTCAAGAACGATTGATCGACGACTAGAGAAGAGGACAGAGGCCGAGGACTAAGAGAGGGAGGGGAATTGGGGGAATTGGGGACGGAGTACCATTTTGGCTCGGTTCTTTCATCTCGTCTTTATCTATGCGAGCCTCTCGATTTTCCGTACTTTCACAGCCCTCTGGAATCGTTCATCTTTTCTGGAGGTGCCACAACCGCGAGTACCTGCTGGAACGTCCCAATGCTAAAGGACTTTTCTTTCAGAGTCTGATTTTCGGTTTGAAGCACCGAGGATCGTCCGGTTCAGTCAAACTTCATGCCTTCTGCCTGATGAGTAATCACGTGCATCAGCAACTGAGTTACGAAAACGGAGCAGAAAAGCTCTCTCACGTTATGCGCGT
>CANFJX010000005.1 GCA_947447665.1 Bacteriovoracaceae bacterium | reverse complement strand
CTCTCCAAAATTTTATACAAGTTTGGGGGTGTCAATAGCGGCGGGGTTACACCTGATCCCATCTCGAACTCAGAAGTTAAGCCCGCCCACGGCGATCCTAGTACCGAGGAAGCTCGGCGCTAACCTAGCTCGACGCCCCCATTTTTTTTTCGCGCAACTAGCCTTAGTGGCTGCTGATCAAACTTCAGCGCCCTTCTTAAACTAATTAACAATTTGTATCTTAATGATCAGGAAGAAGCTTACTCCTGAGTCCTCGCGCAATTCGATCTTCGATCGACTTGATCGTTGTGCCGAGCGCTTCAGAGAGTTCCCGGAAAAGAAGCTTGTTAACACTCTCGAGGAGCTTGTTGACCTCTGGAGTCGCTACGATTTGTTTTCGTTTAAGAACGTAAAGGAAACTGGCTGCCTTAGCAAGGCCCAGTCCGCCTTCTGTACGAACGACGTTCTCAAGTTGGGAGAGGAGCGTGGTCCAGGGCTCCGAGATCTTGAAAAAGTACTCGCGGCTCATCAGGAGTTTCATCGCTGACTCAGCCTCTTCTGGGCTCATGGGTGCTCGGAGGCCTCGTTCCCGTGCTTGCTCAACTGGAACCCAGATGGCTGATTCTCCCTTTGCTGCGCGAGAGAGTGGGGATTTTTTCATTTCCAGTTTGTAGAATTTTTGTGTTTTCCCACCCAGAGATCGGACTTCAGTTCCGAGCACAAAGCATTTCCCGTGCATGGCGTAGATTACCGGTGTACCAGGAGGGAAATCGGACGGGCTTCTTTCGGTTGAGGTATGCAGATCCATGCTCACTCCCCTTTCAAGCTCAAATTTAAATGACTTTCCTTTAAAGAGGGTAGCAGAGTGGTCTCATGGGGGCAACCACCGTTTCTCATGGGGGCAGCCATAGTTTGGATAACTATTTTTTTGTCAGCGAGTGGCACTATCCGAGCAGTCTAGGGAGTGTTCTCGTTCAAAATCGGGGTGTTGCAATAGAAAAAGTTTGATTAATGTCGCGAAGTGTCGGAAGTTCTTCTTATATGGGTAGAGGCAGAAAAAATTCCACGCAAAAAATGAAGAACCGTAAACGTCAAGCCGCTAAAAAAGCGAGCATCAAAAAACGGAAGGAATCCGTCCGTAAGTCCCGCATGGTGTGAGCGTCCGGGTTGGGGTAGAAGCTCAGCCCGACCTTTTTATGTATTCGTTGTGTTGATCTAATTGAGCATGATTCCGCTTGCTTGATGTAATTATTTGATTTTTTTGTAGGTTAAAAATTACATAAAAGATTAAACTCGAAATAATTGTTGACCGAAAAGGTTTTGTATTAGTACAATTGAGGCAGAGGACTGTCAAAGATGACACATCTATCAGTCCTCTGGTTTATAGTGTAGACTTTTGGTTTAGGTGCAACTGTGTGTGTGTGTTTGTTAAAAAGGGGAGCGGTATGAAGTTCCAAAGTTTTAATCGTAAAAGTTGGTTAACGGGTTTAGTGCTTTTGGTTGGATCTACAGGGGTTCTTCGTCCTGCATTGGTGCAAGCCGGACCGGAGGAAAAGTCTCGGTATAAAGAACTTAAAGAAGAGCTTAAGGATAGTGGGACTACTAGGAAGAAAAACGCAGAGTCTCTAAGTAAACTGGAGAAATCGCGGGACTTACTAGTGGGTGAAAAAAAGAAGCTGGGAGTGCGGGATGAGTCGTGCACACAGCCAACTGAACAAGAAGTAGTTGAAAAGTCTTGCAATCCTCCATCTAAAGTGGCCGCTTCAGTGGCTCCTAGTCCGATTCCCTCGACTTCAGCGACTCCTGGGGTACTAACCGGTTTTAAGTCATTTGATGCGCTTTGGAGATCCAAATACGAGGGTAAGGTTCTCGTGGAGGGTTTGTTCAGCTCAAGCGACAAGCAATGTAAGCAAAAAGTTAGGCTTTGCAGTGACGGATATAAGGAAGCCGTCGATCAGGAACTTACAAAAGTTACCGAAGAAATCTCTCTGGCTAAGGGCGAGCTCGAGATTCTTGATAAGAAAATTTCAGAGTCTAAGACTGAGAAGCGTGAGCTTGAGGCTCATGGATGTCCAGACTGCGATCACGCATCTGGGGTCAGCTATGTTGATCCCTACAAAAATATGTGGAAAACGGCCTTAGTCAGCGGCGCTTTCGGTCTAGGTGAAACCGCTTTGATCGGTGGGCTGGATTATGGTTTACAATCTCAGGCACTCAACAACTATTCGAGTAATTACAGCCAATACTCTCACCAGTGTATGCAGTTAGGAATTAATTGCGGCGGTCCACTACCTATGGGTGCAGCCCTGGGTCTTGGAATGGGCGGCATGGGCATAGGTATGGGCGGTATGGGTGGTATGGGTGGTTTTGGTCTAATGGGCGGCATGGGTCTGGGCGGCATGGGCATGATGAGTCCGATGATGATGGGCGGCATGGGCATGGGTGGCATGGGCATGATGAGTCCAATGATGATGGGCGGCATTGGGATGCGCCCAATGATGATGGGCGGCATGGGCCTGGGCGGCATGGGCATGATGAACCCAATGATGATGGGCGGCATGGGTGGCATGGGCCTAGGCGGCATGGGTATGATGAACCCAATGATGATGGGCGGCATGGGCATGATGAGCCCAATGATGATGGGTGGCATGGGCGGCATGGGCGGCATGGGCGGCATGGGCATGATGAACCCAATGATGATGGGTGGCATGGGCGGTATGGGCGGCATGGGCATGATGAATCCAATGATGATGGGTGGCATGGGCGGCATGGGCATGATGAACCCAATGATGATGGGCGGCATGGGCCTGGGCGGTATGGGTATGATGAACCCAATGATGATGGGCGGCATGGGCATGATGAACCCAATGATGATGGGTGGCATGGGCGGCATGGGCGGCATGGGCATGATGAACCCGATGATGATGCAAAGTGGACTTAATAATATTCATGTGTACGAGCAGATGCAGAACTTAGGAATGATGAGCGGCATGGGCGGCATGGGCATGGGCGGCATGGGTATGCCTGGAATGATGGGCGGCATGGGTATGGGCGGCATGGGCATGCCTGGAATGATGGGCGGCATGGGTATGGGCGGCATGGGCATGCCTGGAATGATGGGCGGCATGGGCATGGGCGGCATGGGTATGCCTGGAATGATGGGCGGCATGGGCATGGGCGGCATGGGTATGCCTGGAATGATGGGCGGCATGGGCATGGGCATGGGCATGGGCGGCATGGGCATGGGCGGCCTCGGAGTAATGGGCGGCGGTATCAATCCTTATACCCAGGCGTTCTGAGATCTTAATAAAATTTAAATAAGTGAAGGCCCGTCTTCTCAAGAGGAAGACGGGTTTTTTTTAAAGTTACTCGGCGGTCTGCCGAGAAGTAATTTGTCTAGGCTAGGAGGACTTTGGTGGGTAACCCGGGCTTAGGCGACTTGACTGAGGACCGCTAGCGTCTGCCGATTTCGTCTGAGGAGGCGAATGAGGTACAGCAACAGATGGTGGTGGTCCTCGTCCCTTTTATGCTACGTTGTGGGCCACGGAGAATCCACATGACAAGGCTCAATCACATTGGAATCGCGGTTTCTCATCTTCCGCGGATCATTCAGCTTTTTTCAATTTTAGGCCTGAATCTAGACCATTCAGAAGATGTGCCGGATCAAGGCGTTAAAACTCATTTTATTCCCCTTCCCAAACGGACCGCTTCGATCGAACTTTTGGAAGTGACCGATTCCGAGGGTACGGTTGCTCAGTTCCTCAAGAAGCGTGGACCAGGAGTTCATCACTTGGCATTGACCTTGGATTCGGGTTCGTTAGAAAAAATTTGCGAGAAACTGAAATCCCATGGCTATCGCCTCATTTATCCCGAGCCCAAGCGTGGAGCTCACGGGTCTAAAATTAACTTTATTCACCCATCGAGCACCGAGGGTGTATTAATTGAACTGATGGAGGAGACGGATTAATCATGCCTATTCGATTAACGCGAGCCGTTCGATACCTCTTAGTTGCAAGTGTTGCTTGTTTCTTGATTCAGCAGACCGGGGATCAGTTTTTTGGAACTCATCTTTTGTCGATTTTTGGGCTTACCTCTGCTGGCTTCTTTCAGAATAGATATTATTGGCAAATCTTTACCTATTCCTTTCTCCATACAGAGGTCATTCAGCTCTTTTTTAATTTGATGATTCTGGCTTTGTTAGGTTCGGAGTTGGAGCAGGTCTGGGGAATGATTCGGTTTCTTTCTTATTATTTCTTTTGTTCCATTTCCTCTGCATTGGTCTATTTGCTGTTTCATGGGGTTTTTGCCAGAGACTCTGCTTTTTTTGCTCCGTTGATCGGCCCTTCTGGGGCTCTTTATGGTTTGTTCACAGCTTATGGGTTGATTTTTGGGGAGCGGGTGCTCCTTTTTATGATGCTTTTCCCTATGAAGGCGAAGCACTTCGTCTGGGTTCTTGCTGGCCTACAGTTGATGATGACGATTTATACTCCAGGGGGCGCGTGGGCTAGTCTTGCCCAGCTCACAGGAATGGGGGCTGGTTTTGTCTACCTCTGGGTGAGAACACGGTGGATTCTCAGTCGAAAAAAACATTCTTTTCAAGCCCTGGGGCAGTCAGGCTCGCGCAAGATCAAGAAGAAAAAAGGCCGACATTTGAAGCTGGTGAGCTCAAAATCAGGCGATATCGATCGACTCGACTCCGACGCGGACGATCACCCGAAGACCTGGCATTGATCCGCTGCCTGCGGTGAGCTATTGACATGGAAGGCTTGGACGATTTATCTATGTCGCTATGGTACTTTTAAGCGATGCAGTTCAATTCAAGAAGTTTGATACCCGTTTAGTGGAAAGGAGTATTTCCAGAGGAGCTCTCTCCTCTTCGGAGCTAGAAGTTGCCTTGAAGCAGCTTCCAGATGATTCGGAAAACGCCACTTGGGTAAGTGTGGATACATTTACGGACGAGGGTGCGGACGAGGCAAGCTCTTCTCACTCGGTCTAATTTGAGCATCTTATGGAAAAACTTGACGGTGCTGGTGGTGTTGAGGCCCTAACTATTCTTGGTACAGGTCCAGCGGGACTCACTGCTGCGATCTACAGCGCTCGGGCTAATCTCAAGCCCCTCTGTGTTGAGGGTGAGCAGCCAGGAGGTCAGCTGACGATTACGAGTGATGTAGAGAACTACCCAGGCTTTGCTGAGCCCGTGGTTGGGCCTGATTTGATGAATGCCTTCAGAAAGCAGGCGGAGCGGTTCGGCACACGGTTTTTCCAAGGTAATATCGCTCGGGCAGACCTTTCTCAGCGTCCGTTTCGATTAGTGATGAACGATGGTCGAGAGATTTTGACCCAGACCCTCATTATTGCTACAGGCGCCTCCGCTAAGTGGATTGGAATTCCTTCAGAGAAGAAGCTCATGGGTAAGGGGGTTTCTGCTTGCGCCACTTGTGATGGATTTTTCTTTAGAAATCTGGACGTCGTGGTGGTGGGAGGGGGCGATACTGCTTTAGAGGAGGCGACTTTTCTCACTCGATTTGCTAAGTCCGTGACCGTGGTACACCGTCGCGCTCAGCTTCGCGCTAGTAAGGCGATGCAGGATCGAGCTTTTAAGAATCCTAAGATTCGTTTTATCTGGGATTCGGCGATCGAAGAGATCCTGGGCGAAAAAGCTGTGACCGGTGTGAGGCTAAAGAATCTGCTCACCGAACAGACTCAAGAGGTTAAAACCGACGGAGTTTTTGTTGCTATTGGGCATCAGCCGAATACAGCTATTTTTAAGAACGATCTTACGCTCGATGAGTCTGGCTACTTGGTAGTTCAAAAAGGATCTACTTTAACCAATGTTTCAGGTGTTTTTGCAGCTGGTGACGTCGCTGATCACGTTTACCGACAAGCCGTGACCGCAGCTGGAACTGGTTGTATGGCAGCCCTGGATGCTGAGAGATTTTTAGAGAGTGGAGATTAATTCATGTCTATTGTTCACCCTGAAGAGCAATCTGAGCAGGTGCGGGTTCGTTTTGAGAAGCTGGCGCACCTTCGCGATCGGAACCAGAACCCTTACAAAAATGGCATCGTTCCAACGGAATTGGCCGCTCGCCTGCATCAAAAATACGGAGAACAGACCAAAGAGCAGCTGGAAACTCTAGATCAAAACTTTTCTGTGGCTGGTCGAGTCATGGCTATCCGTGATTTTGGTAAAGCCTCCTTTGTTCGACTTCAGGATCGAACGGGCCAAATTCAACTCTACGTGCAGAAGGATAAGATCGGACCAGAAGCTTACGCTCAATTTAAAGAGTGGGATATTGGAGATATTCTTTTTGCGGAAGGAAAGGTCTTTAAAACCAAAACCGGCGAACTTTCAATTCTTTGTGAAACGATTCAGCTCGTTACGAAGTCGCTTCGGCCCCTTCCTGAAAAATTCCATGGCATTGCCGATGTAGAAATCAAATATCGTCAACGTTATCTTGATTTGATCATGACGGACTCAACCCGTGATACTTTTCGGAAGCGATCCCAGATTACCAGCGAGATTCGAAGGTTCTTTGAAGAAGAGGACTTCATGGAGGTCGAAACTCCGATGATGCACCCGATTGCCGGGGGTGCCACAGCTCGTCCCTTCATTACTCATCATCACACGCTTGATATGACGCTCTACATGAGAATTGCCCCCGAGCTCTATCTGAAGCGTTTGGTCGTGGGCGGGTTTGAACGTGTTTTTGAAATTAATCGAAATTTTAGAAACGAAGGTATCTCCATTAAGCATAACCCAGAGTTCACGATGCTGGAGTTTTACCAATCCTATGCGACTTTTGAGGATTTGATGACGCTTCACGAGCGACTCTTTCAGAGGTTGGCAGAGAAGTTGAATGGCTCTACGCGTATTACTTATCAGGGAACCGAGATCGATCTTGGCGGAATTTGGCAGAGAATTACAGTGGAGGAATCTCTCCTTAAATATACGGATTTCAAGGATCAAAGCCTTTTGAGGAATCGAGAGGCACTTTTGAAATACGGAAAAAGTAAGAGCCTATCCATGGACCCAAAGGATACTGTCGGTGGGTTGATGATGGCTATTTTCGATCATGAGGTTGAGGCGCAGCTCATTCAGCCGACGTTCGTAACTCACCATCCCTTGGATGTTTCTCCTCTTTCCAGAAAAAATGAAAAGGACCCATTCTTAGTCGATCGATTCGAGCTTTATATTTACGGAAGAGAAATGGCGAACGCATTTTCAGAGTTGAACGATCCAGTTGATCAGATGGAGCGATTTGAAGCTCAAGTCGCAGCCAAGCAGGCAGGCAACGAAGAGGCAACTGATATGGATCTCGATTACGTGACTGCTCTGGAGTATGGGATGCCCCCGACGGCAGGAGCGGGGATTGGGATTGATCGCTTAACGATGCTCTTGACTGATTCGCCGAGTATACGAGATGTTATTTTGTTCCCTTTGATGAGGCCTGTTCAGGGCGAGGATTCCAACTCTGAAGGGTCTCAAGGATAGGCGGAGAATGGCAAGATCTGGGGGGTTGATCTTTACACTCGCAAAGCGGTTTTTACTCTCGAAATCCTCGGATGGATTTATCTCTTTAATTGCTTGGGTTTCAGTTGTTGGCGTAGCCTTGGGAGTGATGGCGCTCACGCTCGTGACGAGTGTGATTAATGGTTTTGAGAGTGAGCTCACTCAAGTGATTACCTCTATGAACGGAGACGTACTTCTTTATTCTCGCGGTGAACCTGTCCGAGATGTGGAGGCTGCCACCCGGGAGATTCGAAGGGTTTTACCTGAGGCACAAGCAATTAGTCCTTCATTTGTGACTGAAATTATGGCTTCAGGACGTGACTCCGTTTCCGGTGCTGTCTTGCAGGGGATTGAGCCTGAGAGTATTGGTTTGGTGACCAAAATTCCTCAACGGATTATTTCTGGAAGGCTTCCTGTTACCGATGGCGAGGTCGCCCTCTGCAGTGCCTTAGCGAACAAACTGGGTGCAACTGTTGGCTCGGAGATTCGTTTGATCATCCCATTTGTAGCTGGAGAGAACTCTCAAGCCAGTGCTATGCAAGTCCGGGTTGTGGGGATGGTGCAAATGGGAATGTACGAGTACGATTCTAAATTTTTATTCATGGCACTTCCTTCTGTTCAAAAATTTTTGAGTCAGCCCGAGCGCGTGACTACTTTTCATATTCGTTTAAAGGGAGGCGCTAACTCTCGCATGGCCTCCGAGCGTTTGTCGGACGCATTTGGCTATCCATTTCGAGCTAAGGATTGGAGTCAACTCAATAAGAATCTTTTTTATGCAATTCAATTAGAAAAAGCAGTGATCGCGTTGATCCTAACAGTGATTGTGGTAGTGGCGGCTTTTAATGTGGTGAGTACCCTGATGATGATGATTCATGACAAGGGAAAAGAAGTCGCAATTCTAAAAGCGATGGGGTTCTTGCCAAGTCAGAGTTTTTTTCTTTTTTGCTTTTTAGGACTTGGTATTGGCACTGTGGGAACCATAGCGGGAGTTTTCGGGGGAGTGGGACTGGGTTGGCTCTTAGAGAAAACTCACTGGATCGATCTCCCTGCTGATATTTATTATATTGGTTTTTTACCGGTCATTGTGCGCTGGCCTGAGATCGCCTTGATTACTTTGATGGCGCTCGTCATTTCTTTTTTGGCGACGCTCTACCCCTCTTGGATGATTTCAAAACGCTCACCTTTAGAGGGATTGAGATATGAATAAGATCCTAGGGGAAGGTCCTACTCCGTTGATCCGCGCGGCGAGCCTTCAGAAGTCTTTTTTTAAAGGTAAAAAAGAAATTAAAGTACTTCGAGGGGTGGATCTAAGTATTTCGCCCGGCGAAATGGTCGCCATTACTGGATCTTCAGGTGCGGGGAAGAGTACTTTACTTCATATTTTGGGCACATTAGAGCCCCCGACTTCGGGGCGGGTATACTTTGGAGATGAGCAGCAGAATCTTTTTGGGCTCTCTGAAAAAAAATTATCAGAATTCAGAAATCGATCGTTAGGTTTTGTATTTCAGTTCCACTATCTTTTGCCCGAGTTCTCAGCTTTGGAAAATGTCATGATGCCATCGCTGATTGCTGGTCTTTCCCGTTCGGTTGCTTCAAAACAGGCCCGTGAGCTTTTAGAGTTTGTTGGATTGAAGGACCGGCTCGAGCATCGTCCTGCCGAGCTTTCCGGGGGTGAGCAGCAAAGAGTTTCGATCGCTCGGGCGGTGATCCTTCGTCCGAGGTTGATCTTGGCTGATGAGTTGACGGGGAATCTGGACTCGGTCAACCGAAATTTAATTATCGAATTATTAGTGAAGTTGAACCAGACCACAGGAGTCTCAGTCTTGTTAGCAACTCATGATCTAGAAGTTGCTCACACCATGCATCGTGTGTTGCCTATGAAAGATGGGGCCTTCATCCCTCAGTCGTGAAATGAAGATTTTTAACTCTATATTTGTTGACAGCGTCACGTTACCCACCTAGAAATTAGTTCTAGTGTTGCCTCTCAGATTGACTCAGAATTTGCTCAAAGTTCAAACCTCCCTTCAAATCCTGTTGAGGGTGTTTTTCTTTTTTCTACTTTTCATCCCTACTCTGTTTGGTCCCATAGTTTTGGGCACAGTTTTCGAGGCCCGCGCAGGACAGAGCGAGCTGCCCTCGTCTCTGGTGGGTAAAAAAGTCGAGGAGATTCAGGTTCAGGGGCTCAAGCGCATTGAAAAGGATGCTGCCTTGGCCAAAGTCGGCACTCAGGTTGGATCTGCGGTGAGTCAGGATCAAATCAGTTTTGACATTCGGGCACTTTTTGCGATGGGATACTTTGATGAGATTTCGGTAGTGGGGGAGGATTTACCCTCCGGAGGGGTAAAGCTCATCTATACCCTGCAAGAGCGTCCCGTTATTGCCAAGGTGGAGTTCGAAGGCAATGAGAAGATGACGACGAGTGATTTGAAAGAGGTCATCAAAGTCAAAGATTGGTCGATTCTTGATATTAATAAAGTCAAAGAAGATGTGGCTCTCATTCAGAGACACTATGAAGAAAAGGGCTATTACCTCGCAAAGGTGAGCTACGATATTAAGTCGCTTGGACCGGATGAGGTCAGTCTTACTTACAAAGTCAACGACTACGACAAAGTTCAGATTAAGAAGATCACCTTTCTCAATAACAAGAAGTTCAATGATCAAGAGCTGAAAGCTCAATTGGGAGAAACGCGCGAAGGGGGTTTTTTCTCGTTCGTTAGTGGCTCCGGCAGCTTTAAGGAATCAGCATTTAAGCAAGACTTGCAGAGACTTCTCTATTGGTACCTGGATCATGGCTATATTAAGTTTCGCTATGAGAGCCCCGTCGTAACTGTGAGTGATGATAAGAAGTGGCTTTACATCTCCATCTACGTCGATGAAGGGGAGCAATACCGGATTGGGTCAACCGACTTTTCGGGTGATCTTCTGTTTCCACGAGACGAACTTCATTCTAGCCTGGTACAGAAACCCGGCGACATTTTCAGTATTGCGAAAAGAAATCAGGAAATCCAAAATCTCACCGAGAAGTACCAAGATTTAGGTTATGCTTTCGTGAACGTCATTCCGAAAATGAATGTTCACGACGATGCTAAGACGATCGATTTTGATTACAGCTTTGAAAAAGGCAATCTAGTTTACTTTGGCGAAATTAACATTTTAGGGAATAGCAAAACCTACGACAAAGTCATTCGTCGAGAGCTGAAAGTCCGCGAGGGCGAGCTCTACAGTGGGACCAAGCTCAGGTTATCAAGAGAGAATGTCGAGCGTCTTGGATTTTTCTCGCCCGGCGAAGTCGTATTTAATACTAAGAGCCATAAAGGTAAACCTGATGTGCTTGACTTAGACATCACCGTCAAAGAGCGATCCACGGGCACCGTCACGGTTGGAGCAGGTTGGGGGAGCGCCAATGGCTTCTTCTTTACTACTCAAGTTTCTGAGATTAATTTGTTCGGTCGGGGTCAGTCTTTGAATCTTTCTGGGCAGTTGGCCCCGGGATCGCCTCAGCAGAGTTTAAATCTGGGATTTAATGATCCCTATGCTTTCGATACTTTGTGGAGCGCTGGGTTTGATTTTTACTATTTGAGAATCCCAATTCCTTACGCTTATACCTTACAGAAAAAGGGAGCTGATATCAGGGTGGGTCACCCCATTATGGATTACACCTATGGGTACGTGACCTATAAGTTCGAGCGTTTGGATGATATTAATGTGACTTCGCTAGGAACGGCGATCACTGGAGCTGATTTTAGTCGAGCTGCACAATTGGACAATGGGTTTCTATCGAGTGTTACGTTGAGTATGATTCGAGATCTTAGGAATAATCGATTCGAAACTACTGCGGGCAATTATCAGAGTGCCTCATTTGAGGTGGCGAGCTGGCCGGGGGAAATGACCTTCTACAAGTGGGACCTCAATAACCGATTTTATCAAAAAGTCATTGGGGATTTAGTTTTTCGGCAGAACTTGGAGTTTGCTCAAGTCGCTCAGTATGGCTCTCGTCAAATCCCTTCTTCTCAGAGATTTTACTTGGGGGGGCCTAATGATATGCGAGGCTTCCCGTTTTACGGGTTGGGGCCTCAAGCTTCGACAGGTGATCCTACTAATCCACAACGCCCGACTGGTGGAACAGTGAAGGCATTGGCCATGTTTGAATTAGAGTACCCTGTTCTGAAAGAGGCTGGAATTAAGGCAGTAGTTTTCTGTGATGTTGGTAATGCCTGGGATCGGTTTCCGCCAGGAATTTTCAGCGACCTTCGATCTGATGTGGGCTTCGGCATTCGCTGGTTTTCGCCGATTGGACCGCTTAGGTTGGAGTGGGGCTACCCCCTCAATCGATTGGCCACTGAAAGTAGTTCCCAGTTTAATTTCTTCATTGGCCCAGCATTTTGATCCGTTGCAGGCTTCCAATTCTCTTGAGGATGTGATTTGCTATTAAAGATGCTTGTTTTAACGTCATTTTTGGCGGTTAAAAGCAGCCTTAAACCTGGGAGAAAACAATGAGTAAAATTCAACAGTGGAGTTTTTTTACATTTCTGACAGTACTTGCATACGGTGGGGGGGCCCTCAGTTTTGCATCGGAAGGGACACAGAGAGTCGCTGTAGTCGACATGCAGAAGGCTCTTCAGCTCGTAGAAGCTGGAAAGAAAGCCCGTTCACAACTTGAGCATGAATTCAATGCCAAGAAAGTCGAGTTTCAGAAGGAAGAAGCTGCGATCAAGAAGATGAATGAAGACTTTCAGAAGCAGTCCCTCGTGATGAACGATGAGGCCCGAATTAAAAAGCAAGGCGAGCTTCAAAACCGGATCCTGAAGTTTCAGCAGGCGACCCAACAGTCCCAGGAAGAAATTCAAGTGAAGGAACGCTCACTCACTCAGCCCATTGTTGTGAAAATGCGTGCGATTATCTCCGATCTTGCGAAGAAAAAGAACTACAGCATCGTTCTTGAAAAAAATGAAAATTTTGTTCTTCATTCAGAAGATAAAGACGATCTGACCAGCGAAGTCGTCTCGACTTTTGATAAGGGTAGCAAAGTCTAGTGTCGTTTTCGGTTCATCAAATCCTGGAGTGGATCCAGGGCCGACTTGTGAACGCGGATGTGCTCGGCCGGGAAAGCCTCGATTCAATCCAGGTCAACCGGCCAGCCTCTCTGCAGACTTCTCAGCCCGATGAGGTGGGTTTCTTTTTCTCCCGTGCGTTTGAAGGGGAGTTACCCACAGCCAATCCAGGAGTTTTGATCACCGGAGATGCATTTGTTGAACCTCTGAGGGCTTCTGGGCTTAAGCTATGGCGCTCTGCCGCTGTGGTGAGCTGCTCAGATCCCTACAGGGCAATGGCAACGATCTCAGAGAGGTTTGCACAACACCTCTCGACCGTGGCACATATTCCGTCTCGACTCCAGATGCCGGAAGGAGCGAGTCCACCAAGGTCGGATATTCATCCTTCGGCGGTGGTGGATTCGAGTGTCTTCTTGGGAGAAGGCGTCCGAATTGGAGCTCATTGCGTCTTGGAGAAAGGGACCCGCATTGGAGCCCAAACGGTTCTTTATCCCGGCTGCTTTATCGGCCCTCATTGTAATGTTGGAGAGAGTTCAGTTCTTTTTCCCAACGTCACAGTTTATGAGGGGACAGAGATCGGAAATCGAGTAAGAATTCATGCGGGAGTCGTTCTCGGCTCCGACGGCTTCGGCTATGCTCCCCACCGAGAGGGAAAGGCTATGCTCGGTCACCAAAAGATTTACCACCTCGGCAAGGTCATCGTCGAAGATGATGTCGAGATCGGAGCCAATAGCTGCATCGATCGAGCGACCTTTGGGCAGACCCGCATCGGCAAGGGATCCAAAATCGATAATATTGTTCACGTCGGGCACAACTCCATCGTGGGTGAGGGAGCGATCATCTGCGGCGGAACCTGTCTGGCTGGAAACTCGGTTTTGGGTAAATTTGTGACTCTGGGGGGGTTGACCGGAATTACCAATCACGTTCATGTGAAGGACGGAGCCAGTGTGGGAGCTCTGACTTTGGTGACTAAGGATGTTGAAAAGGGCGGGACAGCGGTGGGAAACCCACAGAGGGAGCACCGTGAACATTTCAAAGTTCACGCACTTTTGGGCAGGCTTTTGACCGAGCGGAGAAAGAAATAGATGGAGTCTCAGTTTCGTTTGGATATTGAAAAAGTTAGAAAATTTTTGCCTCATCGGAGTCCGTTTCTGTTGGTTGATCGGATTTTGGAGATTCACCCCGTACCCCATCCTGACGGGATCGTGCCGAGTGCTGGAGTGGGGACTCGGGTGGTAGGGATCAAGAACGTCACCTATAATGAGCCTTTTTTTCAGGGACATTTTCCTGATTTTGCTATTATGCCAGGCGTATTGATTTTGGAGACTATGGCGCAGGTCGCAAGTTTTTCGATCTTCCCAACTTTACAGGGCGCTTCGGAGCAGACTTTAAAAGGATTTCGATGTATTTTGGCCGGAGTCGATTCGGCTCGGTTTCGAAAACCTGTTGTACCCGGAGATACCCTTCGGATCGAAACCGAAGTGAAGCAGTGTCGCGCTGCTAAGCTTTATGTATTTCAGTGTATGGCGACAGTTGAGGGTCGGAAGGTGGCCGAGGCTGAGATCCTTGCTAGCCTAACGGTCCAGGGCTCATAGGAAAAATTATGATTCATCCCACTGCTCAAGTTCATCCTGAAGCGCAAATTGACCCGAGTGTTGAAATCGGTCCTTGGTGTACGATCGGACCTCATGTGAAAATCGGTGCGCGAACCCGTTTGATGAGCCACGTCGTATTAGATGGATGGACTCAAATCGGCGAAGACAACATGATTTTTCCGTTCTCCGTTTTAGGGGCAGTTCCCCAAGATTTAAAATATCGGGGAGAGGCTACCCAGCTCATCATTGGTAACAAAAATGTCATCCGGGAGTCCGTGACGATGAATTTGGGAACGATCCAAGGGGGTGGCATTACGAGAGTCGGCGATGAGTGTTTGATCATGGCTTATTCCCACCTCGGGCATGATTGCCTGGTGGGCAATCATTGCATCATTTCGAACTACGGGGGCCTTGCGGGTCATGTGATTCTGGAAGATCACGCCATCTTGGGCGGAATGGTGGGGGTCTCTCAATTCGTTCGTGTGGGTGCTTATGCCTATGTAGGCGGTTCGTCTGGGCTAGAGAGAGATATTCCTCCCTATTGTGTTGCACTCGGAGTGCGACCTTGCGTGGTGAAGGGTGCCAATATTGTGGGATTACGACGACGTGGGTTTCCCGCTGAAACAATCCAAAAGATCAATGAGGTGATCAAGCTTTGGGTGCGGACAGATATTCAAAAAGAACCTTGTTTATTAGAGATACAAGAGCGTCACGGAGATTCTCCCGAGGTGATGGGCTTCATTGATTTTATTCGAAAAAGCGAAGCAGGTGTATCGCGTTGAAGCTCCTGCTCTCCGCCGCCGAGTCCTCCTCAGACATTCACGGTGCAGAGCTCGTTGAGGCCCTAAAAAAATGCCTACCGCCTGATCAAGAGCTTGAAGTTTTTGGTGTGGGCGGACCTCGATTGCGATCCGCTGGTTTGCAAGCGGTTGTCCGGGCTGAGGACTTGTCTGTGATGGGGCTGAGCGAGGTTTTTTTTCGTCTCCCTCGAGTTCTTCAAGCTCTTCGGAGTTTGAAGCAAGCCGCAGCTAGACGGAGTCCGGATCTGGCTATTCTCATGGATTATCCTGACTTTCACTTTCGTTTGGCCAAGGGTCTTAAAAGACTGGGAATCCCTGCGGTTTATTACATTCCACCCAAGATCTGGGTCTGGAGAAAAAATCGAATCCAATTTCTCAAAAAGTATTTCGTTAAGATTTTATCAATTTTTCCATTCGAAGAGGATTATTATCGACACGAAGATATCCCCTTTCAATTTGTAGGCAATCCACTCGTTGACGAGCTTCCCTGGGAGCTTTCTAAGCAGGTCGCTCGCGCTCAACTCTTGCTCAGACCTCAGGACCTTGTTTTAGTTTTAATGCCCGGCAGTCGCCCGGCCGAACTCAAGGTGCATTTTCCGCTCATGATCGAGGCTGCTCAAATCATTGCCCAGCGTTTGAAGGAAGAAGGCGAACTTGCAGCCGATCAGGCGCTCCAGATTTTGATGCCGCTTCCACCTGGGGTTGCAGTTGAGCCTCTTCAGTCGCAGTTCAATAGGCTGAGTGAGCAGGGTGGGAGTACAGATCTTGAGGTTCGGTTTTCTCAGGGGGACGCTCACCGTTGCCTCGTTGCTGCAGACGTGGGCTTAATTAAATCGGGAACCTCTACCCTCGAAGCAGGGCTTCTGAGGTGCTGTCACGTAATTGCCTACCGTCCCAGCGCATTGACCGGATGGGCATTCAAAAATTTACTTCGGTTTCGAGGACCCGTGGGCTTAGTTAACTGGGTGGCGGGTTGGACTCCCGGTCAGCCCTGGCCTGTTCCAGAGCTCCTCTGCGAAAAGGCAAATCCCAGAGATCTCGCAAATGAAGTGGTCTCGCTTTTCATGGACCCCAGCCGGCGAGAGCAAATGCAAAGCGTATTTGAAAGGGTCCGAAAAGCACTGGGTGTCTCAGATCCCCACTCATCCACTGAGAGTCCGAGTCATCGGGCCGCACAGGAGATTCTGAAAATTCTTCGAGGCCGGGGGGTTGTTTGTTGATTCAATTGGGATCCTCCTTATGGTCGAGTGCCTCCCGATTAAGTCGTTTCGGCGCGAAGGCTGGGTTTTTCCACCAGGTGCGCATCGATGCCCGTGTGGTGAGCGTTGGAAATATTCAGGCAGGGGGTGCCGGCAAGACCCCCTTGGTCGCACAGATTGCAAATGAGGGTGCGCAAAAAGGTCTTCGAGTTTGGATTCTCACTCGCGGTTACCGAGGTGAGCGAGAAAAAAGGGGTGGAATCCTTTCTCCTGATCGCTCGGGTGAATCAGCCCTAGAGTGGGGTGATGAAGCCATTCTGCTTCATGATCTCTGTCCAAATGCGTGGATCGGTGTTGGACAAAATCGAGTCGAGCAGTACCGGCGACTTTTGATGGCAGTAGGCGGGCCCCCCGACATCGTCGTGTTGGATGATGGGTTTCAGAATCACCAAATCGTTAAAGACGTTGAAGTGGTAGCTCTCACATCGGCCCAGCCCAATCAGATTTTTTTTCGAGATTCCTGGTCCGCACTCCACGCCGCTGACCTCCTGGTCTGGACCAAGGGAGATGTTTTGCCTGAGTTTTCCCAGTGGCAAACTCAGAAGCCTTGGACTCAGGTTCAATTTAAGTTGACTCAGGCAGTATCCACTGAGCCTCTCTGGCTTTTTACGGGGATTGCAAGTTCAGAGACAGCGCGTCAGTTGGCACTTCAATCTGGCTACGTTATTGTCAAACACACTGCGATGCAGGATCATTTCAGATATGATCGGCAGACTATTGAAAACTACCTGAGCCAGGCTGAGGGTCTTGGGCTTGGGGTTGCCTTGACCGGCAAAGACTGGGTGAAGTGGAAAAGTCTTGGGGTTTCCCCGGATCAGGTGATCGTGCTGGAGCCCGAAATTGATTGGGTTCAGGGGAGAGAAAACTGGGAGCGCGTGGTGTGGGCCATTTAGTCTTATTTTTTTTGCGAGGGTTGGCGTGGGCTTACTGGGCTCAGCCCCGCCTGCTACAACTCCTCTGGGGCACGGGTCTTGGGTGGATACTCATGGGTCTGCGTTTTCGCTCCCGGGTTGTGCGAGAGAACTTAACTCGAGCCTATTCGCAACAGACCCAAGAACAGCAGAGAATTTTTCGTGCGAGCTATGTCCATTTGGGGCGACTCATTTTTGAGATCCTCCTGCTGCTTGGGCCTATGAAAAAATTCGTTTCCCGCTGGATGACCGTCAAAAATCCCCATTATACGCGGGAGGCTCTTCAGCGAGGCAAGGGGATTGTATTTCTGACGAGTCATTTGGGTAATTGGGAAATGATGGCGGTTGGTGGGTCCATTCTTCTGGATTTGGATTTAATGATGGTGACTAAGCGGGTCAAACCGGGATGGCTTCATCGAGCGATTGAGAGGGGGCGCCTCGCCTGCGGTGTGAAAGCTACTTACGAGCCCCGTACTTTGAAGGACGTGCTCCACCACCTCAAAAAAAATGGAGCTGTCGGAATTGTACTCGATCAATACGTAGGACCGCCCGTGGGGGTTCGAGTTCCTGTGTTTGGCACTCCGGTTGGGACCTCGATGCTCATTGCGACTCTTGCGAAAAGAACCGGTGCCGCAGTGCTTCCTGCGGTTAACTATCGAAATCCCGATGGCTCATGGGTCTTAGAAATTCATCCTCCGCTCGATTGGGAGGGTGCAGCAGATCCACATCTTGAACTGGCATTGAATACGGCTCATTACTCCCAGCAGATCGAAAAAAGTATTTATGAACACCCTGAGCAGTGGCTTTGGACTCATCGCCGTTTCAAGGGTGATTTATCACCACTCACTCAGGAGGAGTGGTTGAAGCCTCGGGTTCGAAAATAGCGTACTTAACTGAGAGAGTACTCTATAAAGTCGATTAAATTTGGAATTTCTAATCCCATTGCTTAAACTCAAGTCTATGATATTGGCTCAGCGGCTCGTCGTATTCATTCTGTTCGCTCTTTTTTTGAGCTGTGCGAGTACCTACGTGAAGCCGCGTTCGCTCTCCTCTGACCTTGCCTCTGAATTGCCCAAGAACATGCGAGAACAGTTTGACATCAAAGAAGAGGGCTCCAAGGGAGGGGTATCCTTAATTGATGCAACTGCGAATGGGAGCAGTAAAAAAGCTAGAGCTAAAAAACTTCGCGCTCAAAAAAATAAGGGTTCTCAAAATAATCTTGCTCGTGGATCGGCCTCTGCCTCCCCATCTTTTTCCTTCCCGAATCGACGCTCTGGCGTGGACCCGATTTGGGTCGGCGAAAAATTGACCTATACAATTACCTATCTCGGCATCGCTGCAGGGGAAGTCGAGCTTGAGGTGCTGCCGTTTAAAATGATCAATGGTAGAAAAGTATTTCATTTTTTTGGGCATGCCACGAGTGCCTCGCTCTTTAGTTTGGTCTATCGTCTGAATGACACTGTTGAGTCATTTATGGATTACGAGGGCGACTTTTCTCATCGGTTTCATTTAGTTTTGGATGAGAAAAAACAGCAAAGGGACTCCATCGAGCTTTATGACTCGGAGAAGAGACAGACTTTTTATTGGAGTCGTTGGGAGTATCCCGATCATAGCAAAAGAGAAGTGAAAGAGACGAAGGACGCTCCTCCATTTTCTCAGGATAGTTTATCAGCACTTTTTTATTTGAGGACGGTACCGTTAGAGCCTGACTCGGTGGTGAGTTTTCCGATGGTGTCTGAAGGGAAGTCCTCTGAAATCATTTGCACCGTTTTGAGAAGGGAAAAAATTCGTTCGCCCTTAGGTGATGGTACTGCCATCGTGGTTCGCCCCGAGACCAAGTATGAGGGAGTGTTGAAGAAAAACGGAGACAGCTTTATCTGGTACACGGACGATGCCCGGCGCTTTCCGGTTCGCATGGAAGCCCGAGTTCGTTTAGGCACAGTCGCGGCTGAGCTGAGAAAGATTGAGCCGGGGTCGGGTCCGGCACGGTAATGCGATGAAGAGCTCCGAATCACTACCTATCGAACTCCATCAATCTCTCTGTACTTCATAGAAAAACTGCCTTAAACTTCCGAGATCATGACCATCCGAGCCAAAAAAGCATTGGCCAAGAAAATACTCGTACGCGCTCCGAACTGGATCGGCGATCAGCTTCTGGCTCTTCCGTTTTTTTATTTTCTCCGGCAGGCCTATCCTCATGCAGAAATTACTGTCTCTTGTGTGCCGTGGGTACAGTCGATCCAATTCAAGAACTGGGTGGATCGGGTGATTCCGCTGACCCAGCCTGAGGGCAACGACCTCTGGTCCAAGTTTCGAGCGTGGGAGTCCTCGGCGCGCACGTTGCGTAAATACGGGCCCTTTGATTTGGGCATTTGCCTCCCTCAATCTTTTTCCTCGGCTTGGATTTTGGCTCGAGCGCGGGTCTCTAAGCGAAGAGGATATCATGCGGATGGGCGAGGGTTTTTATTAAATGAAGGCTTAGAGGGCCGCAATCTGGAGTCGTTGCATCGTTCAGAAGAGTATGTCCAGCTCCTCTCTCGTGAGATTCCAAATCCTGGATCCGTGAGAGACTTTTGGGGGGTGCCCCCTGAAAATCCACTCGATGATGGAATTCCCGGCGTTCTCTCCGAGTTTGACCCCGCAGCAGCTTGGCCAGAAGTGGTGCCGATCGATCCGCCGATTGAGAAGTATTGGGTTCTAGCTCCGGGCTCTATGGCTGAGTCTCGAAAGTGGTCAGAAGCCGCCTGGGTCGGTTTGGCAAGAAAAGTTTCGCAGGAAACTTCCTACAAGGGCTTGATCGTTGGTGGGAGTCTCGAGTCGCCCCTAGCCCAACGATTGTCCCAAGATTCCTCGCTTCGCTTGGAGGATTGGACTCATCGGGGCGTTGCCTCGTCGTATTGGAAAATTTTTAGGCGGGCTCAATTTTCCGTCTGTAATGATTCGGGTCTGGCTCACTTGGCCTCTCTTTGTGGCTCCCAGATTCAGGTGGTTTGGGGTGCGGGGCGAGTCCAGAAAACTCGACCCATCGGACCGGGCTCGGTGAGGTTGACGGTCAATCCAACGGAGTGTTGGCCTTGCGAGCGCAATGAGTGCCTTAGGGTCGCAGGACAAAAGTTGGAGTGCCTTTCAGGGATTTCCCCTGAAGCCGTTTGGAAGGAGATCTCCTCTGGGCTTAGGTGAGTTTCCGTTAGCACGCCGTGGTTCCGTCCTGGTCGTCTGTTTGTCTCAGTCTTGGGGAGGGCTGGAGCAAGTCGCGGTCAGTGATGCGATCGATGTTGCTGGCTTAGGAGTCTCGGTCAAATTTTTGTGCTTTGAGAATTCCCCGCTACACCAAAAAATTATAGCACATCCTAAGATAGAAGTGATTCCGCTCAGTTTCGTCCCTCGAAATTTCTGTGACTTGAAATTGCGGGGTGAGTTGATCAAGGCTGTTGATCAAGGCGTTCACTTGGTTCACACTCACCAAACTACTCTTTTGGGCTCCCTGGTTCCCTGGTTGTGGAATCATCCTTCAGTCGGTTTGATTGCCAGCCGACACATGATGAATAGCCACAATAAGAAGGACTTCATTCACCGCACTCTTTATAGTCGCGTCGACGCCTTGGTAGTCGTGAGTGAAGCGATCCGAGGGAACCTATTAGAAACCCATTCGATCCGAGAGAAAAAAGTCAAAGTCATCCGCCTGGGAGTTGATTTTGAAAGATTTGATCCCGCCCGCGTAGATCCCCTGCTTCAGAGGCGCCTTTGGGGGGTGGAGCCGGACACTCAATTGATTGGGCTCGTCGGTCGCATTGATCCAGCTAAGGGTCAGGCCACTTTTATCAAGGCAGCCGCGGGACTCATCAAGGACTGGGAAGGGCGATCTAAGCTGAAGTTTGTGATCATCGGCGAGGAGACTCGAGGGGCTGAGTCGAACCATCTCAGTGAGCTCAGAGACATGGTCGATCAGTTTCGGCTCGGCCATTCGGTTCTCTTCACTGGCTATCAGGACAATATCCCCCAGGTGATGAGTGCCTTAGATGTAGTTGTGATGCCATCGCGGCAGGAAGCCTTTGGATTAGTCGCTATCGAGGCCATGGCCATGCAGTGCCCTGTTGTGATCTCGCGAGGAGGCAGTGCCCAAGAAATCGTAGGTGATGAGGAGTGCGGTCTTCTGGTTCGCCCTGATGACGCGTTTGACTTGCAGCGGCAACTTAGGTTCTTCTTGGATCATCCAGACGTGCGGGTGCGTATGGGGCATAAGGCTCGGCTGCATGTCCAAACCTGGTTTGATCGCAAGAAGCGGTTAGTCAATACAATGAGTTTATACGAGCTGGTTTTGCGCCGCAGGCGGGCCTCGCTGACCGAGCCAGCTTAATGCACCAAATCGGGGGCTGCTGCCTGAGTGTCTTGTTCGGGTTTCTCTTTGACAAAGACGTGTGATCTCTTTATACATATGAGCGAAATCGGATTGCCGTACACTCGGATTCCGTTGGGTGAGCATTCGTCTGCGTCGCTTTGCGATGCTGAGTGCCCCCAGTTCGATAGAAAGGCCAAATAATCATTTATGGTAGGTAAGCAAACCACTGGAGAAGAGGCCTCCAAAAGACTTCAGCCTCTCCCGAAAAATCAAAGCTGGATGGACGAGTTTTCGTCTGAGACAGCTTCCGAAGAAACTTCTGAAAATTTTGAAGACGAAGAAGAAAATTTTGCAGAGCTTTTTGAAGCTTCCCAAAGACAACAGGAAATCAAAGAAGGCGAAGTCGTCGATGGAACCGTTGTTTCCGTCGGAGGCGAGTACGTCACTGTTGATATCGGTTATAAATGTGAAGGTTTAGTTCCGATCCAAGAATTCAAAGATGCACACGGTGTTGCCCATGTCGCAGTAGGCGATATTGTCAGCGTGTACTTGGAACGGATGGAAATGGAAAATGGTTTCATGCTCTTGTCCAAGGACAAGGCCGAAATCATCCGCGCTTGGGATGAAATCTCTCAGGCTTGCGAAAAAGATCAGCTGGTCGAAGGAACCGTCATCGCGAAGGTGAAGGGTGGTCTCTCGGTCGATATCGGCGTCAAGGCATTTTTGCCAGGCAGTCAAATCGACACCAAGCCAGTTAAGAATCTCGACAAATTCTTGGGCAAAAAACTCAAGTTCAAGATCATCAAGTTTAACAAGAAGCGCGGTAATATCGTTCTTTCTCGTCGAGCAGTGGTCGCACAAGAGCGAGAAATGCAAAGGGCCGAAACTTTGGCTAACTTGCAAGAAGGCGCGATTGTCACCGGGACCGTCAAGAACATCACCGAGTACGGTGCATTCATTGATCTCGGCGGTATGGACGGATTGCTTCATATCACCGATATGTCTTGGGGCAGAATCAAGCACCCAAGTGAGCTTTTTGCAGTGAGTGACGAAATCAAGGTTAAGATCCTGAAGTACGATCGCGAGAAGGAACGTGTTTCTCTCGGATTGAAACAGGTTTCTCCGAATCCTTGGGATGATGCAGAATTCAAATTCCCAGTCGGCGTTAAGGTCAAGGGCAAGATTGTCAGCCTGAAAGACTACGGCGCGTTTGTGGAATTGGAAGACGGAATCGAAGGCCTCATTCACGTGTCTGAAATGTCTTGGACCGAACGAGTCAAGCACCCTTCCAAGCTCATTAACGTGGGTGATGAAGTCGAGTGCAAAGTTCTCGAAGTCGACTCTAAGAATAAGCGCATCAGCTTAGGCTTGAAGCAGCTTCAAGAAAATCCATGGGATGCTTTAGAAGTGAAGTTCCCAGTAGGAACCATTGTTGAAGGCGAAGTGAAGTCTGTGACCGATTTCGGTGTCTTCGTAGACATCGGAATGGGCATCGACGGCCTCGTTCACGTCAGCGATGTGGCCTGGACCAAGAAGTTTGCGCATCCTTCTGAAAAGTTCAAGAAGGGTGATCCCGTCCGAGCAGTCGTTTTGGGTATCGATAAGGCAGCAGAGAAGTTCTCTCTTGGTATCAAGCAGCTTGAGCGTGATCCTTGGGAAAATATCAAGTCTCGTTACCGCGTCGGCCAGGCCGTTGACGGTTTGATCACCAAGCTCACCGACTTCGGTGCGTTTGTTGAGTTAGAAGAAGGTATCGAAGGGTTGATCTACGTGAGTGAAATCGCTGATCACCGAATCGAGAAACCTTCGGATATCCTCAAGCCTGATGACAAAGTCCGTGCAGAAATTCTTTCGATTGAACCGAAAGAGCGCCGCATCGGATTGTCCATCAAGCAATTGGGACGAACTGAGGAGCGCGCTAACTACGACCAGTATGTTGGCGAACGTTCCAAAAAGACCTCCATGGGAGATATCTTGGGTGAGAAGCTCAAGGCAGTTCTTAAGACCGGAAAAGACGAAGAGTAATTCTTACTCTCTCAGTGTTTGATCACTGAAAAGGCGTCGTCCTCCAGAAATGGGGAGCGGCGCCTTTTTTTATTCCTGAAGTAAGAAACAGGTCAGGAAAACTCGACATCAAAACCGTCCTTAGTTACATAGAAGGATACGGTGTTAACCGTGAGGGACAAAAAGATCATGAGCGAAAATAAATCATCCATGAATCCACTAGTTTTCATTTTGCTCCTCTCCGGGGGGTTCTTCTTGATTTTCCTGGTGCTCTCTGGAGTTTTTGTTGCCTTTAAAGGGGCAGGTGGGGGCGCACACCCTTCCGTGGCGACTTCCTTTCTCAGAGGGGGGGCAGGAGTCGGAGTCATTGAGGTCTCTGGGGTGATCATGGATTCCAAAAAAATCGTGACCCGCCTTCAGCGATTTGAAGATGACGATCGAATCAAGGCGGTGGTTTTGCGTCTCAATTCTCCAGGGGGTTCCGTCGCTCCTTCTCAAGAGATTTACGAGGCGGTTCGTCACTTTAAGAAACCACTCATTGCCTCGATGGGATCCGTGGCTGCGAGTGGCGCTTATTATATCGCTTGCGGAGCTAAGAAGGTTTACGCCAATCCGGGTACTTTGACCGGATCGATTGGTGTAATTATGCCTTTTGCCAATCTTCAAAAGCTCTATGAGTGGGCCAAGGTTCATCGGTACTCGATTAAGACGGGCAAGTATAAGGATGCGGGCGCTGATTACCGGGAGATGACCCTGGATGAGCGAGCTCTTTTGCAGGCGATGCTGGATGATGTTCTGATGCAGTTTAAAAAGGCTGTCTCGACGGGCCGAGACCTTTCTCTGGAGAAGGTATCAGCCGTTGCTGATGGTCGGATTTTTTCAGGTCAGCAGGCTAAGGCGCTCCACTTGGTGGATGAGCTTGGCACCCTGCAAGATGCCATCGCTGAGGCTGGGTCCCTCGCTCAGATCAAAGGCAAGCCGACGGTGATCTATCCAGAGAAGAAAAGGCGATCCCTTTGGGATTTTGTTTTCGAGGACCCGAGCTGGGATGATGAGGCTTCTGAGTCAAGCCGCTCTCCGAGTGATGGATTGTCTCAAGTTTTTCATTGGGTGGAAAACGCCCTTCAGGGAGGTGCTCACGCTGAACCGCGCCCGCTGACTCTTGAGCCCGGAATGTATTGGTTATGGCAGTGAAGTACCCTCGCGCTTTGGCAGTTCGTGTTTTGACCCAAGTTCTCAGTGACTTCCGATCGTTGGACGACGTCCTCGCAGCTGAGTCAGCTCAGCTGGAGCCAGAGGCTGTGAGTTGGCTTTATGATCTCTGTGCTGGCACTTTGAGGTGGAAGGGGCGTTTAGACTGGGTCCTAGACTCTCTCGCTTCTCGCAAAAAGCCCTCCGGCTGGCTTCGGAAAATTCTGCTCCTTTCTACTTATCAACTGGTGGCGCAAGACCGTGCCCCGGCGGCTCAAGTCGTCTCCGAAACTGTAGACGAGATTAGGAAAATGGAAGGGGAGGCTCCGGCAAAGTTTGCCAACGCTTGCCTAAGAAAAATAGCCTCCCAGGCCCAGGAGTGGAGAAACTGGAAGTATCCCAGTTCAGGGAGTGAGTCCCTTGAGGCTGCCAGTGTTCCAAGGAATGCGGCCTGGGCCAGCCTGCCTCCCTGGATGTGGAATAAGTTTCTTCATCAGCGCGGTGCAGATTGGGCGAGGGCGTTTGCTGAGGCCACGTTGGAACGACCTCGGCTCTGGATCAGGTCTCGGGATCCCGCTTGGAAAGGTGACTGGGTTGAGCCAGGCCCCGTTCCAGGATCTTGGGTTCAAGTCTCTGCGCCGGCTCAAGGGGGGGGTGTGACTCGACGCGCTGGCTTTTCTGAAGGGGAGTGGATCGTTCAAGATATTTCAAGCCAAGTGTTAATTTCCGAAGTGACTGCAGCGGTTCGTGATGTCTTAGGTACGGCTCCCATGACTGCTCTGGATCTCTGCGCTGCTCCTGGTGGTAAATCCGTCGGGTTAGCTTGGAGCGGCTTTCAGGTGAGCGCTACGGAGATTCGGCCGGACCGCGTGCTTCTCCTTCAAGACACCATTCGCCGCGTTGCCCCCGAGATTGAATATTTGCCGTGGGAGCAAGTGGCTCCACAGGATGTCCCTGCTGGAGCGCGTCGACTTTGGGACGTCGTCTGGGTTGATGCTCCCTGTTCCGGGAGCGGGATTTTGCGAAGACACCCGGATGTGCGCTGGCTCCGTAAAGAACAAGAACTGGTCGCTCTCACTCAGCAGCAAAAGAAAATACTGAGGCAAGGTTGGGAGCTCGTTAAACCTGGCGGTTTTCTGGTTTACTCTGTGTGCTCGGTTTTCGCAGATGAGGGGCAGCGGATCATTTCTAATTTTGTCGCTGAATCTGGCGCCGAATCTAGCAGCTTAAACCGCGAGTGGTTCCTGAGCCCCCAGCAAGCTCCCTATGGTGATGGTTTCTACGCGGCCCTTCTGCATCGTGGGCTCTAGGAACTGCAAAATCAAACGTATTTCGTGCAAAGTAAAATGCAGTGGCATCGCTTTTAGGTCTGAGGCGGTCCGGTTGTCTCTCGCTCGCTGTCAATAAAGTTTGGCACGACTACTGCATAGGCATGCCGCAAGGTCGTTGGTTGCGAAAGTGTTGCGGAACGTATGTGACGGGGGCGACGACGATCATCACAAAAAATTCATTTACTTGAATTCAATCATGCCTACCTATAGACCGCTGGCTCCTCCTCAGAGGGGCCAGCCGGATCCTTTTGCATGGATCTATTGCAAGTTGTAGCCCTAGTTAGATATTATTTTAATTATGATTAGAAAAAATTCTGCCCCAAAAGCAGTTTCAAAGTTACGAGGCCAAAAGTCCTCGAGCGGCACGCTGATTTCTAGTCCTTCACAAACGTTGCGTTCCGTAGATCGAGTACTTCCAGCTCATCCGACGTTGGAGGGTGAGGGGTTTTTGGTTCATCGCCCTTTTCCGGCGCCAGGAATGTTGCATCTCGATCCATTTCTCATGCTCGATGAGATGGGGCCTGCCGTTTTGCCTCCCGGCGAGGCGAAGGGCGCGCCAAACCATCCGCATCGAGGATTTGAGACGGTCACCTATTTACTGGAGGGTGAGGCGGAGCACCACGACTCCCAGGGAAATCACGGAGTGCTTCGCCCGGGCGATGTACAGTGGATGACGGCGGGTCGTGGGGTAATTCATTCCGAGATGCCGTCGGAAAAGTTTCAGCGTGAGGGTGGTAGGATGCATGGTTTTCAACTCTGGGTTAATTTACCACGCGTCGACAAGATGATGAAAGCTCGCTACCAAGAGATTCCGAGTAAAAAAATTCCAGAGGTGGTCCTCGCTGGAGGTCTAGCCCGAGCTAAAGTGATTGCAGGAGCTGTCGGGGACGGAGTGAGTGTGATCGAGACTCGAGTTCCGATTCAATATGTCGATTTTGACCTTCAAGAGGGCGCTGAGATTCGCCAACCGGCCCCGCAAAACCATACGGCCTTTGCCTATGTGTATGAGGGTCAGGGGTCCTTTGGTGCCGATGCTGCGGGCCAAGAGCTGAGGGTTGAGCGAGGACACCTGGTTCTCTTCGCTCATGATGGGGATCTGATCTCAGCCCGAGCCACGGGCCCAGAAGGGCTGCGGTTTCTCCTTTTATCTGGGCAACCTATCGGTGAGCCTATTGCCCAGTTTGGGCCGTTTGTCATGAACACTCAGGCTGAGTTGGAGCAAGCCTTTTGGGATTTTCAATCGGGTCATTTCTTGTGAAGTCGTTCCAACCAGTTTTGGGTGTTAGAGTTTCGGGTGGCAAATCCAAGTGAGTTCGTGCTTACCATTCAGGAGGTGTAAGACTCGGCTGTGTGGGAGTTTTTGAAATTTCTCTATGACGCCCGGATCAGCTTCCCCAGTAAGCTTAATGTTGCAAACGAACCGTTGGCAGAATCCTGAATCAATCCAAGTCTGAACGTACTCCAGGAGCTTCTCCGGAAAGCAAATCACATCACTGAAAACCCAATCCATCTGAGTGGGTTTTAGAGAAAATGCATCGCCTCGCTTGAATTCAACCTGAGGGTGGCGCATGAGCTCTTCGCTGAGATCCGCTCGGTCTAAGCTCAAGACTTGGGCTTTGAGCTCGGCTAGGGCCCAGGTCCAAGATCCGGGAGAGGATCCTAGATCCACGACTAACTCTCCAGGTTTGGGCCAATCCCCTAAAATCGTTAGGGCTTCCCAAAGTTTGAGGTAAGCCCGACTGGGTGGAACTTCTCTGTTTTCTTGAAAGGGAATGAAGCCGTCAATCGTAGGTCGAGAAATCGCGTGACTGTATAAAATCAGGTTCGTATCGGCGAGAGTGAATGCAGGATCTGAAGCTTGGGGGAATAGGCCAGGAAAGAGGAAAGGCTCCCTCTTTTTCTTAGAGATGAGTCTCTCGGCAATCAGCGCGCCCCGGCGATTCAGAATGTCTCCATGATACCGCCAGCGAGGAGCGATGGATCTGAGTTTTTTCTGTGCGTCGCTGATGGAGTCGAATTCTAAACTTTTTACGTCTCTCCAAACACAGTCAGCCCAGGCGGGCTCGAATCGATCTTGCTCGATCCAGAAAGCTGAAGAAGTTGAATTCAAAACCTTTGCGCCTTGATACTTGAGTTCATCCAAGAGCTCCTTCTGGAATTCCTTGGGATGAATCACTATTTGGCGGGGGTTCACGTCAGGATTTACTCTCGGGGATAACAGTTATGATGCTCTGAGCACTGAATACAGACGGCTCGTTTACAGGTGGGACAAATACTTTCAGAGTGCTCACGTTTGCAAAAAAAACAAAGCTCAGTCATTTTTCATTCCCTCTCGTGTTTACGGTCTTTGTCCCAGTACATTTTTGATTCGTCGATCTGGGCGGGAAATCCCGTTCCCTGGTATTGGGACTTTTCGAAACCTTTGTTTCTCATTTTTTCTGAGTAGACATCGACCTCAACCAATCCATTGAAAGAAAGTTCAGCCGCAAAAAAAGCGAGGCGTAAAATCGTCTCGTTCCGATCTGGGCAATTCTTCACCTCGACTCGGTCGCGAGATTTTTTCAGGAGTGGGAATGGTTTTCTCTGAGTTTTGAAAAAGACGTAAACTTTTTTAGCTCTTTCCAGGACTTCTTGGTAGGAGGCGAGCGCTGGGGCTACTTTCTCATCGTAGCAGGGATTGCAGTAGGCGATATGGCTGAGATCGCTTGGGAGTTCCTTGAGAAATGTAAAAGAGCCTTCTTCTAAAAACTGCGTACAATGCTTACAGATCGATTCTTGGCAAAGACCACAGGAGCGGTTGGCTTTCGGCTTACTACAGGAAATACAGATTTTCTCTGACATAGAGTTTTTTTCGTTTTAAACCTCGCAAACGGCGATTTTAAGGGGAGGGTTCCCATCAAAAGAAGGAAAGTCCTCTTCAGGGGAAATTCTTTGAACGCTCTGAATCGGTCGTCCTGCCTTGGCTGCACATTTTTTCAGGGTTTCGACCCAAGAGTCAAAGTCAACGGTCGGAACATGGTGAGTTGCCATGACCCAGCCGCCTGGTTTTGTGGCAAGTACGGCAGGTTTGAAAAGACTGGGATAATCACCCTCAACATCTACGGCACCGAAGGAGCCCTTCGACCAAGCTGGAGGATCTAAAATGACGCAATCAAATTGTCGTCGATTCAGTTTTTTGTATTTAAGTCTCTTGTTCTTGCGTCCACCGGCTTCTAGGCCGGCCAGTTGACGCATTACAGGGAGGCAGTCCTCTTCTAGGGTGTGAAAAATCGTCTCTGGGACGGAGTTGAGTTGCGCGTTCTTCCGTCCTATTTCGAGATTGGTTTTTGAGAAGTCTACATTCAACACTTCGCTAGCTCGAGCGGCCGCTGCGGTGAGTCCAATGCTACAAGTATAAGAAAATAAATTCAGGACCGTCTTACCCGCGACTTTTTGGCGGAGGAATCTTCGACCAGCACGGAGATCTAAGAAAAGCCAAGGATCCATTCCAGAGTGATGAGCTCGAAACAAGAACTTCAGTCCAAATTCTTGGCAGAGGGTTTCCCCAGGATCTGGCGTCCGGAGCGCGGCCGGCTTTTCTCCGCGAGGGTGATAAGCTAAAGAAAATTCAAATTTGAGGTCTGCTCGGAGGCGTGCTTCGATCGCTCCGAGTTCATCTGCGTCGAGGGGCTCGCGAAAGGTTTGAATTAAAACGGTAGAACCGTAGCGGTCGATGGCTAAGCCAGGACGACCCTCCGAAATCCCATGAAAAAGGCGATAAGCCGTAGTCCCTTCCTCGTGGAGTCGCTCAAAAAGCGCTTTACGATTCAGAAGAGCCAGGCCAAGGGATTCGTTGAATGACATAAGTTTACTCTTCGCTTAAAGGCTGCGGACCTGGATAAATACCAATTAAATCAGGGTCAATTCCCTGTTCTAGACTGGCAGCGCGGTCTGCGCAGCCCTCTTTTCTTTGAAGTCTTTGGACTTCTTTGTTCTGTTGGCGCTCTTTTTGGGCGCGCTCCCGATTTCGCTTTTCTTGTGTCGCACGGCTTGGTTTTCCCATTTCGGCTCCAAAAATTTCCGTTTTGGGCGAAAATACGCCTAAATACGGGTCGGTTGGTTGGTTTCGGACTCACGGAGTGTAACAGAAATGCCCTGGGTTAGATATCGCAATTCGATATGGCCTGTGGGTGGAGTAAACCCGTTGTCAGGGCGTGGAATCCAAATCTTTAAACGCCCGAGCGACGGGTTTACTCTACCCTTAGAGCGCCAAATTTTTAACGTTTTAAGGGCTAGTTTACCATGCCTAGAGTGCAAGATCTGATCTAAGGCGCCCTCAAGGACGAGGACTGGGCGCTTGTTGGAGGGGGCGCTTGCCCTTCGCTTCAGGGTAGGGAATGCCCTTTTGCTCAAATTTTTTGCGCCAATGAACCTCGACCTCCCGCTTTGCTAGATTACTATCTACTAAGAAAAGATAAGGATCAAAGCCGCAGCTTTTGCAATAAAGGGCTGCCCGGGCCCGAGATCGATAAATGACTTCAAAAATGCACCAAAAAGGGATAAAACAGACCAGCCCTTTCCACTGAAAAAGCTTCCAAGTCAATAATGTAAAAAACGCTGAAGTAATGAGCATTTGGGCGAAGTGCCTGGGTTGAGGCTTGGGGTGGAGTGGGACTTTTCGCGTGATTCGGCAAAGAGGACAAATAAAACTCCAGCCAGGAGATCGGCCGTTGGATTTCCAAAGTGTTTTGAGTTTTATGATCTCGCTGGGAGTGAAAGTGTCTTGGAGGCTGCGGTGGTTCATGACTAACTCCGTCACAGGCGAATTGAAAAACCGATTGTTTTTAAATTAATTTAACATAAAAATGGAATTGAAATGAACTTATCTCAAATGAATACATTCCCCCCAGCATGGCTTTGGTTGGTTGATGAGGCGATCCCGAAGTGGGTAAAAAAAACCTATAGCCCCAAAGACACCTGGAAAGATAAGCCCTTTACAATTGAAGATGCCAAATTTTTCTTCAAGGGGGTTGAAGAACTCTCGGATCTCTTCACCGATGAGAGGCCTAAGGGCATGCCCGCCTATTTTCATCACCCGCGGTATCGATCCGGGTATTTACTATACTTTGTACCCTTGCAGGCGGCTAAGTTTTTGACCTTGTTTAGCGCTTATCCGCGAGCTATTGATGCGGCGCTTAAGTTTGCTAAAAAGGAAGGAGTGCTTCGCATTGCTGACCTAGGTGCAGGTCCTGGAACGGCATCTTTGAGTCTGCTCTTGGTGCTTTTGAGTCAGAAGCTAGAAATCGGAGAAGAGCTCCCTCCCGTTGAGTTGCACTGGTTTGATACTAATTTGAGTGTCATGAAAGATGGTCAGTTTTTGGTGGAAGAGCTTGCCAATAGTTTTCCCAAGTTGAGGGGCAAGGTTAAGTTATTTTTAAATGAGCTACCTTGGTGGAAGGCTCCCTCTCGACTCCCTCAGTCTCTGGCGATGACTTTTATGGGGCACGTCCTGAATGAATCGACTGCTCCTCAGGGCACGGCTGCAGACTTCTGGGAGGAGATTTTGAGAAGGTCTCAAGGGGGTGGATTGCTTTTGGTTGAGCCCGCCTCGAGGAGGCCCTCTCAGGTTTTGTCTTCCTTGAGAGACGAGTTTATGAGCTCTGGTTTGATCGAGAACTCACCCGCTCGGATTTGGGGGCCTTGCCTCCATTCAGGCTCATGCCCTATGGCTGAAGGGCGCGATTGGTGCCATTTTTCAGTTCCAGTTCAGATTCCTGGAAAATGGTTTCGAGGATTTTCTGAAGCGCTAGGCTCTGAACGGCAGTGGTTGAAGTACTCCTATCTTTGGCTTGCTTCCTCAGAGTTTAAAGCCCCCGTTCCCGCGGCTCACCTGCGTCGGGTAATTAGTGATCCTCTCGGGCGTGGACCGCAGCCCGAGGTTTTGATTTGTGAACCCGAGGCGGCAGGTCGGTGGACGGTGCCGGCTCACGTTCCTGGAAGTCGCACAAATGTTAAGCGAGGGGATATCATTTCCACCCGGGAGAAGCCTCAGCCTCCGAGGGAGTCTAAAAAAATCATCACGCCGGTTAACTCTCGCAAGGGGCGCACTGGTTTCGGCTTGACATGAGGATTCTAAAACAGTTATTTGATCGCACATGTCCGTCAATAAAGTGATTTTAGTTGGTCGTTTAGGGCAAAACCCCGAGGTTCGTTACACTCCCGCGGGCGCTGCTGTAGGTAATTTTAGTGTAGCTACGAGCGAAAGTTGGAGCGATAAGTCAGGCCAAAAACAGGAAAAAACTGAATGGCACCGAATCGTTGTTTGGGGCAAGGTCGCTGAGCTTTGTAATCAGTACCTCGCCAAGGGTCGCCAAGTCTATATTGAGGGGAGCCTTCAGACCCGTCAGTGGCAAGACAAAGACGGGCAAACCAAATACACCACCGAAGTTAAAGCCCAGACTGTTCAGTTCTTGGGTGCATCCCCAGGCGGAGCGGAGCGATCTGCTCCTCGGGATGGGGGATTTGATTCGGCTTCCAGTGGGGGCGGTGCTTATGGCTCGCCTTCTTCTGCTGAGATGGGGTCTTATTCCGCACCTTCGCAAGGTTTTCAACCGAGTGGGCCAAATCATACGCAGTCTACTTTTACTGAAGACGATATCCCATTTTAATGAGAGACTAAACGAGTGCGTACTCTCATAATTATTCCTACTTATAATGAAGCTGAAAACTTAGGTCCAATTACCGAAGCGGTACTGTCGGCCACGCCCCCAGAGGTAGAAGTTTTGGTCGTCGATGACGGCTCCCCTGATGGTACCGGGCAACTGGCAGATCGAATCGCAGAGAGAACCCCACGGGTTCATGTCCTTCATCGGCCAAAAAAAATGGGCTTAGGGACGGCGTATGTGAGTGGTTTTCGATGGGGAATCGAACAGGGTTTTGATGCGTTGGTTGAAATGGATGCCGATTTCTCGCATCATCCCAGGTATCTTCCACAGATGCTTGAGTTGCTCACTAGTCACGATGGAGTGATTGGCTCTCGTTATGTGCCAGGGGGCGGAACCTTAAACTGGGGGCTGGGTAGAAGGCTTCTGAGTCGAGGGGGAAGTATTTATTCCCGAGTGATCCTAGGTGCACCGATTCGAGATTTTACTGGCGGCTTTAATGGGTGGCGGACCTCGCTGCTCAAGGCGGTCGATTTTCAATCACTGAAGTCCGATGGTTACTCTTTTCAGATTGAATTGAAGTACAGAGCTTTTTTGCATCGATTTAATTTAGTCGAGTTTCCGATTATTTTCGAGGATCGAAAAATTGGGAAATCAAAAATGAATCGTCGAATCGTTTTTGAAGCATTACTCCGGGTTTGGTCTTTTAGAAAAACGACCGCACGTATCGACCAAAAGCGGGTCCTAACTTGACAACTGTCATTGGGGTTTTCTAAAATTGAATTCATGAGCCCATCACGATTTTTCTGTTTTATTTTTGGTCTTGTCTTGATTTCTAACACACCGTGTCTGTTTGCGGCCAGTGAGGCCACGACGGCAGTTTTAGTAGATAAAAAGACCAACAGCCTGCACGTGGTTCAATACGATACACAGCGGTATAAAATTTTAAAGACCTACCATGCGACCTTAGGCCAAGTAAAAGGGGACAAGGAACAGGAGAATGATTTAAAAACTCCTGAGGGGATCTACACCTTTAACTCACTGTTGACGCCTCCTTCGCTCCAAAAAAAATTCGGAGTGATGAGTTTCGCTATTAACTTCCCAAATGCCTTTGATCAACTGGCCGGTCGGACCGGGTCTGGAATCATGCTCCATGCCACCAACGAGCCAGAGAGACTAAAGAAAAACTACGATAGCCAGGGATGCGTGGTGGTAAAGAATGAAGAAATTGAGGCGATTAAACCTTTTATTCGCCTCGGCCTGACTCCCATTCTCATTTTTTCAGAGCTGACCGACGAGTATCTCAGCCCGGGAATTGACCCAAAAATTAAGGACTTCTTTTCGGGTTGGATTAGCGATTGGCAAGGTAAGAGTATCGACAAGTATATTGATCACTACCACTCCGATTTTTCAGCTCAGGGAAAAAATAAGGCTGCTTGGAAACAATTTAAGACCGAGTTGAATCGAAGATATTCCTCCATTGAGATTCAGCCAGAAGATGTTCGATTTTACCGACATCCTAAATATTCAGTCGTCACTTTCACTCAAAACTATCGCTCCAAGCTTAAATCCGGAGGATGGGGGCATCGATCCCGAGGCACAAAAATCCTCTATATTGCTGAAGAAAACAATCAGTCCAAGATCATTGCTGAGACTTTTACCCAAATGATGTGGTAATCTGAGTCGCATGACTCAGACGATTGAGACCCTGATTATTGGGGCAGGTGTCATCGGAAGTAGCACCGCCATGCACTTGGCAAAACTCGGCATGACCGGGATTCGAGTCATCGATCTCGACATGGAGGGAACCCTTAGTAGCTCCGAGTTGAATGCCGGAGGGGTGAGAGCCACTTGGGTCCAACCCATTAATATCCAAATGTCAAAAATCACCATCGATTACTTTGCCCAGGTAGCCGATGAGGTCGGTTACAAGCCTTGTGGTTACCTTTGGTTGCATCCTGAAAGTCGATGGTCTCCCGCTCTGCAGGCTCGCGAGAGGCAATTGGAAATGGGATGGCCCGTTGAAGCTTGGGATGTAGCTCAACTTCGCAATCGGGTTCCATTCCTGGACAAGACGGATGGAATCGCCGGGGCGATTTTCGCTCCCCGAGACGGGCTAATTAATCCAAATTTACTTAAAAATCACTACCGCGAAGTCGCTCGCTCGTTGGGGGTTGAGTTCGAGGATCGGACAGTTTTAAGAGAGACGCGCTACGAAAAGAATTCTCAATCTCGGGTGCATGCCATCTGCGAGCGATTTGAAAAGGTGATGTCTCACGAGACTAAGTTGGAGATTGCCTCCTCCGAGTTGAAGGATCTCGGGCGTTCCAAGGTCGAGTATCATGCACAGCGGGTGATTAACTGCGCTGGGCCCTGGGCGTCTCGAGTTGCCAACATTTTGGGGTATTCCGTCCCTTCTCAGCCAGTCAGAAGGCAGGTTTGTATTTTTGATGGGAGAGACGTGGATTTGACTCCCTATGGAATGATTGTGGATACCTCTGGGGTCTACTTCCATCCCGAGGCGATGAATGGTTTGGCTGGATTTGCGAATGCGGACGAGCCTGCTGGAGTTCATTTTGAGTATGACGGCGAGCGCTTTTTTGAAGAGCGAATTTGGCCTGCGCTCTATGAGAGATCGACGGCTTTTGAGAGGCTCAAGCACGTCACCGGATGGGCTGGACTTTACGAGGTTTCACCTGACGAGTGCGGAATCATTGGTGGAGCTCGAAGTGGAATCTTTGAAGCTCATTCGTTTTCTGGTCACGGCGTGATGCATAGTTACGCTGCCGGACTTGCTCTGGCCGAAGAGATTGTTTTTGGAAAGTCCAAGACTCTTGATATTTCGTCACTTTCTGGGAGTCGTTTTGAAGCGGGGAAGTTGATTCACGAGAATCTAGTCATCTAGCGCGCCTCAGGCGAAGAAGGGGGAGTAGCAGAGGTGGATTCTTATTTGAATGTCCCGTTAAGCCCAGTTCAGTTTCCTCTAACGTTTAAAGCGATGCAGCTAGCCCTTGAGGGTGAGGTTGCGCCGGGTTTTGTTGTGGGAGCTTGGCAAAAGAAAAGGCCCGAGCAATTTCTCCTGGGTTCTTGGGGCGATCGTCGCATTGTGCCCTCCCGTCAGCCGATGTCGGTGGAGACGATTTTTGATCTGGCTTCATTGACTAAAGTGGTTGCCACTGCCCCGCTGGCTGCTGCTTTGGTGGATCGGGGTTGGCTGAGTTGGAATACTTCCGTTACCTCCATTCTGCCCGAGTTTTCTGCCCCTGAGGTCGAGGTCAGGCATCTTCTTTCTCACACCGCGGGTTTTGTCGCATGGAAGCCTTTTTGGCAGACCTTGCGAGAGCAGCTGGCTCCTGGGGGCGGGGTTTCTGGGCTAGAGAAAGCTCCTCTGCGAACTCGTCAACAGCTCATGAGAAAGCTGATTTTGGCAGAGGTCCCAGACGAAAAGCCCGGGACAAGGGCAGTGTACTCTGATGTCTCATTTCTACTTTTGGGATTTCTTCTCGAAGAACTCACGGGGCATCCCCTGCATCAGGCCGTCAAGACCTGGGTTTGGGATCCTCTCGGTTTGACGGAGTTTCAGTTCCGATTCGGTCACAATCCGTCCGAGACGATCGCTGCGACGGAGAATTGCCCATGGCGCGAGAGGATTCTCCAGGGTGAGGTCCACGACGACAACTGTTGGGCGATGGGGGGCGTCGGGGGGCATGCAGGGGTATTTGGAACCGCCGAGAGTCTGCTGAAATACATTCGTAGTCTCGCGATGGGGCGATTTTTGAGTTCAAAGACCTTGGCTGTCATGTGGACTCCTGCATTAAGTCCTCTGGACTGTGGGAGAACTTTAGGCTGGGATACTCCCTCTGCGGAGGGGTCTTCGGCGGGGAAGTTTTTTTCACGTCGGTCGGTCGGGCATTTGGGGTTTTCGGGGACTTCCCTTTGGTACGACTTGGACGCCGAAGTGGGCATCGTGCTTCTTTCTAATCGGATTCACCCTAGTCGCGAAAATGGAAAAATGAAGGAATTTCGGCCCGTCCTTCATAATGCCCTCCGTGCTGACTTGCTTCAAATGACTTAGATTTGACTGCGGAGTCTAACTCATAGGAGAATTGAGGATAGATTCAAAAAGTATAGACGAGGGGAGAAAAGATGCAACTTCCAGAATTGAGTTCATTAAAGACTGTTCACATCATCGGCGTGGGCGGGACCTTAATGGGGGCGTTTGCCTCCTACTTGCAGCGTCGAGGGATTCGTGTGAGTGGAAGCGATCAGAACGTGTATCCCCCAATGAGTGATGTTCTGAAGGCCGCGGGCGTTCAGTTATTCAATGGGTACAAATCCGAGAATCTCCAGGCGCTCGCGGTTCGGCCTGACTTAGTGGTGATTGGCAACGTGATTCGCGCGGATAATCCGGAGGCCCGTTTTGCAATCGATCGAGGTTACGTCTACACCTCTCTTCCTGAAGCAATGGAGCGACTACTTCTTCTCAAAACCCGAAATTTAGTGGTGGCGGGGACCCATGGCAAAACAACGACGTCTAGTTTACTCGCCCATGTACTCACCGAGTGTCGTCAGGACCCGAGTTATTTTATCGGCGGCGTTTCACAGGATCTTCCTCAGAGCTTCTATCTTTCCGAGAGTGGTTTTGGTGTCGAGCGTAGCGGATCGGAGCGCTCTCGAGGATATTTTGTTCTAGAGGGTGATGAATACGACACGGCTTTCTGGGATAAGGTACCCAAGTTTAATCATTACTTGCCTGATGACGTTATTTTGACCTCAGTCGAGTTTGATCATGCTGATATTTATGCAGATCTCGCAGCCGTAGTGAGGGCTTTCGAGGGGTTGGTGGCTCGAATTCGGCCGGGCGGACGCCTGATTAGTTGTTCGGATTATTCGACAGTCCAAGAGTTAGCCCTTCAGGCCAAGGTCCCTGTTCTCAGTTACGGCACTCGTTTGGACGGAAGCGCTCGGTTCACCGCTCAAAATGTAAAAGTCATTGACGGATGGACGTCTTTTGAAATTTTCGATAGTGAGAATCAGAGGGGAGGTCCGGTCGATGAGTTGAGCTTGCAGATTTCAGGTACTCATAACGTCCTCAACGCTTTGGCAGTTTGGATTCAAACCCGCGAACTCGGTTTAGATCAGAGGGCCGTCTCAGCTGCATTTCGATCTTTTCGAGGAGTAAAGAGGCGACAAGAAGTTCGAGGAGAACCTCAGGGCGTTTTAGTAATTGATGATTTTGCTCATCACCCCACGGCTGTCCGCGAGACTCTTCGGGGTCTCCGCTCTAAGTATCCAGGACGACGTTTGATCACCGTGTTTGAGCCTCGAAGTGCCACCTCTAGGCGAAAAGTTTTTCAAAAGGATTACGGGGAGGCATTTGAGGTGTCCGACCTAGTTTGGATTTCAAGCCCCTTCGATCAATCACGAATCGCACTCGAGGACCAGTTCTCTAGCCAGGCTCTAGTCGATGACCTCATTAAGAGTGGCAAATCAGCGAATCTCTTTCAGTCTGTGGATGCCGGTGTTTCTGAAGTAGTTAAAATCGCTCGAAAGGGAGATTTAATCGCCGTTCTTTCGAACGGAGGATTTGACGGTTTTATTTCAAAATTATTAAAATTAATGGAATAAAAATAAAGCTCTTTTTTATTTTGGCTTCTATTTTACATCCAGTTGTTCATCGAGGTTGATGGTTTTTCCCTCCTCGATTTTTATTTGAATGACCTTAGACATGCCAAGAATGTCGTTTTCAAGCCGAATCTGGTAGCTTCCTGCGGGGACCTTCTCGCTTTCCATAGGGGTCTTTTTGATCCACGGAGAATCGTCAATCATGAGGGTGGCGGTAGCGCTGGGAGTCGTATGCAAAGTCAGGAACCCATAGTGGAGGGGTTCAATTGCTATGTCCTTGACCCATTCTCTGAGACCCGCGGCCTGCTTGGAGTCAACGACGAATTGGCTTTGAAATGGCTTAAACCCAGGGCGACTCACCAAGAGCTCAATTGGTGAGTCGAGAGCAACGGGCGCAGAAAGTTGATTGGCCGAAAGTGCTTTTCCGTTGAGTTGGATGGATGGGTGTCCGCCCCCGGGTGAAAGTTGAATGCGGAGCAGAATCGTCTTGTCCAAGGGGGCGCGAGTAGCTGTATTGCCCACGATGGAGGCTTCTGATCGAGAGGCTTCAGTTGTGTTCGCTTGGATGATGTGTGTGTTCTGGTTGAAGACGGGGCTCATGAGATCAGAAAGCCAGGGGACATTCACTCCATACTCAGGGCCCAGTCCTGCGATGAGCAATATTCCTACCAATGAGAGTAGCGCTCCAATGAGAGGCGACGTGGGTGCTGATGGGTTAGGTCGATGAGTCTGTTGAGTACCTTTTTGATAAGGAGTTGAGTTGGAACCTGTGCCGATTTGAGCTGCCCTAATTTTTGAAATGCTTCTTTGTGTTACGGTGTTCCGGGGGGCTTTTTCGACGAGCACTTCTGAGCCTTCGTCGGAGCTGGCAAATTCCTCGATTCCACGGGTCCCTGAGCGGGGGCCGGGTTTGTTGTCCTTGATTGACGGCCGAGGTTCGTCGGGGGTTCTCGATGTCCCTCTCGGTGACGAGATGAGCTCAGTAGGGGCAGCCGTGCGAACTTCTAGTTCGAGTATCGCCTCGACTTCTGCGTTGAGTTTCTGAATTTTCTTCCGATCCTCAACAATCTCATCTTTGAATAAATCCTTAGCGTAATACGCTAGGTCGGTTGGGTTGAATTCATTAAAGTTATTGTAAATAAATTTATGAAGCGCGCGGGCAAGATCCTCCGCGTTAGCGTAACGCCGATCTCTTTGTTTAGCTAGAGTACGGAGTACGATCTCATCGAGCTCTTTAGGAACGTCTGGGTTGTGAAGGGATGGAGGCTTGACATGAGTGGAGCTGCCTTCGATCAGTTTCAATACAGCTAGATCATTTTCTCCTGCGAAAAGCTTTTTCCCAGTCAGAGTCTCCCAAAGTACTGCTCCGAGAGCGAAAATATCACTTCTTCCATCGAGGACCTCGCCCGAGATCTGCTCTGGAGAAAGGTAACTCGGTTTGCCTTTGATGATTCCGGCCCGCGTGGATTCACTATTCGTTGCGGCCTTGGCAATCCCAAAATCGATGACTTTAACGTTTCCCTCAAAAGAGATCAGGATGTTCTGTGGGCTGATGTCTCGATGTACAATACTTAGGTGATCTCCACTAATTTTATCGCGGTAACTATGGGCATATTGGAGACCAGCCGCCGCCCGCTCGGCGATATAAGTGGCTAGTTCGATCGGAAATGGTCTCTTGATTTCGGCAAACCGATTTAATAATTGTCGAAGATTACGTCCATCGACCCACTCCATGGCGATGTAAGGTTGGTGGTTTTCTTCGCCGAAATCATAAAGTTGCACGATATTTGGGTGGTTGAATCCAAGGGTGACTTTGATTTCTGACTTAAACATCTGGAGAAAGTCTCGATTTTCTCCGTAGCTTGCCTGGATTTTCTTGATGACCAAGACACGGCCGGCTCCGTCGCTTGCTGCTAGGCGGGCACGATAGATTTCGGCCATGCCTCCTTGCGCTAAAAGGTCTAACAGGTAGTATTTTCCGAATTTTTTCTGATTTTCTACCATTTATGTCACCTGTGACCCGACGGGTATAAACTTAGATCGGCAAAAGATTCGATTTTCTTTAGGTTTCTCTGGTTTAAGCGACGTCTGGTGTCCCTGGGTCGAATTTGTATCCCACGCCGTAGATGGAGTGAATGCTCGTAGATAGGTTGGGCATTTTTTTCCTTAGGGCTCGAATGTGAACATCGATCGTGCGGTCATTGGTGTGAGTGGAGTCTTCTTTCCATACTATCCTTAGAATTTCTTCGCGAGAGACCACATTACCCTTGCGTTCGGCCAATAGTCTTAAGATATCAAACTCAGTGAGTGTGAGGTGAGTTTTTTTCCCCTGATAAAGAACCTCTCGTGAAGCCGGATCAATGATGAGGTCTCCCACGGTGACAGCCGGATTTGGCTCTTTTTCTGGCTTTGACAGTCTTGCTCGGATTCTAGCTAGGAGTTCCTTGTAATCAAAAGGTTTAGGTAAATAATCATCTGCTCCAAGGGAAAGCCCCAATGAGGTCTCGGACCGAGCATTCCTAGACGAAAGAAAGATAATGGGGATTTTCTTCGTTCGCTGGTCTCTCTTGAGTAGACTGCAGGCATCCCAACCGCTTAGCACTGGTAGTGCCACGTCCAGAACAATGAGATCGGGGAGTTGGTTTCGAGCGACCTCGATCCCTAGGATGCCGTTTTCTGCGCTGATGATCTCAAACTCTCCGCCAAGCATCGCAGTTAGGAATCGCTTGGTATTAGGATTATCTTCAATGATCAAAATTTTTGCTTTTTTCATAATCGGACCCGCTCATAGGTCCTATCGGTTATTCTGAATTTGGATTGATATATTTCTTCACCTTCCGCGATTTTATCCGATAAAAATACATGCGTCAGATGGGATTAAGTCGTTGCGCCTGGATGTTCTTTGTTTTTACCTTTGGATTGATCACTAGTTTAGGGATTATCAACTCAGAGGCAGTTGCACGCGAGGATTTAATTGAGGGCTCCCGATATACCTCGGCCCAAAATGCTGCGCTCGGCGACTCCTCTTTTTCTTTGGGAAGTGACATGGCATCGGGGCTCTTCTATAATCCAGCCAATTTAGCCAAAATCAGAAAGTTCAATTTCGAGGGCCTAAATTACTCAGTCATTGGAAATGGCGGGCTGGTCAATAATTTTGGAACTAATTCAATAAATATTATTAGCCTGAATTCATTTGCTTCAGTGCTGAATAGTCATCCAGATCAGAGGTTTGGTGCAGGATGGTCGATATTTCCTAGTATTAGCCTGCCGTTTTTGACGTTTGGGGTTCTAGTTCAGAGCGAGTTTTCCGGAATGTCCAATAGTAACGGCACCATTACCTATCAAACGATGAGCCAGTTGATCCCTACAGTCGGTAAAGGCTTTCGGCTTCTTAATGGATTGGTCAGGTTTGGCTATAGCCTCCAATACGTCAATGAAGCAGTGGGAACCCGAACGGTCTCGGCGAGTAGCTCACTGAACTACACGGCGGGCTTAGCTCAAGGCTCAGCTTTCTCGCATAATTTTGGTTTATCGCTGGTCGCGCCCTTACCGTCTGTACCGACACTTTCAATCGTTGTTAGAAATGCTTTTAATACTACTTATAGTGGCAACAGTCTTTTCCGATTTTCTCAGAGTCCAAATGGTGTGCCTTCCACTGAGTTGATGACAGTCGATGCGGCTTTTGCGTTCAATACGAGACTAGCTCCAGGATTGGTTACCCATTGGTCCTTTGCATATCGAGATATTCAGGATCGATCCGACTGTCGGGTTACAATGGCCCATGTTGGAGCTGGAGCAGAGATAGCCGTGAAAGAGAGTTTGTTTATTAGGTTCGGTTTAAGGACAGGATATCCTTCGGCAGGTTTTGGAATCAAAAAGCCTGGTACCGAGCTATCGCTTGCTTGGTACACTGAAGAGGTGGGTACCCATTATCAAGATCAAGGGGATACTAAGTTCATGTTGCAGTTTCGAACAGCGCTTTACTGAATTTAATTAAGGATGAATTAATGAAAATGGAAATGACAGTTTTTTCTCCAGATTTAATCAAAGAAGAAGATTGGACGCGTCAGATCCGGAGTGCGCTCCAGAGTTGGGTGGATGCTGATGTGAAAGCCGGCTCAAAGACCGAGCACTTGGGCCAGGTGGTTTTCGTTGATGGTACAGACCATCTTTCTGGCTTCGCGCATTCTCAAAAAATGATCGATGATATTTTTTCAAAGCATGAGCGGCGTGGGCGAGTGCTATTTCTTGTAGTCGATGAAGATATCAAAGACTTTCCACGACCGCTTCTGGAGCGCAAAGTGGATGATGTGATTTTGCGACCGTTCCGCCCGCTAGAGCTCCTGAGTAAGATTCAAAATTATGAGCAGCATTTGCTCTGGGCCGAGGTCACTCAAATGAATGCTTCTTTTGCTGATATTTTGGGACACCTTCAGTTCGATCTTGAATTGGCGGAAAGGCTTCAAAAAGCTAAGGTTCCGAAGCGGTTGAGTGGAGTCAAGGGAGTTGACGTATCTCATCGATACCTGGTGGGGACTCGGTCAGGCGGGGATTACTTTGATCTAGCAGAGGCTCAAGACCATTCGTCACTTTCGATGGTTCTTTCTAATTCATCGAGCTATGGGCTGTGCAATGCGATCCTGTCTGTGTTGATGAGGGTCTGTATTAAAGTTTCTGCTGATCAACTCGGTCACGTAGGAGCTACGACTGAGGTCGTGAAGAAGATGTACCAAGAGATCTTGTTGACTTTAGCAGAGAAGGATTTCTTCTCGATCTTTTTTGGCACCCTCAATCGGAAGGATTGGCTCTTGAGGTTTACGTTTTTGGGCGAGGGCTCCCTTTTTTATGCACCGCCGGGTCAGTCATTTCAATATTATCCGCCCTTAGGCCAAGTGATATCGAGATCGAGTCATGACCTAGATTGGGAGGAATTCCAAATCCAGCTCCAACCTAAGGGGAGGCTGTTGCTCTTTTCAGGGGGGGCAACAGAGCTTTTAGGGGGCATTGAGGGTATTTCTCTACTTCTTGAAAATAAGAGGGAAAAGCAGCTAGAGGATATTTTAAACGAGTCGTCTTTTCAGATTAAATCAAAAATAAGTGAGGACGATTTACCGAGTCGCGATTGCACTGCTCTTGCTTTAGAGGTTCTAGGTAATAGTACCCCAAGACTGATTGAGCTAGTTAAGCCAGAGCGAGACGAGAGCTAGACTTGAGAATTCGTCTAATGAATTCTTTTAATTTACGCATTGTGTAAGCATACTATACGATTGGGTGCGAAAACGCAAGGTCCATCGCCCTGAGTAAGTGGGTGGATCCTCTCGTGTTCGCGGTTTAGAGGATTTTTTCAAAAATTGCCTCGTTCGCATTGCTTCTGCCAGTTCTCGGCCTTCCTAGTTTGAGGTGAAGTAGGAGCTTGTCGTAGATTATTAATAATTCTTGACTATTCCTAAAATTTTAATGAGAGTCCAATTCTGCAAGGAGCTGCGACAGCACATGAAACTCTATTCCTTTCCTGTTCTTGTTCTTGTTCTTGTTTTTGGGTTGGTTCCCTCTGCGTTTGCTGGAGAGATTCGGAGGATTTCAGTCTCTGATTTTGAGGGAAGTATGGAGAAGTTCTATCGTGAATTCGCAAGTGCGCCTGTGATCGTAAGCGACACCTTTGCCGAGGATCCAACGATTCAAAACTTATCCTTAGATCAAGTTGAAGAATACTTTAAAAACAATTCACTTTACGGATACAATCGGAAAAACGACGCTTTGGGCAGAATTCGGGAACGAATTCCGGGCGAGGTTTTTTTTGCAGATTTAAAGAACGGCGCTTCCCAGTATTATGTTTTCGATCATGAGGTGTCAGAGTCACCTTTCGCTGGAAAATTTGCAGTTCCACCTTTCTTAAATCAAAACTGGCTGGCCGATAGCTATGGCCTCAATCTCACCCTTTCAGGAAAAGGGAGTTTTACCCCTTTTCATGAAGATGGAAGTGGAGAGCAAGCTTGGATGTATTTGGTTTTTGGTGAAAAGCACTGGGTGATTTATCCTCCAACTTGTAGGCCACTCGTCTGGGATTCCTTCTATAAAGATTTTTATAACCCGAGAACGTCTGATCGATCCAGGTATCCGTTTTTAAATTGTGCGGAGGCGGAGCAGGTGACTGCAGTAGCCAAGAAGGGTGATTTGATTTTTGTGCCGCCGGGCTGGATTCATCAAGTGCTCACCGCGGAGGACTCTTTTGGGATAGGAGGAAATATTTTGAATGAGTTCCAAGCCCTGGCATCCGTCGAAACGGGTCTTAATGAGAAGTCCCATGCGCTCCGTCACGATTTCGACCTGGTGGCTTTAGTGAGAGAAAAAACTAATCAGACACTCACTGAGTACGGGTGCGATCAGGTGAATCGGGCCATCGAACTCATTGATGCTTGGCAGAGGCGCATTCGCAATAAGAGTGACGATCTGCTTCCTCGAACTGCCGGAACTGGCAGTTAGTTGATTAAGTCATGGTTTGTGATTGAGTGAAGGGTGTCCTGCTCGCCAATGAGCTGCACAATTGGCATGAGTTTAGTACGACGTCATGCGGCTCCGTCACTCAATCTCTATTTCAAGCTTCTCGTAAGGCTTGCTCTAGATCGGCTTTCAAGTCTGCGACGTCTTCGATTCCCGTGCTCACTCGAATGAGGTTGTCATGGATACCGAGGAGCTTTCGAGTTTCAGCCGGGATGCTGGCGTGGGTCATAATTGCTGGGTGCTCAATGAGGGATTCAACTCCGCCGAGGCTCTCGGCAAGGGCAAAGAGTTGTACTTTTTCCAGGAAATTACGAGCGGTTGCCAAATCTCCCTTGAGAAAGAAAGTAATCATCCCTCCAAAGCCAGACATTTGCTTACGTGCGAGCTGATATTGAGGGTGGGATTCGAGCCCTGGGTAGATGACTCGCTCCACTTTGGGATGGGCTTCCAAATATCTCGCGATCTCCATCGCGTTCTTCTCGTGGCGTTCCATTCTGACATGCAAAGTTTTTAGTCCTCTCATGACCAGAAAGCAATCCATGGGGGCGGGAACAGCACCTACTGCATTTTGTAAGAATTTCAGTTCTGTATAGAGCTCAGTATGGTTGGTGGCGAGTACGCCGCCCACGACGTCACTGTGACCGTTCATGTATTTGGTGACGCTATGAACCACTAGGTCAGCTCCGAGTTGGAGTGGCTTTTGGAAGTACGAGCTCATGAAGGTGTTGTCCACGACTGTGAGAACCCCTCGCTTTTTTGCCAGACTGGAGAGGGCCTGGACGTCGAGGATCTTGAGCATGGGGTTGGTTGGGGTTTCCATCCAGAGGAGTTTTGTGTTGGGGCGAAAGGATGCCTCAGCTTGTTTGAGGTCTGAGAGATCTACGAAGCTGAACTCGATTCCCATTTTTTTGAAAACTTTATCAAAAATTCTAAAAGTCCCTCCGTAGACGTCGTCGCAAGATAAAACGTGATCGCCCGATCGCAGAGTGTGCAAAATAGCATCCGTCGTAGCCAATCCCGAAGAGAAGGCAAGGGCATGCCTAGCTCCCTCGAGAGCAGCGACGCAGGCCTGGTAAGCGGTTCGGGTTGGGTTATCCGTGCGGGAGTATTCGTAGCCGCGATGCTTTCCTGGAGATTCTTGCACGTAGGTACTTGTTTGGAAAATGGGAGTCATCACTGCGCCGGTGATCGCTTCGGGGGGTTGACCAGCGTGAATCGCAAGAGTTCCAAAACCAGAGTTCGAGAGAGGATTAGATGGGTTCATTTTAGTTTCCTCGATGACCTAAGTAGGTGAGAAGATCAATTTTAGTGATGATGGAGAGCAGGTTGCCGGCCTTGTTGGGGTCACTGACTAAGGGGGTTTTTCCTGCTGTGACCAGATGCGAAACTTTCTCGATTGGGTCCTCTAGTGTGACGAACTCGACAGAAGGGTCTACTAGGTCTTCAATGGATTGCTGAGGTTGAGTGCGGCCCTCGTAAATAGCGCTCAGGAGTGAGCCCTCAGAGATGAGTCCCTTAATCCATCCGGCATGATCCACCACGGGAAGTTGGCTAATGTTTTTCTCGCGCATTCGCTCAATGATTTCAGAAACCTTCTCAGTTTGTTTGGCCATGAAGACAGGCTCTTGAGTGGTTCTAGTCAAGCGCAGGAGGTCCGCCACGGTGCCGAGAGAAGGTTTTTCAAGAAACCCAGCCTCCCTCATCCAGTCATCGTTGAAGACTTTAGATAGGTAGCGGGTGCCGCTGTCAGGGAGAATAACCAAAACATTTTTTCCTTGGTACTGGTTACCTTGATTTCGGATCCATTTCAGCGCGCCTGCCATTGCTGCACCGCAGGAAATTCCACAATAAAGTCCTTCGCGGGTGAGAAGCTCTCGAGTCATCAGGAATGACTCCTGGTCTTCGACTTGAATCATGTCGTCGATCACTGAGAAGTCATAATTCTTAGGAATGAAGTCTTCGCCAATCCCCTCGATTTTGTAGGTTTTAGGAGCGGTTTTGAGCGTACCTGTCTTGAAATAGTCATAAACGATCGATCCCACGGGGTCGACTGCGATGACTTTGCAAGAAGGCTTGTGTTCTTTTAGGTATTTTCCAACTCCGCAGATCGTTCCGCCGGTTCCGATCCCCGCGACAAAAACGTCGATCTCTGGCATTTGGCGGAGGATTTCTGGGCCAGTAAAGCGATAGTGCGCTTCTCGGTTGGCGAGATTGTCATATTGGTTGAGGTAAATTGCGTTGGGGGTTTCGCGAGCGATTCTTCGGGATACCTGGTAGTAGCTTCTTGGATCATCAGGCTCGACAGCGGTGGGTGTAACTACTACCCTCGCCCCAAAGGCCCTTAGGGTTCTAATTTTTTCTGTAGACATTTTGTCGGGTAAGACAAAAACGCACTTGTAGCCCTTAATGGCAGCGGCAATGGCAATTCCAACCCCAGTGTTCCCGCTTGTGCTTTCGACGATGGTGCCACCTGGGTGTAGGAGTTGTCTCCGCTCAGCATCTTCGATGAGATACCACCCGATTCGATCTTTGATCGAGCCCCCGGGATTCATGAATTCTGTCTTCGCAAAGAAATTCGCTTCCGCTCTTTGAGCAACTTGGTTCACGCGAACAATGGGTGTATTTCCGATAGCTTGGAGTATATTTTCACAAATCATCTTAACTTTATGAATAGTCCAATTACTTGAAGAAGAGTAGATGATTATTTTCGTGCCAATGCAATTTTAAGTGGGTGCAAGCACTAGGTTAATCTTGCCAAAAGGGTTGGCGTGAGCTATCAAAAAATTTCAGTACTGAACAAGATACTAGAAACTTTGTCGCATCAGGGATACTGATGGAGAAAGTAAAAACATTGTAAGTAGGTAAATCATGGTTCGCATCTCTGGGACTCAAAAGAAGCTGGGTGTTGCGCTATCCTTGCTGGTAGGGTTTTTTGCCATTGGAGGAGTGCTTTGGGTTTTTCCCACCGCTTCCAATCAAGGCTACGCTCCTGAGCAACCTATTCCATTCAGTCACAAGCTTCACGCGGGTGATAACAAAATCCAGTGCCTCTACTGTCACTCGAATGCTGACAAGTCTCGACACGCAACGATTCCGTCTTTGAACGTGTGTTTGAACTGTCATACCGTGGTAAAGACCGACAGTCCGTACATTCAGCAAATTCAAAAGGCCTTTGCAGAAGGCAAACCCATTGAGTGGATTCGCGTTCACGAGCTCCCCGATCACGCCTATTTCACTCATAAGCGCCACGTGGCGGCGGGAGTTTCCTGCGAAGTTTGTCATGGTGAAGTTGCCAAGATGGAACGAGTGGAGCAGAAAGCGCCCCTGACGATGGGCTGGTGTATGGAGTGTCATCGTGGCCAAACAACTCCTCCTGAGGTTTTGGCAAAATATCATCCGAACATGAAGAATCCAAAGGGCCCAGTGGCTCCTGTGAATTGTAATACCTGTCACAACTAGTCGGGCCAAGCTGCCGAGCAGTGGTCGAGTGTTAAGAACTTTTGAAGTTGAAGAGAGATACTATGGATAATCAGCACGAAGAACTTGGTAAGACAGCACCTCATGCGACTCAGCTCGCAAACACGTCCTCTCAGTCGGACGTTGATTTTGTTCCGCCGCGACACTGGATTGGACCTGAAGAGCTTCAGGGAAGCTATTGGAAGGATCCTCAAGTTCAGGAAAAGCGTTCTCAGGAGTTTTATGAGAAGCCAGTCGAGTTCATTGATCAGCTCGACCGGAGCGCTCAAGGCGGAGTAGCTCGACGCGACTTTTTGACCATCATGGGGGCTAGCATGGCGATGGCGAGCTTTGCTTGCGCTCGTCGTCCAGTTCACAAAATTATCCCCTATGTGGTGAAGCCCGAAGAAATTACCCCTGGTGTGCCTAACTGGTATGCTTCGACTTGCCAAGAATGTGCTCAAGCCTGCGGTGTTTTAGTTAAAAATCGCGAAGGTCGACCCATTAAGCTGGAAGGAAATCCAGATCATCCTGTTAACCGCGGTTCCCTCTGTAGTCGTGGTCAGGCATCGGTTTTGGGGCTTTACGATCCAGATCGTTTGAAAAGCCCAGTATCTCGAAATCGACTTGATGGGACGCGTAAGGATGTTGATTGGAATGCTGTGGATGCCTCAATTCAGGCGCAGCTTAAAAAAATTGCCGGCCAAGGCGGACGGGTCAAAGTTCTATCCGGTGAAATTCAGGGTGAGTCGACTCGCCGCTTGATCAAAGAATTTCTGAGTGCTTTTTCAGGCGGAGAGCACATTGAGTTCGAGCCTTTGGCGCTGGAAGAGATTCCTGCTGCTCAGTCCTTGTCTTACGGTAACTCCGTCGTCCCTCGTTATCGCTTTGATGAAGCTCAATATGTTCTGTCGCTCGGTTCAGATTTTCTAGGTAACGGTACCTCGCCGCTTGAGGCTACCAAGATGTGGTCGGAGCGACGAAAGCTTGCAGGTCAAAATCCAGCTCAAGCCCAATTGGGAAAATTGGTTTGTTTTGAATCGATGATGACCTTGACCGGCGCGAATGCTGATCAGAGATATCCAGTTCGTCCAGGGGATGAGCTGAAAGTGGCCATGGCCATTGCCCATGATTTAATTGTGAAGCAGAAGCGGTCACGGTTTGCCCAGGATGCTACTGTTTTGGCCGCGCTTCAAAGTTACTCTCCAGAGGTGGTTGCCAGCGAGCTGGGGCTTTCCGGTGGTGCCGAGAGTATTCGAAAAGTTGCCTCCGAGCTTTGGGAAAATCAGGGCAAGAGCATCGTCGTTGCGGGGAGTGTTCAGACTAAGACTGCAGTTGGAGTGAGCTTGCAAGTAGCGGCCAATCTCCTCAATTCTGCCCTTGAAAATGAAGGTAAAACCGTCGACGGGAGCATGAATTACTCTTACCAGCGGAGCAGTTTTGCCGCCTTAAGTCGGCTGGCCGAGGAGATGAAGGCTGGCAAGGTCGATGCACTGATTGTCTACCGCTCTAATCCGGTCTATGCCGCCCCTAAGGGCTTGTTAGGTTTGACGGATGGCTTTAAACGAGTTCCGCTCGTCATCGTCGTTTCTGAGCATGAAGATGAAACGGCCGCACTTGCTGATTACGTCCTTCCAGATCATCATTTTCTTGAAAACTGGGGGGATGCTCATCCGAACCAGGCCATCTATAGTCTTCAGCAGCCGACCTTGGCTCCGATCCACTCAAGTCGTGCGTTTCAGGATTCGTTCCTCGTTTGGAGAAAAGCTGGCCTAGCGGTGAGTGGCCTTGCTTCTAAGGCTTTGGATTGGCACGACTACCTTCAAAATAATTGGAAAGAAACCGTCTATCAGCAGGTCGGTGCTTCGGGTTCGTTTGATCAGTTCTGGAATGGTACACTGCGTGCGGGTGTCGTCGATGTTTTTGCTGCAAAAGGGATTTCCGGTAACAAGATGTCGCCCCGGGCTTTTAGGACTGCCTCGCTTGGCGGGGTGCCTAAGTACAGTGCGCTGAGTGCGGATTCTCTTTATTTGGCGCTTTATGCAAAAACTTCGCTCTACGATGGAAGAAATGCAAATAACGCTTGGCTTCAGGAGTTGCCTGACTCCATTTCGTCAGTGACTTGGGACAACTACCTTAATCTGAGTCCTGCTTTGGCCAAAAAATTGGACTTCAACGATGACGACGTGGTCGAAATGATCTCAGATGATCGTACGGTTCAACTTCCTGTTCATATTCAACCCGGCCTTCATCCTCAGTTGGTAAGTGTCGCAGTAGGATATGGTCGAACGGCCGTGGGTAGAGTCGGAGATCACACTGGAGTCGATGTGTTTCCTCTAGTTCAAATGGCATCAGGCGCCAAGGGGGCTGTGCCCTCTCTGGTTTTTGCCGGTCAAAAGGTTAATCTTAGGAAAACAGGAAAATTCTATAAACTGGCGCTGACTCAGTGGCACACCGCCACGGAAAATCGCCCAATCATTAATGATATCACTTTGGCAGAGTACAGAAAAAATCCCGCTCATGCCGCCCATACCGATCCACATCTCCGCTTGGAGACTGTTCCCTCGATGTGGTCGAAACATGAGTACAAAGGCTATCGTTGGGGAATGGCCATCGATCTGACGAGCTGCACTGGGTGCAGTGCTTGTATGATTGCTTGCCAGGCTGAGAATAATATTCCCGTAGTTGGTCGAGATCAGGTGCGGGTGAGTCGCCAAATGCACTGGATCAAGATTGATCGTTATTACTCTGGTTCGGTTGATAACCCCAATGTCATTTTCCAGCCAATGCTTTGTCAGCACTGTGAAAATGCCCCCTGTGAAACCGTTTGTCCTGTGCTCGCGACCGTTCATGATGACGAAGGACTGAATGTTCAGGTCTACAATCGCTGCGTAGGGACCCGATACTGTCAAAATAATTGCCCTTACAAAGTTCGAAGATTTAATTTCTTTGATCATTGGAAGGCCTATGAGGGGACTGCTAACTTAGTCTGGAACCCTGACGTGACGGTCAGAACTCGCGGGATTATGGAGAAGTGCACATTCTGCGTTCAGCGAATTCGAGATGCCAAGGATCAAGCAAAGGACGTTGGAGATCGTGTGAAGGATGGAATGTTGAAGACCGCCTGTCAGCAGACGTGCCCAGCAGATGCAATTGTTTTTGGAAATTTGAATGATCCTGAAAGTCGAGTTTCAAAGATGAAAGAAAGCCCTCAGGCATTCCGTGTTCTGGAAGTTCTTAATACTCTGCCAGCCGTTTCTTACATGACCAAGGTTCGGAACCAGGCTGAGTCGGCTCATTCTGGGCATGGCTCTGGACATGCTGAATAGGAAAGGTAAATAGACTCATGAGTACCTCTACTGAAGTGACAACCTTCAAGTCTGAAGTTCTAGTAACTGGGGGCAAAAGTTTTTCAGATGTCAATAATGACATCTCCGCGCCCTTGGAGAGATTCCCAGCAAAGACCTGGTGGGCCTGCTTTTCGATTGCCATTGCGGCTTTCGGGTTGGGTGCAGCCCTCGCAGCCGACATGTTTATGAACGGCCTAGGAGTGTTAGGTCTCAATCAGCCGAACGGCTGGGGGATTTTTATTGTTAACTTCGTTTTCTGGGTCGGGATCGGCCATGCAGGAACGTTGATTTCAGCTGTTCTTTTTCTATTCCGGCAAAAGTGGCGCACAGCGATCAATCGTTCTGCTGAAGCCATGACGATTTTTGCTGTGATGACAGCCCTTTTGTTTCCAGTCATTCATACAGGGCGCCCTTGGTATGCTGCCATCTGGCTTCTTCCTTATCCCAATCAGCGCCACCTTTGGGTGAACTTCCGTTCTCCGCTGTTGTGGGACGTGTTTGCAGTCGGAACCTATTTTACGATTTCTCTCACCTTTTGGTTTGTGGGCTTGATCCCTGACTTGGCGTCGATCCGGGACCGCGCAAAGAATCCGATTCGAAAGATCATTTATACTTTGCTCTCCGTTGGATGGAGAGGGTCCAATAAGAATTGGAGCCACTACGAAACCACCTATATGATTCTGGCAGGTCTCTCGACTCCGCTGGTTCTTTCGGTGCATAGCGTGGTGTCTTTTGACTTTGCAACTTCTAACCTTCCTGGGTGGCACACGACGATCTTCCCGCCGTACTTTGTTGCTGGTGCGATTTTCTCGGGTTTCGCCATGGTAGTTACTCTTCTTGTGATTGCTCGCGAAGTCTTCAACTTGAAAGACTACATCACCCTGAACCACCTGGAAAAGATGAATAAGATCATCATGGCCACGGGGATGATCGTGGGTTACGCGTATTCCTGCGAGTTTTTTATCGCCTGGTACAGCGGCAATCCGTTTGAAAGGTTCGCGTTTATCAACCGAGCGTTTGGTCCCTATTGGTGGGCCTACTGGATTATGGTGAGCTGTAATGTCTTTATTCCTCAGGTCTTTTGGCTGAGAAAGGCGCGGCGAAGTATTCCAGTCATGTTCGTCGTTTCACTTTTTGTGAATATCGGGATGTGGTTTGAGCGATTTGTGATTGTTGTCACCTCACTCCACCGAGACTTCGTACCTTCCAACTGGAAGTATTACGTACCCACCTGGTACGATTGGGGAATTACTTTGGGAAGCTTTGGCTGGTTTTTCATCTGGTTCCTGCTGTTTTGCCGAGTGCTCCCAGTCATCGCGATGGCCGAAGTCAAAGGTGTTATGAATTTAGAAGAAGGGGATGGTTCGCACGGTCCAGTCCCATTGAAGGAGGTTCCGGCTCATGGATAATCAGTCAAAAGTTCCACATCTAGCAGGGGTGATCGGCTTTTTCTCTGATCCACACCAGCTCCTGAGGGCCACTGAAAAAGTGCGTGATTCGAGCTACAAACACTTCGACGCTTTTTCACCTTATCCCGTTCACGGAATGGATGCAGCCCAGGGACTCAAGAGGTCCCCTCTTCCTTTGGTAACTTTTGCCGCGGGCTTGACAGGCGGTAGCTTAGGGTTTTTGCTCCAGTACTGGACGTCAGTCATTGATTGGCCTTTGATCGTTGGCGGGAAGCCACTGAACTCATGGCCTGCTTTTGTTCCTGTTATGTTCGAGTGCACCATTTTGTTTGCTGGGTTAGCGACCGTAGGGGCAATGTTTTTGCTAAACGGCCTGCCGAATCATAAGCGCAAGGCTTTCGATCCTCGTATTACTCGAGACCAGTTTGCACTCCTGATTGAGGCTCCTGTCGCGTTAGAAGAAGATCAGGGCGTAAAGTTCGACGAAGGTAAGACGGCGGAGTTTTTGAAGTCGATTGGCGCGAAAGAAGTAAAAAGTGTTTACTCCGAGGGATGGTTTTGATCATGCAAAATAAATTTCGCGACTTGGTTCAGCCTTTGATTGTACTCACGGGATTAGTCATCGTGATGTCCGCGTGTAGACATGAAAAGCCGAATTTTATTTACATGCCGGACATGGTCTATAGTCCTGCCTTGAAGGCGCAAAAAGTGGGTTCGATGCGAATGCCTGTTCAGGGCACTGTGCCGAGAGACTTTGTGCCTTATCCTTTTAAGAATGACGCAGAGTTGGCTGGGCGCGAGCTTAAGAATCCATTTCGTCCTACTCGTGCTGTTTTGGAGCAGGGACAGAAGATTTTCAATATAACCTGTAGGACCTGTCATGGAACCCTTGGCTTAGGTGACGGAACGGTGGTGCCTAGGTACCCACGGCCGCCGTCCTTACAGTCGGATAAAGTTCGAAACTGGTCAGACGGTAGTATTTATCACGTGATCACGGTGGGTCAGAATATCATGCCGAGTTATGCTTCGCAGATTGCGCCAGCAGACCGATGGAAGATCATTCACTATCTGAGAGTTCTTCAACGCTCTCAGCATCCTACCGCGGAAGATCTAAAAATTTTGAATCAGGAGTCTAAGTGACCATGGCACACGCTACCACGATTAAAAACCCAGGGAACTTCGAAGTTTCGGGCACAATAAAAAACCTTCTTTTGGCCTTCGTTGCAATTGGAATTGGGACGTTCCTTTTGAGTTTAAAATTAGATCCGACACGTGCTTGGGCGAGCTTCTTGTTGAACCATTTTTACTTCATGAGTCTTGCGCTTGGCGGTCTATTCTTTGCGACCCTTCAGTGGATCACTGGGGCCATGTGGAGTGCTCCAATCCGCCGTCTGGGTGAGGCTTTAACTGCCTATCTTCCGTTTGTTTTCGTTACCTTTTTGGTTCTGTATCTGGGAGTTCCAAAGTTGTATTTGTGGAGCCATCTGGAACACGTTCAAGGTGATTTAGTCCTCGAGGGCAAATCCGGTTACCTGAGTGTTGGTTTTTTTCTTGTGCGCAATTTGATTGCGATTGGGCTTTGGGTTTTTTTCGCACTGAAAATGGTGGGGAATTCTATCGCCCAGGATGACACTCGCGACTATCGCTTCACGGAAAAAAATCGGTTTTTGTCGCCTGTTTTCATGATTGTGTTTGCTCTTTCGTTCACTATGGCGAGCTTTGATCAGTTGATGTCCCTGGATCCTCATTGGTTCAGTACGATGTTTGGAGTTTATTGTTTTGCAGGAATGGTTTACTCCGCTTTTGCCGCGATTTGTGTGCTCACCCTTTATCTCAAGGCTCAGGGAAAGCTCGATGGCTTGGTGAATGAGAACCACCTTCATGATCTCGGAAAATTCACATTCGGCTTTGCAGTATTCTGGGCTTACATCGGCTTTTCCCAGTTTATGCTGATCTGGTATGCCAATTTGCCAGAGGAAACGGGCTACTTCATCCGTAGGATGCAAGACGGCTGGATGGCTGTGTCTGCGTTCTTGCTTGTAGGTAAGTTTCTGGTGCCGTTTTTCATCCTCATGCCTCGCGATGCCAAGCGAAATCCTAGAGTTCTTGGTTATATCGGTGGTTTTATGCTCATCGCTCAATGGATTGATGTGCTCTGGATGGTGCAGCCCGAGTTTTTTAAGGATGGTCCAAGAATTGGCTTCACTGAGCTCGGCGTCACATTGGGATTCTTAGGGGTTTTCGGTCTCTTGTTATTCCGCTTCTTAGCTAAGAATAACGTGGTTGCAATCGGTGATCCAAGGCTTGAAGAATCAGTTTTTCATCATCACCAGTAGTAGATCGCCAATGACTTAAAAGCGGTAGGAGAGGCCTCCTGATACGGTGTATCCGCTCAGTTTGAGTGCGCCCTTCAACATGAGGTAGTCAGCGTTCACTCCCAAAAACAGTCGCGAGATGATTTGGGCGCTGAGCTGCGCTGAGCCCTTCCAGCCAGGACTCTGGTAATGGAGGGACGTTCCGCTCGGAGTTGAGGTAGCGTTGAGGCTGTAGGCGCCGATCACCGACAGATCGAGGGCTCGTTTGAAGAGAGAGAATTGAGTTCGCACTCCACCTCCCAGCCAAATTATTTGGGTGGAGAGGGTTTGTGAGACATAGGGGAGTGGGAGTGCTTGGGTTCCTATCAATAGGATGGGCGAAAAAGGACTTTGTGTTTTATATGATGCTGCAAAATTCACTGACCAGAGGATGGGTGAATTATAGTTCGGAGCAGGAAAAATGTAAGTGATGGGTGCGTTCACGGCAAGTTCTATCCCCGAGATTTGGGGGTTTTTGCCTAGCAGGTAGGATGCCTGCGGGATGAAAAAGACGCCATAGCCGTTGATTGCTGAAGTCCGGTCTCCGACCCGGTTAGGTGAAACGGAGTAGAAGATTTGGCCACTCGGTCCCGCTGTCAAATCGAGATGAAGTCTTTGTCCGGTGTAAGGTGGGGTGGCATCTTGAGGTGTCTCCAAAACCGACTGCGTTGAGGCTAGAGTTCGGGGTAACTTTAGAGGGGGGGTTAGAGGGGTTCCGGGCCCGAGTGTGACTGATGATTCGGGGATCCATGCAAAGGATTTACCTTGAACCGGACTTTTAAGATAAACGGCGCGGAAACCATTCTTCGATTGCTGAGTCACCCAGACTCGGCTTTTTCCTCGGGCATTCCCAATGGGGCGGATTTTCGCATCTGGGGTGCTTCGCAGTTGGACGGTTTCAGAATTGGTAATTCCAGGAACCCACAGGGTCTGACTTGCGGCCGAGGCAGGGTAGGTTATCAGAAGCGGACTGACAACCCAGCAGGCCGCGAGGCAAGGTCGGAGTCGTTTAAGTGTTTGAGCTAAACCCATCTTCCGATTCTATTTTATTTTAATTGAAATTCCACTTTTTAAATAACTGGGAGTTTAACTCACCGCATCGGGAGGTAGTAGCTCCACAGGTCGATACACGCGGCCGCAAGATAAATGATCAGGCTAAAGTTGACCCAGAGAAAAAAAGGAAGCCATTGATTGCCCTCGGGTTTCTGTGAATACCGGAATAGCTCCAGGATCACCTTGGCGCTGACTGCGATGGTTGGGACGAGGTAGATCCAGCCCACCTTCATAAATAAGGGAGCAATGAGGGCTAGTCCGATATAGGCCAGAGACCAAGCAGTGATTTGCCGCAGAGTGACTCCGAGCCCATGAATGACTGGAAGGGTTGGAAACCCTCCCTGTTGGTAGTCTTTTTGATAGCGGAGCGCGAGGGCCCAGAAGTGGGGCATTTGCCAAAAGAACAAGATAAAGAAAATATAAAGACCGGAGGGCGTGAGGACCTTACCGCAGGCCGCAGTGTGCCCCATGAGGATTGGAATTGCGCCCGGAATTGCTCCCGGGACGGCGGCGTAGGCCCAGTGTTTTTTCCACCACAGCGTATAAAGTCCATTATAGGAAAAAATGGCCGCCATTCCCAAGAGAAAGAGTGTTGGGGATAGCCAGAGGAGAATCACCAGACCCGAGCTTAAGCAGGTCAGGACAAAGGTCATCACTTTTTTGGGGCTCAGCTTTCCGGATGGAATAGGCCTACCTGCAGTTCTAGGCATCAAGGCATCGATTTCGGACTCTTGCCACTGGTTGAGAGCAGAAGAACCAGAGGCGAGGAGAAGGATTCCCATGAGGGTGCTCCCTAGTCTGAGCCAGCTTAGGGAGAGCTCAGAGGGTTGACCGATGAGATAGCCTGCAAGAACGCTAATGAGGACAAGCGCTACGATTCCAGATTTAGAAAGTTCTCTCCAAGTTTTAATGGATTCTAAAGTAAGCATGGTTTAGATCGGTCGAGCGAGGATCTGGCGGAATCCACCCGTTCGAGCGAGGATGTAAAGTGTGATCCCCCAGAGCGCGTAACCTATGGCCACGTGGCATAGGCGGGAGTCAGGGTGAAGCTGAGTCATTACGACCCCTACTCCAAGAAAAACCTGAGCTACGGCGAGACCTGAAGCTCTTCTGGCTGATCTAAACAGTTCAGGAGCTGACTTGAGAGCTGCGATAGAAAAATGAATGAAAAGTCCTAGCATGAGGACCCCCCACCATCGATGAGCAAACGCTAGGGTGCTTTCAAAGCTGAAGGGAAAAACCCCCTCAGCACAAGAGGGGAAGTTCGGACATGCAAGACCTGCGTGATAATTTCTGGAAATAGCGCCAAGAAGGTACTGAATGAGTAAAGCGGCGAGGCCAGAGGCCGCCAGGCGCTTCAATTTCGGTGCCTCAACCGTTTGAGAGTCGGTCCACGTTTGGTGTGTGGCGAAAAGGAGGGAGGCACTCCAAGATGCGAAAATGACTGCAAGACTGAATTCTTTTGCCCAGGGTGGAAGGGTCATGGAACTGGTCTCGAGCTTGTTGAGCCAAATCAAAACGAAGTAAATGAAACCAACAAGGAACCATGAAGCTTTTCGCATGCTTGTCTTTTAGCACTGAATGCAGAAGGGTTCGAGCTTAATCTTGACTTGGTTCCGAGCTAAATCTATAACTAGAGCACTTTGACCAATTACCATCTACCTCAAATTTTAGTGGATCCGGGGAAGAGGGGAGAAAGAGGAATTCGAAGGCTTCTTTTTCTCGTGGGCGCCGCCCTGGTTTCTCTCAGCTATGGCAGCCCTGGGACTTCTTATGCTGGTCCGCTCCCTGATGAGCTGAAAGAGTCCGGCGTGATCGAGCACCTCGGGGCTCAAGTTGGTCCGGACGACTATAGTCTCACAGACGAGGACGGGCATCCAGTCCGCCTCTCTCAGTTTTTTGGAAAAGGTAAACCCGTCCTTTTGACCCTCGTCTACTACCAATGTCCGAACCTTTGCAACTTTATGTTGAATGGTCTGGTGACCTCGTTAAAAAACTTGGATTGGAGTGCGGGCGAAAAGTTTGAAATTGTTTCGGTGAGTATTGATCCAACTGAAACATTTGACTTGGCTCGGAGGAAAAAAGAGGGCTACCTTCGTGCTTATGGTCGAAGTTCAGCCCAAAACGGCTGGCATTTTCTTACCGGATCTGAAGACCAAGTCAAAAAATTAGCTGCAGCTGTGGGTTTTGGTTACAAGTATGTGCCTGAGGAAAAACAATACGCTCACAGTGCTGTGATTCCCGTTTTGACCCCATCTGGAGTGATCTCCCGGTATCTCTACGGGATTGAGTTTCGAAAATCTGACCTTCGGATGGCCCTCCTTGAGGCATCGAGTGGAAAAATTGGAACGGTAGTAGATCGTTTGCTTTTGTTTTGCTATAGGTATGATCCGAAAACCAGAAAGTATTCAGTTTACTTGAACAGCTTGATGCAGCTTAGCGCTTGTCTCACTGTTCTAGCTTTTGGTGGCTATTTAGCGATTTTTTGGCGCAGACAGAGAAAAGGAGCCTCAACCGAATGTTTAACCAGGCTTTAGCAAGCAGTGTTCCTATCCAGGGTACGGTAGTTGCCGCGCGTTGGGATAGTTTGTACGATTTTTTGATGGGACTGAGTGCCTTCTTTTTCTTGTTGGTAGTGGGGGCGATGCTCTATTTTGCCATTACCTATCGGCATCGGCCTCAGAAAAAGACCAGTTACATCACAGGAAGTCACCTGCTTGAAGCAGTTTGGATTGCAGTTCCAACTCTGCTGCTAATGATTATCTTTGGGTGGGGTTACTCGATTTATCATACGATGACCCAGGCGCCAGCAGATTCCTATGAAGTCCGAGTGATTGGGAAGCAGTGGCTTTGGACATTTCAGTATGATGACGGTCGGACTACGGTGAACGAGGTATATGTTCCTGTTAATCGTCCTGTTAAGTTGGTCATGACCTCCGAAGACGTTTTGCACGGATTTTTTATTCCTAATTTTAGAATCAAACAGGACGTGGTTCCTGGCATGTATAGCAGTCTTTGGTTCACGGCAACCGTGCCAGGAAAACATCAGGTTTTCTGTACCGAATACTGCGGCACGTCCCATTCAGGCATGTTGGCTAAGGTAGTCGTTCTAGATGAAGCCCAATGGAAAGCCTGGACTTTAAATCGACCCATTGGAGAAGTGCCTGAAATCGGCTTAGAGGGCGCATCAGAAGCTCCTCTTGGGAAAGTGGCTGCGGCTCAGCTCACCTTAGTAGATCAAGGCAAAGCTGTTTACGAAAAGAAAGGGTGCGTCGCTTGCCACTCGGTCGATGGTACGTTGAAAGTCGGACCTAGCCATAAAGGTCTTTTTGGAACCCAAGTTGAGCTTGCTGATGGGAGAAAGGTGATTGCCGATGAAAATTATATTCGCAATCACATTGAAAACCCGCAATCCAACACAGTGAAAGGCTTCAATCCAGTCATGCCCACGTTTAAGGGCCTGATCTCTGAGACAGAGATGAATGCCCTAATCGCTTACATTAAGAGTTTGAAATAGTGAGAGGAAAAGTATGGCTCATCAATCAGCAGTAGCGCACACAGGAGATAATTACCTCAACCACTCCAAGGGGTTGATGTCTTGGTTGACGACCTTGGATCATAAAAGAATTGGGGTCATGTACCTTTTTAGTGTGTTGAGCTTTTTCTTGGTAGGAGGGGTTTTTGCTCTTCTGATTCGCCTCGAGCTCTACAAGAGTGGCGTGCAGATCGTGGATGCCAACGCGTACAACCGGTTTTTTACTTACCATGGTGCGATCATGGTCTTCCTGGTCATTATCCCTTCGATTCCTGCCGCACTCGGTAATTTTATTTTGCCGATCATCTTGGGTGCAAAGGATGTCGCTTTTCCGAGACTTAATTTACTGTCCTATTACATTTTTATGATCGGAGCGACTTTTGCGGTGGCCGCGTTGTTCTTACGCGGAGCTGATACGGGCTGGACTTTCTACACTCCTTATTCGATCCGGACCAATACGACCGTAATTTTGGTTTTGACCGGGGCCTTTATTGCCGGGTTTTCATCCATTCTGACCGGACTAAACTTTATTGTAACGATTCACAAGCTCCGAGCGCCTGGTCTATCGTGGTCGCGGCTTCCATTGTTTTGCTGGGCTCTCTACGCAACAAGCATTATTCAAGTACTGGCGACCCCGGTTCTCGCAATTACATTACTGCTTTTGATCATGGAAAGACTTTTCCATATTGGGATCTTTGACCCTAAATTAGGTGGGGATCCGATCTTGTTTCAGCACTTTTTCTGGTTTTATTCTCACCCTGCGGTTTACATTATGATTCTTCCCGCAATGGGGATCATTTCAGAGGTGATTCCCGTTTTTTGCAGAAAGCCGATGTTTGGATATAAGGCAATTGCTTACTCTTCCTTTGGGATTGCCCTCATTGCTTTTATCGTCTGGGGTCACCACATGTTTGTGAGTGGTCAGTCGGAGCTGGCAAATTTCGTGTTTTCGCTCCTGACCATGTTTGTAGCTGTACCGACTGGAGTCAAAGTGTTCAGTTGGGTGGGGACCATGTATAAGGGGTCCATTCACTTCTATGCCCCAATGCTTTATGTGTTTGGCTTCTTGGAGTTGTTTACGATTGGTGGGCTCACGGGCGTGTTCTTGGCGACGCTAGCAATTGACGTCCATTTGACCCAAACTTATTTCGTCGTGGCTCACTTCCATTACGTGATGGTCGGCGGCACGCTGATGGCTCTCATGGCTGGGCTTCATTACTGGTTCCCAAAAATGACAGGGAGAATGTATCCGGAAAGACCGGCACAAATTTCGTTTTGGCTAATTTTGATCGGCTTCAACGTGACGTTTCTTCCTCAGTTTGTTCTTGGAGCTCAAGGAATGCCCCGCCGCTACTGGACCTATTTGCCTGAATTCACTTTTTTAAATCGGATGTCTACGGTGGGTTCTTGGTTTATTGGTTTAGGTTTCTTTTATGCGGCCTACTACTTTTACCAGGGCATGCGCTACGGAAAAAAGGCAGGCCCAAATCCTTGGAATGCGTTGACTTTGGAGTGGCAGACGCCTTCTCCTCCTCCGCATGAAAACTTTATTGAAACTCCAGTGGTGACCTCTTGGCCTTATGAATACTTGCCGGAGAACATTACCATGCAGGGCAATTCTTAATTTAAGGAGACATCATGTCGAACGGAGAAACTGCATTAAAGCATCATCACGCTCACCACTTCGCCAGTGCTGATGATGAATTTGAGGCGTCTAAGCAGGGGATGTGGATCTTTCTAGTGACCGAAGTGTTGATGTTTGGCGGACTCTTTGTCGCCTATGGCATCTTGAAAGGCCTCTATCCGGAGATGGTCCATGAAGCCCACAAGCTTCTTGCCGTGAAAATGGGAGCGATTAACACGGTTGTCCTGATTACCAGTAGTCTCACGATGGCTTTGGCGGTGAGCTCTACTCAAAAGGGTCAGCGAGATCGGGCAATTGTTTATTTAGTCATGACATTTCTTTTTGCCTGCTGCTTTCTCGTGGTGAAGTATTTTGAGTACTCTGCGAAATTTCATCACGGACTCCTGCCAGGGGCAAATTTCACGAATGAAGAACTCAAAGACCCAAAGTCTGCACTATTCTTCTCCCTCTACTTTATGATGACCGGGCTTCATGGGATTCACGTCTTGATTGGGATGGGCGTGATTGCGTGGGTTCTTCGTCGGACGATTCGAGGCGAGTTCGGTCCAAATTTCTACACTCCCGTAGAATTGGTTGGATTTTACTGGCACTTCGTTGATTTGGTTTGGATTTATTTATTTCCGCTTCTCTACTTGGTGGGTTAATTTATGGAATCTCATTCGGAAAAACAAAAGCATCATCACCATCACATTCTTCCAACTCGAACCGCGTTGATGATTGGAGGAACTCTCTTGTTCCTGACCTTCGTCACCGTTTGGATCGCAGGGGTTGATCTTGGTCGGCTGAATTTCGTAGTGGCTATGGCGGTGGCAACCACTAAGGCGACCTTGGTGGCTCTGTTCTTTATGAACCTCTATAACGACCGAAAAGAAAATAGCGTGATTTTCGCGACCTCGTTCGTATTTCTCGCGATTTTCTTCGTGTTGACGTCGATGGATTTATTCTTTCGAGGAAAGGTTGTCGTAGATCCGAAGTTGATGACCGCATCGCAGAGCGGCTCTAAATTGGCACAACCATGGATTTCAACCCCTGAACTGGTGGCTAAGGGAAAAGAGATTTTCTCAGTACAGTGTGTGGCTTGCCACGGTGTGGATGGGCAGGGTAATGGTCCAGCTGCAGCTGCCCTCGTTCCGGCTCCTCGTAATTTTCACTCGGATCAAGGTTGGAAGAACGGCAGAAAGCCGACTTTGGTTTTTAAAACTTTAAAGGAAGGGCTTGCTCCCTCTGCGATGGCTTCTTACGCTTCGTTGCCTGCGGACGACCGATGGGCGCTGAGTCACTATGTGGTCTCATTGGGGCCGACGGCAGCACTCGCTGATACACCCGAAGACTTCAAGAAGGCGGGGGTCAATCCTAATCAAGCAGGTGGTGGGTCTGAGGCGGTCGTTGCTACAATTCCAGTAGAGTTCGCGTTGGATCAGATGGAAGTGAAACCGGTGGAAAGCGAGCGGAACCCTCATCTCTACGCTCCTCATGAAGCTCGTTGGTTAGAGCGGGGGGCGCCCGAGTCGCGAGCTGCTCAGATCTATTCTGAGAGCTGCGTGGAATGCCACAACTCGAAGGGTGAGGGCGGAATTAGTATTCTGAGAGGCTCAGTTATCGTGCGTGCATTGAATGCGGGGAGCGAGGGCATGAAGTCTCAAGAAGCCTTCAACCGATGGGTGATTCAGGGATTACCTGGGAACTTAATGCCAGGATTTGGGCAGTATAGCTCAAGCGAGTTACGGGATCTTTATCGCTACGTTCAGGGCATGACTGCCGGTCACTCTGTCGATTAGTGAGTTCATGGTCTGCCAAATGCAGACATGAATTCATGGTGGTTTTCGTTAATCTATATTCTTTTTGGATAAGTTTTCATCGCTATGTAGCTGAGCTGCCAGGCACTGGTGTAGGTGAGTCTCTGGGCGCTGGATCGCCTTTTACGAATTACACTGCAGCTGTGGTAATTTATGTTTTGCTTGCGGGCGTGTTGATCACTGGGCTGTTGATTGGCGCGTTTCTCTTGATCAACCTCGGGCTGCTCTCTAAACGGCAAGAAGATCGAGTGGGTCAAAGAGATCCAAGCGACTTGGAGATTTTAAAGACGGGAGTCTGGCCCGAAGAGCCGGAGGTGCCCCAACTCTTGCCTGCCGAAGAAGATGAATTTCTTGAAGAAAAAAATCAGAAACGTTCAGCTTAGATTATTTGCTCGGCATTTCGCGAGGGTGTTTGGACGGTGGCAGTTAATTTCAGCTTTTTTGAAGCTGTTCTAGAATTTCAGCTTCCAGTGCTTCGGGCTCAGTTTGGGGCGCGAATCGCTTCAAGACGTCTCCTTGGCGGCTCACCAAAAACTTGGTGAAATTCCATTTGATGGCCTCAGTTCCGAAAAGGCCTTTTTCTGCTTTTTTAAGGAATTGATAAAGAGGATGAGTTTGAGCTCCATTGACGTCGATTTTTGAGAACAGTGGAAAAGTTATCTGATAGTTAAGATTACAGAAATTTTTAATCTCATCGTCGCTACCTGGCTCTTGGTTCGCAAACTGGTTGCAAGGAAAACCCAAGATGACCAAGCCTTGGTCCTTATATTTTTCGTACAGCTTCTCGAGGCCCTTGTATTGGTGAGTGAATCCGCATTTGCTAGCTACATTGACAATGAGGAGAACTTTTCCCTGGTATTCGCTGAGTTGGGTTGATTTGCTATCAATCGTTTGAATCTCAAAAGAATAAATCTCTTTGTTACTCATGGGCGCTTCTCCTTCAGGTCAGTCAAATTCGATTTCGAACTTCATATAAGGTTGTCGTTCATTTCGCAATGCATTTGTTGTCAGGTGCTCCTTTAGGCTGCAAGTCCCTCTTTTCCGAGAAGTGGATAGTGAGTTCGACTCCTGAGGCGATTCGAGCCGATATACAAGGCGCAGTTGATTAAAAAGGTGTGGGTGGCGAGGCATGGAAATCTTTCTGGAAGGGGGTGATCAGTTGTCGTAATTTGGTTTCCCATAAGACCTAGGGGGTTGGCATAGGTGCAGAGTTCAGCAAGTCGATCGATCGCTTCATCGTTTCTTCCGGAGAGCGCCAGGCAGGTGGCGAATTGAAGGCTGATGAGTAAATCGAGGGGGTCTTCCTTTTGAAAGTCGAATCGGGGCCTGGATCTTCGGATAAAGATGCCCTGCGCGAGTTCGGCTTGAATCGCGAGAAGTGTTCCTTGGATCCTCGGATCGTCGGCAGGAAGAAATTGGAGGAGAACCGTCCAAAGAGAGGATGAGTCGAGCTCACTTTCCCCAAACGATCGGATAAAAGCATTTTTTTGGAAATCAAATCCTTGTCTGCAAATGGTGCGATGCAAAGTCGTTTTTTCGGCGATCCATCGAGATGATATCGGTTTTTTGAGCTCTTCCGCTAACCAACAGATTTCCTCTAGGGCCTTCCAGCAGAAGAGTTTGGAAACAACGAAGTGCTCTGGGCGACCCGAATAGTTCCAGGGGCCATGGTCAGGGCGTCTCCAGGCTTGGCTGATATAGTCGGCGATTTCAACGACTTTTGGCCAAATTGATTCCGGGAACTCGTTAAAAATGCGAAAATATTGGCTGAGGATGAGGATCAAATGGCCATAGATGTCGAGCCGGAACTGCCTAGGGTTTTCGTGTGGTATCCATTGTGGAAGGGAGCGTTCGGGGAGATTTTTTGATCCGTCCAGCGTGTATCGAGATTGTAATCCTTCGGCGCCGTCTCGTTCAAGTAGGTATTGAACCCAAGAGAAATATGCCTTGGCTTCTTCTATGTACCCAAGCTGTGAGAGAGCTTGGAGTAGGAAGGCGCCATTTCTGAGCGCAGCTTGTCGATGGTCCCAGAAATGACTCTGGGAGTTTGCCTTGGGTGTCACAGTGGTCGACTGGGCAATCGATCCTGAATAGGGCTGAGTCAGACTTTTCAGAACCAGGCCAGACCTGGATACGAGGTCATGCCAGGGGCCTCCAAAAAGGCAACCATCGGGAGGACACTGGTGGGCCATTTCTCGCCACTGGAGAACGGTTGGCTGAATTTCAGGGGCAATCAATTTTTTATGTGAATTGACTTCTCTAAGACTCCCAAAACGGCCCCACATCCAGAGTACCGTGGTAGATTGGCCGGTATCCAATGACGTTTCTCCGGTGACTTCGGAGTTTTGAGAGAGGATTTTGAGAGGGAAGTCGGCTTGCAAGATGACTCGATCTTCGGGTTGTATTCCGCGGAAGAGGACCCCTCGGGGATGCCGCTCCGCTTGGGCTGGCTCGGATCCATATTGGAAACGGGGAGTGCACTGGAGGAGCCAGCAGATCGTGCCTTCGATGACGGAAATCTTGCGACAAATAACAGGAAAGCTTGTGCCGATTTCGCCGAGGGGCATCCAGTCGGAGAGAATTCCTCGGCCCGACGGGGTTTCGAAGAGGGTCTCCAGAACTTGAGTTCGGGAGTAATATTGTTGTTTTGATCGAAATTCCCCCATCGGAGCGATTTGGAATTTGCCACCCTGGTTTCGATCAGAATATGCGGCGAAGTGGCTCGGGGAGTCTAGATAAGGAAAGCAACACCAGTCGATGGCTCCCAGTCGACTGACGAGGGCTGCACTGAAGTGATTGCTGATGAGTCCATAGTCTTGAGTCGTGAGGTAGCCCATGTTCGAAGTCCCTAATAAGCAAGCGCTGGACCATTTTGCCTACGACCCTGGGGTGCCTAAGGTTTTTATTTTGTGTCTTAGGTTTCCTTGGGGTGGAGCGCAAACACAAAGAAAGCAGTCAAGATCCCGGCCACGGCGCCGCAGAGTACGTCCGTTAAAAAGTGTCGAGCAGACATCATTCTAAAATAAGCAGTAGAAAATATGAGGGTCTCTGCAACAGCGAGATCGATCAGAAGAAGCCAGGTGGGTGCTCTTCTCGTGATAAGCAAAAGCAATACCATGGTATTGGACACTGCACTCACGCTCGTGTGCCCTGAATAAAATGAGGTGTAGTGCGCTGGATCAAGTCCCAGGACCAGCGGATCTGAATACACAAAGGGCCGGGCACGTTGAGAGATCCAGTGGGAAGTTTCCGTGAAAAGGCCATTCCAGAGGATTGCTTGCAGGGCGATAAAAAAGTCTGCTCCTGATTCTCGGACGATTCGTAGGGTGAGTCCTCTCCTAACTCGAGCTCGGTTCAGGTTCCAGAGGAGCGGAAGGGCGATGGCCAGAATCACGGACAGGTTTTGAGTAAAAAATGAATAGGCGTCCGCCGGGTCGATATTAAGCCCCATAGAAATTTGGTCAACGAAAAAGACAGACTCTTTTTGGCAGGGATGATTCGGATCGATGCACGAGGGTGTAATGAGCAGCGATCTGCTACGAACCGAGGCTAGCCAGAGGAGCCCCGGGATCAGAGTGAGCCAGAAATCTTTTTTCACCAGACGCACTGGACGGAAGACTTGGGGGGCTAGGACTTGGGCAGGTTTACCTAGAGAGTGAAAAAAATTAAGAATTTGCCTCTTCATTTTATAATTCTATCACGTTATGAGTGGTTTCACGAAACGACAAAGGAGAACTCATGTCTACAACAGTAAAAGTCGGAACATTAGCACCAGAATTCAAAGCTCAGGCCTACGCAGCAGGGCAATTCACGGAAGTGAGCCTAAAGGATTATCAGGGAAAATGGGTTTGTTTGTTTTTCTATCCCCTAGATTTTACCTTTGTTTGCCCCACTGAAATTCGCGCTTTTGCAGCGAAGGAAGCTGAGTTCAAAGAACTGGGCTGCCAGGTCCTGGGATGCAGCACCGATAGCGCATACTCGCACAAGGCTTGGTTTGAGCGGGATCTAAAGGAAGTGAAGTACCCCGTTTTGGCGGATACCGCCCACCACGTTTCTCGATCCTACGGCGTACTGATGGAGGATAAGGGAATTGCACTGCGAGGAACCTTTTTAATCGACCCCCAGGGGACTCTCCAATGGATGAGTGTGAATGCGCTCGATGTCGGACGCTCCGTTGATGAGGTTGTACGTACTCTTCAGGCGCTTAAAACCGGCGAAAAATGCCCGGTGGATTGGAAGCCTGGCAAAGCGACCTTGAAGTAAAAGATCAGAAAAAACTAGTCGAAATTTTTTGTTGCCCCTCCAATTTTTTTTGGGGGGGCATTTTTTTATTGGGTCCCGCTGCAATCTACGTAATCTGTATCGGATATGACGTAAGTCGAATCACAGACACTTAAGTCAGAAGCAAAGGTCGTATCGCTGATGGTGACGACGTTAAAATCGACAGTCACAAAACTGCTCCCATCAGGGGCGGTACAGTCCCACGTCTCCCCATCTTGATAATTATAGTTGGGTGCTGAGTATATTGGGGGCGCATAGTTGAGGGTTGAGGGATAATAAATCCCTGCCGAAGCCTTCGATAAAGGAGTTTTACTGTCTCCATTCCAGGACTGGATCGCCTGGTGGTTTGATGTAACGCCATCGATAACCGAGGCATCATAATAATTGGACGATCCATTGCCTAAGTGAAAATTGGGCAGCTGGTCCATACCTAGTCCCTGAATTACTGAGCCCATCCCCATTAAAATTACCCCCGGTGAAGATGATACATCGGGTGAGGGTGATACATCCGGTGAAGGTGAAAGTGAAGGTGAAGGACTCGGAACCAGGGTGATCCTAGAAGCTCCATTCGCTGTGAGGGTGGCATTCGCCTGCTTCACCGTAACCACTGAATCGGAGGTAAAAGTAGTAGGGATCGAATTCAAGGTAGTTTGACCTGACCAGTGCTGGTTGGCCGTCAGCGTCTTCGACGCCCAGGCGCCGGAGGGGTTCATCAAGTTACCTGAGACCACCGATCGAGTCTGTCCCAGATCGTTGCTTTCGTCACTCACAAGAACGGCACCTGAATTTGTGAATGAGCCACCGATGAATTCAGTTTGCCTCGCTCCACCATTCATGCAGGAGTAAATTTGATAGGAGATTAAATTCCAATTCGAATCTTGATTTAAATTCAACTTAACATGACCATTGAGAGTCGGAAAATTGACCCAAGTAAAATAGTGATTGCTGCCATCATAAATGCCGCTCAGGAGACCATGCCGATCTATAACGCCCAGGTAGCAAGAAACCTGGTCTGCTTTTCCGGCCTCACGGTAGAGATCTCGCAACATCATACCTGCCTCGCATAATCCACGAGAATAGGTCGAAATCGCAGGATTAGAGCTCGTGAAGACACTCGAAAACTCATTCAAATTAATGCCTGTCGTTGCTTTTCCGTTCAAATAAGCTGGACTTGAAGACTTAGAAGAGGATTGGGATGTCGAAGGTGAAACAGCAGCTGACAGCATGGGCACCGAGGAGAGTGCTGAGGGGGCGATGAGTATCGGGGTTGACTTAGAGGGTAGGAAATTGCTTTTACAGCTCGTGAGTAGGAGGCTGATCCCTGCGCAACAGAGCGAAAAAACCGCGATAGCTCTCCTCGACTTCGAGGTGAAACTTCTAGTAACGTGCAGGCTAAATTGAGGGATCCGTCCGAGCGCATTCATACACTATAATTATCGGGCAATTACGTCGTTTAATCAAATGTGAGATTTCTAACAGTGTCATGTGAGACACGCTAAAAAATGAATCGAAAAATCGGGGCTTAGTCTAGCTTCGGCGTGATAGGTTGCACGCCCGGTTGTTCAGTCGGAAAAATGATAATTTCCTGAATATTTACATGGGCGGGGCGCTGTACGCACCATAGAACACTTTCTGCAATATCCTCTGGATTGAGGGGTGTCCGACCTGCATAAATCGCATCGGCCTTTTCCTGATCTCCATCAAAGCGAACGTGGCTAAACTCAGTTTTGACCATGCCGGGCGAAATCTCAGTCACTCGAATCCCGCTTCCGTGAAGATCGTAACGCAAGGCTTCTGATAGGGCACGCACACCAAACTTAGAGGCGCAATAGACGTTCCCATTCTGATAGACCCAATGCCCCGCCACTGATCCAATATTCACAATATGGCCCCGGCGTTTTTGAATCATCCCGGGGAGAAAAGTACGAGTGACATAAAGTAATCCTTTGAGATTGGTGTCAATCACCACATCCCAATCCTCAGGAAGACCCTTTTGGATTACGTCCCGTCCCCTTGCTAACCCAGCGTTATTAATTAGAATATCAACATCCTGAAACACATCAGCATGAAGTTGAGCGAGCCTTTCCAGTTTTATCCGGTCCCTCACATCTAACGAAAAATAGGTGACTTGGACGCCAAACTGATCCCGCAACTCCTGGCTGAGCTTTTTGAGACGGTCTTCTCTCCTAGCTACCAGGACCAAATTATGATGGGCAGCCGCAAAAGACCTCGCGCATGCCTCTCCAATTCCACTTGATGCTCCAGAAATAAAAACTGACATTGCCTCTGACTCCTAGATCGAGTTATGAAACTAGCATGAAAGCCGCCGAAATTCGTTCCCGTTTTTTGAAATACTTTGAAAAAAATCAGCACACCATCGTGGAGAGCTCGTCTCTGGTGCCTCAAAATGACCCTACGCTTCTATTTACGAACGCGGGGATGGTTCAGTTTAAAGATGTGTTCCTCGGAAAGGACCGAAGAAACTACTCAAGAGCGACCACCTCCCAGAAGTGTGTCCGAGCAGGTGGAAAACACAATGACCTGGAAAACGTGGGGTTCACCGCGCGGCACCACACTTTTTTTGAAATGCTCGGAAACTTTTCGTTCGGTGATTACTTCAAGAAAGAGGCGATTCACCTGGCTTGGGGGTTCGTCACCCAGGAATTGAAGCTCCCAAAAGACCTGCTTTATGTAACGGTTTTTGAAAACGATAATGAAGCTGCCGAAATTTGGCACCGTCAAGAAGGTGTCCCGCAAGACCGAATCTATCGTTTTGGTGAAAAAGACAATTTCTGGTCGATGGGAGATACTGGCCCCTGCGGACCTTGTAGTGAAATCTTTATCGATCGCGGAGCAAAGTACAGCTGCGGCAAGCCAACGTGCGCCATGGGTTGCGACTGTGATCGCTATATGGAGTTTTGGAATCTGGTCTTCATGCAGTACGACCGCTCGGCCGATGGGAAGCTAACCCCCCTGCCCAAACCCTCCGTGGATACCGGAGCAGGGCTTGAGCGGCTCGCAGCCATTATTCAGGGCGTAGACACGAACTACGACTGCGACTTGTTTCAAAATATTATTTCACAAATCTCTGGTCTCGCTGGCAAGCCCTACGAACCAGCAAGTGGAATGGCGGTCTCATTCCGGGTGGTTGCAGATCACTCTCGAGCGACCACATTTCTTATTAGTGATGGAGTCATGCCGTCGAATGAGGGCCGAGGCTATGTCCTTCGAAGAATTATCCGTCGAGCGATTCGACATGGGAAAAAACTCGGCTTCACTGGTCCGTTCCTGCATAAAACTTCGGGCTTTGTAATTGATCAAATGAAAGACGCTTATCCCGAAATTAGCGAAAAACGGACGTTAATTGAAAAGGTGATTCTTGCTGAAGAGGAGCAGTTTTTCAAAACGCTAGAGCGAGGTTTAGGGCTTCTCGATGAGGAAATGCAACGACTCCAGAGCAAACAAAAAGGGGAACAAACCCTGCCCGGAGACATTGCTTTTAAGCTTTATGATACTTACGGATTTCCACTCGATCTCACTCGAGTCATTTGCGCCGAAAAGAACATCACCATTGATGAGGTTGGATTTGAAAAGTGCATGGATCGCCAGCGGAGTGAGTCCCGAAAGCACTGGAAGGGGTCAGGCCAAGAAGCCCTCGACGCAACTTACCTTCAACTCGCACAAGATCTTCGATCAAGAAACCAACTCCCTCGATTTGTCGGATATGAGGCCACACAAGCCCAAGCACCGTGCCTTGCCATTCTCGTCGGTGAACCTGAGGGTCTGAAGCAGGTCGAGAAATTTGAAACCCCCGCAATCGCCTTCACTGCCGATAGTGCAGAGAAGGCTCCGATTCTTGAGGTGGTCTTTGCTGAAACCCCTTTCTACGGAGAGAGCGGGGGCCAAGTCGGAGATCAGGGACGCGTCTCGGATGGTCGCGGATTCGAGGGTGAGGTGATTGATGTACAAAAACCTACGCCGGAACTGATCGTCGCCCACATCCGGCCCTTGCGAGGGACTCTCCAGGTAGGGAGCAGTTACCTCCAGGAAACTCACCAAGAACTCCGGGCCCTGACTACCAGGAATCATACCGCGACCCATATGCTCCAGTGGGCCCTGCGCGAGGTTCTAGGGAACCACGTCAAACAATCTGGCTCCCTGGTGACTCCTGATTTATTACGTTTTGATTTTAGTCATTTTCAAGCACTGACTGAGGCAGAACTCACCCGCGTCGAAGACCTCATGAACCAAAAAATCTGGGGCGCTCACTCAGTCTCTAAAAAAGAGATGGGCAAAGACGAAGCCATCGCAGCTGGTGCGATTGCCTTTTTCGGTGACAAATACGGAGACCGTGTCCGTGTGATTCAGATCGGGGAGTTCTCAACGGAGCTCTGCGGCGGCACCCATGTTGATCAATCATCTGAGATTCACCTTTTCAAAATTGCTAGCGAAAGTGGAATTGCAGCGGGCGTTCGCCGAATTATTGCTTACACTTCGAAGGGTGCATTTGATTACCTGCGCGCTAAGGAGGGTGAAGTTAAATCCATCCGAGATCGGCTCAAGGTTTCGTCGAGCGATGAAATTTTAGGAAGGCTAGATAAAATGGCCGCAACCGAGCGCGAACTTCGAAAACAAATCGAACAATTTCAAGCTAAAAGCGCGAGTGGTGAAGTCGATGACCTCGTCGGAAAGTCCGAAATCATTCAGTCGATTCGCTTAGTTTCTGGGATCTGCGCTCCGGACGCTCAAGGAATTAAGCGACTCCGCGAGCTCGCTGACCGAATTAAACAAAAAGCCCCCGATTGTATCCTTGTCTTGGGGATCAAAGACCCCTCTGAACCGAAAGCTTCACTTTTGGTTGCAGTCGGACCCCAGGCCCCCCAGGGTCTGAGCGCAAATGACCTCTTGCAAGCCATCGCTCCGAAGATCGAAGGCCGTGGCGGCGGAAAGGCTGACCTAGCGCAGGCCGGTGGCACGCGTCCTCAGGGTTTGGAGGAAGCTCTCCAGGCTGCGAAGGTGTGGGTTGCGAAGCGTTAGCTAGAGGGCGAGCCCTTGACAATCCCGTCGTCTTACTTCAAATTGCCGCCTATGAGCAATCAGTTTGACCCCAATGCAGCTTCACAGCCCGAGTCCGGCATCTTTGGTCTACCCAATGAAGAACAAGATGCTTCGATCGTTCTACTTCCGGTTCCTTGGGAGGCCACTACTTCCTACGGGGGAGGGACATCTCATGGTCCCCGAGCAATTTTCGAAAGCAGCAAGCAGGTTGATCTCTTTGACTCAGATGTATTTCGCCCCTATGAAGCAGGGCTGTTCATGCTTCCTGAGAGCGCTGAAGTGATGGGTTGGAGCGAAAAAGCCAAGGTCGAGGCTCAGAAAATTATCCACCTGGGTGGTGATCTTACAAAAAATCCAGCTTTTAAGCCTTCATTAGAAATAGTGAATCAACTCAGTGAGAAGCTGAACGATTTTGTTTATCAGGAAACGACCCGCTTGCTCGGGCTCGGAAAAATCGTGGGAATCGTTGGGGGCGATCACTCAGTTCCCTTTGGCGGCCTTCGAGCGATTGCAGAAAAATATCCATCTTTCGGGATCCTTCATTTTGACGCTCACTCAGATACACGAAAAGCCTATGAGGGGTTTATCTGGTCTCATGCTTCCATTATGTACAATGTTTTAGAGAATATTCCTCAAGTTGAAAAGATAGTCCAGGTGGGTATTCGTGACTATTGTGAGGAAGAGTTTAACTATTGCACTGAAAATAAGGATCGAGTTCAGCTATTTACCGATCGTTATTTACAAAATGAAAAGTTCCAAGGGGTTCACTGGGCCAAGCTCTGTCAGGAGATTGTACAAGGACTACCCGACGAGGTTTGGATCTCATTTGATATTGATGGGCTTGATCCTCGCTTTTGCCCCCACACTGGGACCCCAGTGCCTGGTGGGCTCGATTTTCAAGAGGCAAATTATCTCATCGGCGCCTTGGTTCGGGCGGGCAAGAAAATTATTGGATTTGACCTGAACGAAGTAGCTCCGGATCTCTCGGGTTCCGAGGACGAATGGGATGCTAGCGTGGGCGCTCGCCTTCTTTACAAGCTCGCAGCCTGGACTGCAGCGAGCCAAGGTAAGGCGACCATACGGGATTAGTGCGATCGACCGTTGAGGCGTCAAGAAAAAGCCCTTTAATGTCCGGCTCAAACGGCCATGTCAAACCCATCCGCCTTCAAATCAACCTGTCCTGGGCTTAAGTCAATAAAGAACTCAACCCCAGGATGACGAATAGAAAACTCCGCTACAGGTTTCGCCAAATAAAAAAGAGAAAGGTCTACGGTAGTAGAAATACTAATCTTACCTCGGATGCCAGCTTGGCTACTCGAGGCCTCATTGAAAGCTTCTGCTGTCTGGCTCATGATGGATTCTGCCCGCTTGAGAAAGGCGGAACCTACATCGGTCAAGGAAAAGTGCCGAGGATCTCTTTTAATGAGTGTCACACCTAGATCCCTCTCTAGGGATTGAATTTGGCGAGACACCGTTGATTTTGTTAAACCCAACTGGTCTGCTGCTTTTGAAAAAATTCTCAGATTACCAACTGAGACAAAAATATCTAACGCGGCAAGATTCTTCATGTTGTTTAAATGGAACATAGAGTTCTTTTATTGTCACTTTAAAAGAACCTTAAAAAAATGAATAATGAATTACAAAAATCTAAAAATTTTTTATTAGATTCATTATTCGAAACTTTTCAAGCTAGCAAAAATTCTGCAAAAAAATAGCAAGGACCTTCTATGAATACTTCAAGACTTTTGTCTCAGATAAAAAACGTCGCGCTCGAATTTAAAAATCGAGTCTTTATGGCGCCGATGACACGCTCACGCGCTCCTCAGCAAGTGCCTACCGATCTGATGGCCGAGTATTATGCACAGCGAGCTTCCGCAGGACTGATCTTCACAGAGGGTTCGCAAGTCAGTTCTCAGGGCGTAGGATATGTTTTTACTCCAGGGATTCATACTCCAGAACAAATCAAGGGCTGGAAAAAAGTTACTGCAGCAGTGCATCAGAAGGGTGGCTTGATCTTTTGTCAGCTTTGGCATGTTGGCCGCGTTTCGCATCCCGATTTTCATCATGGCAGCCTGCCAGTTGCGCCCTCGGCGATTCCTTTTAAGGGACAATCATTCACTTTAAATGGGCCAAAGGACGTAGTTACTCCGCGGGCTCTCAGTACCGATGAAATTAGATCCACGGTGAATGACTTTAAAAATGCTGCGATTGCGGCAAAAGAGGCTGGATTTGATGGGGTTGAAGTGCACGGAGCTAACGGCTATCTGCCTGCCCAGTTTTTGGAAGACGGTTCAAATCAAAGATCTGATGAGTATGGCGGATCAATTGAAAATCGCGCTCGATTTATTCTCGAAGTTACGGATGCTGTAATCAATGTTTGGGGACCAGAACGAGTTTCAGTCCGATTATCACCAAGAAATCCTTTTAATGGAATGAGCGACTCCCAGCCTGAGAAGACCTACTTATATTTAATCGATCAGCTAGAAAAAAGAAAACTCGGCATTTTGCATTTCATGGAACCAACGCAATTGCCTAAAGACGTTAAGCCCCTGGCACCCGAGGCTCGTAAACATTTCAGTGGATTGTTAATTTTAAATTCTGGTTATAGCCAAGAAACTGCAGAAGCGGTTATCACCACTGGTGGTGCTGATGCTGTTTCGTTTGGTTCACTATTTATTGCAAATCCAGATCTTCCAGAGCGATTTGAGAAAAAGTCTCCCCTAGCTTCTCCAGACCGAGCAACGATGTACGGTGGTGACGCGAAAGGATACACCGATTACCCAAAGATGGGGCACTAATTCAAGGTAGTTGCTGTTCTCCCTGTCTTTGAGAAGTCGTCGCGCTTGAGGGCGGGGAGAACGTCAAATCGGCGGTGCTAAATTGTGGTTTCCTGAGTCTCGGCCTGGGCTGCGGGTCTCGAGCTTTGCTTGAGCTGCCTTGGGCGACTTGGCTAGCTCCATTCCGGTCGCGAGTGCTGAGATCCGAGCAACGGCGCCGTAGACAAGTTCGAGCGCTGGGAGCTCCTTCGTCGGCTCGGAGAGATCTCCCTCCTGGGCTTCACTTGCTAGGGCTCGCAGATCCGACATGCAAAGCTTTTTAAAGGCCATTCCCTGAGCGTTCAGATTGTCTTCGTCGCCCCTTTCTGAGTGAGTCCGCAGAAATCCTCCCATCAGCTCTGAGCCGAAAAGGTAGATCACGGGCTCTGCGATGAGTCGATCCACTAGGGTGGTAGTAGGGATGCCCTCCTGAATGACCACGCTCTCGATGGGGCGGCGATTTTTCCCCACGCTCATCTTATTTTTGGTGCGGCGGTTCATCTGTCTGACCTCGTCACCTGAGTGAGCCACCATGATGCCCATTCCGTAGGTCCCTGCGTTGTTCTTAATAAAGACAAAAGGCTTTCGGTGGATTTCGTGAAACTGGTAGGATTTGGCGGTTCGCTCTAAAATTCGGTCCACGGCTTGAGCGACTGCCTCAATACCGATTTCTTCGTTAAAGTTGACTGGCTCACATTCTTCGGTGTCGATTTGTATTGCCCAGGGATCGATCCCAATCATCTCTGCAAATTCTCCCGCCAAGCGATTGTAGTACTTGAAATGATCGCTCTTTTTTCTGGAGTGCCAACCTAGGGTATGACTCGGAACGATCGGCTGGGTAACAGTATCTAGAATCTTAGGGTAGCCGCCTGAGAAGTCATTGTTGAGCAGGATTAAGTCAGGAGTAAACCCGTCTGCGCTTAGCATGCCTGCATCGATTTGAATCGGGAATGCCGTCAGATTTTTTCCTGTAACTGAGGTGAGTGAGACGCTTGGAATCGTCGTATCGGGAAGATCGCCATACCAGCCTATACGGGTGACAAATCCAGCGTTTTCTAGGAGTTGCTTGAGGTAAAAAAGATTTTCAATGTAGTAGGCATTTTGAGTGTGGGACTCGGGGATAATCAAGACCCGCTGATGGTTGGGGCGTCCAAACTGGCTCAAGATCGAATCGATTTGTTTTTTTAATAGAACCGGTGCTGTTCTGAGATCCTCAGGGCAAATGTTGTTGAATCCAGCTGGAAATAAATTGCTATCGACGGGCACAATTTTATGGCCGGAGTCCCTGAGATCGACTGAACAGTAAAATGGCGGCGCATATTTCGACGCATAAGACATGTACCATTCGTTGATTTCCTTTTGGTTTCTGTGAATTTGCTCTGCCATAAGCTTCAATGTTTTAGAAATCATGATTCCTTTTCCAGTCGGCCCATTCCATGAGGCCTTACATTTTTTTTAGCGCATTGAGAAGAGTCGAAAGCAATTCCGTCTCCATGACGGGTGCACCCGTCTTCCATTTTTGGAGAAGCTCTTGCGCTTGAGAGAGCGTCTTTTTAAAAATGGGTTCTAACAACATTCCTAATTCTGCTCGATAGCGTGCGAGTTCAGTGTGAGTTCTTTTTCGATCCTTGAGTTCAGGCGGTGTGGGGGGGTGCCTGTAGATTTCTTGCAGACCTTCGAAGGCGAGTTTTAATGGTTTGATTAGGCCGTCTGGAGTCTTTGCATTCTTTGCAAAGAAGAGGGGTTTTGCCGCGATCACTTGATCGAGGAGGCAGTTTGCCCGGCGCTCGGTTTGATCTTTGACTTGGAGCTCGGTCAAGGGTCCGGCGGTTGAGATTCGAGCGCACTTCATCAATCCAACTTGAAGGCGAAAGGAATAAATTCGATTCTGGAGGTCTGTGTCGTGGATTTGAGGTAATTCGCTCTCCAGGCTGAGGATCGCTAAGTGGGCTCGATCGAGATGATTTTTTTCAAAAAGAGCCTGCCCTTTGAGGAGGGTTGCTTCTGAGCGGAGATTTTGGGGGAGTTCGAGCTGAGGGCTGGCTTTTTCTATTCCATTCACTGCCAGGAGGGCCTCATCATATTTGCCAGCTAAAAGGTAAGTTTTACCTAGGAGCAGCCGGAGTTGTTGTCCTCGAATTTCAGAATCTTGGGCATCGAGTGCGGCAAGGAGCAGAGGAATAGATCGCTGTGTGTCTCCGAGTCGGTAATAAGCAGTCCCTAAAATTTCTAAGGCCTCGTCTCGATGAGGGTCCGCTGGGTAACGATCCATGAGGCGCTGTAAATTCTGGGTTGCCTCAGTAAAACGTGAGCCTAAAAAGGCCTCCTTACCCTCGTGCCAGATGATTTGAGCTTCCTCGGTAGAGGTCGGACCTGCACTCGTTGGCGAGGCGTAAGTATTTGGAATCAATAGGTTAAGATTCGCCTGTATTAAAATCAGAACGGGCATCAAACGCCAGCGCCACATGAAACAAGTCCTCCACCGAGTGAACATCCCTGGCTAGCTCTGGTAGTTTCGCACAAACTTGAACGGGTTTCTGCATAAAACTTGCGATAACGCGGCGCTCCCTTTTTTGAAGGGCATGGATGAGGTCATAGGCCTCCTTCCAAGCGGGATTTTTAGCCCGGGCGGTATCCTGGGGGACTTCATCCTTAAGGTAGGCGAGCGTGCGGTTGAAAATAATCCCCTCAAAGTGGAGGCCTTGCTTCTTTAAAGTCTGAATAAAATGATCTACTTCTTCTTGGTGAGTGGGCGTGGGCGTTGTCACCATTAAAAACCCAACCTGAGGAGACTCCATGAGTTCCGTGATTCGCTTTAGATTGGCAGTGAAGTTCCTCTGCACTGAGAATAAGCCGGAAGCAAAATCAAAGAGGTGGGACATGAAGCTAGCCCCGGTCAGCCCTTCTAGGATTGAGAATGCCTTTTTCATTCCCGTAGCAACGATCTTATTCGCAGGGAGTACGAGCCAGCGGATCAGCTTCTCATCGAAGAATTGAGCTAATAGCCGTGGAGCCTCAAGAAAAGCCAAAGTGTTACGGGTGGGGGGGGTGTCTAAAATAATGCAATCATAATGGTTTTGAATGTGGAGTGAGTGAAGCCTCTCCAGGGCCATATACTCATTGGTTCCCGAGAACTCCTTGGCAAAAATCTGAAAAATAGGGTTAGACATGACCCTCTCTGCGGCAGCTGGAGAAGGGGCTAGTTCACGTACAAAGTTTTCAAATGTTTTGCGGGTGTCGGGCACGATGGCAGCGAGCGTCCCTTTCATTTCTTCGGGTAACGATGCTCCGTTCAGTTTGGCGCGTTCAAAAGCAGCTTGAACCTGGGGAGTTAAATCCGTAGGTTGGTCGCCAAGGCCAGAGAGCCCCAACGACGTGGCGAGCCGCTTGGCTGGATCGATCGTGACCACGACCGCACGTCGTCCTTGGATGGCTGCTCGAATTCCCAGGGCTGCGCTAAGAGTGGTTTTGCCTACCCCTCCGGTTCCGCAAGTAATGATGACCCGCTTATTTTGAAGGGTCTGATCAATGGAAGACTTCATAAATAGGCCTCTCTTTGGAGTTGCTCACACAGGAGGCGAATTAAGGGAGATTCAGAGTCTTGGAGGTCAGGGGCAACTTGGCGAAGCGCCCCGTAGTGGATGCCGGCATCTTTCCAGATTCTGAGGTTGAACGATTCCAGCCAAGAGCGCATTTGAGCATAGTCTTCGACCGAGGTCGCCAATGGGTTGATTCTCTCAGTGAGAGCAGGGCTGAGCTCCAAAGTCTCATTAATCTGCGGAAACACGCGATTGACCAAGAAGGCAGCCGGATTTTTTTCGAAATTTCGGATTAAAAAGTCGTTGAGCTCTAAGGATTCGCGGAGCGGCATTTCCTCTGGTAGGGAAATGATGATGTGACCCGTTTCCTCGGGGGATCGAAGGGTTTTGAGCATTGACTCAGCATCCTTGTGGAGCGGTCCGCCCCCAAAAAGATGCGAAATATTCTCGGTGCTTTGAAACATCGCGAGTCCATACCCCGTGGATGGCATATCTACGATGACGTGGTCGTAACGGGTTCTCTCGTACCAGATCTTACCTAGTAATACGATTTCATGGACTCCCGGAGCTGCTTTTGCGAGGTACTGCATGAGTTTGTTTTGGACAAAAAGATGAGTCAATCGGGGCATGCCAATTTTCAGTCCAGCATATTCCTCAAAGGCGAGCTTAAAACTGCAGTTGAGATGCCAGAGATTCGGTCCTTGGGGTAGGAGCTCCCCCGGGGGACGCATTGGATCCTCAATCGCGACCCAAAGGGTTCTTTTTTTTTTGGCCGCTAGCCCGAGTGCAATGGCTTGGGAGACTGAGGTTTTACCGACCCCACCCTTTCCGTGCACGAAAACTAGGTTTCTATCTAATGTGACTGCTATTTTTTTGGAGACTGAATACATCCTCGCTCAGTCCTACTCTGAAGAGATTAGGATCTCAACCAGTACTTATTATTTACAAAAATCCCGCTCTAGGCATAAGCTGGTTTATATTTTCTAATCAAGAGGGGTTGGCTATGTTTAAATTTCAGCAACGGATCGCGGGTGGGGTGTGCTTATTGGCTCTCGGTTTGAGCGGGTGCGCAAGTGGGCCGAGAGCTTTTACCGGAGGTGAGTACGACGACCCAACGCGCGTCGAGCTCTTGGATGATAAGTTTAACGAGGCAGACATGCAGCAGATGGCTGATACCATGATCCGAGCTATGGTTTCCTGCGGTTATATTGCCAATGCTCCCAAGCCGCCGATTGTCATTGTTGAAAAGGTTGCCAATCGAACCCAAGATCATATTGACATGATTTCAATGACCAACAAGATTAGAACCGCACTCATTAACTCAGGGAAAGTTCGCTTCGTTGATAAAGAGGCGCGAGAAACTCTGGATGAAGAATACGATTACAATGCTGCTGGAAATGTCTCTGAGGTGACCCAGAAAAAGCGCGGAAAGCAAGCGGGTGCGGACTACATTCTTAATGGGAGTCTCTCGACAAATGTTCAGGAGTTGGGTGGTACTAAGTTCGTTTACTATAAGTTGACCATGAACTTAACCAATCTCGAAGCCTCTACCATTGATTGCACTCAGGAAAAGGAACTGCGTAAAAAGTTCAAAAAGCAAACTTACGGCCTCTAGCAGAGGCTGAGTGTCTGAGAATAGATCCGGGACGACTCTGGAAAATCTTATGAATAGGCTTTTTACGGTCGTCCTTGTTTTTAGTTTATCAGGATGCGTATCGGCACGAATGTCAGATCGTGTCACTGACGACTTGTTTCGGTCAGAGCAGTACGATCAAGCCGCCGTGCGACTTGATGCAGGGTGGAGTGCTCAAGGGATTAATGGAAAGGACTCGCTCCTCTATCTACTGGATCTCGGTCTTGCCTATCATTCTGCTGGTAGGTTTGAGGAAAGCAACCGGGCTTTTCTCAAGGCCGACAAAATAGCAGAAATCAAAGATTACACGAGTATCTCAGCAGAGGCCGCGACCTTGGTGGCAAGCGAAAATACAAAGGACTACCAGGGTGAGGATTATGAAAAGGTCCTGATCAATACGTATTTAGCGATGAACTACGCTTTGATGGGAAATAAAGAAGACGCACTCGTTGAGCTCAGGCGGGTCAATCATAAAGTCGAAATGATGATCGCACAGGGGAAAAAAAAATATCAGCAAAGCCCTTTTGCTCGCTACCTTTCAGGGATCCTCTTTGAGTCTGACAAGAATTTTAATGATGCTTACGTGGATTATCAAAAAACATTTGAGCTAAGTCCAGATTTACCTGGTTTGGGTCTCGACCTCTGGCGATGCGCGAAAGAACTTTCGATGCCAGATGAGATGGACCGGTGGGATGAACAATTTCATTTAACGCGAGAGGACCATCAGAGAGCATTGTTGTTGAGTTCTAAGTCAAAAAAAGCCGAAATTATCATTCTCTATGAAAATGGGATATCCCCCATTAAAAAGCCTAACCCTCAATTTCAGTCGTTGCCGAGATTCTATCCGAGGTGGAACCCGGTCTGGTCAGCCGACGTCGAGATCAGGAGTTTGACCAGCTCCGGTGATTTTCAAAAAGCGGGACAAACCCTGATGGTTGAGAATATCGAAGCGATCGCTAGCAGAAATTTAGACGAAAAATATAGCGCCATGGTTGCCAAAAAGGTGGCGGGCATCGTCGCAAAAGAGTCCTTGTCTTATGTTGTTGAAAGACAAACGAATAGTCCGCTCCTCGGCCTTGTAGCTCGGCTGATCATGTATGGAAGTGATCAGGCTGACTTGCGTTCATGGAATCTATTGCCTCGAGATCTACAGGTTTTAAGGCTGGTCGTGGATCCAGGTACCTATCAGATCAAATTGACGCCCAATGGTTCCCATTCACTGTCGGAAAAAATAATTCAGGTAAACTTAGGTAAGAAGGTTTTTCTGAATTATCGATATATGCCCTGAGTCTTCGGGCTGTGTTTTAAAAATCTTCACTAACTCATTGCATGATTGATGGAATAACTTGACCCATTTTTTATTCTCAGTTACGAAAATAACCAGGGGATATGAGTTGCTCGCTTTAAACCAATGGGGGGTTTTATGAAAATTAATGCAAAACTCGGGAAAAACTTGATGACTGCGAGTCTTAGCACTGGGTTGCTTCTTGTTTTGACTCAGGCAGTTCAGGCTGGGTACTATGATCATCTCAGTCCGGATGAGCAGGCTGAGATTCGTGCTGGGCATCAGGTAGTCAAAGAACAAGAGATTTCCGGCGATCCTTGGCCACAGTTTACGATTTATCAGAAGATCAATGCGACGGCGTTTGAGTCGGCTGCGGTTTTTTGTGATTTTAATCGGCATCACGAGTATTTTCCAGGAATCGTCTCGTCGGAGGTTACGGAGACCCAGCCGGGAGGACATCTTACCCTGAATTATCGTATCCAAATGATGGGGCAATCTGATGATACCACGGTGAAAGAGTGGGTTCATAAAGTCGATAGCAGCTATCGCGTTGATTGGAAGTTGGCCAGTTCGCGGTTGGCAGAACTGTCGGACGGATTTGCTGTGTTTGAGCCGCTTGGAAATGCAGGCGAGTCCGCTTTGCTAGTATATTCCGACTTAATTAAGCCAAACAGTAGCGTCCCCTCGTTTCTTTTAGGGATGTTTAAGAAAAAAGTGGAGAATGAGATTAGGGATTCAGTGAGTGCTATCGAGGGGCGGGTTCATGCTCTCAAGGCTGACGCAAGCTCGAGTGCCGATCCCGTTCGCTCCCAACTATTAGCGCAAGAACAAGACCAGCTTAGCAAGCTTTTGCAGTGATTTCCGGCATGGATGCTGGGAGTATCTCGGCAAAGGCTTGATGCGGGGTTCGCCATGGATGGCTTTCCCTTTGCAGTTCTAAGTTCTCAGTTCTATTTATTTCTTATGAATTTTTAGAAGGTGAAATACTTGCGCACTGGAGTTAATTTACAACATCCTGTGATCCAAGTGATCTTTGGGGCGGTGATAGCCATCTTCGGTGCGGCTTTGCAATGGGTTCTTTGGCCTTGGGTGGGGCCAAGTCGCTTTATTTTATTTCTGCCTGCGGTAATGATTGCCTCTCTTTTTGGGGGGGGGATTATTGCTGGAAGCGCCGCAACCTTCGTCTCGGTTCTGACGGTCGTGTATTTCTTTATGCCACTCCTAAATAGTCTTAAAGTGAGTGAATCAGGTGCCTGGCTCCAGGTATTTATTTTTGTACTCACCAGCCTTTCTATCTCTGTCTTGGTTCAATTCATGAATGTTCGGACCAAAAAGCTTGCCGATGCGGAGATGCGAGCGGAGGGAGCTCAGCGGCTGACGTTTGCAGCCGAGGCTGCGAACGTAGGGATTTGGGAATGGGATGTGCAGAAGGATCAAATGAAATGGGATGATCAAATGCTTAAATTTTACGGAATCACCCGGGAATCGTTTTCAGGGACCGTCGATTCCTGGCAAAGGGGGTTACACCCAGGCGACCGAGCTCGCGCGAATCAAATTCTTCAGGAATCATTTTTAGGTAAAACCAAGTTTAAGCTCGAATTTCGCGTAGTTCGCCCCGACGGTGCGGTAAGAACTATTTTTGCCAGCGCTTTGGTCGTGCGAGATTATAATGGAAAAGTGAAGCAACTTTTTGGCCTCAACCGCGATATCACCGATGAAAAGAGGGCAATGGAAAAACTGAAGTCCGCTTGTGAGGTAGCTGAGAGTGCAGCAAGAGCAAGGACTCGTTTTTTAGATATTGCAGCCCATGAGCTGCGTACCCCCGTAACCGCATTTTCTCTCCTATTGCAGATGACTGAATTACAGATGGAAAAAGGCCAGGCAGTGGAGATCTCTACTTTGAAACGAATGCGAGTTCAAGCGGATCGTTTGGCGCACTTGGTGGTCGATCTGCTTGAGGTCGCCCGATTGGAACGTGGATTTTTAAAGTTAAAGCGTCAGCGAACCGACCTAAGTGCTTTAATTTCCGAGTGTCGCCTTAATTTTGAAATGCAATTTCCTGATCGTCGATTTCTTTTTTCGGAGCCTCTCTATCCGGTGGAGATCACTGTAGATCCGGTCCGAATTTATGAGGTGATATCCAATCTCATAGATAATGCGGTTAAGTACACGCCTGCTGGCACGCCAATTGAGATCTCGATGGAAAAAGATCTCACTCGTGTGCGGGTAGCCGTGAAAGACCGCGGCTCAGGAATACCGCCGGAGCGTCAAAAGGAGCTATTTAAGGTGTTTGATCGAGGTGAGGATGCTGAGGAGGTGCGCTATGCAGGCTTGGGACTTGGATTGTTTATCTGCCGAGGATTGGTGGAGCTTCATGGCGGCTCGATCGGTGTAAAGAGTCAAATGGGTGTGGGGAGCACCTTTTACTTTGAAATTCCTTTTGAAATTCCTAGAGAGATCGTTTTAGACCAGGCGGCTTCATGACTCTGGGTTCTGCTTCCAAATTGGTGCTGGTGATCGAGGATGAAGAAGATATTCGGTATACACTTCAAGTATTTCTCGAGTCAGAGGGTTATGTTGTTCAAACCGCCGAGAACGGCCTAAGTGCCCTTGAGTGGCTTAAGTTAGGGCGCATTCCAAACTGCATTCTCTTGGATATGAAAATGCCGGTGATGACCGGGTGGCAATTCGCTAGAGAATTCGTCGATCGGTATGATCACCTGGCTCCGATCCTGATTATGACCGCTGCGGCAGATGCCGAACAGCGAGCAAAAGAGATCGGTGCAAGTGGCTGGATCGGAAAGCCTTTTGTTTTGCAGGAACTTCTAGACAAGATTAAGAGGGTTGAGCGGGTGGAGCCTGAGTGAAGCGTTGAGAAATCTTATTGGGTAAGTCGAAATTGGACCGGGAGATTGATCGTCAGATTTCTGTTTTGGGTGCTGAGTGAATCGGGCGGTGGGGGATAGGGTTGGGCCGCTGTAACTGCATTGAGGGCAAGTTGATCGAGCTCTCGGTGACCACTGCTTTGGATGATCTGGGTGGACTCGAGATGCCCCGTCTTGGATAGGATGATTTTGATTTGTGCAGTGCCCTCGATTCGTCGGGCGCGGAGGTTCAGTGGGTAATCCAGGGCTTCATTGATTTTTCGAATTAAATCTAATTGGAATGGATCTGGGAGATGAATGTCTCCGGCTGGAGATGCGCTTAGATTCGCGGGCCGCACTGTTTGGCGTAGTTGAGTGTGTTGTTTGCGTGCGGTGGACGATTTTCCTCGATTGGAAATCGATGAGAGAATTTTTATTTCGAGGACCTCTGGCGAGCCAGTTGCCTTGAGCGTGGGTTGAGGGCTCCATCCGGATGGAATAAAAAAGAGGGTAAAAACGAGGGCATGCATGACCGAAGAGATCATGAGGCCTTGGGTCAAGAAAGTGGTTCTCACGGAAGTTGAGAGAGTTCGGCGACTGTTTTGCACTGAAAAGGCGGACTTTCTCTGAGTTCGGTTTGAAGGGTGGAGGCGCATTCTTTTTTGTAGTGATGGCCAGGCAGGATCACGGTCTCAGGGGGGAGTGTCTTGATTTTTTGGATCGACGCGAACATTTCCGTGTCGCTGCCAGAGCTCAAGTCGGTTCGACCACAGTCCCGAATAAAAATTGTGTCCCCAGTAAAAAGATAAGGTGGGCTCGTGCTTAAGAAGTAACAGCACTCTCCAGCGCTATGTCCTGGCGTGTGAAGAGCCTGGGTTGTGAGCGATCCGATTGAGATGGTTTGCCCTTCTTGGAGGGATGTTAAGCGTAGATTCTGGTTGAGACGCGGATCGATACGGTGGAGGTCGAAAGGGTGAACGTAAACTGGTATTTGTGGGGCCAGCAAGCTGAGTTCTGGGAGCCCTGCTATGTGATCGAAATGGGTGTGGGTGAGTAAAATCGCTACGAGCTCAAATCCATGGGTTGCCAGGCTTTGAAGGACTGGACCGAGATTCGATTGAGGATCTAACATCGCAGCTTTTTTAGAGTCCCAGTCTAAGATTAGGTAGACGAAATTACGATAGGCCCCGATCTCAAACTGTGCTACCGGCTCACCGGGGTGGATTCCTGTAGGTTGGGCTCCAGATAAGTGGTGCGGAAGTGACATGAACATTTGGGTGTCAGATCTCGCCCTTTCTGTCAAGAGGGACGTCACTTCAAAGTCTTGCGAGCCTCCTCGTCGGAAATGATTTTCTTCTCTTTTTTAAAGTGCTGCCATTGAAGTTCAGCAATGTCGCGACGGTAGGTTTTTGCCCTCGAATCTGTCGCCCCGTACCGAAAGATCACATGGTCAATTTCCCTTGATTCCAATGCAGATTCAACGCTTTCAGTATAGGGACGTCTGTCGTCTACAAAAATGACGTGGGGAGGGGCAAATTTGTGATGGTCCAAAAATTTGAGAAGCGCTTCACCTTTAGTGGTCCGTTCACCTACAAAAAGAATTCCCTCATGGTAACGTAGCCCGTTCTCACGATCCAAATATGCATTTCGCCGAGAAACAGGATTTGACATAAAGCAGATACCGAGCTCATGAAGTTGTTCAACGGTCCGCTCTGCTAGTGCTTCAGAACGGGCGGTGAGGCCTATCACTAAGTTTCCTGCCGCTTGGACTTTTCTAATTAGAGAGGGGGTATTTGCCTCAACTGGTTTCATCGGAGCAAGGAGTTGAACGCTCATCCAGTCTTTTGCTGCTGCCTCAACAGCTGCTACCCTGTTTTTTTCTATGTCTAGATTTTGGCGAATCAAGTCAGAGAACCATTCATCTCCGCCCAACGTTTGGTGTGGTTCGATGACCGTGTTGTCTAGATCCAAAACCAGAAGGGTATTGGGTTGAATGTGGGTAATAATTTTTTCAAAGGAGTGAATTTCTAATATTTTAGCCTGTGCAGCTGGAAAGCATACGGAAGTGGCCAGAAGAAGAGCAATCCAGGGTGGGAGCCCTGTGGGCGTATTCTTTTTCTTGAGGTGATCCATACTTGTTTTATTCCTTTTGTCTGTTTCAGGACCAGGTTGTTCCCCTATTTCATAGGATAGGGGTTCTGTCTACTTCTCTTTTTGTCGAGCTTTTAACCGACCCAGATAAAAAAGGCGCGAATCCCTCGAGGGGCTTGGAAAGACTAGGAGATCATTCATAGCAAAATATTTAGGTCAGTTCTTTGCAACCATCTGAAACTTAGAGAGCAAGCCGATGCCCTGCTCGAGTGGTCGCACAGGATAGGATCCGAGTAGTTTCTCCATCGAATTCGAGATATAATTAATATAAAAGGGTTCGTGAAAGTTCTTGGGAAATTCAGTGAGGAAAAAATCAAATTCAGGGAGATCTCTCTTTTGGATAGAATCTACGTAACCAAAGGCACCGCCAGTCTTGAGGACGCGTAATCCTTCCCGAATCACTGAATGACGAATTTCGAGTGGGAGTTCGTGGTAGAGAAAAATAGAGTAAACGGCATCAAATTCTGCGTCCTTAAATGGCAGGTTAGCCCCATCACCCTGTAAAAAATTTAAGCCCTGGAGAGATTTCAGCTGGCTCCGAGCCACTCTTAGATAAGGCTCGCTGAGATCAACTCCAAAGATCTGAGCTTTTGGAAATGCCATTTTCACAAACTGGGTAGATCGCCCAGTGCCAGGGCCAATCTCTAAAAACTTTAAGCCTTGGCCGTCGGGAGAGTTCTTGAACTGATTCTTGAGTGGAGCGATGATTAGACGTCGCATCGCATCCGTAGCGCCCGAGAAAAGGAGGTCGACTTCGTAATCATAGATCTCCGCTGACTCATCACCTAAGTACCCGTCCGTTTGATAGTGAAAATTTCTAAGGTAGTACTCAGGGAGTCCGTCAAAGTAGTTTTGAGCCCTGGGGGTAAACTCCTTGGCGCTTCCCTGTGTTCTGCGCCGGCCCACGCGAAATCCGTCCACCACCACTCTTGGAAATTTTAAAATCGCATCCCAGCTTAGATTGGGTCGTAGGACCGAGGTGGGATAGTACCCGTCTTGAATTCTCTGTAGGTCAGCGTCCAAGAGCTCATCTAATTTTTTTTGAATTCCCTTGAGCAACTCCTTGTCTTGGTAACGAATTGGAGTTTTAAATCCAACGGCTTGTGAGATTCTGTTCAGGGCCCAATACTGTGCAGCGAAGTGAAAACTTCGGGCCTGGCAATACACCTTCAACGCCTTCTGAATTCCATCTTTTGTTTTCATCTTTCTAACTCTCTTTCTTGCGGACGTAGCGTTGTAGGAGTTATGCACGATTTTAAAAGTTTGAAATAAAATAACCTATCAAAAAATCGTTTTTACGAGTTTCTACCACCCATATAATAGCATGAACACCCACTTCTCTGGTAGTACGCTCTATCCTCTTAATTTTGCTGTCATTGGATCGGGACGAATTTGATTGGGGGGATCGAAAAGGGGGAACACAAGAGTTAAGCTTCAAGATTGCAGGAATGGGTAGCATTTGGTAATCCTCAAATAAAGAGGGTGGGAATATCGAATGAGCTCAAAAAAGAATCTTAATTCGGGTTTTGGTTGGTCGCAGGGAGTTTACACTCTACAGCCCCATGTTCACATTCCAGATGGAACTTATGAAGAAGAGCATGCTCGCCAAGGATTTTTCGGCAAAGCAAGTCACCTCTATCACCGGCACCCTCCCACTGGGTGGCTTCGGGTCGAGGGCCCTCTAAAGCCTCGCGCGTACTCCGTTTCACAGTTGAAAGGTCAGACGTTTGGTCAGCCCGATAGTTTCTTGAAGAACTCGGATGTTCGGTTGGGAATCGCCAAATTCGATCGCGATTTAGATGCGTTTATTCGGAATGCGGATGGAGATGAAGTTCGATTCGTTCATGACGGCTCGGGCCGATTAGAGACGGATTATGGAGATATTGACTATCGCAAAGGGGATTATCTCGTTATCCCAAGGGGTACTACTTACCGGTTTGTGACGCAGATTCAAAACACTCATCTAGTCATTGAGTCAGCCACTGAGATCACTCTACCTGAGCGCGGCATGCTGGGTAGGCACGCTCAATTTGACCCCATGGTCATGCGAGTTCCTCAGTTGCCTCTGGGGGAGCGTAAGACGGGCGCTAACTCCGCTGGCGAATACGAGCTTCGAATTAAGCGGGAAAATGAGTGGACCCGGGTCTTCTATCCTTGGAATCCCATGAACGCTGCGGGTTGGAAGGGCGACCTAGCTCCTTGGGCTCTCCACGTAGATGATATTCGACCTATTGTTTCGCCCCGCTTTCACTTGCCCCCGAGTGTGCATACGACATTTCTGGGGCGCAATTTTGTAATCTGCACTTTTCTGCCGAGGCCTCTCGAAAGTGAACCAGGTGCGATGAAGGTTCCTTTCTATCATCGCAATATCGATTTTGACGAAGTGATTTTCTATCATGCCGGGAATTTTTTCTCCCGCGAAGGAATCAGTGCAGGAGCTGTGACCTGGCATCCTCAGGGGATTCACCATGGCCCCCATCCGAACGCTGCGAAAAACGCTCAGGACAAGAGTAGCACCGAAGAAATCGCAGTCATGATAGACACCCTAAATCCTTTGAGGGCCACTTCGGAGGCTGAGTCTGTAGAGTATGCTGATTATGCAATGAGCTGGCGCGCCGATCAGAAAAGGTAGTTTTCCGATCGGTCCGGGCGGTCGCTTGGTTCATTTACCCACATGCGCCGTAAAGCTTCGGCGTTCAGGCCGGGGAGGACGTCAATCTTTGGTCTTGAGTTCGCTATCATTTGCTTGGATGAATGCGCGGATATCATCTGCCATGTCTAAGAGCTTTTTCCATTGCTCTTTATAGAGCGTGACAGGAAATCGCCCGAGTCCATAGACGGAGAGACCGCCTTTTTCACTGACTTTTAGGGAAAGTCCGCGAGAGGAGGTTTTTTTGAGAGCTTGGTTTTCGGCTCGTAATCGTTCTAGTTCTGCCTGCAGATCATCTTGTTGCGTCATATTGCCCTCTTCTAACCTCTCTCAGTTAAAAAATGAATACGAAATTTGACGTCTCTCAAGACGACGAGAGCAAGATCCAATCTGACCAGATTTTAAGGGCCCTCTCCAAGACGTACGGTCGGGTTCTTTCGATCCATTGGGGATGAGGGTAAGGTGACCTGATTTCAGTCTCAAAAGTCTTAGCTCCCAACTTGAGCCCGATGGTCGCTCGGCCGTCGACTGAGTATCCAGTTAGAGCGAGGGTGAGGGTATCGGGATCGGCTTCATCGAGCAGGTTTTTAATGGTAGGCTCGGAACTCTCGATGGCTTTCCACTCAGTTAAGAGAGTGAGGTTCATGGCCAGATGCTGGTACTGTGGAGTTCTGAGAAGGGACCCGAGACGTCGGGCGAGATCGCCCGATGTCGCTTGATCAATTAGGTCGACGGCATCATAGCCTTCGAGTCGATTCAAGAGTCGTTGAGCGAGGTCTTCTCCATCGACTGTCATGATCCAGGGTGCCAAGACTTTTTGGAGCTGCTCTAGCCAAGGTTTTTTTGCTTCGATTGCCGCTGGATCGCACCATACTTTGATTTCTACGAAAGGGCGATGGGCTCGATAGCCCGTCTGAAGCCCACTCCCAGCGAGAGCTTTTTCTGTGATCTCACCCAGCTCAGCCTCGCTTTTACCCATGCACTGCCAGGTTAGGAGCCGAATCGGTATGGTTTTGGGATGGAGGGTCTTTAGAGTTTTTTCGATTCCTTGAGTCCAGATTGCTGCGACTTCACTGGGCGGGCCAGGCAGCACCCAGATCCGGCCTTCGGCTTCTGGTTTTGAGGTCAAAAAAGTAAACCCCGAGGCTGTGCCCTCCGGATTAGCGAGGATCTCAGCACCTTGGGGAAAGTAGCATTGCTGACGATTCGACTCTGCTACAGAAATTCCAAGTGAACTGATGCGAGCGACGATCCTGTTCCAGCTGGGTTCGTCAAATTCCAAAGGGAGCTCTGCCCACTCTGAAACGACTTCGCGAGTAAAGTCATCTGTGGTAGGACCCAATCCCCCTGTAATAAAAACCCATTGGGCCGCATGGAAGCATCGAGTAATCGCCTCGTGGATTCTGGGCCGATCATCGGCGACTGTTTCATGAAGGATGACTTCAATTCCCAGTGAGGTGATCTTTTCAGAAAGCCAAGAAGCATTACGATTAATAATCTGCCCCGTAGTCAGTTCTGTTCCTACGGCTAGGATGGCAGCCTTTTGGTCCCTGCGCGACTCATGGTGTGGGCTCATAATGACCAGTCCAACATTGTTTGTAGGGGTTTGAGTGCCTTTTCTCGAAGTTCGATGGGCATGTCCACCTCGGGGGTTTCATCTCTGAGGGCTAAATAAACTTTTTCTAAGGTGTTTAGCTTCATAAAGGGACATTCATTGCATGCGCATGCGTGATTAGGTGGGGCTGGGATGAGAGTTTTTCCCGGTGCTTTTTTCTTCATTTGATGAAGAATCCCTTCTTCCGTAGCAATAATGAATTTCTGAATAGGGCTAGAAATCACGTGAGAAAGTAGCGCAGAGGTGCTCCCAATTACGTCCGCACGATCTAAGAGAGAGGGCTCACATTCGGGATGCGCTATGAGCTGTGCATCAGGGTGTTGGATTTTAAGTTCGATGATTTTTCGTTCCGAGAAGGTCTCATGAACAATGCAGGTGCCTTGCCAGAGGATCATGTCGCGGCCCGTTTTTTTTGCGACATAAGCGCCAAGGTTGCGGTCGGGTGCAAAGATAATTCCTCGGTCCAGTGGAATTTTTTCAACAATTTTAATTGCGTTCGAGCTGGTACAAATGACATCGCTCTGGGCTTTAATTGCAGCAGAGCAGTTGATATAGGAGACGACCCAGTGATCAGGGTATTTGGCTTTGAATCGAGCAAATGCACCTGGAGGGCAACTGTCTGACAGCGAGCACCCAGCGCGGAGGTCGGGCATCACTACTTTGCGAGAAGGATTGAGGATTTTTGCCCCCTCGGCCATGAAGTGAACTCCAGCAAAAAGGATGAGGTCAGCTTGGGATCTTTGGGCTGCTCGAGCCAGCTCTAGACTGTCACCTACAAAGTCGGCAATGTCTTGGATGTCCGGTTCTTGGTAATAGTGCGCTAGAATAACGGCGTTTTTTTCTTTCTTGAGTCGGTTGATTTCATCGAACAAATCAAGATCTACAGAGTGTGCTAAAGTCGGTCCCATAGGGCATATCTAACTGTTTTGCTTATTTCTGGCAACTGACTTGCTGCCACTGTAGAGTATAGTTTATGAATGCTTAGAAGGAGTACGTAAAGGATGTTTGAAAAACCACAGTGGGGTATCCAAAAATTATTATCCTGGGTTGGCTTAATTCAAAAGTCGGAGGTAGAAGAGAGTCCTATGAAAGTGATTAAAAAAGGACAGGCGATGCGGGTGATTTTCTTCTATCCAGGCGAGGAGGGGACTTACGTGGACCATGCGGACGTCATCCTTTATGAAAATGGAGTCGTCCATATCTCTTCTAACCAAGAAGAGACCACAACCCACCTGCAAAACTGCGAAATCCTTTGGAGATTTGAAACCGACTCAGAAGAACGGGTGAGCAAAGTTCGCTTACTCAAGCCAAAAGCAGAGGCTCGACCTTCTGAGGAGCTCTCCCCCAAGTCCGATACTAAGATTGAATCCATTACGGGAAAAGGAGTCACCTCAAAGAGCCCAGAGTGGGTCGATTAATCCCTTATGGGGCCGGTCGATTATCTGCGCGAAGTCTGGAGAGTGGCTGGGCGGTATTTCATTCTCGGCTGTGGAGTCGTTTTTGTTTTGGCAATATCCGCCCGCTGGATGGTTTCTCCTCGTTCTGAACCGATTCCTGAATTAACGGTTGCAGCCTATCGTACCTTAATGGGCAAGTCAGGATTAGGCCCTCTTCTTTTTCCTCTCTTTGAGAGACAATGTCATTGCCATGTCCGGGTGGTCACTGTGCCTGACGGAGGGGCTCTCCTCACTCGCTTAGAACTGGACACTCGGCGAGGGCAATTTCCAATTCAAGTAGTGCTGGGCTTGGATCAGTACCTTTGGTCCAGGGCTCGATCCTATTTAGAGAGTTGGGATGGATGGGAGCCGACCGGATACCAGCAAATCGACTCCAGTTTGAAAATGGCTCCAGGCTTTCTTCCTTACGATTATGGAGGGCTTGCGTTGATGGTTGATCAGAAAGCCCTCTCTGCAAAAGGCCTCCGAAGTCCTCGATCGGTTTCTGATCTTCTAGCGCCCGAGTGGGCTCGCACTATTCTCCTTCAAGACCCGAGAACAGCCACTCCAGGGCTGACGTTTTTGCTTTTTACTTATTCTGTTTTTGGAGAAAAGACTTTTGAATTTTGGAAAAAGCTTCGGACTCAATGGCTGACTCTGGCGCCGAGTTGGGACTCATCTTACAGTCTTTTTGTGAAAGGTGAGGCTCCGGCTGTTTGGAGTTATTTAACCAGTCAAGCTTATCACGAAACACATGGGGAAGGGGCCCGGTACCGAGCCGTACTTTTTGATGAGGGGCAGCCTTTTCAGGTGGAGGCTGCTGCGCTCGTTCGCGGATCATTTCAAAGTGCCGAGCAGAAGAAATTGGCGCGCTCGTTTCTCGAATTTCTCGTTTCGCCAGAGATCCAAAAGCTCATTCCTCACACGTCTTGGATGATGCCCGTTTTACCTAGTACTGAACTGCCCCCGGACTTTTTAAAATTACCGCAGCCGGTCCGAAAGGTCTGGCCAGATCACGATCCCGAGACGGTTCGAAAAGTCTTAGAGGATTGGAGAAGGGCTGTGGAGTAGTGGTGATCTGGTTGGCTGCGATTTGGAGTCTTGGGTTTTGGTTGTTTGGTGTCGCGATTCCCTTAGTGGCGATATTCTTAGAGGGATCGCGAGATCTCACGCTGAATCAGTTCTTTGATCCTGTGGTTCTAAATGTGGTTTGGGTCACTGTGAAGCAAGTGTTTTGGAGCGTGGTTTTTTCCGGAATCATCGGATTGATTTTAGGGCTCTGCCTGGGTCGTGTCTCTCAGTGGGGGCGAGGTTCTAGGGTGCTTTCGATTTTTTCACTCCCTATGGTGGTTCCCACAGTAGTAGCTGGGATCGGCTGGTTGGTTTGGATAGGGAACTCTGGGATTTTTTCACGTCTGGGAATTCATTTAGATTTAGCTTATCGATTTGAAGCAGTGATACTTGCCCACTCATTTTATAATATTCCATGGGTAGCGCTTGCAGTTGCTCACGCGAGACGCCTTGTGCCAGAGTCTCGAATCGAGGCTCTTCGGGTCTTGGGTGCTGGTCGCTGGAGTGTTTTTGTTCACGGTGTTTGGCCTAGTTTGCGTTGGGCTTGGGCAACGGCCTGCGCACAAGTGATGGGGTTTTGTGCGATGAGTTTTGCTCTGGTTTTAGTGCTTGGCGGTGGACCTCCAGTACAAACGCTTGAGACTGAAGTGTATTCTCGATTGAAATTGGGGGGCGTGGATTGGTCTGGTGCGCTTATTTGTGCTTTCTGGGAGCTCCTTCTGACTCTGATTCCATGGGGAGTGGTGTTATTTTTACAAGATCGAGAAAAATTTAAAATAAGCGAAAACTATATTGATTTTCATAAAAAATCTAATCGTGTTGGAGTCTGGGCTACGAGATCATTTTTAGGTCTGGGAGTTTTTTTTCTATTCCCTTACTTGGGTGTCTTTTCAGTCTCGTGGGGTCCCGTTCTCAATTTGCTTCGGACCCCGGAGGTGCTTCAAGCACTGAAGTTTTCTTTCTCCCTTTCCGTGTGGAGTAGTGTGCTGACGATACTGACGGCGCTCAGTGCTTTGGGTCTGCTCTTTCATTCAAAAGTCCCATCTGGGGTCCGCTCTCTCTTGGGTTTTTTGTTTGCTCTCCCGAGTGGGGTCTCGGTGATTATTTTAGGCTTAGGAGTTTGGATTGCTTATGGACGTTGGATCGATCCCTTCGAAGGGAGCCCCGCAGCGATGGTCTTGCTACAGGTGACTCTTTTTTTTACGCTGGCCATGAGAACTCTTTGGCCTGTCGCTTCGTCACGAGATCCTCGCTCCACGGATGTGGCGCTGTCCCTGGGGGCTTCATCGATTCGGGCTTGGATTGAGGTGGAGTGGCCCCGTTGGCAAGGCCCCGTTCTGGTCGCTTCTGGGGCTGTCTTCGGCGCGGTCTTGGGCGAAGTGGGTGCTGTGAGTTTATTTGCGAGCGAAAAATGGGTTTCTTTGCCCGGGCTCATTTCCCAATCGATGCAGGGTTACCGGTTTGAGGAGGCTCAAATTCTTGCGGGACTTTTGCTCACTTCGAGCCTGGTTGCGACCCTCGGTGCTGTGGAATTGGGGAGTCGGCTGGGTGGAATTAGTCGATCCCCTTAATTGCTCTAGTCATCGGTTGATTCAGCTAGTCCCTCAAGCTAGCTCGGTTTCGATTAGCTCACTTCTCGTCTGATCGCTGGGCGCCTTCCTTGCAATAATTTTAGAATGTAAATTAAAAACTTTAAACTTTTTAGATAGATTTTTAAATAGGGGAGGAGGGTTTTTATGAGAATAAGAGTGCTTTTGGGTGTTGTGACGTCTGCTATTTTAGTTCAGCCGGCTTTTGCCGAAAACTTGGGGGTTCTCAATGATGGGCAGCAGCCTAGTCAGTTGATCTCAGCGAGTGAGTTTGCAAATCAGCTCGATGGGGTTCAATCACAAGGTGATTCCAGCGAATCCATGAGGAGTTACGCTCACGGAGGAGGGGGAGGTGGTGGGCATGGAGGAGGAGGCGGCGGAGGAGGTGGACACAGCGGTGGTGGACATGGAGGGGGGGGCCACGAAGGGGGTGGGCACGGCGGAGGTGGATATGGTTGGTATGGATACCCTTCATATTACTACCCTTCATATTACTACCCCTATAGTTACTGCTATAATTATCCATATTGTAGTTATTATTATTACAGTGATGTTCCATCAGTCGACTCTTTGACCGTTGGATCCGATAACCCGCAAGGTGCCGCGGGATTGTCTAACGTACTTGTTGGATGCTTTGCAACCGACTCTGAAGGTCATTGGTATTCTAGCATCGATCGTTTAAGTAATACGATTAGCAATCAAGAAAATGTAAATAGGGAATGCCTTTTGAATAGTGGGGATTGTCACCAAAACCTAGGATGTGCTTTAGCTGTTTTTGATAATTAATCTTAAGGAAGCATTAGGTTCTTCAGTAAGAACTGTTGTTACTATCAATTGGAGGCTGATCAGAGGGATTTCAATGCTAACGTTTAGAATGTTAGATGTGCTAACATTCTAAACGTTCATTGATTTACCACTTTTTCAACCGTTAAATTAGGAAGCTACGAAGTTGGAATTCACGTCGCCTCAAATTTTACAAGTAGAAGATCTCATTCTTGACTTGGCTGATTTTACTCTTGGTGCAAATTTCTTTGTTCAACCTGGGGAACGAGTAGTTCTTTGGGGGCCAAGTGGGAGTGGCAAGACGACATTGCTTCGAGCTATTGCAGGTCTCGAGACGTCAGGGCTGAATAAAAGTGGAAAAATTCTGCTCGGACAAAAAGACCTCACTCGTCTTTCTCCTCAAGCTAGGAAGATCGGGTTTGTCTTTCAGGATCAGATTCTGTTCCCTCATCTCAATGTTCTAGAAAATGCTGCCTTTGGTTTGAAAATGAGAGGGGTTTCTCAAGTTCAGCGCCAGGCTGAGGCCTGTTCTTGGTTAGATCGAGTAGGCCTCAAGCAGCGGGTGCATGCTTCTGTGGGCCAGCTCTCAGTGGGTGAGCGACAGCGGGTGGCTTTTGTTCGAGCTTTGATCTGGAAGCCTGAGCTACTCCTTTTGGATGAGCCCTTCTCCGCTCTCGATCCTGGGTTGAGGGCATCGATGAGATCAGAGCTTCTCGATCTTCACCGGTTGAGTCAGGCACCAATGGTTTTAGTCACGCACGATCAAGCTGACGTAGAAGCAATTGCGCAGGTTAAGATTGAGCTTAAAGTAGGAAATGATCCAAGGGAGCGCTGGGTTCGGCGTGAGTCGCCTTTGTCGTTGGCTCCTGTTAAAAAATCTTAAGCGTGGGGCTTGCTGTGGTGACCCTTTTCGGGGTATTTGTGGCTGATTCAGCCGCCATAAAATTTTTTTAAAGCTTTCGAAATGGAGAATATCAATGCCTGGAACACCGAGTTTTAATCACCTGACCGCTCCCCAGCAGGGAGAGACCATTACTATCAAAGACGGCAAATTAAACGTCCCGAATCACCCAGTAATTCCCTTCATTGAAGGAGACGGAACGGGGCCCGACATTTGGCGCGCTTCTAAGATGGTTTTTGATGCTGCAGTTGCAAAGGCTTACCAAGGGCAACGAAAAATTGAGTGGTTTGAAGTTTATGCAGGTGAAAAGTCTTTTAAAAAGTTTAATGACTGGTTGCCAGAAGACACTCTGTCGGCCTTGCGGCACTATCTGGTTTCGATTAAGGGTCCGTTAACGACTCCGATTGGTGGTGGAATTCGCTCGCTCAATGTGGCACTCCGCCAGATGCTTGATCTCTATGTTTGCTTGCGCCCCGTTCGCTGGTTTAAGGGTGTTCCTTCTCCCGTTAAGCATCCTGAAAAAGTCGACATGGCAATCTTCAGAGAGAATACCGAAGACATCTATGCTGGGATTGAGTTTGAGGCTCAGACAGACGGTGCGACAAAAGTATTAGATTTTTTGCGAACTAATTTCCCAAAAGAATACTCCAAGATCCGTTTTCCAGGAAGCACTGCAATTGGGATCAAGCCTGTATCCCGTGAAGGGACTGAGCGTCTGGTTCGTGCGGCGATTGAGTTTGCAATTCAAGGAAAGAAGAAGTCAGTGACCCTTGTGCACAAGGGTAATATTATGAAATTCACCGAGGGCGGCTTCCGGAGCTGGGCGTATGCTTTGGCTGAGCGGGAGTTTGGTGATCAGGTTTATACTTGGGAACAGTGGGAAAAAACAAAGAAAACCCAGGGTGAAGAGGCAGCCAATGCTGAACAAAAGACAGCTGTGTCTCAGGGTAAGGTGGTGGTGAAAGATTCGATTGCGGACATCACACTTCAGCAGGTTCTGACTCGTCCTGAAGAGTTTGACGTGATCGCGACTCTTAATTTGAACGGGGATTATTTGTCAGACGCGCTGGCTGCCCAAGTGGGTGGAATAGGAATTGCGCCCGGCGGAAATGTCAACTACATGACGGGTCATGCGGTGTTCGAAGCCACCCATGGCACGGCGCCAAAATACGCTGACTTAGATAAGGTGAACCCAGGCTCGGTGATTCTCTCCGGTGAGATGATGCTTAGATACATGGGTTGGACCGAGGCTGCTGATTTGATCATTCGAGGAATGGACGGAGCGATTACTGCAAAAACAGTGACCTACGATTTTGCTCGGTTGATGAAGCAAGATGGAGTCGACGCCAAAGAAGTGAAGTGTTCTGAGTTTGCTCAGGCGATCATTCGCGCAATGGGCTAGGCGGAAGTTTGGGGCGGGGAAGGTCAAAAACTCCTGAGATTTTTCCGTAGCTTTTCCCCGCCAATCTAGAAATGGCGCGGAGAGGTTCCAGTAGAATTTTGCCTTCCCTGTACACCGTCGAATCAATATGAAACAGGATGATCTCGGCGATCACGACGGTGGCGGAGCCTTCTGATCCATCTCCGATCTCGTAAATGTGCATCATCCGACATTCTAAATGAATGAGGGATTCAGCCACGCGGAATGGCTTGACTCGTTCTGAGCGGAGAGGGGTGAGTCCAACTTGACCCATTTCGTCGACGCCAAATGGGTATTGAGCCGAGCACTGGTTGACCGCTTCAATCATCCATTCGCCCACGCTATTCACAACTAATTCCCCGGTGGATTCGATATTTCTTAGGGTATCCTTTTTGCTGCCGTCGGAGTTTCTGGCTACTGAGATCATCAAGGCAGGGGGATGACTTGATACGCCACTAAAAAAGCTAAAGGGCGCAAGGTTGCCAATACCTTCAGCATTTTGAGTGCTTACGAATGCGATGGGTCTCGGTACAATCGATCCAATGATTAATTGATATGCAGCCTTGTTTCCAATAGTTTTTGGATCGAGAGTGATGGAGGTTTTTTTTTGACTTGTGTCTGGTGTGACCGGTTTCATTCTAGATGTCTTATCAAAAAGGTGAGCCTAAGAAGAAGATTTTCGCTGAAGTTTACGAGATTTTGGCCTATAGTTAATTGTACTCCAATTCAATTTGACGAAAGACACGAGGAGATCAAGTCATGCGTCGTCCTAAAATTTCCGTGATCGGTTCTGGGTTTGTGGGTTCAACTTGTGCTCATTGGGCTGCTGCTAAAGAGCTTGGAGACGTGGTTCTCATCGACATCAATGGAGACGCAGCGAAAGGTAAAGCTCTCGATCTTTTCGAAGCTTCTCCAGTTGAGGGATTTGATTCAAGAATTGAAGGCGGCAGCGACTACGCTCTCACGGCTGATTCGGATGTAGTGATTATCACTGCTGGTTTGCCCCGGAAGCCAGGTATGAGTCGCGATGATTTATTGGCGACCAATGCAAAAATCGTGAAAGAGTGCGCTTCTGAAGTCGCTCGATACTCGCCTCAATGTGTTTTGATTGTGGTCAGTAATCCGCTCGATGCGATGTGCCATGTTGCAATGACTGCCTCGAAGTTTCCTCGTGAGAGAGTGCTGGGGATGGCAGGGGTGTTGGACGGCGCTCGGTTCAGAAGTTTTATTGCGATGGAACTCGGAGTCAGTGTCGAGGACGTTCAGGCTTTCGTATTCGGTGGTCACGGCGACACGATGGTGCCGATGCCTCGCTATGTGAGTGTGGGAGGAATCCCGCTTCAGCAACTTCTTTCTGAAGAAAAAATTGCGGCGCTTGTGGATCGGACTCGTAAAGGCGGAGCAGAAATTGTCAACTTATTGAAAACTGGATCAGCCTATTACGCTCCTGCGGCGAGTGCCGTTCAAATGGCAGAGGCCATCATTCGAGATAAGAAGCGCTATCTGCCCTGTGCTGTTTACCTCAAAGGAGAATATGGGGTTCAAGATTTATTTTGTGGAGTGATGGCTAAGTTGGGTGCAAAAGGCCTCGAAGGGGTGCCAGCCCTCGAACTAAATTCCCACGAAAAGGCCATGTTTGAAAAATCAGCAGCGGCCGTCAAAGAACTGGTCGATGCTATGGCGAAATTGGGGGTCTAAAAATGAATATTCATGAATACCAGGCAAAGCAACTGCTGAAAAGATTTGGTGTCCGAGTACCCGAGGGGCGCTTGGTCGAAGAAGGCGCTGATCTTGAGAGTCGGGCAAAAAGTGCTGCCGAAGACTTGGCTCGCGAACGAGGAAATGCCGTTTGGGTAGTTAAGGCTCAGATTCATGCGGGTGGACGCGGAAAAGCAGGAGGCGTTAAAGTTTGTAAAGATCTCCCTTCTGTTCAAGCTGCTGCACGAGAAATCGTCGGTAAAACTCTGGTGACCCCTCAAACCGGAGCGCAGGGTAAAAAAGTTCATAAAGTATGGATCGAAGAGGGTTCCTCGATTGCTCGGGAACTTTATCTTGGAATCGTGATTGATCGAGCCATTGCTCAGGTAGTCATGATGGCCTCAACTGAAGGGGGAATGGAGATTGAGGAAGTTGCCGCCCATCATCCCGAAAAGATCTTCAAAGTCGCGATTGACCCGACCACAGGCTATCAGCCATTCCACGGTAGAAAACTTGCCGAATCCTTGGGTTTGACTGCTGAACAGACCAAAGAGGCGGTTGGCTTCTTCGGGGGTGTTTATCGGTGTTTCGTTGAGTCTGACTGCTCTTTGGTGGAGATTAATCCCCTGATTATTACCCAACAGGGCCAGTTGGCGGCTTTGGACGCAAAATTTAATTTCGACGACAACAGTCTATTTCGTCATTCTGAAATTGTAGCGATGCGGGATCTATTGGAAGAAAATGCTCAAGATGTTGAGGCTTCTAAGTATGAGCTCGCATACATCGCTCTCGATGGAAATATCGGCTGCTTGGTCAATGGTGCCGGGCTTGCGATGGCCACCATGGATATTATCAAGTTGCACGGCGGCGAGCCTGCGAATTTTCTTGATGTGGGCGGAGGAGCTTCTAAGGAGAAGGTGGCTCACGCGTTTAAGATTATTCTGAAAGATCCAAAAGTTAAGGCGATCTTAGTGAATATCTTTGGTGGAATTATGAAGTGTGACATTATTGCCGAGGGGATCATCGCAGCAGCGAAAGAACTTCAGCTTCAAGTGCCGCTCGTGGTTCGACTTGAGGGAACGAATGTGGAAAAAGGGAAAGAGATTTTAGCTCGCTCCGAGCTGAGGATTATACCGGCGGATGGGCTGACAGATGCCGCTCAAAAAGTGGTAGCTGCTTCAAAAGGAAAATAACTCAAGCGAGTTGACGAGGAGTCCTATGTCTATTTGGGTAAATCAAAAAACGAAGCTCTTGGTACAGGGAATTACTGGCTCTCAGGGAAGTTTTCATGCCAAAGGGTGTCAAGAATACGGAACGAATGTAGTGGGCGGGGTGACGCCAGGTCGAGGCGGTCAAGTTCATGAGGGCTTTCCCGTTTTCAATACGGTGGGAGAGGCTGTTCGAAAGACCGGCGCAAATGCGACCATGATTTTTGTGCCACCCCCTGCCGCAGCGGATGCCATTTGTGAGGCAGCGGATGCAGGAATCCCTTTAATTGTGTGTATTACTGAGGGCATTCCGGTTCGAGATATGCTAACAACAAAACGGTTTTTGGCATCTACTCAGTCCAGATTGATTGGACCGAACTGTCCAGGGATTATTACGCCCGGTCAATGTAAGATCGGAATTATGCCCGGTCGAATTCATAAACCAGGGAATATTGGCGTGGTGTCGCGCTCAGGGACCTTGACTTATGAAGCGGTTTTCCAGCTCTCCCAGCTGGGAATTGGACAGAGTACTTGTGTCGGTATTGGTGGGGATCCCATCAATGGTACCCATTTTGTTGATGTTTTAGAAGCTTTCAATCGTGATCCAGACACCCATGGTGTGATCATGATTGGAGAAATTGGAGGCTCCGCCGAGGAGGAGGCAGCCGAGTATATTAAACGCGAGTTTAAGAAACCGGTCGCTGGCTTTATTGGTGGCGCAACCGCTCCCGAAGGAAAAAGAATGGGGCATGCGGGAGCGATCATTTCAGGTGGTAAGGGAACTGCCGAAGAAAAGTTCCAAGCTTTGCAAAGCGCTGGCGTGAAAATCGCTCGGAGTCCTGCAGATCTTGGTACGACTTTAGCCAGTGCCCTGCGAAAATAATGGAGGTAGTTTTATATGTCAGTTGAACGTACTTTTTCGATTATCAAGCCCAATGCGGTTCAGAAGAACGTTATTGGAGAGGTGATTTCTCGATTTGAAACCAAAGGTTTGAGAATTTCTGCAGCAAAACTCACTCGTCTTTCTCGTGAGAAAGCTGAAGGGTTCTACATTGAGCATAAGGATCGCCCGTTTTTTCAGAGTCTGGTTCATTTTATGACCAGCGGTCCAGTTCTGCTGATGTGCTTGGAAGGTGAAAACGCCGTTGCTCTCAATCGAGAAATCATGGGCGCAACTGATCCTGCCAAGGCGGCTGCTGGAACCATTCGCAAGGACTTTGCAGATAATATCGAAGCCAATGCAGTGCATGGCTCAGATAGCGCCAAGTCAGCGGAACGTGAATTGGCTTACTTTTTTGATAAGGCTGAGCTTCAAAAGCGCTTCTAGATCATGAAAATCTCCTTGGCTCAATTGAGTCCCGAAGTGGGCGCATTTGATGCTAACTTCGGTCAAATCAAAGATGCCTATGAACGAGCCTGCGCTGAGCAGGCTCGTTTAGTATTGACTTCAGAGTTGGCCGTCAATGGCTATCCGCTTTTTGATTGGATCGATCGGCCTGAGGTTTTAGAGGAGACTCATCGTGTTTTGGAGGCGCTTGCGCTCTTGACCCGAGATCGCCCGACTGCTCTGGCTGTGGGGCATTTAGACGCGAGTCCAGTGGGGTCTGAGAGATCGTTTCAGAATTCTGTTTCTGTGTTTGAGAGCGGGAAAAGAGTTTTTCATCAGGCAAAGTCCCTCTTGCCTAATTATGACGTCTTTGATGAGGCTCGGTACTTCGAGCCTGCAGCGGATCTTCGGGTCTGGAATTGTGACGGCTTTCGGCTCGCTTTCGCAGTTTGTGAAGATCTTTGGGGTCGGTTTCATGAGGTCAGGGGTCGTCGTTACCATCGCGACCCAATTCAAGACTATCATCGCCTTGGCGCCCAACTGATTTTGTCCCTCTCGTCGAGTCCTTATGAATGGGAAAAACGATTGACCCGGGTGCGCGTTCATCAGGAAGTGGTGCAGGCGCTGGGAGTGCCGGTCGTGTACGTTAATCAGGTGGGCGCGACTGATGAAATTCTTTTTGATGGGGGTTCTTTTGTCCTCGATGCCTCGGGCCGAAAAGTTGCGCAACTTCCTTATTTTGAGGCCTCCCAAGTTTCTGTAGTTTGGGATGGGCGAAGTCAAATCATCGCGGATTCGTCGGAGATTCGGGACAATGAGCTGCCAGAGGAAGAGTGGGAGATTCTCACTCAGGGTTTGATCGTTGGGATTCGGGATTACTTTTCTCGGACGGGATTTAAAAAGGCGATTTTGGGGTTGAGTGGGGGAATTGATTCCGCTGTAGTTGCTGTTCTGACAGCAGCTGCCTTGGGGCCGAAAAATGTTTTGGCATTGGCTATGCCCAGTCAATATTCCTCGAGTCATAGTCTTGAAGATGCCGAGAGTTTAGCTAAAAATTTAGGAATTGGATTTGAAGTCAGGCCGATCAAGTTTGCCTTCGCTACTCTCTCTCGCGAAATCTCTGAGTCGCGAGGACAGCTCCAATCAGTTGCATTAGAGAATCTTCAGTCTCGGCTGCGTGGTATTCTTCTCATGACTTTAGCAAATCACTACTCAAGTTTAGTTCTCACCACTGGAAATAAGTCTGAGATCGCCATGGGTTATTGCACGCTCTACGGCGATATGAATGGAGCACTTTGTCCGTTGGGGGATCTCTTTAAGACCCAGGTGTATCACCTTGCAAGATACTGGAATCGGTCTCGAGGGGAGGTCATCCCTGCTCGAACTCTCACTAAGGCGCCGTCCGCCGAGCTCAAGCCCAATCAGACGGACCAGGATAGTTTGCCTCCTTACGAGGTCCTGGATCGATTCCTTTTGGGGTATTTGGAGGAGAATCAGTCCTTGCTGGTTCTTGAGGAAAGTTTAAAAGGTTTTCTGCCGCTTTCGGGGGTTGGGAGCGTGCGGGATTTAGCTCGAAGAGTTAATTTGAATGAGTATAAACGGCGCCAATCTGCCCCGATTTTGAAGGTCAGTAAAAAGGCTTTCGGTGTGGGGCGACGAATTCCTATTGCTAAGAAATATTGAATCTTTGCGACTGTTTATGATAGTTCTGAGCGTGGTGGTGTAGAGAATTGTCAGGTAACGACCAGGAGCAAATACATGAAATCCATGAATTCAGAAATTAAAAAAGTGTTCACACGAGTTAAAGCTGCCCAAGCTCAGCTGCAAGGCATGATTCAGGGCCAGGATTGGATCGAAGAAGCACGAAAGTATGCGAAGCGCCAAGGCAAGGAAGTGAAAAAACTCTTTGGGCCAGACGTAGAGAAAATGAAAAGTTTTCTTGAAAAAGAGCGGAAAGAGCTTGGTCGTTTCCAGAAGCAAATTCCTGGTGAAGTAAAAAAGCTCAAAAAATTTGTGAACGCCCAAAAGAAAGAGTTTGAAAAACTTCTGGGTCAAGTTCGTAAGATGAGTGCTCCCGCAAAAGCGAAGCGCAAGACGGGATCTGCCGCAGTAAAGGGCAAGAAGTCATCTGGAGCAGCCAAGAAGAAGTCCTCTGCCCAGAAAACAGCCTCGATGAGCTCGTCCGAAATGAGCACTTCCGTTTAAGGTGAGCGCTTTTTAATCTGCGGAGCGCAGGTTTCCGTTGAAGAATCTCCGGCATGAATGCCAGAGGTTCTTCAACTGAGAGTGAGGCATGCGATGTGCGCAAAAACTACCAAAAGCGAGTGGTTCATTGGCTCTTGACACTCTGCTTCGATTCCGGTACTCCTGGCCTATAAAAGGAGGTTTTTTAAGAACCAAATATAAGAATGGCATTTATACCCTCAAGTCCTTCAAGTCCTTCTAGTCCCTCAAGCCCATCCGGGCCACCATCATTTCCTAGGCCTCGATTTCCTCGGGGTCCTGTACCCAATCAGAGTAAAGACGAGCATAGACTCAATGAAAGAATTCGCGTTCCGCAAGTTCGTCTAATTGACGAAAAGGGAACTCAAGTAGGAGTTGTTCCTACTTTCGAAGCTCTTCAAATGGCTCGTGAACGAGGTCTCGATTTGATGGAGGTGTCTCCCAACGCTCAGCCTCCCGTTTGTAAGATTTGCGACTACGGAAAATTTAAGTACGAAAAAAAGAAAAAAGAACAAGTCGCGAAAAAGAAGCAAACGGTTATCAAAGTCAAAGAAGTTCAGTTACGTCCTCAGACAGAAGAACATGATTTAGAATATAAATTTAAAAATGTTCGACAGTTCCTTGAAGACGGCGATAAAGCGAAAATTACCATTATGTTCCGCGGGCGAGAAATTGCTTACGCTGAGCAAGGGTTCAAAATCATGAGACAGCTGGTGGAGTTGGTCAAAGATATTTCCAACGTAGAAGCCCCTCCGAAGCTCGAAGGCAAGAAGCTCATCATGGTTCTAGCTCCGGGTGCCAGCAAAAAGTCATCTATGACGCCTGGCCCTGTGATTGTAATTCAAAAAGTAAAGTAATCGATCAGAGGGACGGGGCATTGGCTCCGTCCCTCTGTCTTGTTCACGTCAATCAGGACCTTCCCTGGTCCTGTCAATCTAACTACATATCCCTATTTTTGTTGAATCTCGGTACGTCCGTCAGCGGTATGGTTTCCTGATTCGAGGCATTCATCGGCTGAAGAGAGGTCAAGTTGCTGTGCGTCAAAAAACAGAGCGACCCGATAAGGACTTTTCTTATGGCAGTGATTTTCCTTGAGTTTCATCTTTCCCGTCCATGTATGTCCCTCAGTGTTTCCTTGGGGTGAGATGACCACGGTCGAGTGATGAGCCACGTTGAAAGTTTTTGGGTCGTACTGAACGACTGAGAGTAGGTGAGGACCTGTTAGGGCAGGAAGTCGGAGATCCACCTCAATTTCAGGATGCCCGTTACTGCGTAAGCGAGTTACCTTAGCTGGGGTCGGTTTTTCCACGATCCGGACACCTTTAAAGAGGCCCATCGCATGGAGATATCCATAAGCATCGCAAAGTTGATTTGCGAGAGATAATGGAAAACTGTATTTCGAGCCATTTCCCTTGATGGATAAGCAGAAGGTGCTCGCCTGGATTTGCCCGTCTAGATCTCCAGTTTGAGGGTCAAGTGACGCAGAGAATGTCATCGGATTGAGTGACATTTCTCCTCCCATTGCGGCTAATGTAAACGATCCTTGTCCTTTGAGGTTGTCGTTTTGAAAGCGACCTGAGAGAACAAAGGTTTTGGATGGCTCGGGCATCAAAATAAATCGATTCTCATTTCCATCATGCTCCGGGATTGCGGGTATGGCGAGCATGAGCATTTTTTGAAGATTTGAGTCGAATCCAAATGCAGTAATCAGATAGCCCTGACCGTCGAGGGCAGCAGGTGTGTAGGTGTCCATGGCCTCAGGCTGAAGAAGGTAGAGGGATTTAAGTCCCCAAGTTACCGTACTCTCAGCATGGAGCCCAATCCAGGGGTCACCCTGAGATGGCTTGATTTTAAAGGTTTGTTCCGTTTCAAAAGGGGCCCCAACCCAATTAGCTGGGTTCAGGCGATCCCAAATAAAGTTGTGACTTTGTTTGTAGTAAGTGCCTGAGACTTTGATTTTGTAGTTAGTGTTTGGGTTGAAGAAATCTTTTGGAATAATATTTAGATATTTTCCGTCTGACGACACCTGAGCTTTAAATTCAACGGAGGGTGAGATTTCTACGTGCAGCTGATCGGGTAGAGAATCAATCGCAGCATTCTCGATGAACTCTTGATTTTCTAGCACGACGAGTCTCATCTGGAGAGAGCCGCTGCTATCGAAGGTTCGATTGGTCTGGGATGGAATCCAAACCAGGGTTGCCAGATTGGATTGTCCCTTCGGAACTTCAAATCCAATGCTGTCTTTTTGTCCACCAAACTCACATCGTTCCTTGTCGTTGGTATGAGTGAGGCAGTACTCAAAGGGAACGTGGTAAATTTTACCGTTGTACGATCCAACGTGAATCATTCCAGTCGAGTCGATCGCAATAGAAGCGTCGAGGTTGCTTTTGATTGGGTCAAGGGTTGCGCGGTAGGACCAAATGCGATCGCCCTTGGCTAAATTGAGAGCGTAAATTTTTCCGTTTTTAGCGCCAAATAGAACGACGCCGTCGCCCGTAACTACTGGTGAGCTCAAGATCTTGGAGTAAGCGTCAAATTTCCAAGCCAAGGTTCCGTCCAGGGCGTTTAAGGCGTAAAAGCATCCGTCTACTGAGCCAAATAGTACTTTTCCGTCGGCAAATGCGGGGGATGAGTAGACTTCACGACCTGTTTTGAATACCCAGTTCCGATGGAGCGCGTACTTATGGGTTCCTGTGTGAGGGGTTACCTTGAGTGAAGTGATTTCGCCATTTGAGTTTCCGAAATAGATGTTTCCTTGTCCATCGGTGGTAGGAGATGACTTGATGTCAGCTTTACCGTGGTACGGATGAGCGAGCTCTGTTCCCGTAGCGGGATCGAGAAAGTAAAGTCTTCCATCGAGTGACCCGAAGGTCATCCACTTTTGATCAGGACTGATGAGGGCGGCTGTCCAGATCATCATTCCAGTTTTCTTAGACCATTTTTCGACTCCAGAGGGGTCGACTGCGTACATTGTGCCGTTATCTGAGCCCGCGTAGATGAGTCGGTGAGCGGGGCTGTACTGAACGTTGCCTTCAAATGAGTTAACTACGACGCCGCTTTGGTGGGTTGAATCGGAGGCTCCGTGAGCTTCAAATTTCCACACCCTTTCGCCCGTGACTCGGTTGAGGGCATGGAGTGCACCATCGCCGCCGGGAACGACGACTAGGGCTGCCTGGGTACCAATGGCTGGAATGAGAGCTGCCGCTGAGTCGATGAGCGAGTCTGCCTTGGAGTCGATTCGGTATTCCCATCTTTTCTGGCCTTCATGGGTAAAGGAGTAAAAGTATTTATTGGCAGCGCCAATGTAAACATTTCCGCTTTCGTCAATGACAGGAGTGGCCCAAACGAGCCCGCCTGTATCGAATTCTGCAACCATGCGAGAGGTCGCGGTGCTGTTGTTGAGGGACCGAACTAAAGTAGAGCTGGTGCCTGAATTGAAAGCTCCCCCTCTGAAGGAAGCCCATTGGGGCGAGGAGGAGCGACCTGATTCGAGGGAACTCGAGCCTTGAGCTGGGTTCATTTCGCCCAAATCATCTAATGTGAGGGAGTCACTTATTTTTGTTTTACTGGGGTCCTGAGCGGCTTCAGTGGGTTTTGATCCCCCTTGGAAAGCACTGCAGGCAGCGGTGAGTGCAGTTATTGCAACTAGAGTGATTGATCTAACGGTTGTTGATGAAGTTGTGAATATTCTCATGAATCGGAACATAACCTAGCGAATCTAGTGTGACAAGCATCTTGACGGGAGCTAGGTCTTTGGGATACGTTACAGCCCCTATGAAATTAAAGACAAAAAAAGCAGCCGCAAAACGTTTTTCGTTCACAGCCACCGGAAAAGTAAAGTTCAAGCGAACTAATAAACGCCATAACTTGGGGAACAAGAGCTCCGCTCGTAAGCTCAAGCTTCGGGGTGCGGGTTATGTTTTCGAAGGTGATATTAAGCACGTTGAAAAGTGCATGCCCTACGGAGCATAAGTCAGAGCAACAACTTGGGGATTTTCCTCAATTTGGGTTTGGCTGCAATCTGGGTCCAAGTTTCTAGTTAACGAAATAAGCAAAAAGGAGTTACCATGCCTCGTGCAAAACGTGGTTTTAAACGTCGCCGTCGCCATAATAAAGTTCTGAAACGCGCAGAGGGCTTCGTCCTCGGGCGTAAGAATAAATTCAAGCGTACTGCGGAAGCTGTAGATCGTGCTTTCGTATACGCTTACCGTGATCGTCGGGTTAAGAAGCGCGACTTTAGACAGCTCTGGATCGCTCGTCTATCGGCTGCTGCCAACGACAACAACATCAGCTACAGCCGTATGATTTCTGCTTTGAAAAAAGCTCAGATCAACCTGAATAGAAAAGTTTTGGCTGATATTGCTATCGTAGACCCTCGGGCTTTTAGTGCAATGATCGATCAAGTTCGATCCTTGGCTCCAACCCATTAAGGTTTGTTTCTAGCACATGATTGAGAAACTGAGCGCGATCGGGAGACGAGCGCTTGAGGAAGTTCAGCAGACCTCAAGCTTAGAGTCCTTGGAGCAAATTCGAGTATCTCTTCTTGGTAAAAAAGGCTCCTTGAATGAAGTTCTTAAGGGGCTTTCGGGAGTGAGTGCAGAGGAGCGCCCAGTGATGGGTGCTGCAGCCAACGAATGGAAAAAGAAAATTGAGGCTGCTCTCGAGTCGCGTAAAGTTGTACTTGAGAAAGAGCGTCTTGAGCAGCAGCTCCAGGTGGAAAAGCTCGACGTCTCGGCCCCTTCACGTTTAGTTCATCGTGGGTCTCTGCATCTGGTGACTCAAACGGTGAGGCGAATGCTTCAGGTTTTCGGGCGGCTTGGCTTCGATGTAACTCTCGGGCCCGAAGCGGAAACTGATTACCTGAACTTTGAGGCAGTGAATATCCCTGCTGACCACCCCGCTCGGGATATGCAGGACACCTTTTTCCTAGGTCCTGGAGTCGTGCTCAGAACTCATACCTCGGGAGTTCAGATGCGGTCGATGTTGGCTCAGAAGTGGCCAGTGAGGGTGCTTTGTCCGGGTGCTGTGTATCGTTGCGATCATGATGCCACTCATTCACCTATGTTTCACCAAGTCGAAGGGCTGTGGGTCGATCGAAACGTCCGGATGAGTGACTTAAAGGGTGTTCTTGAGTTTTGGGCTCGCGAGCTTTTTGGGGCGGAGACCCGAATTCGGTTGAGGCCCAGCTATTTTCCTTTCGTGGAGCCCGGTGCTGAAGTCGATGTGAGTTGTTTTCGGTGTCGTGTGAAGGCTTCAGATAGCTGCAGGATCTGTAAAGGGACGGGGTGGCTCGAGGTTTTAGGGGCCGGGATGGTGCATCCGAAACTCTTTGAGATGGCCGGCTACTCGGCGAATTCGGACGGTTTGTCTGGTTTTGCCTTTGGTATTGGTGTGGAGCGCATTGCGATGCTGCTTCACGAAGTGCCTGATCTCAGGCTTCTTTTTCAGGGGGATGTTCGCTTCCTGAGTCAGTTCTAGATTAAGATAAAAATTGGGTTGAGGTGACGCATGCGAGTATCTTGGAGTTGGCTCTCGGAGTGGGTGGATTTAACCTGTTTCAAAAGTCCAAATGAACTAGCGGAGTTGTTGATCAAGCGCGGTCTAGAGGTCGAGCAGATCGAGCGTCTAGATCAAGGGTTCGAGAACGTCGTCACGGCAAAGATTTTGGAGCGTTCTCCCCATCCTCAGGCGGATCGATTAAGCGTTTGCTCGGTGTCTCTTGGAGCTGGAGAACCATTGCAGATTGTCTGCGGCGCTCAGAATATGAAGGCGGGTGACCACGTTGCCCTGGCTCAAGTGGGTGCTAGTCTTCCCAATGGTATCAAAATTGGAGAGAGTAAGATTCGGGGTGTCTCATCGTTTGGGATGCTTTGTTCTGAATCAGAACTCAAGCTGAAGGATGAGTCCGAGGGGATTCTCATCTTGTCCCCCGAGACTCCTTTGGGTAGACCTCTGGCTGAAATTCTCGGTAAAAATGATACGATACTTCATCTTAAGGTGACCGCAAATCGGGGAGATTGCCTCAGTCACTGGGGAATTGCCAGAGAAGTGGCTGCCGCCTTGGGGCAAAAATTGAAAAAAACTATGCCCCCCTTGTTGAAAGAGGGGGGAGGCCCGGTTGCTATTCATCTCGAAGCAGGAGATCTCGCTCCTCAATTTTACGGTTGTTGGATCGAGGGTGTCACGGTCGGGGCATCCCCTGATTGGCTTGTTCGAAAACTTGAGACCCTTGGATTACGCTCGGTGAACAACGTCGTGGATCTTTCCAATTGGGTGATGTGGGAGCTGGGTCATCCCGTGCATGCTTATGATGGCGATCAGATTCGTGGAAAAACCCTCACCGTCCGAATGGCGATCGAGGGTGAAACCCTCCCGCTCTTGGATCATAAAACAGTTCAGCTTTCGGGCCAGGAGATTGTGATTGCTGATGGAGAGCGAGCGATTGGATTAGCCGGAGTGATGGGTGGCGGAAATTCAGAAGTTCAGCTCAGCACGAGGAATCTTTTTCTCGAGTGCGCAGAGTTTAGTCCTCGCTCCGTGCGGCAGGCTGCTACCCGTCATCAGCGTAAAACGGATGCGTCCCACCGTTTCGAGCGAGGGATTGATCCAGCCGGCCTCGGTAAGGTGATGAGTTGCTTTGCTAGTGAGGTGCTTCGGGTTGCGGGCGGAAAAATCATAGGCTCTCAATGGGTCAAGGTGGGCTCACGATCAGATGCGGAGTTTCAGAGGCCTGAGATTCGGCTCGGGCTCTATGAAATTCATGATTTTTTAGGTTTTTCAAGGGATCAGGTTCTTCTCAGCTTGGATCAGGTGGAGAGTTATCTGGAAGGACTGGATTGTCAGGTGGTTCGCGAGGCTGATCAGTGGAGAGTTCGGCCCCCCTCGTACCGGTGGGATCTGAATTTAAAGGAAGATTTGGCTGAAGAGATTGCTCGTTCGATCGGGTATGATCAAATTCCTGCAACCATCCCGGCCTTGAGTTCTACGCCTGTTTTGGATATTTCCTCGATCCCTCAATTAACTCTGCAAGATCGCGCTAAGGATTCTTTGGTGCGACAGGGTTTTTATGAGGCACTGAACTACGCGTTTACAAGCAGTGAGAGCTTGGATCGCCTTGGGATGAAGTCAGCCGTTCGATTGATGAACCCCCTGAGCGAAGAGTACGAGTGGATGGTTCCGTCCCTTTTGCCGGGTTTAATTCGAAATGCTCTGAGTAATTGGAATCACCATTTCGGTTCGGAATCGCTACCAATTCGGCTCTTTGAGCTTCGGCCTGTTTTTTCTGCTCGCGGGGCAATTGCGGCATCGAGTCACACTGAAACGGGAGTGCAAGAGACCTGGAAGGTGGCCTGGGCGTTGAGCGGACCTCGTTATGCCGGAGGTCTTCGCTCCGATCAGGAGAACGTTGATTTTTTTGATCTCAAAGCCGTCGCAGAGACTCTGTTTTCCGATCTAGGGACTCGCGGTATTCGATTTCTTCCTTTTTCTGCCTCTCGTACCGGGGGAAATCCGCTTTTTCATCCAGGAAAAAGTGTAGAGGTCCTCGCTGGCAATGCGGTTGCGGGTCATTTTGGTCTTCTTCATCCCGCAATCTCTCGAGACCTCAAGGCTCGAGCGGATTTGTGGGTAGCGGAGCTTGACTGGGCCCAGTTACTCAAGCTTTCACGGGGGGCTTCTCAAGTTCCTATTTATCAGGCTTGGTCCGAGTTTCCAGGGATGGAGCGAGATTTTGCGCTGGTTGTCAAAACTGACGTGACGGTGGATAAGATTTGTCAGGTCGCCTTGAAGGCAGGAAAGCCTCTGATCAAGGGAGCCAAAGTATTTGATATTTATCGAGGTTCTCAGGTCGCTGAGGGGATGACAAGTATCGCTGTCCGGGTTATCTTTTATGATGAAACTCGAAGTCTTCAGGAAATGGAAGTAGAAGCTGCCTCGACCAAGATCTTAGATGCCTGGAAGAGGGAAATCGGCGCTGAACTGCGAGGATAAAAGTCAGGCGTGGGCGGAGGTCCGGTTCTGGCTTTAAAATGAACGAGGGTGCTCAGGTACCCAAGGAGAAGCTCATTGTGGCGATGACCAAGGCGGATATCGTAGAGGCTTTATATGATCAGGTCGGGTTTTCAAAAAAGGAAGCTGCCGATCTCGTGGAGCTTGTATTTGATACATTGAAAACGACTCTGGCCCATGGTCAGAAGATCAAAATTTCTGGGTTTGGTAATTTTGTTGTTCGCGAAAAGCACTCTCGGGTCGGTAGAAATCCGCAGACGGGTGAGAGCATCGAGATTAGCGCTCGGAGAGTACTCACTTTTCGTCCTTCCCAGGTGTTGAGAGCTGAAGTCAATTCAGGTCTGGGTACCGATTCTGGCGACACCCATCTTGACGATGAAGACTCGGACGCAGACGAGCATGATTCGCTTGAAAAACTGCGCTAAGCGCTGGACTGTTCTTTTTAAATCGGCTATACAAATCGTCTTTCCAATCTGTTGGAGTGTAGCTCAGCGGGAGAGCACGCCCTTCACACGGGCGGGGTCGTAGGTTCAATCCCTATCACTCCAACCATTTTTAATAGTGCTTTAAATTCATGTAGTTATAACTATAAAGAACGTCACTTATCTAAAGTGTTTTAACTTAGATTTTTTGCTCTTTAAATCAATTAACAAACAATAATAAATCAGCTAAAATCGAGGTACTGCTTTCAGTGTTCTCACCCTGAGGGGGGTCGAATGAATCGCTTACTTCTTTTTATTTATATTTTTTCTGTTTTGACCTCATCGGTTGACGCATTTGCTGACTGTAATTCCGCCTGCTCTAATACGACTAATCAATCCACTCAAATCAAAGCTGCTTGCTTGGCTCTGGCTCAGGACAAAAAAGCTCAGAGCATGGATGAAGTTCTGACAGGAATTGATGGGGCGATTGTTTTGCAATGCGGGCTAGCGTGTGCGGGAGTTTCAGGGTTACTCGGGCCGGCCGTTTGCCAAGGGCTTGGAGCGCTCGATAGCGCTGCGGATCTGGTCGGATCATTCGTTCTGGCTTATGGACCGCAGGGATCAGGGGCATTTCCGACGGGCGCGATTACGGACTTGATGTCGGGGGGCATGGCCCTCTACCAGGGTAATAGGGATCGCAAGAACCTCTCTGGGTTTAAACAATTGGCAAAAGAAGAGCAGCTAGAAAAGCAAAAACAGATGAAAAACGGTGCTTGCATGACGGCCGTGTTCATGGCGGTTAACTTAATTCAACGTGGGATGAGTATTAAAAGTGATACGGCTAATATCACTTCGGGGTGCGATAATATTAATAATTTATTGGCGACTTCACCTAATCCGACCTTTGCCTTTGGATCGGGGGCAAGCTCACCCACGCCCGATCTGGGTGCGGTCGCTGCTGCGTCGGTCGGTGGGAGTGGTGTCGCAGGTGCGCCTTTGGATGTTCTCCAGGGTGCTACTCGGGGCGAACAATCAGCAGCAGCCTCGGCGGGAGGTGTGGGAGGACTCCTCAGTTCCATGCCTCATGGAGGAGAGGGATTCGCTCAGCAGGTGGCTAACGGGCAGTCGGGAGCCGCAATTGCAGACTTGTTTCCTTCCGGTGTTGGGAATGTTGGGAGTGATTTGGGAGCTATAGCCCAGGCAGCCCAAGATCAAGGGCTCACGTTTTCGGGTCTGGATCCGGGATTTTATAATTATGATTCATTCACTCAACTCGGCCCGGTTTCTGGTACGGCCTACGGGGGGAGTGCAGCTGTCGGTGCACCCGTCAAAGAAGAGGTCGATCCGTTGGCGCGACTCCTCGATCTTTTGAAGCCCGATCGCAAGCCTGCGGAAGCGAGCGGAGGAACGACTTCCCTCCTTCAGCTCCAGCGTTCTCGAATTTTAAATGTGGATATTTTTCACGGTAAAACCCACTTGAATCTATTTGAAATTGTTTCTCGCCGTATCGAATCGTCGTGGAAGTGAATTCACGATACTCGATGGCAAAGAGATGAAACTGACTTCGTTGCTTGGGTTGACTCAGTCCTGCCCAGTTCGGCAAGACGATTTTTACAGAGTGGTTGCGAAATCCAGATAGAGCGCCTTTTTATTTCCTTCGTTTCGATTGCTATTTCGAGTCGAGGGGGGCGTGAGTTCGTAAATTGCGCCGGTGAATTCATTTGATTTGAACCCGTCGATTTTTTCAATGTCATTGCTCATGAGGGAGGCTTTACCGAGTCCCTGTGGAATGTCGAGGACATACTCGGGCAGGGCAGGCCCTGAGACCAGACCGCGAAGGTTTTGAATGAGGTTTCGTCCTTCTTGGACGGAAACACGAAAATGGAAGGTGCCCGGTGTCCAATCAGGGTGATGAAGGTAATAAGGGATGCACCCGTTTTCATACAGTGTTTGGAAAAGAAGTTGGAGGGTTGTCACCGAAGCATTGACTCCCCTCATTAATACGGTTTGATTCAGAAGAGTGACCCCTGCTCGGCGGAGCATTCGCAGTTTCTTCCGGGCGATTTCAGTGAGTTCCTTGGGGTGATTGAAGTGACTGACGATTGTGATGTTAAATCGCCACCCCTGATTTAAGATTTTAATCAAGTTCTCTGTGAAACGACTAGGGAGAGTGACAGCCATGCGCGAGTGAATTCTTAACATCTGAATTCCTGGCAGCGCTTCAATTTGGTGGAAAATCTTCTCTAGCATCAGGTCGTTGAGAGAGAGAGGATCTCCGCCCGTTAAGATGAGTTCAGAAATCTCTGGGTGTTCACGGAGATAATCAAAGGCGGGCTGGAGCCCTCCTTCATAGAGAGTTCGGTTTTCGTCGTTGAGATGAGACTTTCTGAAGCAAAACCGACAGTAAACCGCACACATGGAAGAAAGATGAAGAATAGCACGTTGCCCATATCGATGAGTGAGTCGAGGTGCGACTTGGAGCTGAAGGTCCCCGATCGGGTCGGGATGCCAGGGTTCAGGACGGTTGTAAATTTTTCGACTCCACTCAGTAGCCCACTCGGGTAAAAAAGGATCTCTCTCGCTCAGGTGGGGGATGGCCTGCTTCCGGATCGGACAATCGGGCGAGTTTTCGATGAGTTGGGCATAGTAGGGAGTGATTCGAATTTTAAACTCTTGAGAAATCGACTCTACTCGCCCGGCTTCATCTTTCGAAATTAAACGGTGATCTGCCAGGTCTTGGACGTTCGTTAGGGAATTGAGGAGTTCTCTTTTCCAGTCTTCGGGCTGGTTCGTCTCGAATTTCAACATTGCAATCGTTTTAGAAGAAAAACTCAGTTTTGTCACTCGTTCGTGCTACCGTCGTTGGTATGTTACACGAATGGCTTCGCACCTGGTTTGAGTGGGTTGAAATCTGGGGATATTGGGGTGTTTTTATCCTAATGGCCATGGAGAGTTCAATCATTCCCGTTCCCTCAGAGATTGTAATGCCTCCAGCTGCGTTTTGGGCTGCCCAGGGGCGTTTGAGTTTTGCTGGTGTAGTTTTGGCCGGCACTGCGGGGAGTTATTTCGGATCTTTGGTCAGTTATTGGGTCTCGCGTTGGATTGGAGGGGAATTCATGACCCGCTACGGAAAGCAGTTTGGGATTTCGCAAAAAAAACTGAACTTTGCCGAAAATTGGATTCAGCGGTTTGGTTCCTTTGGTGTTTTCACGGCTCGCCTCCTGCCTGTAGTGAGGCACCTCATTTCAATTCCTGCAGGGTTCTTGAAGATGTCTTTCACCGCATTTAGCATGGCGACCATCTTGGGAGCGGGGCTCTGGTGCTTTGTGTTGGCCTGGTTGGGTCAGGAGGCGATTGGGTCGAACCCTGAGGTATTGCAATCTCCTGAGGCGATGATGGGTGTGATCAAAGCTAAGATGCATTGGTTTTTAGCAGGGGTGGTACTCTTTGCTGCGCTCTATGGGGTGATGCTCGCGCTGAAAAAAAAGCTCATCAAGCCTGATTATTCTTTTTAATCTTTATTTAGTATTGATCGCATGGAGTCATAATGATGGATCTCCGGGCTTAAGTTGAGGTGGCATTTGGGTTGCACATCTGGAGTGCGACAACCAAATCCATTTTAATCTAAGGAGATGATCATGAAACGTATCGTTACCTCTTCTCTTATGTTAGGCGCTCTCGCATTGGCTCTTGCTAACGTCGCTCCTGTGCATGCTGATGAATACACGAGCGCTAAGGCCGGCCAGAAGGCTGGTCAAGCTGGCCAGAAAGCTGGCCAGAAGGCTGGACAAAAGGCTGGTCAGAAAGCAGGCCAAGCTGGTCAGAAGGCTGGCCAGAAGGCCGGTCAAGCTGGTCAGAAGGCTGGACAAAAAGCCGGTCAGAAGGCTGGTCAGAAGGCTGGACAAAAAGCTGGTCAGAAGGCTGGACAAAAAGCCGGCCAGAAGGCTGGACAAAAGGCTGGTCAGAAGCTTTAATTTGAGCCTCGACTCAGTTGTTTGCTAACTGTTTAGGCTGATTAGGATCAAGAGGGATGAGTCTCAAGCTCTTCCTTCTTGATCATTTTTTTTCACTGAGGCCTAGTGCTAGGCGCACTCGGGATTTTCTCTTGCTTTGGATGCATGTGAGTAACGCAATGCGCTAAATAATTTGCGATAGTTTTTTTAAAATGAATTGATTCTCCCGAGAGGATGCTGCTAGCTTGTGACAGGAGGAAGGAGCTTTTCGATGGAAAGTGAATTCACCAAGAAAAAAGCACTTTGGCTCTGGCAAGAGGGTCAAAAATATCATGAATCTGGAGACCTGCCTCGGGCAATTGCTCTCTATTCTGAGTCCATCAATTTGTATCCTACAGCCGAGTCTTATACCTTTCGAGGTTGGGCCTACAGCTTTCAAGGACGGATCGAGGACGCAATTGGAGAGTGCAAAAAAGCCATTGCAGTAGATCCCTCGTTTGGTAATGCCTATAACGATATCGGCTCATACCTCATTGCTCAGGGAAAAATTGAAGAAGCAGAAGGATGGCTTCAAAAAGCCAAATCGGCTTCGCGATATGATCTCAAGCACCTTCCCTATATGAATCTCGGTCGGATCTATGCGGTGCGAGGGCTTCTGATTCAAGCGATCAAAGAGTTTCAGCAGGCACTCGAGTATTCTCCAGGAGAACCGACTTGCGTGGCAGCTTTAAGTTACTTGCAGCGCGCCTTGCACTAGAGCTCATGTCGAAGGCGATGATGAGACTGCAATGATGAGACTGCGATGTTGAGACTGCGATGATGAGACTGCGATGGCTACCTTGAGAGAAAAATTTTACGCCGGTGTGATGGGCTTTCCAGTCAATCACTCGAGATCCCCTCAAATTTTTTCTGACTTGGCTCGCATCTTAGGTTACCCACTCGATTATCGGCGAATTGAGGTTCGTCCAGAGAATTGGGAAATGTCTGTTACCACCATTCAGCAGCTTCAATTGTTCCAGGGTTGGAACGTAACTCTCCCTTATAAAGAGCGATTCTTCGCACGTGTTGATCATCTCTCTCCAGAGGCTCAAGCCATCGGTGCGGTTAATGTGATTCGACTCGCTCGCGATGGGAGTTTGTGGGGATATAATACGGATGTCTTTGGAGTACTAAAAACGCTCGAGGAACAAAAAGTTAGGGTTCAAGGCGCTTCAGCTGTGATTTTTGGTGCGGGCGGTGCGGCTCTCGCCGTCAGCTATGTTTTGGGAAAACTCCGGGCCTCCGAGGTTTGGCTCGTGAACCGAACACTTTTTCGGGCGCGAACCCAAGCTATGCGATTGAGGAAGCTTTTTCCTCGTACGGTTTTTCATTCGGTCGAGGCTCTCCCTCAGCGGTTAGATATCCCTCCCCGTCTGTTCGTCAATGCGACGCCCTTGGGGATGAGTGGATTTCCGAAGAAGTCATTATTGCCAAAACGGGTCGAGGGGGAAGCTCTGGCCTTGGATCTCGTTTACCATCCCGAGAAAACTCCATTTCTTCAGGCAGCCCAAAAGCAGGGGTTATCTGCCGTCAATGGCCTTGATATGCTACTCTGGCAGGCGCTGGCGAGTTGGGAGATTTGGGTCGGTAAAATTCCGCAAATTCAAAAAGTTAAAAACCAATTGAAGCAAGGGTTGAAGTCATGAGTTTTAGATTTCTCACTGCAGGTGAATCGCACGGAAAGGCTCTGATGGGAATTCTGGAGGGAATCCCCGCCGGACTTTCGCTGGTTCAGGCAGATCTCCAACTCTACTTGAGACGAAGAAAGCTCGGTTATGGGAGAGGAGCACGTCAAAAGATCGAAACCGATGAGGTTCAGATCCTCTCGGGCGTGCGCCTCGGCAAAACGCTGGGAAGCCCCATTAGTCTTTTAATTGAAAATCGTGACTGGGTTTCTTGGAAGGAAGTGATGCAGGTCGAGCCGAGAGGCGCCCAAGATTCCTCAGGTCAGCGCGGACGAGCCCGAGACATATCAATTCCTCGTCCCGGTCATGCGGATTGGGCTGGGGGTATTAAGTACCGACACGCCGATCTTAGAAATGTTTTAGAGCGATCGAGCGCAAGAGAAACTGCCATGCGAGTGGCTCTCGGGGCAGTTGCATTGAAGTTTTTAAACGATTTAGGAATACATGTGGGGAGTCGAGTGGTGGAAATTGGAGGGATCCAAGATTCCACTTCGATTGATGTCCCCATCGAACAACTCAATCTTCGATCAGATGCTTCCCCTGTTCGCTGTTTGGGCATGGATACTGAACAAAAAATGGTTCAGGCCATCGAAATCGCAAAAAAAGAGGGGAACACGCTGGGTGGAGTCTTTGAGGTTTGTGCCAGCGGAGTTCCTGTGGGGTTAGGTAGCTATTCTCAGTGGGACCGTCGCCTCGAGGCAGAATTGGGTCGCGCCTTTCTCAGCTTGAATGCCGTAAAGGGTGTGGAAATCGGGTTGGGATTTCAAGCTGCCCAACTGCCAGGCTCTGAAGTTCACGATGAGATGTTTCCGGGGGGCACTCCGGGCGGGGTTATTTTTCGGACCAATCGCTCGGGTGGAATCGATGGGGGAATGAGCACGGGGCAAAGACTGGTGGTCCGAGCTGCGATGAAGCCCCTCTCTACTTTGATGAAGCCATTGGCTTCGGTTGATCTACTCAGTGGCGTTGCTACTCCTGCGCATATCGAACGCTCGGACGTTTGTGCCGTTCCGGCTGCAGCGGTCATTGGTGAGGCTCTTTTAGGGCTAGTTTTGGCTCAAATGATCCTCGAGAAGATGGGCGGAGATTCAATGGAGGAGGTTACTCGGCGTGTCCAGGAATGGAAATCCATCGGCCCCGTACGATCATCGCCCGCCTAGAGTTTATCTCACCGGTTTTATGGGTGCGGGGAAATCCACTGTAGGTCCCATTCTAGCTGAAACGCTGGGTTGGTCTTTTCTTGATACCGATCACTGGATCGAAAAAACCACAGGCATCTCGGTGCCTCAGTGGATTCTTAAGTCGGGAGAACGTGAGTTTCGAAGGTTGGAGTCGAGGGCCATTCAGGAGATGTCCAACGGCCCTCGCCAAGTGATTGCCTTAGGAGGCGGGGCACTGCTCAGTGTCGAGACTCTGGCCTGGGTAAAATCTCAGGGCTGGATCATTTATCTGAAGGCTGAGGTCGATTCCCTTGTGGGGCGTCTCAGTGAAAGGGCGGAGCAACGACCATTACTAAAAAAATCGGGTGACCAACTCGATCGGGGTGTTTTGTTGCAATTATTTCGAAAAAGAGAAGTTCATTACCAAAAAGCAGATATTTCGATCGATACCGATGGAAAAGATCCAGGACAAATCGCCGGGGAGCTGAGGGAGTGGATTCTTCGGAAGGTCGGTTCATGAAAAAACTTCAGCTTAATTTGCAGCACTCGACTTCGAGGGTGTGGATTGGCCACCAGTTGCCGGATTGCCTCAAACAACTTCAACTCCCTGGTCGGCCCTTGCGAGCTTTTCTTTTGGTCGATGGGGTTCTGAAGCAAACGGCAAAGGCTTGGTGGGAAAAACTCGAAGAGTTGGGTTGGTCCGTGGAGATTCGATTCGTTCGAGCCTCAGAGTCCTTGAAGTCGTTGCGAAGTTTGGAGCCTCTCTATAGTTGGTTGATCCGAAAGGGAGCGGATCGACATTCAGTGATCTTTGCCATCGGAGGAGGAACGGTGGGAGATGCGGTGGGATTTCTCGCTGGAACCTACCTGAGAGGGCTTCGCTGGGTGAGTGTTCCCACTACCTTGTTGGCCCAGGTGGATAGTGGGTTGGGCGGGAAAACTGCCGTTAATCACCATTTAGGTAAAAATTTAATCGGAATATTTCATCAGCCCGTAGCTGTTTTTTGTGATTTAGATTTTCTTAAGACTCTTTCAGAGAGAGAGTTAATCTCGGGGTTGGGAGAGATTGCGAAATATGGGATTGCACTCGATCGTACTCTGTTTCGGTACTTGGAGAAGCGATCACGAAAAGGCGTGCTTGAACTTTTTGCTCATCCGCGGGCAATGGAATATCTGGTTTGGAGTTGTCTTAAGTTAAAAAAGGCTGCCGTCGAGAAAGACGAGTTGGATCAAAAGGGCTCTCGCGCGCTTCTGAATTTTGGTCACACCCTAGGGCACCTTTTTGAGGCAGAAACTGGTTACGGCTACTTCAGGCATGGGGAGGCCGTCGTTTGGGGAATGCGGGGGGCGGTGTTCTTGTCGATGCTCCGAGGACGTTTGCAGGAGGAGGAAGGTAGAGAGATTGATCAATTCTTAAGTCGACTGACGGTACCTAAGCTTCCTGGCAAGAACGCATTCTCTGCTCGATGGCGTCGACTCAAGCTCGATAAGAAGTCGAAAGATGGGGTTCCGCGGTTTGTTCTTTTAGAAAAGGTGGGGCGTGCAGTGTCGGATCAGACGGTAAGTCAGGATGAGGTTCGAAAAACGTTAAATTGGTTGGATCGTCAAAAAGGGGGCAGAGGTTGAGTCTGAAACTTTTGGTTTTACACGGTCCGAACTTGAATCTTCTGGGCGAGCGGGAACCGGAAATTTACGGCACTTTGACACTTACTGAAATTAATCAACGATTAAAGAAGGCCGCCAAGACGATGAGCGCGACACTGCGAATTTTTCAGTCCAATAGTGAGGGGGAGTTAATTGATCTCCTTCATCAGAATAGAAAGTGGGCTCAGGGAGTTGTTTTCAATCCAGGTGCTTACACCCATTATTCCTATGCAATTCGGGATGCTGTTTCTGCAATTCAAATTCCAGTGATCGAAGTTCATTTATCCGATATCAAGAAAAGAGAGCCGTTTCGTAGGAAATCAGTGATTGCTCCCGCTTGTTTGGATCAAGTTTCTGGTTTGGGTTGGAAATCTTATTTGGAAGGAATGAAACGCTTAAGGACGCGAATCGTTGGGCCTCTCGTGATGGCTTGGATGGCATTACTACTGAGTCGCGAGTCTCATGCGCTCAGTGTAGATGTAGTGGGTGGTTATGCGCTACCAGGTGCTGCAGTAACGGGGTCTGGTGTGGTCGCCGGTGGGGCGCTCCCAGCAATCTCTTATGGATTATTATTGGATGCAGGCATCTCCAGTCAGCTTTCCCTACAGTTTGGTGCTCTCTATGCTCCAAGAGCGTTTTCTGTTGCTGTGGGGGCAGTGGCTTCGAACTATTCGACGATGGCAGTTCATTTGCCAGTTTTGCTCAGGATGAGTTGGCTTGGAATTTTTTCAGTGGGGGTAGGAGGGTATTTTTCTCATTCGTTGACTCAGGGGAGTTGGGATGTCACCCCTAGTGGGGTCAAAAAGATGAATCAGGACGACTCCGGCGTAGTGGCGAGTGTCGACATGAAGATCAAGCTCTTGCCGTTTCTTAATGCAGTCGTTGATGGGCGCTACCTAATAGGTTTTCAAAATATAAATCAGTCATCTGCATTTACTGCTTATGTTCGGGATGCTCAGCTATGGGCTGGGCTTCGTTTTGGGAAATAGAGACGAGTGTCGTTTTTCCACGGTTGATCAGAGATTTCACTGCGGAGAGACTTAAATTCATTGCCCCCGAAATCTCACGGTAAGAGAAACGTTTGACGAGTCTTAAGAAAATAGCCTCTCTCTGGTTTTTTGAAAGATGATCCATAAGTTTTTTTAAATGGTTTCGATCTGTCCTTTCGATCATGAGCGTTTCAGCAGTCACTTCGGAAGTCGGTTCAAAGCAAGAGTTCTTCGTTAATTCATCTAAGCTTTGTAGATTGAAGGGATAATTTGATCTTAGTTTTCTTAAGTGATCAAATACCGTATTTTTTGCAATTGTCCAGATCCACGATGGTAACGCGTAGGTAGGATCGTAAGACCCTCGGTTTTGATAGATCTTCAAAAAAATATCTTGAGTCAGCTCCTCGGCTATCGTTTGAGATGAGATATACTTGCGGACGTATTTAGAGATCGGTTTATAAAATTTGGAGTAAATTTTTGAGGAGAAATTATTAGAGTCGAAAGCAATAAGATGCCCGCTTTGAGCTTCTTCTTCATTATTTATTCTTTCTCGCATATTAAGAAACTATAGTTATTTTTGCTTCGCAAAGAAAAGTCAAAACGACATTTTCTTGTGTTTTTTGATTCAGTCGGTATGATACGGGGAGTCAGATAATTAAGAGTTCTAGAAGCGACTAAAGAAGGAAAAACTGCCGATGAAAAATTTTTGGATTGGCTTAGCTGTGTTTTTAGGTTTGGCAGGAGGAGTGCTGGGTTGGGGTGTGAGCACTTCAAATCACCTGGTTAATTTGGATGAGACCGTGAATGAGAAGTGGTCCCAAGTTGAAAATGTTTATCAAAGAAGAGCTGATTTAATTCCTAATTTGGTTAATACCGTCAAAGGTTATGCAAAACATGAGGCTCAAGTTTTAGAGGAGGTGACCAAGGCGCGCGCTCAGGTGGGGCAAGTTCGAGTCAACGACCCAAAGAGCCTGGAGCGCTTCGATCAAGCCCAAGGTCAATTAACTCAATCCTTGTCCCGATTAATGATTGTAGCTGAAAAGTATCCCGAGCTCAAAGCGGATCAAAATTTTCTTAATCTCCAGTCGCAACTGGAAGGAACCGAAAATCGGATAGCAGTCGAGCGAATGCGCTTTATTGAATCCGCTCGTATCTACAATAGTTACCTTCGAAGTTTTCCTCAGTCCCTGATCGCATCAATGCGAGGTTTTGCTGCTCGTCCTTATTTCCAGGCCGAAGCGACTGCAAAGGCAGTTCCTAAGGTTGAATTCTGATGGGAGCTCTTGGTCGGATTTGCGGATGGAGACGCTTTCTTGTCATGGGTTGGTTCGCCGTGCTTTCTTTGGGATTGGGTGGAGTCAGTTTTGCAGACTCAGTTCTTCCTCTCTCTCCCGCTCGTTTTGTTTTGGATGAGCCCCGCGTTTTAAAGCCTCAAACCGTCCGTGCCCTTGATCGCCTTTTTTATGCTCATCAGCAGGCGACTGGAGATCAGATTATTTTTGCGATCTTTGAGTCCCTTCAGGGGCAAGATCCTGTGGATTGGACCAATCGAATTTTTAAGGCATGGAAGGTGGGGCAGGCTGGCAAGGACAACGGTGTCCTATTGGCACTTTATTGGAAAGACCGGAAGTCAAGGTTTGAGGTGGGCTACGGTTTAGAGCCTGTTCTCACTGATGCTCAATCCAAAAGGATTCTTTCTCAATCGATTCGACCGGGCCTTCAGAGGGGGGATCCAGATAGTGCTCTTTTGTCCGCAGCCCAAGAGGTCCTTGAGGTACTTCAAAGTCCACTGATCCAAGATGGACGGCTTGAGTCTATTCTCCGAGGTGAAGGTCATCTCATGTCCAAGAGTTCCCAACGGGGGCTCCAGGGATCGGGGGGCTTGGCTTTTGTTGTTTTTTTGTGGATCTGTTTGGTGGGTCTGATTCGACTTTTTTCTCGGAGAGGACCGCCACGCTCGGGTTGGGGCGGTGGCGGTTGGGGTGGGGGCGGTTGGGGTGGGGGCGGTTGGGGTGGGGGCGGAGGTTGGGGCGGTGGCTCCGGTTGGGGAGGGGGATCCTCGGGTGATGGCGGTGGATTTTCTGGAGGAGGGGGAGCTTCGGGTGGGGGTGGGGCCAGCGGCGACTGGTAATTCCAGGGTAAATTAGGTAAGGTGCCCTTCTATGCAGCTGAAGGCAGACGATGGGACCCCTCTTGAAGTGAAGGAAGCGACAGTGCTTAATCCAGACGGTGAGGTGCTTCAAGAAGGCCCCGCGGATCGCACATCTGGTCAAAATTCTGGGTTGTTTCAGGGCGCTCATGTGTTCAGGGTGGGCGGTTGGATGATCCCGGTTTTTATGGTTTTGGCCATCCTGACTCTCACTCTGGGGGCCGTGTTTTTGGGGGTTTTCCTGGTGATCGCGCTGGGGGTTGGTCTTCTGAAAAAAATCCTACGCTGGATGGGGATCGTTGGTTAAGGGCTCTAAATTCTAAGCTGCGCTGCGATCGCTATGTGATCGGACAGCTGACTCCAGGGCTTTCCAGTCAGACATTTGGCCGAAAGTGGCGTCATTCCACGAAAATAAATTCGATCCAAGCGAAAAACGGGGAGCCAGCTGGGGAACGTTCGGGCATGGGTCTCGTGGAGTTGAAAAAAAACTTCATCGAGAGAAACCTGCTTCTTCAGTGTTTTTGTAATCTGTTCCCTCCAGTCATTAAAATCTCCTGCGACTAAGAGGGGTTCCCCATGGGGTACTGCATGTGTAATTCGTTCGCAAAGTTTTTGGGTCTGTTGTTTGCGATCGGTTTCAAGTAGGCCTAGGTGGACGCAGATCACGTGGAGTGGTTTTTTGTGATCAGGAATTTTAATCGTAGCGTGAAGAAGTCCTCGACTTTCTAAAGGGTTCATGGAAACGTCTAAGTTTTCCCAGTCTAAAATCGGGAATTTGCTCAAAATAGCATTTCCGTGATGTCCGCCCGAGTAGACTGCGTTCTTTCCGTAAGCGAAGTGGGGCCAAAGATTTTCCGCAATGTATTCGAACTGAGTTGATTTTGGCCAATGGGGGAGTTTTTTACTGCGGGTCACGTTTTGGCCGACGACTTCCTGCAGTAGGATGAGGTCAGGTTGGATTTTTCGTAGAGCCGTCCGTATCTGACTCAGCACAAATTTTCTGTTGTAAGAGCTAAATCCTTTGTGAATATTGTAAGATAGAATTCTTATAGGGATTTCTTTCATGGTAAAGATAAGATTTTTTCAACTTAATCACTCTCAGTTCGAGCTGTCAAGAGCGAGTTCTCTTGAATAAAAATCAGAATAAGATACGAATTAAGAAGAGCAGGACTATAAGAACAAAAGGATTTGAATATGACCGGAAATGACCGAACGAACTTAAATGTCAACCAACAGCTCCAAGACTATATGGTTCAGCTCCAGTCGGACGTCGGTTGTTTTGGAAAAACTCTGCATCAGGTGATTTCGCATTACCTGGCGCTTAAGGGGCAGAATCCTGAATTGACCCATATCCTCGACTCGGTGGATATCCCCAACGTCGAGCAGACGTCGTCAGAACAGTTTGAACGAAATCGAGAGCTGGTTCGGCTGCTTCAAGCCGTTTCCGAGCGCGCCCTTCAAGGCTTTTCGACGGTTTCCGAGCATCCATGGAAAGGGTTTGCCCACTTCGATCACCGCAATGAAAACTCGGATGCGTTTATTCGACTCATGCGGTTCGTTGGAATTCAGCTCAACAAGTTCTGGGTGGAAGTTCAATCGTTTCCGATTTTTCTAAATGGCCTGCCTCACCTTTCACTGAGGGAGGTGGAGTCGATTTTTCAATGGCTTCAGTCCTGTCCGTCTTGGAAGGAGAGCGTGCAGCAGCCTCGACTCGTCCCTGCCTTGATTGGAGCCGACTCGCGTAAAGGCGTTTTCGACTTTGCTCGAGATGTGAAAAGCTCTCGAATCCTTCAGGAAAAAATTGCATCCCAAATGAGTTCAGAGTTTCTGAGTCCTCATTTAATTGATTCTGGAGTGGTGCTTCTCACTCAAGGCTCTGCTTGGGTCCGCCAATATGAGTTTGGCACCTCTACTCGAAAGGATTTGGTGAGTAGAATCGACTTTCTTAAGAAGCGAATTACTCAAGTGAAGGAAGTTCGAGAAGTTTTCGATGCTTTGAACAAGGACGAAGCAATCCCAGCGATCGGGCGGCCCTCAGAGGCCAAGGTTTTTCTGGAGGGGGTCGATCTATTGCGAAACCTTTCTCGCAATTTGACCGTCTGGAGGAACCCGAAGACTCTATCGGCTTCTCAACTCGTTCGACTTCAGATTTGGAAAGATCGTGCTCGTCCCCTTTTGGAGACCCGAAAAAAACTATTAGAACAATTTCAGTTGGATCGGGTGAGCGATTCAGAAAAATTACGAGCAATCGCCTTTCAATTGAGTTCCGGCGGCCTTTTGAGAGGATTTAGTTCTGCTTATCAGGGTGCAGTTCAGGCTTATCGAGAGCTCCTGCGCCCTGAGGTCGCTGCTCAGTCCAAGCGAGGTCCGTCTCGTCTCCAAATGTCCGAAAAGCTTTTGGAGTGGGCTAATTATCTCGAGCAAAGCATCGCGTTCGAGAACCAGTCTGATTTGAAAACAGTCTTAGGTCATCACGCAAAGGGCTTGGATAGCGATTTCGCTTCGGCAATGGCGGTGAACGTTTGGGCCACAGGCGTTCGTCAAAAACTGAAGCCCGAATTCAGTGATTTCGCCTTGAAGTGGATGGAGTTTATTTTCGCCTGTCCCGAGAAGTCGATCGACTCGATTCTCACTCTGACGGGTCCGATTCAAGACGAACTGCAGAAGAGTCTCGCGTCCGATTCGGAGTTTCTCAAGGACCGGGAGTTGACTTCCATTCAGGGGCAAGATGAGAAAGAACTTTCAGATTTGACCGGACTTTTGAATGCAATCCTTCGAGTGAGCTATCAAGAAGAGGGTCTCTTACTAGGTCTCGAGAGCTGCCGTGTGATGGTCGAAGAGGTGGCGTTCTTAAATAAGCGAATGGAGGAAATTCCAGAGCTAAAGCCTGCATTTCGATCTTTTTTGAGGGGTTCAGAGACTGATCTTTCTCTGATTGATCAAGCCTTGGGCTATATTCAGTATATCGAAAATGCATCGATTCCAGAGGCACTTCGCGAGTCATTTTTAAGTGCTCAGGGGCCTCAGCGAATTGAGGACTCAAAGGTCCTGCTCAACGGTGCCCGGAATTCACTCGCTGCGGTTCGTGAGCATTTGGAGCGCCTGAATACGGCCACCCAGGGTCAGATCCAAGAGTGGGTTCAGGGACCTATTCCTGAATTGATGAATCGCATCCAGGCAGCCCTCAAACAGCCCGCACTTTTGCCGGACTGGGTTGAATATCTTCGATGCCAAAACGAGGTAAAGCAGAGAGGTCTGGAGCCTTTCTTGAGTTTTCTTGAGAATAGTACTGGAGGAATGTCATTTGATTTGGCATTTGAAATTGCATTTTACGCGAGCCTTTTGAAAAAACTGATTGGAAATCCAGGGAATGCAACGGCTGTGCTTGATCTGCGGACTTTTCACTGAGGGTTGAGAGAGTTTTTAGCAGTGGTTTTTTGACTACATCTAAATTAGAATTTACTAATGAGAAATGCTGAGAATATCGATTTTTCACCCTGTATGCCCTACCAAAATAAAAATGAATTCAGAGAAGCGTGGTCTCGAATTTTAGGGAACCCAGCTCTGATCGCACAGGTGAAAAATTTATTTCCGGGATTGGATTTACGGACGCTCTTGAGTGAGGGGGCGAATGTCTCAGATGAGATGTCTTCAGCTGAGGAGTTTCAGCGGAGGATAATCTCCCGAGTAATGGCTCAGCTCGTTGAACAAACGACACAGGGTCTATCCGTGAGTGGTTTAGAGAATTTAGCGAGTAACTCGAAATATGTCATTCTCTCCAATCACCGCGACATTCTCTGCGATCCAGCTTGGGTTGCCTACTTGTTCTTCCTGAATCATCGCCCCACCCCGAAAATTTGCCTGGGTGACAATCTCCTGTGTCATCCAGCGATTGTGGATCTAGTAAAAATGAATAAAGGAGTCACAGTAAAAAGGGGTCTGCCGCCGAGAGAGTTGCTCAGCTGGTCGTATCTTCTATCTTCTGTGATTGCAGGCCAGATCCGTGAAGGCACCGATTCAGTTTGGCTTGCTCAGCGAGAGGGACGAGCCAAAGATGGGGATGACCGGACTCATTCGGGAGTCTTAAAAATGTTGGCCATGTCGGGTGATGGGAGCCTGCTAGAAAATCTGGATCAACTTCATATTTTGCCTTTGGCTATTTCTTATGAATTTGACCCCTGTGATGCAATGAAGGCCTACGAGCTTTTCCTGAGAGCTCGCGATGGAGTTTATAAGAAGAAGCCGAGAGAAGATGCTCAGAGTATGATGTGTGGAATCGTCGGTTATAAGGGGCGGGTGCACCTGAGCTTTGGAGTCGACTTGAGTCCAGTTCCGGAAGCTCAGAAAGCTCGCCTGACGGCTGGCTCAGATGGGCAGAATAAAAAAGGGATACTCGAGTACTTTTGCTCCCAAGTCGATCGTCAAATTCATTCTAATTACAGGCTTTGGCCCTCCAATTTTATTGCATTGGATCTGATCCAGGAGAGTTCAATCTATGCCCCCGAGTATAGCTCCGACCAAAAGGCCTTTTTTATGGAGCGTCTCGAGGCTCAGTTGGAGAAGTTGCGGGATGAATTGCCATCCGACCAGGAGTTGAGCGCCGAGGACTGGTCTGACGTGAGGATGCGAGTTCTGGATGCCTACGCAACGCCAGTGAGGAATTTTCTGAGCTCAACTCGTGAGCCCAGGGTGTCTCAATTAGATCAAAGCGAAGCCAATTTGACGTGCAAGGAATCAATGATGGATCAAGTCCGGCTTGACCTGGGTTCTGGAACCTCTGCTTAGTTTTTCGGGGTGTTCTTGACGTCTTTGGGCGGTTGGGCGGGTTGTGTAGCTTGGGTGCTTGCGGCGGGATCGCCAGGACCCGCAGGGGCTGCTGGAGCTGCTGGAGTCTCAGAAGGGGGCTCTTCTGGAGGGGGAGGGTCGTCCGCCAATAGGACTTCCTCGATTTCTACGGCGAGCTTTTCCTCATAGGTTTGTTTGATTTCGCGGCCGAGTTCCATGATTTGATTTTTGAGAACTTCCGTTTCCTTGAGGAGCTGTTCATTCTCAAGTTTTGTATTCTCGATGGTGGTCGCCAAATCATCAGTCTCCGTCCCAGTCTCGATCCACCCCATGGAGCTGAGCTCAACCTTGATGTTTCTGATGGCGTCCTTCAGTGTTTGTATCGTCTCTGCTATTTTTTTTACTTCAGAAGGATTAGGCATTATTTAAGTCCTGTGAGAATTAACCTACTGTTTATTTAGTAATTTAATATCCATGAGTTTAGTGATGATAGCTTTTTTTCGCTCTTTCATGGAAGCGATCTGCTCAGGCTCGGCTGATATCCGTCTTTTGATTCGGTTGAGCTTTAAATTAGTTCTTTTTGACTCGAGAGTCAGAACGCGGTGGAGCCCCTTCAGTGCTCGGTTCAGCTTGAAGAGAGTCATTTTGCCTTGGCTCTTATCTGCGCTTTTAGCTAAGGAGTCGCTGAGGATGGTCTTCTTCTGAGTGAGGGTGTCCAATTCCTTTTGGAGTGCTATTTTTTCGAGTAGTAAGAGGCCTTCCTTTGCTCGTTTTGCGACTACGGCCTCATCGATGCTTTTAAATTCGAAAATATCCAGGTCTTGGCCGATTAGAATGACCTTCTTCATTAATTCCTGATCGGTGATCACTTGAGGCGCTGATGCAGGAGGTTTTTGAGTTGGAGTCGCTTCTGGTGCAGCAGCAGGGGGGGGTGGAGTTGAAGTCGCTTCCGGTGCAGCTGTAGAGGGGGTATTTTCTTGATTCAGTTTGAGTTGCTTTAGCGCGAGAATGGCAGATTTGGCGTCTTCCGAAATAGTACACTGAAGAAAGTCGACATAGATCCAAAGGGCAGACGACGAGATGTATTTTTTGAGGCCTGCGGATAATACGGCAATATTTCGCTGGTTCGCGTCTTGGGTAACGGAAACTAAGATGGATTCCTCGAAAACTTCGACTTTTAGCTTCAAGTTAACCTCCTTGCTTCTTAAAAATATTCCCTACGTCAAAGTCGAGATCAAACTTTTTTAGCTCTGGCCTGAGTTTCTTAGCTTGGAGCAAGGTTCCTGCTTTGAATTGGGCTTGATTTTGAACTAGATAGCTTGCCAGAAAAGACAAGGCAGCGACGTCGTAATAATTCATTTCATCTGGCTCGCTCAGCAGATGGGGGGTGTCCGAGTTGATGAGTGCGAGTTCTAATCCAGTAAAGATTGGAAACGGCCACGCAATAATCGAGCTGAAGTATAAGTGTGACCCGAGGAACTGGTGATCAGCTGCTATATTTTGAACCGATAGTGAGGTCCCACCTTGCCGTAGTTTGAGAAGGTGGTCGAAGTAGTCGTTGATCATGAGGGTCATTCCGACGTAGGAGGCTTGGTTAATCATGACCACCGAAACTACATGATGTCCTAAAACTAGTTTTTTTCGGCTTTTTCCTAGAGTGAGTGCCGCGGTCGCGATGGCAAGCCCTTGAGTAAAAGATTCCTCAATGAAAGCTTCTAGTTTCTTTTTGACCGCTGCGTCATTGTTTTGAGAGTTGATTAGGGAAAGAATATCAAAAATCAGTCCACTCGTGAAAGATAAGTCTTTGTAAGGGGTGTCCTCACCGAAGTGTTGGATTGCCTTCACTGCGTATTTAAGCAAAAGCGGAGGTGGAGTGGCGAGATCCTGAGTCTGTGGATTTCTTTCTAAAAGGGGAGACTCGAAGACTTCAGCTAATTTCTCTGCAATGAGCTGTACTCGGACATTCTGAATCCCTAAAAACCGCACCGAAGACTCCAGGTCTAGAAGTGCATCGGGCTCTCGTCCGGTATTCGCCTTTTTTAGGATTGACTCAGTACTCTGAAGTCGCCCCATCAGCTCTTCGAGGATTATTTTTAATAGAAGCTCAGACCCGTCTGTTTCGCTAATGAGGGATTCGATCTGAGCAGCGAATGTGGGCTTGGCAAAGCTATCTACAAATCGATAACCTCCCTGAGAAAAAGGCGATGTAGGCTGACTTAGACCTGCACTCGGGGCTTGATCTTTGAGACTTTCAATAAGGTCCTCCTCGTCTATTCAGGGATATGAACAAACTCCTTTTATTGTAGCGACTTTTTTGGGCCACATGCAAGGGTGTTTTGAGAGAAAGTAGACTGGGATGGGCTCTCCATCGTTAAAACGCCCAGTATCCTACCGCCGTGACCACCAGAATTGGCATCGCACTGAGAGAAATCCCAGACACACCAGAAACCGGTATCGGAGTGTTGGTTGTAACGGATGTGGGAGTCACGCTCGCGCTTGCACTCAATGAAGGTGAGGTGAGAGACTCTGCGCAGGCCTTTCTGTCCCGGTCCCACAGTAATTGTACCAGATAATCTCGGCCGTTCACATGCAGGTTGGCCTGCGCTCCACTGGGTGTCTGATAAGTAGTACCGAAAATGAAATTACAAAAATCTCCCGTTTCCCAATAAGTTCCACTGAAGGGAGTTACATACCCATTCAAAGTCGGATCACTGACTGATTCCGCTAATTCGTGGGAGACGACATTGATCATCGCATCGACGCCCGGGTCGCCATTAGGCGAAATTGCAGGCTGCGTGATACAAGCGCTCGGGCACTGAGACGCCGCATTTCCAATAAAGGCGAATTTATAAGAATTCGGATCGCGCGCCATGCCCATAGAGGCATGGAAACCGCAGTACTCGGTACAAAATCCAGGAGAGGTCACCTTTCGGTCACCTAGTAAAAAATAAACAGCCTGCGGATCCCTCGGCAGAAGCCCCGATGAAATTGTATTGGCCACGATTTGGCTCATTTGACTCAGTGTAATGTTGGTCCCCATCGAGTCGCCGATCGATGCTGAGCCACCATAGACTACTGCGTTTGAGATCGGAGTGGCTGTCGAATGGTACGAGGATAAAATGCTGTAACGAGGAGAGTTTGAAAAATCAGCAAAGAAAGTCTTTATCAGCGACTCTTGCGCAGGCGACCACCCTGATCCAACAAAAATCCCATATACGTTGGGTGGATTTGGACTACCTAAAACGGCCCCTCCCTGGAACAGGAGTTGATCAGGTGCGCCTGGAACTGGCGGGACCTCACTCAAGGAGCCAGATAAATCCCTGCCCATCGTTTCTTGAGTGTCAGAGTTCTTTAGCGTCAGGGGTTGCGTCTTTCTTAGTGTGGGTGGTAGAGAGCGAATGGATTCAACAGGAGTTGCGATTTTTGATAAAATAGCAGCCCAGAAAGTAACTGATTTACCTAGGCTGGCTCCAGCGCTTGCAGACGGAGTTAAACCTAAAAAAATCAAAAATATGCCGATTACAGCTGTGTTTTTTGTCACTGAAGATCCCCCTTTACGCGCTTGGGCCTCGGGCCCATTTTTTAGTCTGCGTTACACTGCTTAGGACCTAGTTCATTCCAAAAGAAATAGGAAGAAATTAATATTGATATTTAAAATAAATCGGTGACGATCCTGGAGGAGTTTGATTCATACTGTTGCCAAGCTTACTCCCGGACTAGGTTCCTGTTCCAGGAGGGTACTCGTATGATGAGGTCCTCGGAGCCATTCGGGACGCACTGGCAGGCGAGGCGGGAGTTGGATGAGAGGCCGGGAGCCTTCTCGAGCTGGTCTTCTTCTTCTTCGGTGCTGGGATTGCACGATGCAAAACCTTTTTCCACAATAATATGGCAAGTGGAGCAAGCGCAGACACCACCGCAGGCATGGTCGATATCGACTCCTGAGGCGAGGGCAATGTCCAGGATGCTTCCGGGAAGCCCGGTAGCGCTCGAAATAGGAGCTGCAGGGTCAACCGTAATCGTCTTACCCTCGGGAAGGTAAGTGATTCGAAACTTCTGTGTAGATTTCTCGACCGAGCGAGGCGCTTGAATGTACGGATTGATTCCTGCCATGATGGACCTGGTCTTAGCCTAGAAAGCGCTGCTGGCCAATGGAAAACTCAATCGAGGATAAGAGTTGCATTCTAGCTCATTCTGGGGATACTTCCTCCATCGAAAATCTCTGGTTAAAAAAGGATTGTTTCTATGAATGAATTCCTCAGTCGAGCCGAAGCTCTTTATCAGAAACCTTTGATGGATTTAATCTTTGAAGCCCACCAAGTGCATCGGACTCACCACGATCCCCATGAAATTCAAAAGTGTACCCTGCTTTCAATCAAGACCGGGGGTTGTCCTGAGAACTGCTCTTACTGCCCACAATCAGCTCATTACGAGACCGGTGTGGATCGGCATGGTCTCTTGGATTTGGGTGAAGTGCAAAAGGCAGTGAATAACGCCAAGTCCAGCGGGGCACAACGGTTCTGCATGGGGGCGGCTTGGCGCAGTGTAAAAGACGGCCCAGAGTTTGATCAAGTAATCGAAATGGTTAAAATGGTTAAGGAATCCGAGATGGAGGCTTGCGTAACGCTCGGGATGCTGACTCTCTCCCAAGCCCAGCGTCTGAAAGAGGCCGGGTTGGATGCCTATAATCACAATTTGGATACCAGCCGTGAGTATTATTCGAAAATCATCCAAACGCGAACCTACGATGATCGGTTAGACACTCTCAAGTCGGTCCGCAAGGCCGGTATTACCGTTTGCAGTGGAGGGATTATTGGGATGGGCGAAACGCCTCGAGATCGTTGCGCGCTCTTGGCCGAGTTAGCGAGCCTGGACCCTCAGCCTGAGTCGGTCCCGATTAACTTGCTTATTCCCGTCGAGGGAACGCCACTGGCGGAGTCTGAGTCGGTTGATCCGCTTGAGCTCGTTAGAACGGTTGCAGTCGCTCGCCTCCTGATGCCTCAGTCGAGGGTGCGTCTGTCTGCTGGACGAATTTCATTAAGCAAGGAGGCTCAAGTTTTGGCCTTCTTTGCCGGCGCGAACTCAATCTTTTTGGGAGAAAAACTCCTCACTCGGCCCAATCCCGCTCGGGATGCTGATGAGGCTCTCCTGGAAAGTCTTAAGGCTGGACCGGGTCTGACCCAAGTCAGCGCTCACGGTAGTTCTGATGTCAGTGCTTTAGGTAGTGTTTAGGGGCGCTCAAGATTTGGATTCCGCGCCCAAAAGCAGGAACACCGGGACGAGATTTTTTCCTGAATCCCTCGATCAGCGACTCGATCGACTGAGCGAGTCTTTTCAGCGCCGATCCCTCGCTCCTCGGGTCGGAATTGATTTTTCTTCGAATGATTACCTTGGCCTAAGTCAAGACACAGCCTTAAGGAAACGAATTCTTCTCAGAATGCAGGATGTCGAGTCCGGCGCGTCGGGCTCACGATTACTTCGGGGGCAGATCCCGCTCTTTAATGAGGTCGAGGAGAATTTGGCCCGGTTCTCAGGAGGAGAGGCTGCGCTTCTGTTTCCATCCGGGTACCAAGCCAATTTGGCCCTTTTGTCGGGGATTCTGAGCGCCGAGGATTGGGTGTTTTCCGATCAGCTCAATCACGCTTCGCTGATCGATGGGATGCGGCTGAGTCGAGCGCGGCGAGTGGTCTATCGCCACCGGGATGTGGGTGCACTCCGACGCGAACTACAGGAGAGTTCTTCACACTCAGGACTTAAGGTCATTGTCACAGAAAGTCTATTTGGAATGGACGGGGATACCGCTCCACTTCTCGCTCTAGCAGATCTTGCGGGCGAGTTTTCGGCCCTTTTGGTGGTGGACGAAGCTCATGCGACCGGACTTTGGGGAGATGGTCAGCGTGGGGGGGGATTAGTTCAGTCTCTGGGTTTGAGTTCCCGAGTTTTTGCAACCATCCATACGGGGGGTAAGGCTTTGGGTACTGGCGGGGCTTGGGTTTCTGGCAGCGCAAAACTCAAGGACTACCTAGTGAATTTTTCTCGGCCCTTCATTTTCTCGACGGCTCCGCTACCTGCGCTGGCAGTCGCTCTGGATGAGTCGGTGAGTTATTGGAAACACGTGGGGCCGGCGCGGGCAGCATCGCTGTTCAAGGGCGCTGATCGCTTGAGGGAGTCGCTTAGTAGCTTCGGACTTCAATCTTTTGAGCCCGGCCCAATTGTTCCGGTTCTCTTGGGGGAGAATCAGGTGGCTCTGCGTGTAGCGGAAAAGCTCCAGGAAGTAGGCTTTGACGTGCGTGCGATTCGGCCTCCCACAGTGCCTGAAGGAACCGCTCGGTTGAGGCTTTGTGTTCACTGGGATCATTCTCTTGAAATACTACTGAGGTTGAGCGAGCGCTTACAAGAGTTTGGAAGGAAGAATTAAGTGATGAAGAATGGGATTTTTATTTCTGGGACTGACACGGGAGTGGGCAAGACTGTCGTGAGTGCTCTTTTGGTTTCAGCGTTTCAGCAGCGAGGGTTTTCGGCGGGGTATTTTAAGCCGATCCAGACGGGGACGGAGGAGGACACTCCGGCTCTCGCCGATTTACTGAGCCTGCCGCTGAATGAGTTTCCGGAGCCCGCCTACCGATTTCCAGAACCTGCTGCGCCTTATCGAGCTGCGGAGCTCCACGGAGTGGAAATCGACTTGGAGCGGGTTTCAGAGGTCTGGAAGGGGCTGGCCTCGCGGACTTGGGTGGTGGAGGGAGCAGGGGGCTTGCTGGTGCCCCTGAATAAGCATCAAACGACGCGAGACTTGATTCGTAAATTGGGATTAAGGATGCTTTTGGTGGCTTCCACCCGCTTGGGTACGATCAATCATACTTTGCTGAGTATTGAGGCTGCTGCAAAAGGGGGCGTGGATCTGGCGGGGATTGTCTTGGTCGGAGACGAGGACCCCGAGCTTGAAGCTGCATTGGGGAAGGTGACGGACACTCCCATTCTGGCCCGTATCCCTCATTTGCCAGAGCTGTCACCGAGTCGGATTGCCCAAGTGGCCCGGGAGCGGATTAGTTTGGAAGTTTTGAAGCAGATTTTGGGCACACAGGTTGATTTAGATCGTATCGATTGGATGGAGCGGGATCGAAAGGTGATCTGGCACCCATATTCGCAACACGGATTGAATGAGCCTATTTTGCCCGTGGTTTCTGCCAGGGGTGCGTACCTGACGTTAGCGGATGGTAGGGAAGTGCTGGACGGGACCTCGTCTTGGTGGGTTAACCTTCATGGTCATGCTCATCCCGAAATCGCACAAGCCATTTTCGATCAAGCTCGAAAATTGGAGCATGTTATTTTTGCTGGCGTCACCCATGAGCCGGCTATTCGACTGGCTGAGGGGTTGGTTCAGCATCCGTTTATTCGAGAAGCAGGTCTTTCACGGGTTTTTTATTCAGACAACGGTTCGACAGCAGTCGAAGCGGCTTTGAAAATGGCCTTTCAGTTTCACATCAACTCGGGTGGTAAGCCTCGCGAGCGGTTCCTCGCGCTTTCAAATTCCTACCATGGGGATACTCTCGGAGCGATGGCTGTAGGAGAGCCTGAGGGATACCACAAAATTTTTAGATCACTTCTCCCTCAGGTTGATTTTGTTAATCCCGGTGATTTGACCTCATTGAAGGACCTTCTCCTGAGGAATCGGGATCACTATTCTGCGTTTATTTTTGAACCCCTCGTTCAGGGAGCCGCGGGGATGAAAATGTACTCCCCGCACTTCTTGAGAGAGGCAGTGGAGCTCTGTCAGAGTGAGGGAGTGCTTACGATCAGCGATGAAGTCTTTACGGGGTTTTACAGGACGGGTCGTTGTTTTGCGTCTGAGCACGCGGGCATCCGACCCGACCTCTTGTGTTTATCCAAGGGGATTACGGGAGGTTTTTTGCCTCTTGCCGTGACGCTCACGAGTGAGAAAGTTTTTAATGCCTTCCTGTCCTCCGATCTGAAGACGGCCTTTCTTCACGGTCATTCCTATACCGCTAATCCCATAGCTTGTGCTGCAGCGATTGCTTCTTGGAAGATCCTCCACTCGGAGAGTTGTCAGGATCAGATCCAGAGCCTGTGCCGTCAAACAGAACGTGAATTGAGTGCGTTTCGCCAGCATCCTCGCGTGAGCTCGGTGCGATCGTTAGGAACGATCGGAGTGATTGAAGTTCAGACCTCTGAAAGCTATTTCGTTGGGAGCCTTAAGCAGCTTGGCAGAAAGGCCCTGGATCAGGGAGTGTTCATTCGGCCTCTCGGAAATGTGATTTACGTTCTGCCGCCCTACTGCACCCAAGAGTGGGAGTTGAGAAAAATTTATCAGGTCATCGGGGAGCTTCTCAACTCAGTCTCCCCTTCGTGAGTAACTTGGATCGTTAAAGTTCTTGGGTATGGAGCGGTGTCGGTGTAAAATTAAGGCTTCATGGATTTAGAGCAAGAGGCCCATTCTTGGAAAAAAGTGTTTTGGTGCGTCAGCGCACTTTCGATCGGTCTGAAGCTCCTCATTGCGACGAAAGTGCCGCTGACTGGAGATGAGGCTTATTATGTGATGTGGGGCAAATACCCCGCGCTGGGGTATTATGATCAGCCCCCAATGATGGGTTGGATTTTAGCGATCATGCGGCAGTGGGGGACCTCGCCTGTGATTCTCCGACTTCCGGTTATTTTCTTGAGCTCCATTCTTGCCCCGTTCCTGGTCGATCTTCTCCTGAGGCGCGGACGAGAGTCATCGGGCTCCGTCGAGTCCTCGAGGCTGGTCCGAGCCTACCTAGGAGGAGCATTATTTCTAATCGCCCCGATTCATTTCTTGCTTCCAATCTTAAGCACGGATGTACCTTTAGTTTTATTCTCTTTTTTCTCTTTTTATTTTTTCTACCGATCGATTCAAGAGGATCGAAAGCTTCTAGCTGCTTTTGGGGGATTATTTTTTGGATTAGCGTTTCTTTCAAAGTATTTTGTCATTTTGCTGGGTCTGAGTTTTTTCGCTTATGCACTGGGGAGCTTTAGGAGTAAAAAAGTGTGGAAAATGCTTGGGATAGGAATTCTCTCTTTTCTCCCGTCTTTGGCACTTCATCTCTATTGGAATTCGAGTCATTGCTGGGTTAATTTGGTCTTCAATACTGTGGGTAGGAATGTTGGGGAGACTGAAAATTTTTCTCAGGTCATTGAGTATATTAAGTTTCAATTGATTTTAATTGGGCCCGTAGGAGTTTATTACTTATTTCGTTCCAGAAAGAGATGGGTCAATTTCTCTGATCGTCCTCTTGAGTTTTTGGGGGGGCTTTGCTTTTTCATTCCACTCTTAGTTTTCGGTCTGAGTTCTTTTAAATTTCGTCAGGGTTTGCACTGGACCTTGTCATTTTATCCGTTTTTCTACTTGGTGATTGCATCTGTATGGTCAGAGGTTGATCTCAAGTCTGCGTTTCGATGGACTGCTCTTTTGAGTGGGGCTTCAGCTGCTAGTGTTCTAGTTCTAATATCCTTGTCCCCGGAGACTTGGAGGGAAAAGGGCTTCTACCCAGGGCTTAAGATGTATTTAGCCGCCCCCGCACTGAGTCATGTTTTGGAGTCTTATCAAGGTGAGTACCTCCTGGCAGCAGACGGTTATACGGAGGCGGCGCTTTTGGAGGCGGCGGCTCCGGTGCGTGTCCGTGTTTTTGGAGAGGGAGTTTTATTTGGTCGTCAAGACGACCTTTTAAGTGATTTTAGGTCGATGAATGGAAAGAATGTCTTGGTTTTTACTCGGCATGCAAAGGAAATTGCCGAATACCAAGCTTACTTTGAGACAATAGAAAAGCGCGAGGTCAACTTTGAAGGTCGTACCTATCGCCTTTTCTTAGGTCATCAGTTTAAATACCCAGTTTACCGCAATCAGATCCTTTCCCAAGTTCGAAGGAGTTATTACTCTCAATCTTGCCGATTTTTAGGAGTGGGTGAATGTGCCATTATCAGTCGATATTTTGATGATTCTGGGCTGGGTCCAAATAAATAAGATATTAAATACATTAAGATTCCATTAAGATTAAGGCTATGCAGTCTAAAATTAATCCATCTCCAGCGCTCATTGCGCGAGCTGATACGCCGTTAGACGAATGTATTCGCATGATGAATGAACATCGTGTGGGTTCGATTCTAGTCGTGAGTGATGAGGGTCAGGTGGATCTCATCGGGATTTTTACTGAACGTGACCTATTACGAAAGTTTGAGCAGATCATCAGAAAAAAACTTTGGACTCATCCGATTCGAGAATCGATGACCTCTCCGGTCAGTACTCTCGATGTCTCTCAGTTGAGTCAAGCGGCTGACTTTATGCTCAAGAATAATTTCAGGCATGTTCCTGTGACACTCACTGATTCGACTCAGTCGAGGCAAATTTTGGCAGGCATTATTTCGATGCGAGATCTTTTTAAAATCTACGCTCAGGAGCAATCTGGACAGGCATCCTGGCTGACTCGTTCTTCTGTCGGGAAGTTCGGCTCCAAAAACTCAACCAGAAATGTCAGCATCTTTTCAAAAGATTCAAACTTCTCTGCATTTTTAAAAAAAATGTTTCAGGATTTTGCTTTGGGACAAGCGAAGTGGTTTGATTTTTCTAACTTAGCGACAGTTAGGGCTGATGTGTTGATTCTCGATCTGGATGGTCTTGAGATTCCCGTCTGGACTCAGTATCTGAAAAAACTCAACCAAGATATTGCTATCAAAAACGTCTTAGTGGTTTTTGATCCCACGCTTCAATCAGCCGAAGTGAGCGGGATTTTGGAGAAAATTGGGCAGTCGGAAAAGTTTTCTATTTTTAGGAAGCCAATCGATATTCTCAGCTTTTTTGAGAGGGTGAATTCTTTAAGTATTAGAGGTTAACCCCGGGCTCACTGTAACTCTTTTGACTCTTTCGACTTAGCCTCCAGGTAGGAAATAAAATAGATGTCGCAAACTCCCGCAATGGTGGCCTTTAATAGAGCCGGTTTCCAGCCGTAGTACAGTCCTGGGGTGCCCATTTCCTGGACTGAGCCTAAAATTTGTCGAGCTGTCCAGGAAGTATGATTCATAATCATCCTCGTGCGGATATTAGCAAAGGGTAGGGAAAACGCAGTGTCCAAGCCCCCGAGGATGACGCCTAGGGCGGGTTTGTAGAAGGCGGCATTTTCTTCTCCGAAAGTTTCCTTGGCCTGAGACTGTCCTTCATTTTGACCGACTAAAAAAAGCGTCCAACCCAGCCATTGCTCCATAAAAAATGGTGTTGCTCCTCGATAAGGTTGGATTCTTTGAAGCCATTTTTTCACCAGTTTTTGGGGTGTTTCCCCTTCGATCAGATCTGGCAGACGCGGGCGTTCAGGCGGAATTCGTGAATCTAGGATGGTTTCGATTTTTGCTTTTTCCAAGGGAGTTAATAGCGCGGTATCCATGCAGGCCACTGCAAGGCCAATTACACCATTTTTCAAGTTCTTCCGTGGGTCGATCTCGTCGAGGGAGTGAGCGACTAAGGAGTTTTGTAAAGTGCTGATCCAGGACCATTGGTATCCCGCCTTCGCCAGAGTCCTCAGATACCCAGGGAGCCATCCGCGATAAAAGCCCGAAACACCTTCTTGCTTCCATACTGCTTTGCAGGTTTTGAAAAAGTCAGTCTGATTCCTGCCCTGCATTCGGACGCTTAAATTTTCTGCAGGGAACTCGAGGAGGGTGGTGAGAGCTGATTTAGATAAGCTAAAACCGCAGACAGCAAGCCATCCGGAAGCCGCACGCGAGGTGGAAGTTGAATCCGAATCGGCGTCGCCAGGATATTGTAGGGATGGGTCAGGATCGTTATCACCCAGAGGTTCAGAAAAGTTCGCATCGCCGGGGCTGCTCAGATCCTCCATGCTCCGGGCTGAGCTCGGAGATAGAAGGAAAAAAATAGAAATCAGTCCCACTTTAAAAGTATGCGTCACTGCTCGGTCTCCTGATTGCACATCTGCTGGGGTGTGTGATTGTGGGTTGATAAAATTTAGTTGAGATGGGTACTACCCTAGAGTCGAAATATCAATTGCTAAAATCAAAAGCCCCACATGCCCATTCCGCCCAATTGGAGAAAGATCTTTCCACTCCAAGGATTGCCCCCGTAGGTAGATCTGAACTCTTCGGGGAGCCAGTTTTTGGTGATGGAGAATCCTAATCCTAAATCAAGCTCTCTCCAGCGGCTGAGATTATGCGTGTAGCCTAGGGTGAGGGCGGTTAACCACTGGCCATTTGGGTGGATCAGGGCGGGAATTTCGAGTTCTCCTCCCGTACGCTGAAGGACTTCGAGCCTACACCAAATTCGTGGGCGATCACCTCGGAGGAGAAATTCTTCGCTGAAGGAATGAAGAGAGGGAGCACTGTCGTAAGGTGTTACTAAACCCCAAATGAGGGAGTTGTGAAAGGTCCAAGCACTCGTCAGCGGGAGGTACGTGTAGGTTGAAGCCGAGTAGCGCTTTTCGCCTGAGGCGAGGTGACCGAAGGAGAGGTAGGTTGCCCACTCGTTGGATCCCTCATAGATGAATCGAGACGAAAAGGAGTCCGGGACCCCTATGGGGAGATTGACTTGGTCTGGAGGGGCTTCTGATTCATGGTGAGCGGAAAGTTCAAATCGGATTTTACTTAGTTTTAAAGAGAAGCCGAGGACCGTACTTGAAACGTGACTTACGTCTTGTCCAATGTGATGGCCTAGAGGTGCGTCGGGGTTGATGATCCCGGTTGCTCGGTGAAGAAAAGCAATCGGTCCGTCCGTGGCCTCACCGCGGGGAGCAAAAAACACCTTGATGTGGTCTTTGGCGCCGCCTAGCCAGATGGTATCTGATAGTGTGATCCCCATGATGGGCGAGCTGTGTGGGTGTTGAGCGTCGAGATAAGGGGCCCCATACTGATTCCTGTCCCCAATTTGCAGTAGCAGCGGGTAGCCTCGAGCGGGAACCGTCCACTTTTCTGCAGTGATCATCAGGTCGACATTGAGGTAGTGAAAGTCTCCTAGCGAACTTCCGGAGTCAATCATGATCATCTGGGTCGATGAAATGGCCTGTGTTCCGCGGGAACCGCCCTGCCAGGTCTGAGTGCCGAATAGGTTGCCGTGGGTCATGAGCATTTTCATAGGCATCCCTGGCATGGGGAGCGGCATGCACATGCCCATGCTGGTATCCCAGACACTCATTGCCCCACAGTCTGAAGGGATTTGCCATAGACTCTGAGGGCCCATTTCCATGCCTGCTCGGCTCTCAACTTCTAGGGTGAGGAAAACGAGAAAGAGCCACATCATTGATTAAGAGTTTTGAGGGGATTTTTCGCTGTCGAGGGTTCTCATCTGGTGGGCGTCGTACCGGGTGCCGGCGACCTCTGATTGGGGGACTGCTGCCTCGACCCTTTTGAGGTCCTCGGGCGAGAGCTGGATATCTAACGCTCCTAAAGTCTCTTGGAGTTGGGTTCGAGTTCGAGCCCCGAGTACGGGCGTTATGAATGGGGTTTTGTGAATCGCCCAAGCGATGGCGAGTTGAGTGACGGTTGCGCCTTTTTCATTTGCGATTTCATTGAGGCGATCAATGAGCTTTTGATTCTGGGTCCAGTTTTCGGCTTTAAATCGGGGCAAATAGGAGCGGAAGTCTCCTGCTGCGCTGGGTGCAGATCTGCTGAGTAGGCCGCGGGAGAGTAGGCCATAAGCAGTTGTCCCGATTCCGAGTTCCTGGAGGGTTGGAAAAATTTCCGCCTCAGGCCCGCGGGTGATGACTGAGTATTCTATTTGTAAGTCGACGATCGGATGGACGGCGTGGGCTCGGCGGATGGTTTGAGGGCCGACCTCCGAGAGGCCAATGTGGCGGATGTAGCCAGCTTTAACCATTTGACTGAGGACACCTATGGTTTCCTCAATCGGGACTTGGGGGTCCAGGCGTGAGGGTCGATAGATATCGATGTAATCCACGCCAAGGCGGGTGAGGGAGTAGGCGAGAAAGTTTTTGACTGCATGAGGGCGGCTATCAAATCCAGTCCAGCCTCCCCCTGGCGCTCGGAGGGCTCCGAATTTTACCGAGAGTAAAACTTGGTCTCGTCGGCCTTGAATCGCTCGACCGATCAGCATCTCATTGTGGCCGCTTCCGTAAAAATCACCGGTGTCTAAGAGATTCATTCCGCGTTCCATGGCCTCATGAATCGTGGCAATCCCTTCCTTTTCATTGGATGGTCCATACATCCCTGACATCCCCATGCATCCGAGACCGATCGGAAAGGTTTCGGGTCCATTGAGTCCGAGCTTTTTGCGTTGGCGGGTCAAGGTTGAGTTCATGGGGTATCCTCCAAGGAATACGTTGTGGTTGATTGATCTAGCATGATTGGGTGTGATTTTAAGAAAAAAAATCAAGAATCAGCCCAGGGATTTTCCTTTATTGGAGATCTATCCGATGAACCTAATCGCGCAGTGCAAGCATCATTTTCAGTGCACTTTCGCTGGTCATTTCTGAAGGGTTGAATAGCTCACTGGTGGAGAATTGCAATACAAACTGGGCGTTCGCTTGGGTGAGAAGGATCAGCTTCATTGCGAAACGATTAAATTTGCGGTCGTTAATTTCTTGGTAGCTCCGGATGATCAGTTGATGGTGCCGAGGATCGTGAAAAATTTTATCATACAGTGAGTTAATAACGTCTCGGTCCCCCTCGATAGCTTGCAAAAAATTTTCGTTTCCAAAAATTAACATTCCCGTAACGCGGAGCTTTCTATTTTGTTCTTCAGCGACCTCGTGAATTTTTTTTATTTCAGTATGGTCCACATGAGGTTTCAGTGAGCTCGAATAAATGAGGCGGGCTAGTTTCATATTAATGATTATATGAGATTTTAAATTAATATTGGAATGACTAAATTATAATTACGGCGTCGGAGGGCTGAAGTCTCGATGCTTTAGGGGGTGGCTCATCTATTGATTCAGAGGCACTCCCCCAAAAGCAAAATCGCCGACCCAGAATTTCTTCTAAGTCAGCGACTTTGTTAACTATCAATTGGTAGCGGGGCAAGGATTCGAACCTTGGACCTTTGGGTTATGAGCCCAACGAGCTACCAGACTGCTCCACCCCGCGTCATTATTTTGCCTACAACTTCGATTTTTCAGCTTTGAAAGTCTTGTCGTTGAAAGCTTAGACACCTTATGCGCTGAGCCATGTTGAAGTCAATGGGAAAAGCGACTTAAAGCGGTTTAATGCGTTTTTTCGGAGATTTACTTTGAGGACGCGCGCCGAGGGCCCCATAGGTTCGGGGCGTTTTTCGCTCACTGGATCCGGCTCGGGGAGTGATCGGCTTGGCCAGCGGTCGAATTAAAGTCTTAGAGAGTGGCCGAGGGATCGGAGCGGTCCGAACGGGTTTGGATCGGAGTTTGGGCCGTTCCTCTGCGACCTTGACGCCGAGTTCAGGCTGCTCGAGGAGAGCGAAGGCTTGGCTTTGCTTGAGAAGTCGGTAGTGGCCTGGCTCCAGCCCACGAAGGGTGAGGTGGCCGAAGGAAGTTCGGGTGATCTTCTCTACCAAGAATCCCTTGATTTCAAAAAGTGACTTGATGTCGAAAGCTCCAGAGCCCATTACAACAGTTTGAACAAGGGCTTTGTTGGCAAGCTCTTGCTTGACCCAGACTTCATGGGGCTTAAATAGCCGCTTGATCTCGTTTCCAACTCGGGCACCTCTCTTGAGGCGAGAGATCATTTCTTCCGTGGGATGACCCTTGACCTTCACCGCGTAGACTCTTGGAATATCATCCTTTCGCTGAATTTTTTCAGCGAAATCTCCATCGTTGGTCAAGAGAACGATGCCCTCACTGTTAAAATCCAGTCGTCCGATAGGATAGACCCGATGGGTGACCTTCTTGATGTAGTCAGCCAAAGTTGGCCTGCCCTGAGGATCTGCGAGTGCGCAGATGACGCCCTTGGGCTTGAAGAACGCGAGATAAGTGGGGGTTTCCTTCTGGAGGAGGAGCTTGCCGCTGACTTTGATTGCATCTTCACCCCACTCGGCTTGATCACCGAGCTTGGCTACTTTTCCGTTGATGGTTACGAGGCCTTCCACAATCATCTCTTCAGCTTTGCGCCGAGAGCAGATGCCAGCCTTTGCTAAAATTTTCTGAACCCGTTCTTTTGACATAAGTCTTTACTATATAACACAAGTGGACTGCTCTGGCCACTTTTGCAGCTTTCAGTCTGGACTGATGGATGTCGTATTAGGACCCTCGTTGACTTCTTTGTTTTGCTCCACTAGAGCGAGTGCTTCGGCTGCTTTGAGTTCATCGAGGTAGGGGGTGGATGTCGGGATGAGATTGACTTGATCCCTGATTTCTTTAAGGATTTTATCATCTTCCTTGGGGTTGTAATGGAGGGCCGAGGAGTGATCCGACTTCATTTCGCTCACGAGCCGTCGCATTTCTCGGGTTTTTGGGTCGTCGTCTTCGGGGTTTGCAGATTGGCTCGCGGGAATCATCTGTTCGAGCTCACGGAGTGAGGGTAGCGAGGTAAGATCTTTGAGGCCAAAAATTTCTAAAAACTCAGGGGTGGTGCCGTAGAGCATGGGGCGTCCCGGGAGCTCGGAGCGTCCTGAGATCTTGATAAGTTTTCGGTCGAGAAGTCCTCGAACGAAATAAGAGGAGTCCACGCCTCGGATTTTATCAATCTCTTCCTTCATCGTTGGTTGTTGATACGCAATGATCGCTAGGGTTTCCATGGAGCCACTGGAGAGTCTCTGAGTTTGGACTCTGACCAGTTTTTTCGCTAAATCGGCACGACCGGGTTTGGTTCTGAGTTGATAACCTCCGGCCACCTCGATGAGTTCAATGCCATGATGCACCGCTGAGTAACGAGTCTTTAGGGCATCCAGGGCGGCTTGAAAAATCTGGGGCTGAAACGCTGGACCTAAGAGAGTTCTCAGGCGCTCTTGCGAAAGTGGCTTGTCAGAAATAAAGAGGAGCGCCTCGATGCAGGATTGAATCTCGTCCTGGTCGAGTTGAATTTCAGTTCTGGCGCTTTCGGCCTCGAGAGCACTCGCTGCCTCGCTCTCTGCGGCTGCCTCTTTTTGGAGGAGTAGATCCTCTTGGATTTGAGCTTCGAGATCCACGGCTGGTGGGAGTTCTGAAGTTAGCTCAGTCAGCATGATTTGATCTTGGTTTGCAATGGCTTCGGCCAGTCTCTGGAGATCTTTCTCCGAGGATGCGTCGAGAGTCGCGTCGAGTAATTCGTCCAGTGGTTCATCAATCATCTGGTCGGCGGTTTCGGGATTTTCAGCCCACTGTTTGGCGAGTTCTTCAAAGCTGGGTATTTCGCGGTTTTCGCTCATGATAGATTTCCTTCGGCAGCAATCGCTAGTGCAACGTTTTCAAAACTTTGAGCTAATTTAACATCAAAATTTTTCAGAGACTCTAAAAGTTCTAAAAAAATCTCAGTGTAGGCTCCCTCCTGATAGAGACGCATCTTTTTGAGGCGGCCGAGCTCGAGAGCGGCCAAAAAAGTCGCAACGATTTCGCCCCTAGGACCATGGGCGTCAAGGAGGCTTCGAAGTTCGGTCAGTTCATGGAGTGGCAGTTTTTCAGCAAATTCCATGATTTTATCCGTGATCGAGACGGTCTCTTTTTTTAGGACCTGGGTACGCTTCCGAGCGCGAACGAGGGTTTCTTGATAGGCAAGCGCTAAATCGCTGAGATTCATCTCACGCCAAACTCTTTCGATCGGGGGCTTGCTATTGGCTCTGGTAAACACATCGGCCCCAAGATGGGGAAGCTGAGCTAGATCCTCCCCTGCATCGAGAAAGCGCTGATGCTGAAGGAGCTGTTGGATGAGTTCCTCCTGGGTGAGCGGGATGCCGTCGGTTGCGGCGCCGGTCTGGCCAGGTACATTTTCTTGTGGGAGTAAGGCTCGACTTTTCCAGTGAACCAGCGTTGCGGCCATGACCAGAAACTCACTTGCAGTATCGAAGTTGAGTTCTTGCATGAGTCGCACATAGGCTAGGTACTGATCAGTGATTTTGCTAATGGATACTCTAGAAATATCCAACTCGTGAGTCTGGATTAAGTAGAGTAACAGATCCAGCGGACCCTCAAAACTATTCAGTCGAACGGTAATCGGAATACGATTGGCCACGGTCTACCCCCTTCGAATCAATCCTAGTCGGTCAAAAACATCGCCCAAAGTTTTTTCAGCTCGGGTCCTCGCCTTTTTGGCTCCCTGCTTGAGTAAATCATCCAGGTAGCTCCTATCCCTGAGTAGTTGCTCGGTGCGGTCCCGAATCGGGCCTACAGCCGTAGCGACGAGTTCTGCAGTGTCCACTTTGAGATGACCATACTGTTTGCCTGCATAGGTCTGTGTGATTTGCTCAGGGGATTGACCCGTGATAGCGGCTTGGATATCGATCAGATTTTTAATTCCTGGCTTTTCAGCAGTGTAAGCGATCTCTGAGCCTGAGTCGGTGACGGCTCGTTTTAATTTTTTTCGAATCTGGTCGTCAGTATCCGTGAGGTAAACGGCACTCTGGGGGTCTGGATCCGATTTGGACATCTTGGAGAGCGGATTTTGCAGACTCATGATTCGCGCACCCACGGGAGGGAGATAGATTTCTGGAACGGTAAATAAATCATTCCCATAAATCTGATTCATTCTCTGCGCGATGTCACGGGTGATTTCAAGGTGTTGCTTCTGGTCTTCACCCACCGGTACTAAGTGAGTCTTGTAGAGGAGGATGTCTGCTGCCATGAGGGCTGGGTAGGTAAACAGTCCCACCGGAATGTTTTGGCCTTGCTTCGCACTTTTATCTTTAAACTGCGTCATTCGGCTCAACTCGCCCATATAGACAAAACAATTAAGGACCCAAGCGAGTTCAGCATGCTGAGGGACGTGAGACTGTGCAAAGAGAGTGACGGAATCGGGATCGATCCCGGCGGCGATGTAGGTGGCAATGGCACGGTAGGTTTGCTCACGTAGCTCTTTTGGGTCCTGTCTCACGGTGATTGCATGGAGGTCGACGGCAAAAAAAAGGCAATCAAACTGTGACTGGAGTTGAACCCAATTTTTCAGTGCCCCGAGATAATTCCCTAGCGTGAGTCGGTTGGAGGGTTGAACTGCAGAGAGCATTACTTTTTTCGGAGTCATAGAGGGGGCATCCATTTAAAAGAGTACGTTGATCCATTGGAGAGTCATTTGGGAGCAGAGACGAATGGGTACGCTCAGGATCGAGAAGGCGCCACTCATGAGGAGAGCCATGAGGATAAAAAAACTGTACTGAGCAATGGATTCGTATTGTCTGGCAGCTTCATAGGGTAAGAAAGCTGCGACGATTTTGCTTCCGTCGAGAGGAGGGAGTGGGATTAAATTAAAGATCCCCAAGGCATAATTTAAGGTCACTGAAACGTAAGCCATATTCATCAGGGGCTCATGGAGATAGAAATCACGGGGAACCCAGGCGTTGAGGGCGCAAAAAGCAAAGGCCGAAAGGATTGCGAGCGAGAAGTTCATCCCAGGGCCTGCCAGAGAAACCCAGAATAGCCCTGCCCTGTATTTTTTGAATCGAGTTGGATTGATGGGTACTGGCTTGGCCCAACCAATGAGGAGACTCATTCCCGAGAGCATATTAATGATTGGAAAAATGAGTGTCCCGATCAAATCCATGTGGGGAATTGGATTGAGGGTGAGTCTTCCGTTTAGTTTCGCTGTCGGGTCACCCCAGCGATTCGCTACCCAGCCATGGGCGAATTCATGAAAAACAACGGCCATAATAAAAGGAACCAGTTGGATTGATAAATTTTGTACGCGTTCGGCAAAAGAGAGCATGACAAATTCTTAGCACACTCCTTCGCGGATGCGCTACTCTCCAGTCAAAACTTGGGGCGGCCAAAAGTATCGTTGTAAGCTTGATTCGAGCACGAGTCTGCGAAGAGGCGAAAAATTTTAAGGGAGGCCAAGAATGGAGAGATCGAGCGTACAATACTGTACTAATTTAATTTTAAGCGAGGGAGGGGTTCCGATACCAAAATCGATCCTATTAGGTAGGAAATGCGAACGACATTGGCACTCCCTCCTTGCCTGTTAACAGATGAAATTCTACCGGACGGGTCTGAAATTTTTATTACCTAAAATGACACTCTCGCTGTTATGGGTTTTAGTTATGACAAGCCCTACCTATGCTGCCGATAAGAAACTCACCCAAGAAGATGCAGAACTCCGATTTAAACAAATTAAGCAGGTTGATTATGATTTGTACTTCAAACTTCCTGAGAGTTCACCAAGCTATTCTGGCAAAGTAGTCGCTCATTTAGATGTGAACCCCAATGCTGCTCAAATTTCTCAATCCATCTTTTTAGATTTTGATGGCGGAGAGCTGCAGTCAGTCGTCCTCAATGGCCACTCTGCCGTCTATCAGTATGATGGTGCTAGAATTCTTATCCCAGCCTCAGCATTCAAATCCGGTGTAAACTCGTTGGAGATCCAGTTTACCCATGTCTATGGGAATGAGGGAGTCGGTTTTCACCGTACCCGAGACAAGGCAGATGGGAAATACTATATGTATTCTCAATTTGAACCCTACTCTGCGAATAAAGCCTTTCCGCTTCTCGATCAGCCCGACTTGAAGGCAACTTTTACACTCACTACAGATGCCCCTGCCCAGTGGCAGGTTATTTCTAATTGTAGTGAGATTTCTCGGAAGTCTCTGAGTGAGACCGAGGATCAATGGATTTTTCCGACTTCCCAGAGGTTCAGTAGCTATCTATTTGCGTTAGTAGCAGGTCCATTTGTTAAGTGGGAGTCCGCCACGACGACCGAAAAACCCATACCGCTGCGTCTCTTTGCCAGAGAATCGATGAAGCAATACCTTCAGGCCGATGTCGATCATTGGTTTCATGTGACTGACTTGGGTTTTCTTTTTTTCGAAAAGGCTTTCGGTTATCCCTATCCATTTGGCAAGTATGATCAGATCTTGGTTCCTGATTATAATATGGGTGCCATGGAAAATGTCGGGGCTGTGACATTTACAGAGAGCTATATTTTTCGAACTCCTCCTACTCCGATCAAAGTCCTTGGTCGAGCAGAGACCATCTTGCATGAGCTGGCTCATATGTGGTTTGGCAACTTGGTCACAATGAAGTGGTGGGACGACCTTTGGCTGAATGAAAGCTTTGCTACTTATATCAGCAATTATGCCATGAGTCATTTTGAAGATAAAATCAGCACAGCCCGTGTTTGGCAGGAGTTTAACACTCAGGCCAAAGAGTGGGCCTATGATGAAGATAGCCTGGTCACGACTCACCCTATTGCAGGGGTGGCGGTTGACACGGATGAGGCAGAGTCCAATTTTGATGGATTGACCTATGGCAAGGGTGCTTCAGTGTTGAAGCAATTGGTTCATCTCATCGGAGAGGAATCATTTCTGACTGGTCTGAAAAGCTATTTTAAGATGTATGCTTTCAGAAATGCCACTCGAGCCGACTTCCTCCAATCCCTCAGCCTCGCCTCTGGAAAGGACTTGAGCGCTTGGGATGAAGAATGGCTCAGGACTTCTGGAACCAATGCAGTTGAGGCAGTCGTCGAAGAGAAGGATGGAAAAATTAGCCGACTCGTTCTCAAGCAAAGCCCCGACGAAGCGAGCCAGCGACTGCGTACGCACAAAACTCAAGTAGCTCTTTTTGACCGCGACTCTCAGGGTGGCTTGGTTTTGCGCGAGACACTGAACGTCAGTTACGCTGGACGCGAGACCGTCATTCGAGAGGCAGTAGGAAAGCTAGCTCCGGCGTTCGTATATCCAAATGATCAAGACCATGATTACGTGAGTGTTGTCATCGACCCTAAGAGTCTGGCGCTTCTCTCAGACCCCACTGCTAGCATTCACGACCCCTTGCTTACTCAGATGTTGGGATCCAGCCTTTGGGGTATGGTTCGCCACTCCAAACTGCCGGCGCAATCGTTCGCAAAAATCATGTTTTCTATACTCAATAGGAACCAGGATTTAGCCGTTCTACAGTCCGGCCTCGAACAGCTCCAAGAAGTATCGGACTACTATATCGGTCGAAGCATTCAAGCTTCCTATAATCAAGGTCTGGAGGCCTGGGTAGAAAAATACTTCGACCGAGTGGACGGAGCAGATCCTGCTAAAATTCTCCTGTTTTCGGCCTTCCTGTCGATTGCCCAGAGTCCGGCAGCTCAAGCTCGAGTTCGAACCTGGCTCAATCAGGCTGAACTCGCACCTCAGTTTAAAATGGATCAGGAAAGGCGTTGGGCAGTCATTTCTTTCTTAGCGAAACACGGAGCACCTGAAGCTCCAGAACTCATCCGAATCGAAGCAAAGAAAGACGCCAACGATAAAGGTCAGCTCAGTGCTCTGGTTGCTGAAGTCTTGAGTCCAAACGAAGACCAAAAGAAGATTTGGTGGAACCGTATCCTCGGCAAAGATCCAAGCTTCCGAGAGCTTTCTATCCAAGATGTGAGACGAGTTATGATAGCATTCCACCATTTGAACCGACCTGAGCTCACTGCATTTTCAACGGACGCTTTCTTCGAAGTTCTCCCTATTTTGAAAAACGAGCACTCCCATGAATTTACCACCAGCTTTGCTCGTCGAATGTTTCCCATCGCGTACTCCCAGGAGCTTGATGATCGGGTAGGGTCCTTCCTCACAACGAATCCGCTTCTCGAATTTGGCGCAAAGAAGGAAATACTTAACAACCGTCAAATCATGCAAAGAGTGAGAAGCGCCCAGGCTGTTTCTGAAGCAGCAGTCTCAGAGAATTCATACTGAAAGGATTAGGTCACAAGACGGGTTCTTTTTTCTGCCCCAGGATCAGCTGATGCTCGGGAAAAAACTGAACATTCGCTGGACCAAAGACCGCCTTCACTTCGTCGACGTAGAATGATGTTAATTGATGATTTTGGTAGCCTTGAGTGACGCCGCTGCGATCGCCTTCGTACACTTTAAAGTACGCTACTCCTCCCGATTTAACGTGATCATGTGCGAGTTGGATGTGCTCCCTTCTCGCTTCGAAATCTGTAATCACGTTCAAAATGCTCATCGACGTCACAGAATCATAGAGACGGCCCGCATGAGCGCCTAACTTCCCCAGCGCTTTCTGATTGTGTAACGTCGTACGATTATAAGGGTCATAAACAGAATTGAAAACCCCCAGCACTTTAAGATAGGCCGAGGCGTCGTTAAATCTACCTCCACCGATATCGAGATTTTGATTGCCGATTTTGAAAAATCCGAACGATTCTAAGTCGTCAAAGCCACCAAAACTTTCTGTAATGTCTACCTGCCCACGGTAGACTCCATAGCTGGGAATTGTGTTAGTTTTTCCGGGATGAACTTTTTCGATTACCGGTATCACATTTTCTTTCAAGCTCTCAAGATGGTTGAAAAAGCGGGGTTGATAGTTGCAATCCGCGAGCGCTTCGGCAGCTCCCGTACGATGAATAGAAGTAATTTCGTCCTGATTGAACTGAGCTAGAGCTCTTATAAAGTTAATGCAAAAATTCTTACACTCCGCCTGCTCTATAATTGAGGTGTCATGATCGCGAGTTACTCGAACTCGTTGGTGAGTTTCTCCATCACTTGCGGCGAAACTCACTCGACACGCCGCATAAGAGTTGTCTGCATTTTGGACTGCCTCTGACCTGCAAAATAGAGGCGCACTTTCCTTTTCTACTTCGACCCGAATCAAGATCGAAGCAGCCGCACTAACCTCTGTGATCAGACTTAATCCCGATAAAATCACAAAAAAAATAGACTTCATCCCATAAGCCCCCGCGCCCCAAGACTTATTGATAATAATTTACTAATGCGATATTGAAACAAAAAAATTTATTCCTATATAGATTTATAGGTTCCAATTAATCGGAACTTGATCTGACTTAGAAAGAGATTGAGAGGCGAGCGATTGGAAAGAAACGTGGTCCTGCCTTTAAAGTCCTCGCTTGTACTCGAGTCAGCTTGGTCCAAAGCACCGACCTGACTTTTGGACTTGGACATATCGGTGCACGTGCGTTAGGCTTCCCCACAATGTCCAAAAAACGCATCATCAAAGCCTCGAAAATATTAAGTTCTAAGGAACTAGAGCGAATTTGCTTCGTCTTGATAGCCATCTTTTTTGTGTTCGCAGTTTTACGAATCTGGGTCCATCCGAGCGGGGGACATACCCATCGACAGTCAGACACCATCGGAATGTCGATTTCTTTTGCTGAGCAGGTCCGAGAGCGCGGTTGGGATGCTTTGGATTTCCTGATTTACCCACGAGTCCTTCAGCGCGGACTTCTTGATGGAATTAATGCATCTGAATTTCCACTTTTAAATGTCGTATGTGGATTTGGATTCCTTCTCAGTTCAAACCCTTGGGTGGGGGTTTTTCTTAGTTCACTCATGATCCTCGCTCTGAATCTGTACGTCGCCTTCGTTTACCTACCCAAACTCCTCCGAGCTTGGAATGTCGAGGTCAGCAGTTCAGTCTGCCTTTTAATTTGGTTTGCAGGGGGTACGCTAGCAGGTCAGTCCAATGTTGTGATGCCCGAAGGCATCGCCTTCCCCATGATGATCCTAGGAGCCGTGCAGTTGCTCGAGGTGAACCAAAGACTTTCTCGTTTCGCCCTCGGCATACTCCTTTGTAGTCTTGGCATTGCGACCAAACCCACTGTCATCCTTGTTTTGGGGGCGGTAGTGGCGTTACCTCTGCTGGTTCACGAACGAAGGACCCAGTGGAAATCACTCCTCACGGGCTGCACCTTGAGTCTGCTCTTTCCCTCGTGGTGGTACGTGATTCATGCGAAAAAAATTTTAAACATCGCCCAAGGACCTCAAATTTTCGCACTCGCTGGTTTTCATCCGCTAGAAAAACTCCAAGAGGTAGGCTTTAAGAATATACTCTGGCTCATGTGGCGCGAACCTCAGCAAGGGCAGTTTCCCATGTTTTTTGGTTGGTTCTTCATCGCCGCAGCAATCGCCCTAGGAGAATGGGTACCCGTTGTCCTCTATCTTTTATCACTGATCGTCGCAGTATCGCTCGATGGCGCTCACATCTATGCTCACTACTATTACTTTATCGGCACTTCCATTTTTTCTATCCTGCTGATGGCGAGAATCCTCGGAGCAGCTCAAGACCGCGGCGGCTACCTCAAGACATTGATCGTGATCCTACTAGGATGGGGCGTGGTCTATAATGTTCGGAGCAATATCTGGGTCTGGGGTGTCGACTATCGCCATGGTCAAGCCATGTGGAATCTCGGAGCCCAAGCTAGAAAAATCATCAACCCAAGCGACCACCTCATCACGGATGACGACATGTATCCTTATAAAATGTTGTTGATGGGTCGCAGCGGTACGGCAGCGAATAGCCATGTCTACCAAATATGCAACCGGCCCCAGTTTGCGGAACGACCGCTTGCTATCGTGAGCGAGACGCCGCCGCCAGAAGTTCCACCTCTCTGCAGTGGACGACCACACGAGTTCAAGTCCATCGAAATCAATTCATCGAAATGGTATGTCACGCTGATCCGTTAATTCCCGCGGGGGTGGTACTTCTGGTGCGCTCGTTTCAGGTCTTCGGGGGCGAGATGTGTGTAAATTTGAGTTGTTGCAATGTCTGAGTGGCCCAGAAGCATTTGGAGGGTTCGAAGATTGATTCCAGCCTGGAGCAGGTGAGTAGCAAAAGAGTGACGGAGGAGGTGAGGGGAGAGCGGGGTCGATATCTGAGCTTGGGTGGCCAGGCATTTGATGATCTTCCAGCATCGTTGCCGACTGAGGGACTGACCCCGAGAGTTGAGAAAGACCAGGTCAGTTTCATCTGCGACGTGGCTCTGGAGTTTGGCTTGGAGGCGAGGTCGGTGGTCTTCTAAGTAGGTTTTGAGTCGATCTCCCGCCGCTGGGACAAAGGGTGCAATTCTCTCTTTTCCTCCCTTGCCGTGGACTCGTAAGTAACCGCTTGGAAGTTCTAATTGATGTGACGACAGGCTGAGTAATTCCGATACTCGGAGTCCTGTGGCGTAGAGAAGGTAGAACATGGCTCGATCGCGAGCTCTGAGGGCTTCGGCATCCTCTCCCGGATAGGGAAGTCCTTCGTCAGCAGCGCTAAGGAATTGTTCCACATGAATCACAGAGAGGGACCGAGGTAGGCGTTGTGTGAGTTTGGGGGAGTCGATGTCTTCAGCCGGGTTTTTTTCAAATTGCTTCTCTAAGCAGCAAAATTTAAAAAACTGTCGGATTGCACTCAATTTTCGAGCGATGGATACCGCCTGAACGCCTCGTTTAGATAAAAATTGAACAAAGGCGGTGAGGTGACTCGGTTCGACTTCTTGGAGACTTGTTTGGTACGGGAGCCAACTGATAAATTGAGTTAAGTCGATCTCGTATGCTTCGATGGTTTTTTGAGCAAGGCCCCGGTCAACGCGCTTAGATTCGAGGAACTCATTGAGAATTGAACTCATTGAAGATTAATATTATCCCACCCTTAGTTCTCTAGGAAATAAAAAAAGGGCCAGGCTTTTGGCCTGACCCTTTTAGTTTGGATTTTCAGAGTTTACCGCTTCTTAACTTGGGCTTAGTTTTTGCTCAGCTCCGCTGGCCCCTACACAACTCTACTTCAACTCCGCTTCTGATAAATCCAAATGTAATTACATACGGTCCTCAAATCGACTGACGTACTACAAGATTTTTTGACTAAAGCTGTAAGTAGCTTCCATGGGCTGTGCCATTTAGATAGAGAAACACTCGGCCTCCGTTGAAGGTGAGCCCAGATCTAGTATAGGTATAGCTCATGGAGAGAGAGACCGCACTGACACAGGCTGAGTTAAAGTAAGGCATAGCTCCTGTGAACATTCCACCCGATCCGTGTGTTGCATTAATGAGCGCTGCTTTAATCGGACTGATATAAATCATACCGCTCAGAAAAGCTGGAGTCCCTGTGTAGGCAGCATAGGGGTTCGTCATGGCCGAAGTGGTCACGTTGACTTGAAGGGTGCCATCTGCCTCTTGTCGATTGGTGATCATGAGTCCGCCCCCATAACTGAGAACCGTGGGATAGGCGGTCATCATAGGTCCAGAGAGCAGTCCTCCATACATGACAGTGCCATAAGCATTGTAGAGTGCCGGGTTTTCGTAACCGGGTGGCGGGTTCTCATATGGCCATGGATCGAGATACGGTGGAATAACTCCTGCCTTAACGACGTCTCCATTGATAAAAGCGTTTTGGGCTGAAAACGGGATCGGTGCAGTGAGCGGGTAGCAGCCCGATGTGGGGCCCATCACTGATCCCCCTAAGTATCCACCGTTTCCTGAGTAGCCGCCGACACCCATCATGGGAGATCCTACTGTTGGAATTGAGCCGTAGGCGCCCATCGTTCCGTAGGCGCCCATCATGGGGTTCCCTGAGTTAATAAATCCGTTGGTACTGGGATTCGATCCGCAGGCCGCGACCCCAAAAGATAGAATGCTGATCAAGAAGAGAGGAACCAGTTTTTGATTTAATTCTTTCATAAAGTCTCCACATCCGTAAAGTCTGAAGCAGATCTCTTGCCCAACTTCAGGGCTTTGAGCTGCCTTCATGAAGATTAGATAAAGCAAGTGGAGTGCCAGGTGAGTTAAATTTTACACGGAGAGAATTGTAACGTAAGTCATTGATTTAATTATTGTAAATTATTTGTATTTAACAAAGCTATAGCAATCATCCTGTCAAATGATTTTACACTTGCCTAGTGAGTGCATGACTTTCTGGTCTTTTTTCTGTCTGAAGAACTGCTGAACTGCAGCAGTGATGGAGCGTCCAATTTGAAGCTGACCTTGCGGGGAGAGCACTCGGGAGCGATCTTCGGGGTGACTCAGAAACCCAGCTTCGACTAAAACGCTAGGCATATCTGCGCCGAGCAGCACATGGAAGAGGGCCTGTTTGACGCCTCGATTTATTTTTCGATAGTCTCTGGTCTTCTCTCCTTCTATGGGCTGGGGAGAAATGAGATTTTCCTGGATCAAACAGGCTAACTGTTTGCTTTCAGCGAAATTCGCGTCAAGTTGGAGATCCTTTAAAATTAAGGCCACATCAGGGTCCTTTTCCGAGCCGGACGCACTGTTAAAGATGATTGAGTTTTCTAGGTGCGCCAGCCGTTTTGATGCCGCATCAGTGGTGTGATTAAGAATATAAGTCTCGATCCCCTGAGCAGAGATCTGGCTCGAATTCATATGGATCGATATAAAAAGGTCGGCCTTAAGGCGGTTCGCCAGAGCGGTCCGCGCCGGGAGGGCGAGTTCTCGATCTGATTCTCGAGTGAGAGTGACCTGGTAGCCTTGGTTACGGAGTTGTTTTCCGACTGCGTAGGCCAGACTGAGGGTGATCTCTTTTTCTGCTATGTTCATCGATGCGCCGCGGTAGACAGTTCCCTCATCTCCTCCTCCATGTCCTGGATCGAGAACAATATGGAGGGCCTTTCGTAGGGTAGGATTTGCACCCTCTCCTGGGAGCGGCATAAGTATCGAGATCATCGAAGTGAATGTAAAGACTTGGATGAAGTTGAGGAGTAGCCTTGAGTTCAACAATCGTTCTTGCCCTTTGATCTCAGTTTATGGGAAGGAGCTGCCATGGGCAAGTTTTTGATGGTTTTAAGTCATTTAGAGAGCTGGTTTGTTCTCCAAAGACGCATTCTTCCTTGGCGCGAATCCTCATCGATTTATCGAGTTTGGGTGTCCGAGATCATGCTCCAGCAGACTCAAGTTGTGACGGTGATTCCTTTTTTTGAGCGTTGGATGGCGCGCTTTCCAACGCTTCAAGATCTAGCACGAGCCGAGGTCGAAGAGGTGCTCGGCTACTGGGCTGGATTGGGCTATTATTCCAGGGCTCGAAATTTACATCGCGGTGCTCAAAAAGTGCTCGAGCTAGGTGGTTTTCCTAAGACTCGATTGGAATGGTTGGGGATTCCTGGAGTGGGTGATTATACTTCTGGGGCGATTTTGTCTATTGCCTGCAATCAGCCTGAGGCGATCCTCGATGGAAATGTCGAGAGGGTGCTGTCCCGAGTCCGTCGAGTCACGCGCCAAAAAGGTGACGCTCAGTTCAAATCTCGGCTGTGGCAGTTATCAAAAATCTTTGTTGAAAGCGCCGCCCAAGCGGGCATCGAGCCCAGGAACTTGAATCAAGCTCTAATGGAGTTGGGTGCGATGATCTGTACCCCGACTAAGCCTAAGTGCTCGGTTTGCCCAATCTCTCCGATTTGTCGGGCTCATCAAAGAAATGATGTCGAATCCTTCCCACCTAAAAAGAAGCCAAAAAATTGGATTCACTTGGAAGAAAAAGTTCATGCCTTTGTTAATGCGCGAGGTGAGGTGCTGTTGAGTGTGAGTGAGGCTGGAAAGTGGCGAGCGGGGCTTTGGGATTTTCCGTCTCAGTCTCCGGATCACTTGTTTAAAAAAGCGAAGCGATTAGGGCAAGTTGAAACTCACTATGTCGTGACTCGCCATAAAGTGAAGAGGGTGACCGAAGTCTGGAGCGTCTCAAACTCCGTCCGGTCCAGTAATGGGCAGTCAGTCTGGAAGGTTGCGGCATCGGAGTTGCACGACAAGAATCTATGTTGGGTAATGCTTAATCAACCAAAAGTCCCCATGGGCGCACCAGCAAAAAAAGTGATTGGAAAGGTCTTAAAAGTAATCCAAGAGGGCTAGATATGAAAATCGATATTGGAATTGAAGAGAAGGATCGACGGGAAATTACAGCCGGTCTTTCTAAGCTTCTGGCTGATACTTACACCCTTTATTTAAAGACTCATAATTTTCATTGGAACGTGACTGGGCCAATGTTTCAGACGCTTCATCTTATGTTTGAAAAGCAGTATGTCGAGCTTGCCGAGGCGGTCGATCTGATCGCTGAGCGAATTCGTGCCTTAGGTTTTCCTGCCCCTGCGACTTATCGCGAATTTACTGAGCTGACTTCTATTCATGAGGATCGGGGTGTCCAAACCGCTGAGAAAATGATTGAACTTCTGGTTCACGGCCAAGAGGCAGTCGTCAGAACCGCTCGTTCGATTTTCCCATTAGTGGACCGAGCTCATGACCAACCTACGGCAGACCTTCTGACGAACCGAATGCAGGTACATGAAAAGACTGCTTGGATGCTGAGAAGTCTGATTCAGAAGTAGCGGAAAATTAATTCGAAGATCGGAGTGAGTCCTGAGTTTTGATGAGAAAATTCAAAGCTTGGATCGGCGTCATTTCGTTGAGGTTGAGAGCTTCAAGTTCGACGAGAGTTGGATGTTGTGGCTCGATTGAGGCAATGGAGGCTGCTTGTAGAGGCATGACTTCGATCGGATTAAGCGGAGCGTCGAAAAGGGAAAGCTGTTTGGCGGCTGGGCCTGTTGCTCCCGAAGTTCGATGGGATTCTAATTCGGCTAAAATATTCCAGGCTCGCTCGATGACGCTCTTTGGGAGACCTGCCATTTGAGCAACGTGGATACCGAAACTTTCATTGGTTGGACCTTCTCGTAATTCATAAAGAAATCTTAAGGACTGAGTGGTTTTATTCTTTTCGTTTTCAACTGCCATATGGGCGTTGGCTAGTCCAGGGAGTGTTTCGGAGAGTTGGATGAGCTCGTGATAATGAGTGGCGAACAAGGTTCGTGCTCGTGTGCGGTGACAAATCCATTCAAGTGTAGCCCAGGCGACGCTGACGCCATCATAAGTGCTGGTGCCTCGCCCGATTTCATCGAGAATTAAAAGTGATCGGTCGTCCGCATGATGAAGGATGTGAGCGAGTTCACTCATTTCAACCATGAAGGTGCTTTGGCCACGAGCGATGGCATCTTGGGCACCGATTCGAGTATAAACCGAGGAGAAAACCCCCCACTGAGCAGCATGAGCAGGGACGGGTGCACCCATTTGTCCTAGAATCACGATCAGAGCGGTTTGTCGCATGACCGTAGATTTCCCGCCCATGTTGGGGCCGGTAATTAGAAGGGTCAGGCGAGTTTCGGGCGAGAGGTCGAGGTCATTGGGGACGAAATGGCCTTTCTTCGCTTGATCGACCACCGCGTGACGCCCTGCTGAGATCTGAATCGAGCGGGAATCGTCGATTTTTGGAAAACACCAGCCCTGCCAGTGAGCCAGCTTAGACAAAGCTACGAGCGCGTCCAACTCTCCCAGTATTCGCGCAGCTTCCATAATAGAAGAAGTTTCTCGTTGAATATCTTCGATGAATTGGCCAAAAAGCTCCTGTTCCATCGATTTCTGTCGGGAAGATGCTGTGAGGATTTCTTCTTCAAATTTCTTGAGTTCTTCAGTGAAAAAACGTTCGGCTCCTACCATGGTTTGTTTGCGTTGATAGTGAGCCGGGGCACTCTTGAGGTGGGCTTGAGTAATTTCGATATAATAGCCAAACACCCGATTGTATCGGACTTTGAGTGATGAAATCCCAGTGGCCTCTCGTTCTCGGGTTTCTAAATCCATCAGCCAGCGCTGACCATCTTCCGTAAGAGACATCAGACGATCGAGATCAGGAGTCGTTCCTTGGTTAAAAATTCCTCCGTCTTTAATGCTGATCGGGGGTGCTTCTTTTTGATCTCGGACGATCTTCTCAGCTAGTGAGTCGAGGTGCAGAGCCAGTTGTTCCATTCTCCTCTGAATACTGATGATCGAGGAAGACCGACAGGTTGATAAGTTTTGAGCGAGCGCTTTCAGCGACAGGAGAGATTGACCGAGGGCAAGCGTATCCCTCGGATTAGCAAGGCGCGTATTGATCCTTCCGCAAATTCTTTCTAGGTCGTAGATTTTTCTGAGAGACTGCCCGATTTTTTCGCTGCCCTGTGACTTTTGCTGGGAGAGTTCAATCACTGCTTCCTGTCTTAGTCCAATTTCCGCTGCGTTTTTGAGCGGTGCCATGAGCCAACGCTTGAGTTGGCGAGAGCCCAGGGTGGAGTGAGTCTGGTTGATGAGCGGGAAGAGTTCGGCTAGGTCGAGGTGCTGAGCGGTATTTGGTCCTAGCAGGAGTGTTTTGGGTTGTTGCAGGGGGACGGGCAGCTGAAGGTGAGCGAGTCGCTCTTGTTGTTGAGTGCGTAAGGTATAGGTAAGCAGAATTCCGAGAGCTAAAATTCCTGAATCACAACCCAGGAAGGTTACTAGATTTTCAATGTCATAGTGGGTTTTCAGTAAGGCAGAGGACTGCTCTTGGGAGAGATAATTTTTGGGTAACTCCTCGACGAGGAGTGACTCAGGTGCACCCATGGATCGCGGGTCCACATCTGAGGTCTGTCTCAGAAAGTGGCGGATGGGGAGTTTTTGGAATTCATATCCGAGAGAAGGAAGAGGGGATGGTTGGCTAACTAAAACTTCCCCGGTCGAAACATCAAGACAGACTAACACCCAGTGCTGGGGGTTCTCGGTTCGAATAATTGTGGCAAGATAATTCGCCTCCGATCCCTCGGCGTCAAATTGCACTCCGGGGGTCAAAACTCGAGTAATCTCTCGTCGGACGATTTTACCTGCCTTAACTGTTTCTGGGTCTTCGACTTGTTCACCTAGTGCAATTTTTTTCCCCGCCTTGAGTAGTCGTTGAATATAGCCTTGGATACTGTGGTGGGGAACTCCGGCCATGGGAAGTGGGTTGGGTTTATTCTTGTCCCTGCTTGTGAGGGTGATCTCCAAAATCTCCGCCGCAGTCACTGCATCGGGACCAAAAAGTTCATAAAAATCGCCCATTCTAAACAGCAATAGCGCATCGCCGACCTGCGATTTAAGCTCCCAGTATTGTTTCATCACTGGGGTAGCTTCATCCTTGATCGATGCACGACCTGAAGGAGTCAGGGAGTTGAGATTCCAGGTACTGTCGGCGAGAGGAGGATTTTGCATAAGAATCCCCTCCGAGTAGCAGCTTTAGCGAGAATCGGCAAGGGGGACTCGACCCGCCTTATCGATTGGTCTGATCACGTCCGATGCGATGGACCTTGACCATATTAGTGGTTCCTCGCTTGAGCGTGGGAACACCGGCAGTGACGACAATGAGATCTTCATTGTTCGCCCAGTTTTGAGTCTTCAAAACGGTTTCCACCATGGCAAAAAGATCATCGGTGGCAACAATTCCTGGAATCACTTCGCCGTGAACCCCCCAGACGAGCGCAAGTCGCCTCAGCACGGCCTCTTGATCAACAATGGCCACGATGGGGACCTCGGGACGAAATTTAGCGAGAGTCCGAGCTGCTGTACCCGAGTGGGTGATGCAAGCAATTGCGGCGGCGCCCACTTTTTCTGCAATCGTGGCTGCGCTACTTTCGATTGCATCGACGACCGATCCCGGCATAGGGAGGGCTTCAGTGTGTCGTGAGTAGCTTGCCTTCATTCTTTCGGCCTCTACTACGATTCGAGCCATAGTTTTCACTGTGACTTGAGGGTATTGTCCTGATGCGGTTTCGCCCGAAAGCATGACTGCGTCGGTTCCGTCAAAGACAGCATTGGCGACGTCGCTGGCCTCAGCTCGCGTTGGAGTAGGACACGAGATCATGGATTCGAGCATTTGGGTGGCAGTGATTACGGGTACTCCGAGCTGATTACATCCGTAAATGAGTCCCTTTTGAATAATTGGGACTCGCTCTGCACCGACCTCGACAGCCATATCGCCTCGAGCGATGAGTAATGCATCCGAGACTTCGATGATCGAGTTTTGGCATTCAACGGCTTCTTCGCGTTCGATCTTGGGAATGATCAGCGGCATTTCGTTCGAAGCTTTTCGAATTAGATTTCTTAGGATCTCAATATCATGGGCGTTACGAACAAAGGAGAGTGCGACGGCGTCTACCCCTTGAGAAAGGCCAAAGTGGAGATCCTCTAAGTCCTTATCGGTGATACAAGGGATAGAAAGGGGGGTTCCTGGAAGGTTCATGCCTTTTTGACTCGTGAGGCGTCCGCCGACTTCCACTTCAACCACAATTTCGGGTGGATTCACTGAGGTGGCTCGCGTCGCAATCTTTCCATCATCAAAAAGAATTCGGGCACCTTTTTGAACGCTGACAGCGACTGCCTGAGCAATCTCCGCAGAAATTGGCACGGCGATCTTGCCTGTCGTAGAGGTTTTTGGAGTTGCTCCTTCGGGGTAGAGGAGGAGAACATCTCCGGCTTTGAGTTGAAGTCCGTCCTTTGGGAGGACCCCGGCTCGAATTTTAGGACCCTGAAGATCCTGCATGAGCATGATGGGCTTTTTCTTAAGTTGGGAGGCCTCTCGAACGGCCTGGATCAAACCTCGGTGATAATCATGAGTGCCGTGGCTGAAGTTGAGGCGCGCTACATCGAGACCTTCGTCGATCAAAGATCCGATTTGCTCTCGATTACTCGACGAGGGGCCGAGGGTGCATACAATTTTAACTCTTCTTTTGTTGGCTGGTGAGTTCATAGGATCGTTTCAGTTTTTCTAATTGTTCCTGGTAGCCCTGAGAGATGTATCGCTCATGCTCCTTGTTTTGTTCGTCGATTTGGGCGATTTTTTGCTCGTAGGTTTTAGCCTGTATTTCGAGATCTTGCTTGGATCGACGCTCGATTTCACGGTTCTCAGTTTTCGTCTGAGTTTTGATGTCTTCGATCATGTATTCGTACTGCTCCCGTTGTTCGGATAGTTTTCTATCATAATCTCGGAAGATCTCACTTTGTTTTTCACTTAAATTCTTGAGGGCCTGTTTTGCAGCTCTGCTGTCTTCTTCTCGGACAGACATGATCTTTGCCTCCGAAGAGCCCCTCATGCCATCGATGATGGTGTCATATTCGTGCTTTTGGCGCTCCATCGCATAAGCGAATTTCCTCTGAAGTTTTTCGACCTGAAGGAGATAAGCTGAGTCTTTGTCTCGCCCTCGAGTTTCGGCCTCCTGCTGAGTGTTTGCTAGCGTGTCGTAGAACTGAGCTCGATCGTGGGTTTTTTCCATTTCGTGTTCTTTTAGTATTTTAGTTTCATGGTCCCCGGCTTTTTCGAGCGCCTGACGGTAGTGGCTGCCATACGTCGAAGCTAAACTGTCCTGGGCCAATTTGTTGCGCTCAACTTCTGTGTTGAGGGTCTTTTCGTATTGCCCGATCACCCCCTGCCTAATTTTATTTTCAAGCTCTGGGGGGATGTCTTCGACTTGGGTGGGGTGTGCTTTCTTGTTGTAGTCTTCCTCGAGTTGTTGGTAATGCGCATGATTCATGTCGGACAAGTTTTGTCGGTCAATCTCGTGCGCTTCGGCCTGCTTTTGAAGTGTATTCTTGAGGGTGTCTTGATCGTCTTGTTTCGTCGATCTGAGCCGGGCAGCCGCAGTCCGGTCTTGATTTTTTCTTTCCTCGTTGAGTTGATCAATCTGTGTCGAGTAAGTTTTTTCGAGATCCTTTAAAGATTGGCGGCTTTCACTGTTTTGCCGAGCAAGGTTGCTGGCCAGAAATTTGTCCTTCTCTCCTAGTGTCGTTCTGAGTTGGTCTCTGGAGTGGCTTTCTTTCTCTTCGAGGTTTTTCTTCATATCGTCGATATAGTGCGAATAGGCCTCTTCGACTCGCTTGGTTTCGCCTTTTTGATTTCTTTCCTCGGCGCGAACAAAGTTATTCATGTCTTCGATCTTTTTGTTCGTTTCAAAGTTTTCATTGATCGTTCGAAGTTTGGTGTCTTCAGCTATTTCGGAGATTTTTTTTTCATGTCGCTCTTGCAACTTGCTCATGTCTTCGTTGGACTGTTTGCGAACGTTTCTAATTAGTTGTTTCAGGTCATCTTCTCTGGTGGTTGAGTTAGAAAGGTCGCTTTGATGCCTTTTTTCGCTCGTTTCATAGGCTTCTTCGAGCTTTTTTTGATGTTCGGCAAGTGGGATGGCTGATGCAAGTTGACCGCGGCTATTATAGCTTTCTCTTTGAAGTTGCTCTAAGTTCTCGCGTGCTTTCTGCCGCTCGAGAGCATTGCTTTCCGCGGATTCGTTACGGATAGCATCGGTGATTCGACTTGCTTCCTCTTCTTTCCGATTCATGGTGTTTTGATAGCTAGACTCAAGCTGTTTTAGGTTTTGTTCGTTCTGTTTTTGCTCACGCTTAAGTTCAGCGTCTTTAGCTTGCTCTAAGTCCCGATAGGCTTTCGAGTAGTGATTTTGTAATGATACGGCATCTGAAGAAGAGGGCGATACGCTGGCCATTTTTTTTCCTCCGTACCTGACAGAGCAAGACTCATGCCTATTTTTAATTTTTGTTTAATTATTTTTTGTTGCTGAAATGATTGATATTTTTTGAATGATTTTAGAAAGTAGTGGTGATTGGTTTCATTTTTAATTGCTTGGAGTAGGTTCTTTTTACCTAACGAGAGGAAGTTCTTACCGAGTTAGAAGTGAGTACCTTCGATTTCTTTCTTTCCTCGTTCTTCCTCGTCCTGGATGATCTTTGTTTTAATGAAGATCACTCGACCGATTCTGTACAGGATTGTTTTTTCTTCAATGGAGTCGGTTTCAATGGCTCTCCATCCTTCGAGTGCGTCTTTTTGGATGAGTTGCTCTTTAATGATCTTAATCTTTACGTTACTTTTTCCGCGATAGTTTCCTTTTTCTAGGGATATTTTGAGTCTAAACTGAGCCTTTAGATAGGTTCCAGTATCTCCGAATGAGTCGATAAAGTTTTTTTCGGCCGTGTTCTCAGTCCAGTTTGTTTGGATAAAGCCGCCTTCTTTGTTTGTTACGTCCATCCGCGTATTTTTGAGGACTTCAAGGACGGCTTGCCATGCAATATTGAAGTCGGAGAGATAGATGCGCTCGAGGACTTGGGATGTGTTCCCACCCATGGATTTGATATAGGCGCTCATGCAGGAGTTCAGCGTCGGGGAACACAACAGGAAAAGGGTGATAGCAATCAACTTGTTCATTCCATTCTCATTCTCGCTTGAGGTGAGGGGAGCCGCAAGGGAAAATCAACCGTCGCATTCGTCTAAAGGGCTGGGAAGAGTGGGGTACTTGTGAGAAAGTCAAAATCTATGACAAAAATAGATGTGGTCGCTGAGGTAAGTCGAGTTTTGAATTTGGAAGGTGAGTGCATTTTGACGATGGCCCGCACTCTGGCTGATCCCCTAAGTTCAGCGGCTCAGCAAATCGAGAGGGCCGTGACCACTCTGAATCGCGCTTTGGACTCTGGCGGAAAGATCGTCGTCACAGGAGTGGGTAAATCCGGGAAGATTGCTCAGAAAATCGTAGCCACGCTTTGTAGCACCGGAAGTTTATCCGTTTATCTACATCCGACGGAGGCGCTTCATGGTGATTTGGGGTTGTTGCGATCCCAGGATGTGGTTTGGATTTTGAGCCATACGGGCAATACCGATGAGGTTGTCCGGCTAGTGCCGTCCTTAAAATCAAGAGGGGTTCAGATCATTGGGGTGGGTGGAAATCGCTCGTCTCTTCTTGCGACGCGCTGCGACATTTGGATTCAGGCAGACGTGGAGGCAGAGGCTTGTCCCCATAATTTGGCACCAACCTCGAGTACAACCCTAGCTTTAGCAATTGGGGATGCTCTAGCCATGGCTTTGATGCGCCTCCGGGGTTTTGATGCTTCTCACTTTGCTCAAAACCACCCAGGAGGAGCTTTGGGGCGAAAGCTTCATTTGAAGGTCTCAGATTTGATGCATCAAGGGTCTGAAGTCTCTTGGGTTACACGGGATGCACCGATCGATGAAGTCATTGTCGCTAGTACTGAGAAAAAAATGGGTGCGGTCTTAGTTGTGGAGGGACGAAAGCTTTTAGGAATTATTACGGATGGGGATTTGAGGCGGTCCCTTCAGCATCGGGAGAAGTTTTTTCAACTCAAAGCTCAAGATGTGATGACGCGACAACCTATTTCGGCTGGTCCTGAGATGATGGCCCAGGCTGCTCTGGAGTTGATGGAAAATCGACCTAGTCAGATTTCAGTTCTTCCAGTCCTTGATTCCAATGGAAATTGGCTTGGACTTCTTCGACTTCATGATTTAGTAAGAAGTCTCTGATTTTTTGTAAAAATTAGAGAGTTTTGAATTGATTGCCTAGGGTGTCCGATCTACTCTTTAAAGGTAGAGTCAATATGAAGTTCAACTATTCAGAAAAAATCCTTCTTGGATTGGAGGCGATTCACGTGAATCATGTTTTTTTTAATAAAAAGTTTATACCAGTAGCTGCTGCTGGTGGGGTCTTGCTGGCCGTATCCTTTGGATTGATGACCGCTTGCACTCAGAGTGCCAAGGCAAAAATCAATTTCGTCCATAAGGATGCGCCGAAACAGGGCTTGGTTGCAAAGATTGGTAATGAAGAAATTACCGAGGAAGCACTGATTGGCGACGACAAACTCGATTTCTTCGATTTGAAAAAACGAGAGTACGAATTGAAGATGAATCGGCTAGAGAAGCTCCTCGTCGATAAATTAGTGGGCTCAGAGGCTAAGAAAGCGAATATGTCGCTCGATGACTTCATTAATAAAAAAGTGGTGGGTGGCGACATCAAGATTTCGGACGCTAAGTTCAAGAAATTTGTAGCTGATAAGCACATTCCTGAGACCCAGCTCAATCCCCAAATTAAAGAAAGAATCACCGCTTACCTTCAAACAGGCGAAAAGCAAGAGCTGATCAATCAATATCTTGCAAAGCTGACCAAGAGTAATCCTGTTGAAGTCTACTTTAATAAGCCTCGAATGATGGTTAATGTCGAGGCGGGCAATGCGCCACTTTTTGGTAAAAAAGACGCGACGGTCACGATTGTCGAGTTCTCGGATTTTCAATGTCCATTCTGTTCTCGCGCTGCTGACACTGTGAACCAGGTTAAGAAAAAATATGGCAACAAGATCAAGCTAGCCTTCAAGCAGTTCCCGCTTCCAATGCACTCTAATGCGAAGCCTGCGGCTGAGGCTTCTATGTGTATCAATGAGCAGAACACTGATAAGTTTTGGTCTTATCACGATCTGTTATTCAAGAATCAAGATAAGCTCGACCAGGCTAACCTTGCAAAATATGCTAAGGAAGTCGGTGCCGATACGAAGAAATTCGAAGAGTGCGTGAAATCCAAGAAATATGCTGAATATGTTCAGAAAGACTCTGAGTATGGCGAAAAATTGGGTGTGAAATCCACTCCAACGTTTTTCATCAATGGACAGCTCCTGAGTGGTGCAGTTCCATTGGAAAACTTCTCTGAAGTAATCGACGAGGAGCTGGGCGAAAAGTAATTCGGACCTAGTTATTCTGATCCATTTCATGGCGACCTAGTAACTCTAGGTCGCCATTTTTTTTGGAGGGTTTGATCTGGAAATGGGGCACGGGGCGAGTGGACTAGGTGGCAGAGGGGAGAAAGAGGCCCAATTGACAGCTGATACCACGGTCATCACGACAGTGACATCAAAGAAACAAAGCATAGATCCCCCATTTGGGCGGGGGAGTTAACCGTTGAGCATCTTCTCGAATTCCTCCACGAGGTCACCCTCGGGCGGGAGGTCTGAATGGGTGGCATCGAGTGCAGGAGATGAGTTTGGAGTGGTTTGAGCCGCGGTTGTAGCGGGAGCAGGCACGGGAGCAGGCACGGGAGCAGGCACGGGAGCAGGCACGGGAGCAGGCACGGGAGCAGGCACGGGAGCAGGCACGGGAGCAGGCACGGGAGCAGGCACGGGAGCAGGCACGGG